>JBLWUN010000005.1:0-385151 GCA_048268905.1 Maricaulaceae bacterium | reverse complement strand
TTTTACCCTCCATTTGCACACCCCCGTTTTCGGCAAAGGCCAAGGGTTCATGTCGAACCCAAAACCTACGAAAGAGGGAAACAAAATGGAAAAGAAAGACCCAATCAGAATCTATGTGGCGTGTCTCGCCAGTTACAACAACGGAACGCTTCACGGCGTCTGGATAGATGCCAGCCAAGGCGTTGACGGCATTTGGAGAGACGTAAGCCAGATGCTCTTAAAGTCACCCGCAGAATATGCGGAAGAATGGGCAATTCACGACTATGAAGGCTTTGAAGGTATTCATTTAAGTGAGTACGCCAGTTTTGATACTGTGGCAGAATACGCGGACTTTATCGAAGAGCATGGTAAACTAGGCGGCAAGCTAATCGCTTATTATGGCGACCTTGACGATGCACGAAACGCAATTTCAGACCACTATGCAGGAGAGTTTGACAGCTTGAGCGATTACGCCGAGCAGTTGACCGAAGAGACAACGCGAATCCCCGAAGCTCTGCGCTATTACATTGATTATGAGGCGATGGCGCGAGACCTAGAAATTAATGACGTTCTAACTATCGAAGATGGTCACAGCGTCCATGTATTTTGGAGGGCTTAGAATGACCTCTCAAACATATAAAATAAGATGGAAGAACATCGAAATAGAAGCGCGGTATAAACCGCGCGACTTTCACGGCTCTATTGCTCACCTTGAACTTAAATCAATCAACCCGCCGAAAGCGCGGCTTCCTATGACGGAAACGGGCTATCGCTCACACTTTCACCCGATAGGCACAATTGAAAGAGATTTCGGCGGTGATGTCGTGGCCGCAGTTACGGATTGGCTCAATGAGGAAGCTAAGTCAAAAAAGTGGCGGCAATATATCGAAAATTCAAAACAACTTGCCTTGTTCTGAATTTGAAAATTGACGGCTAATCGCTTACGCGGGGCCGTCAATTTTTTGTGGCATGAGTTGATACCCAAAGGAGCGCATCAGCGCGTTCATATTGTCAAAGCGCGGATTGCCCTGCTCGGACAGGGCTTTATATAGGCCGCGCTGCGTCAGACCTATTTCTTTGGCAATGTCACCAATGCCTTTGACCTTGGCGATAACGCGCAGAGACGCAAGCAATGCAGGGGCATTGCGATCTTGAGCATAGTCCGCAAATATCTCTTGGATATAGTCGTCCATTTCTTTGGGATGCTTGCGAAAGTAATCTTCTTCCACCGCGTCCAAGTTTCGTAAATTTTGCTTACTCATTGTCTTTGTACTCTTTCCAATAGGCTTTTGCCTTTTTAATGTCTTTGGCTTGAGAGGCTTTATCGCCGCCCGTTAGAAGCAGAACGATATTACCTGATGCTTCGCCTAAATAGACGCGGTAGCCAGAGCCAAAAAAGAAGCGGAGTTCGGTCACACCGCCGCCGACTGCTTTGCAGTCACCAAAGTGACCTTGCTCGACAAGGCGTAACCTTTTCAGAATGCGCCGCCGCGCTTTTGTGTCTCTCAAATTCTCTAACCAATCGATGAACGGCTCTTTGCCGTTTGCGTCTTGGTAAAATAAGACCTCTCGTTTTCTGGCTGTATCAGCCATGTTTACCTTCTTTCATCATATCATGTTTGAACTATAGTTCTCAAGTAATTTCTCATATCTTGCAGCACTCGCCTTTACGGTTCGCGTTCATGGCCATTTGGTTTTGGCGTTGGGCTGCGGTTGCGCAGGGATTCCAAGCGCTCAAAATCTGTTTTAAGTTCGGAGTGAATAGCTTGCGGCTTGGCCTTGGCTTCCTCATGTCGCTTGGCGAGGTCGCGCTGTTTTTGGAGGCGGCGCATGATGAGTTCATCACGTTGCGCTTCGTCTCGTTTGGAGGCTTGGAAGGCTTCAACTTGGTTTTGCTTTTTGGTGCGGCCATGCTCGCCCGTCACACGGTCAATCAAGCCGTGCAGACCTTTGTTGAAACGCTCTTGGCGGGCTTGCTCTTCTTTGGCGGCGCGTTGCTCTTGGAGCTGCTTTTGCAAGGCGCGTTGCGCCGCATGTTTTTCTGCTAAGGCTTTGGCCTTCGCTTCTTTCTCTCTTTCAAGAGCGTCCAATTTGGCCTTCTGCTCTTGCGCGAGGCGTTCAACTGTTTGCGAAAGCGTATTGGCGATGTTCTGCTTTGCCTCTTCGAGCGAAGGCAGGTTCTCTCTATCACCGAGCTTGGCTTTGACCTCTTTGGTTTTTACGCTTGCCCATTTGGGAATAGAGTAGACTTCGCCCTTCATGTCCGTTGCAACATATCCGCGCCGATCACCACGAGCGATATAATAGCCGTGCAGCTTGAGAGAGGCTTCAAACGCCTTTTTGCTATCCGAGCGTTTCCAGCAGTCTTGAAATATTGCCTTAATTTCGCGAGGGTCTTGCCCTTGGCGTTTGGCTTGTTGCCATTGGTCTAACGTGAAGTTTTTAGGGTCACGGAAGCGCGGGCTGATAAAGCCCTTTGGCAAATCCCATCCATGTTCGAGATAGAGTTCTTTGGCGAGTTCGTTGAGCCGGCGCTTGGAATAATCCATTGGAATGGCCTTCATGTTTTCGGAGTCGATACGGCTCCAAACCACATGACAGTGACGACGGGTTGTGCCGTCTGCGCCAAACTTCTCGTGAAAGACAACGGCCTTTGGCTGGCCGCTGAGATTGAGTTGCTTCTCGACACGTCCAATCGTGTCATCGAATATGTCTGTGCTGACCTCCGCATCTTTGGGCGGGTTCAGGCTGAGAGAAAACAGATATTTCTTGCAGCGCGTGCCTTTGCTGACCGCTTCCGCTTCTTTAAATGCGCCGTGCAGATCATCCGACATAAAGCTATCGACAGCGTGAACGCTGACACGTTCGTTATCAGGGCTGAGAAGGTGTCTCGCCAAGTTCTGACCATTACCGCGACTATTGCCCACCATAATCATGAGCCGCCATCCTTGAGGCCAAGGGCAGTCATAAGCATGTGGCGCATGTATGCGATCTCAAAGGCGGCTCGCTTGAGGTCTTGCGCTATATCGGCAGGCAGCGGCAGCTCGCCTTTGTTTACCGCCTTCGTAAGCTGATTAAGGTTATTTGGGACGTTGGAGCGCCCGAGAGCGCCAATAAGCTGTCCGAGCGCTTGATGGTCTTCGACGGCTTTTTTACTGCGTGTGCGGTGCTTAGGCGCGTCCGCGCCAAGAACGCAGAGGCGCACATAGGCGCTTGTGGTGAGGTCGCCCGCTTTTGCTTCGAGCAGCGCTTTTTCTTCCTCGGTAAAACGCACACAAACAGGCGTTGGATAACGCTTTTTAGCTTTATCATTTTTGGATTTTGGCTTGCCGTTAAAGGCAGATTGAGCCTGATCGATTATATCGCCGCTCATGGTCGCGGCTCATAATCTCCTTTCAAAGCTTCGGCTTTAAGCACTTGATTCCACTCTTCAAGAGTGGCGAAAAGGGCGTTTGACGTTTCTTCGTCAAGGTGCGCCACTAACTCACTTACATTAGTTAGTGATATCAAAACCTTAGCTTAAAACTCATTTTCTTGCAAGGAAACTGCTGAAGAATGAGTGGGAAGATAAGTGCGGATTAAGTGTAAAACACGCCGCTAGAGACTCTCTGACAGATGCTCTCTCAGAACAGATAGCGTTGATATTCCACCAATATGCTCGAAACTGAATGGGACACCGTGTTTATCCTTTAGATTAACGCTAATATCTCCAACATTATACACCTTTCTAAATCTCTGCCTTGTTATGTGCCAAGCAGGTTCAGATGGATCATGAGCAAAGGCGTTTCTGATTTGATATATCAGCGCTACGCACATTTCATTCTCGGACTCAACGGGGCCTGATAGATCAATACCGCATTCTTCTCTGAAAGTGTTTAGTGTTATTGCTGCCAAAGCGAAACGTGCATTGATTTCTTTCTCAGAAGAAGGACTACTAATCGCTCCCTTCAACCTATCAAATGCTTCATCTAGATACTTACCCATCTTACCCCTTAAAAGCTCCTGCCACCAAAAAAGGGTACCACACTTTTTCTGTGACTGGGACTGTAAATGCGCTGAACTGTCTGAAACAGGTTCTGAGCCAGTTTCAGAAAAAAGTACTATTTCATTTGGCAGTCACAGTTTCTTGGCCTTTTTCTACGACCTTCCACCTTCAAGATTTCCGAATGTCGCTTAAATCCTCAAAGCAGACGAAACGCAAGAGGCTTAAAACGCCCAAAAACGGACTCTGTATAGCAGCATTGCATATCTTATTCTGTGTCTAATTCCCCGGACCAGATGCGCTCGATAGCGGTGGCAGGTGCTGATGCGAATTTATCCCATGAGCCCATATCAAACAGTTCATCATGCTCTATATCGATAATACAAATCGAACGCCTTTTTTTGCACCAAACAATTTCACCACATGCATAATTATCTTCGACGATGCGAGAAACCATAATATATTTCCCCCGCATCCAACGAAATTCGTATAGATCTGCGAGTGGTAATAGATCCGCCATGACTTGACCGTCACTTGTACGCAGGCGTCGATCATCGCGCTCAAGGTAAGCAAGTAATTCAGACGGAACGTGATACTTTTTGGCCAGTTTTCGCTTTTTCTTTGGATCATGATAGGCTGCTGGCTCTAAAGTGCGTAAGTATTCCGAGATTTCAGATTTTTCGTTGCTAATTGCCCAGTGATAAGGACGCTGTCCGTGAACGTTAGTACGAGTTGGGTTAGCCCCGAACTGAATTAGTAACTTCACCATGTTTAGATCAGCCTGCAATACGGCTGTATGTAGAGGTGTTTCTCCGGAGCCTCCTTGATTACGGGATAAATTACGATTGGGGTTAGCGCCTTTCCTCAGAGCGCGTTCTACAAATAGAAGATTTCCTGATAGAACAGCCGTATCAAATGCCGCACCTTTGTGACCTTGAAAACCTAATCCCTTACTTTCCAGATATGGGATCAACTGGAAATGTTCCCAAGCGACGGCTTGATCTAGTGCATCATACCCAACATTGTTGCGTGCTCGAATATCCGCGCCAGACGCTATAATCTTGTCTATTAACGCTGTGTCTAAGCTGGAAACAGCCGACACAATGGCCGGTGCACGTGGCACATTAAGGTCTACGTTTTTTGACAACAAGTAATCGATAACAAGATGCTTGCTTTCCACCAAGGCCAATTGAATGGCTAACCCAGTGCCGTATTGGCAATATTGCAAGGGTTCGTTGAGAAACCATTCTGTATCAAGAGTGCTCTGCAAATAGGAAATATCTTCATCCATTATTGCGCGCGCAACTAATGTGAGTTCTGTATCAGGACCGAAATATCTAAACCTTCGCACTTCCTCAGACAAGTTGATTCTCCAGCATATTCAGAAAGGTAAACTTAGCTAGACTTTCAGAAGACGCGCAAGAATTTTTTATTGACTGTTCGCAACTTGTTGTACCCTCAGAGTGTTTCGCGAGCGTCCTAAAATCGCTCCACAACGGCCGCTGGTAATGTTTGAGACTTTGCGCTCGCTAATGTCCGCTAAGACCCCTGAGCTGAATAAAAAAAGAGCCGCAACAAGTGCGGCTCCAAATTTTAATAATGCTCTCAGTTACACGTTTTGTTTTCCATATAGATAAGCGGGATAACGACTACGATACTGCTGCCACACGAGTTTCGCCGCAGAAAACATGCCCTCCGGACTCAAGATGTGGTCTGTGTAAAGGTAGTGCTCCAATTCTTCCCAGTTTCTAGCATCGGGAAGATTCGGGTCAATTTTAGCACTAGCTACGAAGTCACCTTGCCTTGTGTCAGTAATTCGACGCCCTTGGACATATTCCCGAAAGCCAATGTAGGTTTTGGAAGAGTTTCTCATTACGCACCTCCAAAGGCTTTGATGGGTCCAGCCTTCCACTTCCGCTTCCACTTAGGTTGGCGGTAGAGCCGTAGTCCAATGAGATAGGTTGAAGTGGCAAAACAATCCTTGATACGCCCCTAGTTTTGTAGACACCTTGTTTGCCAAGTCGCTTAAATGCCGAAGCCGAGTTTAGGAAAACCGCTACTTGGGTAAAAGCCGGTCATCCACCTTACATCCTGTTCGCTGTGACCCAGTTTTCGAGGCGGGTGGAAGATTGGGTGTCTTGGTATTCTTCTTGCGCGAGGCGGTCAGCAGTTAACATTTGTTTTTGAACAATATCGCCTTGGACCAAGATGGCTTTTAGCTCGCCTTGAACATGGGTGAGCGCCTGCGTCAGCTGGTCTTTTTGAGCTTCAAGCTCGGCCATATCCTGGCGCACTTTTTCCTGCCACTTTGCGAGGTGCACAAGGTCCGCTGGGACATTATCGGAGAGCTTCCCTGCGAACGCATTTCGGGACAGGTTCGCGTTCCTCGTCTTCTCTGCGGCAATCGCGTTCTCGATAGATTGCACTTTGCCCTTAAGCTCGGCGATGATGCGTTCCGCGCGTGCGCGCTTGAGTTCCATCACCCGGTGTATTTTCTCAAGATCGCCAGAGGCCATGATCAATAATCTTTCGGACGGTGTTTATCGGCAAAATGTATAGCGGCGGCCACGGCAGCGTAATGTTCATACTTAATGCCATCGCCGATTTCGACCATGGCATAAAGGGACCGCGCGCACGGCGGATCAGAGTGAATCGGCACATTGTGCATATCGGCGCGTTCACGAATACGCATCGCCATTTGATCGACACCTTTCGCAACACAAACCGGAACCTCGCCCGAATTCCTGTCCCATTTCAGCGCGACAGCGTAGTGCGTTGGGTTGACGATAATCACGTCGGCGGTCGCCACGTCGCGAAGCATACCCGACTGAGAGATCGCCTGCGCGCGAGCCCGGCGCGCGCTTTTCATGTGCGGATCACCCTCGTTTTCCTTCGACTCATCTCGAATTTCCTGAAATGTCATGCGAAGCTTTTTCAAATGGGCAAACCGTGCATAGGGCAAGTCAATCATGGTGATGAGCGCCGTCGCGACAATCATATAGAGGGTGAGCTTTATGGCCTCGTTTTTCATCTCAATAAGAAGAAAGGCGCGCGGCATGGAGCTGAGACCCGACAGCGAAAAGAAGGCTTGATAAAAGAAAACGCCGGCAATGATTGCGATGATGGACATTTTTGCGAAGCGTTTGAGAAACTCGACCATCCCCGTCATGCCGTATTTCTGTTTGGCATTCGAAATCGGGGAAATTCGGGACAGCTTGGGTTTGATTTTTTCGGGCGCAACGACAACAGCTTGCTGCACAATAAGAGACGCCAGAATGAAGAGAATGGGAATAAGAAACAGCGGGGCGATTGTGAAGACAATACCCGCGAGAACATCCTTAAACGGCTCTGCGTCGTGATCTTGGAGCGCCATTTGACCAAACGCCGCAGGACGCGCGAGCATCATGGATAAATAAGAAAACAAGCCCTTCGTGACGCTGCCGCCAAACATGAGAATGACGACCACCAGTGACACATAAAGCATGAAGGTATTTGCTTCGGTGGATTGAGGGGTATCGCCCTTCTCCCGGGACTTGCGGATCTTACTCTCGGAGGCGTCAAATGACTTTTCCTGACCGTCATTGTCACCACCCTCGCTCACGGACGCACTCCCGCAGCAGCCACAACGTCAAGGCCGTCGAAACTGCCGTAATAACTCCGTACCCAGAATGTAAGAATACTCCCGGTTGAAATCACCAAGAGAAAGAGACCAGCCCCCGTGATGGCGGGCATCCCCACAAATGAGACCATAAGCTGCGGCATCGCGCGGTTTAAAAACCCGATCATGAGATTGTAAACGAAATTGAGAATGATGAATGGCAAGGCAAGCGTCACGCCAAAAGCAAAGACCTCCATGGCCTTTTGAACCATCCAGTAGGCCGTATTATCAATGTTGGGCATTGTCCCAAGGGGAAACGTCTCATAGCTCTTATAAAACACCCCAACAGCCTCTACATGTAGATTGAGCGTCACCAGTAAGGTCACCCCTGCCATCATTAAAAGCGTACTTATGGTCGTATTTGGTTCGGTTGCGATGCCTTCACCCAGCACCTGCGAAATCGAGAGTGCTTGCGACACAATATTCCCTAAAATTTGCAATCCAAAAACAAGCATGCGCACCGCAAACCCCAAGACAAACCCGCAAAAAGCCTCCTTGGCAATCAGCAAGGCCCCGCCCGTTACGGTCATGTTTGGAAAATTCATCATGGGCGAAAGAAGCGGCGCCAGAAGCAATGTGAGCATTAACGCTACAGATAACCGAACGCGCTGGGGAATAACCGTCTCGCCAACCCCTGGCAGCAAATAAACAAAAATAGATAACCTTGCGAAGACCGCCATGAACGGCACAACCAAGGCAAAGTTACTCAGGATGACATCCGTATATGGAGTCAGGAAATCCATTAGGCGACGCCGACAATAGCCGGACGTTCATTCGCCATGATCTCCTCATACGAAATGACAGGATTTCGAATACCTTTGGCCGACAGGACGGTTTTGAGAAAACGGCGGCGATTGGCGCTCGTCGCGACCGCCGCAAAATGGCCCTGCGTGGCAGAATTATCGAGCTGCTGTTTTACTGAATTGGCGAGTCGGTTGAACTCGTCAGGCGGCAGGGCCACATCTCGGCGTCCAGAAGGGTCCGCAATTTCGTGAGCGGTAAATTGGTTTTCCCAGTCGGGGCCAATTTGCACCAATGGAAGCCGCCCTGACGGGTCGCGTAGCTTAGACACAAATTGATAGCTCAGGCGCTGACGCACAAAATCCGCGATCTGATCTGCGGCGGTCAAAGAGGTACGCGCTTCTGCGATCGTTTCCAAAATGACGGGAATATTCCGGATTGAAATCCGCTCCTCAAGGAGCAAACGCAAGACAGCCTGAAGCGTCTCCATCGGAACTTTGTCGGGTAGAAACTCTTCGAGTATTTTCTTGTTGGACGCCGCGCGAGCGGGATCTGTAACCTCTTTGAAGGTATCTAGCGTCTCACGCAAGGAGCGGCGTGTCAGGAGCTTTGTGAAGTTCGCCTGCACGACCTCAAGCAAATGAGTGGCCAGCACTTCTGTGACTTCCACGGTGGGAATGCCATACATCATCAACTCGTCTTGATGCTCTTTTGCGACCCAGCGCGCAGACGCATTGTAAACCGGCTCGCGGGTGTTGACGCCTTTGATCTCAGGATGGTCAGCCGCTTCCATTAACGCCAGAACATGCCCGGGGCGCAGCATATTTGTCGCGACTTCGGAGCCCTGAACCTTAATACGGTAGCTATTGGCTTCAAGCTGCCCATTGTCCGTCAAACGAATGGACGGCAAAATAAACCCAAATTCCGTCGCTATATATTTGCGGATTTTCTCGACCCGTTGGTCGAAACCGAAATCCTCGCTCATCGCGACAGGAACAAGCTCTTTAGAGAGCTCAACATGGATTTCATCAATGTCCAGAACGTCGCCCAGAAGCGGCACTTTTGGCTTATCTTCCTCGATCTTCGCGGCCTCCGCCTGTTCATCAATTTCTGCATTTTGCGCGCGGTGGGATCGATAGGCAAAATAGCTGAGAATGCCCGCGCCGATCAGAAACGGGAAAAATGGCAGACCCGGGAAAAACGCAAAGACAAGCATGATGCCGGACACCGCCATCAGCGCGGCAGGGTATTGGGCAAATTGTTTGAATAAGGCGAGATCAACCGTCCCCTCGCCTTTGCCTTTGGCCAACAAAAGACCGGCGGCGATAGAGATGATGACCGCCGGAATCTGAGAAACCAAACCGTCACCAACCGTCAGGACCGAGTAATTTTTAATCGCTTCGCCAAACCCAATTTTGTGAACGCCTACGCCAATTGCGATACCGGCGATCAAATTCAAGAGCGTGATGAGGATACCTGCAATCGCATCGCCCTTCATGAACTTCGACACGCCGTCTAAAGACCCCAAAAAGGATGTCTCTTCCTGCTCGCGCGTTCGGCGGATCCGTGCTTCTTCGTGACTGATGGCGCCCGCTGCGAGGTCGGCATCAATCGCCATTTGCTTACCGGGCATCGCATCAAGGGCGAAACGGGCGCCAACCTCGGCCATCCGGCCCGCACCTTTGGTAATGACCATAAAGTTCACAATTACGAGCACAGAGAACACAATCAACCCGATGAAGATGTTGCCGCCCATGATAAACATAGCGAAGCCTTCAATAACGCCGCCTGCCGCATCTGCGCCGGTATGCCCGTAGCCGATAATAAGTTTAGTCGATGAAATATTGAGTGATAATCGCAGCAAAAGCGACGCCAGCAAGACCGCGGGAAATGACGAGAAATCGAGCGGGCGCTCAATAAACAAGACAATTGTGAAAATTAAGATCGCAAAAGCGAAAGACGCTGTCAGGCCTGCATCCAAAACCCAAGAGGGAACCGGCAACACCATCATGATGATAATCATCATCAAACCAATAGAGAGGAAAACCGTCGGATTATTAAACGATGACAGCGTTAACTTTGGCATCACGCTTGTCCGGAAATCACCGGTATAACTTGATTATCAAACAAGCTCACACAGATGCGCGCCATATAACTGGCAGAAAGAAAAAACACGATGAGCATGACCGCGAGCTTTGGCACGAAGGTCAATGTCATTTCCTGAATAGCGGTCAAAGCTTGCAGCAAACCGACAACCAAGCCCACCAAAAGCGCAGCCGCAAGCAAAGGAAGCGCCATCAAGGCTGCCCCCCAAAGAAACTCCCGTAAAACCGATAGAATTTCAGCTTCGGACATTAGACCGGCATTCGTAAGAGTTCCTGATAAGCTTCAACAACGCGGTTCCGAATGGTCACGGCCGTTTCAAGAGCTACCTCAGCGGTTGCAAGCGCCTCAACAACGGAGTGGGCATCGCCCTGCCCCATTGTCATCGCTTGGGTTGCGGTCTCGACATTTTCAAAAACCTGAGAGAATTCCTGAATGCCCTGAGCGAGCGGCGATGAGGTCGAGCCTTCAGGCTTTGGCAGTTGTGCAGCCTTCGTTGTATCCGGAGATAAGGCCTGTTTGGCAATTTGGTATTGGCGCATGGCGCCGAGAGATGCGGGCTCCATATCAGTCTCCTATCGGCGCAGAAGGTCAATCAAGCTGCTGTACATTTGCGTCGCTTGTTTGAAGGTAGAAAGGTTAGCTTCGTAGGTACGGCCTGCTTCGCGCGCATCCGCAAGTTCGATCATCATGTCAACATTTGACATCGTCACATAACCTTCGGCATTGGCCAGAGGATTGCTCGGATCAAATAAAATCTCGCCAGGACTTCGGTCCAGAGTGACGTCATTGACTTTAACACCAACATCCTGAGAAATACTGTTATATTCGTTTTTGAACGACACTAATTTGCGCTGGTAGCCATGTGTATCGGCGTTGGACAAGTTTTCGCTGACCACGCGCAAACGAAACGCCTGCGCTGTCATACCACTGCTTGATGCGGTCATCGCTTTAGAAATTGAATTCGGTCCCATTCACGCCTCCTGCGTTTTGAACTGTCTTGCCCGCTCCCGATGAGGCAGCGCGGCTTAATACCCCATGACGTTATAGGTTCTTCCCAATCGCCATTTTGAACATATCAAGTGATTTGCGGTAAACAGCCAGAGCCATTTCATGATCACCCTTATTTTGAGCAGACAGCATCATCTGCTGCTCTAAAGACACCGTATTGCCGTTAGGCGACGCGATATCCCCCGCATCCATCTCTACAACAGATGCATTCATATTTTTGACATTCCCGCCTTCGCGAACGGAAGACTTAAACACTTCTGAAAATGGTTGAAGATCTTTGGCCTTATAACCCGGCGTGTCGGCGTTCGCGATATTCTCTGCGATCACCGCGTGACGCTGCGCGGCATGGCGCGCCATAGCCGACATTGTATCAAGCAATTTGACATTATTCAGCATGATGAAACAATCCTTGTCATCATAGTTAACGAATATCTAACGAATAGCCGCGATAGCTAAACAAATCATTAACACACGCCCCTACGCAACAGGTTCAACTTCCATGATGGCATCCGGCGACGCGCCAAAAACAGCTTTAGAAAACAGTCTCTTAGCAGCCAATTTGCCCTCGGCCTCAAGCATTTGGGGGACGATAACAAATATTGGCGCGCAGTCCGTACATGTTAATGGATTGGGGGGAATCGCCGGCCTCGGGGATATTATATCGATACGACTCACATCCCATACATCGCTCACCGGGGAGATCATTTCGCTACAGGACGATATGAGTATCGCCATGATGCACGGGAATACGCTGGGTTTGAAGGTCGGGCAAAGAGCCTTCCTCGTGCAAGAACAAGCGCCGGCTCCGTCAAGCGATTGGATCGGTAAGGTGTTAAACTACGCTGGAAGCATGGTCACGGGCGAAACACCGCTTTCCGGAGATACACCTGTGGCCCTTCATGCGAGCCCGCCGCAAGCCATTTTGCGAAAAGCTCTTGGGCCGCGGCTGCAAACCGGCGTGGCCGCGATTGATACCTTCTTACCGCTCTGTCAGGGACAACGTGTCGGGCTCTTTGCGGGCTCAGGTGTCGGCAAGTCGACGCTTCTCGCGGCTCTGGCGAAAGGCAGCAACGCGGACATCAACATCATTGCTTTGATTGGCGAAAGGGGACGAGAGGTACGAAGTTTCGTCGAACAGACGCTCGGGCCCAAAGGCATGGCCAAATCCATCGTATTCGTCGCCACATCGGATGAACCTTCAGCGCTTCGGCTGCGCACGGCG
Source organism: Maricaulaceae bacterium (assembly GCA_048268905.1). Classification (GTDB taxonomy): domain Bacteria; phylum Pseudomonadota; class Alphaproteobacteria; order Caulobacterales; family Maricaulaceae; genus JACOMS01. Next base: position 372,455 of record JBLWUN010000005.1, on the reverse strand, counting down.
CAACTGGCGATCGCGACGGCAGAATATTTTCGCGATGACGGGCGGCAGGTTCTATTTATTTGCGACTCCCTCACGCGCTACGCTGACGCGCACCGCGATGTGGCGCTGACGGCAGGAGAAGTGCCCTCATTGCGCGCCTACCCGCCTTCGACATTTAGCGCGCTCTCTGGCTTCTGCGAACGCGCAGGCCCAGGCATCGACGGCAAAGGGGATATTACGGGGGTGTTTAGCGTACTCGTCGCAGGTTCCAACATGGAGGAACCCATCGCGGACATGGTGCGCGGCATTCTTGATGGACACATCATTCTAGATAGAGACATTGCTGAACGTGGCCGCTACCCCGCGATCAATCTTTCACGAAGTGTGTCTCGCGCTCTCCCAGAGGCGGCAAGCAAAGACGAAAACGCCCTCCTCGCAATCGCAAGGCGGTATATTCGTCAATATGAAGACTCGCGCACCCTTATACAGGCGGGACTTTACGCCAAGGGCACAGATCCCGAACTCGACAAAGCGATCATGGTTTATGAAGCTCTTGACGCGTTTATAGGCACAATCGGTCCGGCCAATATATCCAAAACTTTCGAAGAATTGGGCGCAATATTGGCGAAAGCCAATCCGCCAGACACCGGAGATGCCGCCTAGTAAACGTTGGAAAGCAGTAGGTTGGCAATACCGGCGCTGCCGAGTCCCCCGCCTAAAATGGTCAAAGCTGCGTATCCGGGTGTTGAAGCAGACGGGCCTGCATTGATTTGTTCGTTCATCAAAAAACGCCGAATGGTTTTTTCGATGGCCTCAGGGTCTTTAAACACGTCGATGGATTTCTCGCCGAGGTACTGATTTGCCCGGTCAGAAAGGATATCTTTTTGACGGTCGATGTCGAGCTGTGAAAATCCGTCTGGAAGATTGAAGGCGCTTTCAAAAACGGCGCGCAAAGGAAGTGATCCCATCACTTTGAACCAGCCGCTATTTTCGCTGAGACCCTGCCCCGCCAAATCCGCGATTTCGCGTTCGAAATTCAGGGCAAGGCGCATCGTTTCATCAACAGTGCCGACTTGTTCTTCAAAGGTTTCGGTTTGGTATTGAGCAATAATTTTTTCCACCGTATCCAAGTCGATCGACAAATTACCATCTTCAACCGCAAACGTCCCCGCTAGCTTTAGATAGTCGGGGTTATTTAGCCGAACCGCATAGGCGCGTTCATCTGTCGTCCCGCCTTCGAGGACTTTGCGAACAAATGCGCCTTTATTTATTTCTTCTCCGAGCCCGAACGCACCCAAAGCGACTTTGAGTAACTTGCGGTCTGACATGAAATCATCAAGGGTTTCGACATTGCCGATATTCTCGCGAAAATACTCCACGTCCCGCGCGATATCAGGCGATTTATTGAATACCTCGACCTGACGGTCTTGCGTTGCCTTCAACAAGGTCCAACCGGCGAGGCCGGTGCCTGGTATGATAGGTGTGTAAGCCATCGCTCGGCTTAGGCGCTCAACGCCATTAGAACAGCGTCTTCACGGTAGGTCGGGACAGGCCGACTGAGCAACTCATCTTCAATGGGCAATAGGTTCTTGAGAGAACAAAGAACGGAATAATAGCGTCCGGCCATAGCAGAATTCTTGGCTTTGGTGAGTAAAACGGACAGAGGGGTATCGCGGAACACGTCTATAAGAGCGCTTAGCCCTTCGCAAACTTCCTGATGATTGTCGGATGCCTTGACGTCACCGGAGAGTATGAGCTGCGTTGAATAATAAACGCGTTTAACCGGCGTATCAATCTCGGATGGATGGAGAACGTCGCTCATTCTAAGGACATGGACGTCGTCATTGTCAATACACAGTTGGCCCCGCTTGGGGCCATTGGAGAGCAGCGCTCCGTTTACAAGAAATTTTTCGTTTGGCTTCAAACTTATTACAAGACCTGCCATAATTACGCTGCCTCTGTTTGTATTTGCGGCTGAGAATTTGCGACCTTAAGACTATCTCTTAGGCCTGTGATAATCGATTGGTTTATATCGATGAGAATTTGATGATCCGCTTGCCCGCTTAACACCACAAGCGTGTGCTTCTGGGTAAATTCAGCGAGGGAAATAAGAGATTCTTTTAAAGAAAGAGGAAGTGTGTTCTCTGGATTGACGAGATCGATCAACAATATTTTCCAGAGTTTTGCGTTATCAAGAAGGGCTGTTGCCAATTTTGGCATGGCGTCCACTGCCGTCATATCAACGCCCTTCAAGGCGGATGTTACAGCAGCAAAAACTTTGAGCTCAATACCTTTTGTAGAAGAGAATTCGCGCTGGGCCGTTTTGTAGCCTTGTTGTGCATGAAAACTGTTTGTCATCCGGGAACTCACATTTAACTGTTTAATTTAAAGGATCCGAAGCGGCAGTGCCGCTTCGGAGAATTTCATCAGGTTCGCGTCCTATCGGAAGAGAGCCAAGAGCTGTTGCGGACCTTGGTTCGCGATTGACAGCGCTTGTACGCCGAGCTGCTGCTGAACTTGGAGAGACTGCAAACGTGCAGACGCTTCTTCGAGGTTCGCATCTGTCATCGCGCCAATACCTGTTTTCAAGGCGTCAGAAAGAGTCGTGATGAACTCGTTCTGGTTGTCGATACGTGTTTGCTTCGAACCAAACTGAGCCGTTGCGTCAATCGCTGTCTGCAATAGAGCATCAATCGCTGTCAGCGCAGAAGATGCACCCGCTGTTGTTGATACATCAATGTCAAGCAATGCAGCCAAGCCACCGGCGTCAGAAGCCTCAACAGCGTCTTGAGCCGCGATGCTTGTCGTCGCACCATCAACCGTAACAGCAGTTGTTGTTGCGTTTGAGACCGTAAAGGTTGCATCGTCAGCTGCTGCATCGGCCGCTGGCGTCGTAACCTCAGCCGTAACACCTGTGATACCTTCAGCGTTGATAGCGGCTACGATACCGGCATTAACCGCGTTAATGTCGTCACCTGCGAGAGCTGTATATGTAACCGTTGTTCCGTCGATATCGAACGCATATGTCGAACCTTCGGTGACCGCGCCAGCGCCGCCATTGATTGTAACCAGCTCGGTTCCTGAAGCCGCGGCAATGCTTGTTGACGCATTGTCAGCCGTCACATCACCACCTGATGCGTTAGAAATCGTAAACGTTGCATCATCTGCATCCGGATCAACGGCATCTGTAGTTGTCGCTGCTGTAATGCCTGCAATGCCAAGATCGTCATTGATATAAGCAACCAAACCGGCCGTAACATCGTTGATATCATCGCCTGCAAGTGCTGTGTAAGTAACCTGTTGCCCACCAATATCAAATGTATAAACTGAGCCCTCGGTTACAACGCCTGCACCACCATTTAGAGTCACGAGTTCTGTTCCCGAGTCTGAAACTGTACCGTCAGCGAAAGTTAGACCACCTGTTGAACCGTCGGTCACTGTTGCGGCTTCAACGCCAGCAGCAACAGAGCCATCAGCGAAAGTGACGCCGCCAGCAGAGCCATCTGTGACAGTTGCCGCTTCAATTGCATCAGACGCCGTTACGGCAGCAGCTGTTGAAAGGTCTTGACGCTCAACAGTCACTTTACCTGCTGTCACTGTGCCGTCAGCACCGCGGTTAAGAGAAGACAGAACTTCAATATCTGCGCTACCTGACAAAAGGTTAGTACCGTTGAATGACGCGGCATCAACGATTGAGCCGATTGTGCCTGTCAATTCTGAGATGTCTGTTTGATATTTTGCGCGGTCTGATTCAGAAGCAGACGGATCGTTTGCAGCGACGATCAGAGCTTTAGCGTCCTGTAGAAGTTCGGTAACTTTTTCGGCACCGGCGCGAGCCACACCGAGAGTCGCAGAACCAAGGTTCAAGCTGTCTGAAACCTGGCTGAAGCTGTTAACGTCGGCTTGCATCACTGTTGAGATGGACCAAATGGCCGCATTGTCAGTGGCAGACGAAATTTTCTTACCAGTTGAAATCTGGCTTTGAACGTCGTTAAGATTTTTGTTGATGCCGCGGAGCGTATCGAGGGCTACCATGGCGCTGTTGTTAGTAAGAATACTGGACATAGGTCTTTTCCTTTTGTGTGCTTCTGCACTGTTTTACAATTCATGAAGCCGCCACGGCCTCACGCAATCACCTAAGTCATCCTGACCTTTTCCTGCCGGTGACGCTTATCGCGCCTGCCAAGCAATGAAAACTCTCCTGAGTTATCTTCACCCTTCTAGGGGTAATTTAATAATATGAAGTTAAACGCACCGAAAACATTTATTAACTAAACACGCTTTTCTGAAAGGTGTTGGTTCTCTGATAAAAACAGCCCCCCGCCCGCGCGGTTATAGGCGCCAACCTTGGCTTCTTTATACTGTAGGACCTTCAGGCGTTCCTGAGCAGACCTCAGTCCGTTCATCACACTTTTAAGAATAACGCCATTTTCATTGGCCAATTTTTTAAGCGTTTGGATTTGCGGCGCAATTTGCATAACGCTTTGATGATCCTGAAGTGCCGCCATATAAGTCTCTAGCGACGCCATGCCTGCGGCTTTCGCCTTATAAAGATCTTCCAAACCGTCCACGCGGCCCTGGCTCAGCAATTTTGACTCCTGTTTTAGGACATCAATAAGCTCTAAAATTTTTGCGTTACAATTTGCCAAAGTCGACATTCACGTCCTCCTGCGGGGCATCTCCAGACGCGCCACTTATTTTTATCATGTGATCATAAAATTTTTCAGCGAGCCCAAAGCCGCCATTTTCTGAAATTTTTTCAGCGAAGTTCTGAATATAGAAACTTGTGAAAGCAGAAACATCTTCGCCGCCGCCTGCCATCAAGGCATCGTCAAGACCACTAAAGGTCAGCATTTGGGCGATATAGGCAGTCTCAAACTCTTGCGCAGCTTTCTTGACCGCTTCCTTATCTATAGGCGGGGCGGCGGCCGATGATTTCGATGACGGCCCCGTGAGGCCAACTAAATCAAGTTGTGTGAGCATGAGGTTCCTACCTTTTGTTCACTATATTTTTTAACCTGTTAAGGATTGGTATATTAATGCCAGCTATATACTTAATAATGAATAGCATCTCGCAAACCCCGGTAGAAACCGCGCCGCAGCCGACGTCTGCGGTCAGCGGACGACTGCGTCAAAACATCGATAAAGATCAAGGTTTTGCACAAACATTTGCGGGCTCTCAATCTCAGCCGGATGCACAAGCTGAAACAAACGAGATGCAACAAACCTCGCAGCAAGCTTTATCTGAAAAGAGTCCACAAGAGGACGCGTCAATACCCGATGTCACCGCGAGCACTCAAACCTCCGCCGCCAAACCATCAAGCAAAGATGATGACGCAGTGATAGTCCCACTTGAGGGACAACAAGAGCCGGTTGCCGCCGAGACAACAAAAAGCGAAACCCCGGAAAAAACTTTCGTCCAGACACCCGAGGGCAATGACCCCGCATTTGTGCAGGAACAGAAAGCTGACAACGATACCGCCCCCGCGATAAACGAACCCGCGGGCATTTCAGGTGCGAAGACCGAGGACCTGCAAGCGTATGCCGAGAAGGCAGAGCCAGAAGCCCAAATTTCGCAATCAGATGGCGGTATGAGTGCAAAAACGACGGATACTCACATCAATGTAAATGCGGACAATTCGGATCTATCCGTTTCGGAGGCAAAGCTTTCGACAGTAGCTCCGGATCCTCATCCAGATTCAGGCATTGAAGACGCATCCGCGCCGCTTGTGACTGCCGTTGGGACCGCGGTAACTGCTGAAGGCAAACCTGCGGCCTCCGGCTCTCAAGCCCTTGCCGATGATAAACTTGCAGCCGCGACCGTCCTCACGGCGTCACAAACAGAGACAATAGACCCCACTGACTTGCCGGACCACGCCGCCCCCAAGCAGGCAAATGACAATGTCGACACAGACATCTTGAAAAATGACAATGCACCGAAAGGTCCAGCTATCGATGCGGCAAAGACGCCTTTGCCAAACACCTCTGCCCCGCAAATATTTGATATGCCCGCCTCAACCGCTCAAACGTCAGTTCACTCTGGCGAGGCATCGCTAAAAACATCGCAGATGATTGCCGCACTTCCGCAGACCTCGACGTCTGCCCATGTTTTACAATCGGTTACGCAAAATATACTGCAAGCGCAGTTCACGCAATCCGGGCTCTCCATCCGCCTTGACCCGCCAGAAATGGGCAATGTAACGATACAGTTCCAATTCGGCTCCGATGGCGATGTGACCGCGATCATTAAATCTGATGTCCCTGAAACCTCCTCGATTTTAAGAGAGCGCGCTGACATTTTGCAGCAATCTTTGAAAGATAGCGGGTTTAGCTCCGTGAACTTAAGTTTCGAGCAAAACAACAATTCCAATAGCGCACAGCGCCACTACCAACCTCTTGCCGAAGAAGGGCGCACGGCGCTCTTTAATGCAGGAGATTTTTTAGAGGAACAACCCGCCGCCCAACCCAGTTTGCAAAAGCAGATTTCGGCTGGACGTCAAATCGACATAAAATTGTAATTCACTTATAACTGTAGGAGACAGTCATGAATGTACAAAGCCTTATCGGCCTGACAACGGGCCAAGAGAAACCGCGAGTCGCGCTCTCGGATAACAAACCCTCGATTGCTTTAAAAACGGAAGACGGCGAGGCCGCCAACGAGACCACTGCGAATGCAACTACAGCGGGGGAAGAATTTGATACATTCCTGACGCTTTTGACGGCGCAAATTCGAAACCAAGACCCCCTCGCCCCGCTGGATTCCACGCAATTTGTGGAACAGCTCGCAACTTTCTCAGGACTTGAATTGCAAGCCAGCGGAAACGCGATCTTAGAAAATATTGCAAATATGCTCGCGCAAAACCTCTATGCGACGCAGGCACAAGACGTTGAGACGAACAACGACACTTAGGTTTTAAAATTATTGTTCCTGGCGCGCGATGTCCAGAATAAGGACATCTTGTATGCCTTCCGGCAACACACCCTTCGCAGCTCTCAACAAAGTGCTGCGGAGCGTCTCGTAACTTTCGGCGCTGGTCAGATTTTCACCGAAAACATCATCATTTGAAAGCGCGAGAAGTTCGCGCGTTATCGCATCTCTTAACTTGGGTTCCTGACTGTAAACATTTTCAGGCGCATCGGAGTTTAGCTCAAGATTTAGGTTCATGATGACAAGTGCGGTAATTTTGCCGTGGTCCATCACTGGCACGACAAACTGCCGTTTAAATTTAAGATAGCTCACATCCGTTGAGACATTTTCTTTCGCGCTGTCATGCCCTTTATCTTTTTTGTCGGAAGACTTTTTAGAAGGATCAGCTTTGCCGGAGCTATGCTCGGCTGCGTCAGCGGGTTTATCGCTACCACGGAAAAAGTCTGCCGCCACAGCGCCGCCTACGACAAACAAGATCATCAGCAATGGAAACAGTATTTTTTTCATATCGGCCTCAGAAGCGGGTTAAAACGGGAGTATCTTTGACAGAGTTTTGTTACCGAAACGTGGACGAACCGTCTCTGTAATTTGTCCCTTGCCACCATAAAAAATCCGAGCTTCTGCAATTTTGTCATAAGTTATTGTGTTTAAACGCGAAATATCTTGCGTCCGCACCAAACCCGTGACTTGTAAAAAACGCGCTTCATTATTCACCATGATCTCTTGACGGCCGGAGAGACTCAAATATCCATTTGGCATCACATCCGTAACGCGCGCGGCCAAACGAAGTGTGATCTTCTCTCCGCGTTTAATATTACCGTTCCCGCTCACCGAGCTACCTCGGGCAAGATCCACGGCGGGAGACATGCTTGAACCTGCGGGAAGGTTTTGGTTGACGAGTTCAGGTAAACCGAAAAATGCGCCCAATGAAAAATCTTGCTTCGTTGACCGGGTTTGATCAACCGAGTTTTTAATCTCCGCCTCATCATCAATTTCAATGACGACGGTGAGGATATCGCCATATTGACTAGCCCTGCGATCCCCAAAGAGAGATTTCGGACTACTGCTCCATAGCGACGTTGCCGTGGCATTCTCAGCGCCGTTATGTCCAACGGTCCCGCGAAGTTCAGGCGTATAATTATTATCGATATCGGCGACTTTCCAATTATCCGGAAGGGACTTTGGCTCTGTATAAGCGTCGCTGGACGCACATGCACTGAGAACCAATGCGGAAACTAAACCCACAAATGCGTAAACTTTCATTGCCCTACCTCAATCATTCCTGATTCAAGAATTCTACCCTGAATTCTTTTCTTTGATTCCAAATTCATAATACTAATAACGTCGCCGGCAGCGCCCTCATCGAGCGCGCGTCCCCACGCACTAATTTCCATCCGGCCAACGCGGTACATCATATTGACCCGCTCGTTGCGGTGCACAAGAATAGGCTTGCCGACATAGGCGGGATTCATGCGGTATCCCTCTGGGACCGAGCGTTTAAGCTCCATGCCCACATAGGTATTTATCAGCGCTTCTCTATTCTCGTGCGAAGAGGCTTCAATCGAGATATCATCTGATTGCAAGATCGAACCCCGTTGCAAATTTGCATTTGCCGTCACAGAACCAGCCTGCGCCGTGACCGCAAATAGGCTAACAAAGAGGCTAAGAATAAAAAACTTCATTATCTAATCCGTGTCGTTGCCGAGTACATCTCATCAGCGGCACTAATGACTTTAGAGTTTAATTCATATCCGCGCTGCGCTTCGATGAGTTCCGAAATTTCCTGCACAACATCGACCCCAGAGTCTTCGAGGTAACCTTGACGCATCGTGCCAATGCCCTCGGTTCCCGGTTCACCAACGATTGGCGCGCCAGAACCGGCCGTCTCGCGGAACAAGTTTCCGCCCATAGCTTCTAGGCCTTTAGGGTTTGCAAAAACGGTCATGGAAATTGTACCGATTTGCTGGCCTGCCGCCACATTATCGAAAAAGGCCGTCACATTCCCGTCACCGCTAATCGTCAAACGCCGGGTTTCAATCGGAATTGTGATGTTGTCCGCAAGCGGATATCCATCTGAGTTTACGATTTGTCCCTCGGCGCTGCGAATGAACTTACCATCACGTGTATAAGCTGAATCTCCGCTGGGAAGCGTGATTTCAAAATATCCGCGTCCCTCGATGGCAATATCAAGATCGCCGCCTGTGGGACTAAGCCCCCCCTGACCGACCTCCACAGATACCGTGGCTGTGCGAACCCCCATACCCATTTGGATACCAGCAGGCACAATATTGCCCGTTTGCGAAGAAATCGCGCCCGGTGGAAGATGTTGTTGATAAAGGAGGTCCGCAAATTCTGCGGCTCGCGGCCGATAAGCCGTGGTACTCATGTTGGCGATGTTATTGGAAATCACGTCAACGCGCGTTTGCTGCGCAGCCATGCCTGTAGCGGCTATTCGTAGAGCGTTCATCCTGAACCTCCCTCTCTATATGCTCAGGCATCATGCCCGAGACGTGGTTGACTTTGAGGCTAAGTCATCTGCCTCAAAGTTGTGATGACGGATTTAATCCGGTCATCTTCGATTTCCATAAGCTTCTGCCCGGCGTCGTAGTGACGCTGAACTTCAATCATTTTTGCGATTTCTGCGACCGGCTGAACGTTCGAGGCCTCAAGGAAACCTTGAACGATACGCGGTGTTTCTACCGGAACATAACCCTGCGCTGAGGCCCACAAATTATTGCCTTCTCGGGTAAGGCTTTGAGGCGACGCCGTCACAATACCCAATCGGCCAAGTTCGACGCCGTCAGCGCTTAGCGTTCCATCACCGCCGATCGCTAGAATATTTACACTCAGGGGGATTTGAATCCGGCCGCCCGCATCATCCAATACGGCGTGTCCATCTGTGTTTATCAAGATACCATCCTGATCAGTCATAAAGTGCCCGGCGCGCGTCACGCGTTGACCGCCCGGCGTTTCCACAAGAAAGAACCCTTCCCCGTCAATCGCCAGATCCATCGGGCCACCCGTTTTTTGCAGTTCACCGCTTTCAAAGTGACTTACGTGCGCGCCAAGGCGGCCAATAGACATGCTTTCTCGCGGAGAGTTAACATTGCCGCCGCCCGAAGCTGCCTTCACGAATTCCGTAAACACAGCCCCTTCACTCTTATATCCTGTCGTTCCAGAGTTAGCGATATTGTTCGCGATAATATCGAGCTGCTTAAGAAGCCCAGATTGCCGAGAAAGGTTGATATAGATTCCGTTATCCATTGCTGAGATACGCCTTTACAACTTCAATGTCGCCGCTGACTTGATCCTTAAATTCATCCAAACCCTCGGCCGTGGTTGGAACCGCGCGGTTGAGGTAAGCCCCCTTTTGCGGGCCCACATATTTGGTTATCGCAATTTTGGCCTCGACATCGCCATTGGAACTCTTCCCATCGAGTGTTTCCAACGCCGCGCCAGCCTCGCGCCATTGACCCTTTTGCATGGCGATGTTCGCGTAGCGTGCAGATCTCTCCGCGCTCGCGGGCATAGCGCTCAGGATAGAAGAGGCAACCTTATCATTTCCCGTCTGCATCGCGGCTTCAAGCCGGAGAGGTTTGTAAGCGGTTTCACCCGCAAACTTATTGGAAACATTTAGCACCTTGTCATATTCGCCGTGCTTTAAGGCCAACTTAGCCTTCGCAAAGTCTGCTTGAGAGGCCCGAAGGCTATCGCCGCTTGGATCCGAAACAACAAGCAGCGCAAGTTCAGGTAAATTCAACTCAATAGCATTATCGAAAACTGCCGTTTTAAGAGTGTCTTCGCCGCTATATATTGAATAGAAGGCCCTGTCATAAAGGTAGCCGTTAATGGCAAAAACCTTGACTTTCGCGCTATCGGATTCGAGGCGCTGCAGAATGTGATCGGCGATCGCCGCTACAGCGTGTGCACGTTCAGGCTGCTCAGTGTTTAAGTCTTCCTTGGTGATGTTGATGGCTGAAATATACTTATCATCCTTCAACCAATGACGAACGATATCCAATGTGGCGGCTCGGCCTTGTTTTTTCCCCATATATTGCTGACGAATAGCAAGGAGATCTTCCGGGAAGCCGCCATAGATTTCGGTGCCGTTGGCAGAAGTTTCCTCAACAAGTTTACGCATGGCACGCGCGCGGAAATTACCATCATATTGCCCAAGATATTTGAAGACCTGATTGGCTGCAGGATCACCCTTGAGCTTTCTGACCAAACCATAAAAATAGAGCCGCTCGTCACTGCGGACGCTTGGAAGATGACCCCGCACAGCGCGAGGTTCGATATTTGAAAGAAACTGCTCGGCAATATTTACCGCCTTTGTCTCAGCGGCATAAATCCCCAAACGGGCCGTAAACACAGACTCTAGGCCAGGCGGCAAGTCTTCAAGCAGTTGCCGCTGCGGCGGCGACATTGTAAATACGGGCAACTCCGCCACCAAATCAGCGCCAGAGGCCTTGGAGACCAAACCCCACAACGACATGTTGATATTGCACGCTGAATATTTCTGAAACCTCTCGCGGTCTGTATCCGTTGGATAACCTTCCACTAAACGACCCGCAGATTGCAAAAGCTTTGAGCGGGCATCATCACCAAAGGGCTCGGCGAGAGCGGTCAATTCTGCGCCCAGTCCCAAAGCCATATAGGTTTTCGCTAAGGACAGAACATCATCCAGCTTATCAGCCGTCTCAAGCTGCTTTCTTGCGCGGAATACGTCGTCAAAAGACGTGACCTCTTGATAGGCTGTTAAATTGAAGATCGAAGAAAGGCTACAATTTGCGTCGGACGCGTCAAAAACGTCGACCGCTTGTGGGGCCTCACTCGCAGTCTCTTGCGGCGACTCTTGACCTTCCAGGCGCAAGAACCCTTGCTCGCCGGCTTTCTCCAAAATGCTCTGAAGTGTTTTCGCGGCGTCGCCTGCTGGCTCCTTCGCAACCGTACCCTCGGCAGAGTAAGCGACTCCACTTGATAAAACGGCAAAAACCACCGAAGTGGTTGCGCCAATCAGAGTGTTTTTGAGCCGCCTTCGCATCAAGCCGCCTGCTTTAACGCTCGAAGCGATTCTTCTATTTCAGTGAAGCTCGGCCTCTGTGACTTTGGTGCGCTTCGGCGGGCGACCTCGACGCAGATATTGGTTGGATTTTTATGAAGGCTGGAAACCAAAACCTCTCGGATAAGGGCGTAGAAGTAATGCTCTTGCTCGCGAACCGTTTTCACTTTGTTGGCAAATGGACCCACCAAAGAATAGGCGAGGAAAACCCCAAGGAACGTCCCAACAAGCGCGCCCCCGATCATACCGCCCAGAACCTCTGGCGGCTTATCAATAGACCCCATGGTTTTAATAACGCCCAAAACCGCCGCCACAATCCCAAGAGCCGGAAGAGCATCCGCCATATTTTGCAGAGCATGAGAGCCGTGAAGACTATCCTCTTTCATTGTGTCTAACTGCTTGTCGAGAAGTTCTTCGACCTGGTAAACATCGTCAAAATTCATGGTCATGGAGCGGATGGTATCGCAAATCAGCTCAACAAAGCTCGTGGACTTTAAGATGCGCGGATACTTCTGAAAGAGTGCGGATTCTTGAGGGTTTTCAATATGCGCCTCGATCTCAACCGGGCTTTCGCGCGCAATGCGAACCAGCTCATGCATCAGGCAAAGCAAATCATTGTAATCAGACTTCTTCCACTGAGCGCCTTTGAACACGGCGCCAAAGTCTTTCAACGTTGACTTGATCGTGTGCATATCATTGCCAACCGCAAACGCACCAATGGCCGAGCCGCCAATAATCATCATCTCATACGGCAGGGAGTGCATAATAATCCCGAGCTTACCGCCCGCGAGAATATATCCGCCGAAAACGCAAATCAGTGTAAATACGATGCCAAATATAGAACTCATGGCTCTCTCATATTATTGGACTATTACTTATTCTTTAACTTTAACTCGATTTGGATGCCTTCACGTCGATTTCGATCGTATTCGGAAAGAAGTTTTGATCGAGATCACCGCTCAATTTTACCGCCCGATAAGACTTATATATGCCCAAGGCTGCCGTACCGACATTTACCGGCCCGTCCGTCATTTCGGTTTCAAGGCCAACGGCCTGCAATGACACACCTGGCAAATCAATAACCTCTCCAATTTCGAGCCGTGTGCAATCCGCAACAGTCATTTGGCAGGATTCGATCACAACCCTAATCGGGACGGTCGCCGTCTCGAGAGACCTGAAAATTTGCTTTGCCCAAGGATTATCGCCTGCGCCGACCTTACTACCGGAGTCGCTTGCTAATCTGGAGATAATGCGCTGCAGCAAACTCTGCGGCGCAAGAAGCCGGAACGACAGATCAATGGGCGATAAATCTTCGGGCTCCGGAACGGTGACCTCACCGTCTAGCTCATCTTCAAGATTTCTAGCTTTTTTCTCGATTTGGGGAACGGCCCGCAAACGGAACGTCACCTCATTCCAGGCCCCCATTCCCTTAGAGAGCTCAAATCCGTTAGGCGTAATGCCCTGCCCCACTTGAGTTATGGATGGCGAGTTTTTAACCCGCACGAGATCAAAAAGCTTTGTTAACTCCTCCTCGACCGCCGCAATAACGGGCTTGAAAAGGAGAAGATCCAACATCCCGAGATTATAAAGACTGTCGGGCTCCGGCATCGGGGACGAAAGAGAATGTGATGTAACGAGCGCAGAGCATCCGGGATCAAAGTTTACGAGGAGCTTGGTTTCGCCGCCATGGTCACTAAATCCGAAATTCAAACTCACATCTTCTTGGCGCGTTAAAAGCATTTTTGAATCGCCGTACTCCAGCCGAACACCCGCGGGTTCCCAAATACGGTTGGTAAGCGACGACAGCGCATCGCAAGCAGCGACGTGCAAAGACTGCCAAACACCCACATTATTCTTAATGTGGTCGGGTAAACCTTGTTCCCTATCTAGCTTTTTACGTAAAACGTTCATGAAGGTCCTGCTTCGGCCAATCTTATAGCCAACCCTCATTATTGTCGCCTGACCTTTCGAAACTCTTAACGGTTCACCAAAACTTAACCGTAAATTTTAGTCACTATTTAACCGCGTCTATTACCCCTAAATTCAGGTCTGCCCCTTACATATCCGAAATAACTTAACCGGAGTGGGGATTCCAAGATGAGCGACGCCGCGCGGCCCATCATTATTAAACGCAAGAAAATCATCGCTGGCGGCGGACACCATGGCGGTGCATGGAAAGTTGCTTATGCCGACTTTGTGACTGCGATGATGGCCTTCTTCTTGTTAATGTGGCTCTTGAACGCCACAACCGAAGAACAGCGCAAAGGCATTGCCGACTATTTCAGCCCCAACATTCCAATCGCAGCTGTCTCGGGCGGCGGCTCTGATGCACTGTCCGGCGACTCTCTCTTCACACAGGATACTCTTTCCCGTTCAGGTACGGGCGTCAAAAACGATACGGGGAATGCCGAACAAGAAGAGACGAAGAAAGCTGAAGCCGCCGCGCTAACAGAAGCTCAAATAGAAGCCCTCAACAACGCGCTCCTCTCAGAGAACGCAGACCTGCTTGAGCACGTCAGCCTGAAAATGAGTCCCGAGGGCCTTATCATTGAGCTTATTGACAGCACGTCGGAACCCCTGTTCTCCGTCGGCGAAGCAACCCCCTCCGCACTGCTCCTCCAGCTATTGAGAATTGTGACGGACTCATTTGGATCCATTCAAAACAACATTAAAATTGTTGGCCACACCGACGCCCGCGCCTTCGCGACAGGCACGAATTACTCCAACTGGGAACTCTCGTCCGATCGCGCCAATACGGCTCGGCGCATATTAATGGATTACGGCTTCCCGTCTGAAAAAATCTCAGAAGTCTCAGGTAAGGCCTACACCGATCCGCTGGCTTTGGACCCGCTCGCAGCAAAAAACCGAAGGATTTCCATAACTTTGCTCCGCTAAAAGGACCGCAAAAGCACTATACTGTTTATTAACCCAAACTGGTTACCTTGGTGACATAATTGTTAACCATCAAGGATTGATCATGACAATATCTTCTTCCCTCAATGCAGGGGTAATGGGCTTGAGCGCCAACGCCACTCGCCTCGCAACCATCTCCGACAACATCGCTAACTCCGCAACCAATGGCTACAGACGTAGTGATGTTGACTTCTCAAGTATGGTGATCAATCAGCGATCAAGTGTCTATTCTGCTGGCGGCGTTCGTGCGACAGCGTTCAAGGAAGTCTCGGGCCGCGGCCCCATCATCTCGACAGGCAACGCCCTTGACATCGCCATTAACGGCAATGGCATGATCCCGGTGACAGACGAATTCGGCGTCACCACACCAAGCAATGAACGGACTTTCCAAATGGTGCCAACAGGCGGCTTCTCCGCCGATGAAAATGGCAACCTTCGCACAAAGAGCGGACTTTTTCTTCTCGGTTGGCCGGCTGACAGTGACGGTACCATTCAAACAGGAGCACGTGACAGCGCGTCTGGCCTCGTCCCGGTCAATGTGAATGTCAGTCAATTGTCAGCGTCGCCAACGCGTAACCTTAGCCTTGGCATGAACCTGCCTGCCAGTTCAACAGTCGCAGGCGCAACTGGCGAGGCTTTCGACCTACCAATTGAGTATTTTGACAATCTGGGCCGCGCACAAACAATGACCTACACGTTCACGCCAAACGTTCCTGCAACGGGCGAAAGTAATAGTTGGTCCGTCACAGTGACAGACTCCGCAGGCACACCGGGCGCGGCAATTGCTAGTTTCGATGTAACCTTTAATACTGGCGCTGCTAACGGCGGTACAATTGCATCCATCACCCCCGGTGCTGGTACCACGTACGATCCGGCGACCGGCGAAATGAGTTTTTCGGTTGTCAGCGGTCCTATGACAGCTTTCATCGGCAAGCCAGGCGATAATAACGGACTGACTCAACTTTCCGCTCCCTTCTCGCCAACAAACGTGACCAAAGATGGTTCAGCCACAGGCCAATTAAAAAGCGTTGAAATTGATGAGCAAGGCAATATCCAGGCTATCTTCACCTCGGGCACCCGCCGTACGCTTTATCAAATTCCTGTCGTTGATGTTCCAAACGTCAACGGATTAACCGCTGTAAACAATCAAGCCTATGCGGTGTCGCAAAATAGTGGAGACATATATCTGTGGGATGCTGGATCGGGTTCCGTCGGTGGATATTCCGGATATGCTTTAATGCAGTCCAATACAGATATCGCGTCCGAATTGACGAGCCTTATTGAAACGCAGCGCGCCTATTCATCCAACGCAAAGATTATCCAAACCGTCGACGAGATGCTCCAAGAAACCACGAACCTTAAACGATAGGCCATAGCACCTGAAAAGGCTGACTAAATGACACTCACGCGAGCCCTTTCCAGCGCTTACTCGGGGTTAAGCACCTCGAGTTTTCGTGCGGATGTAGCTGCAGAAAATATCGCGAATGCCACAACTCCCGGCTATGTCCGCCGGGAGGTGCTTACGACTGAAAACCGTGTGGGATCGACGGGAAGCGGCGTTACCATTGCTGGCATTGAGCGTCACCAGGATATGGGATTAACGCGCCTGCGCCGCGAGTCTGACGCATCCTATGGACGAGCCAACATACTCTCCAGTGCCTACACCCAAATCGATAGAGAACTTGGCGCACCCGGCGAGGGGTATGGCCTCTTTTCGTCTTTTGAAACGCTTGAAAAAAACCTTAGAGAACTTGCCAACACACCTGAGTCTTCGGCGTTGCAAAACTCAGTCTATGCGTCCAGTAAAGAGCTCGTTCGAAACTTTAACGCTCTGGCGAACATGTCGAATTCGATGCGAACGACCGCCGATGCAAATATTTCAAGGTCTGTAGAAACCGTCAACGAGGCCCTTCACCGCATCGACCAATTGAATAGTGACCTCGCAGGCTTGAGCGCCAGTTCCGGCGACGGCGCAGCGCTAGAAGACGAACGCCAAAGACTCATTGATTCAATCGCCGAGATCATTCCGATCCGAGACATTCCGCGAGATGGAAACCAAATTGACATCATAACGGAAAATGGCGTCTTTCTTTTGTCGGGTCATGTGAATGAACTTGAGTTCACGCCTTCGGGCGGTGTTCCCAATACAGCGCGATATGGCGTCCCGCCTTCCACCCTCTCCGGCCTTGCAGTCAATGGGCAAGACCTTACGCCAGGAACAGGCGGTAATTTCTCACTGGGAGCCGGTACCTTAGCAGGCCATTTCGCCGTGAGAGATAGCGTGACGACACAGTTTAATGATCAACTGGACAGCTTGGCCGCAGACCTTATTAGCCGCTTCTCGGATGACGGCCTTGATACAACAAAAGCGCCCGGCGCGCCCGGTATCTTCACCGATGCCGGAAATGCCATCGATCCATTAAACATTTCAGGTGCCGCGTCTCGTATTCGGCTGAACGCAGCCATCGACCCGACGCAGGGCGGTGATATTACAAGGCTTCGCGACGGAATTGGCGCGACGTCCCAAGGTCCAACCGGAAATGCGGATCTGATCAATGCCTATGTGGACGCACTCAACAATCAAAACACGGCGCCATCGCAATCTGGCCTGTCCGGAAGCTTTACGTCCATCGAACTTATTGCTGGTTTCTCGTCGCTGGTGGGCGAAAACCGCGTGCGTCACGACGCATTGACGGCAAGCGCCGCCACTCGGAACAATTTATTGTTCGACGCCGAAATTCAGAAGTCGGCTGTCGATACAGACAAGGAAATGCAATCTCTCTTGCTCATAGAACAATCTTATGCCGCGAATGCTCGCGTCATTCAAACGATCAGCGATATGATCGACAGATTGATGCAGATATAGGAGTATCAAGATGATCGTTGGTGGATATCCAGACCTACTCGGTTACACGCGGCGCAACAGAACCACGTCTGACATTAAGGCACGCATGAATGTCACCTCTCAGGAGGCCGTGACGGGAATACAAGCCGATTTAACAAAGGCAACGAACGGCCGCGTCGGAAATGCACATCTTATGCAAAAGGCGCTCAACGATATCGAACAGGAAACGCGCATCAACTCAGTCTCGGCCTCTCGCCTCGAACTGACTATGCAGGGCATTTCCGGCGTCCAAAAAGCCGTCACAGGTATTGATACCAAAGCTATTCTAGCGCTGGCCTCCGGCAGTGCTCCCGGCGTTGAGACGGTTCAAAACGAAGCGGAAGCCAACCTACGCAATACAATGTATGCGTTGGGACTCAAGCAAGGCTCTCGAAACTTGTTTTCGGGAAATGCGACCGACAAGCCGCCATATGCAGACCCAGACATTCTGCTCGAGGATATTCGAAACATTATGTCAACGGCCGGGTCTCCATCGGACATAGAGACCGCGCTTGATACATATTTTAATGACCCCGCAGGCGGGTTTGCCACTAAAATTTACCTCGGCGGCACCGAGGCGGCATCACCGTTACGGCTCGCCAATGATGACAAAATCAACGTCGATATTCGCGGTGACAATCAAACCCTAAAAGACCTGCTACGCGGCCTTGCGACCATCGCGACGGCCGATTCATCCGGTTTCGCAATCGATAGTGTCGAGTTCTCTCAAGTCTTTAGTGCCGGATCTAGTTTTACAGGAAACGCGGCGACAAACCTGATCGTCATGGAAGGTCAACTCGGCATTCATACGCAAGCGATTAATCAAGCGAATGCTCGAAACGCTGACGAGAAACTTGCCTTGCAAACAGCTTATCAATCCCTCGTGGGCCGCGACGAATACGAGGCAGCCGCTGAACTCAAGCTTCTCGAAACTCAGCTTCAGAGCTCATATGTCATCACGTCCCGTATGTCGGACCTTTCCCTTACAAATTACCTGAGATAGTCCATGA
Organism: Maricaulaceae bacterium; assembly: GCA_048268905.1. Lineage (GTDB taxonomy): Bacteria > Pseudomonadota > Alphaproteobacteria > Caulobacterales > Maricaulaceae > JACOMS01. The sequence continues at coordinate 353,679 of JBLWUN010000005.1, read as the reverse complement.
CATCATTTTTCACACGCCTGCTCCTAAGCTTCTCGGTGATTTTGTTTGCGGCGGCGTCGCAAGCCTATGCCACAGTCAAAATCAAAGACATTGTAGATGTGGAGGGTGTGCGCGGCAACGATTTGGTCGGATATGGTTTGGTTATCGGCTTGGACGGTTCCGGCGATACAATCCGAAACTCACCCTATACCGAAGAAGCCTTGTCAAACCTATTGGAACGCCTTGGCGTCAACATTCAAGGCAGTGATTTTCGCCCAAACAATGTGGCAGCCGTTCTCGTAACGGCGACTTTACCCGCATTTGCCCGGTCTGGCTCTCGGATCGATATCAACGTCTCCTCCATTGGCGACGCGAAAAGCCTCTCTGGCGGAACACTTATCATGACACCCTTAAAGGCCGCAGACGATGAAGTTTATGCCGTTGCGCAAGGAAGTGTTCTGATTAGCGGTTTCAAAGCTGAAGGCGACGCCGCGTCAATCACCGAGGGCGTGCCCACATCAGGAACAATACCTAACGGCGCGCGTATCGAGCGTGAAATTGACTTTAAGTTCGCCAGCATGTCACGCATTCGTCTCGCTTTGCGGTCACCGGATTTCACAACAGCAGAACGAATTGAAGCAAAAATCAATTCCAGCTTTGGCCGATCCATCGCAACGCTCCTTGATTCCGGCACTGTGGAACTTGATCTGAGCAGTGTTGATCAGTCCCCTGCTCGCCTCATCAGCATGGTTGAAAATTATGACCTTCAACCGGCTCAAAAAGCGCGCGTCGTCATTGATCAACGCTCAGGAACAATCGTCCTCGGGCAGAATGTCAAAGTATCTTCTGTAGCTATCGCGCAAGGCAATCTGTCCATAAAAATTGCAGAGTCGCCCGTCGCGTCACAGCCTAACCCTTTTGCCCCTGGCGATAGTCTGGTCCTTCCGCGCACCAACATTGATGTCACGGACGGCGAACCGGGTAACATTGCGGTCATTGAAGAAAATGTGACGCTACCGGATCTCGTGGCTGGCCTTAACGCCTTGGGCGTTTCACCGCGAGAAATGATTGACATTCTCAAGACGATGAAAACCGCCGGCGCACTCCACGCCGAGCTTATACTGCAATAAGCTGGATTAGGCGTCGTCGTCAGCGGCGGGTTTTATCAACTCAATCTTCTTGTCTTTTTCAAGCTTGCTGATGAACCCCATCAAACTTGAAATTGCGCCATCGGCTTCTTTCTGAGAAATAGCCCCCATTTCATCCACTTGCTCTTTGTACTGACCGGCCATGCGCTGCGAAATATTCGCATAGAAATAGTCGATCACTCTCGGTTCTTGTGCTGCTCCGGCCTTAAGAACTTTCAACAATTTCACCTGATCGAAATCACGGAAAATCATCGGAATAGCAATTACAGGTAGGCGCGTGGTCAAATCTTCGAATGTCAGCATGCTTTTCCGAATAAGCTCCGCTTGCTTCGGATCAGATTTCTCCAGGGTCTCGAGCATGAGATCACGACGATCACGCGGTAAAATACCTAAGACCTCGCTGACAAAGGCAATCGAATTATGGGAGTCGTCATCCTTGTCTGCGGATAGAAACTCGATCTGAACAAGTTCCGCGACCGCATCGACCGTCCTTTGGTCCAGAACCGTATCCCGTGACATCTCAGAGACACAGGCAATCGATAGGTCCTCAGGAAGTTCACCTAAAATTTCCCCGGCAACATCCGTTGAGAATTGGGAAAGAACGATGCTCACAACTTTACTGCGCTGCGTTTTAAGATAGTCAGCGATTTCAGGAATCTTTCGCTCGCGCAAAGACCCCCAAATTGCATCGGCGGACGTTTTTGGCGGCGGCGGCGGCGGCGGCGTCCCGAACAAGCGCTTGACGCGTTCTTCTTCCAGCATACTGCCAACAAGCTCTTTCGCGGTCTCGGGTCCGCCGCGAAATCCACCCTGCCGAGAGTTTAGCTCTGTGATAAAATCGGCCACCACCGCAAGCATACTTTCACGCGGAATTTGCTGGAGGTTCTCGAGCGCCGACATAAAGGATCGCATGTGCTTGTCTTCAATCTTCTCGACAATCGGCCCCGCGTTTTCAGCGCCCAATAGCGCAATAATAACAGCCGCCTTCTCTGGCGGCGTTAGGGGACGCTGAGGATTTGAGACATCGCGCGCCGTTTGTCCGGCCGTGACACTCAGCTCCCCTGCACTTTGTGGGTTTTGCGCCTGGGCCATCACGTCACTCCATAACCACGCAATAGCGCTTCTGTAATCTTAATCCAGCCATCCGCCATCACGAAGAAAGCGAGCTTAAAGGGTAATGAGACCACCGCAGGCGGCACCATCATCATACCCATCGCCATGAGAATCGACGCGACGATGAGATCAATTATCAAGAATGGGAGGAAAATGACAAAGCCTATTTGAAAGGCCTGTTTAATTTCTGACAACATGAAGGATGTCACTAAAAGAGGAAATGGAACCTCTTCATCAATATTATAGTTTCGATCCGGCATCGTTGCCGCAAGCCGCTCAAGCGTATCACGCTGCACGCGCTTTTCCATAAAGGTTCGAAAAGGCGTCAATGTGCGTTCAATCGCCTGATCCTCCGTGATCTGACCATCCATAAATGGCGACAACCCCTCGTCCCAGGACTTCATGAAAACGGGTTCCATGACGAAAAACGTCAAGAACATCGCCAATCCCATAATCATCATATTCGGAGGCGATTGCTGCAAACCAATAGCTTGCCGCAAGAACGAGAAAACAATGACCATAAAAGGCAAACATGTGATCATCATAGCAATGCCCGGCGCCAGGCTCAGCACGGTCACAATAAGGAAGAGCTGTATAATACGCGCGTTTAGCCCGACGCTCTCACCATCACCCAGCGCGCCTAGAACACCATCGACGGGGCTATTCGCGACCTGAGCCTGAACTTCAGGCCCAAAAAAAAGAGAGATAATAAAGAGGGTGAGTCCTGTCAGCGCGAGAGCCCAAAGGCTCTTATTCTTATAAAGCGGCGCTGCCGTCATTGCAGCATGTCTTCAGATATATCGACGATTTGGGTCAGCTTTACGCCGATACTCCCCGTCGCCGGATCTGTTTCGATGAGCTCTCCGCGCGCAATCACACGGTTATTGATACATAGGTCTACGGGATCCTCAATTTTGCTATCAAGCTGCAAAAGAGAATCCTCCTTCATTTGAAGCAATTCCGCAATTGTCGGACGCGCGGTACCGATCACAACCTGTACAGAGACCGGCAGGGCATAAATTGATCGCTTATAACCCGCGCTCTCGGCTGTATTGCGGCGCTCCGCTTCAGGAATATCTTTTGCGCCTTTTGTATTCGTCGAATTTGCTGCACCAGTACTCATCTCAGTTCTCCAGCTAATTTTTCAGCGACAATTGCGCCAACGCCGCTTCGGCGATTTGAAGGCAGCGATCCGCGATAGATTGACAATCTACCATGGCACCCCCTTGGTTCCATTCTATTTTGACTTGGCCCTTTGGAATGTCATTCACGCCCGAAATAATGATGTTATCGGAATGAGCCTGACACACGCGCTCACAAATTTCGATGTCCTCTGGATGAACGCTCAAAAGTATCTTTGCCGCGTCACTCAAAGACGACGCTTCTTTTAATATTTCTTGGAGTTCAGCCTCAATACCTGTTCGCATAAGCGTTGGGAATATCGCTTCCATGAACGACTTCATGACCGAAAGATGCCCTTGTTCGATCTCCTTAACGCGCGCGCCCATCTGAGATTGCATTGTATTCACAGCGTTCTGCAGAAGCTTGATCGTTTCCGAATGCACGGCATCCGACTTAGCCTTCCCCTCCGCCAAGCCGCGTTCATATTCACTTGGAAGTGCGTCTTTGGGCTCTGAGCGGGTTTCGACGGGGCGAGGCCCCTCGTGAAACAGCGATATGTCCGCCTTAATGAGTGTAGACGGTCCATCCCCCTCTTCAGGGATAAGGCCCGCCAACTTTGCGTCGGTGGGATAGACCATCATTTTTTTAAGAAGCGCGATATCCATTAGCTAGCCTGCTTCGCGTCTTGTTCGAGCCAACTTGCCAATAACTCTGCTGCTTCTGTTGATTGCTCCGACGCAATCGATTTAAGCATATCTATGGGGTCCTTCGCTGCGGGTGCCGAACGATCTTCGAGACGAGGCCTATCTCCGAGTGTTGCCCCCTCAATCGCCGCTTGGCCATCTGGCGCAGGTAAACCGCCGCTTCCTTCGAGCGACATCGGGAGAAGCCCAGGGGCCTGTTCAAAATTCTTCTGCGGCGTGAGCAGCGGTCGGACCACGAACAGACCCAATACCAAGACAACCACACCTAAAAGAAGGGCTTGTATGATGCTCCACATATAGCGCTCTAAGAACTGCTCAAATAAACCGGGCTTTTCAACGAGTTCGCCGACCTCTGGCTGATCAAATGATAGGCTTTTAAGCGTCAAGACATCGCCGCGCCCCTCGTCCAAGCCGGCCGCTGCCCGAACGAGCTCTTGCAAGGCTTGAAGCTCGTCTTCACTGCGCGGTGTTCGCACAACTTCGCCATCAGCATTTCGAGAAACAATATCACTGACCAAAACGGCCACTGTAAGGCGTTTAATGCCGCCCGGAAGAACTTCGGTATTCTTTACGATCTCTGATATCTCATAAGTAACCGTTTCAGATGTCTCGCTTCGCTCCGAGTTCGTCTGCCCCGTTGCGGCATCCCCCTCAGGCAAATTGCTCGCGACGGTGACGGATCCATTCGATCCGGAATTACTGTCTGTTACTTCATTTGTCGTTTGAGATTTCAAGACGCGCGTCTCTGGATCAAAACTCCGCTCCGCTGTCGTGATGTGGTTCCTGTCAATATCCAGCGTCACGTTCACGCGGGCATTGCCCAAGCCGACTCTCGCCTCCAGCAAAGCGAGGATATTTTGCTTTATTTCAGATGCGCGTTCCAGCTCCCCCATGCCGCCTTTACTCATCTCGCCGTCAAGACCCGGTCCAGCGATGACGCCAGCGGCTGTATCAATGACGGCCACATCATTCGGCGTTAGTCCTGAAACAGCGAGCGCGGTCAGATATTGAATAGCTTTGGCTTGCTGAGGAGATAACCCTCCGGACGCTGAAATTGTTACAGAGGCTGTCTTGGCTGAAGGTCCGCCCCCGAACCCTTTTGCTTTCTGCGTCCCCAAATGAACCCGTGCACTCCGAATCGATGGCATAGCGAGCATCGTTCTCGCCAACTCGCCCTCTTTCGCCCGCCAGTACGCCGTATCAAACATGTCAGATGTCATGGCGAAACTATTCATATCGTCAAAAAGTTCGTACCCGACAACGCTCTGACGCGGCAGACCATCCCGCGCAAGCTCTAACCGGAGCGAATCGCGCCGATTTTTGTCGGCATAGATCGAGTTGCCTTTAACTTCATAGGCAACGTCCATTGTTTCGAGTTTTGCAATAATTTCACCCGCCGCCGCAGGATCAAGGCCCGAGTATAGTAAATCAGTTTTAGGTTTCAGTGTAACAGTCACAAGAAAGTAAAGCATCGCAATCGTTGCGAGGACGCTTAACACGGAGGCTAAACGGTTTTGAGGCGATAGGCCCAACCATACGTTTACAATATTCATTCTGTCGCCAATAACACTACGTGAATCCTACACCGAGAACGGCACGTTAATGCTTAGTTAGAAAGCGTTAACAGATAGTTTACCTTAAAATGCGACTCCTCTCTTATTGAGGGTTGCGCAAGCATTTTTAGGTCCACAAATCTATGGCGAAGAAGAAACAGAAATCGGCTTCACCCGCACAAGGTGCAGACGGCGAAACTGCGGGAAAAAAGTCCGGTGGCATCGTCTCAAAGGCGGTTATGCTGATCGCTCTGGGCGCAGCATCTTTCGGAACTGTTTTCCTTTTACCACGGCCCGGAAAAGCCCCGCAACCTGACGCTTCGCACGAATCAACGGAAGGTCTCGAAATAGCCGAACCTCTGGATTTGGACGAGCCCACCGGATATCTTGAACTCAACCCGATGACGATCACGCTGCAAGACGGCATGCGTATCCTTAAGATTGGCATCACCCTTGAAACGCTTTCTGGGGAAGAAGCTTACATCGACCCCAATGACCCGAAAATACGCGATGCTTTCATGGGTTACCTTCGAGCTCTACGCGTTGAACAAATTCAAGATGCGGCTTTCATGGCGCAAATGCGCGCCCAATTATTGCGACGTGCGCAACTGATTATTGGACCAGAGAAAGTGCGCGGTATTTTAATTACGGATTTCTTGGTGAGATAAAATGGACAATTTATCCCTTAGCCAACTCACCTCTTACGCACCGGACGTTATCCTCATACTTATATCCGGTCTGGCCTGTCTTTACTGCTGGATGCTTAATCGGCGTTTGAAAAACCTCAACAGCCTGAAGTCAGGGGTCGGTGCATCTATTGTTAGCCTCACAAAGGCCATTGAGGATACTCACAAAGCCGCCCAAGAAGCGCAGCGCTCTACGCAAGAAGCCGTCAAAACGCTTAACGCTTTGCTGGAAACCGCACGTATGGAAACGCCGCGTGTCGCTGCCCTTGTCGTCGATCTCGAACACGCCAGAGATAGCGCGAAGGCTCAGCGGCAAAAACTTGACGACGCCTTGGAGATCACCCTGCCCAATGCGATTGCCAAAGCGCAGAAAACAGCCGCAGGTCTATTAAAAATTGTCTCTGACCTCAATGAAAGCCAAGCGGACGTTCCGCCTCGCAAAGCCTCTTCCAAAGACGAAGACAAATCGCAAGACGACGACAATACTTCAACCGTTAAAGCCGCATCATGAGAACCTATACCCTTCCTATTATCAGCGTGACGTTCGGCATTCTTCTTCTTAGCCGCGCCGCTGAAGTATCTTCCGAGGTCGTTCCTCACAAAACTCCGGCCCCAACACATGCAGCAGAGCCCGTGAGCAAACCTGCGCAAACAGGGCAATCCAGCGACGTATGTTTGACAGGCGACGTATTGGAAACACTCACCGCTGATATGAAGCGGCTTGAAACACGAAAGCTGGAAATCGCTGAACGTGAAGCAGCCCTTGCCGCGGTAGAAGCGAAGCTCGCCACACAAATGAAAGCTGTAGAAGAGGCCAACACGTCACTACAGGTCAAAATAGATCAACTAAAGTCTGTGGCGAATGACGACCTCAAACACCTCGTGGGCATGTACCAGACCATGAAGCCGAAACAGGCGGCCGATATTTTCAACTCGATGGACCCATCATTCGCGGCGGGTTTCCTTCGCGAAATGAGTAGTGAAAAGGCAGGTTTGATCATGGCCAATATGGATGCCAGAAAATCCTACACGATTAGCGTGATCATTGCGGGACGAAACGCCCAGTACCGTACCGCGAAGCGGTAAGCGTACCTGACACACTTGCTCTCTAATACTGTCCATATTCTTTCCGTTTGAACCTTCGGCAGTTGTGAGGTCAAAGCCTTCTTTCATTAAGTACATTTGAATTTATGCCTTCCGGACGGCGCGGCCGTCTGAGATGAAATTTATCGGGCTCATCGGATTGTCATCGTGAAACATGGGGGTCCCATCCGCGACAGCTTCCAAAGTGATGTTTTGCATTTTATTCCAAGCATCAAGAGCCGCGACTTTATAAGCTTCCGCGAGCGTCGGATAATTGAATATATTGTTGATAAAGAAATCGAGTTTGCCCCCAAGATTCAAGACAGCTTGTCCAATGTGTATCAGCTCGGTTGCGCCCTCGCCGATAATATGAACACCCAATAGTTGCTGGGTATCAATAGAGAAAATCATCTTCATCATACCGGTTTGGACCCCCATAATCTGACCGCGAGATGTTTCCCGAAGTTGCGCAATTCCGCATTGATAGGGCACATTGCTAGCCTTGAGCGCACGTTCCGTGAGGCCAATCGTGGAAATTTCTGGCACAGTATAAATACCATAAGGAAAATAATCCGGGGGGGACGACATCGGAATGTCAAAAGCGTGACACGCCGCGATGCGTCCTTGAGCCATTGAGGTAGAAGCAAGACTTGGGAAACCCACAACATCACCGGCGGCATAAATATGGGGAACCTTCGTTTGAAACGTATTGCCGTGTACGCTAATCAAACCTCTGGCATCCGCTTCAAGTCCGCAAAATTCCAATCCGAGATTTTGAGTCGAGCCGACGCGCCCACCGGTAAAGAGCATCATGTCAGACTGGTAAACACGGCCATCCTCGAGCTTTACAAAACAGCGGTCACCTGTGGATTTGATATTCACAACGTTTGTGCCGATGCTCACCACCACACCGCGGCCGCGAAGGTCCTGTAGTAAGCAATCGACGATCTCATCATCAAGGAAATCGAGTATATTATCTCTCGGCTCGATTAAGGTCACCGGAATGCCTAACGAGTTAAAAATCGACGCATATTCGACGCCAATCACCCCCGCCCCAATGATAATCAGAGACTTAGGTAAAACCTCCGTATCAATGATTTCGTCGCTGTCGAGAATACGCTTGCCGTCAAATGGTATAAAAGCCGGCCTGTACGGACGGGTACCAACGGTTAGAAGCATTTTATTAAACTCGATGCACCGGACTTCACCCTCTGGCGTTGTAATACTGATCGTATGTTTATCGACGAATTTGCCGAGGCCAGAAATGCGGTCAACATTATTTCGGTCAAATTGATTGTCTAGCACTTCAACCTCGTGCTGGATGGTGAGCCGAAGCCGTTTTTGCAAGTCCGCCGCCGTTATATCCTGTTTGACCTTATATCCTCGCCCATAAAACTCTCTCTCTCGCCAACCTGATAGATTAAGAATGGTTTCCCGCATTGTTTTACTTGGGATGGTTCCGGTATGAACGCTGACGCCGCCAATTGTTCGGCCTTTATCAACCACGAGAACTGATTTATTGGCCTTCGCAGCTTGAATAGCTCCGCGCTTACCCGCGGGGCCTCCGCCGATAACAATGAGGTCATATTTTTCCCGAAGATCGGCGAGCTGCATGATTTTACCCCAGATTAGTTATAGTTCTAAGGGGGCTGGATACTGCAAGAGCCTTAATATTGAATTATCAAATACTCTAAGTCGAAAGCCCAAATGAGCTAGCGCATTGAATAAACTCAACAATCTCTATTACTTACTCACCATTATCAGGCTTGGCATTGCAACTGCGAACGACATCACCGGGTAAACTTTCCTGGGAGACACCTGCGTCAATAACCGGCTCACCGTTCACAATCAGATAGGCTACGCCTGCCGACAGCTTTTCTGGATCATGGTAGCTGGCCAACGGACGAAAACTATTGGGGTCGAAAACCACAATGTCCGCTTTGAAGTCTGCTTTCAGAAACCCGCGATCACACAAATTGAACGTTTGCGCCGCCAGACCGCTACTCCGATATATGAAAGTATCGACGTCCATCACCTTATTCTTCTGAATGTAGGTTTCATATTTACGAGGGAAGCTGGCATATTTTCGGGGATGGCCTGAGCTGCCATCGGACCCCGTCATCACCCAGTCTTGTGTCATAAACGCGGTGATATCATCTTCATTCATATTGAATGAGGCAATGCCAGCGTCTCCCATCTTGGCGATCTCGATGGCCATCACTTCGGGCGACATATTATTGTTAATCGCAATTTGATCGAGCGTTAACCCCTGCCAACCCTGTTTATCCTCGGTTATGAGAACGGCCTTCGGGCCGCCGCGGCGCCTCAAATTTTCGGAAGTTTCCGCTAGAAGCCGAGGCCGTAAAGCGTCATCCTCAAGGCGCGCCATATACTCTTCTCTGGTTCCCGCCTTCACCCACCGCGGCAAAAGAGCATTCGATATCCGCGTGCCGGATGCAGACCACGGATATTGATCGGCTGTAATTTTTTGCCCGCCAGCACGCGCCTTATTTATCTTTTCAATGATAGGCGCACTTTGCCCCCAAACGTCCACGCCGAGCGCCTTAATATGCGCGATATGGACCGGAATATCGGCCTCGGTGCCAATCTGCAAGGCCTCATCTATCGATGCCTCAAGCCCGATATTATAGGTGCTCTCGTCGCGAATATGGCTGTCATATACACCACCATATTTCGCGGCGACTTTGGCGAGAGAAACCACTTCATCCGTTTGAGAAAAGCTTCCCGGTGCGTAAAAAAGCCCGGTCGATAAACCAAGTGCGCCTTCAGTCATCCCTAACTCGACGAGGCGCTCCATTTCCCGAAGTTCCTCTTGCGTTGGGGCGCGGTTGTCCTGCCCCATCACGTCAGAACGTGTCTTGCCGTGACCGACAAATAATCCCGTATTCGTACCGATGCCGCGGGAGAGTAACGCCTCGCGGGTTTCGCCAATGTGAGGGCTACCGCCGCCATCATTGCCGCTAAATACGGTTGTCACGCCTTGAAAACGATAATTGTCGTTCCGCCGGCGCGCTTCATCTTCGCTCAGCAAATCTGACAGGCTATGGGTGTGAGGATCTATAAAACCCGGCGCGACAACCATGCCCGTAACGTCAACGCGCCGCTTCGCGCGAATAGTCGCATTGGGCGCGCCAACGTAAACAATGTCGCCGTCCTTGACGGCGACATCGCCCGTGAAGCTGCCGGATATATCCCCGACATAGACCTCACCGCCGGCAAGAACCAAATCGGCCTCAAGCGGCGATTGGCAGCTCCCTAAAAGGAGGGCCGCTACGCAAGCCAGTGAGCGAATTTTCATTCGCCTGTAGACTTCGGGTTTAAAAGCAAGGTCATCATTTCTTCGGCAAACACCTGTCCTGCCACCTTAATGCCCGCTCGGTCCGTGTGATCCCCAACCTCGAAAGTAATGGCGGGGATACCGTAAGTCTCCCACATGTAATTTTTTGAAACCGGCTTTCCAGAATTCGGGCTGGCCTCGCGTGTAAACTCATACACGTCATCATCTAGACGCTTATCAACCGCAGCAAGCCAATCACGTGCAAAAAACGCAGGATTAGTGACTTCATCATCGGTCTGCGTATAGAGCAAATTGCGCCAAGTTGAGTGGAAATCAAGGAATAGAACAACTTCATCCTCCCCCGTTTTAAAACGCTCCAAAGCCCCTTTGACGGCCTGAGTTTCTGGCTGCGTGAACGGCCCCCAGTCGCGATTCAAATCCACACCGTTCATATTGTGACGCCAGTGCCCGTGACGAACACCGTCAGGGTTCATCATCGGCACAATAAGGACATTAAATTTACGCCTAAACTCTTTGGCAAGATCGGACTCCCCGAGAACCGTATCGGCAAACGGTATCAAAGCCAGCGCTCCCGTCACTTCCGGTGGATGCTGACGACCAACAATGACCACGTAGGGCTTATCTGTGTCCCCGCCTTCATTCACTTCCAACATCGTGATCGGGTAGCCTTCGACAGAGGCTCCAATGGTCGATTCCGTAACAAAGGTTTTCTTGGCTTGCTCCTCCGCCCATGCGTCATGAGCAGAGGGTGTGAAAATTTCCTGAGCCGATACGTAAAATGCACCGCCCCGCATCTCGAGATTAATGACCGCCTTGTCGTCCGAGACCTTATTCACACGGCTATCAGGGAGCGGCGTCCAGCTGGTTCCGTCATAACTTATTTTGGGCGGATAACGATGTTTGCCATTCTCATAGTTAAGCGTAACTTTGAGATCCCCTGAAGTTTTGGGATCGACACGGAAACCATACCACGCACTCGGATTGATTCTCACGTCTTCCGGCTGGATGGTGAAAGCAAAGCTACTATCCCCCGTCACCGTGCATTCATTCAATCGGGCCGTAACATGATTAGCAAATATTTTCGCAGTGCTATTCTCACACACCGAGACTTCCGGCGGTGCCGGCAAATAGCTCGGTATCGGGGCCAGCGGAACCGTCGCGCACGCTGATAGATATAAGGCGCCAGAAAACAATAATGGTTTAAAGACTTTACGCATGTTTTTTCCTTTTCACTTGAGGCCCACATTTGCCTGTTAAGGGTCCGATTTTTTCCGCTATTTCAACGCCGCTACCCGCGGCAAAAGTATATCCAAGAGCGCCGTGGCCCACATTCAAATATAGTCCGCGAATTTTGCTCTCACCGATGATCGGAACGCCCGAAGGTGTCATCGGGCGATATTGTGTCCAAAAATTTGGATCCGCATCATATGTCGCCACAGACGGCCACATCTTACGCGCAATTTCCAGAATTTGTCCGCTGCGTGCACGCGCACGTTTGGGATTTTGGTTGGCGTCCATGAAACCCGCTATTCGGAGTTTGTCGCCAAGATTTGCAAAAACGACTTTATTCTTGAGGTCTGTAAGGCTGGCCTGCGGGACGATCGAACCGAAAGGCAACGTCAAACTATACCCTTGGATCGGATATATAGGCACGGAAAGGCCCAGTGGGCGCAAAATTTCATTCACCTTGGACCCTAAGCACAGAACAACACGGTCAAAGCCATGCTGACCGCCCTCCGTAGAGATACCCGAAATATGATCGGCCGATATCTGGATACCCCTGAGACGCTCCCCGAAATGAAATTGAACCCCAAACTTTTGCTCACAGGCCGCTTTCAACGCCTCGCAATATTGTACGGGGTCCAAGGCCTGATCGGCGGGGGCGTAAATCCCCCCAGCCCACTCGCCGCGCCAATCACGCAAAGCGGGCTCCTTTGCGAGGCAGTCTTCTTTCGAAAGCGCCGAGACGTGGATGCCCAGCGCCTCTTTCTGTTTTGCGCCGCGCTCCATTTGCTGCAAGTCGTCCTTTGTCCCGGCCAAGACGATTTTACCTTCGCCCGTAGACCTTAGCGCGCCATTTTCACACCCTTGCATAAAGGTTTCCAAAGCGACTCGCGACTTGGAAGCGAGAGCGGCGCGGGCAAGCATGTTGGTATGCGCCCGCGAAGACCTACACTCCCCCAAGAATTTCAGCCCCCACGACAAATAAGACGGGTTTAGGGATATACCAAAACGGATAGCAGGGTCTAAGCCGCACAAATAGGCGGGAAGTTTACGCAACGTGGCTGGGCCTGCGAATGGGTCCACATATGAATAAGACAATTGCGCGCCATTGGCTTGGCTGGCACCCGTTGCGACCGTTTCGCCCTCATCAAAGACGTGGACCTCGTGGCCGGCACTTGCAAGAGCGTAGGCCGTTGAGACACCAACGACGCCTGCGCCAATCACCCCTATTTTCACGCCGCGAATCTCCCACAAAATTTTGCGCAGTTAGCCACACCCCTGAAATTGTCAGAGGTTAGACAAAAAAGCGAGCCTAAAAGCTCGCTTTAAGAAAGTTTAAATCTAGAAGGTGGTCCGCACCTGACCGTAAACGAAACGACCACGATTGCTGTGATATGCGCTATCGTAACCGTAAGTTTCATCAGACAAAGGCGGATCTTCATTTGTTACATTGGTTGCGCCAACGCGAAGACGAAGCTTTTTAAGCCCAGCCATTTCCAAATCGCGGAATGTGTAATCTGCGTAGACATTTCCGGTAATCCACCGGTCAACCTTGAAGAAATCTCCCGTCGAATTCTGGATCGCACTTGTATCAAAGTAGCTCCCAACATAGTTCGCGCTGGCACCCGCAGCGAAGTTTCCTTTTTTCCAGGAGACTCTTGCAACGCCGCGCCATTCTGGCTGACCATCCTGTCCAATCAAACTCCCCGCGCCGCGCAAGTTAATGTCGTTCGCAGCAGCTTCTTGGCGAATTTCTTTCACAACTGAAGAGGCGTCTTGGTCGAAAGTCATCAAATGCGTGGCATCAACTTTGAGGCTGAAATCACCCAACGGAGTATCATCAATATCAAGATAGAAACCAAGATCAATGCCCTCAGATGTCCGGCGCTCCAAGTTCAAATAGGGGTCAGCCACAGATGTGATTGTGCCCGCAGGGTCAATGCCGGATCCTGCGAAAAACAGGATGTCGTCAGCGTCGGGTGCGGCCCGGGTGACGGCAGGGTTTGTGCTACCGTTTAACCGGCGAACATAATCCAGCACAATTTGAAGATCGTCGCCGGCAATACCGACAACATTATCTTGGACGATATTGTAGTAGTCAGCGGTAATCGTGAGACCGGGAATAAACGCATCAGGTTGGAAAACCACACCCACCGTAAAGGTCTCATTCGTTTCAGCTTCAAGCTCCTTTGAGCCGCTTCGAATACTCAAGACACCCTGAGCTTGGCCACAGGAATTAAGGTCGGTAATGTCGCCCAGGTTAATCTGCGCTTGGCAACGAATATAGTCCGTCCGCGTGTTGGAGCGCTGAATACCCTCTGCATTGATTTGATCAAGGTTCGGCGCGCGGAATCCCTCGGAATAAGCAGAGCGAACCTGCAAGGCTGAGAATGGGTACCAAGACAGCGCAACTTTAGGCGCGAAGACATCTCCGAAATCTGACGCATGCTCAAAACGGCCCGCCAGCTGTAGATCTACGCGGTGCATGAGCGGTATATTTTGCTCCGGTGAGACAACAGGCACGTAGAATTCACCAAAGGCAGAAACGGTTTGACGATCACCCTTTGTGTCAGGCGTAGCGCTGGACCCCATAACATCGCTGTCATAGGTAATGCCGGTAACAGAGTCGGTGTACTGAATGGTCCCATCCAATCTCTGATCCCGATCATCCTTATAACGCTGGCTTCGCGCTTCAACACCGAAGGCTGCGCCAATATCGCCCGCTTTCCAGGAGAGAATGGAGGGGTTGGACACCTTGAAATCCACAAGCGCAAGACTTGTTTTGTTGTCACGGCGAACGTCAATCAAAAATGGGTCAATAATAGATTGTGCGTTTGGCGTTCCGTCCAAACCATTTACATCATTTAAATCGCCACCATTGAAAGGGTTATAGTCATTGGCCGTACCGCCGTTCAGAGCCCGTTGGAACAAGGTTGAGCTGATACGGTTTTTCGTCAAATCATTGGTTTCAGCGCTCGAGAAGAGAAGCGCCGTGTCATAGCTCCAATTTTTCCAATCACCCCGAAGGCCAATCAAAGACCGCAAGCTTGTGTTAGTGACCTCTAACAAACGCGGCCCGGCATCGATCACCCGGTAACGCCCGTCAGCACCACCGATCGTTACATCGAGGCCATCTGTGGGTGCATCAATCCCTGCCAAACGGTTCGTATTGATAGACCCGTCAAGGTGCGTGGTCGCGCCGAGTGGGTTCCAATAGTTGTTACGTGAAATGGTGATCGGCGTACTAGACAGAGGTGTATTCGCTTCGCGTTGCTTGTCCGAGTAAGCACGGTAGAAGGAAAGTTCACCATAGACTTCTTTTCCGTCATCCATATCATGGTTCAAGAACGCAAATGCGTTGTAACGTTTAAGGTCGGACGTCATTTGATCCAAAGACGCCGTATTATGGCGAAGCCCGCGATCTAAAGAGCTATCGTCGATACAAAGACCATTCCCAAGAGACGCGCGGCAACCGGGGAAGGTGTCAGGCTGGATATGAAAACGTCCTGCACTGGTTGTAAGCGTTCCGCCATTCACGCGGACGCGCTGCGTTGTATCAAACTGTCCCCAAGCGGCGTTTGTCGAATTGCCATCAAAATTTGTGTCACCGTCAAAATCGGTCCCTTCGACCAATGGACGCTTATCATCGAAACGTGAATAGTCGCGCTCGGACGCCATAATACCGCCACGGTCATAAAAACTACCAAACAGCGTAATGTTGGTTTGATCGTTTGGCAGGGTAAAACCGCCATACGCATCAAGCGTAAAACTATCAGCATCGACGCCGTCATAGGCACCATATTTTGCAGTGACTTGAAGGCCGTCATAACGATCCCTGAGAACCGTATTCACCACGCCGCCAACAGCGTCCGCGCCGTAAATCGCGGAGGCACCGTCCCGAAGCACTTCCAGGCGCTTGATGCCAGATGTCGGCAAAGCATTGAGGTTCGGCGTCACCACAGGCACGAGGTTTTCCGCCTGAGTCCCTGGGTGAAGAACCAGTCGGCGTCCGTTTAGCAAGACCAACGTATTCCCCGTGCCGAGGGAACGCAAGTTGATGGAGGCCACGTCACCACGTGCACCGTTTACGCCGCCAGTTTCACTGTCGCCGCTAAAGTTTGTCGCGCCTTGCGACGGAATTGAATTAAACAGCTCTTCACCTGAGTTCACGCCCAGAGCGTCGATATCGGCTTCATCCAATAAAGTAACAGGCAAAGCGGCGGCAATGCTCGCGCCTTTAATCTGTGTACCAACAACGATGATGTCATCTTCGACAGGCGCGGTTGAACTATCTGTTTGCGCCAACGCGGCTGTGCCATAGGCCAAGGCGGCGCTGGACAGCAAAAGGCGGGCGACGAAGGATTTGTGCGGCATGTGGTTTCCCCTGAGTAAATCTTCATGACTGATAATTAATCTGAATAAAGGGAAAGGTTGCGGTGAAGCAAATTCCAAAACATTTCTTAGATATAGACTTAGGCTATAGGTGTTTATGGTATTGATTTATCATCAACCATTGAAAGACACTTTATGATGAGGTCAATAAAGGCGTTCACATATTGAGGCGTTGGCTCGTTCAGCCGAGTTATAACGTCGATATTGATATTCATTTTTGGACGTATTTCCCAGAAGTCCAATCTGGAAGTATCCCCCGAGTAAGCCGTTATCGCGTCAATGATAGATATGCCTGCGCCTCTTCGCACGAGCCGCTTTGCAATATGATAAGTCTCCGCAACAATCCGCGAATCAACGGGACCATCGAAAGCATCTATCATTTTCTGAGTGAGTATCCGTCCCAAAAAACTCTTGTCATTAAGAGTTATGAGCGGATGGTCCTCGAGATCTTGAATCCTCAAAAAATCATTCTCGGACTTGATCAGGCCGCAAGGAGCCACACAAATCAAGCGCGTTGTGGACAGGGTTCTTGAAAACAAACCCGGTATTTGGGGGGCGTCAAAGACCAACCCCAAGTCGATCGTCCCGTCAAGAACAGATTTGACAACTTGCTCACCATGTTGCGTTTCCAGCTCGATGGTAATATCCGGATTTGCCTGCGAAAAATCAGCGATAGCGTTTGGCGCAACTTCAAGGCCAAATGCAGGCGTCATAGCAAACCGAAGGTGACCGGACTTGTTTTTGGCAAGGCTTGCGGTGAATAGTTTTAAAGCGTTTATTTGCTCGAAGATGGGGACGATTTCCGTGAAAAGGAGTTCACCTTTCTCGGTAGGCACCAGCCTTCCTTGAGTCCGGTGAAACAATTCAAAGCCAAGTTGATCTTCGCAATGCTTGAGAACTTTACTCACTGTCGGCTGAGACACGTTTAGCGCCCTTGCCCCGCCGCTGACGGAGCCTGTCACATAGACAGCATGGAATACCTCAATTTGCCGAAGCCGCACAGCCTAGCCGCCAAATACAAAGGGCGCGAGCGTGAGGGCCACGATCGACAAGACCACAACGCCGATAAGGTTCATAATAAAACCCGCCTTGATCATCTGCGGAATAGAGACGAGCCCTGACCCAAACACAATCGCGTTCGGGGGCGTCGCCACGGGCAGCATAAAGGCGCAGCTGGCCGCAAGCGTCACCGGCACGATGAAGACCAACGGGTCCTGGCCGGTTTGAATGGCTATCGCGCCCATAACAGGTAAGAAAGTGGCGGCTGTCGCCAAATTACTCGTCAGTTCCGTCAAGAAAATCACGAGCAATGTTGCTGCAACCACGAGAACCGCAAGATGGAAGGCCGCCAGACCAGAGAGGTTTCCACCGATCCATTCCGCAAGGCCAGTGCTGGTAAAGGCGGCCGCTAATGCCAGCCCGCCGCCAAACAAGATCAAAACGCCCCACGGTAGCCGCACAGCTTCCTCCCACGTCATGAGCGGGCGTTTAGCGCTGCCCGATGGCAAAACCATTAGGGCGATCGCCGCCAAGACAGCGATCATCGCATCCGTAAGACCAGACAATCCCGGAAGGCCGTTGAGCCAGTTACGCGCGAGCCACCCAGCGACCATGACAGCAAAAATCATGGCCGTGCGTTTTTCCGCGGGCGACATCCCGCCTTGAGACTGACGCAGCTCAGCAAGATGAAGTGACGTTGCTTCGTTCGCGCCAAAACTCACGGGATAGATAAACCGCGTCAGCGTCACCCACGCTAGAGGCATCATCACAAGCGCAAGCGGAACGCCCACCATCATCCACGTCGCAAATCCAATCTCTACGCCGTAAGTCTCCTGCATGAATCCGGCCATCAAGGCATTTGGCGGCGTGCCCACCAAGGTCGACATACCGCCAATTGTCGCGCCGTAAGCGAGACCCAGCATCATCGATAGAGCGAAGTTTCGGCGCTGTATCGGTGTGAGGTGCGGACTTGTTTCGTTAATGACGGAAACGACAGATACGACGATCGGAAGGAGCATCATCGTTGTCGACGTGTTAGAAATCCACATACTCACGAGGCCCCCGGCTAACATGAAACCGCCGACCAAAGCACGTCCGCTGGTCCCCACAGCGCCAAAAACCGCCAGAGCAATGCGGCGGTGAAGGCCCCAGCGCTCGATGGTCAATGCCATGATGAAGCCCCCGAAATAGAGCCAGATAATCCAATGAGAATAACGCGCTGCCGTGTCGTTAAAATCTAAAATTCCGGCGAGCGGAAATAAAACCAGCGGCAAAAGGGCCGCGACGGCAACGGGCACAGCTTCAGTCGCCCACCAAATGGCCATCCAAATCGCAATCGCCGCCGTATAAACGGCAGGTAGCGACAAACCCTCAGGGCGGAAAAACAGAGCGATCAACGCACCGCAAACAGGCCCTACGGCAAAGCCAATATTTTGATAGGCCGCGCGGCTGATATGTTCCGCTTCGTCAACAGAGCGCTTCATTTCTCGCCCTCAGCTTTCCCTTCAACGCCCAGATATTTGAGCGCAAACGGTATCATATTTGTATTGCTGTGACCGACCCCATGCGCCACTTCTATTTGCCATTTCAGATCCACATCCAATTCAGCCGCGACGCTGAGACTGTTGTGGAAAAACAGAAGCCCTCTTGCAAAAACACTCGGGCCTTGGGCGCGCCCTTTTGGTCCATTGGATAATTTTTTAGTGCGCGGTCCGACATCTTTATCACCGAGTAAGATCGCCATATCTTGAGCCATCCACGTTTTGACATCAGAATTTTTTATTTTGATATTCTTAAAGCCAAACGGGTACTTCTCCGCCTTTGTGGGCATTAGAAAAAACGCGGCGTTTGCACTCACGGAATGGGAGACTTTTGCCTGCGGTTTAAAAAGTCGGAACATATGCACAAAACTCCCACCCGCAGAATGGCCATAAAGCGCATAAGTCGGCGCCGTTAATCCTGTTCGAAGTTTGAAATCCTCGAACGCAGGATCCAGCACCGAAAACAACCACGTATCTTCTGGCTGAAGCTTACCGCTGGAATTCGTCACTCCGCCCGCATTGTAGGAATATTCCGTCGGGCAGTTTGTGAGATTACATTCCAGTGTCATCACGGCAAAGCCATGTTCCCGCGCATAGGGCAGCCAAGCGTCGCGGTAGTCATCCGCATTCCGCCGCGCGCCCGGTATAACAAACACAATCGGCGTTTCGGGAGAATAGGTCTCGGGCAGAGCATAATGAATACTCACCTTGGGAAAAGCGCCCTGCTCGAAGACATAACTCCCAACGCGCTCCAGCGCTACATTTTCTGATTGTGAGGGGACTGCTTCTGGCGACGCAGACGCTATGCTCAATGATAAAACGCTAAATACGCAACACGATATCGCTGCGAATAATGACCGAAACATTTTCATTGTCGATCTCTCCCCTGAAATTTTTCCTTAAGCTGGCACAAGAACGCTTTCCTGTGAAGTCAGAAGATGACTTATGAACGCTTGTTTTTTGCGTGCGCAAATAACGAGACTTGATGTCGCCTGAAAAGTCCTGAATACACAATTAGATGCTGAAAGTGGATTCGGTGTTTCAGAGGTTTAATCAGCATGGCAAAGCTCTATTTCAATTTTTCAGCGATGAACGCAGGAAAATCGACGATACTTCTACAGTCTTCTTACAACTACCATGAAAGAGGCATGAAGACCTTGCTCCTAAAGCCCGTCGTCGATGATCGTGACGAAAAATCGGATCATATTACGTCTCGGATTGGTCTTGATGCAAAGGCTGACACCTTCACGCCAGACGATGATTTGGAAGCCCACATCACAAAAAAGCACTTGGCGACACCGCTCGACTGCGTCCTCGTAGATGAGGCGCAATTTTTGTCAAAAGCTCAAGTTTGGCAACTCGCGCAAGTGGGCGATAATTTGGGGATCCCTGTCATGTGCTACGGTCTTCGTACAGATTTTCGCGGCGAGCTTTTTCCGGGCAGCGCCGCTCTCCTTGCCATCGCCGACGTCATTCGGGAAATTCGTACGCTGTGTTGGTGCGGAAAAAAAGCAACAATGACGCTCAGATTCGCCAAGGATGGCTCTGCGGTAACCCGCGGCAAACAAGTCGAAGTGGGCGGAAATGAGCGCTATATCAGCCTTTGCCGCAAACACTGGCAGGCGAAGCAAACAAGTGCCGCGCCGTCTCTTTGATCAAGACGCTTAAGCGCTGTATTTTTCAAATTGAGAAATCATCAGATTGAAGAACCCGTCTCGGTCAACCTTATAGGCCCACTCACTATTCTTTGGCAGGTCCGTCCCGTTCCAAAAGTCCACCGACGTATGCCCCCTGCAGAGCTCAGAATCTGTCTCGACACGGATATTGCAGCTCTTGAATGTGAACAATTCAGGTTTTAAAATATACGCCATTGTACAAGGGTCATGGAGCGGCGCGCCTAAGGTACCAAACTTTTCGGCGTCAAATCGGCCATAGTGCGTAAGGAGATTATGTGCCGCCAGCGCGACATCATTTCCGATATTTTTAATGCGCGCCATCACCTCATCGCACGTCACCACCTTGTGCGTTACATCTAGGCCAAAGACAATAATCCTGCAGCCGCTGGCAAATACGATTTGCGCGGCGTGCGGATCCACGAAGACATTGAACTCTGCGGAAGGGGTAATATTCCCGCCTTCCCGCATGGCGCCGCCCATGATCACAATATCCTTAATCTTCGGAAGGATGTCCGGTGCGGATTGCATGGCCGTAGCAATGTTCGTGAGTGGACCGGTAGCAACCAAAGTCATCTCGTGTTCCTGTGCGTCCCGGAGGGTTTGAACAATAAAATCAACCGCATGAGTGTCTTGCAGCGCGAGCGCGGGATCATAAATATCAATACCTTCAAGCCCTTCGCGGCCATGAACGTCCTCTGCGGTCGCCAATGGCAACTCCAACGGAGTGTCGCACCCGGCATAAATAGGGATATCGGAACGGCCAACCAGCTCACATATAAGACGGGCGTTGCGCTGCGTTTTTTCAAGCGGCACATTCCCGGCAACCACCGTAATCCCTAATATTTTATAGGCTTCATTAGGCGTCAGCGACAAAAACAGATTGATGGCATCGTCTTGGCCAGGATCGCAATCAATAATAATTTTTCGCGTCATATTTTGCCTTCACTCTCTACGGATTGCTTTATGCTTACCGACAATACGTTTAAAAGAGAACAGTTGATTGACGCCGAAGTTTCAATTACCCGCCAAACACAGCAACCTGCGAGCAGACCATGGACAAAGTATTTATTAGCGCCGAAGAACTCTTGGAGGCCTCCTTTGAGCTCGGCGTTCAGATTTTCGAAAGCGGGTATCGCCCCTCTTTCATCGTGGGGGTCTGGCGCGGCGGAACCCCTGTTGGCATCGCCGTTCAGGAAGTTCTGGAAATGCTGGATTGCCCAACCGACCACTTCGCAATTCGAACCTCGTCATATGAAGGGCGCACAACCCAGGCCAAGAACGTCAAGGTTTTCGGGCTTCAACATTTAGTTGATACGATCAATGCCGACGATCAGCTGTTAATCATTGATGACATTTTTGACAGCGGACGGAGCATTGACGCTATTATCAAGGCCCTTCATGAAAAGTGCCGTCTCAACACGCCGCGAGACATCCGCGTGGCAACGATCTACTACAAACCCGCGCGCAACAAAACCAAGCGCACACCGGATTTTTACATTCATGAAACCGATGCGTGGACCGTATTCCCGCATGAGCTTCGCGGCTGTACACAGCAAGAACTGAAACGCATGAAAGCCCTTCCGGAGCGCCTTCTCGGTCTTATTCCCGATAAAAACCTAGGCTAGGATTGCGTCCACAGTGTCGCGTTGGGGCGCCGCCGTCTGCGTGCCTATTTTTGTGGCCGTGAGAGCGCCAACGGCGCAGGCAAACGTTAAAGCCGCCTCATAGGGTTGGCCCTCAAGCAGCGCGACCGTAAGCGCTGCAGCAAAACTATCGCCTGCGCCCGTTGTATCCACCACTTTCACATTTGGCGGCAAAGCTTG
Organism: Maricaulaceae bacterium; assembly: GCA_048268905.1. Taxonomy (GTDB): domain Bacteria; phylum Pseudomonadota; class Alphaproteobacteria; order Caulobacterales; family Maricaulaceae; genus JACOMS01. Next base: position 331,317 of record JBLWUN010000005.1, on the reverse strand, counting down.
CGCTAACTCTTGTCCTTGCTTGACAAGTCTCGCCCCTTCACTCCCAAATGTTATAGCGACGAGGCCGTTAAATTTCGATAGCGTGTCTTTATACCCTTCGAACTCGCCTTCATTTACAATAACAAGATCGGTAAAAGGCAAGAGCGCCTCCAATCCATCGGTAACAGGCGACGCGTTGACACAAACAAAGCCGTCGAAACGCTGAAGAGCGGTTATAATCGTGTCCATCGGAATTTCGAACTGCGTGACGAGCCCTCCTGCCTTTATGGGCGGCACGTCCTTAGGCGAAAAGGCCGCGTTTGCGCCTGACGCCACAGCAATTTGGTTTTCGCCGTCGCTGGCCACATTGATGAAGGCCAGCCCCGTATGATGATCAGGGTTTTCAATTAGGCCGGATAGATCCACACCGGCCTCTCTCAACAACGCTAAGGCCTGCCCCGCATAGTCATCCTTTCCGACGCTCCCGACCAGCGTAACGTCGGCGCCTAAGCGTTTTGCCGCCAGAGCGATATTCGCACCTTTGCCGCCTGGCAGAGACGAAAAATGGCCATTCGCTACGGTCTCTCCTGCGCGCGGCAGCGTCTTCGTTTGGATAATCATATCAAGATTGATTGATCCCAATACGCAAAGCGATACTCTTTTATTTGCCAATTCCGTCATGTCTCAGCCAACCTTCGGTTCCCACGCCCTATGTGTCATATTCGCCGGCAAATTCAAAAGGCGTTTTAATGTGAATGTTTATATGATATTCGCCTGCACCACTTAATACAGCTGAATGTTATGAATTATGATAGAAATTGAACCGATTAGCTTTTCTCTTTGGCAAAAAGATGAAGCGGCATTTGCAAAAAAGCTTGGAGACTCATTTACCGAAACCGGCTTTGCCATAATTTCTGATCATACCATTCCGGAACACATCATCGAAAAGGCCGACGAGGCAGCCAAAGCATATTTCGCGCTCCCAGAAGAGGTGAAACGTCAATATGCCGATCCAGACAATGGTTTCCAGCGCGGTCATTCACCGCTCGGGACAGAAAACGCAAAAGGCAAAATCGAAGCTGATCTGAAAGAGTTCTGGCATACAGGACGCTTGCTTCCCAAAGATTCGCCTTACCGCGCCACGATGCAAGACACCCCTTTTGTCAAGGAATTACCAAGCTTTGACCCTGATACGCGCGCACTCTATGAGGCTCTGGATGCCTTCGGGAAAGAACTTCTCAGCGCCCTCGCTCTCTATCTAGGGCTTGACAAACACTGGTTTGATAGCCGCGTCAATGTTGGCAACTCGATTTTACGTCTGCTGCATTATCCGCCGCAAATGACACCGCCGCCAGAAGGCAGCGAACGCGCTGGCGCCCATGAGGATATCAACTTGATCACCCTGCTGCTCGGCGCGGAAGAAGCCGGACTACAGGCCAAACACCGTTCGGGGCGTTGGCTGGACGTCAATGCGCCGAAAGGCGCTGTTGTTGTGAATTGCGGAGATATGTTGCAACGTTTGACCGCTGGAATTTTACCGTCAACGACCCACCGTGTCCTTAACCCCGCACCGGAGCGCGCGAAATTTCCGCGCTATTCAAAGCCATTCTTTTTACATCTGAACAATGATGCGGTTATTTCACCGCTCGAGAGCTGCATCGCCAAAGGCGGCACGCCCGAACCTGACATTACCGCTGGTGACTACCTCAAGGAACGGTTACGCGAGATTGGATTGCTCAAGGACTAGGTGGCTAAAACCCGCCCACCAGCATCCCGGCGAGCGCCGCGTTCATCAGGTTCGCCAAAGACGCCGCGAAAACGGCTTTGATCCCCATATCTGCGATCTCTGACATACGGTCAGGGATCAACGCCCCCAGTCCTCCGAGCAAAATCGCGATGGAGCTCAAGTTTGCAAACCCGCAAAGCGCAAAGGTCAATACAACCACTGTCCGCTCCGAGAGCTGATCCTGAACATCGACCAAGCTCAGATATGCAATAAATTCGTTGAGGACAACTTTTTCCCCAAAGATCGCGCCCGCCTGCTGCGCCTCGGACCACGGGACATTCAGGACATACATGAGCGGTGCAAAGAGGAAGCCCAAAATTGTCTGGATAGACAGATCCGGCATTCCAAAATAAGCACCAAAATAGCCCATAATCCCATTACATAGCGCGATAAGGGATACAAAGGCCAAAAGCATTGCGCCGATATTTACGGCGAGCTTTATCCCATTTTGGGCACCAACTGCCGCAGCCATAATGACATTGGAATGCTCCCGGTCATCCGCCAGAGCGAAGACATCAGCGACCGCTTTATCCGTCTGCTTCTCTTTGTCAGGCATAATGATTTTCGCCATTAGAAGCCCTGCGGGTGCCGACATAAAACAGGCCGCGATCAAATATTCTGGCTTGATACCAAGCTGTATATAGCCGGCTAAAACCGTACCCGCGATCGACGCGAGGCCGGAGACCATAATTGTAAATAGTTCCGCGCGCGAGATGCTAGGAAGGTAAGGCTTCAAACTCAGCGGGGCTTCGGTCTGGCCGACGAAGATATTGGCGATGACATTTAGCGATTCCACGGGACGTGTCCCCGTCAGAAAACGAATGCCGCGTCCGCCATAGCGCACCACAAATTGCATCACCTTCATATGGTAGAGGACTTCCATCAATGCCGCGAAGAAAATGACGACGGGAAGCACTCTAACGAGAAAACTAAATCCGATAGAATCCGAGGCCAATCCTCCGAAGATCATATTAATCCCCGCATCTGCATAGCTAAGCAATGTGGTGACCTTGGCGGACATCAGGCTCAGAACCGCCCGGCCTGCAGGCACATAAAGCACAAGAAAGGCGATAAAGACCTGAAGGGCAAAGCACACAACGACAATGCGAGGCCGAATAGCTTTTTTGTCCTCCGACGCGATAAAGGCCACGAGTAAAATCAGGAAAACGCCGATAAGGCCAAAAGCGGGATGGTGCATAGTGAAAGGCCTATATTGGTGCTAGAGGGTGGCGCTCAGTTTGACTGACGGCGACATGACATTTGGAATGCATTGAACGATATGTTCTATGGTGCCTTCCAAATCATTTACATATTGAGACTGCTCGATCACGATGTCGGCAAAGGCGGCTGACGGCTCAACAAATGTTTTATGGGCAGGCTCGACATCGTTTTGAAATTGATGACGCACAAATTCTTCGGTGCGTCCACGGTTCGCCACGTCTCGGGACAATCGCCTTGCAAACCGGATGTCGCGGTTACACTTCATGTAAACACGAACGTCCGCGATCTGGCGGACCACATTCGAATTTAAAAGTAATATCCCCTCAACAATCGTATAAGGTCGGGGCGCTGTCGCCTTGGAAGCTTGGCGGCGTTGATGGGTCGTGAAGTCATAGTTTGGGAGCGCGACGGCCTTGCCCGCTTTCAAATTTCGCAGATCTTTGCCGAGCTGCTCAAAATCCAAAGCTTCCGGTATATCGAAATTAGGAATTTCCCCCTCTTTCGCGCGGATTCGAATATCGTGATAATAATCGTCTTGCCGAATAAGCATGCAGGAAGAATCGCCCAGACGTGTCTGCAAATGTCTTGCGAGGGTGGTTTTGCCGGAGCAGCTCCCACCAGCGATGGCGATAATGAGTGACATAAGACAGTAACTCTGTTGCGATAATTTACGTTTACAAACCTAATTTAGACTTGTGGTAATGGCAACTGTCATGATTTGCGAGTCATAAAACGGAATTTTCACCTCCGAAAATACCGGATTGTCACAGAATCAGCTCGGAGAATCAGCCGTCGAATAAATTTTGAAAGCCAGTAAAAGCCCGCGCGTATTCTTCGGCGTCCACTGCGGGGGTGAAGAAACAATCCGAATCTGCGGCAAGCTGACGCGAGAGCCACGAAACTCTGTGTTATATTTACAACAATTGAATAAAAACGAAAGAATCTCGGACAAAAAACCTAACCGTCACATAAATGTTAATTTATGGTAATAGGAGCCGCCCAACTACCGACTATATCCGGTATTTTTTCACCAACGGAGTTTAAAGTGAAATCTGCAATTAGAACAACCTTCCTTTCAGGTTTGCTCGGTGTATCCACCGTCGCCCTCAGCCTGAGCCTCGCAACATCTGCGATGGCACAAACAACAACATCAACAATTTCCGGCGTCGTCATGACAGATGCTGGCGCACCGATCTCAAACGCGACAGTCACGGTCATGGACTCCACATCGGGTTTCACACGTACCGTCACGACGGGCACAAACGGTCAGTTTTCAGTACGCAACCTCTCAGTTGGCGGTTCCTATGACGTGTCTGTCATCGGCGCAGGCTTCCAGGGAAAACGTGTAGAGGGCCTAAACTTGTCTCTCGGCGGGACGAGTGCCTTGAATTTCAACCTAACCCCTTCAGATACTGTTGAAGACGAAATTATCGTCGTCTCCCAGCGGACCGTACTTGCAGAAGTTGCCGTTGGTCCTTCAGCGAGCTTTGGACTTGTTACTTTGGAAAACGCTCCAGCGATTAACCGTAACATCGCTGATATTATTCGCCTCGACCCACGCGTCTATATTGACGAGTCACGCGGCGACATCAACTCTGTACAGTGCGTTGGACAAAGCTCACGCTTCAACTCAGTGACACTTGATGGCACAACCATGAACGATGCGTTTGGTCTCAACTCAAACGGTTACCCAACAGAACGTATGCCATTCCCATTCGATGCTATCGACCAAGTTTCTGTAGAAATCGCACCATTTGACGTAAAATATGGCGGGTTTACAGCTTGTAACATCAACTCGGTCACGAAGTCCGGTACAAATGAAATCCATGGCGGTTTTTTTGCTGACTACACCAGCAACAACCTACGCGGCGATAAAGTAGACGGTGCCGACACATCTTTTGATGACTATGACGAAATTCGCTACGGTATCAATGTTGGCGGCCCGATCATCAAAGACAAATTGTTCGCCCATGTTTCTTACGAGAAACTTGAAGGTGCCAACACGTTCAACGTCAGCGAAACGATAGCACAGGTATCACAAGCCGTTCTTGATGATATCGCTTCAATTGCAAATACGGTTTATCAATATGACCCAGGCACAACACCTTCAAGCTTTGACAATGCCGACGAAAAGGTTCTTGTAAAGCTAGATTGGAATATCAACGACTCTCACCGCGCTGCATTTACTTATAACTACAATGACGGCTTCAATACCGTGCGCTCTGATGGTGATAGCGATGAGTATGAATTCTCAAAGCACCTTTATAACCGTGGTTCCAAGCTAAATTCTTACAGCGGAGCTCTTTACTCCGATTGGACTGAAAACTTCTCCACAGAACTACGGGCGAGCTATCTCGATTTTGCAAATGACGTGCGCTCCGTTGGCGGCACTGAATTTGGTGAAATGCAAATTAGAACTCCAAGCGGCGTTACTGTTTACCTTGGTAGTGATGATAGCCGACAATCCAACGTACTGAATTACGATCAACTCGATTTATCTTTCCGTGCAAACTATGACCTGAATGACCACTCACTCTTTTTCGGTGTTGATCGTCAATCTCTAGAAGTTTTCAACCTCTTTGTTCAACACACACAAACAGAAATTCGCTTCAATAGCGTCGAAAATTTCCGCAATGGTCTAGCTGATCGTATTTACTACAATAATGCACCATCACAAAACCCGAACGACGCTGCGGCGGATTGGGGATATGCTATTAACTCAGTTTACGGTCAGGACGAGTGGCAAGTGAATGACAACCTGTCTGTTATCGCTGGTCTTCGTTATGATTGGTACACGACTTCTGATCTACCAACAGAAAACCCAGACTTTGTTGCGGATTATGGTTTCTCAAACGCACAAAACCTAGACGGCGAAGGCCTCATTCAACCCCGCCTTGCTTTTACATGGGATGCGAGTGACGAACTCCAGGTCCGCGGTGGTGTTGGTCGTTACTCAGGCGGCAATCCAAATGTGTGGCTGTCAAACAACTACTCCGCCAACAATATTGACCAAGTTGGCGCTCTCGCTCGTGCTGGTCGCGGCGGACAGCCCGCTGCTGGGATTGATTTGTTTGCACAAACATATTCGGGCGCAGAGGACGGCGTACCAAACTTTGCTGGTTACGCTATTCCAGACGTCGTTTATAACGCCGTAGCCACAGGCAATGGCGACAATAACGAACTCAACTACCTCGACCCAGACTTTAAAATCCCGTCCGATTGGAAATACTCAATTGGCGCGAACTGGACACCAGACTTTAATACTGGCGAAGGCATTTTCGGCGGCGTTTGGTCTTTCCAAGGTGACCTTTTGTGGTCAAAAGGCAAAGACACAGCGATTGTGAAACGTGGCGACTTGGTTCAAAATGGAACGCAGGTCGTGAATGGTGTCACCGTACCTGTTTACACGAGCCCACTTATGGATACCTTTGTTTTGACGAACAGTAGCGTTGGTAACGAGTCTTTCGTCGCGTCACTTGGTGTCACGAGAGATTGGAATAACGGCTTCAAAGCAACACTCGGCTATGCTTATAGTGATGCTAAAGACGTGTCTCCGATGACAAGTTCTGTTGCGTTCTCCAATTACAACACCAGAGCTTTCATTGATCCACAAGAAGAAGTCCTTGCGACATCAAACTACAACATCAAGCATCGTTTCTCGGGATCTTTGAGTTATACTAAGGACTTCTGGAAAGATTATGACACAAAAATCTTTGCATTCTTCCAACATAGCTCAGGTCGCCCGTATAGCTTGGTCGATAAAAACCCGAACGACTATTACGGCTTCACACCTTACCTAGAGGGTGCAATCCTTCTGCCAGGTGAAAAACGAAATGGTCGGACTGGACCGTCTTGGACGAAAGTCGACCTGAAGATATCGCAAGAACTTCCAGGGTTCCGTGCTGAAGACCGCGCACAAGTGTTCATGGTTATTGATAACCTGACGAACCTTATCAACGATAGCTGGGGTGTATTACGCAACCCAAGCTTCCCACGGACGCTCTCTCCGACGCAAAATTTCTCAACAAGTTTTGACGCTTCGGCTTACGAAGTTCGCTTCGGCTTTAACTATGACTTCTAGCCTTTTGGCTTAGGTTTATGATATTGGGGGAGGGCTATGCCCTCCCCTTTTTTGTCTCTAAAGGTGTTTTATGTTTTCTCGTCGCTCTATTGTTGGCTCCTTTGGGGCTATCTCTCTTGCCGCTTGCGCAGCAACCCCGCCCGCCACAATCAATGTCGGCCATGAAAAATTAGTCCTTGGAGACCTCTTTACGCTCGGCGTCGCGAGCGGAGACCCTGTTTCCGATGGTTTTGTTATCTGGACACGCCTTGCCCCAATACCCTTGGCAGAAAATGGCGGACTGGACGAGCCTGTCAGGGTCACCTGGCAAGTGTCTGAAAACGAAAATTTCTCGACCCTCATCCAAACCGGTGAACATATCGCCACCGCCGATTGGGCGCACAGCGTTCATGCGGAAGTTGGCAACCTTAAACCTTTGCGCCAATATTATTACCGCTTCATCGCGAACGGTCAAACCAGCCCGGTTGGACGCGCGAAGACGGCACCGATCCTCGGCGCGAAAGTGGATAAGCTGAGATTTGGTATCACCTCCTGTCAACATTTTGAGCAGGGCTTTTTCAACGCCTATGCTGATTTAATTGAGCAAGACCCAGACCTTATCGTTCACCTCGGTGATTATATTTACGAGAGCTCTTGGGGCCCGCAAGTTCGCCGCCAAGCGGCCACAGATGCCCTCACACTCACGGATTATCGCCGCCTACATGCGCAGTATAAAACGGACAAAGACCTACAAGCGGCGCACGCCTATGCGCCGTGGCTTTTCATATGGGACGACCATGAAGTCGCAAACGACTATGCGGGTCTCAATGATGAAAACTATATGCCCCTTGACGCGTTCCGTGCGCGCCGCCGCGCCGCCTACAAAGCCTATTACGAGCACATGCCCATTCGCCGCCGCAGCGAGCCTCGGGGCGATCATATGCGTCTTTATGATTATTTCTTTTACGGCGACCTCGTAACGATGGCCTTGACGGATGGACGGCAGTACCGCGATGATCAAGCCTGCCAAACCCCTGAAGATGGCGGCGCAGCCCTCGTGATGTGCGACGAACTGAATGATCCGAATCGGTCGATGTTTGGCAAAGAGCAAGAGCGTTGGCTTATGCCGTCATTCCTGCGCTCTGGTTCCACGTGGGAAATTCTCGCGCAGCCTACGCTCTTTTCCCGCCTCTTCCAAAAATCTCGAGACGGCATCCCCGGCTCTTGGAGTGACGGCTGGGACGGGTATCCCGCGACGCGCAAAATGCTGCTAGACGCCGTGGCCCAACGCCGGCCTAAAAACTTCATCTCCATTGGCGGAGATATGCATAGTTGGTGGCAAGCAGATCTTAAAGCCGACTACAACAATCCCGACTCAGAGGTCCTCGGCACCGAATTCGTGACAACCTCCGTCACCTCGCACAGTTATGCCTATAACCGGTTCATGAATATGCTGCCTGATAATCCGCACATTCACTTCTTTGATGACCGTAAACGCGGATATTCTTTAGTGGATGTGACGCCGGAAACCTTCACCTTCCAAATGAAAGAGATGACATCCATTTATGATCCGGCGGCGCGCGCCGAAACACGGAAGACCTATGTTGTCGAAAGCGGCCGACCAGGTGCCATAGATACATAGCGGCCTTTAAGGAAACGCATGTTCAAAAATTCTTGACGTCTTGGGACTGTTTGGGGTATATCGCGAAAATTTTATTCGTGAATCCAAACAATAATAAGAAAGAAAGGGATGAATATTTTGAACCAAATTGGAAATAAACCAGAGTTTTTTGACGCTCTCGACAGTATAGACGATATCGATTCTGTCGTGAGCTCTCTGCGCGGCCTATACGCAGACGCCATAGGCTATCTAGATGCGGCCTTCGGCGAATTTGCAAAGACGGGCACCCGAACAAAAAGTAAGCGCATTACCTACCCTTACCTGTTGCTACATATTAAGAACCGCAAACCGGGCGCCACCAATACGTCCGGCTTTGTAAGCATTCGCGGCTCCGGATGGTATGGGACCTCCGTCACAACGCCCGACATTTTTGCCGACTATCTTGTGGACCAACTGGCACGCATCGAAGCCGTGTATGAGGTGGATTATTACACCGGATATTGCGACGACGAGATCCCCATCGCCTTTGCGATTGACCCCTCTATGTATGAAATCGCGAGCGGTAACACCGCCTCCATCGGGGATTCTTTCCCGCAGCCCAACCTTAAACTGATCCATGATGACCTGGCGGATGGTGTTTTTGAGCATCCGAACGATATCCCAGCACCCCTTAGTCTTTTCCCGGCCCTGCGAACGGATTACTCCTTGCAGCGCCTCAAGCACTATACGGGAACCTCGCCCTCGCACTTTCAAAAGTTTGTTATCTTTACAAACTACCAGCGCTATGTGGACGAATTTATCGACCATGCGAAAAATGTCATTGGAAATGGCACCTATACGGGGTTCTCAAGTCCGGGACAGGGCCTGATCGAGAACGCGGAAGACTATAATCCAGACCCGAAGTTTAAAGTTCCGCAAATGCCGGCCTATCATTTGATCGCCAACAATAATGAAGGAATTACGATCATCAATATCGGCGTCGGACCGTCCAATGCCAAGACGATTACAGACCACGTTGCCGTGCTGAGATCGCATTGCTGGTTAATGCTCGGTCATTGCGGCGGCCTTCGTCGTTCACAAACGCTCGGCGACTTTGTTCTTGCTCACGCTTATCTCCGCGATGACCAAATTCTTGACGAGGTTCTCCCCACAGAGATCCCTCTTCCAACGATTGCTGAGGTGCAAATCGCTCTGACAACAGCCATATCGGAAGTTATGTCGCTGTCAGGTCAACTTATGAAGCGCCACGTTCGCACGGGCACTGTCGTGACGACCAGCGACCGGAATTGGGAAATGCGCTATGCCAGCTTGCGGCCACGCCTGAACCAGTCACGCGCAATTGCAATTGATATGGAAAGCGCGACGATTGCCGGAAATGGCTACCGCTACCGCGTGCCCTACGGCACACTCCTATGTGTGTCTGACCGGCCTTTGCACGGCGAGATTAAGCTCCCCGGAACGGCTGCGGAGTTTTACCGAAGCCGCGTTGCTCAACATTTGAATATTGGTCTGGAGGCCATGTCGATCTTAAAAGATGCGGCGCAATCCGGGACCTTGCATTCAAGAAAACTTCGAAGCCTTGACGATCCGGTTTTCCGGTAGAGCTCACCTTCAATTCTTAAGCCTCCCAGTTTGGGGGGCTTTTTATTTCCGCGTCAACGTCTCGAAATTGTGCTGAAAATAGCTTAGCTCCGTATCAGACATTGCCGCCACTAATCCCGTCATATCTTTTTCGGCGCTGCCAAGTTCGGACCATGCTTGCCCCGAAATATAATGATGCGAGTCGAGCCAGCCTGGCGCGTTTCGCTCTCGCCGAACGGCCTCTAGACCCACATAAAAGCGGTCGCCAACGTCCATCCATTGATCGCGACCGTCAAACCCGTAACCGGAAATAAAGTCCTCGAGCGCGGCGGCATTTTCCGGATATTGTTCAATGAAATAACTCATCACCGCGGAGAAAGGCTCAGCCGTTCCCTTGCCTGCCGCAGAAAGCTCAGCCAGCCGGCTCTCTTGAGCTTCCGTTATATTTGGAACCAACACCTTACTGGCTTTGTCCACGGAGAGTGAAAACTCATCATAGAGCGCCAGTAACGTCTCCTCATCAACCGCGGGCCGCACATGATTGGGAAGGGTCGGACGCTTATCATACGGGCCGAGCCCTAAGCGGCGAAGCTCTTGGTCAACGCGTTCGCTATTTCTATTCACGCAATCTTGAATTTTCTCTCTAGCGCGGTCCGTCATATCGAAAACCATCGCATATGGCGTTTGGTCTTCTGGCTCGAGTTCGATGAAAACGCGGTCAGCAATGATAAGCGTGTCCATCAGGACTGTCGGCCAGCGAACCTCATAGGCCTTAAGCTCGTCATCAAAAGTCCAGCTATCCATCTCGTCAATCGCAGTGTCCGTCGCCGTGCGGTAAGCTTGATCGGCGGCGGCGTCTTGGAAACGAAGTTTCACCGGTACAAACCATGCCTCTGTTGACGGCGCGATCATCGTCACTTGAGGGCGGGTGCCCTGGCAATCAATGCGCAGTGTACTCCCGCCTCTATCTACAAGTTCGGTGAGGTAGAAATTGTCGGCCGGGAGTTCCTTTAAGGTCTCTGATGGCACAGCCTCATTGGAGCAAGCGCACAACACCGTTGTGCCAATAAACCCCGCAAATATCAGCAACCGGGTTTTCATGTTCCCCTCCATTGAGAGGGGAACTTATCATTACAAGGGTTGTCAGTGCAAATTAAAGTATCGAGACGTCTTCAACGTCATCCATCGCATCTTCCATCACCACATAAGCATCTTCCACGCTGCCCTTTATATTGCGTCCCCAGAGACTAAATCCGATAGCCGCGAGTGTACTGACGATAAAGCCCGGCACAATCTCGTAAAGCCACGATGACATAGACTCGCCGCCGATGGTGATCGGTGCATAAAGCCAAAAGAGAACCGTGACTGCGCCGCCGATCATCCCGGCTAGCGCCCCATCACGTGTCATTTTACGCCAGTAAAGACTAAGAATAATAATGGGTCCAAAGGCCGCGCCAAATCCGGCCCACGCATTACTGACAAGAGATAGGATGTTGCTGTTGCGGTCAAAGGCCAAATAAATGGCGACCAATGAAACAAGGAAAACCGAAATACGGCCGACCAGAACAAGCTCCTTCTGAGACGCTGCTTTGCGGACAAACACTTTATAGAAATCTTCGGTCAAGGAACTAGACGAAACAAGTAGCTGCGAAGAAATCGTACTCATGATCGCCGCCAAAATAGCTGCAAGCAAGAAACCTGACACTAACGGGTGAAACAGAACCTGCGAGAGAACAATAAAGATGGTCTCAGGATCGTCGATCCCCGCCCCGGTTTCAGTGACGTAGGCAAGACCTAAAATACCGACAAGGACAGCGCCTATAACCGTGACAATCATCCAAGACATGCCATACCAGCGCGCCTTCGCAATATCCTTTAAAGATCGTATCGCCATAAACCTGACAATAATGTGAGGCTGCCCAAAGTAGCCGAGGCCCCACGATAAACTTGAAACAACGCCGAGGAATGTCACACCTTTCAGCCAACTCATCGCGTCCACATTCACGCTTTTCACCACGGTTTGAGCCGAATCCCAGCCCCCCAACACAATGAGCGTCGTCACCGGAACGATGATAAGCGCCAGAAACATGATGCACCCTTGCACAAAGTCCGTAAGACTTACGGCGAGAAAACCACCAAATAATGTGTAGGCGACCACAACACCCGCCGTGATAAACAAGCCAAGCTCATAGTTCAGACCGAACGATGCTTCAAAGAGCTTACCGCCGGCAACGATCCCTGCGGATGTGTACAGTGTGAAAAACAAGACAATAACCAATGATGATATAATCCGAAGGACTTTGGATTTGTCTTTGAAACGCTTTTCAAAATAGTCCGGAATCGTAATCGCGTCATCCGCCATTTCTGTGAAAACGCGAAGCCGCGGTGCAACAAAAAGATAATTCAAATAAGCACCGATAACCAAGCCGACCGCGATCCATGCCGCGCCCAGACCAGAGACATAAATAGCCCCGGGTAAGCCCATCAACATCCAGCCGCTCATATCTGAGGCACCCGCGGACAAGGCTCCGACAGCCGGATGGAGATTGCGCCCCCCCAACATATATTCAGACACATCCCCGGTTGATTTCCGGTATGCATAAAGCCCGATGGCCATCATCAATACAAAGTAGGCGCCCAGTGAAATGAGCTCTTCAATTTCCATAAAAATTATCTTTTTCTAGCGTTAGGGCCGCGTTTGGCCGGTTCCATGAACGAGGTATTTAAAGGTCGTCAGCTGCTCGAGTCCCACAGGCCCACGCGCATGAACTTTACCCGTCGCAATTCCAATCTCTGCGCCCATACCAAACTCACCCCCATCAGAGAATTGCGTCGAGGCATTGTGCATGACGACCGCACTATCGATTTGAAGCATAAAGGCATTTGCGGCCTCAACATCCTCAGCCAGAATAGCATCAGTATGTCCGGAAGAGTGCTTTCGGATAAACTGCACGGCGTCATTGAAGCCATCAACGACTTTAATTGAGGCGATGGGTCCAAGATATTCAGTAGACCAATCCTCCTCAGAGGCCGGCTTAATGTCCGCCGAAATCGCTTGAGCACGGTCGTCACCGCGGAACTCGCAATCCGGCATTAGCGCAAGCAATTTAGGGATGAAATTGTTGGCTACAGCCGCATCAACGACGACACTTTCGGTCGCGCCGCAAATACCCGTGCGCCGTAATTTTGCATTCCGAATAATCGCCGCGGCTTTATCCAAGTCCGCAGACTCGTGTACATAGCTATGGCAATTTCCGTCCAAATGTAAAAGAGTCGGCACGCGAGCTTTGTCGCGCACGAGGCTCACAAGGCCGCGTCCACCGCGCGGAATTACAAGGTCCACATATTCCGCCGCTTCGAGCAACGCCGCGACCGCCTTGCGGTCCGCGGTTTGAACGGACTGCACCACATCGGCCTCGAGGCCAGCGGCCTTCAGCCCATCTTGCATACAGCGCACGATAACCCGCGTAGAATTCAAACTCTCGGAGCCGCCGCGTAGAATAACTGCATTTCCGGATTTTAGGCAAAGCGCGCTGGCATCTGCGCCCACATTGGGACGGCTTTCGTAAATCATGCCGATCACACCAATGGGCACTGAAACGCGCTTAATCTTGAGGCCATTGGGCCTGTCGATTTCAGTTAAAAGACGTCCCACCGGATCGGGGAGCTCTGCGATACTTTCAAGCGCATCCGCGATGGCTTCGATACGCGCCTGCGTCAGCGTCAATCGGTCAATAAACGCATCGTCTTTGCTTCCTTGAACGCTCGCCACATCTTTGGCATTCGCATCCAAAAGCTCTTTCGAAGACTCTCTTAAAGCACGCGCTGCTTCTGTAAGCGCCATATTCTTTTGATATGTCGTAGCCGACATCAAGCTCGCCGCTGCGCGCTTGGCCTTTTTACCCAATGACTCGATGTACTCTTCAGGGCTCATTGCATTGTCTGTCATGTCAAACTCATCCAACTTTCGCATTAACGTAGTTCCACGGCACGCGCATAAGCGGCCTCTAGCGTCTTCGTGATAAGGCGCGTTAGATCGCCCTCACCATTGAGCTTTTGCAGACCGGCCGCCGTTGTACCGCCTTTGCTTGTAACATTGTCGCGCTGCTTTGCGAGAGATAATTCGGACTCAGACGCCAAAGCGATTGTACCGCTCATCGTCCCTAAAACCAGTTTCTCGGCTTGCTCAGCCGTAAACCCTAAACCTTTGGCTGCCTCGACATATGTTCTGGCAAATTCAAACATATATCCAGGGCCACTCCCCGCGACGGCTGTAAGGCGGTCAAGCATGTCTTCACTATCGACCCACAGTCCGACACCGGACAAGCTCATTAATCCTTCAACGACGCCGCGTTGGGCGGCCGTTGCAGCCTGATTGGCGAATAAGCCGCTCACACCTTGGCCGATCATCGCAGGTAAATTGGGCATAACGCGAATAACCGCGCCAGAGCCGCTCTGCGTTTCCAGCCGAGACATGGCGTAGCCAGCGGCAATCGATACCAACGCACCGTCCTCGCTCAGGCAAGACATGTAATCGGGCAAGACTTTTTCAATGAGTTGAGGCTTAAGGGCCACGATCAAGAAATCCGCGCGTCCCGCTTCGAGTTCATCAGCGGATTGTACGCAGCGCACACCGTCCGGAACATCAGGTTTGGCAGGGTCAGCGACAATGAAATGATGTTGTTTATTTTCTACCCAGCGCCGCAATAACGCGCCGCCCATATTTCCGCATCCCAATAAAACAATATTTGCCAAAACTCTTTTCTACTCCACTTCCTGCTAATTCAGCACTTTACTTAGTGTTCAAATTAAAAAAGTCAAATTTAATGGTAATATTGCTTTAAAAGTTCAAAATATAATTATTTGAACCCAAATAACTTGAATTACCTCCCTATAGTTCCTAGGTGAAGAGCACTTTCAACAGGAGACCCCCGTGAGTTCACGTAAAGTCATAGTCATTAAAGTCGGTTCAAGCTTACTTGCCAACCCAGAACGCCTCACCCCGCGATGGGCGTTTATGCACCATCTCATGGAAGACATCGCGATGTTGCGTGAAGATGGTTACGAGGTCGTTTTATGCTCGTCTGGCTCGGTGGCTTTAGGTCTGAATATGCTGGGCGAAAAACCAGAAACCGCGGGTTTGCGTGATAAGCAAGCGGCGGCGGCCTGTGGAATGCCTTTGTTACTGAATGCCTATAAACAAGTGGCCCACGAATATAGCTTCGATATCGCCCAAGTACTGGTGACACTCCGTGACCTTGAGGATCGCAACCGCTTCCTGAATACGAAGAATACCGTGCACCGCCTCCTCGATGGCAACATTCTGCCTATTATCAATGAGAACGATTCCATCACAACGGAAGAAATTCGCGTAGGCGACAATGATCGTCTTGCCGCGAAAGTCGCTCAAATGGTGCAAGCATCCGAACTCATCATTCTAACCCAAGTAGACGGCCTTTATGACCGTGACCCCTCAGAGCCCGGCGCAAAACTTGTCGAGCGTGTGACAGATGTATCGCCTTATCTCGCTGTTACGGAAGGCACAAGCTCTCTTGGAAGCGGCGGCATGTTGACCAAAATGCAAGCCGCGAATATGGCGCAAAACGCAGGCTGCACGACGCTCATCGCCCATGGCGAAATCGAACGTCCGGTCTCAAGCGTGCTGAACAACCAGCGAAAACACACGAAGATACTCGCCTCAACCAAACCAGCGTCCGCGTGGGCCGCATGGCTGACCGACCGCCTGCAAATGGCGGGGAGTATTATTATTGCTCAAGACGCGGCCAATGCTCTCGAAAAGGGCGCACGCGGCGTGATGCGAGCAGACCTCATTTCCCTTCAAGGGCCCTATGTCAAAGGTGACGTTCTTCATATTTATGACGAAGAAGGCACGGAGCGCGCGCGCGGCCTGACAAATTTCTCCTCAGAAGAAACAATGGCCCTCGCCAACAACCCTTCCATGACGCCAGAACAGCTTCTGGGGTATAAAACCGGCGGCACGTTAGTGACACGCGACAATCTTATTGTTCTAAACGAACGTCACTTGCAGTGGGAAAGTCCCAGCGAAGACAGCATGAGTGGTGCATTGAACCCTGCCTAAGGATCCAACTCGCCAACAGCTAATATCGGCGCTGAATCGAGCTCGTCAGCATTCATCATCGCAGCTATTCTTTGGACGGAGGACACAAGTAAGGTTTGCTCCCAATCCTCAATGGCCGAGAAGGACTTTAAGAAGCCTTCTTGCAAGAGATCAGGCAGGCTCTTTACCTTCTCACGCCCGGACTGGGTTAAAACTACATCGACGACGCGCTTATCTGCTTGCCCCTGCTCCCGGCGTACAAGGCCGGATTTCTCGAGACGGTCGACAATAGATGTCACAGTCGCGGGTGATAAATGAACCGATTTAGCAATGACAGACGGCTTCGCGCGCCCGTCACCGTCAAGACTTTTAAGGATAAGTATTTGCGGTGATGTCAGGCCCGTTTCCTTGGACAGCTTTTTCGAGTGTAAATCAATCGCGCGGTTTATCTGCCGGAGTGCAACCAATAACTTATTCGAATCGGGCATTTCTAATTTTACCTATTATGACGTCTTTGGCCTATTGGGTGCTACAATCGCTCCGTTCAATCAAGCCCCGATACACATATACAGGCGCGTACCTTTCGAAACGTCTCTGAGGTTTTATAATGACAGCGCTGTCATTTTCTGATACAATGCGTTTGGATTTCGTCAATAAGACAAGCAGGAAACAATATGACCATCAAAATAGGGATTAATGGATTTGGCCGCATTGGCAGGAACGTTTTGCGCGCGCTCTCTGAAAGTGGGCGCACGGATTGCGAGGTTGTCGCGATTAATGACCTCGCGCCCCCCGCGTCTCTTGCCCATTTGTTCAAATTCGACTCCGTCCACGGACGATTTCGCGGTGAGATAAAATCTGACGAAAACAGTTTTGATATCGGACAGGGCCGCATTTCAGTCACGGCCGAACGGGATATGTCGAAGCTCAATTGGGGAGACCGAGGCGTTGACGTGGTTATGGAATGTACCGGCATTTTCAAACAGCGCGACGCCGCAGCTCGCCACCTCGAAACCGGCGCGAAACGCGTGCTGATTTCAGCCCCTGGCGCCGGCGCGGACAATACGATCGTTTACGGCGTAAACCATCACACGTTAAAAAAATCAGATATCATCGTCTCGAACGGCTCTTGCACAACCAACGCCTTAGCACCTGTCGCCCAAGTTCTTCATGAGACGCTCGGTATCGAGACCGGCTTCATGACCACAGTGCATTCTTACACAGGGGACCAGCCCACTTTGGATGCCATTCACAAAGACCCTTACCGTGGACGCGCCGCCGCAATGTCGATGATCCCCACAACGACCGGCGCAGCGAAAGCCATCGGCCTCGTCCTCCCGGAGCTTGACGGAAAACTTGATGGCAAAGCCATCCGCGTCCCAACGCCCAACGTCTCCGTTGTCGATCTCTTGGTCAACGTCCAAAAAGACACGGATGTGGAGAGCGTCAACGCCGCATTTAGGGCGGCCGCGAATGGCCGTCTGAAAAATGTCCTTCAAATCATCGATGAACCGTGCGTATCAATAGACCTTAACCATGACCCACACTCCTCCTCAGTCGCGGTGGACCAAACCGTCGTCATGAACAAGCGCATGGTACGCGTACTCGCTTGGTATGATAATGAATGGGGTTTCTCGAACAGGATGCTAGATAATGCCGCTGAATTTGCAAAATTTCTTTAAACCGGGCGCTGACCCCGAAGCTTTAAAATCGACGCTGGCTGAACGCCTGCATGAGCATGACGAACGCCGGTTCAACGACCCCCAATCGAACGCGATTGAGCTTTTGGCCTACGACCTTTCCCGGGCCCTCGAAGACCGTGAATTGGCCTACGCCAATATCGAATCTCTCATTAAAAACATCTCGGACGAAGCCGCATGCAAGCGCGCGAAACGGCTCGGCCGCCGCGCGGGACTGGACAAAACAGACATCACCCTTAAGAGCCTTGCGGATATCGCGGAGAAACAAGCCGAGAAAGGGTTTGAAGCTTTTCGGCACTGGCTCGAAAATCCTGGACTGGGTATTGTTCTGACAGCCCACCCGACTTTTTCACTTCCCGCGAAGGTCAGAAACGTCTTGGGCGCTATCGCCGCCTCTCCGCCTGAAAAGGAAAAGGCTGCCCTTAAAACCAAGCTGAGCAGCCTCTCCTACCACTCGGGTTCTGCGCCAACTCTGCAAGAAGAACATGCAGACACACAGGAAACTCTGGGGCGCATGCAGCAGGCCCTTGAAGACATCACGTCATACATCTTGCGGGTCGCCGAAGACAGATTTCCAGAGCGCTGGACCGAGCTTAAACCTGCCCTTGCAAACCTTTACAGCTGGGTCGGTTACGACATTGACGGACGCACAGACATTAAATGGGGCGATGCCCTTCGCCTACGGCTTGAGGAGAAAACCAAGCAATTGTCTCGCTATGACCGCCGAGCCGCGGAGATTTCCAAAAGTGCGAATGCCCCGCAAAAGGCGGCGAACGTTCTTTCAGAGCTCAGCGCGCGTCTCTCCGATGCATATGAAAGTGCGCAGCGCGATCTGGCTCTTTTTCAAAAAGATCTCAATGAGCCCGAAAATCTCGTTGCGGCCGCCAACAACCTGACTCGCCAGAGCGATCGCCGCTTGCTGAACATGGCACCGGTGTTGGACCTCATCGATGAGGCCGTTAAACACTTGGACAATGCCGATCAAAAACGGTCGCTCATTATCCTTCGGGGACAGATGGTCAGCTACGGTCTTGGTACGTCGCGCATCCATTTCCGTGTCAATGCGCGTCACATAAAAAATGCGCTCATGGGCGTCTTCCAATATGATGAAAATACCTCCGATAGCCGTACCTTGCTGCTTCGCGCTGCCGAGATTACAAAATCGGTTGAACCTATCGCGGTTAATTTTGCATCCTTAGCCCTCGAAAAATCAACGGCTCATCAGCAAATGATTATGGCGACGCAGTTCCATAAATATATCGACGATACTGTCCCCATTCGTATGCTGATCGCTGAAACCGAAGATAGCGTGACGGTCATGGGCATGCTCTATTTGGCGCGGCTTTACGGTCTTGAGAACGCACTTGATATTTCCCCCCTATTTGAGACCTCTGATGCGCTCTATAACGGCGGAAGGATCATCGAAAAGCTTCTCTCTAATCCAGTCTACCGCGAATATATTGACAAGCGCGGCGTCTTTGCAATCCAGACTGGGTTTTCGGATGCCGGGCGGTATATGGGGCAGATCCCCGCCACGCTCGCGATTGAACGCTTACAGTCCCACTTTGCCAACGTTATGGCGAAACATAACATGCAACATGTTCGGGCGATTATATTTAATACGCACGGCGAAAGCATGGGCCGCGGCGGACATCCCGGAAACATCAAAGACCGCGTGGATTATGTGCTGAGCCCATGGATCCGCAACCGATTTACAAACCGTGATATTGACCTTTGCCACGAGACCAGCTTTCAGGGCGGTGACGGGTTCATGTGGTTTCAAACGCCAGAGTTGGCCAAAGCGACGATCGCCTCCCTTATTGTCGCGCGCTTTACCGATAATGGTGACGTCGAGAATGATGGTTTTTATACCGAGAAAGATTTCTCGTGGGACATTTTCCGAACATTGTCCGCCGAGCAAGGCTCTCTTTATCAAGATCCGAACTATGTTTCTATTCTCGGCGGATTTGGGCAAAATCTACTGATTCAAACGGGGTCTCGCGCTGTGAAGCGCTCCTCCACAGGTACAGGCGTTTTCAATCCTCGCCAGCTCAGAGCGATACCTCACAATGCGATTTTGCAGCAAATGGGCACCTTGGCAAACCTTGTCTATGGCATGGGACGTGCGGCCAATATTGATCCCGAAAAAATCGCAGCGCTCAATGCGCAGTCACCGCGTGCACGCATCATTTTCTCGATGGCAGGTCACGCCATGGAGAGGACTGATTTCTCAATTCTATCTTCATATGCACGGCTTTTCGACCCAGGCTTCTGGATCGCGCGCGCCGACTCCGGCGAAGAACCCCGGCGTCGACATACGTCGCTTTTGATTGCGCACACGGTCCGATCCGGGCTATGGCGCGCGCAGGTTATCAACCTCTCCAATCGCTTGCGCATTGACGCGAACTACGCACGAAGCTTTCTGACAAGCATTGGTCACAGCGCCAATGAAGCGGAAGACAACAACGATACCATACGTATCCTGCACGCCCTCAGGCTTGCCCTGATCATGCGCACGCTGATCCTGGCGACCCAGCTCCCGACCCACGGCGACGAGGGGGTGTCTCAGCTCAACGTCCTTCAACGCCTCCAGTCATTCGAGGTCGATGAAATCCTTGAAGACCTTGAGGAAAAGTATCCTCGGCAGCGCGAAGAACTCGATTGGGTCAGTGAAATCGCGGAGCAAAGCGGTTCGCCTGCGCGTACAGGCGGCTTTCCACATATTTCCGAGAGCATCATCAACCCCATGCGCCGGACCGCGGAAATTGTCCGCCAAACCAGCCTCGCTTTGACACACCAATTTGACGCGTTTGGGTGATCGATTAGGGAGAGTTTAATTGTTTTCGCCTATAGTGCGTACTCATCGAATGAGAAAAGCAAGCAAGGTAGCGACTTGCGAGCTGGGCAAGACCTACAAGATGTAATTTATAAACCGTTTGTTAACCATGACTTTAGTTTGAACCTTGCCTCTGCCGAACGGCCCTTCTTTTTATGGGTTTTGGCGTGTGAATTGCACGGGAAACGTTGAAGTTTCGAGGTGTCTCATTTTCGGAAATGGGAATGGACGCCTCTCGGGTTAAGGAAATAGAGATGACATCTGTGAACACAGTGCAAACGAACGAATCTGTTGTGCCGATTGATTTGGACGAAAGCACCCCGTCAGTAAAATATCATTGGCCTGAGGGCTTTGAAAATGATTTTGGCAAGAAAATCGCGATGGCTCGCCACAATGCGCAGGAAACTTCGCATTTCTCGGATGAAGCACTCGCCGCCTTGCTCGACGCCTACCCGCGCGAGCGGCTCGGCATTTACCGCTTCCCGGAACAAGCTGAAGGACCCTGCAAGGCTGAACATGGCTGCGCGCCAACACTGAGCGGCGCAGAGTTGATTGCGGCTGTGAAGGCCGGGAAGATCTGGCTAAACCTTCGCGCCGTCAATCAAGAGGTCCCGGCCTATGCCAAAATAGCAGAAGCGCTTTTTGGAGACCTGGAGAAAGCGAGCGGCTCAAAGGTCTTGAAGAAAGACATGGGCGTTCTCATCTCCTCACCCAATATTCACGTCCATTACCACCTCGATATTCCGATGGTAGTTCTGGTGCAGGTTCGCGGTACAAAAACGGTGCACCTCTACCCCGTCGGGGCCCCTTACGCGGAACCCCAGCAGGTTGAAGACATTACCCTTCGCGTTCAAGATGAAGAACTCAATTATAAATCAGAGTTTGACGACCAAGCACACGTCATCACCCTCGAACCCGGAATGGCTATCACCTGGCCGCAAACAGCACCGCACCGCGTACAAAACGCCGATATGATGAATGTATCCTTATCTTGCGAATTTATGACAGCAGCGTCCATTCTGAAAGCCAATGCTATTTTTGCGAACGCAAAGCTCCGGCGGGCGGTGGGTTATTCCGCCCCGCTTCCTTCGCATACTGGCCCTGTAACGGTGATGAAAGCTGTCGCGGCACAAGCGATCAAGAAAGTCGCCCCCGTGCCGCCGAAAAGCCCGACTCCAATAACGTTTGAACTCTTAAAAGATGGCCGCGTAAAAGCCATCGAGACGAAAACAGTGCCCGCGCTTGTCGTCCAAGAACCATCAACGGCACATCACGCCGCCTATGAATGTTCAGTCAAACGTGTGTCCGAACTCACGAAAGCGGACGAGGCGCAATGGACAGAACTTTGCGATTCCGACTTTCAATATGGTAGCCCATTATTGTCGCCAGAATTTGCGAAGCGCGTCGGAAATGTCAGATCCGATGTGCGCTGCATTTTGGTCCGCCAAGACGGAAAACTTGTCGCCGTTCTCGCTGTTCATCAACGCGGCTTTGGACATATCCGACCTGTGGGCGCACCTTTTTGCGATTACTCCGGACCACTGATTGCCGCTGGCGCAAATCTCACCGTCCAAGATATTGTCACACTCGCGGGCTATGCAAGTTTTCGGTCAAGTTCCGTTGTTTCAAGGGACGCGTATCACTCGAATACAAAGGACGACGGCTCCTACATTATCCGCCTTCAGGGCCAATCCTCAAAAGACTATCTTGAGAGCCGCCGCATGCTTCATGCCAAGCGCTTTAAAAACTTCCGCCGGTTAATGAGCAAGCTGGAACGCGATTTCGGCAAGATCGAGTTCGTCTGCGGCGCGCCGGACGAGGCCGATCTCGGCACATTGTTTAAATGGAAAAGCCAGCAATTTAAACGCGAAGGGCTTTTGGATGTCATTTCGGCCAAGAATAGTCGCAGTATACTAGATGCTTTTGGTACAAACGGTTTTGACGATAAATCTAAGTTTGGTGGTTTTATGACGGGCCTTAAAATTAATGGTCGTCTAATTACCGCACATTTCGGTCTCCGCAAAGGTGCGGACTTCCATCCCTGGATTTCCGCTTATGACCCAGAGTTTACAGATTACGGCCCGGGCGTTTTGCTGCTATACCGCGTCATCGAAGAAATGGGCCATATGGGCCTTGAAACATACGACCTTGCCGACGGGCATAGTTCTTACAAAAACTACTTCGCTGAACCCGAGCGTTTCGTGACGGATGTGGTCGTCAACGCGCCAACATTGATGGGAACAATGCAGTCCGCTGGCTTTAATAGTTGGGATTATCTCGGCGCGAGGAATCCGGCCTCAGCCGCCGCGCGCCTACGGCGGCGTCTTGACCATGCCAATGTGTGCGAAAGCTCTTGGCTGGCACGGGGCAAAGACATTGTAACGGCGCTCCATAAACGCAGCCGGCAGCCTGCCATGATAGAGGTTCCGACACAGACCCTACCGCAAATCCCTCTTGTCGCAGCGACCTAAATGACGACGCCTTTGGTTTTTGATGACAGCGTTTCAATAATCGTTCCCACGTTCCGGCGTGAGGAGGGATTATTTCGCGCGCTTGAGAGCCTGAAAGGCCAGAGCGGCGCCCATCCGAACATCGAATTAATCGTTTCCGACAACGATCCAAAAGGGAGCGCAAAAAACATCGTCGCAGATTTCGCAAAGTCTGCGCCCTTCCCCACCCTCTATGTTCACGCCCCGGAACCCGGCGTCGCAAATGCGAGAAACGCAGCCCTTGAGGCGGCGAAAGGCAGATATATTGCGTTCCTCGACGATGACCAAACGGCGTCGGAAAACTGGCTCGCCGAGATGCTGCAGACCCTGCGCGACGGTTGCTTTTGCGCAGTCTTCACACGCATCATCGCAAAATTCGATACGCCGACGATCTACAGTGCGTTCTTCTCAAAGTTTTTTGCGCGCGAATTCTCGGAACTCGAATCCGGGGAAATAGATCACTATTACGGATGCGGCAGTTCTCTCATTGACAGAAGCGTCATCCTTCTTCCCACACCGGCCTTCAGTCCCGCCATGAATGAAACTGGCGGTGAAGACGATGTACTATTTGAATATCTTAGCAAAAAAGGTGGACGCATGGGCTGGACACGCAAATGTTTTGCAAATGAACATGTTCCAGCGAGCCGCCTCACAACAGAATATGTTCGCCGCCGGAGCTTCGCGTTCGGCCAAGGCCCGACGCGCATGCACGTGGATTTGGGGCCTTTCAGTATAACCGGCATTGCTAAATGGATGCTCATCGGCACCGCACAATTCGTTATCTACGTGCCATTAGCCATCGGGTCTCGCCTGATCAAATCCAGCGCATATATGCATTTTCTCAGCAAGGCGAGTATGGGTGCGGGAAAGGTTCTTTGGCAGAAGCGGTTTCGCCCCAAACTATACGGCGCGGCGACTCTTTAGATTTACCGCAACATCCCGAACCAAGGTTCGGCAGTCGGCAATGTTTAACGCAAGCGCAACCGGCCCGTAGACGCAAATTCCGATAGCGGCTTTAAGTAAAAGCGCGGCGACGTCAGGCAGACTGTCGGGTATGGGGGCTTTGACCACAATAAGCGCCATTAGCAGCGACGCCAGCGCGCATTGGGCAAGCGTTTTCCAAGGCAATGGAAGGTCAAAATAGCGACGTGCGACGACAATAGTGACGACCAAAGCCACCCCATAAGACGCGAGGGTCGCGATCACTGCACCGTCTATCCCATATTTGGGAATGAAGATGATGTTGAGTGCGAAATTTAAAATCACTGGAACGATCATCGTCATCGCCATCAATTGCGTCTTCTTGACCAGCACGAAGGCCTGATGGACGTAATAAGTAATCACACCATTGATTAATCCTGCAAAGGCGATCCAAGGCATAATACGAACGGCTTCGACCCGGACAGAATCGCCAAGAATGAAACCTGCGTTGGACGCGACAAGTGCAATCCCCGTTGCGGCGGGAACAATTAAAACCAAGAGTGTTTGGCTGTAGCTCAGTAATATGCGCCGTGTTTCTTCGCTGCCTTGATGCTCAAGCGTGGTAATCGCGATGGGTGTCACGGCCATAGCCAGCCAAATAAAGAGCACATCAAGGCTTCTATTCGCCAAATTATAGCCGGCATTGTAAGCGCCGACGGCCGCGTCTCCCATAAAATATTTTATGAAAAACAAATCCCCTTGGGACAACATATAGGCAAGAATAAGCGAGAGGCAGATCGGCATCCCGTAGCGGAAATAATCTGCCGTAAGATTTTGGTTCACATGCCCCCCTTTGGCAAACCGCAACATAAAGGGTAAGTCGATGATTAGGGCCGCGATGACAGCCACCATAATACCTATAAAAGGCGCAAGTTCGCGAAGCGGCGTCACCATCACAAGGACAATACCAATTGCAAACCCCGCAATGCTTTGACTGCTTTGAAGCGCGCTAAAACGTCCAATCCTGTGGGCCGCTTTGTGCGCCTCTTTGCTTATATTAAAGAACAAATTCAGCGCGCTGAGAATCAGAGCGTAAGACAGCAACATCTTCATACGCGGTTCAAGCGGCGAGAGATGTACGAAAAGCAACAGCACGGGCAGACACACAAGTCCCGTAAAGAGCCCCGCGACGTAAAGCGTTTTTATATGGGACGCCAGAGAGCCTTCGCGTTCGGCGCGCGCATAAAACCGGGCCATCGCCGCCTCTATCCATGTGTAGAGAGCCATGTGAATAAAGTGCATCGCCGCGATCGTCAGGGCAAAACGCCCGAACTCATTCGCATCTAGAAGCCGAGTCAAAATTGCGATCGTGCCAAAGCTGACGACGATATTGGCAATATTCACCGGAATGTAACCGAGTAATTGACGTTTCATCCCTGCGGACTATCAAAATAAGATGAACCAACCCTTATACGCCGCGCCGGAGCGACCGGCCGCAGCTCGAAATGTGCCGAATTGCCAAGACGAGACACACGGTATAGCGTGTGCAGATGACTTTGAAAAACATACTTTCCGTCGCCTGTGTTGGCCTGCTGATAACCGCATGTCAGGGAGAGCCAAGGCCCGGCTCAAATTCGCAAGACGCACCCACCCTTACCGTTGGCGCCGAACGCTTCGACGCTTACTTGCCACTTATTGAAGGAAAATCAATCGCGGTGGTGGCAAATGCCACCTCGCGCGCGCAGGATCAGCATCTGGTCGATGCACTCTTGGAAAGGGATATTCAAGTTCGCAAGGTCTTTGCACCCGAGCATGGGTTTCGCGGCGAAAAAGACGCGGGTGAAATCGTAAAAGACGAACATGATGCGAAGACTGGCCTGCCGATCTATTCCCTTTACGGCCGCCAGAAAAAGCCAACCCCCGAAATGCTAAACGGGGTCGATGCGATGGTTTTTGACATTCAAGACGTGGGCGTTCGATTCTATACTTACCTAAGCACACTTCACTATATCATGGAATCATGCGCCGAAAACAATGTTCCCTTGGTGCTGCTGGACAGGCCCAATCCTAACGGGTTTTATATTGATGGTCCCGTCCTCAAGCCTGAATTTGCATCCTTTGTCGGCCTTCATCCTGTACCCCTCGTCTACGGTATGACGATCGGTGAATATGGCCAGATGATAAATGGAGAGGGCTGGCTTAATAACGGAGCGACGTGTGATCTGACCGTAGTGAAACTCGAAGGGTACGACCGCAATTCATCGTATGACCTTCCCGTCAAACCCTCGCCCAATCTTCCCAATGCCACCTCTGTCTATCTTTACCCTTCGCTCGCGCTCTTTGAAGGCACTGTCGTCAGTATCGGCCGAGGTACGGACTTCCCTTTTCAGGTCGTGGGTCACCCAGATTACAAAGACGGAGACTTCACTTTTACGCCAAAGCCCGTGGCGGGTGCCATGACCCCGAAGCTTGAGGGCGAGCTTTGCCGTGGGTTTGATTTGCGAGCAAAAAAGCCTGCCATCATTTCAACTGATTCCCAAATCGACCTTGAGAGAGTTATCAATTTTTATCAAAAGCTACCGAACAAAGACGAATTCTTTCTACCTGGCAATTTCTTCAACAAGCTTGCAGGGAATTCGGCCCTGATGCGACAAATAAAAGCAGGAGAATCCGCAGAAGATATCAGGAATAGCTGGCAAGAAGACCTCAATGATTTTAAAGAGATAAGAAGAAAATACTTACTCTATAAGTGAAGCAGATAGCATTGACTCAGTTCCAAACGGGTTTAATCTATTTATTCATACAAGGCATGGACCAGCGATGACGGAAGAGATCAGCCAGAAATATACGGATCTGGATATATGGCCCGTTAATGACGCGGTGAACGCCATGTATCAGGGGCAATTGGACGCTATTTCAGCGGTCCGCCCGGCTCTGAAAAGTATTTCTGACGCCGCCGAGGCTGCCGCCAACCGGATCAGCCATGAAGGCCGACTCGTCTATGTGGGCGCTGGAACATCAGGACGTTTAGCGGTTCTGGACGGGTCTGAACTTGGCCCCACATTCGGGTGGCCAGCAGAGCGCATTGTCTATTGTATGGCGGGCGGAAATGAAGCCTTAATCCACAGCCAAGAAGGCGCTGAGGATAGCGAGGAAGACGGCGAAAAATGGATGAAAGACCTCCAATTGGGGCCAAATGACGTTGTTATCTGCGTCGCGGCCAGTGGCCGCACACCCTATACCTTAAGCGCGCTAAAGACCGCTAAGTCCCTCGGGGCATTGACAATCGGGATTGCGAACAATGCCGCAGCTCCTTTACTGACTGAGGCCGACTATCCAGTTTTAGCCGAAACGGGAAGCGAGATCATCGCAGGCTCCACACGTATGAAAGCCGGGACGGCTCAAAAAATCATCCTCACCATCTTATCTACAGCCATTATGACCCGATTAGGACGCGTCTATAACGGACTTATGGTGGATATGATTGTTTCAAACGCGAAGCTCGAAACACGCGCAACAAATATGGTCATTCAGATTGCGAAATGCTCCCCGGAAGCGGCCCGCAAGGCCCTGAAAGACACAAAGAACAATATCAAAAAATCAGTACTCGTTTGCTCCGGCGCGAGCGTATCTGAAAGCTCCGACATTCTAGAACAATCAGGTGGAAACTTGCGCCAAGCTCTTGAGGCTCTTTCCAACCGCGCGCATTAAAATGCCGAATATTGTCGACCAACTTCGCGATCTTCTAGGCAACACGGCCGTCTTGTCCTCGCAAGATGTCGCCCAAAGAGCGGTGAGCTACTGGAATAGCGCGCCGATGATTGCAAAGGCGCTCATTCGCCCGGCGACAACGCAAGACGTATCTCGGGCCCTGCAATTGTGTCATGCGCAGAACCAGACTGTTGTCGTACAAGGCGGAAACACCACCTGCGTTCAAGGAACGACGACAGGAGCGGATGACATCATACTTTCCCTCGAACGGCTCAACAAAATATCAGAGATAGATACAATCTCTTCAACCGCGACAGTTGAGGCCGGGGTCGTTTTAGAGTCTCTTCAAAACGCGGTGAAAGACAAGGGGCTTTTCCTGCCGCTGGATCTGGGTGCACGCGGGTCTTGCACCATCGGGGGCAACCTATCGACGAATGCCGGCGGCGTGAATGTCCTTCGCTACGGCATGGCGCGCGCCATGGTGTTAGGCCTAGAAGTTGTTCTGCCAGACGGGACCATATTATCCTCCATGGATAAAATGATAAAAAACAATGCGGGATATGATTTAAAGCAGCTTTTCGTTGGCACGGAAGGTACGCTTGGCGTGATAACACGTGCCGTTGTGCGGCTTATGCCTTTGCCGTCAACGCAAAACACAGCGCTTGCGGCCCTCCCCGATTTTAACGCCGTTGCGACATTCCTGAATTATCTCAAAACATCTTTAGGGCCGAACTTATCAGCGTTCGAAGTGATGTGGGGAGATTATGTCAGGGCGGTCACAGAGCCGGGTTGGCATAAATCCCCGATCGATCGGAACCATCCATTTTACGTGCTTTATGAGGCAGATGGCAATGATCCCGAAAGGGACGATTCGCGCTTTATGGAAGTGTTAGAAGGCGCGTTCAATGAGGGCCTTCTTCTTGATGCCGTCATACCAAAATCTGAAAGCGAGAGAGAGTCTATTTGGGCGATACGTGATGATTTCGAAGCGATCCTCAACCCGAAACCCATGCACCTCTATGACGTGAGTCTATCCATTTCCGAGATGGAGGACTATGTTGAGAATGTGAAACGGAAAATGCGCGAGCTCCTCCCAGACTCTATCACATATGTTTTAGGCCATGTCGGCGACGGAAACTTACACCTATTCGTGCAAACAAGGTCAAATGTGCCAGATGAGCGGGAGCTCTGCGACCGCGCCATCTATGAACCGTTGAGCGGCCATAAAGGATCCATCTCCGCAGAACATGGCATTGGGATAGAGAAAAAAGCCTGGCTTTCGCAATGCCGCAGTGGCGACGAGATAAAGACCATGCAACTCCTAAAGAAGACGTTCGACCCCAAACAAATTCTGAACGCGCGCCTTATAACAAGCCCGAATTAAACTGACCAAGCAGGAATTAATCGCGGTGTTTCGTCTGCGGCGCGCTTTCATCACGGTTCGATAAGTGCTACCGTTGTCACACAAGTTACCAGACTCATTCGACCTGAGTATCATAAAAATAAATAGGGGGTGACAGAATGAACATGATCAATATCAGCCCCGACAAAAATGTGGCCACACCCCACTACATACAAATTGCCAAAAACATACGAACGTTTATCACAAATAGCGATATTGAAGCGGGTGAAGCATTGCCATCCGAACGGGAACTTTGCCAAATGACCGGCGTGTCCCGCGTCACCATCCGAAAGGCTTTAGATGTTTTGGTGGCGAACAGGCTTGTGGAACGCAAACACGGTGCCGGAACGTTTGTCTTACCACGCGTCGAGCATCTCGGCTCTAGCCTAAAAGGTTTTACGAGCAGCGCACAAACCAAGGGACATAATCCCCACGCCATTTGGATTGTGAAAACTTACGGAACACCAACTACAGAGGAAGCGGCCATTTTACAGATTTCCGAGGATGACAAAGTCGTCCGATTGGGGCGGGTTCGCCAATTTGAAAATCAGCCGGTGGCGATCGAACATGCCGTTGTTCCCGCGCGGCTATTACCCGATCTCGCGGATATCAAAGAGTCGCTCTATCAGGCGCTCGAAGCAAAAGGGAATCGCCCGGTGAAAGGTACGCAAAAAGTACGCGCATCTCTTGCCAATCCAACCGAAGCCGGGCTTCTCTCCGTCGAAGAATTTAGCGAAGTATTACGCATAGAGCGGCGGTCATTTTTGCAAGACGGCACGCCTGTCGAGCTCACTCGCTCCGCCTACCGCGGTGACAAATATGATATTGTCATGGATCTTGGGAACAACCAGCTTAGCTAGCAAAATCACCTGAAAGGCCGGCGTTGGAGATACCATTTATCCAACTCTCCCTGACATTGAATTCCTCATCAAGAGCGACAAAGTTCGCCTCGAGACCTGTGCGAATGTCGCCGACTGTATCGCCCAACCCGACAAATCGCGCCGGATTGAGGCTCGCCATACGCACAGCCTGCTCGAGCGAAACGCCCAACCAGTCTTTGGCATTGCGAACCGCGCTAACCATATCCAGATCGGACCCTGCCAAGGTTCCCTCAGCTGTCACGCATTTGCCATTCGCCACAGTAATGTCTGTATTCCCCAAAGAAAATTGTTTATTGGCGGCGCCCACACTTGGCATTGCATCAGTGACGAGAAATATCTGGTCCCCGACTTTCGAACGGATCGCGAGCCGGAGCATTGCAGGATGCACGTGAAATCCATCAGCAATAATACCGCACCATGCACGCTCGTCTTCCAATGCAGCGGCGATAATACCCGGCGCGCGGCTTTCCATAGGTTTCATAGCGTTAAACAAATGCGTAAACCCGGTTAATCCCGCATTCAAGGCATCGGTGGTTTGCTCATAATTGGCCTGCGTGTGCCCCGCAGCCACAATCACACCGCGTGCCCGCAAGTAGGGTATGACCTGTGGTTTGGCTAATTCCGGTGCAAGGGTCACCAAAGTCACCCCGTTCTTGAGGCTAGACAATAGCTCTAATTCCGACTCCCCAATCGATTTAAACTTCGACGCATCATGGACGCCTTTGCGATCTTGGTTCAAAAATGGACCTTCAAGATGGATCCCAAGAACGCCTGGAACACCCTGTGCAATTGCCTTATCCACGGCGGAGATTGCGGCCGCCATTATATCAAGATCATCGCTTATCAGGGTCGGAAGGAATCCCGTTGTACCGAATTTGCGGTGGGCTGCGCCTATAGCTTTTATGCCTTCAACGGTTGGATGGTCGTTAAACAAAACACCCCCGCCGCCATTGACTTGCAAATCAATGAACCCAGCAACAAGCCTCATGCCGCCCAAGTCTTGCTCGACACGAACACTGCTAGGCCGCTCGCCATCTGGGCAAACGGATGCTATTCGCCCGTTCTCAATGAGAACACTATGACAGTCTTTAAATCCGTCCGGCGTTAAAATAGTTGCATTTATGAGAGCTTTGGTCACTAGACTGTTTCTGTTACCTTGTTGAGATATTTGGGATGATCAGGGTCTAAGCCGCGCCGAATGGAAAGCGCATTGATAAACCTGTAAAAAGTTTGAATCGCGATGATGGGCCGAAGTTCCGTAACGCCGCAGGAAATGATCGGCAATTGGTTTCCGCCGGCATAGGGATCACCCGTTGCAAACACATTAGCAGAACGTGAAATAAACGCCGCCGCGACATCGTCAATACTCGACTGCGTCTCATCACCGGTCGAGAAAATCATGGCTGGAAATCCTTTTCGCACAAGCACCATGGGGCCATGTTTGACCTCGGCGGCGCTGAAGGCCTCCGCATGAACACAGCACGTCTCTTTAAACTTAAGCGCCGCTTCTTTCGCGATGCTCAATCCCAATCCCCGACTGACAACGAATAGAGACTCGGTTGGTTCCAAAGCATCAAGGGCGTCGTCCCACGTGATATCGAAGGCTTGCTTCAGCATCTCGGGAAGAGAGGAGAGACCGTCTTTGACACTCGCAAGTTCGCCCCAATACGCCACCATCTGGGCAATTGCGGTAAGGGTGCAAATAAATGTTTTGGTGGCCGCAACGCTCGTCTCTGGGCCGGCGCGCAGCGGTAGAACCAAGTCGGCAAGATGGGCCAACGGCGATTGCTCGTCATTGACCAGTGCCACCAAATATGCTCCGCCATTTTTCGCGGCCTGCGCCGACGACAAAATATCTGGACTTTGGCCAGATTGCGAAATAGCCAAAAAGAGCGCGCCGCCGACCTTATGCTTCACTGAGAAAACAGAACTCAAGGACGGTGCCACATTCAATACGGGAATTTGGATCCGTGTTTCGAGAAGGTAACGCGCGTAAACGCCCGCATTTGAAGAGCTACCGCGCGCACAAATCATCACCAATGTTGGCGGGTTTTGGCGAAGACGTTCTACAAGGGCGATGACAGCGCTTTCATTACTCGCAAGCTGCTCTCTCACTTTCGAGTGAGCCTCGCCAGCCTCTTTGAACATTTGTGTTTGATGTTCGATCATACCCATACCATCAGCAATCCAAGGGATTTAATGCCAATATAATACCAGTTTTGGGAAATCAATACAATTCAAAGATTTATCCATTCATTATCCCTCAGTCATATAATACCAATATGGCGAATGCCGACGAAATGTGGTACGTTCTGAATATCTTTTGCAGATTGGGTCAAGTGAATGTATTTCTTAGGAATTGATGCGGGCGGCACAACGACCAAGGCGCGATTAACCGATGCATCCGGAACCATAATTGGCGAAGGAAAATCTGGCCCCGGGAATGTGCGCATTAGCATACCCAAAGCCTTCGAATCCATCTCGGACGCTTACAACCAAGCCATTGCCCAAGCCGGACTTTCCCCCAAAGAGGTGAGTACCATAAGGGCCGGTTTCGGCGTAGCCGGCATTGGCCGCCTGGGCGCTTTGGAGCAATTGCGCGCCCAACCGATTCCTTTTCACAAAACAACAATTATGAACGATGGTAAAATCGCCAATATTGGCGCCCATTCGGGCGGTGACGGCGGCATTGTCATCATTGGAACAGGCAGTATTGGCATCGCGCAAGTTGACGGGAAAGACATTCGTATGGGCGGATACGGTTTCCCGATATCTGACGAGGGCGGCGGTGCGTATATCGGTCTGCAAGCCATAAGAATTACGCTGCGCGCATCGGACGGACGCCTTGAGCATTCCGACCTGACAACAATGATCTTTGAGCGGTTTGGCCGCGATACTCAAGCGATTGTAAGCTGGATGGATAATGCGACAGCGACAGAATATGCGACCATGGCACCAGACGTTCTCAACGCCGCCGAAGCGGGAGACTATCACGGGCGTCTCATAACATCCCATGCAGCGTGGCATATTGAGATTATGGTCCGAGGTTTGTTCAGCATGAACGTACCGCGCACGGCGCTATTGGGCGGGTTGGCCGAGCGCGTCGAGCCATGGATGTCCCCCGACATACGCTTGAAACTCAGCAAACCCAAAGGAGACGCACTTGACGGTGCCCTTTGGGTCGCACGGCAGACGCCGCGTTAAAGCCTCAAGAAACTTAAACCTCAGATCAAAACTACCCACTCCCAAAAAGAAAAACCCGGCCTCGAAAGAGACCGGGTTTTATTTATTAACTTGCGACTAGAGCTAGAACTTCGCCTTAACACCCAATTGCAAGCGACGTGGGTTAAACTGGCTTTGTGGCAAACCATAGTTGGAAGCATTGAAGCGCGGCTGAATATTATATCCAGTTTGGCTGTTAAACACGTTAAACAAGTCAGCTCGGAACTGGATCGTTCTGCCACCGAAAACCGTGAAGTTCTGCGTATAGTTCAGATCAGCCTGGAAGTGACTATCACTACGGTTCGACCCGGCTGGCTCACTATAGCGGATTGTCGTGCTCGTACTTCCGGTTAAAGCGCTGTACGGGCGATAGTCCCATGTTTCCCAAGGCTTGCCGGATTGGAACACCGCGAAGCCACCAATATTTGCGTTCCATGGCAAGTCGTAGACGCCATAGAGCTTGAATTGATGCGGGCGATCGCCGGCCAAAGTACCGTCTTTCAGATCCCATAACTGACGACCCGGACCATCAGCGATATTAGATGAGCCGATGAAGATGTTACCATCATTATCCCCTGTCGTATTATCTTGGTCGAAGTTACCGCGATAACGTGACCACACATATGACCCCGTCAGGAAGAAATTATTGTGGCGGTATTCTGCCTCTAATCCAACTTCGTAATATTTGGTATAACCGTTATCGAGAGTTGCAATCACGTAAGAAGAGCCGCTGATAGAACCGTTACCAATTTGAAGGCGCTGGTCATTCAAGTTTGGAATATAATCACCCAAGGCTTGAATATCTGCAGGCGCATTGGCGTAGGACCGCGCATTATTGTTCGTATCTTCCCAGAAGTTACCGGCTTTACGGTGACGGGCATGAACACGAAGAGTAAGGGCATCTGAAACTTGATTGTTCATGCCAATCAAGAATTCATCGACGTAGCGTGGATCCATATCTGGTACAAATAGCTTACCAGAAGACGAACCAATTGGCTCGGAATTCAGGAAGTTACCATTCGCATCGAAGTTGTACTCAGTGCGTTTTCCAAGAACGTTACGGTCCCAAGACGCTGCGCGCGCCAAAGACGACGCAGACGGATTATAACGCGCGTAATTTGCGTAAACATCGATATCATCAGAATAATCGTAACTTACGCCAAGACGTGGCTGGATCATTTTATCCCAGTCAGTCGTGTACATCTTATATTTCGTACCGGGCGACAATACGAAACCGGACAGTGTGCTGTCGTCATTTGCAAGGCCTTGGCCATACAGCGTATCTTTGCTGATCAAAGCCCCCACATTGAACGTCCACTTACCCGTTTCGATTGTGTCATTGATTTCGAAACTCTGTAGCTTAGATGAAGATGTTAAGGTTTGACCGTTTCCACCGGCAGGAGTTTGCGTCAAGGTCGCGCGATAAAAGACGGGGTCACCGCCTGTTGTATTAGATAAGCCACCAAGGAATTGAATAGATCCAAACGCGTTTGAAGAGCGTGCGAGGACTTCCTCAATTTCCATATATTGGTAACCGAGATGGACTTCGTGGTTTGTCGTGCCCATTGTGAAGTTACGAGTATAGCCCCCTTCGTAGCTTGTCCGATAGAAGTTTTGATCATTGATCGTTGTGCCCCCGCCAAGACCAACGCCGCCAATACCGCCATATTGAGCGATAACCGGTGCCGCCGCCGCGTTGAAGGCAAGATCATCCGCGGATGTGCCCGAGCGCAATGTCGGCACACGGAAGAAGCCGAGCGTATCAAGCGCGTTGACATTTAAATTTTGACCTTCAGCCGTGTTCACGTCAAAAATTGTATCTGGACGGCTAGCCGTCTCATTTTTAAAGTCAGTGAATTTGAAATTGAAGGAACTATCATTATCGATAATCCACGACGCTTCAAGAATAGCGATGTCCTGAGAGGCAGAGCTGCCTTCAGACGTCGAAACAGCATCAAATGAACCAATACTTGCGTTGACAGCTTCGCGATCAGATGTCCGGTAGCTTGCGTCCAATGTCAAATTTGACGTCGGTGCGAAAGTTAGCTTTCCGAAATATTCATCACGTGTACTCTTATAATCCGGCACATCCCCCAAAGCATTGCTTGAGTTTTGCTGCGTTACGACAGGTCGATAGTAGGAGCCGTAGAAAAACAACTTATCTTTGACAACAGGCCCGCCAACGTTGGCGGTGATCCAGCTTTTCTCTTCGTCAAAAACTTTTGCCGTTACATTCTTACGTTCAGCGGTCATACCAGCCGTCTGGATTTGGTAGCCAAGTTCACCTTTGAACTCGTTGGTACCGCGTTTAGAGATCGTGTTAATCGTGAAACCGCCAGAACGGTTAAATCCAATCGCCGTTGCGCCGCCGCGTACAATCGAGACTTGGTCGATATCGTGTGTAGAAGGCTCAGCCGACAAGTTACCAAACAAAGGTAAGGACACATCCACACCATCAAATTGATAGACGTTATCTTGACCACTACCGCCAGCGCTCGGGCCGCGGACTGAGTCTTCACTATACTGAACACCAGGAATAAGTTTTTGCAGGTCGCGATACTCTTGACCAACGGGAACACCCGTAATCATTTCGTTCGTGATAGAATTTTTCAAGGACGCGCTTGCGGTATCAACAGACATTTGCTGGCTAACGACGACGATTTCGTCTCCGCCGCCCAGTGCAATATCGAGATCGTTTCGCTGCTGCAACATAACCATTGTAGAGCGGCGTGTGACCATACCATTGGCATCACGGAACGTAATTTCATATTCGCCTGGGGGCAAAAGCGGCAACTGGTAACGGCCATTTG
The DNA here is from genome assembly GCA_048268905.1 of Maricaulaceae bacterium. Classification (GTDB taxonomy): domain Bacteria; phylum Pseudomonadota; class Alphaproteobacteria; order Caulobacterales; family Maricaulaceae; genus JACOMS01. Next base: position 295,018 of record JBLWUN010000005.1, on the reverse strand, counting down.
CGTCTGTTTCAGCTGTACGAACACCTGGAAGGACGTTACTGCGCGCCTCAATCGTAACGCCTGAAGCGGCGACGCCGTTGCTGTCAGTGACAACACCCACGACAGAACCTGCTTGTTGAGCATATGCCGTTGTACCTAGGCCACCTAATGTGGAAAGTAGGACAAACCCGGTCACGAGCCCTTTATATTTTAAATTTGATTTAATCGAATTAGTCGAACGTTTAGACATTCCGCACTCCCCTTGTGGCCAAAGAATCCGCATAAACATAACGGAGTTGTAATGAAGTTAAGGTGAATTTCACATGATTGTCAAATACCAATTTTCGTTTTCTTATCGATAATAGGCAAAATTGACAGAAAAAATGTCGCATTACCGATACCAATCAAATACCACTTTACACTTTCCATTTAAAAATTTATTGTAATAAACATGTCGGAGGCCTATCGGGAAACGCATCCAACATGATGCTTTGGCCATTTTCGCCCTTATAAGGATGAGCTTTTATGCAATCTCAGCACCCAAAATGGTTTTCTCACCAGAACAAATCCATATCGAGACTAGGTTTTTGCTTGCTGGCATTACCCCTATTCGCGGCCTGTAGTACAGTCTCGGGCCCAAAACTTATTCCCTCAGAAAACTACAATAGCCGAGTCGATCTGCTTGTTATTCATCATACGTCTGCAAACTTTGAGAGTTCCCTCAATATCTTGACGAAGCCTTCATCAAACTCTGTAAGCTCGCATTACCTCGTTCCCGACCCAAGCGACGAGTCCTTCACGAAGGGAAAGTTGGAAGTTTACGAACTCGTCCCTGAAACCGAACGCGCGTGGCACGCCGGGCGAAGCTATTGGGCGGGGAAAAGCGCCTTGAACGATACGTCAATTGGTATTGAAGTTGTAAACCAGACCTACTGCGTCAGACCGGACCCAACAAACTCTGGTGATGCCGCGATGCTTGCCGCAACGCCCGCAAAACCAATTTGCTTTTATCCCGACTTTCCAGAAACACAGATGGACATTCTTCTGCCTTTGATTGACGGCATCCTCAAACGGCATCCTCGTATTACGCCGACGCAGATTGTGGGTCATTCAGACATAGCGCCAGGCCGCAAGGTTGATCCCGGCCCGCGCTTTCCCTGGCAACGTCTTTACAAACTCGGTTATGGCGCTTGGTTCGATGATGATACGGTCGTCAAGTATTGGAACCGCTTCTTAGTAGATCCTATGCCTCTGGAAAATGTCCAAATGGCGCTTGGCGCATATGGTTATAAGATCGACGTGACAGGCATCATGGACCAGCAGACGCGAAACGTCCTTCAGTCTTTTCAACTTCACTTCCGCCCAACTGAAGTCACAGGAGAGCCGTCGGTCGAGACCGTTGCCATACTTTATGCCCTTATAGAAAAGTACCGCGCGAACCAGCTTGAAACACTCCTGACCTACACACCGCCCGATTTGGTAGAAGACGCACAATGAATAGACTTTCATTTAGAAATCTTGCGATTGCGTCAGCGTCCGCACTAATCCTGACCGCCTGCGCGTCGGCGCCAGTTTCACCGGCCCAGCCAAGCCTTGAAGAGGTCCATGACGCGGCTTTGGTTCTGGATAGCCATATTGATCTTGAACTGGATCTTATCGCCGATGATATGGACCCGTGGAACAGCGGTAAAAGCCGGGCCGATCTTAAAAAAATGAAGGCGGGCGGCATGGACGGCGCGTTCCTAATCGTGTTTTCTCCGCAAGGTGCGCTGGATGCCGATGGCATCAAAACCGCGTCTGACATCGCCGAGAGGCGTTATAAAGCGATTACGCGCCTGACCGAGAAATATCCTGATGAAATTGAGCTCGCTCTGACTGCGGGCGACGCACGGCGCATTCATAAGGCCGGTAAACGCATTGCTCTCATCGGGATCGAAAACGCCTACCCCTTTGGAAACTCCGTTGATGACGTAGCGAAGTGGGCAGCGCGCGGTGTCCGCTATGTGGGGATCACCCATGTGGGGCACAATCAATTCGGAGATAGCTCCAATCCAAGTTACGCGCGCGGCGAAACGGAGAGCCTTCATGGCGGCTTATCCACGATCGGCGCCGAACTTGTGGAGAAACTTAACGAAGCGGGCATCATGGTCGATGTGTCTCACGCCTCGAAAGCCACGTCCCTCGATGCGATGAAGCTATCGAAAGTGCCTGTCATTGCATCCCACTCCGGCGTGAAAGGTATCTCGGACAATCTCCGCAATTTAGATGATGAACAACTTGACGCGCTCGCCAAAAATAATGGCGTCATCCAGATTGTCGCCTACGGCCCTTATCTGAAAGACAAAACACCCGCACAAAAAGAATTCGAGGCCAAAGTTCGCAAGGAAATGGGGCTGGAAGATGATTTCGCCTTTATGGCCATGGACAGTCAGACCGAAGATATCTTTGACGAGAAAATGGCCGGGGCCAAAGCGCTGGCCACGCCGGCCAATGTGGGCGACCTTGTCAATCACATTGACTATGTGGTGAAGCGGATTGGTATAGACCATGTGGGCATTGCTTCGGATTTCGACGGCGGCGGTAAAATCGAGGGCTGGATGGATACGTCCGAAACTCAAAATGTCACCGAGGAGCTTTTAGCTCGAGCTTATAGCCCAGACGACATCAATAAAATCTGGGGCGGCAACCTCCTGCGCGTTCTGGAAGCAGTCGAGAGCTACGCAAACAAATGATAACATCCGGTTTCAGCTATCTCGCAGCATTATTTCTTATCGCCGGCTCAATCGCGGCCCTTGAAGGCACACAGAAATACCGCATATTCAAGATCATTCCTGGAATCGTTATTCTTTATTTTGCGGTCATGCTGCTCTCCACATTTGGTCTTTGGAGCAAAACTGAAAGCGTCAACACCGCCTATAGCGCCGTGAAGGGCAACCTCTTACCGTCCATGATTTTCCTACTTCTCCTCAAAGGAGACATCAGGCAAATCGCCGCCCTCGGCCCCAAAATGATCCTCGCCTTTTTCACCGCCAGCATCAGTATCGGCCTGGGCTTCGTGGGCGCATTCTTAATCTTCAAAACGTGGCTCCCCGACACAGCTTGGATGACATTCTCAGCGCTGAGTGGAAGCTGGATGGGCGGCACAGGCAACATGGTTGCTGTACAAGGGGCACTGGGAATTCCTGACTCTAGCATGGGTTATACGCTTTTAATGGACTCCATCGACTATGCCATCTGGGTCATGCTCCTTCTCGCATTTGTCCCGTTGGCCCCGAAGTTCAATGTTTGGACAAAAAGCAACACCAAGCTCATCGACGAAGTCAGCGAAAAAATTAGAGCCAACGAGAAGAACCCCGACGCGAAAATTGACACGGCGTCGCTCACCTTCCTCATTGGCGCGGGTTTGGCAGCGGCCGCGCTCTCCCAATATCTCGCAGGTTTTCTGCCTGTCTCGGATTTCTTTTCCAAAACCACATGGACCGTCTTAATCGTGACCGTGATGGGTATTGCCGGGGCTATGACTCGTCTGGGCGGCGTGGCAGGTTCTGCGGAACTGGGAAATGTTCTGCTCTATGGCATTGTCGCTCTTATCGCTTCGCGCGCCAATTTCGCAGAGTTGACTCAGGCTCCTCTTTTCATCGCCGCCGGCTTCGTTGTACTCGGCATTCACGGCCTGATCATGGTCGGCGCGGCGAAGCTTTTTCGGCTGGACTTATTCTCGTGCGGCGTGGCTTCACTGGCCAACATTGGCGGCGTAGCCTCTGCCCCCATATTGGCGGCGGCCTATTCCCGCGCACTTATCCCCATTGGTGTTTTAATGGCCATGCTCGGATATATCATTGGCACCGGCGGCGGCTTGCTGGTGGGTAAAATTTTATCATCCCTATTGTGAGCTTTTTATGAAAACGACCCTAGGACTCATTTGCGCGCTCGCAGCTCTTGGAAGCGCCGGCTGCGCTGCAACAGGATCAAATATGTCCACAGCCAGCACCCTAGATTTTAGCGATGCCTTTGTCTCCGATGTTGTCGGTGTGAAAGAAAAACACCTCTCCCCTGCTTATTGGACACAAGCTGGCTCAGATGAGGAAATCCTTTCACCTGCGCAAATTAAGGCGTTTAACACCGCCAACACGGCGAAAGACAAAACCCTCAATGACGTTCGGGCTCTGCCAGATAAGCTGAGCAAAGACGCGCTTCTCAAGCGGGTTCGTTCTATCAGTAAAATTCCAGGATATCCCCGTATTTACACGGACGGGACGAAGGTCACCGAGGCGGACTTTGAAGCCTATGAGAGCACCCTGAACCTTGACGCCATAAAAGCAGAAAACCCCGTAAAGTTTGCCCTCGCTGTCAAGCGCAGCGCCATGCGCACATACCCCACCGACGACCTCTTATTCAGTCATGATGCCCGTGACCGCGACATTGAGCGTTTTCAGGAATCCACCCTTTTCCCCGGCGACGCCGTTGCCGTGCTTCATCACAGCAAAGATGGTGAATGGGCGCTCGTCCAATCCTATAATTATACCGCATGGGTTCGCATTTCAGACATCGCGGTCGGCCCCCGTGAGGCCGTGTTTGACTATACGGATTCTGAGAATTTTCTCCTGATTACAGGGGACAAAGTGTCAACGGTTTACAATCCGCAAGTGCCAGAGCTATCAGAACTCTCATTGGACATGGGCGTTCGTTTGCCCCTCTCGCGGCCGAAATCCCTGCAAACAAACCTTTACGGCCAAAACCCCTATTTGCACCACATGGTCTTATTGCCCGTTCGGCAACCCGACGGCTCACTTGATTTCAAACACGCCCTCATTCAGCGCAACCAAGACGTCCATGTGGGGTATCTCCCCTTCACACAGAACAACATCATCACTCAGTCCTTCAAGTTTTTGGGCGAGCGCTATGGATGGGGTCACCGTTTTAATGGCCGAGACTGTACGGGGTTTGTCTCCGAAGTTTACAAAACCTTCGGTATCATCTTGCCCCGCAATTCCGGCGATCAACGTGATAGCGATATCGGGATCAATGACCGCTACGAGGCCAACAAAGACCAAGACGAAAAAGTCAAGCGCCTGAAAGCGGCGTCTCCGGGCGACCTCATCTATATTCCCGGCCATGTTCTCATGGTCCTTGGCCAATCAGACGGAGAACCTTTCGCAATCCATGACGTGCACGGTATGCGATATAAAAACCCCGATGGGTCGCTCTACACAGGCACTCTCAACGGTGTATCCATTACGCCCATATTACCTTTGGAGTTTTCAGCCACAGAATCTTACGTCGACCGCATTCTCGCGATCAAAACGGTAAGGTGATGCTTCGTCGCAAATCAATCTTCGTTGGCCTTTTAGCGGCCCTTTTCACCGCTTGCTCAAACCCAGCCAACTCGAACGAGGTTGAAACTTATGACCTCTATATCAAAGGCGGCATGGTCGTCGACGGAAGCGGTATGACCGCTTTTCACGGTGATGTGCTCGTTAAGGATGGAATGTTAGCCTATGTGGGCGCGCCAAAAACTACGGCAATCAACTCAACTGAAACGATCGATGCCACGGGGAAAATCGTCACGCCCGGATTTATCGACGCCCACGCCCATGGCGATCCTCTCGCCCAAGACAATGACTTCATGAAAAGTTTTCTGCGCCAAGGCGTGACAACGGTCATTCTCGGACAAGATGGGGCCAGCCCCGGAAACGGAGAAACCATCAAGGATTGGCTCGTCCACGTCGATGACGCTGGTTCAGGGCCAAACGTTGCGGCGCTCATAGGACATGGGTCTTTGCGCACGCAATCGGGCGGCGGCGAGCGAGATAAACTTACGGCGCAAGAACAAACCACGATGGAAACACTTTTGGCTCAGGGTTTCGAAGACGGCGCATACGGGCTGAGTACCGGACTAGAATATCTACCGGGCCGCTACGCCGATAAAGACGAGCTTAACGCGCTCGCAAAAGTCGTGGGCGCTCATGACGGATTAATCTCAAGCCACATTCGAAATGAAGACGATGACCAAATCCAGACGTCGGTCGCCGAGGTGATTGAACAAGGTCAATTTGCCCGCGTGAACGTCACCCATATCAAGGTGGTCTACGGGCGCACGCGCGAGCAAGGTGAAGCGGTTTTAAAACAAATCAGAGATGCCCGAAAGGACGGGATGGTCGTGACAGCAGATGTCTATCCCTACCTCGCAAGTTATGGCAGCCTGATCTATCTTTATCCCGAATGGGCCAAGCGCAAGAGCGAGTTTGACGACGCCGTTTTAAACCGCCGCACAGAGCTCGAAGATTATCTACGGGCTAAAATCGAGCGCCGGAACGGGCCAGAGGCTATCCTTATTTCCAAAGGTGAATATGCGGGGAAAACCCTTGGTGAAGTCGCGCGCTTAAACGGCGTAAGTCCAGAGGTACAAATCATCAATTTTGGTCATAGCGGGCCTTCGACGGCTCATTTTATCATGACGAAAGAAACCCAAGATGCCTTTATCATTGCGCCAGATGTTTCCATTTCATCGGATGGAAGTCCGACAATGCGGCATCCCCGATCTTTCGGATCCTTCCCAAAAATTATCGAAGAATATGTGGTGAAGGACGGTCTTCTCACCATAGAGCAAGCCGTTCACAAAATGTCTGGGCTCACCGCGCAAACATTTGCCCTTAAATCACGGGGTCAACTCAAATCTGGGCTCGCCGCAGATATTCTGATTTTTGATCCAGTCAACGTCAAAGCCAATACCGGATGGTCAGACATTATGGCCGAGCCCACGGGTTTTGACGCCGTTATTGTCAATGGCCATATCACCGATATTGCCGCGGGTTCAGGCGAACCCGTTTATGGCAAAGCCCTTCGTAAAACGATGGGTGATTAATCTTCCACGCGGATGAATGCCAAATCGTGAAAATCAAAGCTCCAGTCGCCATCCGCCGCGACGTGGCGAATGGAAGCCCCCGAAATATCGCCTTCAAAACTGGTTTCAAATCTCATATAGGCATCGGCTCTAAACTCGGGATCATCCCATTTGACGATAAATGTATTCATATCAAATGGCGTTAACGTGCCGACCATTTTGACCATCTTGCGTGACTGAAAGCGAAGCTTATCACCCACTTGAACAATATCGACTTTGCCAAACCAAGGATCTTCGTATAGCCCAGCATAGTCAGTGATTGGGCGGCTTACCGTTCCCGACCCTTTTACATTGTCATTCTCCGCGGCTGGCATTAATTCTCGCGCCGCCGCCCGCTCGGCTTGAGCATCTGCGTAATATTTGACCCAATCCGTTTCCGGCTGTTCCATATAGGATTTAAGCACCGTTTGCATCAAAGCGTTCCGCGCCCCGGAGTTTGATCCATTGTTTAAAATCACAACGCCAAGCTCGAGCTCGGGGACGAGTCCCACATAAGCCTGAAATCCTGAGAGCGTACCCGTATGAGAAATTACCTCAAATCCATGCATGTCCTCTTTGCGCCACCCAAGCGCGTAAGTTTTGAAATGGGTACCATCCATTTCCCGCTCAGTTTTCCCAACACTCAAAATAGTTTGAGACTTCCACATTTCATCGCGCTGCGCTTCGCTGAAAATCCGCACGCCGTTCGGACCGACGCCGCCTGCCAAAAGGGTCAGCATCCACCTATTCATGCCGTCCACGTTGCAGACCAACCCCCCAGCCGGAGCCGAAACGTTGGACGCATTTTCAATACGGTTGCGGGTAATTTCTGTGATTTTCTCGTCAATTAACCCGTACGGCACCGCCGTCGCCCCGCGCTTGGACAGAGGAACATCCTCGGAATAGCACCCCATATTCAGCGGATCGAGAATTCGCGTCTGAACGAGGTTTTCCCATGTGGTGTTCGCCGCCGCAGCAGCGACTTCGCCGGCGACGATATAGAGAAGATTGTCATAGGCATATCGGCTGCGGAAACTTGAAACAGGCTTTAAGTAGCGCAGATTTCGGATTAATTCCTCGCGGGAGAACCCTGACGGCTCCGGCCAAAGCATCAAGTCCCCTGCCCCTAAGCCAAGGCCGCTACGGTGGGTGAGCAGATCGCGAATTGTAAACTCCCGCGTCACCCAAGGATCCGACATTCGAAAGTCCGGCAGATAATCAATCACCGGATCATCCCAGTCCAGAACCCCTTCATCCACCAGCACAGCAAGCGCCGCAGAGGTAAACGCCTTCGTTGTGGACGCTATTCGAAACAGCGTATGCTCATCAACCGGTACAGCTTTGGCAACATCACTCATGCCGAACCCGCCTGCAAACTCAACTTTGCCTTGATGCACAATACCGACCGCCATCCCTGGCGTATCAAAAGCGGCTAAAGCGTTTTTGGCGAGAGCGTCAATAGTCGGCTTTTCTGGCGTCTGTATGGCGGCGGCTTCGACAGATACCGGCCCTTGCGCATAAGAATTTGCCGACGCGAAAAACATAGCCGCAACCAAAACACGGGTCAGTTCGGTTCTTAAAGTTCTACGGAAAGCTGTCATGCCAAAGCCCCTTTTGAAAGTGTATTATTGTTACCCGCCACACAAACAAGGAAGGCCACGAACGTGCCAATGCAAAGCTTCCATGTGAACGCAAGGCCCTTCCAGCTTTCCGGCAAACCGAGACTGTCCACAATATAGGGCTGTTGCAGCAGGGTAATGAGAAATCCGACGGCGAGGGCGAGGATGACGGACAGAGTCGACCCGCGCCGCGTGAAGATCACCGTAAAATAAACCCCCAAGAGTCCCGAGTAAGAAAAAACCATAACGGACAAAGCAAAATCAAGTAGCGGCATGTCCGAATATTGCTGCCAGTAAAAACAGAGTACCGCCATCAAGAATAAGGAAATACCCACGACGCCCATGAAAACTTGACCCGCACGAACAAACTGCCCGTCTGTTGTTGCACCTTTAGACTCTCGCCACGGACGGTAGAAATCCTCCACAATCACGGACGACATGGAATTCAGACCGGAGTTGATTGTAGAGACGGCCGCCGCCACAACGCCGACCGTTACAAGCCCGCGCATCCCGGCTGGCAATTCCCGCAAAATATAATGCATAAACACGGTGATCTTCTCACCGTTAAACTCCCGGTTCACGGCAGACATAACGTCCCCGCCCATTAGGTCTGGCCGCTCATAAAAAACGTATAAAAGCTCTCCAATAGAGATGAATATCCAGATCACCGGCACGGCCACCACAGCAGAAATCAACAAGGCCCGCCCGCCATCTTTCGCGTCTTTACAGGTGAGGATGCGCTGGGTCATATCTTGGTCCATGCCAAAACTCGCAATCCCGAGAAGTGTCAGGCCTGTGACAACCGAAAACATCGCAAAGGGCTGCGAGAAATCGAGGCTAAAATCAAACAGCGTCAACTTGTTTTGCCCCTCGGGTGTATGGCGCAAACCTTCCAGAATTTGGGCTGTGTCTGCGGGTATCGACGACCACAAAATGTAGAGAACAGCGACCGCAGCCACTGTGTAGATCAAAAATTGGATGAGATCGCTCCAGATAACCGAATTAATTCCGCCCAGAAATGTGACGAGGAAACCCAGCGCCATCATCAAAAAGGCTGAGATAATAATGCTATTGGCATCAATATTTGAAAACAAAATCATGGAAACAGCGATAGCCGCCAGAAACAAGCGAGAGCCGCTCGCAAAAATTCGGCCCACCAGATACATCCCTCCCGCAGCGCGCATGGCCTTAGGACTGAACCTAATTGAAAGCAATTCGTAAACTGTGGTGACTTTATTTTCGTAAAACTTCGGAATAAGGACGCGCGCTACAAAAATCGCCGCGATGATCGTTCCGACGTTCGTCGATAAATATGTAAAGTCCCCACGATAACCCTGATCGGGGCCGCCCAGAAACGTCGCCGCAGATTGCGACGTCGCCAAAACTGACACAGCCACAACCCAAAACGGCATTGTATTTCCGCCGAGAAAATAATCTCGGGAGTTTTCTGATTTACGGCGTGAAAACGCCCACCCCATTCCACACAGCAGCGCCACATAGGCCGCAATTACAATCCAATCAAAAAATACAAAACTCTCGGCCATGGTGTGCCTCCCTTACACAAGTGATAGCTTGGCGATCGCGTTTTGTGAATGATAATTTGGTGGTATTAGAGCCAAGAGGTGGATTTGTTCTGTAATTCATTCTCACCCCATGCTAGCAAGCATTATTGGGCTGAGTGCGGCCACGAAAATGGCGCACTTTAGAGCAGCAGGGGAGACTTTATGGACTGGCTGTCAATATTACCGCCAATCGTGGCGATTATTTTTGTGTTGTGGCGCAAAGAGGTCATTCTCGCCCTATTTCTTGCGATTTTAACGTCTGAAATATTAATGATCGCCAATCCCGGCGTAGGCTTGCCGCTGACGGGATTTTTAAACTCTCTCGAGCGCATTGCCGCTGTCTTTTCTGACCCCGGAAATACACGAATTTTGATGTTCAGTTTGATGATCGGTGCCCTGCTCGCCTTTATGCGGGTCTCGGGCGGCGTAACAGCAATGGTGGACAAGCTGGTCAATAGCGGACTCGCCAAGGGCAAACGGTCCGTCGGGTTGCTCACGATGTTTACGGGCTTCGTCGTTTTTATTGAATCCAACTTAAGCGTTTTGACTGCCGGGATTCTGTCGCGCGGCCTCTTTGACAAGTTTGGCATGAGCCGCGCCCGCCTCGCCTATATCATCGACAGTACCAGCGCGCCAATTTGTATTCTTATCCTGCTCAATGGTTGGGGGGCCTATATTTTAGCACTCTTATCTGGGTATGAATTGGAGCAGTCGGCTGCGCAAACCCTATGGCAAACGGTGCCTCTTAATTTCTACGCCATCGTGACCTTACTCATCGTGTTTTACACCGTCATGACAACTAAGGTTCATGGCCCGATGAAGGCGTCGGAAATAAAGGCTCAAGACACATTTGATGACTACGAGCACGAATACCCGCCAACAAAATCAAGGTTTATGGTTATCCCTTTGGCCGTGATGGTCTTTGGCATGATCGCCTTTATGCTTTGGACGGGCGGCGGGCATATTACGAAAGGCAACGGCGCAAAATCCGTTTTATACGCCACTTCACTTGCCTGTCTTGTTGCCTACCTCATGATGCTTATCAGCCGTAAATTTAGCCACATCAAGCTCGTCAAAATTGGTTTTGATGGCATGGGTGAACTCTTGCCGCTCGTGACGATTGTTCTGTTCTCGCTCGCCCTCGGTGCCAGCTTAAAAGAGCTTGGAACCGGTACTTTCATCGCCGGTATGGTCGGCGAATTCCTACCGCTCTTTCTTGTAGTTCCGCTCTTATTCGTGGCCGGCTCTTTGATTGCCTTCACTACAGGCACCTCTTGGGGCACTTTTGCGATTTTGATACCGATCGGCATGCCGATGATCCAGACTCTAGGGCTACCACCCGCACTGGTTATCTCGGCTATTTTAGGCGGCGGCGTGTTTGGAGACCATTGCTCCCCGATTTCAGACACCACAGCCGTTTCGGCGATTGCCAGCGGATGTGATCTTCTCGAACATGTTCGCACGCAGCTTCCCTACGCGTTGGTCGCTGGCGGCATCACCATTGTGATGTACATCATCGCCAGTCTTATTATGGTATAGGCAGCGCCGCTGCCTAACCCTTTCGTTTCTTCAGAGGCAAGCCCTTCATGGCCTTTTTGACCTTCAACACAGCGATGCGGCTTCTGACGCAAAACAACCCTCAGGCCGTCTACGACCTTGCCGTTGGCGCATTGCGAGAGAATGACAAAAACCCGCTCGCATTTTTCTTTTTGGGAATCGTCGCTAGCGATCATGGCCAACACGCCAAAGCGCTTGAACTTTTTGCCAAAGCAGCAGAGCACGGTCCCCGCAACGCGCGCTATCAAGCCTATTATGCCAAAGCGCTTTCTACGGTGGGTTTGAATAGTGACGCCAAATCTCAGGCGGATGTCGCCGCAAAGTTAGGCACAACGGATGCCTTTGTGGCCGACATTATCGGCACAGTTTACAGCCGCACAGGTCATCATAAATTGGCCGTTCCGTTCTACAAACGCGCCGCGAAAATCAACCCGAAATGGCCGATTTTCCAGTATAATCTGGCGGCGTCTGCACAGTTCACAGGTGACAAGAAAACCGCAAGAAATGCCTACCTCAGAGCGGTCGGTCTTGACCCCAAATTTTACCGCGCTTGGTTTTCTCTTGTGTCGCTGGAGACTCAGACGGCGGATAATAATCACCTCGCGGCTCTGAAAGACCTCTTCGCGGGTGCGGGAGCGGATCCAGATGCGCAGCTCCTTCTGGGTCATTCCATTGCGAAAACCTTGGAAGATATGAAGAAATATCCTGAAAGCCTCGAGTGGCTCGGCAAAGCCAAGGCCGCTCGTAAAATGCTGGCCACTTATGATCAAAGCCGCATGAATAAAATGTTCGAGGCGGCGGAAAACACGTTCAAATCATCCCCGGTTGCAAACGCACCGGAGGCCGAAATTACGCCAATTTTCGTCGTCGGACTTCCCCGCACAGGGACGACATTGGTTGACCGGATACTCTCCTCTCATGCGTCTGTCATATCTGCGGGAGAGATCGATCTGTTCGCCCAGATAGTCGAAGCCCAAACACAAATAAGCCGCCAACAAGGCGCGGAGACGTTCGCCGCTGCGCAGGCGGCAGATCTCGCCGCAATTGGTAAAATCTACGCCGAGGCGATCAAGCCCCTTGCCAACGGCGCCAGCCATTTCATCGACAAAACGCCGATGAATTTTTTATATGCAGGCCTCATCCAGAAAGCTCTGCCGAATGCGCGGATCATTGTGCTAAGGCGCGGCGCGATGGATAGCTGCTTGTCTAATTATCGGCAACTCTTTGCCTTGCATGACCCGCGGTTCGGTTATGCTCATGATCTGGAAGATTGCGCCGCCTTTTACCGCGCGTTTGACGCCCTGATGACCCACGCGCGAGAAGTCCTTCCGCCAAGCCGTTTTCTTGAAGTGCGCTACGAGGACATAGTTAGCGACCAAGAGGCTCAAACACGGCGTTTGCTTGAATTTTGCGATCTAGAATGGGACGCGGCTTGCCTCTCATTTCATGAGAACAAAGCACCCGTTGACACGGCTAGCTCCGTACAGGTTCGCCAGCCATTATATTCGGGCTCCGTCGGGCGCTGGGAAAAATATGGAGACGGACTGGCGGCTCTCAAAGCCGCACTCGGCGACCTCGCAGAGACATAATCCGTTCAAAAGCTCTTTACGTCAGCTAAGCCCCAATGCCGCCATGGCTTTGTCTAACAATAGGCGCGAGTCCGGCGCTATCGCCGGCGGGCCCGGATAAGGGGCTTCGGGCGGCTCCGGCGTTGCGGTCACGGCATGCACGATCTGTGCATTTATTTGCGGCAAATGCCACATCCCGCCATACATGCCATAAGCCGAGCCGTGATGCCCGACCATAAGCTGCCCCGGAATAGGAGAAAGCTCCGGCGGATAGACGTAAAGTCCGGGGCCAAAACTGACAAAATGACCATTTTCCGATGCCCCGTTCTGCCCGTCAAAAAACCAATCAGCGCGGTGCAGCTCGGGCTGATTCCCTAGCGAGCGCGCCAGCAAAATCAAGTCATCGAGGCTGGCCCGCAAACCACCTTGCGGCGACAGCAGCGTCCCGTTGGTTCCCGGCACGTAGGCCTCGATATCAAAATCAGGCTCATCACCGTATAGCACCGGTTTGTTGCCAGAGAGCATCTCGGGCCCGTCCGTTTGCACCCGCATCACGCCCTCGACCTTCCGGTAGAGCGTTGCGCCATTGCGGCGCTTCGGCAGGCTCACACCGGCCCAATTAAATCCGGCATCAATCCCGAGCGGGTCCATGACATATTGCTTTGTGATCTGATCAAAACGGAGTCCCGACAACACTTCCATCACCGTTGCCGCAATACCGTAATTAATATTGGCATATTCAAACCACTCACCGGGACGTCCACCCGTGAACATGTCGGTTGACAAAATCTCCCGAATATTACCAGACGGATCGGTCCAATAAACCTCTGGGTCAGTGATACCCGAGCGATGAGACAAGAGGTTTTGCAAAGTCACAGGCGTGTCCGGAAACTCAGGATGCCGCAAGTTCATGCCCATCGGGCCGCTAATATCGACGTTCATATCCAGCACGCCCTTATCCGCGAGCGCACGGGCCGTCAGCAGAACCGCGACCTTTGATATGGAGGCCACGCGAAACGGCGACGCCGCCGTAAACGGGCGCTTTTCAGCATTTTCACTGGGGTCAAGACCGCTGGCGAAACCGCTGACCTGCTCCAGAACGCGAACGCCGTCACGCACGGCGACAACGCCCATGCCTCCAAGTGGCATTTGCAAACGATCCAAAGTCATTTCGGACGTCCTCGCACGGCAAGCCGACAAACCCGCCGCCCCCGCCGCGCCCAGCAAAAAAGTTAAATTCTCTCGTCTTGTGATCTTCATGCGAACATATAAGCGCGGCCAAGCGTTCCGTGCAAGCGAGAGTTTCCGTGTCATTGATACAAGTCGATAACAACAACGCTTATCGAGCAAAACGCGCCCTCACGCCTTTAACTCAACTTCAATGTTTTTCTCCTATGGCTATTCGCAATGGTGAGTTTCCCTTTTAAATAAACTAGCGTTCAGGGGTGTGGGTTTTATGTCGTCGCGACGCATTATATTAATGGCCGGATTATGCTTGCTCTGCGGCTGCGGCGGCGGGAGTTCAAAGAGCGCCCCTATCGCGCCGATAACGGCCAATCCGTCACCACCAGTCACTTTTTCGATGAGTGCCGCAAATGTGTCCTTTGGCCTGCGCGAGAACGAAGACCTTCCGCAATCTGAGTCCGTGACTGTGACGTGGAGCAGCCCGGAGATTACCGACATCGCGGCCGCGTTCGGGAGCAGCGACCCCGCGCCGAATTGGCTGACCGCGACCACAAGCAAATCCTTCCGCGAAGCCACAATTACCCTGACACCCACCACCTCCAGCATGACGGAGGGCACATATGACGCTGTCTTGAACGTTATCGCCAGAGATGCGCTGTCGCAAGATCTCGTGACGCAGCAACTCAGCATCCGCTACGATATAAAATCGTCGGGCGCAGACAAACGCGCCGTGCCTGATCAGATCCTGCACTTTGGTCAAAGCATCATTCTAAACGGCGCGAATGTCGCGTGGAGCGAACACAATTCCAACTGGTTCAATCAAGAGATCGGCACCGTTGACGTGACAGGCGCGCCGCGAACGAACATCAAAGCTTTCAAGGATCACTTTCGCACGATTGCCGCCGCCGGTGGAAACTCAGCGCGGATTTGGCTTCATACAGGCGCGACGTCAACACCCGTCATCGAAAATAGCGGAATCGTCACAGGCCTCAGCCGCGATCTGACGGACGCGCAGGTTGTCGGGCAACTCAAGGAGATATTGGACGCCGCGTGGGACGAAGGGATTTTGGTCACGTTTAACCTATTCTCGTTCAATATGGTGTGCGACGCCTATCAACCGATGGCCGCCAAACGCATGCTAGAGACGCAGCTTCAAACCTATATAGATAATGCCCTCACCCCCATGGTGAGCGGCGTCAAAGACCATCCGGCCATGTTCGCGTGGGATATTTTCAACGAAGCCGAGGGCATGTCACAGGCCAATTATTTTTGCCCCTCAACAGAGACTGTCTCCACTGAAACGGCGCAGCGCGTCGTCAACCAAATCGCCGCCGCGGTCCACAGGCTCGACCCGAACGTCAAGGTCACCACGAGCGTCCATACCGACCTTTTTGACCGCTATTCCAATACAGTGCTCACCGCTTTGCCGAACGCACACCCGGGCGGCATCCTCGACTTCTATGCCCTACATTGGTTCAATACGGGTTGGCAGGTTTCTCCATTTGAGACCCCGGCGGCCACCTTCAAAGCCGACCGCCCTGTGATGGCAGGTGAGTATGACGTAGAGGATACAGGAACCAATGGGCCGAGCGCCGACAAATCTTTGAAGCTACTTTTGGATAACGGTTATGAAGGCGGGTGGCCATGGTCACTCTCAACCGGAAATACGGCCCTCATCAGCAGTGCCATAACCACAGCTGCGCCGCTCTCTGGACCCCTCGATAAAGCCGCTATCGAAGCCTGCCTGCAAACAAAACCAGACACCTGCTACACGCCTTAAGGCTCTATTCGAGGCGCGTTTTGGATTGCCGTTCGTTTATACGACGGATGCAAACACCTAAATCCAACCCCATTTAAACGGCAAGCCCTGCGCGGTTTGCGCGCCAGCATGAGTTGCAGCACCTATAGGAGCTATAGGAACAGGTGCTAACATGGCTCTCAACCCACGATCAAATCTACAACATCTTCACCCACCGGCGACATCTCATCACAAAAAGCACGCTCCGAAAGTTTCGCGCCCAAACGCAAAACCAATGGAATATCGTAACGGCTTTAGCACTAGCCTGGCCTTGGCCAACGATATTTGTCTTCCGGATAAGCAAAAGGAGGTCGGCGGCAAATGACTTCGCCAATGTCCTGCATGAGCCAGGATCCAAGGTGAGTTTCATCAGCGTCATAATGAGCTTTCGCCTGTTTGGTCATATCTACCACTTGCTCATAACGGGTATCACCCAGCTTTTTTCGCAAAAGATCATAATTGATAAACAATTCCTCCCAGGCCTCATCATAAGTTTGATATTTGGTGGGATAAGATTTAGAATTACAATTCACCGATAGGTAGGTTATTGCGGCCTTTAAATCAAACAGATTTCTATGCTGCAACATATTTTCACTTAATGACATAATTACCTCCGTAAGATTGTGGTCTCACTATATAAACGTATTAGTTGTAAGTTGCCACCCAATAGTTTTGTACCTGAGGTGTGAAGAGAGATTTATTATCAATCGTGCCATCAAACACTGTTCTGCTTTGCGGAAAATACATATCCAGGATTGTGTATTGTCCACTATTGCCATCCAGGTACAGGCGACGATCAATCCGAAGCGGAAAATAGCGACGAGTTCAGTTAACATGACAAAACTGGAAAAGGATGGTGGTGTAGCCAGTCGTCCCAGAACAAGTCTCAGGCCTGAATTCCCTGCTTTTCAGCGAATATACAGGGATTAGCTTGGCATATCGCGGATTTTACCCGTTTTGACCCTGAAATTTTATAGTAATATCAGTCATTTAAGCTCAAATTCCCTAAGCACATTAACAGGGAATTATCAGGAGCGAGCAGGGTTCTAGGCGAATGGGCAGAAAAATGTTAGAATAGAGGTAAGAAAGGACCCACAATGGCTCGGCCCAGAACTAATGATCCCTCAAACCTACCTGATGCGCCCAAACCGACGAGTGACCCTGAAAAGCTCGACGAACTCCTGAGTGAGCTACAAAACCGCTTGCGATATTTGACCGATAGCTACGCTGCTTCCCTGCAATTGTTTGAAACTGGAGACTCATTCAATGAGTCCTTAGAGCGCCTGCGACGCGGGCTGAAACGAACCCGAATACTCAACCGCAGGGGTAAAAGACTGCATCCCGAAATTGAATTGCTCCTGTCGCATCATGCTCGCCGAATGGCCGACCAAGAAGGCGTTGAAGTAAACGAGTCTCATATACGCGCCGCAGGTGAGCATGTGGTGTCTACGATAAAAGCTCGGCGCGGGAGGCCTGAAAAACCCATGTTGGAATTTCATGTCACGGGTTTGATGGCTGTAGTTCAAGAATTCTCAGGGAAGCCCGTCCTTAGCCAGCGTTACAAAGACAGTGTCTATGGCCCGGGCTTTCAGGAAGGTGTTAATCAGATTATTCCCAACATTGTGCAAAAGTGGGACGCAGAGGTTACTACGACGCAACTAGTGAACATGGTCCAAAATATCCGTAAGAACTATGCAGGCAAACCTTTGCGCTTCCAAGAACTATTCCCTCTTTACGGAGCCACTTCAATAGATGGCGAACTCGTAGCGCCGGCTGGCATCTCAATTGAAACACAAAATCTGAATATCCCGATTTATTGTCCTTAGCACGAAGGCATTCGGGTCATAACTAAATAGCTCCATTAACTAGGAGCTATATAATGCTTAAACTAAAACACCCTCATGTCGAGACTGTCCCGACGTCCTTATTGATACCAAACCCGAAAAATGCACGTTCCCACAGCCCTAAACAGGTAAGCCAGTTAAGCGTCTTAATTAAGAAGTTTGGCTGGCTCGTCCCGATCATTATTGATGACAACAATATGATTGTGGCCGGACATGGGCGCCTGCTTGCCGCGAAGAAACTGGGGCAAACTGATGTTCCGGTGATCCGCGCCAAGTTTCTCACCGATGAAGATCGCCGCGCCTTCGCCCTTGCAGATAACCGCATTGCAGAACTATCAACATGGGACCGGAAACTCATGACCGATGAACTGACCGTTCTTTTCGAGAACGGGTATGAGTTAGAGATTGCCGGCTTCTCCACAGCAGATCTGGATTTCGCCGTTCCTGAACAACCGCCGGAAGTACCGGTAGAAGATGTATTCTTACCGAACCCGGAGGCAGAGGCCGTAACTCGCCTTGGTGACCTTTGGCATATCGGGGTACATCGTCTTTACTGCGGGGATGCCCGTAAGGTCGTCAGCTGGGAAGCTTTGCTGGGTGAGGATCGAGCGGACATTGTGTTTGCGGATCCGCCTTACAATGTCCCTATCGACGGTTTTGTCTCAGGTAATGGTAAAAACCTTCACCGCGAGTTTGTGGTCGGTGCCGGCGAGATGTCTCCACCGGAGTTCACCACATTCCTACGCGCTGTATTCCGCTGCTGTGTGCGGTTCTCAGTGCCCGGATCAATCCATTACCAATGTATGGATTGGAGGCATTGCCGCGAGCTTTTGGACGCGGCTGACGGCGTTTACTCGGAGCACAAGCAGCTCATTGTCTGGAAGAAAGACAATGGGGGTCAGGGCGCTTTTTATCGTAGCCAGCACGAGCTTGTGTTTGTTTTTAAATCTGGCAAAGGCAAACACATCAATAATTTCAAACTGGGTGAAACGGGCCGCTACCGCACCAACGTTGTTGAGTATGCGGGGGCAAATACGTTCCGGAAGGGGCGGGACGCAGACCTTGCGGCTCATAGCACAGTAAAGCCAACGGCAATGGTTGTGGACTTTCTGCTTGATTGCTCAAATCCCGGCGACCTTGCCGTAGACCCCTGTCTTGGCTCTGGCACCACGCTTCTTGCCGCCCACCATACCGGACGGCGCGGCGCAGGTATGGAACTTGACCCGCTTTATTGTGATGTCGCGCTGGGCCGCCTCTCAGCCGTCATGGGCGTGGAGCCTATTCTTGATGGCGACGGCAGGACATTTGACGAGATTGCTGCAGAGCGCCTCTCGATGGAGGCTGGCGATGTCTGATTCAGAACGCAAAGTCGGGTATAAAAGCCCGCCCCGGCATTCGCAGTTTAAAAAGGGCCAGTCTGGCAACCCGAAAGGGCGCCCGAAAAGCGCCCGCGGCCTCAAGACCGACCTCAAAGCAGAATTGATTGGCAAGATGAACATTCGGGTCAATGGCGAGGACGTCAGCGGTACCAAGCAGCAGCTTATGCTGCGCACATTGACCGTGCGCGCCGCCTCTGGCGATATCACCGCGACGCGTATTCTCATCAATCTGGTTATGCAGGTCTTAGGGCCTGAGGATCATGACGCGGGCCCAAAGAAACTGTCGGCCCTCGATCAAGAGATATTGGATCAGCTGCTCAAGAGGCAAATTCCTCAAGCGGAAACACAGCCGCACTCGGATGACACGGATCCAAGTGAAGATTCCCCGCCTGGCACGAGCCCTAAGACGGAGCCAGGTGAAGGTGATCAATCCAGCGATGAAGGAGAATGATTATGGATGATCCACAAAATCTTTTATTTGAACTTTGCCGGTATGACTTCACGGCTTTTCTGCGAAAAGCATGGCCGTGGGTCAGCGGCGGCGAGTTACTCGTCTGGAATTGGCACTTTGACGCGGTGGCCTATACACTCGAACAGATCGCTACGGGTGATATTCGCAAGTCCATAATCAATCTGCCGCCCCGCAACGGGAAATCCAAAACCGTATCCATATGCTGGGTCGCGTGGATGCTAGGACAAGACCCGACAAAGAACTTTGTTTGTGTGAGTTACTCAACCGAGCTTTCAGCCAAATTTGCGCGTGACACACGCTCGATAATGGAGAGTAGCTGGTACAAGCAGCTTTTTCCGGGCACCCGGATATCCAAAGTCCGGTCGGCCGCTTTCGATTTTGAGACTACCCGCGGCGGCGGACGGCTAGCAACATCTGTAGCAGGGACATTAACCGGGCGCGGCGGAGATATCATCATTCTAGACGATGTCATCAAGCCAAGTGATGCAAACTCGGATACAGTTCGCGCCTCGGTAAATGACTGGTTCTCGACGACATTGTCCTCTCGCCTGAACAATAAAATGACCGGGGCCATACTCTGCGTCATGCAGCGTCTCCATGAGCATGACCTCTCTGGTATGCTGCTGGAGCAAGGCGGATGGGACCGTCTCTCAATTCCTGCAATCGCCGTAAAAGATGAGGAGATCATGCTCGCCCGCGACGGAGTATACCGCCGCCGCGAGGGCGAGCTGCTCCACCCTGAGCGTGAGCCAATTGAAGTACTAGATGAGCTAAAAATAGCCATGGGCTCCTACACGTTCGAGGCCCAGTATCAGCAGCAACCTATGCCGTCAGACGGGAACCTGTTTAAGGCTGACTGGCTCAAGATCACCGGAAATGGCAACGGGGACGAAATCGGTGATCGGCGCCGCCACATTGTTCAGTCCTGGGACACGGCTATCAAAACCGGAAGCACGAATGACTACTCGGTCTGCATAACTGCAAGACTTTGGCGGAAAGAGGTTCACATCCTCAACGTCTGGCGCGGCCGCGTGGAGTTTCCGAACCTGGTCAAAAAAGCAGTTGAGCTTGCGCGCACTTTTGAGGCAAGGACCATGCTCATTGAAGACAAGGCCTCCGGGTCCCAGCTCATACAGACCTTGCGCGACGGCAATGAACCGCGTGTGCCAAGCCCGATTTCCCGCAATCCAGAAGCGGACAAGTTTACCCGCGCGGCTGGGGTCAGCTCTATGGTCGAGGCCGGGCAGTTATATCTGCCGGAGGACGCCCATTGGTTGGTGGATTTCAAGAAAGAGCTTCTGGCATTTCCGAGCTCTCGTCATGACGATCAGGTTGACGCATTGTCACAGCTCCTGGAATGGGCGCGGACGCATGCAAGCCGCTCTCGATCATCAGGAGCCGCGCCTATCTTATTTTGGACGGACGAACATGGCAGATTCAGATCGAGTGATGATGGCGGAGGATTTGGATAGCGACGAAGTGAGAACGGCGGTGTAAAAGTAGTCCAGTGTAGCGGCGGCAAAGAGCTTTCGCGAGCGGTGTAAAAGTCGTCCAGTTTAGGGTCTTTCTGTTTTAGCGGGAGGGCTGGGAGATTTTCACAGTGGAGATATATTTACGGGTGCGCCGCGCGCACTTTCAAGACAGGCTTAGCGGACGTGAGATTGCGCGTCAGTTTGGGTGTAATATAGCGGGTCTGGCGGGACACTTCCTGTAGTGACTATAGCTTTTCTCTAAGCGCTTCGTAAGGGGTTTTTCCAGCAAACGCTCCGTGCGGTCTGTGGAAGTTATAGAACCTCTCCCATTCATCCAGTTTTGCAACCAAATCAACGTCGCCTTTATAGCTTAGCAGTTGATAAAACTCTTGCTGGTCCGAGCGGTGTGAGCGTTCGACTTTACCGTTCAGCTGGGGCGTTCCTTTCCGGATGTATGCATGTCGGATTCCGAGGTCTTCAACATGCCAGTGGAACTTGGCCTGGAACTCGTGGCCATTATCGGTTCTGACCTCCCGTATCCGAAAGGGGAACTTTTCGATGATGTGATTGACGAAGTCGATAGCATTGGCCTGTGTATGTTTTTCATAAACTTTCAAGGCGCGAACACGGGTTGCGTCATCAATAGCCGTATATTGAAAGCGCCTGACCTTCTCGCCGCTTTTTCCTTTAAATGTCAGGAACTTAACATCCATCTGGATGTGATGTCCGGGGACTTGTTTGTTATACCGCTTCGTATGCACTTTGCGCATTCGAGTTCCTCGGGGCAGCCGGCTGACATCATTACGTTTAAGTATCCGGTAGACACTGGCATCCGAGATTTTAATACCGTGATATCTGGCCAGATACCACACGATCCGGATCGGCCCGAGATGATATTTTTTACGCAAATAGAGAACTTTCTCTTCAACTTCATCCGGTGTTTTATTTGCGGGATTTAGAGGTATCGGCTTCTCGTTTTTAAGCCCTGGTTCGCCCGCTCTACTATACCGCCTTTGCCACCTATAGAATGTAGATCGGCTCATGCCAAAATACCGACAGGTTTTAGCGGCATTACCGCTCTGCTCGGCGTGATGAAGGACCTTTAATTTACGCTTGATCTCTCTTTCGTCTGATGTGCTCATGAAAACCTCCTGCAAAATTTGATTTTACAGGAAGTGTCCCACCAGTCCCGTCATATCTACACCCCAGAACACACCTTAAGTAAGCCGCGAAACTTTCCACCCAAGCAGGACCACCTCACCGAAGGTGCGTTGATAAGTTTGGATCCACTTATGCCAAACGGATAAGGTCGCGATCCGTAAGCCCCTCGCCTGTTTGGCATTTGGATGAAGTCTACACTAAGATTAATGGGAAGATGGTTTAACTTTGGCGAGCCGTGGATGACGAAGGTACTGTGCTCGACGTTGTTATTCAGCGACGGCGGAATACAAAAGCAGCCACACGTTTGCTGCGGAAACTCTTAAAGAACCAAGGCGTAAAACCTACTCGAATTGTGACAGACATGCTTGGGTCATACGGTGCAGCACTCAAGATTTTAGACCTGGAACATCTTCAAGACGTGGGAGGCAGAAAGAACAATCGTGCCGAATGCTCTCATGTTCCAATTCGGCGCAGAGAGTGGAAATCACAAAAGTTTCGATCGATAAAAAACGCTCAAAAAAAGCTCTCGGCCCACGGCCAAATTTATAATCTCTTCAACCATCGACGCCACCTCATCTCCAGAAACACACTCCGAAAATTCAGGCAACAAGCTCAGACAGATTGGAGAACCGCAACGGCTTCCG
The DNA here is from genome assembly GCA_048268905.1 of Maricaulaceae bacterium. Lineage (GTDB taxonomy): Bacteria > Pseudomonadota > Alphaproteobacteria > Caulobacterales > Maricaulaceae > JACOMS01. The sequence goes on along the minus strand of JBLWUN010000005.1, from coordinate 271,895 downwards.
CTTGCGCTTAAGGAGGCAACTGAATGAAAACCGCCACGCGCTCAGTTAACGAGACAAAGCCAGTTGGATATACAAGGCGACGGGCTAGTTCTTCGCCTTCGATTGACCTTTAGCAAGAAGAAGCGTGAAGTTTTATCGTATGAAAACTCATGCTAAACCGCCCCCATACAGAATTTATTCACGCCCAACTCCTGCCTTGGCGTCGTATTGGCACGGAAGCCGCGCGGCCCGATGCAGAGTATAAATTCCTAAGTCGCGATGAAGACACGGGCGCCTGTAGCGCGCTCATTCGCTATCCTGCCGGTTGGTCGAAAACAGGCGCGGAATATATCACCGCCGATGAAGAGTTTTACGTCCTTAGCGGCGAGATAGAAATCAATGGCACGCATTACGGCTTTGACACTTACGGCTTTCTGCCCTCAGGGTTTCCGCGTGAGTCCATGTCAGTGCGCGCGGGCGCAGTCGTGCTCACCTTCTTCAGCGCTGAGCCGACGATCAAAGCGGGCAAGGCCGAGTGGGATGCAAGCCGTCTCGTGCGCAAAATAGATGCGCTACATATGCCGTGGGATATGTCTCTCAATGATCCGAAACTGGCGCATTTAGGTATATCGCGCAAAGATCTGCGCAAAGACCCTGTCACTGGCGAGCGCACATTCCTGTCAATGATATTGCCGCACTCAGAGCCGCCAGGATGTGAAGGGCCGCAGGAAAGACACCCTATAGTTGAGGAGGCCTATGTTATCTCGGGCTCGCTGACGGGGCCGCAAGGCACAATGGAACCGGGGGCCTATTTCTGGCGACCACCCGCCATTGCTCACGGGCCGTTTGGCACGCGCTGGGGCTGCGTAACTCTTATTCGCTTTGTCGGTGGCGAGCACAAAAATATTTGGTCAGAGACCAGTGCGCCCTTTGACTTCGACGCCCCTTATGATCCCATACTTCCCGAAGATCTGAGCGCCTTTGCCTATGCACCGTGGACCCCGCCGCCGCGCTATTGACCCCAGCTTTCTGACATGGGCTTTGAAAATAATTGAGTCCGCCAAGCCCTGCGACGGGGTTTTCCTGGCCCCAAATAAATCAAGTGCTATGTTGATATATTTCGTATAATATTAGTATTTTCAATGACTTAAAAGGCATGCTATTTGCATGACTTGCTTCATCTCGCTTCATCTCGAACTGGTGCTCCATTTTTGAAACGCCCTAACGAATTGGAGGCAAAATTGACCCTTATTAAGAACTGGACAGAAGAGAACCGCCGTAAATATGGCAAAGAAGTCATGTCGATCGGGCATAGCCTGAACGAAACCGGTCTTTTCACGGATGACGCTTTGGCCGCCATGATTGATGCCCATCCCGCACACCCTATTGACGTGTTGGCCGTACCAAAGGACCATGAATATCAGGACTATCAGGACCAGCAACTGACCGTTGATTTTAGAGGAGTCGATGGAAGAACATTAGTTGCAGCGGCGAAGGCCGGTGACATTTGGATTAGTGTGCGCGAAGTAATGAACCGCCAAGCGGCTTATAAGACTGTGTTTGATCAGCTTCATACTGAACTTGAAGCCAAAGCCGGCAAAAATAAAGACCGCCGCAATTGCCGTGGCGGCGTTTTAATCTCGTCTACTACCGCCCGCACGCCCTATCATAGTGATCCGACAATGACCCATTTATGGCATATTCGCGGTCATAAGCGTGCCTATGTTTACCCGATGAACCAAGACTTTCTACCTGACAGCGCTTTTGAAGCGATTTTCCTCGGTGAAATGGCCGAAGATGTGCCCTATAAACCGGAATATGATGACAGTGCCATCGTAGCCGATTTGAAGGGCGGCGAAATGATCTCTTGGCCTCACAGCTCTCCGCACCGGGTTGAGAATGTTTCGTTTTGTGTCTCTATGGTTATGGAGTTTTCCACTCAAGAAAACGCCTTCATCAATGCCGGCATGCTTATAAACGGGATTTTGAGACGGCGCTATGGCCGCAATTCAAGTTGGGAGAACGCGTCACAATTTGAGCGGGTCTGTAAATCGATGACAGGCCGTGTGCTCAAGAAACTTGGTGCGGATAAGGCGTATAAACGCACCGATTTGGTAAAGTTTAAACTCGACCTTTCTGTTACAGGCTTTTTGAAAATGGTGGCTCAACCCTACCGCCGGACGTTCTAATGCGCCTGCATAATAGGCCTTTAGTGTAACCCCAAATGTTCTGATCTTTCTATCGGAGTATTTATGCCTTTCCCTGCACAACGTCACGATGACCCTAATCCAATCTACCCTTGGCCAAGACCGGCTGTGCTTAATAGTGACCATCCCATGTTTCTGTTTGAAATCTGGCTAAGCGAAGCGGCGTTAAATGCTCAGATTGAAGATGAGAACACGGTCAATTTGGCAACGGTTTCCAAGAGCGGCCAACCCAGCGACCGTATGGTCACCATGAGAGCGTTTGACGAAGCGGGTTTTATCTTCTTGACTCATTCTCATAACCATTAAGGCCAAGATGTGAAGGCAAACCCAAACGTCTCACGTTGCTTTTATTGGGCGCCGATAGAGCGTCAAATCCGTATTGAGGGATATATTAAACCATCTCTGAAAAGGACGCCGATGCGTATTTCGCAAAGCAGCCGCGCTCGCACCAAGTCCGCGCTTGGATTTCGGATCAATCCCGAACACTCCAGAGTCTTTTGGCTTTAAAATCTGCTGTCATTCATCACATGCAGGAATTTGGCATTTTGCGTATTCCACGTCCGCCTTCATGGGCTGCTTATCGCGTCCATCCAAAACTCATAGAGTTTTGGCAGTCTGGTAGATTTGGCATAGATCAGCGAGATTACTATACCTGCGAGGCCAGCGGTCTGTGGACACACAGGCAATTGTCTCCGTAGAAAGTGATGATAATACACATTTGGCTGATTTTTTAGCATCAACCGTTTCCATAATTATCTGAGCATGCGCCAAGTCTTGGAGCGTATTGATGTTAAAAAATGGGTCATAAGGCATTGTAGACCAATCAAGCACCTCCCGCCCAAAGGTCTGGGACGCACGTTTTAGGCTTAACTCGCCGTTTGCCGCATAGCGCTCTAGCGACGTTAAACATGCAACTGGCCACATGGCGCAAATCGGGTGGAGTTGCCCATCCGAACTTGCCACAATTATTTTCTGACTTTTCCGCGCAGCGGGCCATAACCAATCTAACAAATTGCTAGGCAGAAATGGCATGTCACAGCCTATTGATAAAACATGAGAGAATTTATGCTCCTTGGCAAACCGCAACCCTGCAATCAGGCCAGAGAGTGGACCTTCGATATTGGGATCGTCTAATATTTGTGTAAGGCCCGGCGCATTTATCTGATCAGCGCGCCTGACTTGCAAATAAACTGGTAGGTCCCATTCATATGAGCGTGATAAGACGTGATCAATTAATCGTGTCCCGCAGAGTTTTATATCGGCCTTATGGCCGCCAATGCGGCGGCCTTCACCGCCGGAAATCAGTAATGTGCACGCTTTACTCATCCAGACTCTGCAGCGTCTGGCGAAGCTGCTCTGCTTTCGAAGGTTTTGAGACGCTCATATCAAGGCTTCTCAAAAGACCGTCCCGAATAGAATAGATCCAGCCATGTATGGCAACAGATTGTTTACGTCGCCACGCGTCTTTTACATAGGGGTTCTGAGCGATTGAGAGGACTTGCGCCCTGACGTTTTCTTCGCAAATCATATTCACCCGTGAGTCTAAATCTTTAATCTCACTAAGTGTCTTACTGCGGCGCGCGGCAATATCACTAATCGGGCGAAGCCAGTGATCAATTAATCCATGACGCTCGCCGTCCATAGCGGCTTTGACGCCGCCGCAGCCATAATGACCGCAAACAATGATGTGTTTGACTTTTAGGTTTTTCAATGAAAATTGAAGAACGGAGAGAAAATTTGTGTCCTGCGGACAAGCAATATTGGCGACATTGCGGTGAACAAACAACTCCCCCGGATCAAGCCCGACAATTTCATTAGCGGGGACACGGCTATCCGAGCACCCAATCCAGAGATAGTCCGGATGTTGTTGCTCGGACAATCGCTGGAAATAATGCGGGTCGACACGAACACGTCCGCCCGCCCAGTCTAAATTGTTATCTAATAGATCGTCAATCATGAGGCTTTTTTGAAGGGATCGGATAATCCGCGACGGGCAGCCAAACGACGGCCCAAGGCTTTCTTGTCCGCTTTAGTGAGGCGCATTTTCGCAATCGGCAAGACAACGGCATTTTCAAGCGCAATATGGCGGCGCTGAGACGTCGTGAAGGTTTCAATGACATCCTTGGCTCGCTGGCTTGTACCTAAGCCGCGCCCGTTTTTAAGTGTTTGCCTGAGAACAGAAACAAGGTCTTTGCCAATATTCATATCCGAGGCATGTTCGCCTGACAGCATACCGAGCGTGCGTTCAAGCTTGTCTTCAGGTTCACAACGACGACGCAATAACGGAAATAAATCATCTTCTTCATCGATAATGTGAAGCGGTAAATCATTCTCCAAAAATTCTAATATGTCTTTGGTTTGTGAGACGTTTAAAATGACGGATTGCGCAGACTCCGAGAGCTTTTGACAGACTTGTCTGTGACGGTAATGCTCCGCAAAAAACCAAACCAGCGGATCTTGCAACATCGACTCTGCTGGCGCTTCAATTTCTACGCGGCTAGCAACAATGGTCATGGCATTTTCCTTCCGGTGGCTTATGAACGTTATGTTTCCGGATATTTAGAACACGGCTCGGTTTTTTATCTTCGGGGAATTGATGCTTCACCATAACTGCTAAGCTATCGGTCAGCGGATTATCGCTATCTCTCAGGCAGGAAATAATTTTGGTCCAAGCATCATCATCGGCGCGGCTGATAAAGGCCGGAACAGACCCCGCCAGAATGTCTTCAGGCGAAACGTTTTGACTTTCAGCTTTCTTAACAATGACCGCCCGGCTTTCATCGTCGAGTAGGTCAACGGCGTTTTGGGGTTGATTAAATATATCTCCCAAGACGAAACGTATCTTTCCGGCTCCATCACTATTGCGGTCAAGCTCACCTTCTGTGTTAATGGCCAGGCTCGGGGCATGTCCGGCATTCGCCGTTAGCAAGCCATCAACATATTTCGCGGCTGCGACCGTCCAAGCCCGCACTTCCAGTGTGGCTTCAATGTGCTCACACACATGCTCAAATGGCAGTCTGCGTCCATCAACGCGGTGATCAAGTTTAAGGATGTGCCAGCCATGTTTTGACTTCACGGCCTGTGGCGCTATCTCTTCAACTTTTAGGGTCAACAGCACATCCCATATGTTGGCCAGAAGGTCACCAGGCCGTAATTGGCCCAGGCTTCCGCCATCGCTACTGCTTGGGCAATTCGAGACAGTACGCGCCAATGAGACGAACTTCTTCGGGTTTTTAATAAGAAGCGCCAAAAGTTCAATGGCCTGTTCTTCTGCTGCAATCCAGCTTGTCTCATCATCTTCACGCGGTGCGATGAGGATGTGAGAGGCTTCTAAAAGTGGCGCTGTGGAAAACCCCTTGGGTTGGGAGTCGTAGATATTTCTGACTGCAACAGGATCAATCTCGTCGGGCTCTACTGCTTCACTCAAAACTGCACGAATAAGAGCTTCTTCTTTGGTTTCTTGCAGGCCTTGTTCATTAATCTCCTGCTCAGGGGTGAGACCCATTTTTTCACCCTGCGCAAGAAGAACGGCCTTGGCAGCGAGTGCACGCCCAGCCATTTGGCGAGACTCTTTCATACTGGGCGATTTGTGGTTCTGCATCTCTGACGCCAGTAAGGTTTCAGGAATTTCGACGCCAAAGAATACGGCTGATTGTGACGAACTCATGAGCGGCCTCCTGCTTTACGGGCTGCAAGATCGCGCTGTGTGCGAACAATTTGCCAGCCGCGTCGAGGTAAATACCAGATCGGTGCAGACAGCATGTGAACCAAACGTGTGAAGGGAAACAGGAGGAAAATGGTCAGGCCGAGAATGATATGCGTCTTAAATACCCAGTTTACTTCCGCGATTTGAGCAGCTGCGTCAGGTCGGAACGTAAAGATGCGCTGCGCCCAACTCATAAATTTGACCATTTCACTACCATCCAAATGCTGCATGGACAGCGGAACCGTTGCGAGGCCTAAAATAAGTTGTAAAGTGAGCAAAACTAAAATTGCAATGTCGCTTGGATTGGAGGTCTTACGAATACGCGGGTCAAAGAGCCGACGATGGAGTAAGACCAAAGCGCCAATCAGAGCGAAAGCGCCTGCAATACCACCCGCCACAATCGCGAGAATTTGTTTTGCGCCATGTGAAATTCCCATTGCGTCAAAAACTGCGATTGGCGTCAAAAGGCCAACCAAGTGCCCGCCAAAGACAATCAGCACACCAACATGAAAGAGGACTGATCCTAAGATGAGCTGTTTGCGGCGCAAAAGTTGAGAGGAACCCGACCGCCAAGAATAAGGCTCTCGGTCAAACCTAACGACCGAGCCAATGGCCAGCACAGCCAAGGCGATATAGGGATAAACCCCGAAAGCGGCTTGATCAAACCAGCCGGCTGCTGCGAGATTTGCTGCGTGTTCTGTAGCCATGATAAGGCTCCTTTCTCGTATTGCTCGTCCGTTTTTTCAGCGAGGCGAACTTTGTTGTTTAAGCCTCGGCGTGCATGCCAGCGACCATAGCCGCAGCTTTTGGACATCCGTCGGACTGTGTTCCGGGGCCAAATGTAATGGGTTCTTCCGCCCAGCTTTTATCCAGGGCTTCCAAGTCATCCGGGTCATCTTCTTCCATCGCCAAGAGGTCATCGAGAGCATCCTTATCCGCAGGACGATCGGACAACGCCGTCAATGCCCCAAAGATTGCGCGGTAACCGCTTTCCCGTTTTTTGAGGCGCTCACCGATAGCGGCCACAACATGGGCGGCTTCGCCGATAAGTGACGCGGCTTGCTCATTTGGCACAACGGATAGAAACTCTAAAAAGATGGGAAGGTAATCCGGAAGGTCGCTGATCTCCATTTCCAAACCATGCGCTTTATAAAGCTCAACAAGGCCAACCATAGCCGGGCCACGTTCGCGGCTCTCTCCATGCACATGCTCATAAAGATGCAAAGACAATGTGCGGGAGCGATCAAACTGTTCCACATAAGCAGATTGCGCTTCATAAAGATCAGATGACGCAATACTCGTCGCCAATTTTCGCAGTGAGCGAACTATTTTCTCAGGAATAAGACCTTCATCTGCAATGGCGTCAACGAGCGATAGGGCTTCCTCCTGAAGCGGGGCTTCGGGATAAGAAAGAAGACGAGATAAAGCTCTGTAAGTAATAGCCATGATTAAAACTCCGCAGGTAATTTAGGGGGTGTCATATCGGCCGTTTTCGACCGTGACCGCTTGTCTTTGCCAAAGAGGCCCACCTCTGTGCGGCCACCGGAGCAATCATTCCCAAAGGTAAATCCGCAGTCTCCGCGCAATTGCAGCATGTCTTCTTTTTCTTCGCGGTGTGTTGTTGGGATAACGAAACGGTCCTCATAATTGGCAATTGCCATATATTTATACATTTCATCAATTTGAGCTGCAGTGAGACCCACCTTCTCAGCGGTAGGGTGATCAATCACCCCGTCTATGGACTTGGCCCGCATATATTTACGCATGGCCATCATCCGTTCCAGAGCCAGAACAACCGGCTCTTCTTTGCCAGCTGTCAGCAAATTGGCAAGGTATTTAACCGGAATCCGCATGGACGCGACATCCGGCATTTCGTTATCAACTTCCAAAGCACCTGCTGACACAGCAGACTGAATTGGAGAAAGCGGCGGGACATACCAGACCATTGGAAGCGTGCGGTATTCAGGGTGAAGGGGGAATGCCACTTTCCAATCCATTGCCATTTTATAAACAGGGCTGATTTGCGCTGAACTAATCCAAGCTTCAGGAATACCGTCCTTGCGGGCCTGAGCAATGACTTCAGGGTCATTGGGGTCTAGGAACACATCAAGCTGCGCTTGATACAGATCCTTTTCGTCAGGCGTAGAGGCCGCCTCTTCAATTTTATCAGCATCATAAAGCAAGACGCCAAGGTAGCGAATACGGCCAACGCATGTTTCAGAACAGACCGTAGGCTGACCGACTTCAAGGCGCGGATAGCACAATGTGCATTTTTCCGATTTACCGGATTCCCAATTGTAATAGACCTTTTTGTAAGGACAGGCGGAGACGCACATGCGCCAGCCACGGCACTTATCCTGGTCAATCAATACGATGCCGTCTTCTTCGCGCTTATAAATAGCGCCAGACGGACAGGCCGCAACACATGTTGGGTTCAAGCAATGCTCGCAGAGGCGAGGCAAATACATCATGAAGGTTTGTTCAAAGGCGCCGTAGATTTCTTTTTCAATGCCTTCAAAATTATAATCAGCACTGCGGCCTTCAAATTCACCGCCAAGAATTTCTTCCCAGTTTGCACCCCATTCGATTTTCTCCATACGCTCGCCTGTTATTTTAGACCGAGGGCGAGCCGTTGGGAACGCTTTCATTTCAGGGGCAGTTTGCAAGTGAGCATAATCAAAATCAAATGGCTCATAATAGTCATCGATTTCAGGCAGATCAGGGTTAGCAAAAATTTTGGACAAGATACGCCATTTCGCGCCCATTTTAGGCTCGATTTTACCATTCTTTTTGCGCTTCCAGCCACCATTCCAGCGCTTCTGGTTTTCCCAATCTTTAGGAAAGCCAATGCCGGGCTTGGTTTCAACATTGTTGAACCACGCATATTCAACGCCCTCGCGGCTAGTCCAAACATTCTTACAGGTGACGGAACAAGTGTGACAGCCGATACATTTATCGAGGTTCAAGACCATTCCTATTTGAGCACGGATTTTCATTCTGCAGCCTCCGATGTAGACGCCGGTTCATCTAACCAGTCGACTTTATTCATTTTGCGAATAACGATGAATTCATCGCGATTAGAGCCCACAGTGCCGTAATAGTTGAAGCCATATGAAAGCTGAGCATAGCCGCCAATCATATGTGTGGGTTTGAGGATTGTGCGGGTCACCGAGTTATGAATGCCTCCGCGATTACCGGTTAGTTCTGACCCGGGCGTATTCACCTGCTTTTCTTGCGCGTGATACATGAAGACTGTGCCTTCACGAATACGCTGAGAGACGACCGCGCGGGCTGTCAACGCGCCGTTGGCGTTAAACACTTCCACCCAATCATTATCAATCAGTTCGGCACGCTTGGCGTCGGTTTCACTAATCCAGACAACAGGGCCGCCGCGGTTGAGTGTCAGCATCAACAGATTATCTGAATAGGTTGAGTGAATACCCCATTTTTGGTGAGGCGTTAAAAAGTTGAGCGTAATCTCAGGATTGCCATTCGGTTTTGTTCCTTTGATATGTGTTGTCTTCAAATCAACCGGTGGCTTGTAAACGACAAACCCTTCACCAAAGGCGCGCATCCAATCATGATCTTGATAGAGCTGTTGACGCCCAGACAATGTTCGCCACGGGATCAACTCATGCACATTGGTATAACCGGCGTTATAGCTGACGTGCTCGCTTTCAATGCCTGACCAAATGGGTGAGGAAATGATCTTGCGCGGCTGAGCGACAATATCGCGGAAACGGATTTTCTCGTCCTCTTTAGGCTCTGCTAAATGGGCGTGTTCGCGGCCTGTCTGCTTTTCAAGTGACTTCCAAGCTTTGACGGCGACTTCGCCATTGGTTTCAGGCGCGAGCATGAGAATTGTTTCGCAAGCATCAATGGCACTGTTGATTTGAGGCTGCCCTTTTGAGACACCCTCTCTCAGGACGGGGCCGTTGAGAGACCGCAAGTTCGCGACATCTTCTTTTGTATCCCAACCAATGCCCTTGCCGCCATTTCCGACTTTTTCAAGAAGCGGGCCGAGTGATGTAAACTTGTCATAAATTTGCGAGTAATCGCGCTCAACAATAGAAATTTGAGGCATAGTCTTCCCGGGAATGGGCTCACATTCGCCCTTATACCAATCTTTGACACCGAAAGCCTGAGCAAGTTCCCCTGCACTATCATGCTGGATAGGCGTAAGAACAACATCCTCTTCAACACCCAAAACTTCGCCGGAGATTTCAGAGAAGGTTTTCGCCAAACCCTTGAAAATATCCCAATCAGAGCGAGATTCCCATGCCGGATCGACCGCCTTGCCTAAGGGGTGAATGAAGGGATGCATATCAGATGTGTTCAGATCGTTCTTCTCATACCAAGTCGCAGTTGGGAGAACGATGTCAGAGTAAACGGCGGTTGTCGACATGCGGAAGTCGATACACACGAGAAGGTCGAGTTTTCCTTCGGGCGCTTCTTCATGCCACTTAACATCTTGAGGTTTGTCGCCTCCGGTGTCACCCAATTCTTTGCCTTGGATGCCGTGATCGGTTCCGAGGAAATGTTTGAGGAAATACTCATGACCTTTGCCGGACGACCCTAATAGATTTGAGCGCCAGACAAACATATTGCGAGGCCAGTTGGCTTCATCATCTGGGTCCATACAAGACATTTCCAGACTGCGGTCAGAGAGGCTTTGAACTACATATTCTTTGGGGTCCATGCCGGCCTTTTTGGCGTCAGCCGCCAAATCAAGAGGATTTGTTTTCAGCGCAGGCGCAGATGGCAACCAGCCCATACGTTCCGCCTTGGCATTGTAATCAATGAAGCTCCCTGACCAGTCATTCTTTGGCGCGGTCGGGGACAGTATTTCTTTCACGTCAACCGTCTCATAGCGATACTGATCAGTATGCGCATAGAAGAAGGAGGTTGAGTTTTGCTGACGCGGCGGGCGCACCCAATCGGTCGCAAAGGCCAGCGGCGCCCAGCCTGTTTGCGGGCGTAGCTTTTCCTGGCCAACATAATGCGACCAGCCGCCGCCTGATTGGCCAATACAGCCACACAATACGAGCATGTTGATCACGGCGCGGTAATTCATATCCATATGATACCAGTGGTTCATACCGGCACCGATAATGATCATGGACTTACCATTGGTCTTTTCGGCATTTGTTGCAAAACCGCGCGCTGTGGCAATGATTTGATCGCGCGGCACAGAGGTAATGCCTTCAGCCCAAGCCGGAGAATATGGCTGCGGATCGTCATAATCTTTCGCAATATGCTCGCCCCCATAGCCTTGGTCGATACCGTAATTGGCCATCATCAAGTCATAGATGCAGGCGACTTTCGCCATGCTGCCGTCAGCCATTTTCATCACTTTGACAGGGACATTGCGGCTTAAGACATCAGGATGATCGGTTGACGCAAAGCCATTTGAGGCGGAGTTAGCAAAGTAAGGAAAGCGTACTTTGGCGATTTCGTCTTCGACGCCCTTTAGGCCGAGGCGCAGCTCAATATCTTTACCTTTGCCGTCGCGTTCTTCGAGGTTCCATTTACCTTCATCTCCCCAACGAAAGCCAATGGAGCCATTCGGGCAAACGACCCTGCCTGTTTTTTCATCAAGACCGACAGTTTTCCATTCAGGACTATTTTTCTCTTTCAAATTCCCAACAAAATCTGACGCGCGCAGCATTTGGCCAGGCACATAACCGTCTTCTTGCTCGTCTAGGCGCACAAGAAGCGGCAAATCACTATATTTGCGCAGATAGTCGCGGAAGTAAGGCACTGTACGGTCGCGGTGATATTCTTTTAAGATCACATGACCGAAAGCCATTCCCAAAGCCGCGTCTGTGCCTTGCTTGGCTGCAAGCCATACATCAGAGAACTTAGACGCCTCAGAATAGTCAGGGCAAACCACAACGGATTTGACCCCTTTATAACGGGCTTCAGTATAGAAGTGAGCGTCAGGTGTGCGCGTTTGCGGAACATTAGACCCCCAAAGGATCAAGAAACCGGAATTATACCAATCGGCACTTTCAGCCACATCTGTCTGTTCGCCCCAAGTCTGCGGAGAGGCTGGCGGTAAATCGCAATACCAGTCATAAAATGACCCAGTTACGCCGCCGAGCAGTTGCAAGTAACGCGCGCCCGCAGCGTAGGAAACCATGGACATGGCAGGAATTGGCGAGAAGCCAAAAATACGGTCAGGCCCCCATTTTTTAATTGTATGGGCATTGGCCGCCGTGATCATTTCATTGACCTCGTCCCAATCGGCCCGAACGAAACCACCCAGACCACGATAGGCTGTGTAGTTATCTCGCTTAGATTTATCGTCTTGAATGGACCGCCATGCCGCAACAGGTGCCATTGTCTTCCGGGCTGCACGCCACATTTTTAAAAGACGGGCACGAATAAGCGGATATTTCACGCGGTTTGCAGAATACAAATACCAACTATAGCTCGCACCGCGCGAACAACCGCGTGGCTCATGGTTAGGCATATCATCGCGAGTGCGAGGGTAATCTGTCTGCTGGGTTTCCCATGTGACGATACCGCCTTTGACGTAAATTTTCCAAGAACAAGAGCCAGTGCAATTTACGCCATGAGTGGAGCGGACAATTTTATCGTGGCGCCAGCGGTTCCGGTAAGCTTCTTCCCAAGAGCGATCCTCATCGGTCATCACCCCATGCTTATTGGAGTAAGTTTCGGTCTTGCGCCGAAAGAAGGTCAATCTATCGAGTGTATGGCTCATGTGAAAAATCCTTTTAAGCGTTTGCGCTGGTCGGCCGGGAAGCTTCAAAATCAGCCCATTTTCATTCTAACTCTTTGAAAAACACACTACACAAAGCGGCAAATTTTCACTTGATAAATGTAAATTGAGGGCGCGAAGTAAGTCAGGAATACGGCGTGATTTGAGAACAATTTTTTTTCGGGAAATAAAGAGCAAATCGTCACATGATAAATGTCAATTCAAGGGAGCGCCGACACAAAAAAACAGCCCAATTGGGCCGTCTCAAAACAAATAAAAGGAAGTAGTAATAACTGTTGAGCCTAAGGCGTTCAGGCCAAACAGTTACACTGGCTTAAAATTTTGCACCGAGTGACACCCATAGTTTTTCAGTGTCAGTCGCAAATCCATCAGCAATATAACTCCCATATTTCAGAGCAACGGAGTAGTTTTTCGTAATGTTTTTAGCGACTTGAAAGTCGATTTCAGAGCCATAGTCATCGCCGACATCAGCAGAGAAATCATGGTAGATGGCATCAAATTTTAAGCCTTTTAACGGTCCGTCTGCTTGTACTTTGTAAGAGACGGATACGTATAAATCCTCCAGACCCCCATTTGGCGTATTCAGGAACTTATCCGTCCAGCCATTAAACTTATGCAGTGTTGCCAGGGGCGTTTTGAATGCTGCCGTCCCACTGTCAGACCCGAGGACTTCATATCCGGCTTTCACCGTAAAGCCACCGCTCGCAATGCCGCTTTCGAGGTGATAATAATCAGCCTTATAATCCGTCGGGTTATCCTTATAATCGCTTTGGGTCGCATATTCAGCTTCATAAAGCAGATTTAAAGTGTCACTCAATTTTGTTTTGCCTGCAAAACGTAATCCAAGCGTTTGAGAGGATAGCCCAAAAACAGGAGCATCATTAAGATCAATAAACAGGCCGTAAGCCGTAAGCGTTCCAAGGTCCCAGCCGGTATAATCCGCGAAAACCCATGTTGTATTAGTATCTAAATTGCCAAGCGGATTGTCATCGGAGAATATGCGGTTCACATTCCAGACATAAGCCCCGGTTAAGGTCAGGTCTTTGGCAGGTTCAAAAACTCCCGCAACCGTATCATAAGTTTGGTCGTTCTGACGCCAACCAACCGTGCCAACAAAGCGTTGATTGGTCATGTTCAAGCCTACCCGCCCAGCCATCAAAGTGGCTTGGTCTATACCCTTATAAGCCAGATACGCTTGGTTGATTTCAGTCGATTTCGGGTCAGCGATGACTGGCAAATTGGTTTTGCCATTTATCGTACTGTTATAGTTATTGCCCAGAACCAGCACATTTTCGACTTCGAGAACCGCAGACAGGCCTTTGAATGAGCCCGTTACATATTTCAGCTTTGTGCGCAGTGTATGCGCGTTGGCGTTGTCGGCAAATCCATCCTGATCGACAGTTTCAAAGCGGTAGCGTAGGTCAATAGTCGCTTCGCCCTCTTTAATAGCTTCGCTGAGCGCTTCGGCATCGTCTGCAGCATATGACGCGGAGCCCATGCCGAGCGTACCAAAGACGGCGACTGATGCTAACAGCAAATTTCTCATGACTAAATCCCTTCTTTTGCCATTTGGCGAGGTAGTCGTTTGGGCTTTAAACGCCCGGAAATAACCAATCTGGGCATTGCTGATCTTCGCATTAAGCCTGCATAGTGATCGAATTTTGAAGGTCAGTTTCCCATCCACGTTCGACGGCATGCAGCAACCCGCCTTTACGTGTATAAACCCGCCACGTTAGGAAGATGCATGTGACATAGAAAAGGAGGAACCCGATAAGCGCGCCAATCGCGCTTCCGGATGCCGAAATGGACAGGCCGAAACTCATGGGTATGAAGAATGCGCCATAAGCGGCAATTGCTGAGGTAAAGCCTGTGATGGCCGCGCTTTCTTGACCGGATTGACGGAGCAAATCATCACCGGAAATACCGGGCTGTAGCCGGGCGATTTCTTTACGCATAATCACCGGAATCATTTGGAAGGTTGAGGCGTTACCAACACCCGTCGAAATGAAGAGGAACATGAAGCAGGCGAAGAAGGCGGCGAAATGACCGGCTTGCAGCGATACGATTACGCCGACTGTACCTAGCACCATAGCCACAAAGACCCAGAGTGTGACACGTCCGCCGCCCCAGCGATCGGAAACCCAGCCTGTCAGCGAGCGAGACAATGCGCCGACGAGCGGACCGAGAAATGCAATTTTAAGCACATTCACGTCCGGGAACTCAGTTTTAGTTAGAAGTACAAAGCCGGCTGAGAACCCGATAAAAGAGCCGAATGTCCCAGTATATAACCAGCACATAATCCAGTTATGTGCCCTTTTGAAAATCACCGACTGTTCGGCGAAAGAGGCTTTAGCATCCGCAAGATCATTCATTCCAAACCAAGCTGCAAAGGCTGAGGCGATGATAAACGGCACCCAAATAAAGCCGGCGTTTTGCAAGAACATCTCTTCGCCCGCCGCGGTGACTTGCGGGTCGCCGCCAATGGCACCAAACACGGCCATAGTTATGACGAGTGGTACGATGAATTGCATACCGCTGACGCCCAGATTTCCGAGCCCTGCATTCAGGGCTAGAGCATTGCCCTTCTCGGCTTTAGGGAAAAAGAAGCCGATATTGGACATCGACGAGGCAAAGTTCCCGCCGCCAAACCCACAGAGCAGAGCAAGCAAGAGCATAATCCAGTAGGGCGTGTACGGGTTTTGAACAGCAAACCCGATTCCGAGCGCTGGCGCCAGTAGCGACCAGGTTGTTAAGGTCGTCCAAAGGCGCCCACCAAAGATCGGCACCATAAAGCTGTAGAAGATTCGCAAGGTCGCGCCGGACAGGCCGGGCAAAGCCGCAAGCCAGAACAGCTGACTTGTCGAATAGCCAAAACCAATCTGTGGCAGTTTAGCGACCACAACAGACCAGACCATCCAAACGGCGAATGATAGGAATAATGCCGGAATTGAAACCCAAAGGTTTCTCTTAGCAATTTTGCGGCCGGTGCTCTGCCAGAAACTATCTTCCTCCACTCTCCAATCGGTAAGGACTTTAGGACTAAGCGCATCATGCGCCTCAGGATCATGGATTTCTTGCATTTCTGGCAATTGCGGCAGCTTGCGCAAAGGAAGACCGAAGGCTTCTTGCTCCATGCGCCGGATGGCCAGGTGCATCCACAATAAGGAGCCGGCAACAATCAGGAATAACGCCATGAACGCGCTAGAATAGACTCCGGTTAAATCATTTAGCATGCCGAAGACGATCGGAAGGATGAACCCTCCAAGACCGCCGATCATCCCGACCAGACCGCCAACCGCGCCGACATCTTGGGGGTAGTAAATCGGGATATGTTTATAAACAGCGGCCTTTCCGAGGCTCATGAAGAAACCTAGGACAAAGATTAGGACGACAAATGCGGCTGGCCCTGTCGCCAAGCGAAACGAAATCGGCCCATCGACGCCGTCAACGATATAGGACGTGGCGGGGTAGGCCAGAACGAAGGTCACAAGGAGAGAGACGATGAAGGTCAGATACATGACCTTTCTGGCCCCGATTTTATCTGACAAATGACCTCCGTAAATCCGGAAAATCGAGGCGGGCACGGAATAAGCAACCGCTAGAAGGCCTGCCGTTTTTAAATCAAAACCGTAAACTTCAATTAGGTAATGTGGTAAAGTCAGGGCTAGTGCAACAAAACCGCCAAAGACGAAGAAATAGTAGAGAGAGAAGCGCCAGACTTGCACATCTTTGAGAGGTTTGAACTGGGATGCAAAACTGCGTGGTTTGGCACCTGATTTTCGGCGTGCAGCCAATTCTGGATCATCCTGTGTCAGAACGTAAAACAGAATGGCGATTATCGCTAACCCGATTGCCCAGACCTTAGCAACGCCCATCCATCCAACTGAAGCCATAACAATCGGAGCTGCAAATTTAGTCACAGCGGCCCCGACATTACCAGCTCCAACTATGCCGAGGGCTGAACCTTGTTTTTCTTTCGGGAAAAACTTGGAGACATAAGTGACAGAGACCGAAAATGAGCCCCCCGCAAGACCTATACCCAGCGCGGCCAGCAAAAACTGCGGATAGGTTGTCGCGTAAGTGAGAAGCCAAGTCGCCAGAGCGGACAGCAGCATCACAATCACATTGACGATACGCCCACCGTACTGATCCGCCCAAATCCCTAAAAAAAGCCTAGAGAGCGATCCGGTCAATATGGGCGTGCCCACAAGAAGACCAAACTGGGTCTCTGTTAGCCCAAGATCTTTTTGAATTTGTATACCTAGAATAGCAAAGATTACCCAAACTGCAAAACAGGCAGTGAAGGCAAATGTTGTCAATCCTAAGGCGCTATTCGCACCTTTAACAGGATAGTGGACCGAATCTGACATAATTTCCCCCCATTGGGTTTTCAAATTTACGTTGGGGGTTTTCTGCACCGTGTTTTATTAAACTCACTTGATAAATGTGAAGTGAGTTCTTGGTAAATGTTCAGGGGCTTAGGCTAATTGAAAACAATCTAAAGCCTCTTGATGAATGAACGGTGCGCTTTGAATTGCGCTAATTGTGCCTTCAATAAATGTTCACCGCTGAATTGACTATTATCAAGTGAGTGTTACGTTGCAATATAGCAATTAAAAACAATGCGATTCAAACGCACAAAAATTAGAGCTTCATATGACTTTGCGACAAGCCAGTATTGATCGAATACGAAACGTTTCCTTTTTTAAAAATTGCGATGATTCCGTATTTGAGACGGCCGTTTCAGGTGCATTTTTGCAGACATTTCCAGATGGCACGACCCTACTGGTTGATGGGGAGCCCGTTGACTTTTTATACTTTGTTTTAGACGGGGCGGTTGAACTTTCCGCAGGATGGAAGTCCAAAGATACGACCCTGGCTATCTTGCGTCCTGTATCCACGTTTATCCTAGCGGCTGTGGTGATGGAATCGGATGCTTTGATGACCGCCACAACGATTGAACGCTCCGAAGTCCTTATGGTGCCGGGTGAGTCATTAAGACGTGCTATGAAGCAGGATGCCAATTTCTGTTTTGCTGTGTCGGAGGAACTGGCAGGGTGTTATCGCGGCCTGGTGCGCTCTATTAAAAATCATAAATTGCGAGACTCAACAGAGCGATTGGCAAATTACCTCGTGACTCAAACAGCTCGGCAAGACAATAAATCTGAGATCGTTTTACCACATGAAAAACGCGTTCTTGCAGCTTTGCTCGGAATGACGCCTGAAAACCTATCGCGGGCGTTCGCTAAACTCTCCAAACAAGGAGTGAGTGTTTCCGGCAATACAGTCAAATTCAGCAAAATTGAAGCTCTAGAGCGTCTCGCGCGTCCTGTGCCAACGATTGACAACCATTACAAACAATCCGCACATTTAGATGGCAAAGCCAATACAGAACGGCAACGAGGCAGTTACGGAACTGAAGCTGACGCTGTTTATTAGGTTTTAACCGCCTGTTTGCGCCAAATTCATCGTATCGCCAGGATTAGAGGCTGACAATCTATGTCCGGCCGTTTTGCTCTGTAGAGAGCTTAAGACGCGAGACTGAAACGCTTCAAGATTACCGTCCGACCGTAGCAAGTCTCTCAGGTCGAGCCCTCCTGATCCAAAGAGGCACAATTTCATTTTTCCTTTAGCGCTCACGCGCAAACGGTTACAGCTATCGCAAAACCCTTTTGAATAGGGGGCAATGAGACCAATTCGGCCCGCGAAATCCGGGTGAATAAACTCTATAGCCGGGCCATCATCGATCCCGCGAGTTTTTTGAGCCCATCCGTTTTGCGTAAGCCATGTGCGCAGCACATCACCACTGACATGCTGATCAGCAAAAAACACTGCATTATCCAAAGTGCGCATCAGTTCAATAAATCGCACGGTCACAGGTCGGTCGCGAACAAAATCGCTCCAACCTTTAAACCCGTCCTCAACAGAGTCGCGAAGTAAAACAGCGTTTACCTTAACGGCGCCCAAGTCATGTTTTAGCGAACGATCAAGACCCGCCATAACATCCTCAAAACGGTCATGGCCGGTTATTTTCAAAAAGGTCTCAGCGTTTAGGGCATCAATGCTAATATTCAAATGCGAGAGGCCCGCAGAGACCCAATCGTCAATGTAACGGTTTAGATTATAGCCATTGGTTGTCATCGCCACTTTTTTGACGCCGTCAATACGCGCGACTGTCTCAATGATAGATGTAAGGTCTTTCCTGACAGCCGGTTCACCTCCTGTAAGACGCACCTTTGCAAGCCCCATAGAGGCAAAGCCCCTTACAAGGCGGTCAATCTCTTGAGTGTCCATATAATTCATCGGTGATGTTTTCTTCCACCCATTGGGCAAGCAATAGGTACAACGAAAATTACAAACCTCGGTGACGGATAATCTCAAATAGTGAAAACGGCGGCCATAACTATCAACAGCTGTTGGATCTTGCACGGGGCCTAAAACGGAAGTTTGCCGGCTCGCGGGCACAACTGCAGTGGCACCCGCAAAGGGGTATAATTGTCTCATCGCGACTCCTTTCCAAGCACGGGAGGCCAGACAATTTCTCAGCTGACCCACGGCCTAACCGCCATAACCTTGTGGTCTTAGGCAAGCAGGCTCGGAGCGATATGTGAATTTGATAAACGATGCCCCGCCGTTTGTCAT
The DNA here is from genome assembly GCA_048268905.1 of Maricaulaceae bacterium. Lineage (GTDB taxonomy): Bacteria > Pseudomonadota > Alphaproteobacteria > Caulobacterales > Maricaulaceae > JACOMS01. The sequence continues at coordinate 252,616 of JBLWUN010000005.1, read as the reverse complement.
TGACCCCTAAAGGTGGCGGAGTTGATTAACGTCAATTGAGCTTCTGATACGGGTCAATTTGAACTGGCCGCGCTGAACACTCATTACACAGTTTTGGGTCTCCAGAGGTAACGTCCATACACGATGCAGAAGAGCCCAAATGACAGACTCCAGAGGATGGCGGCCAAGACCGTAAAACCGGGCTGTAGATCGGCGTCCAAGTAAGGCGTGGCCACGCGTGTCAGTGCGGTTAGATTGACAAGAATAAAGATCACAACAGTTGGTAAATCTGAAGACAGAGGCCGCCCGGAATGGCCGAGTGTGGCACGCGTCATAATCGCCAAGGTCATGACGCCAATAGCGCCTGTTCCAATCGCGTGAATGCCTGAGATTGCTGCAAAAACATCCGGCCACACTATAGCCGCGCCATTGAGCAAGAAAGCCGCAGACGCCCACGCATAGCCAATATGTAAGATCAACAGTAAAGGTTCGGACAGTGTCGCCCAAAATTTCCAACGCATAAGCCGTATCAGATTTAAGACTCCAGCCAGAACCAATAAGGCCCCACTCAAAATATGAGCGGATGCAAGAACCCAACTGAGAATGGAGACCGCGGACACGACCATCGTGGCCTTGTCATATAGGTTCATAGCGACGGGTTTGACATCACTACGGCTGCGCAGCCAGTTCGTTGTAAAGCTTGGGGTGACCCGGCCACCGATAATCACGATGAGCATTAAAACGATGCCCAAGCCGAGTTTACTCAGCTGATCAAAACTCCACCAGCCAAAGTGCATCATGAGATGAAATCCGATATTGGCCAAAGCAAATAGACTCAGAATGAGTGCTATTTTAACATTACGCTTATTTTTCCCGGCAAGCACTTCTCGCAAAATTAAGGCCGCAAAGACCACTAAGAAAGCACTGTCTAATACCTGATCTATCCAGCCTGGATTAAAGTCAATCAATAGGCCTATTCGTCCTGCAAACCAAAGCCCGAACAAAGCCGCTAAAGGTACTCCCACCATGGGTCGGCGCCCGGTCCAATTTGGAACCGCCGTTAATAGAAATCCGGCTATAATAGCGCTGCTATAGCCGAAAATCATTTCATGTGCATGCCAAGCTACGCCCGTTTTGATTGGCAAACCCATATCTCCGAGGAAGTAGCCTGCGATCCAGATAGGCACAGCCATGGCGGCCCATAGAGCCCCAAAGAAGAAGAAAGGACGAAAGCCATAACTAAAGATAATCGGCCCTGAGTAGGCCGACTTTATTTGGGAAGATGTCGCCATGGCTTTCGTCTCTCTCTTATCTTGCTAAAACTATTCGGTCAGCTAACCACATTTAGAGTGACCACATTCCAGACAGGTGTCGCAGCCCTCTTTCTTCAGCAAAGCATACTGGCTGCACTTGGGACAAAGTCCGCCCTTCTTAGCGGTTTGCACCGCCTCATTAATGACGGGGTCAGCCGTAATATCGACATCAAGTCCGAGATGCTTGAAAACAATACCGCCAATCGCAGCCGGTAGAGACGGAACGTATTTTCCGTCCAAAAAGGCTCCGCCCTGCGGGTCGAAGACAGCCTTTAGCTCTTCAGCGACAAAGCTGACATCGCCTCCGCGTCTGAACACTGCAGAAATCATACGCGTCAAAGCCAAAGTCCATGGATAGTGCTCCATATTTTTTGAATTCACAAAGATTTCAAAAGGACGCATGCCATCAACTTCCTCAGTGTCGTTAATGGTCACATAAACTGCATGTTCACTTGGCGGCCATTTCAGCTTATAGGTAGAGCCTGTGAGCTTCTCCCCTCGAACGGGAAGGTCAGGAGTCAATTTTTTCAGCTCATTCTCTTTCTTGCTCTCATCTGTTGTACTCAGAATTGACCCCGTAATGCTATTTGGGCGGTAAGTGGTCAGCCCTTTACACCCCATGTCATAGCCACGGCTGTAAATATCTTGAAAATCCTCAAAAGTAATATCCTCTGGGCAGTTTACGGTTTTAGAAATAGAACTATCGATAAATCGTTGAGCGGCGGCTTGCATTTTCAAATGATGCTCTGGCGTTAAGGTCTGTGCGCTGACAAAAACCTCATTCGGCATAGGGGCGTCGCCTTTCAGTTTTTTCCATAACGATAAGGCATAGTCTTCTACCGCTTCTGTATGGAAAGAGCCATCCGCTTGTTTAATTTTACGGTTATAAGAGAATGCAAAGACGGGCTCGACACCAGAGGACACATTATTCGCAAATAAAGACGTCGTTCCTGTTGGGGCTATGGAAGTAAGGCAACCATTTCGCAATCCATGCGAGGCGATTAGCCCGCGCGTCTCTTCATCAAGAGTGGCTAGGTTAGGCCTTTCTAAAATATCTGCTTCAAATAAATCAAAACGGCCTTTTTCTTTCGCGAGTTCCGCGGAAGCGCGATAAGCTGAGCGTTTAATGGCCCCCATCCATCTTTCCGTAGTTTTGACTGCCTCATCAGATCCGTAAGCAACGCCGCAAAAAATCAGAGCATCTGCCAGACCTGTAACGCCCAGACCAATCCGTCGTTTTGACTTCGCCTCCTTTTCTTGGGCCACCAGCGGAAAGCGCGAGACATCAATCACGTTATCCAAAAATCTCACAGCCGTTGTCGTTAATTCTCCAAGTTGGTCTTCATCAAGACTTGCTGTTTTCTCAAAAGGCGTTTTGACCAAAGTCGCCAAATTAATAGAGCCCAGCAGGCATGCCCCATAAGGCGGTAGCATTTGTTCACCGCAAGGATTAGACGCCGAAATGGTTTCGCAATAGGCAAGGTTATTCTGCGCGTTCACGCGGTCCACAAAGATAACCCCGGGTTCTGCCGCATCACAAGTGGCTTGCATCAGCTTATCCCAGAGACTCTGCGCCGAAACTGTTTCATAGACAGTTCTGTTGTGTATCAACTCCCAATCAGACTTCGTTTTTAAAGCCGTCATAAACGCGTCTGGAACAAGCACAGACAGGTTGAAGTTACGAAACCGCGAACCGTCGCGTTTTGCTTCAATAAAACTCTCAATATCAGGGTGATCAATGCGCAAGCATCCCATCATCGCCCCGCGTCTCTGTCCTGCAGACATGATCGTGCGGCACATGGCGTCCCATGTATCCATGAAGCTTAGCGGCCCCGACGCATTCGCGCCAACACCCAAAACAACAGCCCCATTCGGCCTTATTGTCGAAAAATCCATACCGACACCGCCGCCTTGCTGCATAGTTATCGCGGCTTCACGTAATTGTTCAAATATGCCGGGCAAGTCGTCAGGGACTGTCCCCATGACAAAACAGTTGAATAAAGTTACCCTACGCGCTGTGCCGGCTCCGGCTAAAATGCGGCCTGCTGGAATGAACTGAAATCCTGTTAGGGCTGATTTAAATTTCTCAGACCAAATTTTACGTTTTGCAGGCTTTTCAGCCTCAGCGATGGCGGTCGCCACACGATCAAACGTTTTCTCCAATGAACTATCTTCCGATTTTTCGGATTTAAATCTGTATTTCTTGTCCCAAATCTCTTCGGCTAAGGTGGTTTCAAATGTCATAAATCTCTCCTATTTGGAGATTGATAATTTTGCGATTCGGAGTCGTGTCTCAACGGGGGTCATCCAAAATAATTCTTCGATAAAAGTGATGCGGTGACTTATCTTTTATCAAGTCGGCCTCGCGTTAAAAATCGAGCACATCAATTTTAGCCCCCGAATTCAGAGCTGATGAATGAGCGGGCCTTCGAATAAGGATATCCGCGCGTGCCAAACTGGATTGAGCACTTGAGTCTTGGCTTGAGAACAAGACGGCCTGACCCTTATCTAAGTACGCTCGCGAGAATGTCTCGCGTCCGCCAATTGCGGGCAAATTATCACGGCATGTGGTTTGTCTAAATTGACACGCCTGTCTCGCGTCTTGTCCCGTCATACCTGCCAAGAGCGGAGACAGAAATAATCGCGCTGTCACGAGTGCGGAACTGGGATTGCCGGGTAGACCCAAAATAGTCTTTCCGTTGGCTTTTGCCATCCAGACTGGCTTGCCGGGTTTCATCGCAACTTTGGGGAAAATATAATCAAGGGCCTTTTCTCCAAACATAGCGCGAGCATAATCTTTCTCACCTACGGACGCCCCACCTGTAACAATAATAACATCTGCATCTTGCAAAGCAGATTGTGCAGAGGCTGACAGTTTCTCCGGATCATCGGCCAGTCTCTCAGAACGCAAAAGCCCTGCGCCGAGACTGCGCACATAAGCGGCAATACCATAGGACACGCTTTCAGGAATATGTCCGGGAGTTTTATGCGCAAACCCTGGAGCGGATAATTCATCCCCAGTCGCCAGAATGACGACCTTTGGTTTTTTATAGACTTTTAGTTCAGACCTATCCGCTGACGCGGCCGTCGTCATTGCACGCCAGTTTAAGAGCGTGCCTTTCGACAGTAAGCAATCTCCGACCTTGAAATCAGATCCGGTTCTGCGAATGTTTCGCCCGAGGCTTAATTCAGTTTTGAAATGCGCGACATCACCCACACGCTGCACATTTTCTTGGATGACCACGCAATCAATACCAGGTGGCACAGGCGCACCAGTAAAAATCCTGATGCAACCACCGCCAGTAAATTCATTTTGAGGTTTTGAACCGGCGAAGCTCTCTCCAATGACCTCCAATGCTGCCGGAAGCGAACTAAGGTCAGAGTCGCGAACGCCATAACCGTCCATAGCCGAAACATCTGTTGCGGGCGCATTCGAGCGCGCCAAAACGTCTTGCGCCAAAACCCTCTGTGCGGCCTCGGCAAGAGTCACTGTTTCAACGCCAATTGGCTTTGCGATTTTAATCGTGCGGGCAAGCGCCTCTTCAAAGGGAACCATGTCCATAATTTCAGCCTTCCTTGGCTTTAACCCTGTTCAGCCGTCCAGTCGCCGGATTTACCGCCGCTCTTAGCCATCAATTTGATGCCGCCAATCGTCATGGTTTTATCGACCGCCTTCATCATGTCATAAAGCGTAAGGCAGGCTATGCTCACAGCGGTCAGGGCTTCCATTTCAATACCCGTTTGCCCGGCTGTGCGGGCTTCTGCTTCAACGCGAAAACCCGGCAGGCTCGTATCAGGCGTAATTGTGACGGATACTTTTGTGACCGGCAGGGGGTGACAAAGTGGAATAAGCTCAGCGGTTTTCTTGGCCCCCATTATACCGGCGATCTCCGCTGTGGTGATAACAGAGCCTTTTGGCGCTTTACCTTCAACCACGAGATTAAGTGTGGCTTCGCGCGTCAGAATATATCCGCTCGCTATGGCGCGTCGCTGCGTGATGGGTTTATCACCGACATCGACCATATTTACGCGGCCAGCGCCGTCCAAATGAGTAAGCTCACTCACGGACAAATACCTCGATAACGCTCTATCTGTCCCACTAGCGAACACGGCCTGTATTGACTATTAAATTCAAAAGCGAACACATTGTCCCACGCATCTTTGCAAGCGCCTGTAGACCCCGGAACGCAAAAGACGAAGGTGTCTTTAATCTGACCCGCAAAGGCTCGTGATTGCAACGTTGAAATCCCAACCGTACCCATGCTGACATGATGAAAAACGGTCGCAAAACCATCCATCTCGCGCCTGAAAAGTGGTTTAACGGCTTCGGGGGTCACATCCCTCGGGGCAAAACCGGTGCCGCCGGTTGTTAGAATAACATCAATTCCAGGATTGGCGACCCAGGCCTTAATGGCTTTTTGTATGGCGTCTATTTCATCCTTAACGATGATATGATCAACCAGATTATGTCCCGCAGAAACTGTACGCTCAGCGAGAAGACCGCCTGATGTATCCGTCGTTTTGTCACGGGTATCGGACACCGTCAGAACGGCAATATTTATCGGGTAGAATGTCAGGCTTTCATCAATACGGGCCATTGTTATTTGCTCCACCTTTCGCGGTCATTTTGATCACGTTGTGTTGGTTCAATCCAGCGTGAGCCAAAACACCCTTCTTCTCGTTTCCAAAAAACAGCATCGGTTTTCAGCCGGTCCATTAAGTAATCCGCCGCTTGAAAAGCTTCTCTGCGGTGATCGCTAGCCACGCCAACAAAGACGATTGTCTCGCCGGGGAGTATCGCCCCGCAGCGATGGGTAACGCTAACCTTATCAACGCCAAACCGGGACAAACCCTCCTGCGCGATGTCGTGCAGTGATTTTTCAGTCAGTCGCGGATGCCATTCTAATACCAAGGCGGCTAAAGTCTCACCTTGTTTCGAAAGAGGACGCATCACACCGCGAAACGTAACCACAGCCCCTGACATGTTTGCAGTTTCACGAAAATCCGCTTCAACAAGGGTAGGATCAATGGTAGTTTGCGTTAACTGGGCGTGCACACTCACCTTTTAACCGCCTGACAGTGGGCTAAAGAAAGCGACGACGTCACCGGAGGTGATAACCGAGCTGTCTGGCACGATTTCATCATTAATGAGACCCATGATTGCCGGTTGTAAAAGATAGTCGCAATCATATTCTGCTGCCAAATTAGACCGCAGATGACCTATCGTCATACTCTCGCCCTCCGCTTCCCAAGACAGCTTATTTCCCATTCTATCTGAGAGACGACCAAAAAATTCTATTTGTACATTTTGCATTGCGAACCTGTTTTTATGCTCACTAAAACACTCACCCCCTATCATTTATGACTTGGAACAAATTGCAACCCGTTCAGCCTAGAAATCCGACAAGTCCCAACCAATTAAATATCAAGCGGGCGGCAACATATAATATGAGCAGCGCCGTTAGCCGTTTCAAAAACACAGGATCCAAGCGTTTTGAAGCCATCCAAGACCCAATCTGGCCTCCTAGAAATACAGCAACAAGCAAGGGCCAATATGGCACCGTTAAGGACAGCAAATCTGTGTCTGACAATTTCGCAATCTGCCCGGAGAGTCCTAAAATAGAGTTAGCTAGAATAGATAGGCTACAGGCCGCAGCAATTTTTCGAGGCGTGTCCCAGCGTAGCCAATATAGCGCAGGCGCGAGAAATATACCGCCACCAATGCCCACGAGACCCGAAAGCAAGCCAATGCTTCCTCCCGATAACAAGGCTAAGGACAGTCGTGGTTTTCGCTTATTATTGGTATAAAAAACGAAGTCTTTTTGCAAAAGGAGCCGTTGACCACTCAGCAATAAGGCCCCGCCTAAGAGCCCGACAAAAATCGTTTCCGAAACGGGCATACGCCCTCCAACCCACGCAGCGGGAATGGAGGTCACAAGTAAAGGCATAAGCGCGCGCGGCGCGACCAAACCTTCTTTGTAAAACCGCACAAGACCACCAGATACGACGATGATATTACAAGCTAGGGCTATAGCCGGCAGGATGCGGTAATCTGTTCCATGTAGAACTAAAAGCGCATTGTAGGTAGATCAATCACCAAAACCAACCGCGGCGTATAAGGCCGCGACACAGAAAAAGAGACAAATCAGATAAAACGGCATACTGCCCTTTTTGTGTGCTCAAGGGTTTTTCTTTAATATTCTAGCCCGAATTTAGAGCTTCTACCCTCTATAAATTCAAGATTCATTTGCGCAACCAAACATCTATCAAGTGGGCTTCAGACATCCAACAATCTCAAAAACAATCAGCTCTGCTAATGGACTTACCATAAGGAGAATATTGTGACGCATTACCCTGCATCTTTAATAGAACACTATGCCAAGCCAGTACCTCGCTACACAAGCTACCCCACAGCGCCGCATTTTTCTGAAGCTGTACAATCAGCGCAGGTGAAGTCTTGGATAGCCGCTATCCCTAAGGATGAAGCCATATCGATTTATATCCATATTCCGTTTTGTGATCGCCTGTGTTGGTTTTGCGGGTGTCACACAAAACATACCTAGAAATATGAACCTGTAAAAAAATACCTACAGACTCTATATCAAGAAATGCGGCTCACGGCGCAGATTATGGGTAGGCGACAAATAATTAAACATTTGCACTTGGGCGGCGGCTCACCCAGCCTTTTAAAACGCGCTGAACTGGTTGGGCTTAAATCCGTTTTGAATGATTGTTTTAGCATAGATAGTAAAACGGAAATCAACCTTGAATTTGACCCCACAGATTTAGACAGTGCCGCCCTTGAGGCCTTTGCTAAATTTGGCATTACGCGCGCCAGTTTAGGTGTTCAAGATTTTGATCCTAAAGTACAAGAGAGCATCAACCGCATACAGACCTTTGAACAAACAAAATTCGTTGTCGATAGTTTAAGAAGCTATGGGGTTGGCTCTTTGAATATTGACGCGCTTTATGGGCTGCCATTCCAAACTCTGACGACGTTGGAGCACACTTTGGAATGCGTCGACGCTCTTAACCCAGACCGAGTTGCTCTATTCGGCTATGCCCATGTGCCTTGGGTCAAACCGCATCAAAAACTTATCGCGCAAGACAGCTTACCTGATAATGTTTTGAGGTTTAAGCAAGCTCGGTTCTCAGAGACGTTTTTTGCCCGGAAAGGTTATGCCGCTATTGGCATTGATCACTTTGCTAAAGCATCGGACAGTTTGGCATTGGCATATAAGCGCCATACCGCAAGACGGAATTTTCAGGGTTATACAGCAGACGACTGTACCACTCTGATCGGGTTTGGGGTCTCATCGATTAGCCAATACCCTCAAGGATACGCGCAAAACGTAAAGGACACACATTCGTACAAACGCGCTGTTGAGAGCGACCGTTTACCCATTCAGCGTGGCATTCAGATCAAAGGACTGGACGCTATTTACGCAACCGCCATTAACGAGTTGATGTGTTATTTTACACTTACGCCCAAAGCGTTGAGGGATAATTTTGGAGATGATGCAGACCTGATATTGATGCGTGCCGAACGTCTTGCCGCTCAAGACGAAGAAGGGTTCTTCGTCAAAGATGAAAACGTTTATAGAATAACCGAACGCGGAAAACCTTTCACGCGGACTATTGCATCAGCCTTTGACGAGTATTTGAAAACCAATCAAACACAATACTCAATTGCCGTTTAGCGTTACAGACAATTATTTATAAAATTCGACCTTAAACTGGACTCGGCCGATGACTTCCACACGATGGGCTTCCTTCGGGGTAATGATACCGTATTTGTCAATATTTAAACGTGCTTTAGTTTTAGGTGAACCAAAGACAATATAGTCAAGCTCTCCACTTAAGACACAAATACGTCCCCAAACAGTAGACTTTGTTTGATGTAGGACGGTCAGTTTTTCCGGCACTGTATCATCAGTAAATATCGGCGACTCAGCGTATTTTTGAACATTTTCTGGTATTGTGTTCATGGATTTTCTCGCAGTTATATCTGGTGGTCGAGGTTATGTAGCCCCTTATTTTTCGCTATATTGAGGGCGACCTAATCCCGGAACGCCTAATATTGCGAGCTTCAAACTCACCGCTATGCGCTCCGCTCTCACCATGAAATACTCAACGGCATCTTGTGTCGCTGCCGTATCCTCTAAGGTTTGTTTAAATAATCCTAACCAGATTCCGAAATGCCAATCTTGAATGGCCTCAGCATGCTTTTGATGGGCGGGTACAGGCTTGCCTGAATACAATCCCGCATTTAACGCCACAGAGGCCCAAAACGCTTTCATGCGCTCAAGGTGGTGTGGCCAATCCTCGTCTTGAATAGCCTCATTGAAGACAGGGCCAAGAATACCATGATCCCGTATACGATCGTAAAAAGTTTCAACCAGCACATCAATATAGGCCATATCAATGCCCATACGCGCGGCATTTTCTTGAATGCTCTGGCGAGCGGCCGTTGCGCGTAGATCTGTCATAGTTCAGCGCTTTCGAATAAGAGTTTTTCCAGAGCGGTATTGTCAGCGACCAAATCAGCGAGGGTGAATTGGTCAAGGCAATCATAAAAGGCAGACTGTGCCTGTGCGAGTATTGATGACAAACGACAGGCGCTTGTAATTCGGCAAGCCCCTTTTCCCCCAGGAAAACACTCAACAAGCGCTGTGCCTTGCTCCATTTGACGCACAATAAGACCCAGATTTATATCAGCAGGGTCTCGCGCCAAATGTAAGCCGCCCGAACGTCCCCGAACAGACCCTACAGAGCCCTCTTTTACCAAATGGTGCGCGACTTTCATTAAATGGTTTTTGGATATTTGATAGCGGTCTGCTGCATCCGCAATGGTAGTAAGCTTCCCATTATTCACAGCAAGGTGCATCAAGAGACGGAGTGCGTAATCTGAGAAAGTAGTGAGCTTCATACAATTCCCCTAAAAGGTATATTTTATATATTGCCTTTAAGAGTGATTAGCAATAGCAAAGATGCATATAATATATATCTTTATGGAGTGTTATGATGAGAGATAAAGAAAATGACCCGTCTCGGTCTATGTGCACATGCCAGTCTTTTGAATGTTTTGATTGCGCCGGCAATATTTATACAGGCATCGATTTTCCATATGAGGGCGGGAACGGATTTATTATCATTCTGGCCAAGCGCGTTTCGTCCATAATGAAGAGGACCGGTAAAGCTGTATTCTTGTCAACATAAGCCAATTTACGTCTTGGGCTAAAAAATTTGCACGGCTTACTGGCTTAAATACATGCCCCATAAGATAGACGCCGGATCAAATCCAAATAGAACAGGGTGAAGCGCAAGAAACGCTGCCCATAGAACAATCCCTATTGCGGTCCCAATAAAGGTGAACTTATCGAGATGCCCGCGCCCAGGCGTCATATCTGCCCAACGCTTTGGCCCGATGTTGCGGCGATAACGTGCCTCTACACGCTTGATGCCTAGCAGACCAAATAGTGCTAAACCCGCAAACAATATGAGGCTGGGCCAATCCCCATTTGCAGGGATATGCGCAACTGCCCAAAGCGTCGGCCCCCAAATAAGCGGGTGACGCACCCACCCAATGAAGCCTGGTCGCGTAGGCTCAAAGCCTGCTTTTTTAAACGCCACCGACAATGGATTAGACGACACGGCGCCAATGCTAATCAGAACAAAACTGATAAGGGTCACAACAGCTGCGAACGGGTAACTCCACATCGGCGACGACCAGAGTGGGATGCGGTCCGCTGTCAGCACAGCCCAAATCACCCATCCTAAAAGGACTATCGATAGGAGAGAGTAAGCAAGAAGGTAGCGCCCGCGTCCCCAATGCGATATCAACCACGGCTTAATCGCGGTTCGCGAAATTGCGACATGACTGAGTATAAAAACGCCCATCGCAATGAGAACCGTCATGGCTTAAATGCCGCCATAGCGGAAGCTGAGGCCCAGCCACGCAAAGGCTATTGCCAACAAGGTCACGGCAATAATATGGCCACCTAACACAGGCAGAGTTGTAGGCGTAAGCCGCGGGATCACGCGAAAGCGTGCATGTAGTGCTAGACCGAACGTCGCAATTAAGCAGGCAAGTTTGAGGGATATTGTCAAAGCAACTGGGTTATCCCAGTTTAGCCATGCCTTGATGTCGGGCAATAGTACATATGCGAGCCAAAGCCCCGTTATCACCTGCACGATGAGCGCGGGCATACCGATACGCTCATATACACGTTCATAGCTTTCTATCATTTGAGGCTCTCGCTTAGCCAAAGCTTCGGGCAGCAGGCTAATCGCCAATATTAAGTGCCCGCCAACCCAAATTGTGGCAGCCAGCAGGTGGATGTAGAGGACAGTCATATGCATCAGGCGTCACCTTTCATTTGGCGCTGCGGAGGCAGCGGCCGGGACAGCACGAAGCCGCCAGCCATCAACAAAATTACGGCTTGAAGGATCAGGGCAAAGCGAGGCGCGCCCAGAACCAAAGACAAGACAAAAACTGCGACCATGGACAAAACTGCAAAAGTTTTAGCCCTTCGGTCGATTGCGCCATGTTCGGTCCAATTAGATATGAGAGGCCCGAATGTGCGGTGTTGAATAAGCCAAGCATGACATCGCCTGGAAGATCTAGCAAAGCAAAATGCGGCAAGGAGAATAAAAGGCGTTGTCGGCAGTATCGGCAAGACGACACCAACTGCACCGAATGCTGTAGCAATGGCACCACCTAAAAACCAAATTGTGCGAATGGCTTTAGATGATCCGTAGGATGTGTGCCGCGCCATATCAGGCCCCAAAATAAATTAATGATGAAGTTAATAAGTAGAATAAAATTTATCAATATAATTGGCATTCAATCACCGTATAATCTTTCTAGTGACCTGCGCCCCAACTTCCTACCATTTTCCGGTAGAGTCATTTGATTGTTTTGGCCTCATGCGGCCCTCTGTTGCAAGTGTTGATTTTGGGCGTATTCACGCGGGGTGAGATTGCCCAGTGATGAGTGGGGCCGGGTTACATTGTAATCCTCCTTCCAATGGTTGATGTGGTGACGGGCATCCGTCAGTGATGAGAACAGCGTTTCATTCAGACACTCGTCGCGGAAGCTACCATTAAAACTTTCGATAAAACCGTTTCGCATTGGCTTGCCCGGCGCGATGTAATGCCAACCGATCTTTGTTTCCTGGCACCATTTAAGTATCGCCATGCTTGTGAACTCGGTTCCGTTGTCAGACACAATTGTCTTGGGCTTGGCTCTGCGCCTAGCGATAACCGCGTTAAGCTCACGGGCCACACGGCCGCCTGATAATGATGTGTCCGCGACAAGCGCGAGGCACTCTCGGCTATAATCATCAATAACAGCGAGAATGCGGAAACGGCGGCCATCTGTGAAAGCATCACTAACAAAGTCCAGACTCCAGCGTTCATTGACACGGCTTGGTAAAACCATTGGCCATCGCGTGCCAAGGGCCCGTTTGCGTCCGCCACGCTTGCGAACTTGCAACTTCTCTTCACGGTAAAGCCGCCTGAGCTTCTTGTGGTTCATTGTGATGCCATCACGTTCCAGCATGACGCCAATGCGACGATAACCGAACCGACGGCGCTCACGGGCGATATCCCGAATAGCCTTTCTCAGGTCTGCATCGTCAGGCCGAACGCTTCTGTAGCGCACGCCGGACCGGTCAACTTGCAGAACTTTACACGCCCGACACTGGCTGACCTCATGCGCATTGCAAAGGTGAGCCACAGCTTCTCGCTTGGCCTCCACTGCCCGGCAGGCATTTACGGAGCAAATGCTGAGAGGGGGCGTCACCACTAATGAGATGGTCTGCCTCCACCCTCAGACGTGCTATATTCAAAAATTAAATTAGAAAGGAAAGATATTATGCCTGTTAAACATCAAAATGCGGCCGTTTATGGAATCGACCTTGGCAAAATAACATTTCACATTGTGGGAATGTATAAAGATGGAGTCCTGCTACAACGAGCTAAGTTCACCAGAAAAGCAATATTTCGGTTTTTTGAGACTGCCCCGAAGGCCCTTATCGGCATGGAGGCTTGTCCAGGTTCACAATGGTTAGCCAGAAAGCTTTTAGCTATGGGGCACAGAGTCAAAATAATGCCCGCTCAGTTTGTTAAGCCCTTTGTTAAATCGAACAAGAACGATACCCTTGATGCTGAGGCCATTGCGGAAGCTGTGATCCGGCCAACAATGCGGTTTGTAAAGGTTCGCAATGAAGATCAGGTGGATATGCAGGCCTTACACCGTGTCCGTAGCCAACTGGTATCGAGTAAAACTCAGCTCATCAATCAAATGCGAGCGCTGTGTTTGGAATATGGAATAGCCATTGGAAAAGGCGCAGGGCTCTTCAAACGTGAATGCCCTCGAATTATTGAAAATCAAGATAATGAGCTATCTGATCACATGCGAAGGATATTAGGCGGGCTTTCTGAGGATTTGGTGTCCTTAGAAACGCGCATTGAAAGCGTCACCCGGGAGATCGAGGCTATTGCAGCGAGAGATGATACCGCTCGGCGGCTGATGACTATCCCCGGCATAGGCCCAATGGGAACAACAGCTCTTATTGCTGCAGTAGGTGATGCAAAGCAATTTGTAATATAGCGCCTATGGCACAGATTTAGGTCTGGGATAGTGTCCACTTATTCTTAGTGGACAGATTTCTGCACTCAAACTTCCTTGGATTTTAATCAAAAATTATATGCCGAAACCCTAGTTTTTCCATGTGATCGTTCGCTATTGTATTAGCGATTGGCGTGCTTTTCGTGACTTGATATTCGCCTATGAGGAATAGCTAACTTGATCCAAATGCGCTATCTATTGATACATTTTACGAATATTCCTATATAGAATTCGTCTGGGGGAGTTCCTCAGACCCGGCTGGGCCGACGGTAGGCCCGCACTGTGATTTATCAATCTGTGCCATAGGCGCTGACGTCAGACAGCTGTCCGTCGTCATATAAAATGGCACAGGTTTCGGCCCGGGCTAAGAGAGACTTTGCTCACCTCTTTAGTTGATATTAAGCGACGGCTTTACGGTATTGCAAGCGTCGATGTTCGATGGTCTTTTTCTTGATCCTTTCTCTGCGGTTCAAAATGGATTGGGCTCTGCCGAAGTAGACATCGGCGGGCGTGACGTTTTTCAAGCTTTCGTGATATCGTTCGTGATTGTAATGCTCGACGAAGCTTTCGATCTGACGTTCAAGGTCACCGGGCAGGAAGTAGTTTTCGAGTAGGATTCTGTTTTTCAAAGTTTGATGCCAGCGTTCGATTTTGCCCTGTGTTTGCGGATGATATGGTGCCCCTCTGACGTGGCTCATGTCGTTGTCTTTGATGTAATCCGCGAGTTCACTAGAGATATAGCTCGCGCCATTATCCGATAACAGTCGCGGCTTGTGCGCCACATGAACTTGGTCACAACCTGAGGCTATGAGCGCCATGTTCAGCGTATCAGTGACGTCAGATGTCTTCATCGTCGTGCACAGCTTCCAACTTATGATGTAGCGTGAGAAGTCATCGAGCACGGTCGACAGATACATCCAGCCCCAACCGATGATTTTAAAGTAGGTGAAGTCTGTCTGCCACATCTGGTTTATGGCCGTTGTTTTGTCACGGACAGCTAGTCCAAACTGGCTTTTCAGCTTTCTTTAATGTATGCTGAGAATTAGGGCGGAGTGGACATGGCTGAGACAATTAGTTTAACAGATGCATTTGATGCACTTGAGGATCAATGGAAAAACATGGCTGAGGAAAGGTCTTACCTTCCCCTGCTGGATCGATATGTCGGTGTTTTAAAACTTATTGGAAAAGATCAACTTTCGAAGCTGTCTGAAATTGAGAGACGATTTCACGCGATGGCTGTTCCGCGAGCCTACAAGCGATACAAGAGAACATATAAAAATCGCGTGAAATTCTCAGCAGTTGAGCGTCATATTGCCAAAGAAATTCCTCTATTTTCTATGTTGGATGCATTGGACTGGGTTGAATTCGTAGATGACCCCGATATGGGAGATATAGCTGAAACTTTGGTCGAAACTCGGGTGCCCATTATGAAGGACCCCCGCTTTCTTTACCTGTATGCTGTAGAATTTCACTCTGCGTTTGATCTGTTTCTTACAGGCCTTTTGAAGCAAAGTGATCCAAAAATCGTTTCAATTGGTCTCGAGGCCTTTGCTGAACTGGATGACGATGACTTTGCCAAAATGACATTCGACTCGCGTAAAGAGTGGATAGCGGTCCGATCCTATTCTGTTGAAGCGCCCGACGATATCGTTCATGACTTTTCAGATATTCCTGGACTGGGCGCAGTATCAACACTTCGGCAGATTAACAGTCCTTTTGCTCAGTTGGCAGCTGATCGTTTTTATACGGCGACGCGCCTCTTTGGTATTGCCAGATTTTTGGCAAGTATGATTGTCACTCTTAGCTTTTTCCTCGCCATTAGTATTGTTGCAGTGCGCGCGGGTTTTGGGGAAAGCGATTTTGTTGCAGGCCTATTTCCGACCCAATCTTCGGTCGAGCGTTATCTGGAAGCGCTTTCCAATGAGGCTAGTGCGTTGTCTTGGGCCAACACGATTGTTCTTGCATTTGGAGCAATTTCGCTAGGGTTTGCATTAGCGCTAGTGTTAGGAAAGCTCTCTTTATTAGTTGGTGAGCATATCCCGTTCCTTCGAAAACCTCGCCTTTCTCGCGAGGCGAGTTTTGCTGATTTTGACATCGACGTTCCTCCCTTAATGGTTCTCACAATGGTTGAAAAGTTGATTGCAAAATACATAGATCAGATGCCTGAAAGTGATACCAAGGCCGCCCGAGCGTCTCGCACCCACACGCTGCCTTTTGAGGCGAATTTAGCGCGGTTCGGCTTAGCGCGCTATGGTAAACGAGCTCATGATGCCAAGATAAGAGGTGCCTTATACAATGTGGTAAACCCTGATACACCGCTTCGCCCAGCGCTCACTCGCTTCAGCCCGCGCGAGCTTGGTATCATTACGGCGACCTTGTGTATGCTTGTTGCTGGAGCACTTTTTTCCCGTTTCGGTCTAGATGCCCGCTCAACTCTAACAGAGCTTTGGTCTAAATTCCGAAGCCGCACTGAAGTTATTGCAAATACTACACCGCCGCTCCCTGACGTCGAGTATGGAACGATAACTGCAGACTCATTACGGCATCGCTCATGTCCAAATACAGATTGTCCAGTCGTCGGCAGCAGTCAGCGCGGAGATCGCATTCAGATATTAGATGAGCGCTCAGGATGGTATCAGGTCTATTCCTCCTCTGTAGAACCTGAGCATTGGGTTTCAGGCGAATATATAGCACTAGACCCAAACGGTTCGGATATAGACTGACGTAGAAATCCTGAGGTCGCAAAAATGGGATCGTACCCTCAAACCATTTCGTCCCCGCTATGCGGGTAGTCCAACGCCCCTGCCTCCGCTCGTGTGGGGCGGCTCCAGCAGGCGCGTCGGACGGCACTATTTTGCGAGAGCGTTATTAATTAAATAGGATTGGCACTTGGGGAGAGATTAAGAAAGAAAAGAGCTTTAGCAAGATAAAGCGAACCGCCCTTTTGGGGGCACTTCGACGCTAAAGCTCTGTTATTGCTACGCGAGTTGGGGTGTTACTTTTTCGGTGACTCGTGTGCGGTGCCTCCAAAGTGCCCCTATCCCGTCAATACCTAGAAGCTCCCGTTCCCCTGCACTTTATGGGCGGCTTTCCTCAAGACAAAACCGCTTCATTTGTCCGATTATGGGCGAATGACGCATGAAGATGATTTCCGCTTAAAAGCCAAAGCCCGCAAATCCAGCAGCCGAGGTTCCGAGGTGAGTATCCCCGCCAGCTATAAGGGCCTTTTCCAAGAGGCCCGCATTGGGCTTGTGAGAGGCAAGGCTGTCTCTGGGCGGCGCACACTGACCAAGCCCGCCACACCCGCACAGGACGGTTTAACGCGAGAGGTCGAGGCCGTGCCGCCTTGGAACGCGGTATTGGGCCGAAGCAAGGCTGGCGCGTTCACCGTGCCACGGGAGACCGCTACCGCGCCCGCCGCGCGATTGTAAAAGTACGGGTCGTGAAGCTGCGCAATGCCAAGTCGTCTGTCTCTCGCGGCCACTTGGCTTACCTCCAGCGCGAAGGCGCAGGCGTGGAGCGAGCCGAAGGGCTGGACGGCTCGGCGGAGTTGACGCCAACGAGAGGTCAGCTCTACGGCCCAGACGAAGGCGTAGAAGTTGACGGGCGGGATTTTGTGGCCCGCTCCCAAGAGAGCTTTGACGGACGGGGTGACCCCCACCAGTTTCGGATTATGATCTCGCCCGAAGACGGCGCGGAACTGGCCCGCGTGAACCGCGACGGAACACCCAACCTGAAAGACACGACACGGGCGCTGATGACGCAGATGGAAGAGGACTTAGGCACGCGGCTAGATTGGGTGGCTGTTGACCATTTTGATACGGCTCATCCGCACACACATATCATTGCGCGGGGCGTGACCCATGACGGCAAAGGATTGAACATAGCGGGCGAGTATATCTCTCGCGGCATAAGAGGACGGTTGGAGGAGGAACTCACCCGCGAGCTGGGCTGGAAATCAGAGTTGGCCATCCAGCAGGAGATGAAGCGCGAGGTTGACGCGATGCACGTGACCGCAGTGGATAGACATATCGCGGACGGGATGGACAAACTCACCAACACAATCGACCTTCGCGCAGGGTCAGCGGCGAGCACGTTTGGTCAGCACTCACCATTGAACCGCCACATCCTTATTGGACGAATGAACCACCTTGAGAAAATGGGCTTGGCACAGCCTACTGATAAAGGACGTTGGCAACTCGACAAAGACGCCTTTAAAACCCTCGGACAGATAGAGCACCGCGAGCAGCTAAACAAAGAAATCCATGCCGATATGGATAGGGCGAACATTAAGCGCCCTGTCCGCTTAAATGATGGACGTGAGAATTTTGATGGAAGCCTATCAAACAGGCGCGTTATTGGCCGCGTGATTGCCAAGACGCTTGACCGTGATGAAGGGATGAACCCAGACGCAAAAAGCGGCGGCAAAGTGCGGTTCATCATCGACGGGACTGACGGATATGTCAGCACCGTCGAGACGGGTATGGACACAAGGGCGGGCGAAGCCGCTAAGGTCGGTTCTATCATCGAAGTCTCGCCGCCCAGCTTGCGAACGGTTGACCGCAACATCCAAGCCATTGCGACGGGTAAAGACTATCATGGCAAGCCCCGTAACGGACTTGTCGGAACTTACGCTATCGCCACGAGCGGCCCAGAAGATTGGGTAGACGGCAGCGGCAGTAGAAGTGCAGCACATATGCGCGCGCACAGACTACGCCTAGCGACACTAGCGAAAGCGGGCGTGGTGCAAGTCGTCAGCAAAGATAAGGACGGCGATCCCTTGGAGTGGCGTGTGCAAGAGGATTTTGAAGAGCGGGCTATCGCACTGGACTTAAAGCAAGGGCGCGCGTCAGGCGTGAAACTACTCTCGCGCCAAGACATGGAGGCCCAGTTGGAGAGTCCCGGTGCGACGTGGCTTGACCGCGCACAGGTAAATTGGGGCAGAGGCGGACTAGGAGGAATAAGCGTCAAATCTAGCGCTTTCGCTAACGAGCTGGACACGGCGTTTCAACAGCGCCGTACATGGCTCATTGAGCTTGGCTATGCAGAGCTACGCCAAGACGAGCAGAAGACCTCTATCATCTACAAACGTGGCTATATGAAAGCCTTAGAGACGGAAGGGTTCAACGCCGCGACGGAGAAGCTGGAGAGCATAACAGGTAAGGCGCACGTTGCAGCGCAGTCAGGACGGTTGATTGAAGGCACGGTCTCGCAGAAATACGAACTCCCTCACGGCCCCCATGCGATGATTGAAACGCAGCGAGCTTTCTACTTGGTTCCTTGGGAGAGCACTCACGCGCAAAAGTGGGGTAAACGCATCAGAGGCCGCGTGCTTAGCGGTGGCGGTATTGATTGGGATGCGGGGCGGTCAAGAGGAATTGGGCGGTGAGCAGAAGTTTAATTGCAAGGGTATCAAATCAGACAGTCAGTTACGCTCAGGACTTGCAGGGCATTGACGTGCAACCGCCTTCGATTAAGATACCACACTGTGCAAAAGGAGTCGGAAGTAAATTGGAGCTAACACCTGAGAGTTTAACTGAATTATTATCTGGTGACCCTGAAGAGATTGAGGTTCATCTAAAGCGTGTCGACCACACTTTTGAGGTGGCTGGGATAAAAGTCCGATCACATTGTTTTTGTTTGACAGTTGATGCGCAAGGTAAGGTTCAACCAAAGGAGCTTATTAATTATCTACGCTACACTGCAGCCGACTATGCTATTCCACGCTCAAAACTTTCCGAAGCCAAAGCCCGTGATAAGAAATACAATCAAACGCGAGCCGTAAGCTCGTTATGTGATGAAGCAAGATCTCTATTCGTGGACCTTCAAAAAACTGGTGAAGGTGGGGAGTTGCTGCTCTATGTATTTGGAGAACAGGTACTTAGCCTTCCCCAAGCGATTGCAAAAATGCCTCTGAAAACATCCGCAAAACTTCACTACAATGGTGCTGACGGTATACATATCGGAATTGGTGAAAATGGTTTGCTTCATTTATATTGGGGAGAGTCAAAAGTTCACAAAGCTGCATCAACAGCAATTAAAGATTGTTTCGAGTCTTTAGAGCCATATTTCCTTGAAGATAGTTCTCCAGAAGCTAAACGAAATAGAGATTTGCAACTACTTAGAGACAACGCGGATTTGGATAACCCTGAATTAAGCAATTCACTTCGACAGTATTTTACCGCCTCTTCAAAGAAATCAAAAATGATTGAATATCGCGGACTAGCTTTAGTTGGTTTCGACGCGGATATATATAACAACGAACCGCTTTCAATTGAGAAGCTCCAAGAGGACGCCAAAACACAAATTCTAGAATGGGGAAAATCACTCGAGGGAGCTATAAAAAAATACAAACTTGAGAATTTCGTGATTGACCTCTTTTTTGTGCCTCTACCTTCAGCGGAACAATTCAGAGCTGACTTTCTTGCCGCCATGGGAAAAGTGTAATGACCCGCAAGGCTTTGTTTGACTTCGTTTACGAGAGTGTAGTTTCTCCAAAACTCATCGGAATAAAAAAGGCGCTGATAAAAACTAGCCTACCTATGATTTCAGGGGATGATGAGAAAATTCCTAATGAGGATTGGCCCGACCTTTTATTCGCCAGTAGCATCCTTGCCCAATCAACAGATGCTAAGCATTTAGAAGGTGCGTTACAGATTGCAACAGGTGCATTACTTTCGGACACACCAAGTGATATAAATGACACTGCTGGGGTATTGTTGGATAAACTTGACAACTCCAGAGCGCTGACGTTGGCAGTTGAACGCAGAATAATTGAATCTGGTCTCGAGGAACGTCTCGGCCCAATTTTGAGAATAGAGTCCGCCCGTCGCGATATTTTAGGGTCCGTCCTTCTCGAGCATTCTGGAACTTATTTGCCAGCCAATAAATTTCAACGCGACCTTTGGCGGAAGGCTTCAAAAGATAGAACTTGGTTATCTGCATCAGCGCCTACAGCCGCAGGAAAGACATACATTGTCGGTCAGTTTCTCGCAGATAAAATCTTAAGCGGAACGGTGAAGAGACTGCTTTATCTTGCCCCAACGCGTGCTCTTGTAGGCGAAGTCGAGAAGGATTTGCGCAGCAGATTTAGAGGCTTAAACAACGTTCAAATATCTTCACTGCCTCTCGCGAGTCCTTTCTTAAAAGGACAAAAGGATGATGAGCCTGTTATATATGTGCTAACTCAGGAGAGAATTCACCTGCTTGTCAATGAACTCGGAGCGACAGCTAACTTTGATCTTCTTGTAGTCGATGAAGCTCAAAAAATCAGCGACAATCGCAGGGGGGTTATATTACAAGACGCAATTGATCGGGTGGTTCGAATAAACCCTGAAATCAAATCTATCTTTGTTAGCCCTTCAACTTCTAACCCTCGAGTGCTTTTGCAAGACCGTCCCGAAAATGTTGCCGAAGAAGTTTTAGAGAGCGCATCGGTAATGGTGCTTCAAAACCTATTGGCTGTACGCCAACACAGCGGGAAAACATGGAATATTGACTATATTGAAGGTAAGGAATTCAAGCCGCTTGGCTCTTTTGACCTTAAAAGCAAACCCGAAAATATGACTAAACGACTGGCTTACGTGGCTGCAGAGTTGGGTCACGCAGGTGGAACACTTGTATACGTAAATGGCGCTGTAGAAGCCGAAAGAGTAGCTCAACTTATTCGGGATTACACTAAAGATACCGAAGCTGCAGAAGAGGAGGTTCCTGCACAAGACTTACTGCGTTTATCCGAATTAGTGAAGAAAGGTGTTCACCCTAAATACCTCCTAGCAAGCATTGTTCGTGATGGTGTGGCATTTCATTACGGGAATATGCCTGCCCTAGTCCGATTTGAAGTTGAACGGTTATTCAAGGAGGGAAAATTAAAATTCTTAGTCTGCACCTCTACGCTTATAGAAGGGGTCAACCTATCTTGTAAAAATATCATTGTCCGCGGGCCGCGTAAAGGAATAGGCAACCCGATGGGGCCTCAAGATTTTTGGAATTTAGCTGGTCGCGCTGGTAGGTGGGGAACTGAATTTCAGGGAAACATAATTTGTTTAGATTTACATAACACAGACGCATGGCCCTATGGACTCCCAGAACGGGAGAACTATAAAATTCAAACAGAGAGCGATGCCGCACTATCAAAAAAAGACTCTTTTACGGCATATGTTGAAAAAATGTCTTCCGGCGAGGAAATATCCAGAGATGAGTTTATTGAGTTTGAGTCTGTAAGTTCATCAATCTTGACCCGTTTTATTACTCAGGGGCCACTGGAACATAGCTCTCTGAAGAATCGGTACGATGTGGATTATCTTAAGGAGCTTGACAGCTCACTAAAAAAAGCCGCTTCCAAAATTTATTTACCTCCTGAACTCGTTGAGCGTCATGCAGGATTAAACCCGCAGGGTTTACAGTCATTGTTAGACGAGTTCATCAAAATTGAAAAAGACCCAATTAACTTAATTGTGCTTCGACCTGGTGATGATGAGGTTTTTGGTCGTTTAGTAACAATTTTGACTCGAATAAACAAAACTATGGGCGGTCCATTCGGAACAGTGCGTCAATCTAGAATGTACGCTGTTGTTATCTTGAGGTGGCTGGAGGGTTGGACGCTTCCACGGATTATCGACGCGAGAGTAAAGTACAACCAAGAGCAAGGTAAACCTCGGAAAATTGCGGATGTTATTCGGGAAACTTTGGAACTCGTTGAAAACATTGCAAGGTTCGCCGCGCCAAGATATTTATCTGCATATGAGGATGTGCTGTATCACTATCTCAAAGAAATTGGCAAAGAAGAGTTGGTAGAAAACGAACTTAATATCGGCACCGCTTTAGAATTTGGGGTGTCTACACAAACTCTTGTTTCATTAATGTCTATCGGATTGTCGCGCATGACCGCAGTTGCAATTAACGAGGCGGTCGCAAATAGCGAATTGGAAATTGATGAAACGATGCAATGGCTTGAAAGTAACTATGATAATTTAGAAGCATTTGGTATTGCTAGCTTGATGATTGAAGAAGTAGCTATTCATATTGGTAGAAGCACGGAAACAGAGACTGAGGTAATTACAAATGAGTAAAGGTCAGAAAGTTACGGTCGGCGGAATAGAATTTGATAAGAAAGGTGATGCCAAAGATTACCTTAACAAATTACTGAAAAGCTACGAACCGGGAGATAGAGTCTCACAAGCGCATACTGATTTTTTAATGGAAGCAATCAAAGGGCACCCCGATTACGATGAAAAATTTGGTTCTGGTGTCGAGCGTTTTTATACAGACTACGCCGAATTCGGAACAGTTTGCTTTTGGGCAGCGCTAAAAAGTGGAGAGCCTGTCAAGTTCTCTGCAAAGAGCTTGGTTCCAGTAAAGAAACGAAAAAAATAAGTGTAAGACTAGCCAGTAGATTTGCCTCACAAACACCCTAACTTCCTGCCTCACAAACATCTTGCGCAGACACCTAAATCATTGTAATAATTAAATATTCAGGACGATGAGCACCCCGTGTGGGGGCACCTCCCTACTTCCTTATGTCGTTGTTTTAATTATAGTAATTTTTCCCCTTGAAAGTATGGTGCCTTAAACAAGCACCAGATGATCTCTTTCATCACCCAGCTAATCTGCGATGAAATCAAAAGGAATAAGGTATCCTCGAAGCCAAGGGCAAATCACTGGAAAAGACATAAGTCAATCCTTCGATCACGCGTTGCTAACGTAACAGCTACGGCTAAACAGGATAGGTTTTCTACACTCACTTTTGTATAAAGCACTGGACTTCGGGAGCAACGGAAGCAGTAGTGTCGTGCGGCCCATTGTGAGGGCCTTGTCTCGGTAGTAGCGGCCATTTGGTGTAGCCGCCAAGCCTGGAGACAGAATATGGAAACCCAACTTACAGAAATCAATGCCCCGCGGACCGGCAGCAAACAAGCCAAACTGGTCGCGCTCTTGTCACGCAAATCGGGTGTGACGTTGATAAAAGCCAGCGAGGCTCTTGGCTGGCAAACGCATACGACAAGCGCAACGCTTACCGGACTTAGAAAGCGCGGTTACAAAATAGAGCGCGAGACCCGTGAAAATAAAGATGCGATCTACCGAATCCTTAACCCCGCAGCAGACGCATGATGTCTGGAATAGCAGAAAATATCGCTCATCTGGAAACGCTAGATCGTGCGGAACTCGCGAAGGCTTGGACAGCGGCCTACGGAACGCCGCCATTTAGAGGGGCGAGAAAGCCCTCTTTGTTAAGAGGCCTCGCGTATCACATACAGTGCAAATCTTACGGAGCTTTGCATAAGAGCTCACAGAAATCGCTTATGAGGATTGCTTGTTCAGAAAAAGTGCCGATCTCAAAACCAAAAACTGTGACGCCCAAAACGAAGGTGGGCGCTCAACTTGTTCGGGAATGGAACGGTCAGACTTATTCTGTTCATGTCACTGACAAAGGTTTTGTCATGAACGATGTGACCTACAATTCTTTGTCGTCTGTCGCCAAAGCCATAACAGGCGCGCATTGGTCGGGACCTCGGTTCTTTGGTGTGAGTCAGTAAACCATGACGGATAAAACCACTTATCGATGCGCCATTTACACTCGCAAATCCCATGAGGAAGGTCTGGATCAGGACTTCAATTCTCTGGATGCACAGTATGAAGCCTGTAAGGCCTATATAGCCTCGCAGGCTGGATTAGGATGGAAACAGAGAGAGGCGCGTTATGATGATGGGGGCATATCTGGAGGTCACATGGACCGCCCTGCCCTTCAGTCACTCATAAATGATATCAAAGCCGGGTTGGTAGATGTCATCGTTGTTTACAAGGTGGACCGCCTCACAAGATCACTCACTGACTTTGCAAAGCTCGTCGATGTGTTTGATGAGCATGACGTGTCATTTGTGTCTGTGACGCAGGCTTTTAATACGACGACGTCCATGGGACGGTTGACACTTAATGTACTACTATCTTTCGCCCAGTTTGAACGGGAGGTCACAGCCGAGCGTATTCGGGATAAGTTCGCCGCCTCCAAGAAACGCGGTATCTGGATGGGCGGCACCTGCCCTATTGGTTATCAGCAAAAAGACCGTAAGCTTCATATTATCGAAGGCGAGGCTGACACTGTTCGAACCATATTCCGCCTGTATCTGGAGAAGAGAAATGCATCGGACGTTAAGGCTGAACTTGATAGGCGAGGCCTTCGGTCCAAACAGCAAGCTGACAAACAGGGAAACCCAAGAGGCGGTCAACCTTTCTCTACAGGCGCGATTTATTGGATACTGAAGAACCCCATCTATATCGGAAAGATCCAGCATAAAGATGCACTTTATGACGGCGAGCATGACGCCATCGTTGATGAACGAGATTGGAACCTCGTTCAAGACATTCTCGGAAGCAATTCCGGACTGCGCGTAAGGAAGTCCAATAATAAGTGCCAAGCCCTACTTGGGGGCTTACTGGAGGACTCTGATGGTAATCCATTGGTTCCGGAAATCGCAAGAAACCGCGGCAAGGCCTATCGATATTATGTCAGCAAAAACCCGCTAAGCCATAGTCAGGACAGCGGATGGCGTATTCCAGCAAAGACAATTGAGCCGCTTATCAAAGGTCTCTTCACCACAACGCTTGGGTCAAAACAGGCGGCAATGGAATTGCTAGATATTCAATCTCCATCTGTAGAGCTGGTCGGGCGAATTGAACGACTTTGTGAAACAATAACCGAAGCGCTAAACGCAAATAGCGGTCAAGTTCTCAGAAAGACGCTCACCACTTGGACCGATAAGATCACGGTTCATTCTGACCAGATCAAGGTCCGGTTCCGTCCGCGCCCGTTTGCGGAAGCGCTGAATTTAGATCTACCTGAAAACACTGTTATTGAACTCAGCAAATCCATGACATTGCGGCGGCGCGGCAGGGAACTCAAAATGATCATCGGTGGGAATATCCAGAAAATGCCCAATCCAGATCAATCGCTTATAGTGCTTATCTCCAGAGCCTATGAACTGCGAAAGGGACTGCTGGATGGTTCAATCTCTTCGATCAAAGCTTTCGCGGAGAAACACTCCATCGACCATGCGGATGCCAAACGTCTTTTACCGCTCGGGTATCTTGCACCGGACATTGTCGACGCCATTCTAAATGGCCAGCAGCCGAGTCACATGTCGGCTCACGATTTGAAGAGCAGCTATAAGTTGCCTTTGCTATGGCCCGAGCAAAGGGCTCAACTCGGATTTCCCGCAGCCTAGCCTCGTCAATTCTGCAACTTTACGATATCCAAACGTCCAACGAAGGGGTCACGGAAATGGCCCGTAGAGACTATAGGCTCACATCAGCCCAAATAACGCCAAATCATCGTCTCCCTCCGTCTACAACCCAGACCTTATCCCGCTAAGCTACGGAAACTAGGGCATTCTTTGGAGGTGGATCAAGTTCGGGATGTTTGGAGGAAATGGATGGTGGGCGATACTGGGATTGAACCAGTGACCCCTACAATGTCAATGTAGTGCTCTCCCGCTGAGCTAATCGCCCTTAAAACAACGTTTCAAGACCATCCATATGGGCCGGAGCCCTTATCGAGAGGTGGGGATATATCCCCGCCTTGCGGGCTAATCAAGCCCTAATACCATGATTTGGCCACGAAAATTACGCGGCGATGAGTTTGTCCACCTCATTGACCAATTGACGCAAGTGAACGGGCTTTGACAAGACTGTCGCGTTTTCCGCCGTTTGCGGATCTTGCATGGCAACAGCGGCAAAACCTGTGATGAACATGATTTTTATACCCGGTGAAATCGCCTCGGCTTGTTTGGCCAATTCAATTCCATCAAGGCCCGGCATCATAATATCCGTCAGCAAGAGGTCAAACGCGCCGTCCGCGAATTTCAGCGCCCGTAAAGCGCGTTCACCGTCGGCGCAGGCGATCACATGGTGCCCCGCTTTTTCAAGTGCTTTTTCAAAAAAACGGCGCATGCCGTCATCGTCTTCTGCGTATAAAATTGTTGCCATTCTAATGTCCCAATACCAGGTGCTCTTGGCACCTCCCTGTAGATTTTAGACCTCACATGCCCTATATCGGGACGCATGAAGCCGTCAATAGATTCCCCTTGCACATTCTTCGCCAATTTTGTGCAACCTACAGGCAGGCTCTTAAGTTTTCATAAGCACGAGCTCAACTTGGCGTTAAGCATGCCACAAAAAACAAGCCGCAGCCACACTTTCTTTTGGGCATATCGCTCATGATGGGGCGGCAAAAATCTATGGAAGAGGCGTGCCTCGAGGCCTTTGACCCGCCGATCACCCTCATCCGGCCAAGCGTTCTCGCCGCGCCGACAATTTTCTGTTCGCCCCATTCCGGACGCATCTATCCGCAAGAGTTTACCGCCCGTAGCGGGCAAAGCCTCGCCAGCCTGCGCCGCAACGAAGATGCGTTCATTGACTCGCTTTTCGGTGACGTTCCGAGCCTCGGGGCACCGTTTCTGGCCGCGCGCTTTCCTAGGTGCTTTCTGGATGTGAGCCGTGCGGAGGACGAGCTACCGCAAAAATGGCTTCCAAGGGGTGAGTTCGCCACGGCACGCGCGCAAGCGGGCCTCGGATTAATTCCCCTCGTCCTCGGCGAAGGCCTACCCATCTATCGGCGCGCGCTTAAACCGTCCGCTGTGCAGCCCCGCATTGATAGCCTTTATCGCCCCTATCACAGCGCGCTCAAAGGCCTGCGACAAGAGGCTATGGATGAATTTGGCGAAGCGTTGATCATTGATTGCCACTCCATGCCCGGATTTACGCCATCCGGCACAAGGCGCGCCGATGTCATCCTTGGCGACCGGCACGGCACATCCTGCCATCCGGCGACGATCGCGCGTATTGAAGGCTTGTTTGTAGCCAAAAACTATTCTGTCGCTCGGAACTATCCTTACGCGGGAAGCTATATCACCTCTCACTATGGGCAACCCTTGGACGGCGTGGAAGCTATACAGATTGAGATCAACCGCGATCTGTACCTCAACCCGGTCACGCTCGAGCGTAAAAAAGGATATAAGACATTAGAGGAGGACCTTTTTGATATATCAAAGGCGATTATCAGAGGTTCCCAAACCAAGGCGCTCCTTGCCGCAGAATAAAAAAGGCCGCGAGAACGCGGCCAGTCTAAAGGGAGGAAATATTGGGGGGGAACCCAACATTATCTTCTATGTGGGAACGTCCTCGGACTTTACAATACATATGCAGGCGAATAATACATTAAATACACTTAATAAGGTTACAGTTTTGTCATCTTACCCTGTGTGATCCGCGCGTAAAAACGCACTTCAATCACCTCTCACCATACTTGGCACGGGACTTGCTCCCCTCTACGGCGAAGCTGTTCTCCCACGGCTCACCAAGACTGCCGAGTGAAGAGGATTAACATGACGAATAACATCGACTATTATGTGGGCAAACGTCTGCGCCGCCGGCGCCGCCTTCTGGGCCTGACCCAACAAGTGCTCGGCGACAAGGTCGGCATACGCTTCCAGCAAATTCAAAAATATGAATGCGGTGCGAACCGCATTAGTTGCGCCCGCCTGTTTGAACTGTCCGAAGCGCTAAGCGTCCCTATCCAGTACTTCTATGAAGGCTTGTCGGATGACGATCTTGAGCAAGACGAGAATGTGGAATTCATTGCCCCGGATGTGCTGTCCAAAAAAGAAACAATGGACCTTGTTCGCGCCTATTACTCCATGAGCGAAGGCCCAAGGAAGCACCTGCTTGATCTTGCCAAATCCCTCGAAACCGGGGTGGCTCCAAAGCCAGAGCTGAGGCTCGTCGCCCCCTAAATAATCAATTCGAAACTCTGGTTATCTATTGGGCGGCATGATATGCCGCCCGCATGACCGATTACGCCTTGATTGACCTCGCGGATCGCCGCGCTCTGATGAGTACGCTCAGATCCGCTGCTCGTGAAATCACACTCCCGCTTTTTACGGATGGTATGACCGTCACGAATAAGGCTGCACAGGGTTACGACCCGGTGACAAATGCCGACACCCAAGCGGAACGTGTGCTGCGTGATATTATTTTACACGCCTTTCCAGATGATCATATTGCCGGCGAGGAATTCGACGATGTTATCGGGACCTCGGACTGGCTTTGGACGCTCGATCCGATAGATGGCACGCGCGCTTTTGTGGCCGGCGTCCCGGTTTGGAGCACACTGATCGCGGTCAGCTTTCAGGAAAAGCCGCTCTTGGGCCTCATTGATCACCCGGCGCTAAATACGTCTTTTTGGGGGGCTCCCGGGCAAGCCTGGCGCGAGCAAGATGGCCGCCGCATCCCTCTAAAAACCAAAAAATGCGGCGCACTGTCAGACGCCATTTTAGGCTGCACAGAACCACTTTCGATGCTCAATGCCGGAGAACTTGCCGCTTACAACATGATCCGCCGCGGCGCACGGTTTTCACGCCTTGGTCTTGATGCTTACGGATATGGAATGGTGGCCCAAGGCCGCATGGATATCATAATCGAATCCGAGCTTAAACCCTGCGACGTTCGCGCGCTTATGCCGATTATCGAAGGTGCGGGCGGCCGCATGACCAATTGGCATGGCGGTTCATGCGTGGACGGCGGTCAGGTTGTGGCAGTGGGAGACGCAGAGCGCCTCCCTGAGCTTTATATTTATCTAGGCCGTGCGATGACGCCCTAGTCCGGCGTGGTCGCAGTAAGAACGATCTTCCCGCCCTTCATGTCCACATTCACGGATTGCCCGTCATGCAGCTCGCCCGCGAGAACCATCCGGGCCAGCGCGTCTTGCACACGCTTTTGAATAACCCGTTTAAGAGGCCGAGCGCCGTAGGATGGATCATACCCTTGTTCGCCCAGCCATGTGCGCGCCGCATCTGTGACATCGATACGAATATCGCGGTCCTTGAGCCAGCCTTGCATCCGTTTGATCTGAATATCGACAATGGCACCCATATGTTCAGGTTTGAGACGCTCAAAGAGCAATATCTCATCAAGCCGGTTCAAAAACTCCGGACGGAAATGCGCGTTCACTTCAGCCATGACGCCAACTTTCGCCGCATTCACATTCTCACCATCGGCCAAGTTGAGCAAATGCTGAGCGCCAATATTGGACGTCATGATGATCAACGTATTTCGGAAATCAACCGTGCGTCCCTGACCGTCGGTCAAGCGTCCATCGTCCAGAACTTGCAAAAGCACATTGAACACATCCGGATGCGCTTTCTCGATCTCGTCGAACAGCACAACTTGGTAAGGACGCCGACGAACCGCCTCGGTCAATGCGCCGCCTTCATCATACCCTACATATCCGGGAGGCGCGCCGATCATTCGAGAGACCGAGTGTTTCTCCATATATTCGGACATATCCATGCGCGTAATGGCGCTATCATCGTCAAACAAGAAGGCGGCGAGCGCTTTGGTCAACTCTGTTTTACCCACGCCCGTTGGCCCAAGAAACATGAATGAACCGATTGGCCGCGCCGGATCTTTGAGGCCTGCACGCGCGCGGCGAATGGCGTCCGACACAGACTCGATCGCTTTTTCCTGACCGACCACGCGGCTCCCCAAAAGGTCTTCCATGGACAGCAACTTTTCACGCTCGCCCTCGAGCATTTTTTCAACAGGAATACCGGTCCAGCGCGAAACGACAGACGCAATGTCTTCCGATGTTACGGTTTCACTGGCGAGAGATGCCCCGCCCGACTTCACCATTTCCAGATCGGCCATTTTGCTTTCAAGGGCGGGAATGTCCTCGTGCTGCAAACGCCCGGCCGCCGCATAGTCCCCACGGCGAACGGCGTCTTGAAGCGCAAAACGCGCCTCTTCGAGCTGTTCTTTCACATCGGTCGCGCTCGCAAGTTTCGATTTCTCTGCCTGCCAGGCGTCTGTCATTTCGCTACTTTGAGATTCAAGCTCTTCGATCTCGGCGAGCCGTTTCTCCATACGTGATTGAGAGGCTTCGTCAGGTTCTTTCTTAAGCGCTTCAACTTCGATTTTAAGCTGTACCAAACGCCGGTCAATTTCGTCCAAAGCTTCGGGCTTACTGTCCACTTGCATGCGCAAACGCGATGCCGCCTCGTCCATAAGGTCAATGGCTTTGTCGGGGAGTTGGCGATCCGTTATATAGCGGTTGGACAGCTGCGCCGCCGCAACAATAGCACTATCAGAAATACGAATCCCGTGATGGACTTCATATTTCTCTTTCAGGCCTCGCAATATCGAGACCGTATCTTCCACGCTGGGTTCATCAACGAAGACCGTCAAGAAACGCCGCGCCAAAGCCGCGTCTTTTTCAAGATGTTTGCGATACTCGTCCAAAGTTGTCGCACCAATACAATGCAGTTCTCCGCGCGCCAAAGCCGGTTTAAGCAGGTTCGCCGCATCCATTGCGCCGTCGCCTTTTCCGGCCCCGACAAGGGTGTGTATCTCATCAATGAAAAGAATAATTTCGCCGTGGGCGCCCTCGATTTCCTTCAAGACGGCTTTCAGGCGCTCCTCGAACTCACCGCGATACTTTGCCCCTGCAATCAGGGATCCCATATCTAAGGCCAACAGGCGCTTATTTTGAATAGACTCGGGCACATCACCAGAAATGATGCGGTTCGCCAAACCTTCCGCAATGGCGGTTTTACCCACACCGGGTTCCCCGATGAGAAGAGGGTTGTTTTTTGACCGGCGCGACAAAACCTGCATCGTACGGCGAATTTCTTCATCGCGGCCGATAACAGGGTCGAGTTTGCCTTCGCGGGCAGCTTGGGTCAGGTCACGAGCATATTTGGACAGAGCATCATATTGATCCTCCGCTGCATCCGACGTGACAGGTTCATCTTTGCGCACAGATTTAATCGCCTCCGTTAGTTTATTATTGTCCACGCCGCCCACATCGAGCGCCGCTTTAAGGTCTTTGTCCGCATTCAAAATTGTCGCCAGTAATAGGCGTTCAACCGTGACAAATGCGTCTCCTGCGGTTTTGGCCGCCTTTTCAGCATTTGCGAAGACCTTCGCAGCCGCTGTTGATAAAGAAAGCCCAGAACCACCTTCCACACGCGGCAGTTTGGACAGGCCAGCTTCGACCGACTTTGTGAGCGGGTCCACATGGGCGCCCGCCATTTGCAAAAGGTTCGTCGGCAAGCCGCCATCTTCCACCAGTAGCGCCGCCATAATATGCAAGGGCGTGAGCTGTTGGTGATCGCGTGTGACCGCTTCTGTTTGCGCCGCTTGAATGACGCCGCGGCCGCGTTGAGTATATGCTTGAATATCCAAGAGAATATCTCCCAATAAAGTAAATGTCTTAAACCTCAGATAGGAATATTTTCCCGATGTTCAAGACGCGCCGCAGAACTATAACGCCGCAGGCACAATCAGGGCCTCGCCCGCGGCTCGCCCCGAATTCACCTGCGCGGATACGGCGAAAAATGTCAGGTCATCACCGCTTTTTATGGACTCCAATATCCTATCTGGCTTCTCGTTCCAATCCAGCCAACTGTCCCACTGGTTTTTGGGTAATCGCACAGGCATGCGGTGATGTAGATGTTTTACGGGGCCATTGGCTGGCGTGGTCAAAATAGCCGCGGACAAAAGTGTTACCCCTTCATCCACGCGCCATTGATCCCAAATCCCCGCCAGAGCAAACAGGTCTTCATCCGCTTCTTTGATGTAGTATGGTGTTTTGGGACGTTCAATACCTTCCCACTCAAACCAGCCATTTACGGGAAACAATGCGCGGCGCCGCCGAAACGGTGTTCGGAAACTCGGTTTCTCTCCGGCAGTTTCCACCCGCGCATTAAACAAGGGACGGCCTTCGGGCGGTGTCTTTTTCCAATGGGGATGCAGGCCCCACCGCATGGGAACGATTTTGCGCGCCATCCGCCCGTCCATCGCGATCACTGGAACAACTGTTCCGGGCGCAATGTTGTAGTTGGGTTTCCAGTCCCATAATCCATCTTCGCCTTGCTTTGCGCCGAAAGACAAAGCAATTTGGTCCAAACTATTTGAGAGGGCAAATCGTCCACACATAGAGCCAGCCTAGTTTATGCCGAAACAGATGAAAACCCCTCGTGAACGCGGTCCCGTCCAATGTGTGGGCATTATTTGTTTTCGAGGGGATGACGTCCTTTTGATCCGCCGCGGCACCGCGCCCCGCCAAGGCGAGTGGTCTATTCCGGGCGGGCGCATCGAACCCGGCGAAAGCCAAGCAAATGCCGCCTTGAGGGAACTCCGCGAAGAAACGGGCGTTGCCGCAGCGCTCGGCCCCAAAGTCGAACTCGTGCGGGCGGCCTTTGAGGGTCAAGACTATGACCTGCATGATTACGTTGCCTTATGGATGTCCGGAGAGCCTACCCCCGGAGACGACGCTGCGGAGGCGTTGTTTGTGCCCTTGGGGAAAATCCAAGAGTTGGATATGTGGCCCAAAACATACGAAGTTATCATAGCGGCCCGAAAGCGAATTACACGGAAGGCCTAAATAATTAACGGCTTGCTAGGCATTTTTCTTTAAGCTCCATTAAGATTTGATTCTCTTGGAGGCTGATGTGCGGATATTCACGATCTTTCCGTTGATGGTTATACCCGTCGCCATATATAATTTGATCGCCCTGAGCGGGTCCGAATTTTCCACGGCTGAAAAAGTACGTGAGCGTATGGATGCGGAATTTCTCTCCATTCCGATGTCATCCGGTGCAGATTGGGCCATTACACCGGGCCACGCATTAATAACGCTGACCATTGTGATCCTTTTTTTCGAACTGTTAAAGTCCACAAATATCGGCCGCGCCGCCGTGATGAACCACGCATTTTCAATGGTCTTATTTATCATCTGCATAATCGAATTTTTGATGTTTCATGCGTTTGCAACGTCCGTCTTCTTTTTGATCATGCTCATGACACTTCTCGACGTTATGGCAGGATTTATGGTCACGATCGCCAGTGCGCGCAGAGATTTCGCCGTCGCAGACAATTACGGCGGCTAATCCATGGCTCGCGCGAAGTCACCACAAAAGAGCGGAGACGGACAAGCCCCCTTACCGTCCCACGACGCAGCGCGAGATTCAGCCTATTCGTTATTGAGCGCCGCCGGTTTCACCCTCACCCTGACGCCGCAAGATGGGCATTTTAAGTGGACCAACCCGGACGGATTATCCGCGATTTTAGCACTTCCTAAGAATCGCCACCCGTCAAAAGTTTCGCAATTTCATGACTTACTCACCACGGCCGCGTCTCAATTGCGCCAAGACGCCATCGCTGGCCTGCACCGCGATGGGGCGTCTTATTGCGTGACGTACCAAGTCAAAAGCTTTGACGGCCAGACGATTTGGATTGAGGAACGCGGCAAGCGTGCCGCGGGTTCAGGTCCCGCCCCGAACTTGATTTATGGTGTTTTGCGGGATGTCACAACCGAACAGCAAGCCAAAATGCGCGCTGAGCAATCCGCTGGGACGGATAGCGTCACCGGACTTCATAACCGTGCTCGGTTCACCGAAGCCCTTGAGCAAGACATGGCCAGCGTGAGCCTTCGTCACGTGCCGGGATATGCCATTGCCATTCGCTCCGAGAACCTGCCCGACGACAATTTCGCCGCGTCACAAATCGCACTGGCCGGGATTGGCGATTGTTTGAACCAAATGATTAAACCGCCGCACCAAGCAGCGCGCATTGGCGCATCGACCTTTGCCATCTGCCTACCGGGCATGTCGCAAAGCAAAGCCGAAGAGACCGCGAGAGAGATAATCACGGCAATCGCCCAACTCCCGGACAGCGCTGCGCCAATCACATCTGCAGTATCGGGTTTGCGTTTAGATCAACCCAATATGTGCCCTGCGGACGTATTGGGTTTGCTGGAAACGCAGTTAATGCCGTCGCCAGCGGTCATTGATTTCTCATTGCCCGTCCCCCAAAGCGGCTTTAACAGCCTACCCGTTTTTTCCGAAACTGATATCCTTGCGATCTTAAAAGGCCGCCGCCTCGCACTCGCGTACCAACCCATTATTTATGCCGACACGCGCGAGATCCATCACTACGAATGTTTGCTGCGCCTTCGCGCAAGCGATGGGTCCGTATCGTCCGCTGCGTCGTTGATTATCGCGGCGGAAAAGCTGGGCTATGTACATTTGCTGGATCAAAGAGCGCTTGAAATGGGCTTGGAGTTATTAAAAGCACATCCCGAATTGCATCTTGCGTTTAACGTCTCGGCGGGCACTGTGGAATCTGAGCTTGCTGCGGAGCGCTATCTCGCCACCCTCAAATCATTGGGAACTGACGCTCAACGGATAACGATTGAGCTGACGGAGACCTTAGAATTTGAACAGGCTGAAAAGGCCGGACTTTTCGCTGAAAGAGTTAAAGCTCTCGGCTGTAGTTTCGCGATTGATGATTTTGGATCTGGCCATACGACGTTTCAAAACCTTTTAAACATCAATGCTGATATCATTAAAATTGATGGCTCTATGGTGCGCGACCTGTCCCATTCGCCGCACAAACAAGCCTTTATTCGGATGATGGTCGACCTTGCTGACACATTTGGCGTCGAAACCGTCGCAGAAATGGTGGATAGCCACGCAGACGCAGCGCTGATGCAGAGTATGGGCGTGACCTATTTCCAAGGCTATCTTTTCGGCAAGCCAAGTCCCGAGCCCCGCTTGAAACCCGCCAGTACCGCTGGAAAAGCCGTCTAAATATTGTATTTTTGCCTCTTCCAACAGCACTGCACGACGAGAAAATTCGCGCTGTTAACACTTATTGCAATTCACCAATTCCTCTCTTACTATTAAATTGACTCCTATTCAGAAGAGGACGCTGGGTGGATAAATCATCGCAAACGCGCTTGCTGGACCTTTTGGACCATGCCTATCGCGTGTCGGACGATCCGGCACAATTCGATGCCTTACTTGAAAACGCCAACAGCTATTTCTTCAACGAAAAAGATTCTATCGAAATCGCGGGAGACCTTCCCAAATATGCCGAAATCGACCCGCATATTGACCGCCATATTTCCCGCCTTGAGCGGCTCATCTCCCAGCGCAAATCCAAAGACCGCCTCGGCCTCTCTCTGGACCGCCACGCACAGATTACGCTCTCGGCAGAGGGGCGCGTTCTATCTGCCAACGAGCAAGCCGAATTATTGCTTCCCGGGATTGTCGGCCACTTTATCAACGATCTTCCCCTCAGCATCGAGAGCGTGGATACGCTGCGCGAACTCACCCGCGAATTAATTGCCGGGGTGCAAAGTCTCGACCGTATCATCCACCTTCAGATTGAAACTGATGAACCCACCCCAGCCTTTGGATTTTGCCGGGCCGTCCCGCTTAATAAAGACCGCATGGGTCTTCAAGTCAGCCTCTCTTATTTCACGTGGTCAGACGCCATCTTTGCCAGCCTGACATCCGCGCTCGGCCTCACCGAGAGCGAAGGCCTTGTGCTGCGCGGCGTATTACTTGGGCAAAGCCAGAAGCACATTGCCGAGACCCGAGGACGCTCGGTTGATACCATCAAAGCGCAGTCAAAATCTATTTTGCGCAAGGCCGGCTGTTCCAAGATGACGGACCTTGCCCATCTTTGCACCAGTATTGCCTACGTCATTGGCCTGTCGGAAAAAGCGGCGCCAGACACGGTCTCACAAGAACAATGGATTACGCCGCGCCAAAACCTGAATACCGTCAAACTTACGGATGGCCGCACAGTGGCGTGGTATGAGTATGGTGACCCGGACGGCCGTCCCGTCCTTTTTGTGCACGGTTTTTTCCAAGGCCCGTTCTTCCTTGACGATATGAAGCGCGGCTTCCTTAAAGCCGGGCTTCGCGTGATTTGCCCATCGCGTCCGGCCTTTGGCTATAGCTCCCCGCCCGCAAACCGTGTCAATTACCGCGACGTCGCGAGAGACGATGCCCTCGCGCTTTTAAGCCACCTTGGTATCACCGAAAGCCTCATAATCATCGGCGCACACGGCGGTTCCAATCATGCTTTTTACCTCGCGCGTGCGCTTGGCGAGCGGGTCAGCGCCGTCGTCATAATAGGAGGACGTGTTCCCACAACCCGGGAGCACCTGGCGCATATGACGCCGAAGGCCCGCACCATTTCCACAGCTTGTCGCCACGCGCCGTCGGTGATGAAAATGATCGCAACGCTGGGCATCAAAACCTACCGAGAACGCGGCATTAAAGCGTTTCTGCAGACCGAGTATGCGCCGTCTCCCATTGACCGCGCCGATGTGGCCGTTCCCGCGCGCTTCGTTAAACTCTGCGAGGGCATGTTCCACATGACGGCCCAAGGCGGTGATACATTCGTTTCGGATGGCCGGGCGCAGATGCTGGACTGGACCGACGATTTCAAAGCTGTCAAAGCCCCGCAGTTCTGGATCCATGGCCGTCATTGCCACGTGACGGGCGCACACCTTTTAGAAGACTATGTGACCCAAAACAGGGGCGGGGCGGTAACCATTGTCGAAGACGCGGGATTTAACCTCCTCTACCAAGCCCCGGAGCGCGTGATGGAGACGATCCTCGCCGCAGCGGCGGTTACGCCCAAAGCCCCCTAGCCTTCTGCGAAATCATCCATCGTGAGCGGCGACGCTGTGTTAGCGATATAGGCTTTTTGTCTGAAAAACCGCAGAAACCCGTTCTCGCCCATACGTGAAGGCCCGAGACCTGAATTTTTAAAAGACTGCTTCCCCGCTTCGAAATATTGCCCTGTCAGCGCCCCGTCCATAAGGCTGATCGCGCCCGCATCCATCTGCTGCCCGATCTCATATGCTTCTTCGAGACTGCCCGCGAAAACTGCGCCCGAGAGGCCATAGTCCGTATCATTGGCCAGCGCGACCGCGTGTTCAATGGACTCATAAGCCATAACCGGCATGACCGGTCCAAATGTTTCTTCGCGCATGATCGCCATGTCATGGGTCACGTCCGCCAGAACAGTAGGTTCGAGCCAATATCCCCCGCCGTGACGCAGGATTTCCCCGCCGCACATAAGCCGCGCCCCGTCCTGAATAGCCGCGTGGATTTGCGCCTCGACGATCGCGGCCTGTTTGTAGAAAATAAACGGCCCGATATGACCGCTAGAAATATCCGGCCACGTCAACCGAATATCTTTCGCTTTTGCGGCCAACATGTCCGTAAATTCACCGTAAATAGCGCGCGGCACATACACCCGCTCAATAGATTGGCACGCCTGCCCCGTTGCCAGAATAGAGGCCCGAAGCGCGAGCGTCGTCGCCGCATCAATGTCTGCGCTTTGCGTCACAATCAGCGGGTCCTTCCCGCCAAGTTCAAGGTTGGCGGGGATCAGGTTTTTTGCCGCTGCGAGCGCCACTTTGCGGCCCGTGGGTACGGACCCGGTAAAACAAATATTATCAACCACATCCACCAAAGCCGCGCCGGTGTCGCCGCCCCCTTGCACGAAGGTGATAATACCGGACAAACCCGCCGCTTCGATAACGGGGCGCAGCGCCTCAGCGAAACGCGGCGTGACTTCAGACGGTTTAATCATCACGCAGGCCCCCGCGATTAACGCCGGAATAGCGTCAATAAAAGAGAGGGTCAGCGGGAAATTCCACGGGCTGATTATCCCCACAAGGCTATAGGGAACATATTCATGCGTATGCTTGAAATGCGGCTTCGCGCGGCCTTGTTGCCATTCGCTTTTCGGCATGTAGAGCGGCCCTTGCGCGGCCCAGCCGCGAAGCTGCCCAATAAAGCCCGTGGTTTCGCCTATCGCGATTTGCCGCCGGCCCGTATCAATTTCCAGTGCCGTTGCAATGTCGGCGGTGTGCGCCTCGGCCGCGTCTGCCAATCGCCGCACCGCCGCACAACGCGCGTCAAGACCGCCCGCCAACCATGCCTTTTGCACGGTGCGCGCCGCCGCCGCCAACTGTGCCACTTCCGCCGCGTCCAGCGCATCAATATGATAATCAACGTCGCCTGTGCGCGGATTTCGAACCGGACATTTTACGGACATAGTTATTTCCTTCTTTTCGCGCTATGATACCGTCACACAAATGGCCCCGAATGACCTATATCAACCTTGCCGTAATCGCTGCGACCTAAGAGACCTTATGACGATACCATCCATCTATAAAGCCATGGCCCTGCAAACAGAATGCCGCGCCGTGAACACCGCCGCCAGCCGCGAAGAAGCCCGCGAGATTATGCTGGGCACCATTGCCCGCATACGCGGCCAAATTTTCTCAGCTCGGGCCTTTCATGGCTCGGACGTAAACCTTGTTTGTCTGCCGGAATATTTCATGACCAGCTACCCTGCCGGGGAAACGGCGGCGCAGTGGCAAGACAAAGCCTGTATTGCCATGGATGGCCCGGAATATGACGCCCTTGGCAAGATCGCGCAGGATATGGGAATTTATCTGGCGGGGAATGCCTACGAGGTCGATCCGCTTTTTCCTGAGCTTTACTTCCAATGCTCCTTCATTATGGCTCCGAGCGGAGATCTGGCCCTGCGCTATCGCCGCCTGATCTCCATGTACGCGCCCAGCCCCTATGACGTGATGGAAGAGTATCTCTCCCATTATTCCGAGGATGATTTGTTCCCGGTTCTTGAGACGCCGTTGGGCCGGATGGCGGCGCTAGCCTCCGAGGAAATTCTCTATCCCGAAATTACCCGTCTTCTCGCTGTGCGCGGCGCCGAAATATTGATGCACCCCACGTCCGAGGCGTCGAGCACCCAGTGGTCGCCCAAAAATGTCGCCAAGATGGCCCGCGCGCAGGAAAACCTGCTTTATGTGATATCGGCCAATTCGGCGGGCATCACGGGAACGGCAATGCCCGCTTACTCCACCGATGCCCGCAGCCAGATCATCGATGATCGCGGCCTTATTCTAGCGGAGACGCCGGGCGGCGAGAGCATCACCGCCTGCGCGGATATTGATATTCATGCCCTGCGTCACCGCCGCCGCCGCGTGGGTATGGATAACCGCCTCGCGCGGCAACCCATGGCCCTTTACGCCTCGCAATTTGCCAAGTTCGATATTCACCCCGCCCAGTCGCTAGGTGATGGGTCGCGTGCCCCCGCAAAAGATTTCTACAAGTCGCGGCAGGAAAAGGTCATCGAGCGGCTGATCAAGATGGGCATTATTTAGCCTCAATCAATTCGTCGCTCCCGCATCCCCAACCGCTCATCCCGGCGAAGGCGGGGACCCCGCTTCCAATGCGGCCACAGGTGATGGGAAGCTAGGTTAAGAGAACAAATATTTTGCCGTGATGTAAAAAATACTGGGACTTATATACGAAACTAGACAGCGGGAGAAATCCTGATGTTTAAGGCGCTGTTCTTACTAATTGGAACATTAACTCATCTGTGTGTCCACTACGATGTGACTGATTGTGTTTTCGTGGAAAGTAACGTTTCCAGCAGGGAAGGTTTCGGGGATGTAAACGATTTGATAGGAAGCAAAATCTACGTTATCGGACGACGCTTGCGACTGATAGACCGCGCCAATATAACATTTGAACTGATGGGTTTCCCGACTCTCGCTTTCAGCGGCGGATATAGTATCAGGCGAGACAACCCATTTGCTATTGATGGTGCGTGTTTCATTTGGCGCAAGAGCGCTGCCGCCGAATCCTGCGCCCCTCATGGAAAGTGCGCCCTTAAAAAAGGATCTAGTTACCTCGGGGCGGTTGTCAAAAGCGTAAAAGATACCGACGTTAAACCCAATTTTCATAGCTGGAGTTTGCCCAGTGTTTCTGATTTTTACACAAACACCTACCCGAATGATTCCGTCTGCATCCCTAAATACAGGGCCAATAGAAACTGTCTCAACGATCACCCAAGGTCTATTGTTGAGGTTATTAGACCTCTTAGCTTCAGTCAGAGTAGCGTGAGCAACATCAAGGGTATCAGAAGCGGCTCGAGCAGCTTTGCGAGTTTCAATCAAAGTCCAACCCAAGAAACCTAGGCCTATCAATCCAAGCCAAAAACCTCTGTGAGCATAATTGGCAACAGTCCACTGTGCTGCAAGATCGCTACAGGCTATGGCTAAATCACGCTTATCGTAAAGATCACTATCGCGTTCTACTTCCGCGATTGAGGAATCTTTGTTTTCGTCCAAAAAAACTCTAGATTTATATGTTTGATTTGGTGTGCTAAAAACACAGCCAGTTTGAGAGAAATAACTGCTTGGGACAAAGCCAAAAGCGAAAATTATCAATGACGATATTGCGACAAGAATGAGCGTATTTTTCATTCCATACGATAACATATTTATCGCACATAACTAGATAATTCCCGCTACACACTGTATAGACACCGCCTTTCTTTTCGCGGTAAATGTAAAAAATACTTTACATTGAACTCACCCACCTCCATATATGTAAAAAATACTTTACATGGAGGTGTTATGACACGCATTGAGGATATGAGCGAGATGGAGCGGCAGAGCTGGATCACGCTTCTCGCGGACGGACTGGTTTTTACCTATTTTTTGAAACAGACCACCAGCGGGTTGTCGCTGCGGCTTGTTCACACGGATATGGCGGAATTTGGCCAGATCATTCTGGGCGTCGTGGGTGTGACTATCATTGTCCATGCGGTGATCGCCTCCATATTTGAGACCCGCAAACGCAAAGAGCCCTATGACAAGGACGAGCGCGACATACAGATCGAGCGCAAGGGGGCCCATTGGGGTTACCGCTTGATGCAATATGGGGTTGGCGCGGTCATCGTCATCATGTTGATGCATAGCGCCCTTGGCGACGCCTATGTGCCGCCCATTTCCATAAGTAAAACATCCGAGATCATCTTTGCCCTGATGGTGGTGAGCTATGTGGCTGACCTTGTGAAACACGGGATTATGATCCTGTCATACCGGACATAGATTATGGGTGGTAAAAAGACCCGGATCACCAATCATATCAAGCAATTGCGCACGGCGCTGGGCCTCTCGCAGGCAGAGCTCGCGGGCCGCGTGGGGGCGACGCGGCAAACGATTATCGCCATTGAGGCAGAAAAATACGCCCCCTCACTAGAACTTGCGTTCCGCATAGCCCATATCCTGTGTATGCCTGTGGACGAGTTGTTTACGTTTGACCCCTCGGATATGGATGATTGACACTTTGGGAGACCACATGACGGATATTAACGCCTTTGCCGCGACCGCCGCCGGCGCACCGCTCGAACCTTTCACTTATGATCCGGGCGCATTGCCAGACGATCAGGTGGAGATTGAAATAGACGCGTGCGGGCTTTGCCATTCCGATGTGTCGATGATCGATAATGCGTGGGGCAATGCGCGTTACCCGCTTGTGCCGGGGCATGAAGCCATTGGCCGGGTTACAAAACTTGGCGATAAAGTTACGCATTTATCCCTCGGCCAAACCGTCGGTGTGGGCTGGACGTCCGAGAGCTGCCTGACCTGCGGACAATGTATGACCGGACATCACCAGCGCTGCACCACGGGGGTTGCCACCATTGGCGGCCATTATGGCGGCTTTGCCGACCGGATGCGGGTACAGGCCGTGTGGGCCATACCCCTGCCGGAAGGCCTGAACGCACGCACCGCTGGTCCATTATTTTGCGGCGGCATTACCGTTTTCGCACCGATGATGGATTATAATATCAAGCCAACCGACCGCGTGGGCATTATCGGCATTGGCGGACTGGGCCACCTTGCCGTGCAGTTCGCGCGCGGATGGGGCTGTGAGGTCACAGCCTTTACCGGGTCTCTGGACAAAACCGACGAGCTAAAAGAGCTGGGCGCGCATAAGGTGATTAATAGCCGCGACGAGAACGAGATTAAAAAACTGCGCGGGCAGTATGACCTCATCCTCTCCACAGTGAATGTGAACCTGCCGTGGCACCGCTATCTTTCTGCGCTCGCGCCGCAAGGCAAGCTGGTACATGTGGGCATGATAACCGAACCCATGGCCATCCCGGTGGGCGCGTTGATTATGGGGCAAAAACAAGTGGGCGGCTCGGATACGGGCTCTCCTGCCATGACGGCCAAGATGCTCGAATTTTGCCAGCGCCACAATATTCAGCCCGTTGTTGAATATTTCAAGTTTAGTGATGTGAATGCCGCTATTGACCGCCTTAAATCGGGCAAAGCACGTTACCGGATCGTCCTTGAGCCTTAGGGCCTCACACAAATGCGGGCGGCCATATGGCCGCGCCTCAACCTTACCCGCCGATAACCCTCTCTCTTAAGGAGCCATTATGTCTTCCCTCACCCTTTATAATGCCTGCGTTCCCGTTCTTGACCGGCTTCTCGCCAATCTGGAATATGTCCTGAAAAAAGGCGAAGAAAACGCCGCCGAGCGCGGAATTGACAAGCAGGTTTTTCTCGATGCGCGCCTTGCGCCCGACATGCTCCCGCTCTCGCGGCAGATCCATATTGCGGCGTCTATGGCCAAGAACTGCCCGCACCGCATCGCTGGCACAACGCCGCCGGATTATGACGGCTCAGAAGCCACATTCGAGGAACTATACTGCCTGATCGCGAAGGCCCGCAAGGATATCACGGCGTTTACACCCGTACAGCTCAATGGCAAAGAAGACCGCGCATTTTCCGTGCCCATGGGTGCGAGCGAGCGCGAATTTACGGGCATGTCCTATTTGTTCGGGTTTATATTTCCGAATGTGATTTTCCATTGCACGACCACTTATAACATT
Organism: Maricaulaceae bacterium; assembly: GCA_048268905.1. Taxonomy (GTDB): domain Bacteria; phylum Pseudomonadota; class Alphaproteobacteria; order Caulobacterales; family Maricaulaceae; genus JACOMS01. The sequence goes on along the minus strand of JBLWUN010000005.1, from coordinate 209,107 downwards.
TTGCGTCACAATGGCGTGCCCCTTGGGAAGCTCGACTTCTTTGGCGCCGGCGGCAAACAATAAGCCTTTTGCCTACACATCCCTTTGAAAATATCGTAACCCTGCTCCTATAAGGACGGGGTTATGAATGATTCGACACGCGCCGAGGCTACCCCCTTGGCCGAGACAATGGACTCTCCGGGCGGGATAATATCCCGCCGGATGCGTAACTTCCTTATGGCCGGCGTGGGCTTGCTCATCTTTGCCCTTGCCCTGACATTTGTCTGGAACGTCCTTCACGAATATTCTTTCCGGCAAATCATTAACAGTATTTTGTCGATACCCGCCTCTGCCGTGGCGCTCGCGATCCTTGCGACGATCATCAGCTATGCCAGCATTTCGGTCTATGACTATATGGCGCTGCCCTATACGGAAAAGCGGATGCCGCTCACCAAAACCGTGTTCACCTCGTTTTGCGCTTATGCGATTTCCAATTCCCTTGGTATGACCGCCGTAACCAGCAACGCTATTCGCTACCGGCTCTATTCCTCTTGGGGGCTAGGCGCGGCCGAAGTCGCTGTTGTGGCATTCATCACGACCTTGTTTCTTGTGCTCAGCGCGCTAACGCTCGTCTCGGCGGGGCTTCTGATTGATAGCGAGATTTTCAAAACAGTGTTCCATCTGCCCAAACCGCTCGGCGCGGCGCTGGGGACGGTGTGCGCCGTGGTCGCGGGGGGCGGTTTAGTATTCTTTTTGCGCGGCCCCGGCACAGCGTCCTTCCGCAAGATCAGCATCAACCTTCCGTCAAAACGCCATGTGACCTCCCAATGGATCATTGGGATGATCGACTGGATCACCATGGCGGCGACGCTTTATGTGCTATTACCCAACAGCCCCGAATTTACCTTTCTCGCCTTTGTACCCATTTTTGTGGCCGCGCATTACGCCGGCGCAATCAGCGGATTACCTGGCGGCATCGGCGTATTCGAAGCCATTGTGCTGCTGCTCGTCCCCACCGGCGACGAACTCGCCATTGCGGCGGCGCTGATTACATTCCGCTCGGTCTATTACTTCCTGCCCCTCGTTATTTCCGTGGTTATGCTGACTGTGCACCAAGGCCTTCATGCCAAAGACAGACTCAGCAGCGGCAAAACCGTGGCCACGGACTTCATGGAAAGCATCGCCCCTGTCCTTTTCGGTTTGATGACCTTTTTGACCGGCGCGGTCATGCTTATTTCCTCGGCGACACCAAAGTTTTTGCCAAACGTTGAATTTATCGTGCGGTTTATGCCGCACGCCGTCATCGAGATTTCGCACCTCGCCGCCAGCGCCATTGGCACGCTGTTACTCCTCGTATCGATCGGCTTACAAAAACGCCTGTATGAGGCCTGGCGGCTCGCAATTATTTTATTTGCAGCGGGCGCGGCGCTCACCTTGTTTAAGGGCAGCAGTGCCGTCCAAGCCCTCTTCATCGCCGCGCTGGGCCTCAGCTTGTTTACGGCGAAGCATGCGTTTTACCGAAAAGGCCATGTGAGCGATATGCGCCTGACATTCTCGCGGCTGGCCGCAATTTTCGGCAGCGTCGGCCTAGCGCTCTGGTCCGGTTTCTACGCCTATCGCCACAAAGAATATACGAACGATTTATGGTGGGAATTCACCCTCCAAGATGACGCCTCCAAGTTCCTGCGCGCCGCTGTCATTGCGGCCGCTATATTGCTGATCTTTTTCGTCTGGCGCGCGCTTCATCCGCCCGCAGCTATTGATACACCGGAGACCTCTGACGACACGCTCGACAAAGTACGCGGCATCATCACCCGCGCCGAGAATGCCACGGCCGAGGCGAGCCTTGCGCTGATTGGAGATAAGAAATTCCTGTTCTCGGACAGCGGCAACTCTTTCATTATGTATGGCGTAAAAGGTCAAAACTGGCTGACCATGGGCGAACCTGTGGGCCTCATGTCAGAGCGCAAAGAACTCATCCGCAAGTTTCACCGCTTGGCGGACCAAAGCGGCGCATGGCCAAGCTTTTACGCGGTTCGTTCCGATTATCTCGCGGACTTTATTGATCTGGGCTTGGCCGTACAAAAAATCGGTGAAACCGCGCTAGTGCCGCTTACCAATTTCTCTATGGAAGGTAGCGCAAAGTCCAAATTCCGCCAATCCCGCAACCGCGCCATTAAACGCGGCTGCTCGTTCGAGGTCATCTACCCCGCCGCCGACAGCCCTGAAATGGACACGCTGGAAGCGGTTTCAGATGCGTGGCTCAAAGAACATCAAGGCCGCGAAAAAGGCTTCTCTCTGGGCCGTTTTGACCGCGCCCTCCTGGCCGGAGCCCCTATCGCGGTTGTGCGGTGCGATGGCCAAATCACAGCTTTTGCCAATCTTTGGATGACCCATGACAAGCGCGAGCTCTCGCTCGATCTTATGCGGCATGTGGAAATAGGTCTGAACGGCATGATGGACTACCTCTTTGCCGAGATCATCCTTTGGGGCTCAAGCGAGGGTTACGCCTATTTCTGCCTTGGTATGGCGCCTCTTGCAGGACTGGATTCCCATAAACTCGCCCCCCTCATGTCCAAGGTGGGGGCCTTTGTTTACAAGCATGGCGGCAAGATTTACGGCTTTGAAGGGCTTCGCGCATTCAAGAGCAAGTTCGACCCCCAATGGGAGCCCGTCTATCTCGCTGCACCCAGCCAATTTGTCATGCCCATCGCCCTTGGCAACCTCGCTCTGCTCAGCTCCGGCGGTCTCAAAGGATTGCTGACCCGCGAAAACTAATCACTTAATCCTCGGTATAGTGCCGCGTGATATTGCGCGTCACATGCGCCCAGATTGTTTCGCGGGTACGCGCGGCGTGTTGTTCATAAGCGGCCGCATTTTCAAAAACTTCTTCCACGCGGTACCGCCCCGGAATACCGGCTTCTGCGGTGACCCGAAAGCAGATGCAGCCCGCTTCCATATTGGTCAAGCGGGAATGCTCCGGCAGCGCAGCGGCGAACGCGTCGCGGTCAGCCTCGGGAACATCCACATACCCCGAAATTCTTTTCATCACGGGAAGGCTTCCAAGATTATTTTCGCCAAAGCGTCATACTCCTTGGCGAAGTCGTGACCGCCGGAAAGATGTTTGATCGTCAGCATCTCCGAGGGTTTCAACTCACTCGATGGCCCGACGAAATCATCTTCTCCCCGTAAATATAAGACCGGCATTTTTTCCGACAATCTTAGAATTTCCGGAGCCGTATCCAGTGCATGACGGGTCGATTTATTAAACCAGCTTCGAAAGAAAAACTTGAAGTCTGATTTTTTCGGCGGCGCTAAAAGTACCGCCCCGTCAATGCGGGCCCGAAGGTCTTTGCTAAAGCGGTTTATCGCAAACGGCAGTGTCCCCGCACCAAAGGAATAGCCGATCAAGAGAAACCGATCATCAGGATGGTTCTTGAGATGATGGTTTAAATGGCGCTCAAGATCATGAGCCATAATATCAGGCGATCTCGCCTCCCAAAAATAGGTAATCGCCTTCATGCGGGCCGCTTTGAAGCCGGCCTGCGCGAGGCGGCGGGTCAGCGCCGTGGTCAAGGTGGTCTTCATCCCATCGCCAGAGACGATCAGCGCAAACCGCCCCGCATCTGCTTTTACGGGGTGAAGGATAGCCGACAAGATCGATTTTGCAGTCACGGCTAGCCTCACCATGGATCAAAGGGTTTCTTGCTGCGTAGCACGAAACCCTTTGATCGTATCTTAATAGTAGGTCGCAAGCGCCTTGCCATCATAGGGCATCAACTCGTCATTGCGGCCCTCTTTCACTTTTTGAACCCAATTTGGATCTTGAAGAATGGCGCGGCCCACGGCCACCAAATCAAACTCTTTTTTCTCAAGGCGCTCATACAGATCGTCAAGCGCGCGGATTTCACTTCCTTGACCTTGGAAAGCCCCAAAGAAATCGCCATTGAGCCCGACAGATCCGACCGTAATCGTTGGAAGGCCTGTGAGCTTTTTCGCCCAGCCCGCCAAGTTCAAATCTGAGCCTTCAAATTCAGGTTCCCAGAAACGGCGTTGTGAACAATGCAGAATATCAACACCCGCCTCTACAAACACGTTTAGGAATTCTTCGAGCGCTTTTGGCGTTTCAGCCAAACGCGCTGAATAGTCCTGCTGTTTCCATTGCGAGAACCGCAGAATAATCGGAATGTCATTTCCAGCCTTCTTGCGGACCTCGGAGATGATCTCCCCGGCAAACCGCGCGCGCTCAACAAGGTCACCGCCATACTTGTCGCCGCGCACATTCATGGCACCCCAGAAGAACTGGTCGATCAAATACCCATGCGCGCCGTGTATTTCAATAGCGTCGAAACCCAATCGCGCCGCTTCGCCTGCCGCGTCGGCAAAGGCAGTCACAATGTCTGCAACGTCCGATTCGCTCGGCGCAGGCGCAACCTCTTTTCCCGTATGGGTAATGCCGGACGGACTGTCGGTCACCGCGTCAGGATGCGGGCCTTCACCAGGTTTGCGCACCAACCCCATATGCCAAAGCTGCGGGGCAATTCTTCCGCCAGCCTTGTGAACATCTTTCACAACTGTGTCCCAGCCCGCAAGGGCGGCGTCAGCGTGAAAATTGGGGATGTTGGCATCGTTTGAAGCTCCGCCGCGGTTGACGGTTGTGCCTTCGGTCACAATGAGCCCCACTTCAGCCTCAGCGCGGCGCGCATAATAATCAGCAACATCTTGCCCCGGAACACCGTTTGGAGAGTGGCTGCGGGTCATGGGCGCCATAACAATCCGGTTGGGCATATGAAGCGAACGCGACGTGAAGGGCGTAAATAAGGGTGATGATGTCATATCGGGTGGCTTTCTATCTGTCGAATATCGAAAGACAAATGTAAGAAGCCTGCGCGAATATACCATAGCTAAAAAGGAATAATCCCTATTCAGCAATATCAACGCCCCAAACGCAAAAACCCGGCCACAAAAGGGACCGGGTCTAAAGGCTCTCCGCGGGGATAATCCCCGAGCGGCAATCTAGTCTTTATTTTTAGCTTCGCCTTTTTTGCGGGTCGCTTCGATACCACGGCCTGTTGTGCGTTCTGCAATACGTGCAGACTTACCACGGCGGTCACGAAGGTAGTAAAGTTTTGCGCGGCGAACTTTACCCTTACGCTTAATTTCGATTTCTTCGACAAGCGGAGAGAAAACGGGGAAAACGCGCTCAACACCCTCGCCGTAAGAGATCTTACGAACAGTGAAGCTTTCGTTCAAACCAGAGCCAGAACGAGAAATACAAACACCTTCAAACGCCTGTAGACGTGTGCGCTCACCTTCCGTAATCCGAACTTGGACAACAAGTGTATCACCTGCAGAAAAATCAGGAATAGTTTTACCGCTCTCGAGCAAGCGGGCTTCTTCAGCTTTGTTCAGTTTTTCAATCACGTTCATGACCGTCTCCTTTTGCCCGCCAAGCCTCGTAAAGGTCAGGACGGCGCGCCTTGGTTATTTTAATTTGTTCGAACTCTTGCCAGGCTGCGATCTTCTTGTGATCACCTGATAACAGCACGTCCGGAATAGTCCGGCCTTCCCATTCTCTCGGTCGGGTATAGAGCGGGTACTCTAAAAGACCGTATTCAAAACTCTCGTCCTCTGCACTCGCGCCGCTTCCCAGAACGCCCGGGAGGAGCCGTACACAGGCTTCGATCATGGCTTGCGCCGCGACCTCGCCGCCTGCGAGTATAAAGTCGCCTATGGACACTTCTTCCATTTGGCGCGCTTCAATGACCCGCTGGTCAAGCCCTTCGAACCGTCCACAAAACACAACAACACCGCTGCCGGTCGCCAAATCTCTCACTCTAGCCTGAGTGAGCGGCGCCCCGCGCGGGGTTAGATATATCAATGGGCGGCCATTAAGGGCCACGCTGTCGATTGCCGCCGCCGCTATATCAGGTTTTAAGACCATTCCTGGTCCGCCGCCTGCCGGGGTGTCATCGACATTGCGGTGCTTATTAACAGCAAAATTCCGTATGTCTACTGTTTCTAGCCCCCAAATCTGATTCTTTTGCGCCGTTCCAATGATGGATTCGCCCAGCATTCCCGGAAAGGCTTCGGGGAAAAGCGTCAATATCGTGGCGGTCCACGGCGTCTTTGGGTCGGTGAGAGACATGGCGGGCTGATAGCGGGTTTATGACAGAATGGGAAGCCCATAGACGCCAGAGCCCTGAACCCGCGAAACTACTGCCGCAAATATACAGCCGTGTATCGAATGAGGAAGAGTGAAAGTGACGGCACCACTAAGTCCGTGGCGGCGAAAATATCCCCGTGAACCGAAAGTTCAGGTGGGCGCCGGAAATAAACGAACCACGGCTCGCACAGAGCCAGCTCCCTATGGATAAGTTAAGGTCCCTGGGAAATGAGCTGCTCACGAAACCCGCAGTAACCGTCACCGCCTATGTGGTCGTTTCCGCGGTGTTTCGCAAGCGAAATAAATGTGATTCTTTTGCCTTATTCAGCCTCGCCCAAACGGCTGGCGAGCCGCTCGATTCGCTCGGCCGCCTTGATCAAACTATCCGCAGCCGTGCTTTCCCGTCGGCGCGCCATAGAGAGCGCCTCTTCACCAGCCCGGCGTATATCGGAGGCGAGCTCTTCAGCCTGAACATCTACAGCACTTCCCGCATCTTCCAACTCGTCAGTCAGCGTAATACCTGCCATCAATAAGAGGCGCAGATCCCCGATTTGCCCGAACTGATTGGCAAGCATTTGTACGCGCTTGTCCAGTTTTTCGCCGAGCATCAACAAATGCGCCTGCTCGCCTTCATCACAGCCTAACGCAAATTTGCGGCCGTTAATGGTAATACTTACTTTAGCCATCTACCTGCTCCGCCCTGCGTCATCGCCTACGCGGCCCAAAGCTTGTTTGACCTGACGAATAACGCGGTCCAGTTCACTTGTCGTCTCCTCCGCTAAAGCCGAGAACTCCGCCTCTTTTTCTTCGAATTCTTTTTCGCGCACAGCCGATTCGTCAAGACGCCGCGCCAGAGACGCACGATCTTTACCAAAATCTTCCGCTTCAATGGCCGTCTTCTCTAGCCGCCCAACTTTTTCCAATAACGGGTCGAGCGCGCCCTCTAGTTTTTTTAATGCTTCCTGCAAGCGATCAGCCGCAAATTTAATGTCAGCGCTGTCATTCATACATAACCTCGAATATGGCGTTATTCCTTACAGAATGGCCCAAATATTGCGGTCAAACAAGGCATAATATGTTGACAGACTGACCTCGGTTGGCCATTGCGTGCGGGCTAAACAAAGGGCTCGCGGGCGACCTCGCTCCTACCCAACGCACTTTACTGACGCGGAGATTTTGATGACAGTTCGGATTGGTATTAATGGATTTGGCCGGATTGGCCGTTTAGTTGCCCGAGCTGTTAGCGAATACAATATTCCCGACGTGGAACTTGTCGCCATTAATAGCCCCGGCGCGCTTTCAACATCGGCCCATCTTTTACGTTATGACAGTGTGCATGGCCGTTTTGCCCCTGAGGTTATTGAGGGTGATGGCTATATTGAATATGGCCGCGGCAAAGTTCGCATGACCCATGAGCGGGACCCGCACAATATTGACTGGGGTGACCTGGATGTTGACGTCGTCATGGAATGTTCCGGTTTCTTTAGAACCGGCGAAGCCGTTCAGCCGCATCTTACGTCCGGGGCAAAATCCGTTCTTATCTCCGCGCCCGCTGACGGCGTTGATAAAACCATCGTGTATGGCGTCAATCATGCCGACCTCGAAGCCACAGACAATATCGTCTCATGCGCCTCTTGCACCACCAACTGTCTGGCGCCGCTGGCGAAAGTCATCATGGAATCTGTCGGTATTCGCCGCGGGTTTATGACAACAGTGCACTCTTATACCCAAGACCAGCGCATTTTAGATAACTCACACAAAGACCTTTACCGCGCCCGCGCGGCCGGTCTCAATATGATTCCAACGTCAACAGGCGCCGCGAAAGCCGTCGGACTTGTTCTCCCGGAACTTAAAGGCAAGCTGGCCGGTTCCGCCGTTCGCGTGCCAACAGCCAATGTCTCAATGGTCGATCTTGCCTTCCAGCCGGAGCAGCATACAACCGCTGAAGACCTGAACGCTGCCGTGAAGGCCGCAGCCAACAGCACATTAAAAGGGGTTTTGCGGTACACGGAAGAGGCGCTTGTTTCATCCGATCTCAATCATGATCCAAATTCATCGATTTTCGCCGCCCCGTTGACCAAAGTCCTCGACGGCGACCTTGTGCGCGTCGTATCATGGTATGACAATGAGTGGGGATTCGCGAACAGAATGATTGACGTCGCCCGGGAAATGAACAAACGCCGCGTAGGATAAGTCTATGGATTTTCACCGACTTCAAGACGCTGACCTTTCTGGGCGGACCGCTATCGTCCGCGTTGATTTTAATGTACCGCGCGCCGATGACGGTACGATCACAGATGACACACGCATCCGCTCGGCCCTTCCAACGATCAATTATATCCTCAAAGCGGGTGGAAAAGTTGTTTTGCTCAGCCACTTTGGACGCCCGACCGGGGCGAACGATTCGGACTTGTCCCTCAACTTTATCGTCCCCGCCCTCGCCCGTCTTCTCGACTGCGAAGTCTATTTCAGTACGGATATCAAAAAAGCAGCCATTAACGCCATGCCAACGGGCAATGTAATGCTGCTTGAGAATACCCGTTTTAACGCGGGCGAAACCAAAGGCGATGAAGCTTTGGCCAAGTCCTACGCGGCGCTTGGCGATGTCTTTGTGGCCGACGCCTTCTCTGTGGCGCACCGCGCCCACGCCTCAAGCACAGTCATTGCAAAATTCCTTCCCGCCTATGCGGGACTAGCGCTTGAGCGGGAACTTGATCACATTTCACAGGCGCTTGACGTCCCAAACCGTCCCGTCATGGCGATTGTCGGCGGCGCGAAAGTCTCCACCAAAATTGATTTGCTTAAAAACCTTGTCACCAAGCTGGATACGCTGGCGATTGGCGGCGGCATGGCGAACACATTCCTTTACGCCCAAGGCTATAATGTCGGGCGGTCTCTCGTGGAAAAAGACCTTAAAGATACGGCGCTAGAAATTATGAAAGCGGCCGAGGCATCGGGCTGTAAAATTTTACTGCCCGTAGATCTGATTGCCGCGACCGAGTTTCGGACCAACGCCCCAAACCGTGTTTGCGCACTTGAAGATGTTGCGCCGACCGAAATGATACTGGACGCAGGGCCAGACACGGTCAATGCGCTTTGCGACGCGATAGATAATAGCCGGACTCTGATTTGGAACGGTCCGCTCGGCGCATTTGAAATTCCGCCATTTGATACATCAACCGTCGAAGCAGCGCGTTACGCGGCCCGGCGCGTCGCGAGCCACGGCCTGATCGCCGTGGCCGGCGGCGGAGATACAGTCTCGGCGCTGAAACACGCACGCGCGGCGAACGGATTTACATTTATGTCAACGGCCGGCGGCGCATTTCTTGAATGGATGGAGGGCAAGCCCCTTCCCGGCGTCGAAATTTTGAAGAATTAGAGGGAGCACAGCATGAACTTGGATAAGCTGAACGAGATTGCGGTCAAAATGGTCGCCCCGGGGCACGGAATTTTAGCCGCCGACGAATCCACGGGTACGATCAAAAAACGGTTCGACACAATCGGCACAGAATCAACCTTTGAAAAACGCCGCGATTGGCGTGAAATGTTATTCCGCACGGAAGATGCCATGCGCAATCATATATCCGGTGTTATTCTTTATGATGAGACCCTTCGTCAATCAGCCAAAGACGGCACCCCGCTTGTCGAAATTATGCGCTCACATGATTCCATTCCGGGGATCAAAGTCGATATGGGCGCAAAGCCAATGGCCGGGCAGCCCGGCGAGCTTGTCACCGAAGGTTTGAGCGGACTGCGCGAACGCTTGGCAGAATATTATGATCTCGGCGCGCGCTTTGCCAAATGGCGGGGCGTGATCAACATTTCTGCGCCCAATGCCTCGCGCGTCACGCCAAGCTGGGCGTGCATCAAAGCCAACGCCCATGCCTTGGCGCGTTACGCGGCCCTCTGCCAAGAAGCCAATATCGTACCGATTGTCGAGCCAGAAGTTATTATGGACGGCTGCCACCCAGTTGAGCGCTGTGAGGAGGTAACGCACCTGACATTGAAAACGGTTTTTGCTGACCTCTATGAACAGGGCGTCGCTTTGGAAGGCATCGTTTTAAAGCCGAACATGATTGTATCAGGGACAGAATGCCCGAAACAAGCCAGCCGCGATGAAGTTGCCGAGCGCACAGTGCGGGTCCTAAAAGACTGCGTACCCTCCTCGGTTCCTGGCATCGCGTTCCTCTCAGGTGGTCAGTCCGACGTTGACGCGACAGCCCATCTCGACGCCATGAATAAATTGGGCGGCTTGCCGTGGAACTTGACTTATTCCTATGGCCGCGCGCTGCAAGCCTCCACATTGACCGCTTGGAAAGGCGACGACAATAATTACGCGGCTGCACAAAGGGCCTTTAACCATCGTGCCCGTATGAATGGTCTCGCCTCCCTTGGTGAGTGGAGCGAAGCGCTCGAAGCGGCGGGGTAAATCAACAGCCCAGCCAGCGGCTCACTTATTGACCTTTGCACATAAATCGCCACAAAGGGCGGTACGGAGGATAATATGGATACGACGGTTCGGGCAAGTTTGCTCTTTCTTACATTTGTTACGGCGACGGCCTGCCTATATTTTACGCGGGATTTACTCGCACCTCTGGCGCTTGCCGTATTTATTTGGCTTATCATTGACGGCTTTGCCCGTTGGCTGGACAAATTAAGCCGCTTCATTCCCTACCCTCTCGCGCTGAGTATTGCGATTTTAATCGTTGTGGCCGCGATGATCGGCATCGGCGTCGTCATCGCCGATACGGTGACGGGGGTGGTTCACGAGTCGCCCAAATATGCCCGCCGTTTTGGCGAAATTTTCAATTGGATTGGCAAGGTGACCCGGCAACCGGATCTGTCTTGGGCAACAATTGACAATCAATTTGATGTTGAAAGCAAGCTCTCTGGTCTGATCGGGTTGTTCGCGTCCTCTATCCAAAGTGTTCTGTCCAACTTCTTCGTGATCGCGCTTTATGTAGGCTTTCTTTTTGCCGCCCAATCATCCTTTCCCAAAAAGATGGATGATTTATTCCCGGATCAATCCCGCCGTGCACAAGCTCATAAAGTTGTGACCCGCATCCGCCTGTCCATCGAGAAATATCTCGGCGTTCAGACCGTCATCAGTCTCCTTCAAACCGTCATCAGCTATATCATTATGGTGTCTATGGGGCTGGATAATGCTCTGTTCTGGTCTCTTGTGATCTTTATCCTCAATTACATTCCCATCATTGGCGGTCTTGGTGCCTTTGTCATGCCGTCACTGTTTGCGCTCGTTCAATTTGACCATACCGGCAAGGTTCTTCTTTTGGCGGGCTTGCTTCTTGGTTTCCAAAGCTTGATAGGCAATACGCTTCAGCCCAAAATGATGGGTGACAGTATGAACCTCTCAGCCCTTGTTGTTGTGCTGTCGATTACCCTTTGGGGCGCGCTTTGGGGCGGCGTGGGGGCTTTCCTCTCCGCGCCTTTAACGGTCATCATTATGATCGTCCTGGCACAGTTCCCCACAACACGCTGGATTGCCGTCTTGCTTTCTTCGGATGGAGAGCCGGATTTAGACGAGACCGAAAAAAAACGGCAAGCCGCAATTCCGTCCATGTGACCCTCACGCAGCTGTGATGCGGTGTTTAATAGCCGCTCAACATTCTCGGTGTATAACGCCCTATGACATTCTTACGCTTCGCTATCGCTGCCTTTTTCTTCGGGATCTCAACCTCCGCGTTCGCTGGAGAAAACCAGCCCGCGCGCGTCTTGGAGCTTTTCACGTCACAAGGCTGCTCGTCCTGCCCGCCGGCAAACATATTTGTTGGCAAGATGGCAGAGGATAGAGACACGCTGGTTCTCTCATATGGCGTGACTTATTGGGATTATTTGGGCTGGAAGGATACGTTTGCCAGCCCCGTATTCACTGAGCGTCAACGCGCCTATGGCCGCGCGCTCGGGAATGCCAATGTCTACACCCCGCAAATGGTTTTAAATGGTTCCGCACATGGCTCACGCTATTCAAAGCATGATGTTCAGTCCATGGCGCTCCCCGCCTCTCAGCCCAGACTTCGATTTGGTGTTGAAGGCGGCACGCTTCGCAGCGCGTTCATAGCGCCGCAGCAAAAAAACTATGATGCGGTTTTGGTCGAATATGTACCGGGCCCGCAATCCGTTCCGGTAAACCGCGGCGAAAACCGAGGCCGTGTTTTGACCCTCACAAATGTGGTTACATCCCTCAAACCCCTCGGCGTCTGGCAGGACCGTAAGGCGCTTGATACGCGCGTGCGGCCCCAAAATGGAAAGGCCTATGCGCTATTGCTCCACGACCCGCGCACTAAAAAGGTCGTCGGCGCAGTCCAATATGACGGCGTCCCCTATTAAAACTCTCCAAATCAAAACCACCAATAGAAAAACCCACTGCCAAAAGGCAGAGGGCTAACCGTTAAACGCATTATGTGTGAGGGACGCAGAGAGAGTACGGAGGGGGGAGGGGGGGGGCTAAATCCGATTCATCATCTGCGTCCTTAATGGATCAGCTATCCCCCTCAAATGGCGACAAAAAGACCGAAATGAGGCCATATTAAGGCAACATCTTTCCTGATGTTACGCCGAAAACAATGAACCCGCAGCCTTGGGGAGGGCCGCGGGTTTATGAGTTGCCCTGTGGGAAGGGCGGCGTGGGAGCGGTACACAGAGAGCAAGACGGCGGGTGGGGATGGCGTCTCAAACTCTCTGCTTCCGTTAATACTCAATATACGCGCGTCTAAGGCCGCAAAAGGACCGAAATAAGGCCATTTTGTGGCAATGTGTCCAAATCACGACTTCCGGGCAATATTCCGTCAGATATTGAATTGCTCTTGCACGAGAAATCAAGCGCGGTAAGGTTGGGTATGAGCTCGAAAATTGTCCCTCTACCGCCGCGCCTGACATCCTCGACCGTTCGACCTGACAGCCAGACCGCTTTTGACCGCCGCGAGCTTTCACAAATTCTGTCCGTTTATGGACAAATGGTGAGCCTTGGCCATTGGAAGGATTACGCCATGGACTTCCTACCAGAACGGGCCGTATTCAGCATTTACCGCAAGGCCAGCGAACATGCACTTTACAGGATCGAAAAGACGCCTGCTCTGCGCCATAAGCAAGGCCAGTTCAGCGTCATAGCTCCGGGCGGGCTTATCCTCAAACGCGGCCATGACCTCCCCGCTGTACTGCGTGTATTCGACAAACAGCGGTTCAAAATCACATAAAAAAACCCGCCATAAAGGCGGGTTTCAAATGAGATGTGACGTTCTTTAATCTCGGCCGAAAAGGCTCAGCAAAATTTGGAACATGTTCACAAATGCGAGGAGCAAGCTTGCCGCGCCAAAAGCGGATATTTTGCTTTCCATCGCCGCATTTCCTGCGACGCCGTAATAAATACGCTTGAGCATTTGAGTTTCCCACGCGGTGATGAAAGCAATCGCAAGCAATGCCACCACAGAAATAATCATGTCCAGAGGACCTGACGGCGCGAGGGCCGGGAAAAACATGCCAAGCACATTAATCACTATATAACCGAAGAAGGCGGCGATCGCATATTTTACATATGCACTGAGGTTACGCTCTGTTGTGTGACCAAAAAAGCTCAGCGCACCGAACATCGCAACCGTCATAAAAAATATTTTCGCGATCACAGCAGACGGGTAGAAAATAGTGATCACCGACATGAATACGCCAAGAAATGCTGCGAACCCAAAGAGGAATGTCAGAACGCCGCCAAGGCTCATGGTTGGAAGCCTACTTCCAACCGCCCCGAAAAGCATCGGAATGGCAAAGACAAAAGCCAGCAGAACGAATGGACTGCGTAAAGCCCCCATCGCGCTGGGGTTGGCCATCAAATATTGACCGCCAAAATAAGCGACGGTCGCCGTGACAACCATAGCCATGGCCATATAACGATATGTGCCAAGCATGAAATTGCGAAGACCGACATCGGTGCTAGCGGCGCCAGCAGAGTGTGGTACAGGATTGGTCATATAAGCTCCATTAAGTTATTAGGACCGTTGGTATTGTAATGACCTTAATATAGGGTATTTACGCGCGAATACAAATTTATCTTGATAACTATTTCGTTAGGATCGTCTCCATGGATTTTCGACGCCTCGGCCGAACAGACATTAAAGTCACCTCAATTTGCCTCGGCACAATGACATGGGGTCAACAAAATACAGAGAGCGAGGCCCATGAACAGCTAGACTATGCGCTGGCACAAGGGATCAACTTTATCGACACCGCAGAGATGTATTCTGTCCCCGGCCGTCCAGAAACGCAGGGCAGAACAGAAGAATATATTGGAAACTGGATAGAGAAACGCGGTCGGCGCGATGACTTTATCCTTGCCTCCAAAATCGCGGGCCGCTCGGAAATGCCGTGGATTCGCAAGGATGGCGGCCCAACACGTCATACGCCCGCGCAAATTGACGAGGCGATAGAAGGATCACTGCGCCGGCTCAAAACTGATTATCTTGACCTTTACCAGCTTCATTGGCCGGATCGCGGCCTTCCCGGCTTTGGATTCCATGCCTATAATGATTACGACACCGACGAAATGGTCCCGCTTGAGGACATACTGGGCGCCCTCGCCCGCCACGTTGAAAAAGGTTCTATCCGTCATATTGGTCTATCCAACGAATCGGCTTGGGGCACGATGAAATTTCTCGAACTGGCTGAGAAGAATGGATGGCCACGCATGGTCTCCATTCAAAACGCTTATAGTCTGGTCAACCGCCGCTTTGATTATGCCCAAGCCGAAGTGGCGCTTCGAGAGCAGGTCGGGCTATTGGCCTACTCCCCGCTGGCGCAAGGTTACCTGACGGGCAAATATAAAGGTGACATTCCGGCCGGGAGCCGTAAGGCGCTTTTCCCCCAGTTCCTTGCCCGTTATGAAGGGGCCGGCGGCATAGAGGCGGTGAATGCCTGCGCTGACGCCGCAGCAGATCTTGGCCTGACACCCACACAGTTTGCGCTTAAGTTCGTCGAAAGCCGCTCTTTCGTCACAAGTAACATTATCGGCGCAACCAGCATGGCGCAGCTTAAGGAAAATATTGATGCCCATTCTTTCGAGTGGACAAAAGATATGGAAAAAGCCGCAACTCAAATCCAAAAAGTTTACCGCAGCCCCAGCCCTTAAAGTCGTGGAAGCCTATCAAACTCTTCACTGCCATACGCCCCAATGAAAAAATTGTCCGCGCTCTCATGCGCGAGCAAAAAGGCGTGTCCGGCGCAAAGTGGACGTCGCCCGACAAGTTCCACATTACGATCGGCTATTTCGGCGACGTGGACGCGGACAAAGCGGAAGTTTTGGATAACGAACTTGCGCAGCTAAAAATGGGAAGTTTCATGGCCTCGGTTTATGGTGCGGGGCACTTTGGAAGCGCGGAGCCCCATTCGATTTGGATGGGCGTCCCGCCGTCCGAGGAGCTGACGCGGCTGCATAAACACTGCCGCCGCTCAGCCCGCTACGCCAAGATTGACATGGAAACCCGTGCATTTCGGCCTCACATCACAATGGCATACCTGAAAAAAGAACCGCGGATTGACAGGATCATAAATTTTGAGAAACGTCTCGCGCACTTCAAGGCCGGGCCATTTCTGGTGGACGAATTTTTTCTCTTTTCAAGCTGGCCGACAAAAAGCGGTCCGAATATTTATCGGCAAGAAGCCAGCTACCCACTACTCGGATAGCCCTCTTACACCTAGAAATTGAGAATATCCGGCTCTTCCCAGCCGCGGCGCTGACACGCTGCAATAACAGTGTTTCTTAGCAAACATGCGATCGTCATCGGGCCAACGCCGCCGGGCACCGGCGTCGCTGATCCGGCCACGTCGGTGACGTCCGCGTAATCCACGTCGCCCACCAATTTTGATTTGCCCGGTTTCTCGGGATTCGAGACGCGGTTTATGCCCACATCAATAATACACGCGCCGCGCTTCACCCAGCTTGACTTCACCATTTCAGGGCGGCCCACAGCGGCCACAAGAATATCCGCGCTTTGACAAACCTCGGCGATATTCTGGGTCCTTGAGTGCACGATGGTTACGGTACAGTTTTGCTCAAGGAATAAAAGCGCAGCGGGTTTACCCACCAATATGGAGCGCCCGAGAACAACGCAGTGTTTGCCCGTCAAATCGCCGAGTTGATCTTTTGCAAGCATCACGCAGCCCGTGGGCGTACAGGGACGCAACCCTTGTTTACCTAAGGACAGCCGCCCTGCGGAAACTTCGGTCAAGCCGTCAACATCTTTATCGGGATCGATCTCTGCAATGACTTGTCCCTCGTCCAGATGCCCCGGCAAAGGCAGCTGCACCAGAATACCGTCAATGGACGCGTCGTGGTTTAGCGAACGCACGATGGCGACCAGCTTCTCTTGGGAAATATCGGCGTCCACCCGGTGCTCCACGGAATGCATCCCGCACGCTTTGGTGAATTTGATTTTGTTGCGAACATAGACGTGACTGGCCGGATCATCACCAACAAGGACAACGGCAAGGGTTGGCGTGCAACTGTAAACGCTTTTTACTTGCTCAACGGCGGCGGTCACATTGCCGCGCAGCCTCTCCGCATAGGCTTTCCCATCAATTTTTGTAAAGCTCATCAGTTACCCCAAAAATAAAGACCCGACTCTTAAGCCGGGCCTCTTAACATAACCGTTGTTCGGGCGCTATAAGTGTTAGTCGCTTTGCCGGCGCGTGACTTGCATATCGCGAGTGGTTCTGGCGGCCTCCGTTTTGTAGAGGTCCCACTCTTTGCGCGGCGCGCACACCTTTTTCTTGCGCAAACGCGTATGCGTGCGCTCGACAACTTTACAAACAACCTCATTGCCATCTTGAACCGCCTTTGTAGAGCTTTCCGCATCGGGAAGTTCATCCACGTGACGACCAACAAATCGTTCCGCGAGCTCGGCCGACGAGTTCGCGTATATCTTATTTTTATCCTGCGGCGTCGTTTCAACCACTGCGGACTTCATTTCGGCATTGGCCGCGCTCGTCTCAGTCGTCGCGCACCCCGACACCATCATGGCGATCACCGCCGCGCCTGCCGTCAACTTCAAAATCCGCATAATCTTCTCCATTGCGCTTCAGTTCTTTCTAGGGCCAATCAAATATGTTTGCAACGCATCCCCGCGATTAGGAAGCGCTTTCTAATTTCCCCGCTTATAAAGGCCTCAATGACAAACACCTAACCCAACGGACCATTCTTGAAAGGACAATCCCATGGCTAAAACAACACAAAAAGCTGCGAAAAAAGTTGCGGAAAAAACAGAGAAAAACGCTGTAAAAGCAACGGCACTTCTTCGCAAAGGCGTTCTTGCCTATGTCGGCATGTACGGCGCGGCTTATGAGCGTGCTCAACTTCGCTTCGCTCAGGCTCGCAAAGCCACAGACGGTCTTTTCGAGACATTCGTTGAAAAAGGCGAAGAAATTGAAACACAAGCCAATGAATACTTCAAAGGCACACAGTCCGCTGTTGTTAAAACATACGAAGAAAATGCGAAAAAAGTTCGCTCTATTCTTCCAGCGTCTGCAAACGACCGCGTTGAAGAGCTTGAAGCTGAAATCGCTGCGCTGAACAAAAAAATCGTTGCTGTCGCTAAAAAAGCACGTCCAGCTGCAAAAGCAAAAACAGAAAAAACTGTTGCTGCCGCTCAGACTGAAAACACAGCTGAAAAAGCTGCGTAACGCAACCTCCCCTTTTGCGTTTATGGAGCGGCGTATCCTTCCCTGGATGCGCCGCTTTTATTTTGCCGTGTGCTCTTGCTTTGCAATGCTAAATCTCGGTAAACTCAACCAAACACCTGACATATCAGGATTATAAAAGAGGGAAATATTTATGCCAGATTCTCAGGACAATATCGGAACAAAAGCGGCTCAGACGACGACTGCGGTGAACTCACTCGTTGGCGTGAGGCGTACAGATTTTGTGAAGTCCCTAGGCATCCTCGTCAAAACTGCCGCCAAGCAGCCCCTCCCTTTTGCGAAGCATCTGGGGCAATATGGCAAAGAGCTCGTAGAGATCGCCAAAGGGACCTCAGAACTCGGTCCAGATGCAAAAGATCGCCGTTTCAAAGACGAAACCTGGCATAAAAACCCGATTTACAAGCGCGGCCTGCAAAGCTGGCTTGCCATGCAAAAAGAACTCAAGGGCTGGATCGAAGATTCGGGCATCTCTCAAGAGGATAAAACACGCGCGAATTTTATGCTCGACATCGTGATCGATAGCCTTGCGCCGACCAATACGCTGATCGGCAATCCTGCGGCAATGAAAAAGCTTTTTGAAACAGGCGGTCAATCCGTCCTCAAAGGCCTTCAAAATGCCTATGATGATCTGCGCAATAATGGCGGCATGCCCAGCCAAGTTGATGGACGCCCTTTTAAAGTGGGTGAAAACATCGCCACATCCAAAGGCGCCGTCGTCTATAAGGATGAAATGCTGGAGTTGATCCAATATCAGCCAACAACCGACAAAGTTTATAAAATGCCGCTGATGATTATTCCGCCGCAAATCAATAAATTTTACGCCAATGATTTGTCACCGAACAAGTCCATTATCCGCTACCTTACGTCCCGAGGTTATCAGGTTTTTGCCGTATCTTGGCGCAATCCCACGCGTCAGCATTCTCATTGGGGACTGGCAAACTATGTTCAAGCGCTGATCGATGCGTCCGATACGGTCAAGAAAATTTCAGGCTCCAAGCGTTTGAACGTATCCGGCGCGTGTTCTGGCGGTATTACAATGGCGCTATTCTTATCAGAACTCGCCGCCCGCGGCGATGACCGGATCAATTGCTTCACAATGCTCGTGAGCGTTCTGGATGGCCGTAAACGCGATAGCGACGT
Source organism: Maricaulaceae bacterium (assembly GCA_048268905.1). Lineage (GTDB taxonomy): Bacteria > Pseudomonadota > Alphaproteobacteria > Caulobacterales > Maricaulaceae > JACOMS01. The sequence continues at coordinate 190,119 of JBLWUN010000005.1, read as the reverse complement.
CGGTCTTTTTGTCTCTGACGCTGCCATTGAAGCGGCCCGCAAACATAGCCGCAAGAAAGGCATATTGGCCGGCGAAGACCTCGCGCGGTCCTTTGCCTGGATGCGTCCGAACGATCTGATTTGGAATTATGTCGTGAACAATTACCTTCTGGGCGAAGATCCGCCTCCATTTGACGTTCTATTCTGGAATAATGACACCACCAATCTACCGGCACAGCTACACTCTGATTATCTGGATATTTATTCAGATAAACGATTCCGTAGCGATTCTGCCGTTGAGTTTATGGGCAATGTCGTGGACCTCAGCCAGGTCACCCAAGACGCCTTTATGGTGGCCGGCGTAACCGACCATATCACGCCGTGGAAAGCCTGTTACCGGAATGTCCATCTGTTTGGCGGCGACACTGAATTTATCCTGTCAAATAGCGGTCATATCCAGTCATTGCTTAACCCTCCGGGTAATCCGAAATCGCTCTATTTTGTAAATAGTGAACAGCCGCAAAGCGCCGATGACTGGGTCGCGGAGGCGTCAAAGGTGGAGGGGTCATGGTGGCCGCGATGGGACGCTTGGCTTGCCGAGCGCTCTGGAGAAATGAAAGATTCGCCAAAATCATTGGGGACCAAAGCTCATCCTCCTCTGACCAAAGCCCCTGGTGAATACGTTTTCACATAAAGCCCCAAGGCTTTACATCGCGCGAGCCATCCGCTCGCACATTTTTTTATGCGGACGAAAAGGACGCGTGCATGACTGATTTCCATCCCAATCTGCCAAAGATCTTCTTCTCGAAAATTGGCAACCAACGTGTGCGAACGGCCATTTGGTCGGGCACAGATAAAGGCTATGGGAAACGCACCCCCCTGTTATTTTTTAACGGCATCGGCGCCAACCTCGAGATCGCGCAAACCTTTGCCGATAGTTTCACAGGCCGCGACATCATTACGTTTGATATGCCGGGCGTAGGTGGCTCGCCTGATCCGCTGTTCCCTTACCGACCCCGCTGGGTTGCGAAAGCCGCCAAACAAATCTTACTTGAAAACGGGTATGAACTTGTGGACGTGATGGGCGTATCTTGGGGCGGCGGTCCTGCGCAGCAATTTGCGTGGCAGAATGCGGACATGACGAAACGGCTGGTCCTCTGCTGCACAACGACCGGCGTGACCATGATCCCCGGAAACCCCAAGGCCCTGTCAAAAATGGTGTCGCCGCGGCGCTATTTTGACAAGGACTTCCTCGCGAAGAACTTTGAGACGCTTTATGGCGACGCCGAAGCTTTGGGGGATTTCTCGATCAACATGATCCCGCCAAGCATCAAAGGGTATTTGTACCAGCTCGGCGCGATGGCCGGTTGGTCTAGCCTGCCCTTCATTCGGCGTATTCGCGCTCGCTCGCTCGTCCTTGCCGGGGACAAAGACCATATTGTGCCGCTCGTAAATTTACGGTTCCTCAATATGATGCTCAAGCGCTCAAGATTACATATTTTCAAAGGCGGTGGTCATTTGTTCATGCTGACTCACCGCGCGGAAATGGTGCATGTGCTTCGCGAGTTTTTTGGCGAGCCGGAAGTGCCTATGCCGGAATTCAAAGCGGTCCAACTGCCTTCCGTCACCGCATCCTTCCATCACTTCTAAAGGAAATACCATGGCTGATAAAAAGGACAAATCAAAGCGCGGCAGCACAGATGCAGCGCGCCGCATTTGGCTCGCGGGCATTGGCGCTTATGGACGCGCGTTCACCGAAGCCCAAGAAGCTCTGAAAGATATGTCAGGCGGGACGAGTCGCGTGTTTGATGAACTGGTTCAAAAGGGCGAATTTATCGAAATGGCGGTCGACAATAAACGCAAGGAACTCATGGGAAAAACCGGCCTGCCGGAATTCTCTATGCCCGACCTTCATATGGACGAACGTATCGCGAAAATGCGCTCTCGCCTTATGCGCGGCGAAGAAGTGGCCGAAGACATTAGCGGTATGGATGCTCGCCTTACGCGGATAGAAGCCAAACTCGATCAGCTTATGGCCATGCTCGGTGCCGGTGAAAATCCCGCCGCCGCGAAGACGGCCCCCGTTAAAAAGGCCCCAGCGAAGAAAGCTCCGGCCAAGAAGGCGACAACGCGAACAACAAAAACGGCGAAATAGGCCGGATGGGAGCTGTGTGAGCAATCGGTCCAAAACCAAGACCAAAATTTTGAGCACAGCTCTCGGCTTGTTCAATAATGAAGGCGAAAGCCTGATCAGTGCCGTTGACATCGCCTCGGTGATGGAGATCAGCCCCGGTAATCTCTATTATCACTATAAAGGCAAGGATCAGATCATTCAGGCCCTCTTCGAAGACTTTGAAGAAGAAATCAGGATGGTGCTGTCCGCGCCCATCACAGAGAACCTCAGCCTGCAGGATAATTGGGTCTATCTCTATATTATCTTTGAAGAGATTTATGACTTCCGGTTTTTCTACCGCAACATGTCAGAGCTTCTGACCCGTATCCCGGAGCTTAGACCCAAATTCGCCCGTATTCTCGCGCTCAAGGAACAAACGGTCTTTTCGCTGCTCTCAGCCCTAGACCAAAGCGGGCATCTCTCCTTTGAAGACGGAGAGAAAGGGGCCCTAGCGGGCCGTATCGCCCAGCATTTCACATTCTGGCTTCAATATCATGACCTCCGGTTTGGAACAGCACCGCCGAAATCGCTCATTGATCAAGGCGTCTTTATGTCTCTTATTCAAATTACGCCCTATTGGACCGACGGCGATGGGTATGCGCACCTGCTTCAGGAATTTCTCGCAGGACAATCGGCGAAATAGGCATTCCCACACAGGTAAAAATGCGATAGGAGCCGCCCATGTCAAAACATAAAGCCCCGTCCCAGCGTCAGCTCAAAGCTGGCGAACTTATCCGCCGCGCGCTCGCCGAGATTATTGCGCGCGAACATTTACGCGATCCTGATCTTCAAGGAATCTCCGTGACAATCTCCGAGGTGCGCACCTCGCCGGACCTTAAACATGCGATTGTTTTTGCCGCCCCGCTCGGCGGCGGTGAAGACGATAAAGTCATTGCCGCGCTAAACCGCGCGAAAAGCTTCCTGCGCGGCCGCTTGGGTAAAGAGATGGAAATGAAATCGACCCCGTCGCTTCGTTTCGTCTCCGACACAACCTTTGACGCCGCCAAAGACATGCAAGAGCTTCTCTCCCGCCCCGAAGTCAAACGAGATTTGGGATAAAAAAACGCGCCTTTGCAGGCGCGTTTCTAACATCAAGATTTGACGTTTAGGCTATTCAGCTTCCATCATCAAAACAACAGTCTCTGGATATTTGTACATCGCCCCTGTCGCCGCATCTACAGCACCGCCAACGATACCGCCGGCAATAATGTTTCCGCCCATTGTGGCTTCCACTTTTGAATACACAGTTTTTGATGCATCTTTAAAGCCCGCTTTTTTACATTCAAGTTGAAGCGCTTTTTTGCTTCGAGGGACTCTAACGACGGCTGGACTTGTGAATTTCTCATTTACGGCAAAGTCGCTACCGCCGGTCAGGTCGCAACTTGCGCCTTCCACTTCGCCGGTGTTGAAAGCGACACTTTGATTGCTCCCGTTCACGATTGTTGAACAGGCTGGCAACATAGCTGCCGCGGACGCAAATACGGCGAGTTTAAGTATTTTATTCATTCTATATTTCCCTCAAATTATGGCATCAATTGTGCCAACTAACGCTTAAAGAGAGCCTGAAAAAAGTAAAGAACTAAAACCTGTGTTGCCCAAAGTATCTGGCTTTTTGCCCAAAACTTCGTACACAGCACACAACTCGAAACAAAAACGTAAAATAGTGACTTTGAATGGCGCGTAAACGCAAAGGCAATCCGGTTCACGGATGGGTGGTATTTGATAAACCGCTGGGCATGACCTCGACGCAGGCTGTGGGCAAGGTCCGGTGGCTGTACCAAGCGCAAAAAGCCGGCCATGCGGGCACCCTAGACCCGCTCGCATCCGGTATTTTGCCCATCGCCCTTGGTGACGCCACAAAGACCGTCCCCTTTACCGTGGACGCGGATAAAGATTACACCTTCACCGTCACGTGGGGAGAAAACACCGATAGCTGGGACGCCGAAGGCAACGTCACCGCAACGTCAGAGGTCCGGCCAGCGCGCGCCGATATTCAGGCGGCCCTCCCTGCCTTTATCGGCCATATCGAGCAAACACCGCCGCGTTTTTCCGCGATCAAGGTTGATGGCAAGCGCTCCTATGATCTGGCCCGCGCCGGAGAGGTTGTGGAGCTTAAATCCCGGCCCGTCTTCGTCAAAAGCCTTGAGATAATCGAGACCACCCAAGACTCGGTTACGCTCAGCCTCACATGCGGTAAAGGCACCTATGTCAGATCTATCGCTCGGGACCTCGCCGCAGCCCTCAATACCTGTGGTCACGTGACTTTTTTAAGGCGGACACGGGTCGGGCGCTTCGATGCGGCGGGTGCTTTTTCCCTAGACGAACTGGAGAAACTCTGCCATAGGGGCGACGTTTCAGAAGGCTTGCTGCCTGTTGAGACCGCACTGGACGACATCCCGGTGCTGGCCGCAACATCGGAGCAGACCTTGGAACTGAAACATGGACGGGCAATTGCCGCGCCCTTACCTCATTACCGGTCTGATATGACAGATGAACCCCGCTGGGTTTTGGTAATGGATAAGGACAAAGCGGTTGCTCTTTGTGACGCGCAAGACGGAAAACTTCTGCCGAAACGCGTTTTTAATTTGTAATCATTTTGGAGATCACGATGTCGATTACACCTCAGCGCAAAGCAGCGCTTATTAAAGAATACGCGACGAAACCTGGCGATACAGGATCACCCGAAGTTCAAGTTGCCATCCTTACAGAACGCATTTTGAACCTGACAGAGCATTTCAAAACAAATGCAAAAGACAACCACTCACGCCGCGGCCTGCTTAGCATGGTCACACTGCGCCGTCGTCTTTTGGACTATTTGAAGAAAAAAGATGAAGGCCGTTACCAGGACCTCATCAAGAAATTGGGCCTTCGCCGTTAATTCGGCTTCGGTCTTAAAAAAAAAGGCCGCCCTTTCAAAATGAACGGGGCGGCCTTTAGCGCATTTAGTGCATTTAGCGCCTAACTAAATTCATGAAGCCTCAGGACGCAAGCAATTAGGGCCTGTTTCCTGAATGTGCCAAGACGAATACCTCGCCTTGCACAACACCGCGCAACGACGCGCAATAATGAATGCACACGATGTGCATGTATGTATGAAACGAAAGAAAACGTACGATATGTTTGATAAACACACAGCAGAACTAGATTGGGCGGGTCGCCTTCTCACATTTGAAACGGGCGGAATGGCCCGTCAGGCCGATGGGGCCGTCCTCGTCACTTATGGCGAAACAAAAGTGCTCGCAACAGTTTGCGGCGCAGCAAAGCAAAAACCGGGCATGGATTTCTTCCCTCTGACCGTGAACTACATGGAAAAATTCTATGCAACTGGTAAAATTCCCGGTGGCTATTTTAAACGCGAAGGCCGTCCAACAGAGCGCGAAACACTGATTTCCCGCCTGACTGACCGTCCAATCCGCCCACTGTTCCCGAAAGGTTACAAGAACGAAGTCCAGATCGTTATAACCGTTCTTCAGCATGACCTTGAAAACGAACCCGATGTGATCGGTATGGTGGGCGCGTCTGCGGCTCTGGCTATTTCAGGCCTTCCATTTATGGGCCCAATCGCAGCGTCTCGCGTCGGTCTTATCGACGGCGAATACGTCCTTAACCCAACGCTTTCCGAACTTGTTGACTCCGAACTCGACCTTGTTGTCGCGGGGACGCAAGACGCGGTTATGATGGTTGAGTCCGAAGCGAAAGAACTGACCGAAGAGCAAATGCTCGGCGCGGTTATGTTTGCGCACGAAAGCTGCCAGCCAGTTATCGATGCGATTATCGAACTTGCCGAAAAAGCAGCCAAGCCTGCTCGCGAATTTATCTCTCCTGATTACTCAGCCGAGAAAAAGCTCGTTGCGAAAGCAGCAGAAAAAGGCATCAAAGCCGCTTACAAGAAAACAGACAAAATGGAACGTCAGGCGCTTCTTGCTGAAGCCAAAGATGCCGCATGGGAAAAACTCGGCCAGTCCGAAGAGAACCCTGATGGATTGTCCGCAGGTGTTTTCGGTGATGTCTTCAAATCCATCGAATCCTCCGTTGTTCGTAGTTCTGTTATCAAAACAGGTAAGCGTATTGATGGCCGCAAGCTTGATCAGGTTCGCCCGATCATCGCAGAAGCCGGTCCGCTTCCACGTACGCACGGTTCCGCTCTGTTTACACGCGGCGAAACACAAGCGCTTTGCGTCGCGACGCTGGGCACATCCGATGACGAACAATTCGTTGACCAGCTCACAGGCACAATCAAGAACAAGTTCCTGCTTCACTACAACTTTCCGCCATACTCTGTCGGTGAATGTGGACGCATGGGCGGGACATCCCGCCGCGAAACAGGTCACGGTAAACTCGCATGGCGCGCGTTGCAGGCGGTTCTTCCCACACCGGAAGACTTCCCTTACACGATCCGCCTTGTTTCCGAGATCATGGAATCTAACGGTTCTTCATCCATGGCGACTGTTTGCGGTTGTTCCCTTGCAATGATGGATGCCGGCGTGCCAATTAAGCGCCCTGTTTCCGGTATTGCTATGGGCCTGATCAAAGACGCTGAAGGTGTTGCTGTTCTGTCTGATATCCTTGGCGACGAAGATCACCTCGGCGATATGGACTTTAAAGTGGCGGGTACATCTGAAGGCATTACGTCTCTTCAAATGGACATCAAAATCGCCGGTATTACAGAAGAGATCATGACGCAAGCTCTTGAGCAAGCGCATGGCGGCCGTATGCACATCCTCGGCGAAATGAACAAAGCTCTGCAAGGCGCTCGCGCTGATGTTGGCGAGTTCGCACCGCGTATCGAAACCATGAAAATTCCGGTTGATAAAATCCGCGAAGTGATTGGCACGGGCGGTAAAGTCATCCGCGAAATCGTTGACACCACAGGTGCTCGCGTTTCTGTTGAAGATGACGGCTCTATCAAAATCGCCTCGAACGACCAGAAGTCTATCGATGCCGCACGTGAATGGATCCACGGCTTAACGGCTGATCCAGAAGTCGGCGCGATCTACAAAGGTAAAGTTGTTAAGGTTGTTGACTTCGGTGCCTTCGTAAACTTCTTCGGCAAGAAAGACGGCCTTGTGCATGTCTCTCAAATCGCAGAAGAGCGCGTCAATCACCCATCTGATTACCTGACAGAAGGTCAAGACGTTTGGGTCAAGCTTATGGGCTTTGATGATCGCGGTAAGGTTCGCCTGAACATGAAATATGTAAATCAGGAAACTGGTGAAGAGCATCCACGCGAGCCGCGTGAAGACGGTAAAGAGGAAGAGGATAAGGGCGAGCGCAAAAAGCGTAGCCGTAGCCGCTCTCGCCGTAAGCCGGCCGGCGAAGAAGAATAGATCTTCTTATAAAACAAATGAAAAGCCCGGCCGTCGCGCCGGGCTTTTTTATTGCGCGGAAAAGTGCTATCGTCACACGATATTGGGAGGGGTTATGCGCGTTATTTTGGTTTTCTTAACGGCCGTTTTTCTTTCGGCCTGCAATATTGAAAAGCTGGCCGAGAAAATTCTACCGGAAACGGTACTGGCGGACAGCCAAACGGCGGTCGATTCCGTCATGGCAGGAAATACGGCCCACTTCGCCCCCCTCAAAAGTGAGGAGATGAGCCAAGAGGAATTTGACGATCGTCTCCTAAGGCTCTTTGATGAACGCTCAAGCGGAGAGGAAGTTTCTCGTCATATTGTCAGCGCGAGTTCCAGCTCCAACTACGGTACCAATGGAAATTCAAAAGATATTCAGTTGATATATGAGATTAAAACCACTGAAGGCTATTCCGCCATTGGCCTGTCCTACGCCCTGGCCCCCGCAACAGGCGAATGCTGTACGCTCACACGTGTCACCGTTCAACAGTCCGAGACGTCGCCCTATTATGAGGGCATGCTCGTGATGATGAAGAGCTTGAAAATCGCTGGCCTCATGCTCTTACTTTTTGGCGCTGGCCTCTTCATCTTTCTGCGGCGGCGTAAAAAGAAAAAGGCATCTGTATGAACACCAAACGTCGCGCTGCGCCGCTCTTAGCCTTTATATTATCCGTCATCACGCTTTCAGGCTGCGCTGCCCCGGCGCCAACATCACAAGGCACGCATCCTTTCATAGGATGTTGGCAATCAGACGACGGCCTATCTCGTGAAGTCTGGGCCGGGGATCCTTCGGGCTGGCTGTTCGGATATGCTCTTAACCGCACGCCTGAAAACACGGTAAGCTTCTTCGAGCATATGCGGATTGAAACGGCGGACGAAAAATCTGTCTTAGTGGTCGTCGGTGCCAAGGGCGACATTGTTCGCTTTCCCAGAGAGACCACGCAGGAGAAAGAGACCTATAGGTTCGTCAACGCAGATCATGACTACCCCCAAGTCATTACATATACCCCCAGCGCCGGACGGCTTGATGCCGTCATCTCGCTGCTGGATGGGTCAGAGGCCTTCCCCTTTAAAAAGCGGGCCTGTGACAAAGCCATGCCATAAAAAAACGCGCCTCCAAGGACGCGCGTTTTTCAAAGACCGCCATTCCGGGGCAAGCCCGGAAGGCCGTGAATAATCTCTAAGCCGCAGCGAGGTTTCGCAGTACGTACTGCAAGATACCGCCATGCTTGTAATATTCGTGCTCGTTTTCTGTGTCGATGCGAACATTGACCGTGATGATTTTCTTCTCACCGTTGGGGAACGCAATCTCAACATTGAGCGTCCCGCGAGGCTTGAGGCCTTCGACGCCCTTGATGTCAATAATTTCATCACCGGTCAGACCAAGTTTTGCCCAGCTTTCGCCCTCTTGGAACTCGAGCGGAAGAACACCCATACCGATAAGGTTGGAGCGGTGAATCCGTTCAAAGCTTTCAGCGATAACGGCTTTTACGCCGAGAAGGATTGTCCCTTTCGCCGCCCAGTCACGGGAGGAACCGTTTCCGTAAAGCGAGCCCGCAAACACGACGAGATCTTTATCGTCGGCGAGATACTTTTCAGACGCATCAAAAATGCTCATCACTTCGCCGGTCGGAACATACGTCGTCACGCCGCCTTCAGTGCCCGGTGCCATCAAGTTTTTGATACGGATGTTGGCAAATGTGCCGCGCATCATCACTTCGTGGTTACCGCGGCGAGAGCCGAAAGAGTTAAACTCGGCCTTTGGCACCTGACGCTCGGAGAGATATACACCCGCCGGGCCATCATGCTTGATCGCACCAGCTGGAGAGATGTGGTCGGTCGTAATCGAGTCGCCGAGAAGCGCCAAAATGTTGGCGTTCTTTACGTCTTCAACCGGATCCGGCGTCATGGTCATCCCGTCAAAGTATGGAGGGTTACGCACATATGTGGACGCAGGGTTCCAATTATAGGTTTCTCCGCCTTCAACTTCGATGTCTTGCCATTGCTTGTCGCCTTTGAATACATCGGCGTAACGCTCCGTGAACATTTTGCGCGTGATGACTTTGCGAACGACGTCAGCGATCTCGGCAGATGTTGGCCAGATATCCTTGAGGTAAACTTCGTTCCCGTCTTTATCAACGCCCAGCGGATCGGCGTCGAAATCGTGGTGCAAAGACCCAGCAAGCGCATATGCCACCACAAGCGGCGGAGATGCGAGGAAGTTTGCTTTGATGTCAGGACCGATACGGCCTTCAAAGTTCCGGTTACCGGAGAGAACCGAGCAAGAAACCAAATCGCCTTCGGCAATCGCGTCCGCAAGTTCCGTGGCCAGCGGTCCGGAGTTACCAATACATGTGGTGCAGCCATACCCGACAACATCAAAACCGAGCTTATCCAGTTCATCTTGAAGTTCTGACTTTTCAAGATACTCACCCACAACCTGTGAACCCGGCGCGAGAGATGTTTTCACCCAAGGTTTTACGGTGAGGCCAAGTTTATTAGCTTTTTGAGCCACAAGACCCGCCGCCATCATAACGGAGGGGTTGGAGGTGTTGGTGCAAGACGTAATCGCCGCAATGAAAACATCGCCGTGGTCAACAGAGAAGTCACGGCCTTTAACGTCAATCGCGCTGCTGCCCATAGGCTCTTTTTTGTACTCGTCACGCAAAATTTTTGCGAAAGTCTTGTTGGAGCCTTTCAGATCGAAACGGTCTTGCGGGCGCTTAGGGCCAGAAATCGAAGGCGTGACCGTCGTCATATCAAGGCTGATTGTGCTTGTGTAAGTGGCGACGCTTTCATCACGCCAAAGGCCCTGCGCCTTGGCATAGGCCTCAACAAGTTCAATACGTTGTGTATCGCGGCCGGTTGCGTTTAGGTAACGCAGCGTATCATCATCCACAGGGAAGAAGCCGCACGTCGCGCCATATTCAGGGGCCATGTTAGCCAATGTAGCTTGATCTTCTAGCGAAAGGTGATCAAGGCCCGTACCGTAAAATTCAACGAACTTGCCGACCACGCCTTTTTTACGAAGCATTTCCACAACGCGAAGAACCAAATCTGTCGCGGTTGCGCCCTCTGGCAATTTACCCGTAAGTTCAAATCCAACGACCTCAGGGATCAACATAGAGATCGGCTGACCGAGCATCGCCGCTTCGGCTTCAATGCCGCCAACGCCCCAACCGAGAACGGACAGGCCGTTAATCATGGTTGTGTGGCTGTCTGTTCCGACAAGCGTATCAGGGAAGGCATATGTTTTGCCGCCTTCGGTCTTCGTCCATACGGTTTGCGCTAAATTCTCGAGGTTCACTTGGTGACAAATACCGGTTCCCGGAGGTACAACCGCGAAATTATCAAACGCGCTTTGGCCCCATTTGAGGAAGTCGTAACGTTCGCCGTTGCGCTCATATTCACGCTTCACGTTCTTCTCGAACGCTTGCGGCGTACCATAGTAATCCACCATAACAGAATGATCGATAACGAGGTGTACAGGATTCAAAGGGTTAATCTTGTTGGGGTTCTCACCGAGGTTTGCCATCGCATCGCGCATCGCGGCCAAGTCAACAACGGCCGGAACGCCCGTAAAGTCTTGCATCAAGACGCGAGCCGGACGGTAAGCAATTTCATGCGTAGATGTCTTGGTTTGAAGCCAGCCCGCGATCGCCTCAATATCTTCTTTCTTGACGGTGTTGCCATCCTCGAAACGCAATAGGTTTTCAAGAAGAACTTTGAGCGAGCGTGGGAGTTTCGAAATACCTGCCAAGCCGTTCTTCTCCGCGACCTTTAGGTCATAATAGGTGTATGTCCCGCCGCGCACAGAAAGTTCGCGTTCGCAGTTAAAACTGTCAAGTGAAGCCATATGGGAGGTCCTTTTCGGTCAATCCTAGAAAAATTTGCCCCCTTATAGCAAAGCCCGTCTCTTACGCAACAACAGAGCGGGGAATGAGGCGCTATAGCACCCCTAAATCGCGAATGAGGTAACGGTTTGACGGGCTTATTGGATTAAAGACCCTCTATTTTCGAACGGGCAGATAAACAGTGGGGGTTTGCGGCGTCACCGGATGATACCCTGTTTCTTCTGATGGCACGTGAACCGTCACATGATGCGTTTGTTCTTGCAAAAGACATGTGCCATTTTCTTGCCAAGTGGTCTCAGCCGGGCACTGAACATTCGAAGAATCAACCGTGGACGTGGTTTGGGTTTCATAACTTGTAATAATTTGCGGCGCCGGCGGTATATAGGGTTCAACGTAGCTGACCTGCGGCATCGTCATCGGCGTTTGATAATAGGTAGCATCGTAATAGCCTTGCCCTGCTCCGTTCTGACAACTGGCGTGGCATTCGCGATAATCGCCATAACGGGACGCCCCCGTGCAGGCGGACAATCCAGCGCTGCATAGAATAGCCAGCCCCAGAATTCGGTTAAAAGACAATGATGTCACGTTTAACATAGAAAGCTCCGTCAGAGCCCCGTGAAGGGCGAATCGCTTTCAAAGCTTGCGCTCAACCTGTTAAATCCCCGTTAACCATAAACGCCGCTCGGCGAAAGCAGCGCATATAAAACAAAAAAAAACGCGCCCGGGGGCGCGCTTCAACTCTTACAAAGCCGGAAAGGCTTATGCCATAGAGATTGAGTCTACAGCTGTCTTACCAGAGCGTTTGTCAACGGCTGTGTCGAACATCACTTTGTCACCTTCGTTCAAGCTGCGAAGACCCGCACGCTCGAGAGCTGTTACGTGTACAAACACGTCGTCGCCTGATTCAGGTTGAATGAAGCCGAAGCCTTTTGTTGTGTTGAAGAACTTAACTGTTCCTGATTTCATATCTGACATGGATTTTTCCTTTCACGTCATAAAATTAGCGGACCCCAACATGGAGCTCGCAAGGTTGTCGATTATGGGAGAAGAAAAAACGTAGTCCCCATGACTAACTCCTTTTGGACGGGAGCCGTTATGGGCAGTAAGCCGGATTGTCTGGCCGTAATATCGATAATCGTCTTCTACAGATTTTCACGAGAATAGCAAGCTATAAATCATCCTCAGACAGCCAGCCGCTCATAGCCAAACCCAGATGCCTCTGTTACCGTTGACGTATAATTAAGGGGACATCTATGGAAAATCTAAATGCGGCGATGCAAGCCGGAACAAGCGAGCTGGTTCAAATGTGGATGAACTGGATGATGCTTGTTTTTGCCTCGAGTATTCTATTTGTACGCCATCACAAACCGGCCCGGTGGAGCCTCGCCGCCCTTTTCGCGACAATTGTGGCGGGATTTATCATCTGGAAAACCACGCAAAACATACATTTGCTTGGCATTGCCCATCTAGTGTTTTGGCTCCCATTGGCGGTATATTTCTGGCGCGTCGAGTTCTCATCCGTAAACCGCCGCAAGCGGGCCAATTCAAAAATTTACTATGGCTGGCTTACATTACTCCTTGCAACGATCCTCGTGTCATTGGTCTTTGATGTACGGGACATTTATCTCGTCCTTACAGGGGCGAAATAACGACATCTATGTCACATATTTGTACAAATTAAGATATAATCGCCCTCCAAAAGCGAACATCATGGACAAAGCGGGAATTTTAGGGCATTATTACCGAAAGATTACAGGGGGATAGATTGCAAAGCACTCGAAAGCCAAACCTCGTTTTTTGGCTCATCGCCATCTTTGCGCTTGCTTGGAACTTGCTCGGCGTCGGGGCCTATCTATTTGAAGCGACAGCGTCCCCTGAAACACTCCTCGCCTCTTACTCAGAATATGAAGCCAACGCCGTCATATCACGGCCTGCTTGGGCGACTGGCATTTTCGCCCTCGCAGTCTTTGGCGGTGCTTTGGGCAGCTTAGGATTGGTCTTAAAGAAGAAATGGGCCATGTGGCCGCTTTGCGTGTCTCTCGGCGCGGTGATCCTGCAGCAAATCTACATATGGACTCAAACTGATGCGGCCGCTCATATTAGCGGAGCGGGCTGGCTCATGCCTGTGATGATACCGCTCATCGCTGTCTACCTCGTCTTTTTCACGCGCCGCGCAATCGCACGTGGGTTATTAAAATAAGAAAATGGCGTTTAAGTCATATGAGAGTGAACAACTGAACTTAGCATAAGGGGACGCCAAATGTTTAACACACCTAAACCAACTAAATTATTATGGTTCGTGGCCGTCCTCTTTTTGATCTGGAACGGCTTTGGGTGTTACATGTACCTTCAGGATACCCTTATGTCAGATGCACGTTACGCAGAAGTCTACGGTAAAGCGATGGCCGCAGTCCGCAGCGAAATACCTGTCTGGTCTATCGCAGCATACGCCTTGGCCGTCTGGGGCGGGCTACTTGCCGCAACGCTGCTCTTGATGCGCAGCAGACTGGCCGTCTACCTGTTTATTATATCGCTTGTCGCAACGATCATCAGTTTTTCTTGGGGCATGATCAACGCGGAGGCCAAGGCCGCTTCTGGCAGTTACGGCTGGGTTATGCCCTGCATCGTCATTCTCGTCGGTCTATTTGAAATCTGGTGGTCGCACCGGCAATGTGGGCGTGTCGTCAATCACTGAGTGCACACCAAGAGCCGAGTCATAATCATTGATGCATAGCTGTTTTGCGGCGGCTCTGTATTGACCCAAACAGCTCCCGCGCGTATGCACGGCCCTTCACTATACGCGGGAGACTTAAATGTCTGATACATACGATCTTGTTATCATTGGCGGCGGACCAGGCGGCTATAACTGCGCCATCCGCGCGGGACAGCTTGGCCTCAAAGTGGCCTGTATCGAAACCCGTAAAACACTTGGCGGAACCTGCTTGAACGTTGGATGTATCCCGTCCAAAGCACTTTTACACGCGACAGAAATGTATGAAGCCGCCGAAAAAGATTTCGCAGGCATGGGCATTAAGACCACCGTCGAACTTGATCACAAAACCATGATGGCCGCCAAAGACAAGACCGTTGAGGGCCTCACCCAAGGTATTGCGTTTTTATTCAAGAAAAACAAAGTCGACCACATTGAAGGTTTTGGCAGAATTATTGACGCCAACACCGTTGACGTTGACGGTAAAAAACTCACGACAAAAAATATCGTCATTGCCACAGGTTCTGAAGTGGCCACGCTTCCGGGCGTGGATATCGACGAAAAACAAATCGTCTCCTCCACAGGCGCGCTCGAACTTTCCAAAGTTCCCGGCAAGCTGCTTGTCATTGGCGGCGGCGTTATCGGCCTTGAACTCGGCTCCGTTTGGAGACGCCTTGGCGCCGAAGTCACCGTTGTTGAATATCTCGACCATATTCTTCCGGGTATGGACGGCGAAGTTCAAAAAACAGCCACCCGCGTTTTCAAAAAACAGAAAGTGAAATTCGAGCTGGGACGCAAAGTCACCGGCGTGAAGAAATCCAAATCCGGCCTTAAAGTCCAAACAGAGGCCTCTGCAGGGGGTAAAGAAAAAGAGCTAGACGCCGATGTTGTGCTTGTGTGTATTGGCCGCCGTCCCTTCACCAAAGGTCTCGGCCTTGAAGGCGTCAATGTTGCCATGGACAAACGCGGCTTTATCGAAACCGATCACTTCAAAACCAATGTCAAAGGCATCTGGGCCGTGGGCGATTGCACACACGGGCCAATGCTCGCGCACAAAGCCGAAGATGAAGGTACCGCCGTCGCAGAACTTATCGCCGGCAAAGCAGGTCACGTGAACTATGACGTCATTCCGGGCGTTGTTTACACGAAGCCAGAAATCGCCAGTGTTGGTAAAACCGAAGAAGACCTCAAAAATGCGGGCGTCTCTTATAAAACAGGAAAGTTCCCGTTCACAGCCAACTCCCGCGCCCGCGCCAACCATGATACGGATGGGTTTGTGAAAATTCTGGCACATGCCGAAACAGACGAAATTCTCGGCGCGCACATTATCGGCGTCTCTGCGGGCGAAATGATCGCCGAGATTTGCGTCGCCATGGAATTCAAAGCCGCGAGTGAAGACATCGCCCGTACCTGTCACGCGCACCCCACTCTCTCCGAAGCTATTCGCCAAGCTGCGATGGGCGTCGAAGGCTGGACGATGCAGATGTAGGGACGCGAAAATGTCCGATCAAAAAAGGATGACATTTAGGTCGGTCGTTATCATCGGACTTTCGGGATTTGCGGCGGCCTGCAGCCCGCCGCAAAGTCGGGACGTGCCTCCCCCTCAAAAACCGGCATCTGTTTATGATGCAGACTTGGCAGAAAAACTAGGCGCAGACGCCTATGGTATGCGTTCTTATGTCTTTGCGACCCTTCTCACCGGCCCCAACGATACGGCGATCACGGACGAAGCAACACGCGCCGAACTCTTTAAGGGCCACTTTTCAAATATGGGCAGACTGGCGGAGGAAGGGAAACTTGTTCTCGCAGGACCGTTTATGGACGCAGCACCCAAGCGAGGGATTTATATATTCAACGTCCCGACGATCGCAGAAGCGCAAGCCTTAGTTCAAACTGATCCCGCCATCGCCGCCGGCATTTTCACGGTCGAACTCGACAAATATTACGGCTCTGCAGCACTCGTACAACTTAATAATCTGCACGCCAAAATTCAAAAATCAGGTATCGAGTAAAGTCGCCTGCCAAAGACTTTACCCGCTTTTCTTCAAATACGCGCTGACCAGGACAATTCTTTGGCCGTTGACGCGGCCTTCAATGTGTTCGGGGTTACTGGTCAATGCAATCCCGCGAACGGCGGTGCCGCGCTTGGCCGTAAAGCCCGCGCCTTTTACCGGCAGGTCTTTAATGATGGTGACGTTATCGCCGTTACTAAGGATAGTCCCGTTGCTGTCGCGTGTGGGCTCTTGGTTTACCTCCACAACGCCAGCCTCGGCCCACGCCAATGTCTCTTCGTCCAGATACATCATATCGAGCGCGTCTTGCGCCCAGCTTTGACCCGCCAGCTGTTTTAGCATCCGGTATGCCGTCACTTGCACAGCCGGGTCTTCACTCCACATACTGGTCGTCAGACATTGCCAATGCGCCTCATCGAGAACGCCGCTGTCCATTTGCGTGCGGCATGTTTCGCAAATCGTGATTTCGCTGGGCGACGGCGAAGCTGGAACCTCGAACGCTGTGAGGTTTTCAGTTTGAGTGCAAAGGTCGCAGGAAGAATGTGTCATAGTAAAGGCTTTCAAAAATGTGACAGTGCTTTAAACCTTGAAAGCCAATTTGTCCCGTCCTAATTCCGCGCCGCCGGAGTTGACATACCCCGTCCAGCCGACTATATCCCCCGCAAATTCCGCGCAATTTCAATGTGCGCTCCGAGCTGTGCGATCCTTACGCTTTAAGTGAGATGATGCAGACGGGGTCCTCTGGTCGATGTGAGCATCCACCGGAGCTTTGTTGCTTTGCGCCGTTAAGGAGCGAGTATGTTTGAAGCACTAGGCGATCGGCTGACCGGCGTCTTTGATGGTCTCACCGGACGGGGAGCCCTATCAGAGAAAGACGTGTCTGCTGCCATGCGCGAGATTCGCGTCGCCTTGCTTGAAGCCGATGTGGCCCTTCCCGTTGTTAAAGACTTTATCGCCAAGGTGAAACAAGAAGCTGTTGGCGAAAAAGTCATTCGCGCCGTTAAACCGGGTCAGCAAGTTGTCAAAATCGTCCATGATGGCTTGGTGGACATGCTCGGCGGCACGCTTGGAGACGATGACGACGCCAAGCTAGAGGCTAAATCATCAGCACTAAACCTATCTGGCCGCCCCCCCGTCGCCATCCTTATGGCGGGTCTTCAAGGCTCCGGTAAAACGACGACAACGGGCAAACTTGCCAAATTCATTCGCGAAAAGCTGAAAAAGAAGGTCCTTCTTGCCTCGCTTGATACGCGCCGCCCTGCCGCCATGGAGCAACTTGGCATTCTCGCGCAGCAAGCGGGTGTTGACTTCCTTCCCATCGTGGCGGGCCAGAGCGCGGTCGAGATTGCCAAACGCGCGATGAGCGAAGGTAAGCTGGGCGGCTATGACGTGGTCTTCCTCGATACGGCTGGCCGCACAACGGTCGATGATGCGTTGATGGCCGAAGTCGCAGAGATCGCCAAAGTTGCCGATCCGATTGAAACGCTTTTGGTTGCGGACAGTTTGACTGGTCAAGATGCGGTGGAAACCGCACAGCGCTTTAACGCGCAGCTTCCCCTAACCGGCCTTGTCCTGACCCGTATTGATGGTGATGGCCGCGGCGGCGCCGCTTTGTCGATGCGCGCTGTTACCGGCCTTCCGATCAAGTTCCTCGGTACGGGCGAAAAACTCGATGGCCTCGAAGCCTTTGATGCCGAGCGCCTCGCCGGACGTATTTTAGGCCAAGGCGATATTGTTTCATTGGTTGAAAAAGCCTCTGAAATGATCAACCAGAAAGACGCTGAGAAGCTCGCCAAGAAAATGCAAAAAGGCGTTTTCGACCTGGACGACCTCGCGAAACAGCTCGGCCAAATGCAAAAAATGGGCGGTCTTGGCGGGTTGATGAAAATGATGCCCGGTATGGGCAAGATGAAGAAGCAAGTTGATGCCATGGGCGGTATTGACGACAAGCTCCTCAAGCAACAGCAAGCGATCATCTACTCCATGACAGCCTATGAGCGTCAAAACCCGCTCCAGATCAAAGCTTCACGCAAGAAACGCATCGCGGCGGGCGCCGGCATGAATGTACAGGATGTCAACAAGCTCCTGAAAATGCACCGCTCAATGGCCGACATGATGAAGAAAATGGGCAAAGGCGGAATGGCCGGCATGATGAGCCAAATGGGCGGTATGCCCGGAATGCCGAAAATGCCCGGCGGCATGAGCGCGAAAGGCGGCATGCCCAATATGGCGGATATGGATCCGGCAATGCTCGAAGATCTTAAGCAACAAATGGGCGGGATGCCCAAAGGATTACCCGGTTTGGGCGGCGCGAAGCTTCCCGGTCTGGGCGGACTACCGGGCCTTGGGGGTCCAAAGATTAAAAAATAATTTGAACGTCATTTACAAAGGAAAAACTCATGGCACTCAAACTTAGACTCGCCCGTCACGGCGCGAAAAAACGTCCTTACTACCGTATCGTTGTCGCCGACAGCCGTGCACCACGTGATGGCCGTTTCATTGACCGTGTTGGCTCTTACAATCCAATGCTGCCCAAAGACAGCGAAGACCGCGTAAAGCTCGACGTTGAGAAAATCAAAGAATGGCTTGCAAAAGGCGCTCGTCCAACAGATCGCGTTGCCCGTTTCCTCGGCGCAGCTGGTCTTTGGGACTGGAAAGCCGGCAACAACCCGTCAAAAGGTACGCCAGGCGCAAAAGCCAAGCAGCTCGAAGTTGAGCGCGCTGAAAAAGCCGAAGCTCGCAAAGCCGCTGAAGAAGAAGCTAAGCAAGCTGCAAAAGAAGCTGCTGCCGCTGCTGACGCCGCTGCAAAAGCTGCGGATGCTGAGCCTGCTCAAGACGCACCTGCTGAAGAGCCAGCTGCCGAAGAATAGGCGCGGCCTCATTCTTGAAGTTTTAAGCCGCCCACTCTTGTTGGGCGGCTTTTTTGTTATTGTTTAAACACCTTTACCACTGGCCAATTTGCAATCGGCAAACAGGCCAACCATGTTGAGCGCCATGCTGGCGGCGGCAAGCGCGGTGATTTGGCTGTTGTCAAAAGGCGGCGATACCTCGACCACGTCCGCGCCAACAATATTGATACCCTGAAATCCGCGTAGGATTTGTTGGGCGTCCATCGTGGTCAACCCACCAATGACCGGCGTTCCTGTGCCGGGTGCCATAGACGGATCGAGGCAGTCCACGTCAAACGTCACATAGACAGGATTATCACCCACAATCTCTCGAACCTGCTCGGCGATGACACGGGCGGACTGGTCGCGAATGGTCTCCGCGCTAAAGATATTAAATCCGTGCGTCTCGTCATTATAGGTTCGAATGCCAAGCTGCGCGGAGCGCTCAGGAGCCACCAAACCCTCTTTCGCCGCATGATAAAACATCGTGCCATGATTGATCGTTTTCGCATCCTCTTTCCAAGTATCAGAATGCGCATCAAAGTGAATGAGCGAGATCGGTTTATCATGAAAATCGGCAAGCGATTTCAGCACCGGGTAGGTCGCAAAATGATCGCCGCCCAGCATCAAAGTTTTGACGCCCGCTTCATGTATCGTGCGAAACTGCGCTTCAATCACTTCGGGGATCGCTTGCGGTACACCATGATCAAAATAGACATCGCCATAGTCAATCACAGATAAACAGTCGAAGGGGTCGTAGCTCCAGCCATGGACACGGTCCCACGCCACCATCGTCGCCGCTTCGCGGATGGCGCGAGGCCCGAGACGCGCGCCCGGACGGGAGGTGGTCGCAAGATCAAATGGGACCCCGACAATTGCGAGGTCTACGCCTGCGAGATCTTTACTATAACGCCGACGCGCAAAACTCAGCGCGCCAGAATAAGTCGGTTCAACGAGCAACCCTGTTCCAGGCGCGCGTGTGAACGCGAGGTCGGGATAACCGACGGGATTTGTAGACATAAATTTCCGTAAAAAATGGGCCAAAATCGGCAGACGCAGATAATACGTGCGAAGAATAAAGCTGTCTACGGAACATTTTCTTGATGCAATATTATTTTTCAGCCGCGTGAAGCCAGAAACCGAAGCCTATTCCATATTGTCTTCTCAACAGCACTTTGGCACAGTGTCGGCAAAAAGTCCCATAGACCGCAAAGGCTGGGATTTCGGGGAGAATGATATGACCAACGAAAGCACACACAATCAAGGCCAATATTCCGCCTTGGCCCAAATTGCTATGCACGCGGAGCCGCGCCTGAATATTGGGGCCCTTATCGCGAACCGCGCCCGCATTAGTCCGGATCAAGAAGGCTGGGTCGATGTCGATACGGACCGGCGATTCACTTTCGCCCAATGGAACAAACGGATCAATCAAACCGCGCATATGCTGATCGGGCAAGGCGTCAAACCCGGAGACCGCGTGGCATTACTGGCGATGAACTCTGTGGAATTCATGGAGAGTTTCTTTGCCACCGCAAAAATCGGTGCCATCGGCGTGCCCCTAAATTGGCGCCTTACCCCCTCGGAGCTCGAATTTATCCTCAAAGATGCGGGCTGCACGGTCTTGATTTATTCCCCGGAATTCGCGGCCTCTATCAAGGCCCTGCAAGAGCTGCCCGACGGACAAACCGACGTAAAATCATGGCTTTGTATTGACGGGGCAAAGACGGGCGAGAACAGCTATGACGCCTTGCAATCTGCCGCTCCTGACCACGAGCCGGAGCTTGGCGGCGGCGATGACGACAACCTCTATATTATGTACACATCAGGCACGACCGGGCTTCCCAAAGGCGTAGTGCACACACATGCCTCCGTATTTTGGGCCTTAACGACCTTGAGCTTAACCAGCGATTCCCGCTTTGCGGATCGCTATTATTGCTGCCTACCCTTATTTCATGTGGGCGCCTTAACGCCGGCCATTTCCAGTGCTTATCGCGGCGCGACCTTGATTGTACCGCGCAGCTTTGATCCTGTAAAAATATGGGAAACTATCGAGCAGGAAAAAGTCTGCAACATGCTCGCCGTTCCCGCCATGTTACATGCGATGAAAATGACCTTCGGCGTTGTAAAGCCAGATATATCGTCGCTGCGGTGGATGACCTGCGGCGCGGCCCCCGTCCCCGTTGATCTCATCCATCATTTCGGAAGCCTTGGCATCGACATTCTTCAAGTTTATGGCCTGACTGAAACGTGCGGGCCCGCATGCCTGATCGACGCCAAAAACGCCGTAAAAAAAGCCGGATCTACCGGCCCCGCCTTTTTCCACACACAGGTCAGGATCGTGGATGAAGACGGCGCCGACTGCGCCCCGAATGAACCGGGCGAAGTGATTGTGGCTGGACGGCATATCCTCAAGGAATATTGGAACCGCCCTGATGCCACAGCCAGAGCCATTAAGAACGGGTGGTTCTATACGGGCGATATCGCCACGATGGACGCTGATGGTTATGTGTTTATATGCGACCGCAAGAAAGATATGATTATCTCGGGCGGAGAAAACGTCTTCCCGGCCGAAGTGGAAAACTGCCTGTTCTCGCACCCCAAGGTGAGCGACGTTGCCATCATAGGACAGGCCTGCGCCAAATGGGGCGAAGTGCCGCTCGCGATCATTATCAAGGCTGACGACAGCCTGTCCGAGCGGGAGGTCCTCGACTATTGCCAAGATAAGTTAGCACGGTTCAAACAGCCCAAAGGCGTGCGCTTCGTGACTGAAATACCGCGCAACCCCAGCGGTAAAATTCTCAAGCGGATTTTACGTGAACAGTTCCCTGAGCCAAACGCCGCTTAAGCACAAATGCACTTAGGCGCTTCATCACGCCATAAAACTATCACATGAATGTGCTTAGTTTAAATTTTAGGGATATGTGTATGTCTGCCATTAAAATGATTATCTTGAGCTTTGGCATTTTCGCCGTTGCAGGGTGCAATAGTATGACCGCACAAACACCTCATTCGCAAGGGTCAACCCTTTCGGGCGAACCGCCCATCATTATTGCCCACAGAGGGGCCAGCGGCGCACGGCCTGAACATACATTGGCCGCTTACAACCTCGCCATTGACATGGGCGCAGACTTCATTGAACCCGATCTTGTCATCACAAAAGATGGCCACCTCATCGTACGGCATGACCGGCATCTCTCGACCACGACGGATATTTCCGCACATCCCGAATTTGCAGATCGAAAGACTGAAAAGCCCGGCCATGACGGCGCGGATTGGTTTGCCGAGGACTTCACCCTTGCCGAGATTAAAACGTTGCGAGCGGTGCAACCCCGACAGGCGCGATCGCAAGAGTTTAACGGCCGCTTCGAAATCCCCACCTTTGATGAGGTGCTCGACCTTGCCGTAAAACGCTCCAAAGACACAGGCCGCCGCATCGGTGTGTACCCGGAAACCAAACAGCCCGCAGCGCTGGGCGCGCTTGGCCTTACCCATGATGAAGCGATGCTTGATAGCCTCAAAAAGCATGGATTTTCGGGGCCGTCAGATCCGGTTTTCATTCAATCATTTGAGGCCGAGAACCTCAAACGTCTGCGCGGAAAAACAGACGTCCGCCTTGTCTTTTTGCTCGGCTCAAAGCCCGACATGACCTTTGCCGATGTCGCCAGCTTTGCAGATGGTATCGGGCCCTATAAAAAGTTTCTTCTCGGCGATAACGGTGAAGACACGGGTTTCGTCAAACAGGCGCATCAGGCAGGGCTTCTTGTCCATCCGTGGACATTTCGCGATGATGATGTGGGCGCAGGCTTTTCGAATATATCCGAAGAATTAGAAGCCTATATCGGCCTTGGAATAGACGGAGTTTTCTCAGATTTCCCCGATACAGCGATCAGAATCAGAGACAAATGAGATATTACGGCCCCAGCAGCCATAATGACCGCTGGGATTAAAACTGTCTCTATTTTCCGTTCAGTAGCGCCATCGCGCCAACAACCATCGCTTCGGTGCCGTTTTTAATGGACGGCTCTGCCTCGACCCAAAAGAGCGGAGAATGGTGAGATGGGGCAGTGCTGAGTTGATCCTCAGGTGTTCCGCCAACAGAGAAATAAACCCCTTTGACGCCGTGCTTAGGATCTACAAAATAGGCAAAATCTTCCGCGCCCATGCCTTCTCTCGGAATATCCACCAAAGCCTCTTCGCCCATTGCGCCCGCGACGGCGTCACGCACGCGCTGCGCGGTCTCGGTGTCATTGACGGTTGGCGGCGTGCTTTGCGTAGAGCGGATGACTTCAGGCAGCATATCATCTGGCACACCCATAGAAATCGCAACGCCTTTGGCGACGCGGTCAATGCCGTTCAAAAGCTGTTCACGCACTTTGGGGTTGTCCGAGCGCACAGTTAATTGCAGTTCGGCTTCGTTTCCAATTATGTTGTGCTTGATACCGCCGTGAAACGCGCCGACCGTAATGACGCCGGGTTCCAGCGGCGCGATAGAGCGCGATACGATAGATTGCAAAGTGACAACGATCTGCGAGCCGATGAGGATAGGATCAATCCCCTTGTGCGGAGACGCGCCGTGCGCACCAACGCCGTGCACAATAATATTCACGGAATCTGAGCTTGATGACACAGCTTCAAGCGGGATCTGTATTTTGCCTTCAGGCATCCCTGCCGCCACATGAAAGGCAAGCGCATAGTCAGGCTTCGGGAACCGCGTATAAAGTCCATCTTCAATCATCTTGCGCGCGCCAGATATAATTTCTTCCGCAGGCTGCCCGATTAACACAAGCGTACCAGACCAATCTTTTTGACGCTCCGCCATTTGCCGCGCAGTTCCGACCAAAGAGGTAATATGCACATCATGTCCGCACGCATGCATGACGGGTTTCTCGGTGCCGTCCGTATCAACTTGTGTCGCCGTCGAAGCATAGGATAGGCCCGAGGCTTCTTTCACAGGAAGGCCATCCATATCGGCACGTATCAATACGGTCGGCCCCTCACCGTTTTTCAAAACCGCAACGACACCCGTGCCGCCAACGCCTGTAGTGACATCATAGCCCAATGCAGACAGCTCCGCGCCCAGACGCTCTGACGTTTTATATTCATGAAAGGACAGTTCGGGATTTTGGTGAAAATGGGTGAAAAGCGCTTTAAGATTCGCGTCATAGTCACTTGCAATTGAGCTTCGCAGTCCCGGCATCTCTGCGGCTTGAACGGCGAGAGGGCTCGCGCTTAAAAGAACCGCGGCCATAATAAGTTTTAGTTTTGACATTTGTGTCTCCCCACATTGTGATTGTTTCGCCCGGCCACCATGGCCGCAGCGGCGCTCAAAATCAAAACAAATCCGCTTGAACATCGGGCGTTTCCGGTTTTGCGCTTTTTTTGGCGGCGCGCCGTTTTGGCGCTCCGGGCGCTGACGTGCCGCCTTGAATGACCGCGCCGCGATTCCCGTCGTGAAATGTGAGGGTCACGCCCTCACCGGCGGTTACAGTATCCTTGGAGCGAACAACATCGCCCGCGCTGTTGGTCACCAGCGCATATCCACGTGCCAAAACACCCTGATAAGAATAGGCCTCCAGCAGCGTCGCAGACCTGCTCAGGCGGCTACCAGACCGCTCAAGCTGTTGTTTTTGCGCCAATAACATCGACTTACCAAGTGAGCGCAGCCGCTCAGCGCGCCGCACATTTGCCCGCTCCAATTCATCATGCCGCAATCGAGCGGCCAGAGCTGATAATTTTTGCTGGCTCGGAAGTAGAATACGTTCAAGGCTGGGAACCCGAGCGGACAGCGCGGCAAGACGCTGAATCGGACGGTCCAGAAGGCGGCCCAAAGATGGCAACTTGGACTCGGCAAGCGCCAGCCTTTGACGCGCCAATGTGAACATCCGGTCCGGCTTTGGCATGCGCGCCGCCGCAAGATCCAGCCTTTGCTGGGGCGCAGATAAAACTGCATCAAGACGCGGCAATCGCGACGCGGACAGTACATTTCGTTTTTCCGAGAGGTTCCGGCGAAGACCGCGTGATAAACGCAGGCCATAATCCGCGATCGTCTCGAGATAGTCATCACGCACGGGAACGGCGACTTCGGCAGCGCCGGTCGGGGTTGGCGCGCGGTAATCAGAGGCGTAATCTATCAATGTCCAGTCGGTTTCGTGCCCGACCGCAGAAATCAAGGGAATCTTCGAATCTGCCGCCGCGCGCACGACGATCTCCTCATTAAAACACCACAAGTCTTCCAAAGACCCGCCGCCCCGCGCGACAATCAAAACATCCGGACGGGGAAACCCTTGCGCTTGATTGAACCCGGTAATGGCGGCCGCAATTTGCTCCGCGGCGCGGTCACCCTGAACGAGAACGGGCCAAACAAGAACATGCGCCGGGAACCGGTCACTGATGCGGTGCAAAATATCCCGTATAACTGCTCCCGTGGGGGACGTGACAACGCCAATCGTTTTGGGCATAAAAGGAAGCGGAACCTTGCGGCTCGCATCAAACAGACCTTCCGCCGCAAGCGCCGTTTTGCGTTTCTCAAAAAGCGCCATCAACGCGCCGGCTCCGGCAAGTTCCATCTTATCGATGATAAGCTGGTAATTTGAACGTCCGGGATAGGTCGAAAGTTTGCCTTCGCAAATCACTTCCATACCTTCTTCCGGCAGCATAGAAAGGCGGCTCATGACGCCCTTCCAGATGATAGAATTAATCACCGCCTTGTCGTCTTTCACATCCAGATAGCAATGTCCTGACTTCGCAATGGTCACGCGGCCTAGCTCGCCGCGCACCCGGACATGGCCGAATTGCTCCTCAACTGTACGCTTTAAAGAGAACGCAAGTTCGGAGACCGTAAATTCATGTGCATTTGACGCGGTGTCAGACATTTCATTTCTTTCTTGGATTCGGGGCACCATATACACTAAAAGGCCGCACTGGAATTAGAGAATGGGTTTTCACATGAATGTCTTATTGATTGGATCGGGTGGCCGCGAACATGCGCTAGCTTGGAAACTCGTTCAAAGCCCTCTTGTCGATGACTTGACGTGTGCGCCCGGAAATGCCGGTATTGCGGAAATCGCCAATTGTGTCGACGTCAAAGCTGACGACATTGTGGGGCTTCTCGCCCTCATTCAGCGCGGCACCTATGATTTTGTCGTTGTCGGCCCCGAGCAACCCCTGGCACTTGGCCTTGTGGATGCGCTTCAAGACATGGGCGTAAAAGTTTTTGGCCCGACCGAAGCCGCAGCGCAGCTTGAAAGCTCAAAGTCCTTCACCAAAGATTTTTGCACCAAGCACAATATCCCGACCGCGGCTTACGGCGTGTTTACCGACCTCAAAGAGGCCAAGGCCTATCTTAAAACCATGACGAAGCCTTATGTTCTCAAGGCCGACGGTTTGGCGGCAGGAAAAGGCGTCGTCATCGCCGCAACAAAGAAGGAAGCCGAAGCCGAACTCGAAGAGTTTTTCTCGGGCAAATTCGGCGAAGCCAGCTCAAAAGTCGTGATTGAAGAGTTTATGAGCGGTCAGGAGGCGAGCTTTTTCGCTATCTCCGACGGTAAGTCAGCCCTACCTCTTATCGCGGCGCAGGATCACAAACGCGCTTATGACGGCGACAAAGGACCCAATACGGGCGGCATGGGAGCCTACTCACCGACGCCCATCTTTGGCCCCGAGGAAATGGACGTCGTCATGCGGACAATTATCCAACCCACCGTGGATGGAATGTACAATGATGGACACCCCTTCGTAGGCGTTTTGTTTGCCGGGCTGATGATGACAAAAGACGGCCCAAAACTCATTGAATATAATGCGCGCTTCGGAGACCCTGAATGTCAGGTGCTTGTTCGCCGTCTCCAATCGGACTTGATGGAAATTTTTGTGGCCGCAGAAGCGGGACAACTATCCGAGCTTCCGCCGCTCACATGGTTTGACGATGCCGTTGTCAATGTTGTCATGGCCGCAGAAGGCTATCCCGGCAGCTATGAAAAAGGCAGCGTTATTGGCGGCATATTGGATGCCAACGCCATGGAGGGCGTTGTCGTCTTTCACGCGGGCACGGACCGCTGTAGAAATGGCGGGCTCGTCGCCGCTGGCGGGCGTGTTCTAAATATCACGGCACAGGCTGAAAAATTAGAAGACGCCGTCGCCCAAGCCTATAAGGCGATTGACGAAGCGATCATCTGGCCTGAAGGGTTCTGCCGCCGCGACATCGCCCATCACGCGCTTAAAACTTAGGCCTTTTTGAGCGTCCGATACGCAAAAACGGACATAACCACAGCTACGACTTCGATCAAAATGGGCAGCATCACGCCCTCTCCTGTGCCAGTCACAAGCAGGCTGATTAAGCGGCCTGTAAGTACAAGCCCATAAAGAATAATCGGAATTTTCAGCGCCTCCGTTTTTCCTTTAAAAAGCGCGACGGCGCAGCCAAATGCTCCCGCTAAAAAGACAGCACCAATATCCCCGCGAAGCGTGTGAATGCCCAGCGTAGACGGCGCGCTAAGTCCTAAAATTTCGCCGATTTGGGCCGGTGAAACCCATGCGACCAATCCCATCGTAATCGAAAACAAGCCAACGAGCCCCGCTGCAATGCGCGCTAAATTTTTCATATGTATCCCCAGTATTTGATTTATGTGGATTGCACTCTGCTCACTCCGCTATCCCCTGTCAATTCAAGGATTTGAATAAGGATCGGCGAGAATAGGACTGTTAAAAGATGAAACCCTCTGGCAATATGGCCCAAACACACAGGGGAACAGCATGACAAAACGACTTTTACTGGCCGCGGCCGCGCTCTTGATCTCGGTGCCCGCGTTTGCGCAGGATGGACAGCACACCTATGTGCACGCAGGCACGGTTCTCGCAGTTCCGGGGCAAGCGCCGCAAACAAAGCAGACCATTATTATCGCTGATGGCAAGATCGAATCCATCGTCAGCGGATACAAAACCGACGGCGCCGAAAAGATCATCGATCTTCGCAACAGCTTCGTACTCCCGGGACTTATCGATAGTCACGTACATCTGAGCATGGAATGGAACCAAAACATACAGCTGGACGGCGTGACTAAAGAAGACGGAGATATTGCTTATGATGCCGCGCTCAATGCCAAGAAAACATTGATGGCAGGTTTCACAGCGGTGCAGGATGTTGGCGGCCCCAAGGAAATATTTGCCCTTCGCCGTGCAATTGACGCTGGTAAAATCTCTGGTCCGCATATTAAAGCGTCAGGCCCCGCCATTTCCGCGACAGGCGGGCACGGCGATTCCCATGGTTACCGCGAAGATATTCTCAAGCTTTATCACGCTGATACAATTTGCGACGGGGCCGATGATTGTCGCCGCGCCGTACGCTCCGCCGTTAAGGGAGGCGCTGACGTCATTAAAATCACGGCCACAGGCGGGGTGCTTTCCAACACAAATGCGGGTACGGGTCAGCAATTCTTCGATGATGAGCTGGTGGCAATTGTAGAAACCGCAAAGAAAATGGGCCGCAAAGTCACAGCCCACGCCCACGGGAAAGACGGTATTGAAAGCGCACTAAAGGCGGGTGTCTCGTCCATCGAACACGGTACCTACCTTGACGAAGAAACTGTGGGTCTTTTCAAAAAGCATGATGCCACGCTGGTGCCGACCGTTCTGGCCGGTATGACGGTTGTGGACTGGGCGACCAACGGAAACTTCCTACCCCCGAATTCCAAGAAAAAGGCCCTCGAAGTGGGTCCACAAATGCAGGATATGTTGCGCCTTGCCTGGACTAACGGCGTGAAAGTCGCTTTCGGCACGGATACGGGCGTCTCCAAACATGGTGATAATGCGCAGGAATTTATTTATATGACAAATGCCGGCATGAGCCCAATGGACGCGATTGAGGCCGCAACGGTGATCGCCGCGGACCACATCCGTATGGGCGACATAATCGGGAGCCTTGAGGCCGGGAAACAGGCAGACCTTATTGCCGTTGACGGAAATCCCTTAACAGACATCAAAGAACTCCTCGACGTCGATTTCGTCATGAAGGGCGGCAAAGTTTACAAAGGCGGAAATTAGATCCGCGCCCTATTAAATGTATCCCAGAGACACCCGCCGCAAAAATAAGTATTTCGCGGCGGGCAGACTTTTCAGAGGCGAAAGAGCCCCAATTTCTCCATAACTTCAGAGCATGTTGCATCGGTCAACACCCGTGCCTTCTCTGTTCCGGCTTTCACCAAAGACAACACATATTCAGGATCTTTGGCGATGTGTTTTCGCCTCTCTCGAATGGGGGATAAAACCGCCTGTAATATATCTTCGAGGTTGCGCTTCACTTTCATGTCACCAAGCCCTCCGCGTTGATAATGTTGTTTTAATTTTTCGACCTTTGCCGCGTCGGGTGCAAACGCGTCGAGATAAGTAAAGACCACATTGCCTTCAACGTCTCCCGGATCTTCGACCCGTAAATGATTGGGATCTGTGTACATGGCCCTGACTGCCGCGCTTATTTCATCTGCGCTGGCTGAAAGTAAAATTGCATTTCCGGTAGATTTACTCATTTTTGCGCTGCCATCGATGCCTGGCAGACGCCCAATTTTTGGAATGAGCGGCTTGGCTTCCGGCAAAATAGTCTCGCCTGCCGCATTATTGACACGCCGAGCAATTTCATTTGTCTGCTCAATCAACGGGGCTTGATCCGCCCCGGTCGGAACTAAAACGGCCTTAAATGCCGTAATATCGGCGGCTTGCGCCGCAGGATACACCAGAAAGCCCGCAGGAATGTCTCGCCCAAATCCACGCAGTTTAATCTCCTCCTTGATCGTCGGATTGCGCTCAAGACGGGATACTGTCACAAAGTTGAGGTACAAAAGTGTCAACTCTGCAAGCGCAGGCAAATGTGATTGCAAACATATCGTTGTTTTGGCCGGATCAATACCCACCGCGAGGTAATCGGTCGCGACCTCCAAAACATTGTCTCGAACCTTCGAAATATTCTCAACATTATCCGTCAACGCCTGACTGTCTGCCAAGAGCAAATATTGTTCGTGCGTGTCTTGCAATTGTACGCGGTTGCGCAGCGACCCGGCGAGGTGTCCCAAATGCAGCGCGCCGGTTGTTCTGTCACCGGTTAAAATGACGGGTTTTTTGTGGGGTGTTTTATACATTCTTGTCTCCTAAAAAATCGGAGAGCGCCAATGAAACAAAACCAAAGAATGAGAGCTGCGTCCATTGACGGCTCTCATAGTAAACTACTCAGGCCGCTCCATAGGGGAGCGCCACCACATACCAAATAATGTAACCAGCGTAGTCATGTGCAGCTCTATATCGATAGGCCCATAAGGGGGCAAGAAATATCACGCGGACACTCCGCCCCTGAGAACCTCTCTAATCAGTCACGCTTTGGACATAAATTTCAGTGCATTTTGTGCTATCTTGACGAGGTGCTGGAACTAAACAAGGCGTTCGGCGTTGCTTAGTTGCACCTTAGTTCTGGAGACAATGATGAAAACAAAGATAGCTTTCTGTATAATTGCGGCGGCAACGCTTGGCGCTTGCGCAAGTACGGCTACCGAGAACGGCGCGAGGACCGACGGCATTGCCGCCTATAATGGCGACCCCCGCTTGGGCGAAAAAGTTAAGAGCATATGCTTTAACCGCTCGATTGACGGGTTTTCCGAAAACACGAAAAACACAGTCGTCTTATCCAAAGGCGTGTCTGATGATTATATGGTTGAGGTTGGCGGCGTTTGCTCGAAACTCGACTATGCGCAATCCATCGGAATCGACTCGACTCTTACTTGTGTCCGCCCCGGCGATTACCTGATTGTCTCTGACTCGGCCTTTTCTTTAAACGACCAATCCGGGATTGGGCCAGACAGATGTATTATTAAGGATATTCGCAAATGGGACAAAAAAGCGAAAGCCGACGAGACCCCTGACGCAAACTAGCTTATAGAAATCTCGGTATTATAAGGCTCGTCACGCGGGAGACCAAAAATCGACCGCGCGCCAGCCGCATCGTTTTTGATCTGATCTTTTAACGCATCAAAGCTCTCGAACTTTTTCTCATCGCGAATAAAAGAGCGGAAGGCCACTTCCGCATGACGCCCATATATGTCCCGATCGAAATCAAAGAGATGCACCTCAAGGCGCGCATCTTCGCCGCCCACTGTGGGACGGTTCCCTGTATTCGCGACGCCCGGACGCCAAATATCTTCGCCTTCAAGCCTCACCTGAACGCAATAAACGCCGAATTTCGGACGCACGAGATTTCCGAACTCCATGTTCGCCGTCGGGAACCCGATTGTACGTCCGCGCTGCTGTCCTTTTTGGATAATACCGTCCACAATCCATGGGCGCGAAAGCATATGGGCCGCATGCATCACGTCTCCGGCTCGCAACGCTTCTCTTATCTCGGTTGATCCATATTTTCCGTATATCTTATGTAGGCCGACGGGCGGCAGCGCCGTTACGCCAATGCCGCGCGCGGCGCAAAGGCGCTTGAGACTGTCCACATCTCCGCAGCGGTTTTTACCAAACCCAAAGTCCTCGCCAACGACCACATGCCGAATGCCAAGCCCTTTGTGTAGAACAGTGTCCACAAAGGCTTCATCGTCCATATCGCGCAGAGCCGTATCGAACGGAATTTCATAAAGGCAGTCAACGCCCAAAGACGGCATGATCGAAGCCCGCGTCCACCCGCTCATTAACCGAAACGGCGTGGCATCTGGTTTGAAAAACCGAAAAGGATGCGGGCAAAACAATCCTATTCCAAGCGGCGCACCGATCTCATTTGCCGCCGATTTTGCGGCGGCGATAACGGCTTGGTGACCGCGGTGAAGACCATCAAAGTTCCCCAGAGCAATCACTGCGCCCTTCCCGTCTTCGGGAAGGTCCGTATAGGAATCGAATATCTTCAATGTCCGCTACGCGTCTTTTGCGGGCCGCTTTGAGACCACAACACCCGCATCGCCGCGGCAAATTTGCTTGCCATCAACTTCGCAATAGCACTTCATTTTCACCCGGCCGGTCTTTTCATTGATCTCGACAACCTCGGCAACCGCCGTCACCTCATCATCGATAAAGGCAGGGCGGCGAAACCGTAAATTCAGCTCGACGAACACGGCGCCTGGCCCCGGTAAGTCATTGCCCAAAACATTGGAGATCAAAGATGCGGACAGAGCTCCGTGAGCTATACGGCGGCCAAACATAGTCGTCGCGGCATATTCCTCATCCACATGTATCGGGTTAAAATCACCGATGACTTCCGCGAACGTATCGATTTTTTCTCCTGTAATGACCATGCTGGTGGTCGCCCGCATGCCAACTTCCAGATCTTCCAAGTAGAATTTTTGCTCGTTTTTCATAATTTTTATGCCCTTCAACGCCTCAATCTAATCCTTTTTGCAGCGTTTTTCCAATCCCGTTTTCGACTTTACCACGTCAGCGACCGCGCCATGTAGCGCGCAATTATATTATTTTCAGTCAGCAACCCTTTGAGCTTTTCCGCGGTATCCGCATAAAGTCCATCCGCGATGAAGAGGCAGTCATAGCCCTGTTCCTGTGCACCGCGCAGATCTGTGAAAATATTGTCCCCGATCGCCAGAATACGCTCTGGCGGCGGCACATAACCGGTAACCTCTTCGAGCCATGCCCGTGACAAACGGTAAATAGGGTCGTGGGGCTTCCCTGCATAAATGACCTCTCCGCCCAGCTCTTCGTAGAGCTGCGCAAGAGCGCCGCCGCAGTAAATAATCTGATCTCCGCGCTTCGCTTTCACATCCGGGTTCGCGCACACGAGCGGCAATCCCAAGTCACGCGCTTCGCTGAGAAGTTCTGTATAGTCATCAGGCGTTTCGTTTTCGTCATCGAACAAGCCCGTGCAAGAAATGAACGCCGCGTCGCCAAGCTCCGCGAAATTCATATCGAGATTTTCGTATAGGCCATCGTCGCGGTCCGGTCCAAGCTTATAAGCCGGTCCGGGCGCTCGCCGGGAAAGCTCGTCAATCGTCGCATCACCGGAGGTGACAATGGCATCCCACAGCTCTCCGGGAACGCCGACTTCACGAAACTGCTCTGGGATCGCCACAGAGGGACGCGGCGAATTTGAAATGAGGATAACGGGTCCACGCTCTTGGCGGAAACGCTCAAGCGCTTCGCAAGCGGCAAGGAATGGCTCTCGTCCATTATGTATGACGCCCCATATATCACAGAACAACGCGTCATAATCATCAGCGATTTGGCCTAAACCGGCCAATGTTTGGAAATTTGTCATGCCATATCCTTTGCGGGAATCACCTAGCGCCGCATCCCTGCAAAATCAATGAAGAAACCTTAGAAGCGTTTTGCGACGCGCACGCCAACATTATCGATGCCTTCGTTCACGCTATCGAAAAGCTTCGCATGGCTGTGATGTTCCCACACAACCTCTACGCCCAAATCGTCACTGAATTTATAGCCAAAACCAAAGGCGTTGCGAAAGAGGACTGAACTCCCAAATTCAATTTCAGTCTCTTTGCGATAGACGAGATCGGCAATCACTTGAGGGTCTGTTTCATTATTGGGGCTTGGGACTTCCTTGGTTCCGTCATTGACCGATAGCCCCAGCGCGTAAATCGCGTAAAAATCACCCGATACTTTGCCCTGCCATTCCAAACCTGCGCTGAGAAAATTTGTATTTCCATTGAGGTTAAAAAGTCCGGCCACATAAGGCTTTGGACTGTCGGCCCAAGATAGCCAGTCTGGTGAGTCAAACGCATAATCCAATGACAGAGACGTACTCGTCTCTTTGCCTTTTGCACCGCCAAGGCCAAAAAATTCAGCGTCATGCTCCCACACGCCTGCGCGAAGCTCTCCCGCGGAGGCGGTCATTGCAGCGAAGGATATTAATGTGCCTATAACGGCGGCAAAACCGAAAACTTGTCTGAAAATAATTCTAACCCCTATACGTCCCTGAAAATCCTGTGATTCACAACGGAACGTGCGCCTAGGTTACATCAGGCGGGCCGACAATACCAGAATTAAATCGGCGAGCCGAAATGGGGCAGATGTTAAAAAATAGCGATAAGTAGCGCGAGAGCCGCCGCGCCCATGGCAATCTTCTTTTGCGGACTACGCCGCCCAAGCCCATAACACTCTCGGACGAAATGCTGGCAATTATAGCTGAACGCGCTGTAGGGGTGGCCGAGCCGCGCCCTTGCATTGGCAAGCACCCGGTCACTTGGCAAAGCGGACAATCGGCCAATATGTTCGATCTTGCGGCCGTCCGCAAAGTCGCGGCTTGATTCCTCGACAACAGCGCCGCGCCTGCGTGAATTTGAGATAATGCGGCCAGTTTCGGTCACGATGCCTTCGTGCTCGATAAACCCGTTCACGCGAACTCTGACAACGTCACCCGCTTGAAACCACATAAGACCTCCGTTTTTTATTGTTTATCAATATATCATTTTGAATTCAAGCCATAATTACAGCCTCCAAATCTTCCGATGGAGCCTATCTCAAATTGTTCGTTTACAATGGATCACTTTCACGCTTTTATTCCGAGCATGACCCGAGAAAAACGCTCTCTTACTCTTCATGGACATCGCACATCTGTGGCGCTTGAACCTGAGTTCTGGTCGGTGATTGACCAAGCGGCAGAAGCGGGGCATTTGTCGCTCGCGGGACTTCTGACTCAGATTGATGATGAACGGGTGATGTCTGGGCATCACCACGGGCTTGCCTCCTACTTGCGGATATGGGCCCTCAAGAAAGTGCAGAATACCACAACGCCGTAGGGCGGCACTCGTCCCTTGCAAGACGGCTCGAAATGGGTGTAGCTTGCTCCCATGAAAGCTTTTTCTCACAAAAAAAATCAGACCCATAAAGAAAGTCTCTGGCGGTTCTTAGCCCTCCTCGGCGTCTTAGTCGCATATTTTGGCTATATGAGCTGGAAATTTGATGCGGCGACGGGGGCATGGCTAGCGCTTCTCAGTTGGAGTTTTTTCGTTCTCGGAACGCCCATTGCGGACGGGGGCTTCATTGTAGCTTTTCCCGTCAGGCTTTTATTTGGCACGCGAATGCTGATCACACAGATCGTCGTTTGGGTGTTTGCGCTCGGCCTGAACATTCTCGCCCTGAATGTCTCACCGGAAAGTTATGACGCGACGGCGCTGACCCGTTTGCTAAAAACAATACTCACGACCCCTTGGCCCTATTGGAGTATCCTTGTAATTTCGGCGATTGGCACCACGGCGTCCATGTGGTTTGGGGATGAAATGATCGACGTCACCGCCCATAAGGACCGTGAAAAGCATCATAAGCACGGCTTTAAATATAAAGTTCTGCTCGTTGTGGGTTTGGGTCTCTTGACCATACTCGCCTACTATCAATTACTCGATGGGCTCAACGTCAATATTCCGGGCGAATAAAGCAGGACATAGGGCATAGCCAAACGGCGTTGTACCCCCTATGTTCACCTCATGTCTGCTGCTGATTCATTCCGCCCCGCACCCCCTGCGCCGGCTCCGTCCCTCTCCGCGCAAGCGATGCCGCGCCCCCAACTGCGCTCTGGGCCTTACCTTGAAGGGCTAAACCCCGAGCAACGAGATGCTGTTATGGCCACTGAAGGCCCGGTGCTTGTCCTCGCCGGTGCGGGTACAGGCAAAACACGTGTCCTAACCTGCCGCCTTGCGCATATTCTTGACAATGGGCTGGCGTACCCCTCTCAAATTTTGTCCGTCACATTCACCAACAAAGCGGCGCGCGAAATGCGCGAACGGGTGAGCGATTTATTTGGACAGGCCGTCGAAGGCCTGCCGTGGCTTGGAACTTTTCACTCAATCGCGGCAAAAATATTGCGTATCCACTCGGAGGTGATCGGCCTAAAATCTTCGTTCACAATATTGGATACAGACGATCAGATCCGCCTTTTAAAGCAAGTTATTCAATCCGAGAAAATCGACGAGAAGCGATGGACACCCCGCTATATGGCGACGCTTATCGATGGGTGGAAAAACAAGGGCTGGACGCCGGACAAAGTCAAAGCGTCAGAGGCCTATAAATTTGCCGACGGCAAAGGCATCGAGATTTATAAAATCTATCAAAATCGTCTCAAGGTTTTAAATGCCTGTGATTTTGGCGATTTGCTTCTTCACAATCTCACCCTGTTTTTAGATCACCCCGAAATTCTCAAACGCTACCACCAAAAGTTCAAATACCTCTTGGTCGATGAGTACCAAGATACCAATGTGTGCCAATATTTGTGGCTGAGGCTCTTGGCACAAGGGTCGCACAATCTCTGCGTCGTTGGCGATGATGACCAGTCAATTTATGGATGGCGCGGCGCAGAAGTCGATAATATTTTGCGGTTTGAAAAGGATTTTCCGGGTGCAAAAGTTGTCCGCCTCGAGCGCAATTACCGCTCGACCTCCCATATTCTCGCGGCGGCGTCCGGCCTGATTTCCGCCAATAAAGACCGCCTGGGGAAAACACTCTGGACAGACCTTGAAGGCGGGGAGAAAGTCACTGTCATGGGGGTTTGGGACGCACCATCTGAAGCCCGCATTATCTCAACAGAGATCGAAAACTGGAAAAGCCATGGCCGGAGATATAATGAGGTCGCCATACTTGTGAGGGCCTCACGGCAAATGCGCTCGTTCGAGGAACGGTTTATCGCCTTAGGACTCCCTTACCGCGTTATCGGCGGGCCTCGCTTCTTCGAACGCCAAGAAATTCGGGATGCCCATGCCTATTTACGTGTCCTGACGTCAGACACAGACGATCTCGCCTTTGAACGCATTGTCAATGTGCCCAAAAGAGGTATCGGCGCAACAACCGTCCAGAAACTGCAAATTACGGCGCGTGCGATGAATATTAGTCTCGAAGCGGCGACGCGCGAACTCACAAAAACTGATGAAATACGCGGCAAAGCCCGCACGGCCCTTCGCGCCTTTATCGGCGACTTTGACCGCTGGCGCCGCGAAGCGCCCGATCTTAAACACACGGAACTCGCCGAGCGTATTCTGGACGAGAGCGGCTACACGCAAATGTGGCGCGATAACAAAGACGCAAAGTCTGCGGGGCGGCTGGAAAACCTCAAAGAGCTTATTCAAGCCATGGGCGAGTTTGACACGCTCGCGGCCTATCAAGAGCATGTGAGCCTTGTGCTAGATGTGGAGACGGGCCCACAGGAAGACGAAGTATCTTTAATGACGCTTCACTCGGCCAAGGGCCTTGAGTTCCCGCTCGTCTTCCTCCCGGGGTGGGAAGAAGGCATTTTCCCGTCGCAAAAATCCTTGGATGAAAACGGTATGGCAGGCCTCGAAGAAGAGCGCCGCCTCGCCTATGTCGGGATCACGCGCGCACGCGAGCAAGCAAAGATCTATTTCGCGGCGAACCGTCAGGTCTATGGCTCATGGCAATCGAGCCTTCCCTCTCGGTTTATTGACGAGCTTCCGCCTGCGCATGTAGAGGCCCAGTCAGAGACAGGTTACTATGACAATGCCCGATACGCCTCACAGGTCACAGAGAGCTTCGCCGAGAGTTTCGACCACACACCCAATCGCGGTTATAACTCGCCCGGATGGAAGCGGTTTCAAACTAACAAGTCAAAGATCATCGAGGGGCAAGCGGTTCGTAAGAAAAGTAAAGATGCAGGCTCCAACTTTAAAGTCGGTGAACGTATATTCCATCAAAAATTCGGCTACGGGTCTATTAAATCCGCTGACGGAAACAAGCTGGAAGTGGCCTTTGAAAAAGCGGGCACCAAGAAAGTCATGGATAATTTTGTTGAGCGCCCCTAGCTCGCCTTTCGTATTTGCACCGGCACGCCATTAAGCACGGCGTTACCCGAAAGCGCATCGACAATGTTCGGGTCGGTCAAATCATTCATAGAGACACCCGGGGCTTCGGAGGCAATAGAAAGCCGAACCCCTTTGCGCCCGTGACCGAAACCGTGGGGAATTGAAATCACCCCCGGCATAATATCCTCGGTCAGTTCCGCCGGAATTTGCACCGACCCCACATCGTTTGAGACATCCGCCATATCCCCCTCGTCCAAGCCCAGAGATTTTGCATCCGCCGGATGGATCATCATCGTGCAGCGATTGGGGCCTTTGATCAGGCGGCGGCTATTATGCATCCAGCTATTATTGCTCCGAATGTGACGCCGTCCAATGAGCGTGAACCCATCCGTTTTTTGAGCCGAAGCAAACTCAGCCTTAAACGCTTCAAGGTCCCTCACGCAATGCTCCGGCGCGCAATGAATAAGCTTGTCGTCTGTTTTCAAGCGCTCAGGCAGTCGCGGCTGAAGCGGCCCCAGATCAATCCCGTTTGGCGCGGCTTCGACCTCTTTGAGGCTCAGCTTGTGCGGCGAGGCCTTCATGATTTGGTCAAGTATTATCCGCGGGTCGATCATGGCTGGTGGTTCTTCACCCGCCTGCGCTTTGATCGCAGCCTGAAGCCCGTGCATAATTTCCCAATCGGCTTTGCTATCTGCAGCTTTCGGGAAAACGGGCGGCGAGTAACAGGTATAGTTTCGAATAGCGAGCGGCGTAAAGAACATCGGATAGTGATCGCGCTCCAGCGGACCGCACGGCGGCAAAATGTAATCCGCATGACGAGAGGTTTCCGTAATATACATATCGAGACAAACCATCAGGTCGAGTTTCTCGAGGGCTTCGTCGAGTTGACGCCCGCCCGGAGATGACAGGACGGGATTGCCCGCAACCGTAATAAGAGCCCCGATTTGTCCGGCGCCCTCGACTGAAATTTCGGCGGCAAGTTCCGCGCTTGGGAGTTCGCCCAGAACTTCGGGACGCCCCGATAAGCGGGTTGTAAAGCGGCCATAGGAGCCTGTGCCAGAACGCTCGACCGGGTCCACAACAGAGTCCGGGAACATGACGCCGCCACTGCGGTCCACATTGCCCGTCGCAATATTTATAAGCTGTATGAGGTAGTGGTTCAGCGTTCCAAAACGAACAACGGAAACACCCATACGGCCATACATAATCGCCGGCTGCCCATTCCCAAGCTCTGCGGCAAGGGCGCGAATAATCTGGGCGTCCATACCGCAATAATCCGCGAGCGCGCCGAGGTCCAATCCGCGAATATTTGCCCACGCCGCATCCCAATCTTTAAGCATGGGCGCGAGGCGTCCAGGATTCACGAGGCCTGCTTCGTCAAGGGCGACCAATATCCCGAGGAAAAACGCGGTGTCCGTTCCGGGCCGAACAAAATGATGGGCATCGGCAACCTTGGCTGTCTCCGTGCGGCGAGGATCAATCACAACGAGCTTGCCGCCGCGTTCTTGCAGGCGGGCAATGCGTTTCTTGACATTTGGAACCGTCCACAAACTCCCATTTGAGGCCAGCGGATTTCCGCCCACAATGATCATGAATTGGGTGCGGTCAATGTCTGGCACCGGATAAAGCGCATTATGACCATAGACCCATTTTTGGCAAATCATGTGGGGAAGCTGATCCAGCGTCGAGGCGGAGTAAAGTCCCTTTGCGCCCCACGCTTTCATGAGCCCTCGCGACGAAAACGCGCTGGAATAAATATGCGCGTTCGGATTGCCCATATACATGGCCTGCGCCTTCGGCCCTGCCGCAATTTTGGCGTGGCGCTCGGCGATTTCCGCGAACGCCTGCTCCCAGCTTATCTCCGCCCAGCTATCGCCCGTCCTTTTGATGGGGCGGCGCAGACGGTCAGGGTCGTTTTGCAAATCAGGAATGGCGGTTGCTTTCGGACAAATATACCCCTCGCTAAGAACGTGATCGGGGTTGCCTTTTACGGATGTGACTTGGCCGTCTTCGACGGTCATCAAGACCCCGCAATTTGCCTCACAAAGGTGACACGTCCGTGCATGTATTGTTGCCATAAAGCTCCCCTATTCATTTTGTCCATTATGCCGCTACAAATGGGCTTGGCAAATGAAAGCTGTGAATAGGACCTCTGCACGGGCGCCGACGCAAGGCGTGCTCATCAATTCCGCTGGATTTTTTTGGAGATTTTGCTACGAGTATTTTATGGCGCAAAAACTCAGAACGGTTCTCCTCCTCTTCTTCGCAGCGGCACTGTCCGCCTGCGCGACCAATGGAACAAAATTAAAAGTCCACCAAGTCAATGCTTTGGCGTCCATGTCCGACAATGACGGCGCGTTCCAAGGACTTGAGTTTCTGGCAGACCCGGTCCCGGGCCAGAAGGCGAAGAGACGCGTCAATATCTTTTACATGCACGGTATCGGCTGGACCGAAAACCCAGAACATGATCAACTTGGAAACAACTTTATGACGGGCGTTGCCAAGGCTTATAATTTGGAGATCAAAGGCCAGATCATCAAAAGTCCATGCGGCGATGGCGGCGAGAAAGATAAGGCGCACGGCAATAATCATATTTACGTCACCACGGGGGAAAACCCGACCTATTACGAAACTATCATTCCCGGAACGCGCCTAAATCTCGACAATCTCATTTGCATGGACAAACAGGTTTTAGATATAGGCGACGACCTCGAATATGTGGTCTACCGTATCTTCTGGGACGATATTTTCTGGAACAAACTGCAATACCCGCATGTGGGACAAGATGATAATCGCGGATCGTCGCAAAACATTGCGGGGCTACGGCGTAAATTTAATCGCCTCCTAAAAGACCAATTGGTCAATTACGGGTTTTCAGATGCCGTGATGTATCTCGGCCCTGCGGGTCAAGAAATTCGCAAAGCTATTCGAGGCGCAATGTGCAGCGCGGCGCTCGATGCATCTGGATTTGAGTTTAAGAGACAGGGCCATGATGTGGCGTGGGATAGCGCCTGCCAGACGGCGACGAATACCTCTATTAAGGCGAACCAATTTGCCTTCGTGACCGAAAGCCTCGGCAGCAAAATTGCTTTTGACGTCATGCGAGACGCGCTAACGGATGGCAAAGATACGATTCTTGACGACATGATCGCGGGCAGCGAAACCTATATGCTCGCCAACCAATTGGCCCTACTGTCATTGGCTGACCTCACACAAGAGCCAAGAGCTCTAGCCGTCAATTCAGACGAGAAACCACGTCCAAAAATTATTGCCCTTTCTGAGCTAAATGATTTCCTGACCTACGAAATGAACCCGTTTTTTGAGCAATTATGGACACGGCATTCAGCAGACGCGGAGGACGATCCTGTAATATTTGACACCGCTATGCGCGAACAGGTGGCCTCGTCCCTTGGATTCGATTTCGTTGATCTTCGGCTAGAGTTCGCGGATGGCGTCATCCCCATGTTCTCAGGCTTTGTTAATCCGATGCAAGCCCATATGGGCCACACCGCAGAACCTGAGCTGATGCTTTACTTGCTTTGCGGTGCGCGTGAGGGCAAACTGCGCAAAGATAGCTGCTTCGCCACATCGGGACATAAATGACACAACCTTTTGCGCTTTTTATTCGCGGCGCGTCCGCGGAGATTTTTGACCTGTCTGACAGGCTCGGGTTTGATGAAGATATGACCGCCCTTGCCGTGTCAATCTTCGAAGACGGATCGTCTCGCGTGCCGACGGGGCGCATGTTCGTTCAAGCCCTTTATGAAACTCACGACGCGGCGCAATCCGCGCTGGCTCGGCTCGGCTTGCCGCCTGAAATGGAATATGCAATCACCCAGTTACCAGATGAAGATTGGGTGAGCCTGAGCCAAGCGGGTCTCCCGCCAGTGTCAGCCGGCCGCTTTTGGGTTTATGGCAGTCATGATGCCGACAACATTCCCGCCGGAACGCCGCACCCCCTGCATATTGATGCCGGGCTTGCTTTTGGTACGGGCCACCACGGCACAACCAAAGGATGCTTGATCATCTTTGACGCGCTACTGAATGAGGGTTTCAAACCTGCGGCCGTTCTCGATCTGGGTTGCGGCGCTGGAACGCTAGCGATTGCCGCAGCAAGCGTTCTCAATCAGACCGTTCTGGCCACCGATATTGACCAAGACGCCGTGGACGTCACGCTTGACAACGCAAAGGTCAATAATGTGGAACAACACATAGAAGCCGTGCAGGCGGACGGATTTGATAGCCCGGCCCTCCATGAGCGCAGCTTTGACCTAATTTTCGCCAATATTTTGGCCGGCCCCCTGATGGGACTGGCGCCTGACATTGCCAATGCCATGACTGAAGGCGGGCATGTGATCCTCTCCGGCATTATTGACGATCAAGCGCAAACCGTGACGCACGCGTTCGAGAACGCCGGCCTGACCGTACAGCCATATCCAAGTGTGGATGGCTGGACGAGCTTGCTCGGCACAAAGTAACCCCCGCGCCTGAGCTTTTAGTTTTCGCCTAAAATCCGGAACAGGCCTTCTTGCGCGCTTGAGGCAATCAGCTCACCGCTGCGGGTGTAAAAGCTACCGCGGTTAAACGTCCGCGCCCGCGCCGAGCGGGGGCTGTCCAGATGATAATAAAGCCACTCATCCACACGCACGTCCGTATGGAACCACATCGCATGATCGAGGCTGGCACCCATTAATTTATGGGTAAAAAAGCTAATATTATGCGGACGAATACCGGTCCCCATGAGGGCCTTGTCCGACATATACGCCAAAAGCGTTTGGTGCATGATCGGATCATCGCCCACATCCGAATGAAATTTGAACCAAAAACCATGCTCAGGGGCGGCGGCTTCTGGGGATAAGATATTACGCGGGAACGGAGACCGCAATTCGACGACATCCTCCGGGAAAATCAAAAAATCACTTCGCAAACGCTTCATGTCCACTTCGGGGTGCGCCGCGATCAAGGCTTCCACTCGTTGATTGTCAGGCTCAACATCTTCAGGCATTGGCACATTCTCGGGCAAATCCATTTGATGGCTGGGGCTCTCTTCAATGCGGTGAAACGAGATCGAGCTGTTGAATATCGCTTCGCCGTTTTGCCGAGCGACGACGCGCCGCGTCGAGAAACTCCGCCCGTTCCGAATGGGGTCCACTTCAAAAATGATCGGACGGTCAAAATCTCCCGGCCGCAGAAAATATCCATGCAGCGAATGCGGGACTTTATCCGCGTCAACCGAGCGAACGGCAGCATTTAATGATTGCGCCAAAACCTGCCCGCCAAAGACCCGCTTTAGCCCTAAGCTCAAAGACGTACCGCGAAAGAGGTATGTATCGAGCTGCTCCACATGCAGCGTGGAGCGTAATTCTTCCCAAGTAAACATGGGCCGTCTCTGACATAGAGGCTGGCAAAAATATAGCTTTTTTTGCCAGCCTGTGGATATTAACCAAACCTAACAAATCCTTAAAATTCGTTGTTTATCAATGCTTTAAGATTTTGGAAAGGGTTACAGACCCAACGTCGCAATAACTGATTCACAACTGATTCCTTTTTGCAGGCGCACATCTATGACCAAACTTCCCCTGAATACGATTCACCACGGTAACTGCATTGATGGTATGAATGCCTTGCCAGCGGAGTCAGTGGATCTCGTATTTGCTGACCCGCCTTACAATCTACAGCTTGGCGGAGACCTCTCCCGCCCCGATAATTCCACTGTAAACGGCGTCACCGAAGACTGGGACCAGTTCGACACGATGGACGCCTATGACTTGTTTACACATGACTGGATGAAAGCCGCACGCCGCATCCTTAAGCCAAATGGCAGCCTTTGGGTGATCGGTAGCTATCATAATATTTTCCGCGTCGGCTGCGTTTTGCAAGACCAGCAATTCTGGATTCAAAACGACATTATCTGGCGCAAGACCAATCCTATGCCCAACTTTCGCGGCACACGTTTTACCAATGCCCATGAAACATTGATCTGGGCCACAAAGTCCGAGGACTCACGCCCGACATTTAATTATGACGCGATGAAAATGATGAATGACGGCGTGCAAATGCGCTCTGATTGGACATTGCCCATTTGTACGGGCCGTGAACGCCTTAAAAAATCTGATGGCAATAAAGCCCACCCCACGCAAAAACCCGAAAGCCTTTTGCACCGTATCATTGTCTCAACGTCTAATCCCGGTGATGTGGTCGTTGATCCCTTCTTTGGCACGGGCACCACAGGCGCCGTTGCAAAAAAACTTGGACGAGATTTCATCGGTTTTGAAATGGAAGAAGAATATATCATCCATGCCCAACGCCGGATTGACAAGATCAACACAGGCCAAGGTCCCGCCGTGTCGGTTATGCGGTCCAAGCGCTCCGCGCCGCGTATTCCCTTCGGGACATTGATCGAGCGCGGTCTCATCAATCCGGGGACGGTTCTCTACTCTGCGAATGGCAAATATACAGCACAGGTCCGCCCTGACGGCAGTCTGGCCGCCGACGGCACACAAGGCTCCATCCACCAAGTCGGCGCCCACTTACAAGACGCGGCGTCGTGCAATGGCTGGACATTCTGGCATTTCTCAACACCGCAAGGGCTCACACAGATTGATGCTCTACGCAGCGTGATCCGCACCGAAATGGAAACGTTCGCCTAGGAACTTTCAAGCAGAGGCGGATGTCTATTTTCCGGTCTCTGCATGGGCAAAAACTTTTTGCATCACGGTGGGTAACGCCGTGCGGCCAAGGTCACGAATATTCACCCACTCGCCTTGAATATCACCGCGCTCGGAAATTTCAGCGCGGTACACATCCAGCCGCAGATCAAAGTGGGTGAACACGTGGCGGACCTCTCCGCCGAGCTTTTCCCAATTTCGGTCTGTTGGCGCGAAGCTTAGAGGGTTCTCTGGCGCATCCCCCCA
Organism: Maricaulaceae bacterium; assembly: GCA_048268905.1. Classification (GTDB taxonomy): domain Bacteria; phylum Pseudomonadota; class Alphaproteobacteria; order Caulobacterales; family Maricaulaceae; genus JACOMS01. The sequence goes on along the minus strand of JBLWUN010000005.1, from coordinate 145,501 downwards.
CGGCGTACCGGGGAAGCCCATCATCCCGCCCAAAAGCCCGTTATCCTCTCGGCGTTGCAAAAGGACAGCGGTCCCCTGCCGCAAGACAAAAGCTGCGCCGTATCGTAGGGGGAGCCTCTCCTTTTTGAGCTTTTTTGGGTAGTCTGTTTCTACACCCGCCGCGTGCGCAAGGCACCGCAAAGCCCAAGGACACGCTGCGCACTCTGGCGAGCGCGGCGTGCAAATCGTCGCGCCCAAATCCATCAGCGCTTGTCCGTAATCACCCGGGCGATCTGGGTCCGCGAGAGACGCTGCCGCTTTACGTATATCTCCGCGTCCTTTGGGCAGAGGTGTTTCGATCATGAACATGCGGCTGATAACCCGCTCCACATTGCCGTCCACAATATTCGTTGCCTCGTCAAAACAAATCGCGGCAATGGTCGCGGCGGTATAAGGCCCAATACCCGGCAGTTTTAGAAGCTCGGCCTCTGACGGCGGAAACCGCCCGCCAAATTCGTCCCTAATCATTTGGGCGCATTTATGAAGGTTTCTCGCCCGCGCGTAATATCCAAGGCCGGCCCACATGGCCAAAACGTGATCTCGGTCAGCATTGGCCAAATCTATGACAGTGGGAAACGCCAAAAGAAATTTATGCCAGTAAGGTGTGCCGTGGGGAACCGTGGTTTGCTGCAGCATAATTTCCGAGAGCCACACCGCATAGGGGTCGGGGACAGCCCCGGCGGCGCGCGCCTCAGGACGAATGCGCCACGGCAAAGTTCGGCCAGAGGCGTCATACCAGTCCAAAAGACGCCGCCGAAGCGTCTGTATATCTTTCTGATTATTCATGTGACTTTCACAGATGCCTACTTTACCGCGCCGCTTCAATAGGCCATTTTAGCGCCTATGACAGCCCCTGATGACTATAAAGCCGCGCAAGAGCAGCGCGAGGCCGCTGCGGCTGCGGCGCGTTGGCTGGAAAGTCAGCGCGGACGCCCTCAATACCGCGCCGCGCCTCATGCCCGAACAGCCATCGCCCGTATTATGCGCCCGCTAGCCCAAAAGCATGGATCAGGAAGTACAGGCCTTGCCAATCATTGGGAAGATATTGTCGGTGCAAGGTTTGCGAAGTTTTCGAGACCGATCAAATTCTCGGGCCGCGATGGTGACCGAGCGCTTGTTCTTGCCGCTCCTGGCCCAGCCGCCGCACTCATCATGGCCTCAAGTGGAACCATTATTGCAAGGGCCAATACCTATCTTGGCCCCAATCACATTCAACGGTTGAAAATCATCCAAACCAAACTCAAGACCGAAGCCACTCAAGGCAAACCTCCGCGCGGTCTCACGCCCCAAGCCCGTGAAAATTTGCAATCAGGACTGGAAAAAGTCACAGATCCTGATTTAAAACGCGCTCTGGAAGCACTTGGCCGAAATATTTTGGCCCATGACGAAAACATTTAGGTAGTCCGCATATGACATTTAAGCATTTAGTAAGAAGCTCTCTTATACTCGCCGCGGCCTTCGCGGCGGCGCCAACACTCTCCAATGCGCAAACAGGTCATGAGAACCACGATCATTCTGACCATCAAACAATGCGCGAAGCGCCCCTTCCTAAAATCAACAATGTTTTGACTGAAAGTCCCGATGACCACGTCATCGGATCCAAAACAGCTCCCATCACGATCATCGCCTATGCCTCCGTAACCTGCCCGCATTGCGGCAAATGGTTTACAGAGGAATGGCCGACCTTCAAAGCCGAGCAAGTCGATACGGGCAATGTCAGATTTATCATGCGGGAATTTCCGACAGCGCCCGAAGACATTGCGCGCGCGGGTTTCGCGATTATCAATTGCGCCCCTGAAAGCGAGTTCTTTGATCACCTTTCTGCTCAAATGACAGGGCAAAAAGAAGTCCTGACAGCGATCAAGGAAGAGCGCGTTGAGCCCATATATGAAGAGTTTGCGAAAAAAGCTGGCATGGCAACCCGAGAGGCTTTTGTGGCATGTTTAAGCGACATCGAAATTCAGTCACAAATCGACCGCGCTGTTTTGCGAGCTCAAGCTGCACGTATCAATAGCGTCCCCTCGTTCCTGATGGACGGAGACCTCATTAAAACCGATAACTCCGCCGAAGGCCTCTCGGTCCTTGTCAACGCCAAGCTGTCCGGCGGCGTCACAGATGCGTTCACTGGCAGACCCAAAAATACCAAATAAGTCGGCAAGCGGCTGCTTTGTTGATAAGTTAACAAAACCTTTACACCAACTTGCGTTTCGGCGCTAAACTGCGAGACTTACCTATGTTGTACTTTATGAAAACTGATTCGCGTATCCGGCCCTTTATTGTCGCCGGTATGGCTGCTTTGGCGCTTTCCGCCTGCGGTGACAAAGACAAACCCACCCCAGGTAGCACGGCAGCGACCGGCCAGTACGAAGTCGCTGGCGATCATGCGATTGGGAACGCAGACGCAAAAGTTACCGTTGTGGAATACGCATCTGTCACCTGCGGTCACTGCGCATCTTTCCACACAACCGTCTATAGTGACTTTAAAGAAAAATATATCGACTCTGGAAAAGTCCGTTTTGTATTCCGTGAATTTCCAACGTCGCCCGAAAATCTTGCGCGCGCAGGTTTCTTGATTGCGAACTGTGCACCGGAAGAAAAGTTTTTTGAGAACATCTCACTTCAATTCAAAAAACAACGCTCGATCCTCACATCGTCCGATATTCGCAGCGAATATGTGAATATCGCCAAAACTGCCGGTCTCTCCGAAGCCGAGTTTGAGGCCTGCATGGTCAATGAAGAAGAGAACAAGAAGTATGACGCGGTGGTTCAGGCGGGTATTGATGCCGGCGTAACAGGAACACCAACATTCTTCATCAACGGTGAACAGGTGAAACGCACACCATCAGGAAAACAGCTTTTCACCCTCGAATCTTTTGACGAAGTGCTTGCCCCCCTATTGGGTGAAGACGCACCGGCTGCAGAAGACGCACCTGCTGCAGAGCCCACCGAGTAATAATGCCCCATGGGATCGCTGGCCTTTAATCAGATCAGACTTGTTGGGTTTAAGTCCTTTGTAGATCCCACTGACTTTATTATTGAACCCGGGCTGACAGGTATTGTCGGCCCAAACGGGTGCGGAAAATCTAATCTTCTCGAAGCCATTCGTTGGGTCATGGGAGCCAATTCAGCCAAAGCGATGCGCGCGGCTGGCATGGATGATGTGATTTTCAATGGCACAAAAACCCGGCCCGGCCGTAATCAAGCACACGTCACCCTCACAATCGATAACCGCGCCCGCGTGGCCCCGCCCATTTTCAATGATGATGATACGCTGGAAATCACACGTATCATCAGCAAAGGATCAGGCAGCAAATATAAAGTCAACGGAAAGACCGTCCGCGCAAAAGACATTCAGCTCCTGTTCGCGGATGCGAGCACGGGCGCGAATTCACCGGCTCTGGTTCGTCAGGGACAAATCAACGAACTTATATCGGCCAAACCCTCAAATCGGCGCCGTATCCTAGAAGAAGCCGCCGGCATTTCAGGCTTGCACACACGTCGACACGAAGCAGAACTGCGCCTTCGCGGGGCCGAAACAAACTTGGAGCGCCTTGACGACGTCGTCACGCAAATCGAGAGCCAGCTCACCTCGCTACGCCGCCAATCACGCCAAGCATCGCGCTACAAACGTCTTGCTAGCGAGATACATGAATACAAGGCCTTGCTCTGGCTCAAGCGCTGGGAAGCCGCCCTCGCCACCTTATCCGAATCGCAAGAAACTCTGCGGATTTGCGAAAGCCGCGTTCAGGACACGGCGGCGAAAGCCTCAGAGCTTACGCGTGCCGCTTCAGACCTTGCCTCTCAACTTGATCCAAAGCGCGAAGAACAGATTATCGCCGCAGCCGTTTTAGCCCGTCTGAACGCCGCGAAGGAATCTCTTGAGCAGGACGAGAAAGCCGCGCGTTCCGAAGTGCGCAAACTTGAAAGCCAAATCCAGCAGCTCAGCACAGACATTACCCGCGAAAGCGGCATTATGGCAGATGCCTCGGACGCTATTTCTCGCCTAACCGCAGAGTTTGAAAGCCTGACGGCGGTAAAAGATATGAGCGCCGCACTTGATGCCGCTGCGGACGATGCCGAACGCGCCATCGCCCAACGTACGGCACTTGAAACAGAATATAATGAATTAACGCGCCGCGCCGCGGATCAAAATGCCCGCCGCGAGTCGGCCGCCCGCGAACTCACGCAAGCTCAAGCGCGGCTCGACCGCGTTCAATCCGAACAGCGCACTGCGCAAGAAAAGCTCGATCGCCTCATCGCGCAAAGCACGCCGGGGGGTTCGCAGAACTTATTCTCTGCAGCCGTCAAAGACGCACAAACCGCGCTTGAAGAAGCCCGCGCGCTTGAACAGGCCCTGCAAGGCAAAAACCGCGCCGCCGAACAGGCCGACAATGCCGCGCGCGAAACCCTCTCGGAGGTAAAGCAGGCCCTGACCAACCTCACGGCAGAACAATCGGCCCTCAGTAAAGTCCTCTCGCGCGGGATGACGGCAGATTGGACACCCGCCCTGTCAAAAATTGATGTGAAGAAGGGCTATGAACAAGCTTTGGCCGCCGCGCTTGGCGAAGACCTAGAAGCGTCAATTTCAGAGCCTGCGCCAATGCGTTGGGGCGGTGCGTCTCAACCGGATGCGGCCCTCCCGGGCGGTCTCCCCTCGCTTTTGGACATTGCAAAGGCCCCCGCCGAATTAGTACCGCGCCTCTCACAAATCGGTATCGCCGATGATGCTCAAATCGATGCGCTGCGCGGCGAGCTTAAACCCGGACAAAGACTCGTCACATTGGCGGGACGCATTGTGCGCTGGGATGGATTTGAAGTCCAAGCCGAAGCCGAGACCGCCGCTGCTATCCGGCTCAAACAGCAAACCCGCTTGGCGGAACTGACCGATGAAGTTCACGCGCAAACAACGCTTGTGAACACCGCTACCGAGGCCTTTGACGTCACTCGCGAAGCCCGCCGCGCTGCGGAACAAGCCGTGCGCGAGGCTCGGCAGGTCATACCCGATATTGAGCGCAAAGACCGCGCCGCCCAAGCCGCGCTCACACAATATGAGACGGACATCGCCCGCGAAGGCGCGGAGAAACGCGCGATTGAAGACCGTTTGGAGCGCTTGACCCGCGAAATTTCTGAACTCAGCCAGCAACTCAGCGCCGCACAAAGTGCCCACGAAGCCCTTCAAGGCGGCGAGAACTTCGGCGAGCAGCAGCAAGGCCTATCGGAACGCTTGGCGAAGGCTCGCGGCACAGCAGACGAGGCCAGCGCTGTTTACCGTACGCTCAAAAATGAGATTGACGCCCGCGCCGCGCGTCTCGCGGCCGTCGAGAAAGAGCGTACCGACTGGACCCGCCGCGCGGAAGCGGCCGAGGCCCGCGTCTCGAGCCTGACAACGCGTCAGGAACAAACGCAGGCCAGCCTAGAAAGCGCGACCTCAGGCCCTGATCAATTTGAAGAACGCCGCAAGAAGCTTTTTGCGGAACTTGAAACGGCTGAGAAACGCCGGACCAACGCGGCTGATATATTGGCAAGCGCAGAAGCCGCGCTGAAGAGTGCCGAAGGCGCCGCCCGTGACGCCGAAAACGCCCACGGCGCCGCCCGCGAACAGCGCGCTGGCGCGCAGGCCCGCCTCGCGGCGTCGCAAGAACGCCTTGAGGATACACAAGCGCGCATCGACGAGACCCTGGACTGCGAACCTCAGGACCTGCCTAAACTTTTGGGAGAGTTAACCCCGGATAGCGGCTTGACCGAAGCGGATATCGACCGAAAGCTCGACCGCCTCCAAAGCGAACGCGAACGCATGGGCGGCGTGAACTTGCGCGCCGACGTTGAAGCAGAAGAGCAAGAAGAACGCCTCGCCGCCATGACAACGGAGCGAGCAGACTTGATCGCCGCTATTGCGCGTCTTCGCGAAGGAATTGACGAACTCAACACAGAGGGCCGCGAGCGCCTTCTAAAGGCGTTCGACATCGTCAATGATCACTTTGGCCGCTTATTTACGACATTGTTTGGCGGCGGCGAAGCCTCTCTTGCGCTCACAGAATCTGACGATCCGCTTGAAGCGGGCCTCGAAGTCATGGTCAGTCCGCCCGGTAAAAAACTGGGATCTATGTCCTTAATGTCCGGCGGAGAACAAGCCTTGACGGCCACGGCGCTTATCTTCGCGGTGTTCTTATCTAATCCCGCCCCCATATGCGTACTGGACGAAGTTGATGCGCCGCTAGATGATGCCAATGTGGCGCGTTATTGCAACTTGCTTGACGCTATGACGAAACAAACGAAAACCAAATTTATCGCGATCACTCACAATGCGGTGACCATGTCGCGCATGAACCGTTTGTTCGGCGTGACGATGGCCGAACAAGGTGTCTCTCAGCTCTTATCAATGGAACTTTCCACAGCCACGCGCCTCGTCGCGGCAGAATAGGTTCTCTCGTTTAAATGACCGCCAAGATCGCATTCGCCAAGCGGGGAATGTTTTCCGTATTTGCCGCAGCGATGTTCATGCGGCCAGAATTCATAATATAAACCGAATGCTCGGCCCGCAAACGCTCAGCCTGCGCTGGCGTCACTGGCAGCGTTGAAAACATGCCATTTTGATCCTTGATCGCCGCGGCAATCGCCTCACCGCCCTGCACGTCCATTGCCGCAGAGAGCTGACGGCGCAATGAAATCATACGCTCGCGCATATCTGTCAATTCAGACACCCATTCCGACCGCAGAGCAGCGTCGCCCAACACGCGCGCCACGAGTGCCGCGCCGTGATCTGGCGGCATGGACACGAGCTTGCGCTGAATAGCGCCCAGCTGTGATTGCGCAGTTTTCGCCATTGCCTCATCTTTCGCAATCACGCAGATCAAGCCCACACGCTCTTTATAAAGCGCGAAGTTCTTTGAACACGACGCCGCCACAAGAACCTCGGGAACGCTCGCAACAATTTTCTTCAGCCCATAAGTATCTTCATCCATACCCCGGCCCAAACCAAAATAGGCAAGGTCGATATAGGGCGTAAGATCTTTCTCAAGCAGCAAGTCAGCGATGCGGTCCCACTGCGCTGGGGAAAGATCAGCACCGGTGGGGTTGTGACAACACCCGTGAAGTAAAAGCACATCGCCCGCTTTGGCGTGGTTCTCGAGGTGCGCGACCATATCGTCGAAATCAACGCCTAAGGTTTCGCGGTTATAATAGGGATAAGACTGGAGCTCCAAACCGGCCGAGCTTAAAAGCGGCACATGGTTCGCCCACGTCGGGTTGCTCACCCAGATGGTCGCATTCGGGTTCGCCGCCACAATTATTTCTGCGCCCAACCTTAAAGCGCCGGAACCGCCCGTCGCTTGAGCCGTGGCCATGCGTCCAGATGTCAGAATTGGATTATCCGCCCCAAACATCAGCCCTGAAAGCAAGGACCGAAACGCCGCATTACCCACAGTTGAGACATAGGATTTCGTGTCTTCTTCTGAGAGATAAAGCGTCTCAGCCTTTTTGACCGCGCTCATAATAGGGGTCGCGCCGTCATCACTTTTGTAAACGCCCACGCCCAAATCAATCTTTTTGGGGTTCTGATCAAGATTGGCCATCTCCATAAGAGCGATGATCGCATCCGGGGGACTGGCTTTGAGCGCTTCAAACATGATCTGTTCCTTTTTTATGCAATGTGCTCTGCTAACCAAGATATTCGGCTTTGGAAAGACTCAAAAAAAGGAAACTTCTTGCAAGATTGTCACAGCCGCTTATGTTCCTGAAAAAATCAAATAATTAAAAAAGGGACAGCATGGAAATCTTCAATAATATGATGGAAGAGCTCACAGGTATCGTTTGGGGACCGCCAATGATGATATTGCTTCTTGGGGTCGGGGTTTTCCTCACGGTCGGGTTGCGGTTTTTATCAGTCGTGCGCATTCCCTATGCATTTCAACAATTATTCCGAAAGCGCACGCCCGAAGAACTAGAAGAAGGCGACGTTTCGCCGTTTGCCGCTTTAATGACGGCCCTGTCCTCAACGGTCGGGACCGGGAACATCGCCGGTGTTGCCGCCGCGATTGCCCTCGGCGGTCCGGGCGCTGTCTTCTGGATGTGGATGACGGCCATCGTCGGTACCGCGACAAAATTCTCCGAAGGTGTTCTGGCCGTGCGCTTCCGCGAAATTGATTCAAACGGAAACCGCGTGGGCGGCCCGATGTATTACATTAAAAACGGTCTTGGCCCGAAATTCATGTGGCTCGCCGCTCTCTTTGCCTTCTTTGGTATTATCGGATCGCTCAGCACGGGGAACGCCGCGCAAGCCAACTCCATCGCAGATGCCCTTCAAAGCACCTATGGATGGGATGCGCGTATCATTGCCGTTGTCCTCTCGCTTCTTGTTGCCGCGGTTATTTTTGGTGGAATTAAACGTATCGGCGTCATCGCGTCTGCGCTCGTGCCCTTCATGGCCGCAGGATATTTTATTGCCGGAATAACTGTCATTGGCATTCACTTCGCGTCCGTACCTGCCGCATTTAGCATGATTTTCAAAGGTGCTTTCGGTCTTCAAAGCGCCGGCACCGGCATTTCCATCGGCCTGATGATGCTGGCCATGCAAAAGGGCGTGGCGCGCGGTTTGTTTTCGAACGAAGCTGGGCAAGGCTCCGCGCCTATCGCGCACGCTGCGGCCCGCAATAATGACCCCGTCAACCAAGGCATCATCGCGATGCTTGGCACGATCATTGATACGCTCGTGATTTGCACCATTACAGCGCTCGTGATTTTGACATCCGGCGTTATCTCCTCCGATTGTTTGGCAAACCCCGCAATTCTGAGCATTCTTGAATCGGGTACCCAACCCGTTGGATGCGAAACGGGTGTACCGCTTACGGCGGCGGCGTTTGACAATACGCTTACCGGTTTTGGACAGCACATCGTAGCGATCAGCTTGACCGTATTCGCCTTCACGACGATTTTGGGCTGGAGTTATTACGGGGAGCGTTGTTTCTCGTATCTGTTCAAAGAGAAATCCATTCCGATTTTCCGCTGCTTTTGGATCGTCGCCGTGTTCTTTAGTGCATATGCGATGTCATTCGAAGCCGAAGGTGAAAACCTTGTGGTCAATACGTTCTGGCTTATCGCCGACAGTTTGACAGGCCTGATGGCTGCGCCGAACTTGATCGCGCTGATCCTTCTGTCACCCGTGGTGTTCAAGTTGGCCAAGGAATATTTTGACAAAGATAAAACGGCGAACGACGGCCTCATTGATCAGGAAGACATGTAATTCCTCAGGACGTTAATATGGTAACAATCAGGGATATTTGCGCCGCAGATATCCCTGCTCTCGCGGCGTTCAGCGCCGCGTCTTTTTCTCAGACCTTTGAGGGTCAATACGCTCAAGGCGACCTCTCCCGCTTCTTATCAGAGAGCCATTCAGCAGACTTTTACAAAAAAGCTTTGTCCGTAGACGGTACCCATATCTGGGTCGCGCTCGAAAGTGATGAGATTGTCGGATATTTGAAAGTGGGCAAAAATACGCTGCCTTGCGATCCTCCGCGCCCAGAAGCCTTCGAAATCTCCCGCCTATATCTGGCGCCCCAGCAGCACGGGACAGGGCTAGCGCAGCGCCTTATGGAGATGGGCTTTGACTATGCGCGCGGCCTTGGTTTTCGCGAGGTGACGCTCAGCGTGTTTTCCGAGAACCCAAGAGCCCAGCGTTTTTACGCGCGCCTCGGTTTCCAAAAGATTGGTACTTACGACTATTATGTGGGCGACCACATAGACCTTGAATGGATATTGCTTAAAACACTATAGAGCGCGTCCGCTATTTATAACGGATACGCTTACGTTTGCTTTCATAAGATTTGAGCTCTGCCGGAATTTGATCGACGCGTGCAGGCTTTGTGTAATCCTCGGAATATGTGGGCAAATTCACATCAAAATCCGTCATCGACTGTATCTGCGGCTCGCCGCCATAGCCGGATGCAGATGTGAAGGTTTGATAAGAGGTTGATGAGCCCCTCTGTTGCCCGCTCGCCACGTAACCCGAAGATGCTGTCCCCAATGATCCATATATAATCGGCTGGTGTGCGCTGCCCGTACGGACGGACGATTGAACATTCGCGCCATGACCATAGGTCGTTCCGCTTGTGTATCCACCTGTGTTAACCGTTCGGCTCGAATATGTCTGGGTTGCAGCTGAAGCGCCGGATGACACTATTCCCGTAGAGGTGGCCGCAACAGCCGCGCCGAGGCGGTTGGGATGCGTTCCGGGCGCGCAAACAACGCGGCGCCATTCATAACGCTCGGGAGAGACAAGAACGCGCTTATTCACATTGCCATAGAGCGCAGGTTGGTTCACTTCGCGCACGCCGCCTTGGCTGACCACATCTTCAACCGTGATAGAGCGGTACTCCGCGGGGATTGGGATTTCACGAACGCTGCCCGGTTCCGCCACAACTTGTTTTGTAATGGATTGATATTTTGGCGCAACAGGGACGCGCTGAACCTGCGCCGGCGCGGTCAGGACTTTCCGGTTATAGCTCACGCTTTCTCCGGGCGCTTCTACAAGGCACCAGATCTCACACGTATCTCCGCACAACATCGCATTGGGGCGCGTACGGCCATACTCTGCCGTGCTACTATATCCACGTCCACCAATACCGCCGTCAGCCGTCGAGTGTATTTTATAGCCTTGCGCCATCAATTTACCGGGGTTGCCGCGCTTCCAGACCAAGCGCGATTGCGACACCTGAACATTTTCCGCGACGACAGAGAATTGAGGCTGTGACACTACGAGCTTTTCATATGCCGGACGCACCAAAACCTGCTCTGTAACGCTTCGGTAAGTGGGTTGGCGCACCTCATAACGAACACTCGGTTCTTTTACCAAGACTTGTTCTTGACGCGTGCGGAGCTGCGTTTCGGTAACATCAAGTGACGTATAGGCGTCCCTGACCAAAACGGTCTCACCTTCACTGCGATATTGCGCTGGAATTTCTACACGCGCATAGCATTCGCCAGCACTTGGGTTCGAAGGCAGCAAATCAGGGGTATAAGCGGGCGCAGACACATTGCCAGCGGACGCCAATCCCACAGCCGCTGTACTGGCCAAAAGGCCCAATGTGACTTTGCTTAATTTGCTCAACATACGCTTTACCTCAATACGGCGATGCTCTGCCGTATTTATGGTTAATGATAGATGAACGTAAACCACGCGAACGCATCTGGCAATTTATTGTGTGTCATATTACGCGCAAAAAGACATTATTATGCCGCCACTATGCTCTCGAAAGAGAGTTTTTCCCCTATGAGGGGAATGAAGATTCCAGCATTCCCGCACGGCGCTAACGCGATGTCAGCTTACCGAAAAACCACCAGAATCCCACAACGGCGCTGACGCCCGCCATATTCGCCAATGCATCAAGGAATGACCCCGTTCGCCCCATAGCACTCGCCCCTTGGACGAACTCAATGATAATGCCGTAGCCCATGGGAATAGCGAACAGCCAAACAAGTTGCATTCTGGGCCAAGCCAGCGCCATCACGCCCGTCAAGACGAAATATCCTCCTGCATGCAAAACCTTATCATATTGAGTGACAACGGATGATGGACCGACGGGCACGATAGATTTATAGGTCAGCACCAAAAGCGCCGCCAGAAACAAGAGGCGGAAGGGCCAAACCAATATGTGCGGTACGGGCCGATTATAAAAAGAAGGATGCGTCATTACGCTTGCCTGATAACTACATTTAAACTTAACACAAGGTGACTTTGACAAGAAACTGCGGCAAGATTTAGACCTGTTTTAATGTATTTTCCAAATGGAGAGATTTATGAATGTTTTGAACCCGAAAGATGCTGTGAACAACCTCCCCGGCTGGACCGGTGGGGACGACTTCATTACCAAAGTATTCAAATTTGAAGATTTCGCCGAAGCCTTCGGCTTCATGACCCGTATTGCCATTATCGCGGATAAAATGGATCATCACCCCGAATGGTACAACGTCTACAACCGCGTTGATGTTACGCTGACAACACATGACGCAGGCGGCGTAACCGAAAAGGATATTGCCCTTGCCGAAGCTATGGAAAAGGCGGCCTAAAGCCGCCTCAACCTATTCGAACGTTTTACTTGGATTATCGTACTGATTTTTTTTCGGATCGTGCTTGATCAAGGCGTTAGACAGAAATGCGACCACAAGGCTCCATATCGCCAAAATCACACTTTGCGGGAGGGCGATTTTCTTCGCCATCGGCTCGCCATATTCTTTGGAAATTTCCATCGTCGCTGACATCACCGAGGCAAAGTCGCCTCCGCTCATCAGAACGTCCTCCATCGCCGTCTGCATATTGTTGTAAAGTTCGGGCGCAAACATCGGCGGAACGACGGCGCTGATGATCCAAGCACCAAAAACGAACACAAGTCCGGGCACTAAACAAAGCCATCCAGATTTCCCGCCGTCATGAAAGCGCTTAATAAACAGCGCAATCCAGCAGTAAATTGCGACAATCAGAGTCATCTTTAAAAGACCTCCGATTGTGACGCTTACCATTGGCAACAGATTGATGAGAAATGACACAGCCACCAAAACATAGGCGCCGCGCAAGAACTCTTGTGCGTTAATGCGGCCCGTTGGCGAAAATAAAAGATTACCCAAAATGCTCTCCCGAAAATAATGAAGTCAAAATGCCAGAATTAGGCGGAAGTTCAAGAAAATAAACCCATCAAATCCACCCCTTAAATATCAGATGAGAAAGTTACTTTTCTCTCGTTTTTGCAAACCCAATCCAAATCGTAAAAATAGCGGGAACCGCCATGAGAAGCGGACGGATAATGCCCATATTTGCTTGAATGGTCGCCTGATAGCGCGAAATGATTTCCTGCGTGACTGCCGGATCTATAGCTTCTTTTCTTTCAAACTGGGAAAACTCCGCGAAATAATCTGAACCGCCGAAAATTAGCATGACCGCAATCACGGCGACGAGTTCAAAAAACACCATCAAAAAGAACGGGCGGACCGTGTACCCCATATCGTGAAGTCTTTTACCATAGACACAATACAGCATATAAACGGCGATAAACGGGAAAAACAGCGCGATATAAAAGGCGGCCATACTATTGTTCAGCGCCCGTAGCAGCGTATTCCCCAAAACAATGAAGGCAGCCGTACACAGAAAAGCAATCCAGAAATTTTTTCGGTTCATTCGTCCTTTAGAACTAAAAAACATATCACGCATGGGGCCCAGCCTCTTGATGAAGTTAACAATGACGTAGCGAATATAGGCTAAGACCTCCATTGGCTACCCTAGGAACCGATGTGCGTTTAAATTTTCAGTCTATAATTTGCATTTTCGCAATGGGCACCGCCTCAGCCTGCGGCATGTCAGACGACTCTGGATTGGAACCTCTGCCTGAATCCTACACGAACAGAACGCAGTACGGTCAGACCAAGCCGCTCGCAGACCCGCCCGCTGCCGAACCTGCGCCAACTCCTGCACCGAGCCTACCGCCAGCCCGTATCAACCAGCCCCAGCCGTCGAAGCCGTCCGGGTTCAAAGATTATTTCCCTGTCCGCAGATGCATGAATATGGGGAATGCCCTTGAAGCCCCGACAGAGGGCGAATGGGGATACAAAATCGAAGCCGCTCATTTTCGCGAGATCGCGCAAGCGGGTTTTGACACGGTTCGCATTCCTATGCGCTGGGACGCCCACACCGACCCAAAACCGCCTTACCGCATTGATCCTGAGTTCATGACGCGCATTGATGACGTCGTACGGCAGGCCCAACAAGCGGGCCTTGGCGTTATCCTAAATGTCCATCATTTTGAAGAGCTGATGAACGATGTGGAGGGTGAAACGCCGCGCCTTATGGCAATATGGGATCAACTTGCGCGTCATTACAAAAATGCCCCGGCCAACGTCTATTTCGAGCTTTTGAATGAGCCCATTTCGCCGATGACAATGGCGCAAGCCAACGAGATATATGCCCAGCTTGTACCGCTGATACGGCAAACGAACCCGGTGCGGCCCTTAATCATGGGCGGGGACGATTGGAACGCGGTCACGACCATCGATAAAGTTGAATGGCCCGATGATCCTTATCTGGTGGCCACGTTCCACGATTACGGCCCTTACAATTTCACCCACCAAGGGGCGTCATGGATGGAAAAGGCACCGCCTCTGGGTCGGCGCTGGGGACGGCGCAGCGATATAGCCGATCTGACGGACACATATGACATGGCCCGCAAATTTCGAGACTCCCATGACCTGCCCGTTTTAGTCGGTGAGTTTGGCGTCATAGATACCGCGCCGCACTCTGAGAGAGCCTTCTGGCTCAAGACGCGGCGACTCATGATCGAAAAAGAAAATATGAGTTGGTGCGCGTGGGATTTTGCAGGTGCGTTCAAGACATATGACGTCCAAAACCAAACATGGTTCCCTGGAATGCGCGAGGCACTCACCGGCGGGGAATAAACACAGCCCGCCACCATCATAGACATAGACACCGCCGCCCAATTGACCTATGGACTGGGCCGCAATTTAGCGCCAAAAATGGAGGCTTCTATGGGATATTCTTTCGCAATCGTCGGTGCAACAGGCAATGTTGGAACAGAAATGCTCCAAATTCTCTCCGAAAGCGATATTGACGTTGGTCAGGTCTATGCGGTCGCCAGCCGCCGTTCTGTCGGACGCCAAGTGAGTTTCGGCGACAAAACCCTTAAATGCCACGACATTGAAACGTTCGATTTTTCCAAAGTTGATGTGGCACTAATGAGCGCTGGCGGCGATGTCTCCAAAATTTGGTCCCCCAAGATTGCGGCCAAGGGCGCTATTGTTATCGACAATTCCTCTGCATGGCGGATGGACCCTGATGTGCCCCTCGTCGTGCCGGAAGTGAACGCTGACGCGGTTGAAGGCTATAAGAAAAAAGGCATTATCGCCAACCCGAATTGCTCAACCATCCAAATGGTTGTTGCGCTCAAACCGCTTCATGACCGCGCAAAGATCAAACGCGTTGTGGTTTCCACATACCAATCTGTGTCCGGCGGCGGCAAAAAGAATATGGACGAGCTTTGGCTACAGACCAAAGGTATCTATTCCAATGATGACCTCAAGCCGCACAATTTCACAAAGCAAATCGCTTTTAACGTCATCCCCCATATCGATGTCTTCATGGATAGCGGAGAGACGAAGGAAGAGTGGAAAATGAATGTGGAGACAAAGAAAATTCTCGACCCCAAAATCAAAGTCACCGCCACATGCGTGCGCGTCCCAACATTCGTCGGCCATGCCGAAGCGGTCAACATTGAGTTTGAAGACGAGCTCAGCGCCGATGAAGCCCGTGAAATTTTGCGCGTGTCGCCCGGCATCATGGTTTTTGATAAGCGCGAAGACGGCGGATATATTACGCCCGTTGAGTGCGTTGGCGAATTTGCCACTTATGTTTCGCGCATCCGTGATGACAGTACGCAAGACAACACAATCAACATGTGGATCGTCTCAGACAACCTTCGCAAAGGTGCAGCGCTCAACACCGTTCAAATCGCGGAATGCCTGATCAATCGCGGGCTTCTGAAAAAACAAGCAGCTTAACCTGAACCATGGTAAACTCGTTCCGGCCTCACAAAAGCGTGGCCGGAATGACGCCCATTCTTTAACCCAACCCGTTAAACAGCGCCCGCTGTTTCAGGTTGAGTCCTTTTGGGCTTGATAGCTTCAGGCTTGTCTTCGTTGGCCGGATTGTAAACGCGGCCGCCTCAAAGACGCCGTAATCCTGCGACAACACATTATCGACGGAGATTAAACGCGCTTGGGCGCGGTCATGTTCAAAACTGATATCCACATAGCCTCTGTTGAGCGGATTATAATAGCGCACATCGGGATTGGACTGGGTGATAAGCAGCGCATAATCTTCGGTCGCGCCGCCCATGAAATTTGCGAGCGTTTCCGATGATACGGACGATGTCCCGATCTCAACGCCCATCTTGACGCCCTGATCGTCTTTTAAATCATTCACCCAAAATTCGTGCGCATCCCCGGTAATAACGCAAATATCTGTCACACCTTCAGACCTGAGGCGGTCGTATAGTTTTTCGCGCGCGGCGGGGTAACCGTCCCAGCTGTCAGGATAAACAGGCAAGGTATATTTAGACACATCCACAAAGTCGCGGACGCCAGCCCACTGTGCTTCGATGGCCACCATCGCCTCTTCCGTTACATACGGCGTCAAATCCGGCGTCATAACGCGGCCCATCACCACTTGATTAGCCACAAGGCGCCACGGCTTTCCAGCATCTTTGGACGACTTTAACGTGTCCGCGATGAAATCAAGCTGCGCATCGCCGAGCATGTCCCGATCAGGATTGTTCAAAACTTCATCCCGAAAACGCTGCGCCCCCCCCTCGCTATGGAGCATGTCGATATATTCATCGATATTTATCGGCTCGGACCGCGCAAGCAACCGCGTTTCAAGCGCCGTTAAGGTCAGCAAATTGCCCCATTCAAAAGCACGAAACAAGGCCTCTCTCGGACGACCCGGAACGGGATCGCGCACTGGCATCCATTCATAATAAGCGCGCATGGCGGCTTCCTTGCGGTCCGCCCAAGAGCCCTCTCCGTCTTGATGGTTCTGCGCGCCGCCGGACCAGCTATCATTCGCTGTCTCGTGATCATCCCATACCGCAAACATCGGCATCTTGGCCGTCAAAGCCTGAAGAGAGGCATCTGTCCGGTACTGGGCATGGCGCGTGCGGTAATCAGACAATGTGATCGTTTCATGGCGAGGTTCATGCAAACGTCCGAGCTCCGCCGAGCCGGTCGTGAGCACAACGTCCGCGCCATACTCATAGAAATAATCGCCCAAATGAATGAGCGCATCAAAGTGATCCTGCCGCGCAATATGATCATAGACGTTGAAATAGCCATGCTGCCAGTTGGCACACGAGACCACCGCAAAGCGGGCTTTGGCAACGTCGCCCTCTGGCAACGTGCGGGTGCGGCCCGTGTGAGACGTATAGATATCCGTTTGAAAACGGTAGAAATAAACTGTGCCCGCGCTCAACCCTTTGACATCAACCTTCACCGTCCAATTAGCGGAAACGGAGGCCGTGGCGGTCCCGGTTGCCGCAATGGTCGTGAATTCAGGGTCTAGCGCCATTTCCCACGTGACCTCAATCGGGCCGTCATTCGGGTTTGTAGGGGTCACGCGCGTCCAGATAATCACGGCGTCAGCCAAAGAATCGCCGCTCGCTACGCCGTGCGCGAAAACACCGGTGGCGGATTCGCGTGCAACAGTAAAGGTTTCGGGGGCAGTAGGGGTACACGCGGCAAGACCGCTCGCCGTACCCGCCGCTAATAATCCACGCCGTGTCAGATATTGTTTCATGGCTTACCATCCCCGTTTATCCATTATTGCAGGAGTGATTAGCAGGTTCGCGCCGCAACGCAAAGCCTCCATGGCATGGCCGGATATGTTAGCTGTATATTACGCTACGTTTAAAGCCGACAACATCGGCGCATAATTTTCACTGTGCGGGCCGGCATGGTTCGCCATTCCTGGCTTCGTCAGGCAAACATAATCGGGCATTTTACTGTCGATTCGTTTGAGAGGATTCTCTCGCCACCCAAAATTAAAAGCGCCCAATTTGGGATAGAAACACATATTTGAATATGGCAGGTGGTCGTGAATATACCACGCCATTGACTGCCAATCTCCCGTCTTTTCAACATAGGGAATAAAGCGATTAACAACGACCGTCGCCAAGGCCCCAAGATTTCCGTCCGCGTCGCGATAATCCCAAATATGCTTAGCGAAATTATCGGCATTTTGCGTATGGATCAGACCGTTCTCATGGCCGAATTGATTGATAGTTGGGCTGCGGTATGCGGAGCGAATAGAGACTTTTCCGAAAACATTCTGCAATGGCTCAAGCAGTTCTTCGCAAAGCCTTTTCCCGGCCGCGATCGCCACATCCGGATAATCGGGAATATTTGGCATCCCGTAAATATTGGATATTTCCGAATAGAGCATATCGCGCATAAAAAAGGACTCGGAGAGTCGGACCCGTCCGAGGTCTTCAAGTTGCTTAACGGTAAGAGGTTTTTCCACGGCTAGATCTTTTGATCGTACTCGCCAATTTCTGGGTATTTTGCGAGGCGGGCTTCGATCTCCCGGAACATACCGTTTTTATTCTCCTCGGAGGCAGGACTTTCGACCACGACAACAAGATTGGGCGTATTTGAACTGGCGCGCACGAGTCCCCATGTGCCGTCTTCGAGTGTCAGGCGCACACCGTTTACCGTGTTCACATCAAGAATATTCATGCCCATGATCTTTTCACCAAACGCTTTCGCGGCTTGGTATTCGGCAACAATGCGGCCCACAACGCCGTATTTTTCTTCGTCCGAACAATAGGGCGACATGGTGGGGCTACCCCATGTTTTCGGGAGAGCGCGGCGAAGGTCCGCCAGACTTTTATCCGGATTACGATCCAGCATTTGAAGGATGGCGATCGCAGATGTCAGCCCACAATCATATCCACGGCCGATAGGCGCGTTAAAGAAATAGTGCCCTGACTTTTCAAACCCCACCAAAGCACTCAGCTCTTTTGTGCGGCGCTTAATATAGCTATGCCCGGTTTTATAATAATCGGTCTTGGCCCCCGCGGCGAGAAGCTCCGGATCGGTTAGGTAAAGCCCGGTCGATTTCACATCGACAACAAATTGCGCGCCGGGATAAAGTTTGACCAGATCGCGGGCGAGCATCACCCCAACCTTATCCGCGAAGATTTCCTCGCCTTCATTATCAACAACGCCGCAGCGGTCTCCATCGCCGTCAAAGCCGAGTGCAACATCTGCCCCGTGGGCTTTGCAGGCATCCGCCATCGCATGGAGCATTTTCATGTCTTCGGGGTTTGGGTTATAATTCGGGAAGGTGTAGTCCAGATCGCATTCCACGGCGACGACGTCCGCTCCAATCGCGGTCAGAACCTCTTCGGCGAACGCGCCTGCTGTTCCATTTCCGCAAGCCGCGACGACGCGAATTTTGTTTTTAAGTTTCACGCCTTTGACAAGGTCGGCGATAAACGCTTCGCGCACACCGTCCACATATTTGTAGGATCCGCCAGCGCGCGCCTTGGACTGGCCTTCAAGAACAATCTCTTTGAGGCGGGACATTTCATCAGGGCCAAATGTGAGCGGCGCTTCGATGCCCATTTTTACACCGGTCCAGCCATTACTATTGTGGCTGGCCGTGACCATGGCGACGCCCGCGCAGTCTAGATGGAACTGCGCAAAATAGGCCGTTGGCGATAGCGCAAGGCCAATATCAAGCACTTCGATCCCCGCATTCATAAGCCCGACGATCAGGGCCTGCTTGATAGACAGAGAATAATGACGAAAATCGTGACCCACGGCGATTTTCGGATTGACGCCGCGCTCATACATCAATGTACCGAGCCCCTCGCCCAGCGCCTGAACGCCGTAGAGGTTGATCTCCGGATCTTTTTCATGTCCGGGAATCCCGAACCACCACCGGGCATCATACTCTCGAAACCCCGTTGGCTTCACGAGCGCCCTTGTTTCAAACTCTATCGAATTGGGCTTGATCGCAGGTAAGGGTTTCCGGTTCATATTTTTGTCCTCGGGTTTAATCCACCTGATACCGAGAAAAATTTAAGTTTTCGTGACCTTTACCGCGCGTTAGATCAAACCCGCCCGCAAAAAGTCATGCAAATGCACAATGCCGATCGTACGTCCGTTTTCCACGACAAACATTTGCATGATTTTCGAGGTGCCCCCCGTCATACGGCGCAGCGTGTCAGCGGCGAGCATCTCGGGCGCGGCCGTTTTGGGTCCACGCGTCATAATAGTGGTGACAGGTTTCTCTCCGAGATCTGCGGCGAGGTGACGGCGAACGTCGCCGTCTGTGATGATGCCTATCAATGTGCCGCCTTCGAGAACGCCGACACAGCCAAACCCCTTTTCGCTCATAACTTCGAGCGCCGCTTGCATTTTAACGGAACTCTCCACCAGCGGCACAAGGTCACCGCCATGCATAAGGTCCGCAGTTGTCGCCAAAGACGCCCCCAGCGCGCCGCCGGGATGGAATGTTTTGAAATCTTTGGCCGTAAAGCCTTTAGCCTCTAGGAGTGCGATCGCCAGCGCGTCGCCCAGCGCAATCTGGAGCGTTGTAGATGTGGTGGGTGCACGGGTCTCGGCGCAGGCTTCGGGGGCATCGGGAAGCGCGAGAACATAATCGGCAGAGCGCCCCAGCGTACTGTTGGCGTTCACTGTCATTGCAATGAGCGGGATAGAAAAACGGCGGCAATAGCCGATCATATCTGCAAGCTCTTGCGTTTCGCCAGAACGCGACAGCGCGATCACGGCATCCCCTGGCGCGATCATGCCCATGTCCCCATGACTGGCCTCCGTGGGGTGAACATAGAGAGATGAGCTTCCCGTCGACGCCATCGTCGCGGAAATTTTCCGCGCCACATGACCACTTTTGCCGACGCCCGCCAAGATGATGCGTCCGTCAAGCCCCTTCAGGAGTTCCACAACCTGGTCAAAGGTCTCGGATAATCCGTCAGCAAGGGCGGAGAGGGCCTGCGTTTCAATCTTTAAAACGCGGCGGGCAACGTCTCTGTGTGTTTTCATCCTGTACGCTTACCAGAAAGAGGGGCCATTTGTATATTCGGAACTGAACGCGTGACAACTTTTACAGGCGACCACGCGAAAGCTTTCAAGAGCTTCCATGATGATACCCGCCGCGCTGACTGAACTTGCCTTCGCGATGCCCTTAGAGTCCCAAGACCCTTTACCCCGTCCCGCACGCCCCGCCATGTGGGGGCGAAGCGCCCCGGACGGAAGCACGCCCAGAATAGCATCGCGATGTTCAGCGTGATATGAAGTGGAAGAAGTCCAATTAAAAGCGGCGTTGGCATATTCTTATAAAACGTCCAGATCCGGTTTCGAGTGCCGTGGTAAACGGCAAAATTGGACGCCCGCCCTGAAATAGCCGAACTCACATGATCAATAATCGCGTCGGCGGATTGCACACAAATACCACCATCCAAACGCAAACGAAACGCCATATCCACGTCTTCGTGGTAACAAAAAAAACTCTCGTCAAACCCCCCAAGGCGCAAAAAGGTCTCGCGGTGATAGGCCGCGCCAGCGCCGCACGGTCCAAAAGCTTCGCCTGTGTTTATGGGGTGAACATCATGACCAAAACCCGCACGCCAAGCCAATCCCGTTACATGATAAAAGTCCCCGAGCCCGTCAAACTTGCCGGGCTCAAGCGCGAGATATTGTGTGGAGCCCACCATTGTGACATTTGGTCCAAGCGCAGCCGCCTCCAAAATTTTCTCGAGCCAGTCCGCGCGAGCGAAGGCATCCGGATTGAGGAGCGCAAGCCAAGGGGCGGTTGCCTTCTTAGCTGCGAGGTTATTGCCAACCGCAAATCCAAGATTTTCCCCCGCCATTATAACCTCGAACCGAGCATCAAGGGGGGGTAATCCGTGCATCGACTGATCCGTTGATCCGTTATCGACAATAAAACATTCAAAACGACTCTGCGTTTGATCCAACAAAGACTGAACAGATTTGGCCAGCCACTCACCAGCATTGTAATTTACAATGATGACGGAAATAAGCGGGCGATCGCTAGCGATATTTTGAGGATTTGAAATATGATACTCACACGAAAACTGACCGTTCTTACCCTGTGATGCGCAGAACTTCAAATCCTCAAAGTCATGCGGCATCGCAATAACATATAAAGATATAAAAAAACCTTTATATGTTGTTGACGCACCCCGCCATGACGCATATACGACACTGCGATGAAGCGCTCTGCGCGCATAACACTGAGCTCACCTAGAGCGTAAACGAAGGAAGCCTCCCATGAGTGCACATGACTATGTAGTAAAGGACATCTCTCTTGCAGAGTATGGCCGCAAAGAACTTGATATTGCTGAAACCGAGATGCCGGGCCTTATGTCTCTGCGTGAAGAGTTTGGTGAGAGCAAGCCCCTCAAAGGAGCCCGCATTGTCGGTTCCCTTCACATGACTATTCAAACGGCGGTTCTGATTGAAACACTCACAGCGCTTGGCGCAGATGTCCGCTGGGCGTCATGTAACATCTATTCGACACAAGACCATGCCGCCGCAGCGATCGCCGCAGCCGGCATTCCAGTGTTTGCCGTTAAAGGCCAAACACTCGAAGAGCATTGGGATTACCTTGATAAATCCTTCCTTTTTGAAGACGGCCCGAACATCATTCTTGATGATGGCGGCGACGCAACCCTCTATATTCTTCTCGGCGCACGCGTCGAAGCTGGCGAAACAAACCTTATCGAAGGCGAGCCAGGCTCTGAAGAAGAAGCCGCGATTTTCGCTCAGATCAAATCCCGTATGGCAGCAAGCCCAGGTTGGTTCACAAAAATGCGCGACCAGATTGTTGGCGTTTCCGAAGAAACAACAACAGGTGTACACCGCCTTTATGAACTGATGCAAAACGGCCAGCTCCCCTTCCCAGCCATCAACGTCAACGACTCTGTCACGAAGTCCAAATTCGACAATAAATATGGCTGTAAAGAATCGCTTGTTGACGGCATCCGCCGCGCGACCGACACTATGATGGCTGGCAAAACAGCTGTTGTCCTTGGCTATGGCGACGTGGGTAAAGGTTCTGCCGCATCACTTCGCGGTGCAGGTGCCCGTGTTAAAGTGACCGAAATTGACCCGATTTGCGCGCTACAAGCCGCAATGGACGGCTTCGAAGTCACAACACTTGAGGACACTCTGGCAACAGCCGACATTTTCGTAACAACCACAGGCAACAAAGACGTTATCCGTCTCGAGCATATGCGCGAAATGAAAGACATGGCGATTGTTGGCAACATTGGTCACTTCGACAATGAAATTCAGGTTGCGGCCCTCAAAAACTTGCAGTGGACAAACATCAAAGACCAAGTGGACATGATTACATTCCCAACGGGAAACCGGATGATCCTTCTCTCACAGGGCCGCCTATTGAACCTTGGTAATGCCACAGGCCACCCCTCTTTCGTGATGTCAGCCTCGTTCACAAACCAAGTTCTCGCCCAGATCGAGCTTTGGGAAGACGCGCATGCGAAAACGAGAAAGTACGAAAATAAAGTCTATATGCTGCCCAAGCACCTCGACGAAAAAGTTGCACGTTTGCACCTTGAGAAAATCGGCGTGAAATTGACAGAAATGTCAAAAGAGCAAGCTGACTATATTGGCGTCTCTCAATCAGGCCCATACAAGCCAGAGCATTACCGCTACTAGGCCTTTACCAAATTGGGCGGCGCAATCACGCGCCGCCTTTTAACCTAAGCCTCTAATATAATAATAAAAAGCGAAGAGCCTTAAAATCAGGAGCGACCCATGAGCCGCAAATCTTACTACTTCACGTCCGAATCTGTGTCTGAAGGACACCCAGACAAAGTTTCCGACCGTATTTCAGACGAAATCGTCGATCTATATTTCCGCAAGTCCGTAGCTGCCGGTATGTCTCCATGGGATGTTCGGGTTGCGGCTGAAACGCTAACAACGACAAACCGCGTTGTTATTGCTGGCGAAACACGCGGCATGGATGTGTCCAAAGACGAAGTTGAAGCCGTTGCCCGCGCAGCCATCAAAGACATCGGCTATGAGCAATCCGGCTTTCACCACGCTCACGCTCAAGTTGACGTTCTTCTTCACGCCCAGTCTGTCGACATCGCCGCTGGCGTTGACGAAGGCACAGGGACACACAAAGAAGAAGGTGCTGGCGACCAGGGTATCATGTTTGGTTATGCATCAAACGAAGTCGAAGGCGCGCTTATGCCCGCTCCGATTTACTACAGCCACAAAATTCTTGAACGCCTAGCCCAAGTTCGTCACTCTGGCGCTGAAAAGGGCCTTGAACCTGACGCCAAATCTCAAGTCTCTATCCGCTACGAAAATGGGAGACCCGTTGGCGCGTCCGCCATCGTCCTGTCAACGCAGCACGCTGAGGGCCTTACCCCATCTGATATCGCAGACATCGTTAAGCCCTACATCTATGAAGTCCTGCCTGATGGATGGATCACGGACAAAACCGTATTCCACATCAACCCAACAGGTAACTTCGTGATCGGCGGTCCAGATGGCGACGCAGGTCTGACCGGCCGTAAAATCATTGTTGATACTTACGGCGGCATGGCCCCTCACGGCGGCGGCGCATTCTCCGGGAAAGACCCGACGAAAGTTGACCGTTCAGCAGCCTATGCATCGCGTTACTTGGCGAAGAACATTGTCGCGTCCGGTCTTGTCGATTGGGCGAACATTCAGCTTTCATACGCCATCGGTGTTGCCGAGCCCACCTCCATCTATATCGAGCTTGCAGATGAGCACAGCGCGTTGGCGGAACGTCTTGAAACCATCCTGCCAAAACTCATGAGCTTGACGCCTCGCGGTATCCGTAGCCACCTAGACCTCAACCGGCCCATTTACGCCCGTACAGCGGCCTATGGCCACTTCGGCCGTACGCCTGATGCGGATGGTGGTTTCTCTTGGGAAAAAACTGATTTGGCAGAACAAATCAAAGCTGCCGTCTAAACGGTACCACATAGCTTTAAGGACGCCGTCTCATACTTTGAGGCGGCGTTTTTTATGGCGCTCTGTGATTGAACAAAAAAAACCCGGACCTAAGTCCGGGTTAAAGTTAGTAAACATCGGGGAAATAAGATGTTCGCCCTCTTTGAACACTTGTTGAGCTAAATTTCCATTGCGTTAGAACAAACCCATAGACATTTATGCTCAAAGTCATGTTTTTACACACAATACCCACGCCAATGATGAATATTTGTTCGCCAACATTCAGAGCGCCCCGCAAAAGAAGCTGTCTCTAGTCAAAAAGCGGCGTCGATAGATAACGTTCTGCAAAGCTCGGAATAATCGATACAATTCGCTTACCTTTCATGCCCGGACGCGCACCAACGATCAGGCTTGCAGCAATCGAAGCCCCCGAAGAAATGCCCACAGGCACGCCGTCCGCGGCGGCCACATGTTTCGCCGTACCAAACGCCGTATCATTTTCAATTCTGATCACTTCGTCGATAAGGTCGGTGTCGAGGACCTCGGGAATAAACCCTGCGCCAATTCCCTGAATTTTATGAGGCCCCTTAGTGCCTTCGGAAATCATTGGACTTCCTTCTGGCTCAACAGCGATAATCTGGATGTTGGGGTTCATCTCTTTCAAGAAACGTCCACTGCCCGTCAACGTACCGCCCGTGCCGACGCCGGCGATGAACACATCAACCTGACCGGCGCAATCATTCCAAATCTCTGGCCCCGTCGTTTTATAGTGAATGGCCGGATTGGCCGGATTCACGAACTGACCGGCCTGCACCGCGCCCGGCGTATTGGCCGTGATTTCATCAGCTTTGGCCATTGCGCCCGGGATGCCGCCCGCCGCCTCTGTTAGCACCAGCTCCGCGCCCAATAATTTCATCATTTTGCGGCGCTCTATGGACATTTGTTCCGGCATCACCAAGATCGCTTTATACCCTTTCGCTGCCGCTGCGAACGCCAATCCAATTCCTGTATTGCCTGACGTCGGCTCGACAACAGTGCCGCCCGGTTTCAACTTACCTTCCGCTTCAAGCGCCTCAATCATCGCAACGCCGATCCGGTCCTTGACGGACGAAATGGGATTGAAGAATTCCAATTTATAACAAAGATCAGCCGCCAAACCCGCCGTGAGGTTGGGAAGCCGAATAAGCGGGGTTTGCCCGACTGTATCAAGAATACTATCGTAAATGCGTCCGCGGCCTGGCTTTGTCATGCTATTCTCCAAATATTTGATGTGCCTCCTTAAGATAGGAAGCACAGGCCCATTGTCCAGCGTAGCCGCGTGAAAATAAGGGGGCAACTTCGCTCATCCCGCCATGTGTAAGACCGCGTTAAGTATGTTTATTGTCCAAATTTCAATCAAATTTAGCTACCTCTCTCGCATATTCTTGTGGTGGGAAAATAGATGAAACTGAGGAAAATAGATCTAAAAGCAAGGCTTCGCCGATTTGCGGGTGACCGCGACGGCGCGACGGCGCTGGAATTTGCAATTCTTGTCATACCGTTCAGCGCGCTGCTTTTTTCTATCATTGAGCTGGCGATCGTCTTTTTTATTGGCTCCACGGTCAGTCACGCCATGCAAACAACAGCCCGCGAAATTCGGACCGGCGCCTTTCAGGCAAGCTGCGGAGATGCTGCAGCGTTTAAAGCCAAAGTCTGCGAAGAAATGTCTGGCCTTGGAAATTGTCAAGCCAACCTACGCATTGATGTGGTGACCTCTCCCACGGGCCGATTTGCCCCGGACTTACTTCCCGAAACGCCGAATGAGGAAGACCCATCCAATCCGGGCAACCCCGTGATCAATCCCGACACATATGTAGACACACCCGCACAAGCCGTTGTCGTGGTTCGCGCCCAATATTTTCACCCCCTCTCCCTCCCTGGCGAGTTTACCCGCTTGTCCAATCAACCCGGAAACCGCCGTGTTATTACAGCGACAACCGCCTTTCGGAACGAACCGTTCCCCGGCGGCTGTGGATCTTAGGTGGACATTCAGATGCTAAAGTTTTTAAAGGACCCGATTCTCTCGCTCTCAGATTGTTTGCGCACGAAACCGGCTAAGTTCGCGGCCGATAATCAGGGCGTTGCGGCCATTGAATTTGCGCTTATTGCGCCCGTCATGTTGGCCTTCTATTTTGGACTTTCCGAGATTTCCCTCGGCATTACCGCAGACCGCAATGTCACCCACGCAACAAGCGTTGCCGGCGATCTGGCCACACAATCGGACAAGCTCAACAAAGCTGACATCGAAGATATTATGACCGCGACGCTCGCGGTCTTGGGGATTCGCGCATCCCAGAGATCTGACGTTACGGTCGAGCTTAACAGCTACAAAAAAACAGGTAGCACTATTGAGACGATTGGCTATGCGCGTATGGGCCCCGCAATTTCAGCGGGTGGACCGTCCACCTATGACCCCTCGCAGCTTAGCAGTACCATGCTCAACAGCACGTCTGGCGTCGTCGTGGCGCGCGTAAATTATAAGTATAAGCCCGCGACACTCGTCTTTATGAAAAACGTGACGCTCAACGAGACATTTCTGCTCAAGCCTCGCAAGTCACTGTCTGTTCCCTTTGAAGATGGTCCGAAAACAACATTCTCATGCGCTGCAAATGCCAACTTATCGGTAAGTTGCACGTCGAGCTAAGGTCGAACTTAGGGGCTGAGGTAGAGCCGATGAAGGTCAGAAAGCTCGGTTTTGGTTAAACCCAGCGTTCCCG
This sequence comes from Maricaulaceae bacterium, assembly GCA_048268905.1. Classification (GTDB taxonomy): domain Bacteria; phylum Pseudomonadota; class Alphaproteobacteria; order Caulobacterales; family Maricaulaceae; genus JACOMS01. The sequence continues at coordinate 118,160 of JBLWUN010000005.1, read as the reverse complement.
TAATATAGGCTGGAATATCCCCCATACTTTCCAGCGCCGCGAGAAGATACCCCTCCTCAACCCCGAACATCGGGCGAAGCGCTTCGGGATCATATTCGCGGCCAAATTTTTTGCTCATCATATTCGCGGCGGGCTTTAAAAAGCTATCAACATCCACGGCCTGCATGGTCAACATAAAGTCTTCCATGATCGTCGCGCTATCCACGCCTAATCCGCCCAAAATGACAGCGGCAAGTGTTCCCGTACGGTCTTTCCCGGCTGCGCAATGGATCAATAATGGATCCCCGGTGCGGGACATATGCTTCAACGTGTCGGAAAATATCTTTTGAAATAAGGGATCGCCGGGCCGCGCGGCGTATGACGAAATCATATATTGGCGAGAATCGTCCGCCTCGCGGAGATTTTTCTGGATAAACATTTCATGCGGGGCAAACTGCGCCTGCGCCGTTGCGGCGCCGTCCGGGAACTCGATGACGTTTGGTGTCTTTGTTCGTGGCAAGCGGTTCGGCTGGCGATCCCGCTCTGGACGGTAACGCAAATCGACAACCAGCCCAATATCTAAATCCTCAATTTCCGAAAGATCTTCATTTGAAAGATTATTCAAATGCGCCGAACGAAACAAGCGCCGCGGGGCAACATGCCGACCATCTTCGGTGGCATAATTCCCGAAATCACGGAAATTATGAATCGATGAAAAGTTAAATATGCGGTTCATGGCACCCTTAGGCGTAGCAGACTAAACTGACATTAAGCTGGGAGAGTTCCTGCAATTTTACGGGCTTGGATGGCTTCAAACTTGTCCCAAACCCCTTCTGCTCCATGCCAGCTCCCCTCGGTGGCGCCTTTGGAATATTCAGTTGAGCGGGCCTCAAAGAAGTTCGCATGCTCCACACCGTTCAGAATTTCTGTCAGCCAAGGCAGCGGGTGATGCTTAATACCATAGATTTTAGGTAGCCCCAGCTGCCCTAAACGCCAGTCAGCAATATACCGGATATAGCGCTTGATATCTTCGCTTGTCATACCTTCCACAGGTCCCATTTCAAAAGCAAGATCGATAAACTTGTCTTCCATCTTCACAACGGTTTTGCAGCAATCAACAATGTCATCCGCCACAGATTGCGTGACGCAGCCCGTTTCCTTCGCGAATGTGTGATACAGTTTGATCATACCCTCACAATGAAGACTTTCATCCCGGATAGACCAGGTCACGATCTGGCCCATGCCCTTCATTTTGTTCAACCGAGGGAAGTTCATCAACATGGCGAACGATGCAAAAAGCTGTAGCCCTTCCGTAAAGGCCCCAAACATTGCCACCGTGCGGGCAATATCGGCGTCCGTTTCAACCCCGAATTCCTGCATGTAATTATGCTTATCCGCCATCGCTTCATAGTCCATGAAAGCCGAGAATTCGGAATCCGGCATGCCAATCGTCTCAAGCAAGAGCGCGTAAGCGGCAATATGAATTGTCTCCATGTTGGAGAATGCCGATAACATCATTTTCACTTCGATAGGCTTAAAGACACGGGCGTAACGCTCCATGTAATTGTCGTTCACTTCCACATCGGACTGCGTAAAGAAGCGGAAGATTTGGGTGAGCAAATTGCGCTCATTATCCGTGATATTGGTCGCCCAGTCTTTGCAATCTTCCCCCAAAGGCACCTCTTCAGGCATCCAGTGCACCTGCTGTTGAATCTTCCAAAAATCGTATGCCCAAGGATAGCGGAATGGCTTGTAGCTATGGGACGGAACCAAAAGCCCCGACGTCGCACGTTCAAAATTATCAAATTTTCCCATTTTAGCCTCCGGGCGATTTGCGGATATCATCGAATAGCATCCATATAATGGGATGCGCCTCTCAATATGCACAATATGTAGTGATGCCACCGAACTTCAAGCGCTATTCGTATCGCCTTTTCTTTTTTTTGGGGAAAAGTCGGTGCCAAGTCTGTATAAACGCTTCAAAGCTCAGGCCCGAACCAGAAATGTGCATACATGACCTCAAATCCATCCATCATTAAGGCGCAAAATGCTTACAATCGGGGAATCAAAGCTGTTCTAGAGAATCGGTGGGACCGCGCACTCCCCCAATTTGCTGCGGCCTGCCACCTGGAAATCCAGAACACGAGATATGTGCTATTTCTGGGCGCGGCGCTTTGGCATACGTCGCAAAAAGATGAGGCGCTGATGGTCTGGTCTTTGGGGGCAGATCGCGATCCTATGATCCGCATCGCGCAGTACCATCCCCAAGCAGACCACCTCACGCGTCAAGCGTCGCAACTCGCCGACGCGCAAATAAGGTCTTTTATGACCGCGCTTCAAGAAAGCGCGATTGCGGATGCAGCAGCCCCCGGGCGCGTCCGCTCTGCGGTCTGGCCGCAAACACATGCAGGCCCGATTTCGTTTAGAGACGCAGGCCCGCGCCCGCATATGTTCTATGTGCCGGACTTGCCGGATCACCCCATTTTCTCTCGCGATGAAGCGCCGTGGACGGCGCAGCTCGAACGGTTTACCGAAAATATCCGGGAAGAGTATCTCGCTCTCGCGCAAGATAAATCGGCGTCCGCCCCTTACATCGCTGCCAAGAGCCATCTTGGGCAAGAGTGGAACGCCCTCAAAGGACAGACGGAGTGGTCGTCCTTTCATTTGTTTCAGGGCGGTCAACGCACAGAATCCGCGGAAAAGTGTCCTGTCACCTGCGGCGCCCTTGAGCACGCGCAGCTTGTCTATCACCACGGCAATCCCATGGAAGCTTTCTTTTCAGTATTGAAACCTCATACGCATATCCCGCCGCACCACGGCCTCGCGAATTGCCGCCTCACCGTGCATTTACCGCTCATCATTCCAAGCCCTTGCCACATCCGAGTCCAAAAGGCCGTCCACGACTGGGTTCCAGGGGAAACCTTCCTGTTTGACGATAGTTTTGATCATGAAGCGAAAAATGAAAGTAACGAGACGCGCGTTGTTCTGATTTTTGAAGCGTGGCGCCCTGATATGACAGCCGGCGAGATTGACGCCGTCGAAAAAAGCTACAGCAAGCGAGAAGGCTGGCTCAACGCGAGGAAGTTTCCAAATCTAGATCCGTTGATTAACGGCGCCACGTAAAGGACAGCGCAGCCGCGTCTTCGCGAAAGGACATGCTGTTCGAATCGATCTCGCGCCCAAAGGAGGTGACTTCGCGGCGAAAATATCCCAAGGACACATCCGCGTCGCCAATACGGTAACCAACGCCGGCTTGCGCATCGCCAACGATAATCCGGTCTTGGAGATGGAACTCACCGCTTGTAATGCGGCGCATACTGTTGGGTGAATACGTCACCGCTTCGGCGTCTGCGCCCGCGAACATATACCACGTATTGGACTTTAGGTCAGAATCTTGCCGAAGGTCGTCACCAATACGCACTAAAGCCCCGACAATCGCGCTTGAGCTTTCATCATTAAAGCTCAGAGCCGCGCGCGGTGTTAACTGGATATCCAACTTACCATCAAGTTTCTTGGTGATCGACTTTTCATAGCCGAGATCAAGCTTGTCAGAACGGCGCGAGCACCCTTCCTCTCCCGTCATACAGGAAATATTTGTAACATCGAGATTGAAGAGGCGAGACCCTACGCCCTGAGCTGGGATGTCGATTACAGCCCCTTTCAATGACGAACTCAAACCAACAAAGTCGGAAGATTCAAAATCTATTGCCGAGCTTGACGGCGTTACATTCACCGCAAAACCATCTATTTTTGGGGATGTGATATTGCTTGGATTTGCGTCAGCATCGTTTTGCGCCGACGCCGCAATCGGAAGCGCGCTCGTAAAGACGACCGCCAAAATTGAGAATGAGACAAGACGTGAAACAGACGATGTCGCCCGAGTCATAAAGTCTACAATGTTATGCCCCCGTTTGGACATGACCACCTCAAATCATCAAATCAGCGCTTCAATAATACGCTATCCTAAATTCTCTTGCCATGAAATTATGTATAAATTATGGCAAGGTTCAAAAATATGTAAGGTAAGCTTAACACTACCTTAATGCTTTCGGCAAGTTGCGGCCTCAGCACTCTCACCAATGCAATAAAGGTGCCACAGCGAAATCGCCGTGACACACATCAAGTGCAATACATCAAAATTTGAAAGGTTACGCGACCCGCCGCCCCATTATTGGCAGGCGAGGCACTCTTCATAATCCGTTGGCGCCGCGGCCGTCATGCTTTTTTCCATGTCAGACAGTTTTTCATCCGCACCCGCGAAAGCGGCCCGCTGGATAGACTTGGACCGGCAATAATACAAAGACTTAACGCCTTTTTCCCAAGCCGTCCAATGCAGCATATGAAGATCCCATTTATCAACGTCGCCTGGAATGAAGATATTTACGGATTGCGCTTGGCAAATATAGGGGGACCGATCGGCCGCATGTTCAATAACCCAGCGTTGATCGATTTCAAATGCCGTGCGGAAAACCGCTTTTTCATGTTCGTCAAGTTCATCCATGTGCTGAACTGACCCTTCATGTTCCAAAATGGTGCCCCAGACTTCTGGCGTATTCAGACCTTTCTTCTCGAGCAGCTCTTCCAAAAACTTGTTTTTGACTGTGAAAGAGCCGGAAAGTGTCTTGTGGGTGTAGATATTCGCCGGAATAGGCTCGATACCCGCAGACGTCCCGCCGCAAATAATAGAAATTGAGGCCGTCGGCGCCACAGCAAGTTTATGCGAGAAACGGGCATTAATCCCCATATCTGCGGCATCAGGGCAGGCTCCGCGCTCTTCGGCGAGCGTTACAGACGCCGCGTCTGCGCCGCGGCGAATGTGGCGGAAAATCCGGTTATTGAAAGACTTCGCCATCGCGCTCTCAAATGGAATGTCCTTTGATTGCAACATGGAATGGAAGCCCATCAAACCAAGTCCGACAGATCGCTCGCGCATGGCAGAATATTTTGCATCGTCCATTTCTTTCGGCGCGCGCTGAATGAAATCTTCAAGGACATTATCGAGAAAACGCATAATATCTTCGATAAAGCCTTCCTCGTTCTTCCATTCATCCCATTTCTCTGCGTTCACAGACGAGAGGCAGCAAACAGCGGTCCGTTCCCGGCCAAACTTGTCTTTACCCGTCGCCAGCATGATTTCGGAGCATAGGTTTGACTGGCGAACGCGTAGCCCCTGATCGCGCTGATGCTTGGCAAGCGCATTATTCACAGTATCGGAGAAGACCAAATAGGGCTCACCTGTTTGAACACGCATTTCAAGGATTTTCTGCCACAGTTTACGGGCATCAATCGTTTTAATCACTTCATCTGTTTTAGGTGAGCGCAGACCAAACTCCGTTCCGTCTCGCACAGCGGCCATAAATTCATCAGAAATGTTTAAACCGTGATGCAGGTTCAGAGACTTGCGGTTAAAATCGCCAGACGGCTTACGAATCTCTAGAAACTCTTCAATTTCCGGATGGTGGACATCAAGGTAAACCGCTGCTGAGCCGCGGCGGAGCGATCCTTGAGAAATGGCAAGTGTCAGGCTGTCCATAACCCGGATGAACGGAATGATGCCGGAAGTTTTGCCGGCGCGGCCAATCTTTTCCCCGATGGAGCGCACATTGCCCCAATAGGTCCCGATCCCGCCACCATTAGAGGCAAGCCAAACGTTCTCGTTCCAAATATTGACGATCGAATCAAGGCTATCATTTACAGAGTTCAAAAAGCATGAGATCGGCAGGCCGCGAGACGCACCGCCATTAGACAGCACTGGCGTCGCGGGCATAAACCAAAGCTTAGACATGTAATCGTAAAGACGCTGAGCGTGAGCGGCATCATCGGCGTAAGCCATGGACACCCGCGCAAACATATCTTGATAAGATTCTTCAGGCAGCAAGTAACGGTCAACCAACGTCTTCTTCCCGAAATCGGTTAGCAATTCATCACGATTTTTATCTTGCTGAATGCTGCCGCCGCCAACTTCTTTAATGTTGTCCGGTTTACCACGGTGCGGCTTCGGCGACATTGCGGGGCGAGCAGAATTTACGTCACCATGAAAAGCTGTGTCGTCCTCGACTAAAGCCAACGCTTGGTTTGTTGTTTCTTCTGACATATTTACCCCTGATTTCCTGACGTGTCGCCACGTTTCCCTGCAATTTGGCCCAAATAAACCCGTTTCGTGACAAACCACGAATCCGTGCTTTCAAATTTGAAGACAGAAGCTCAATCAACTTCTACACAACATATAGTGTTGATTTGCCTCGTGCCGTCAACACCTTGTGTCCCAAAAATGGAAATTTTTTGTTAACAAGCGGTTAAATCCTTCTAGGAGTTATGAATTTTTTGTGACGGAAAAATTCACCTCATTCGGCCCTATGGTTTAAGGGACTAAAATCCATTCAAACACACCGCATTCACAATTCTGTTTTGTTCGCGCTATAGTCACGCTACGACAGAATCACATCCTGCGAAGGCGTCGATAATGAAGATACTGATTGTGACAGATGCATGGGAGCCCCAAATGAATGGGGTTGTGCGTACGCTATCAAAAACGGTGGATGAATTGCGTCTTGCCGGACATACAGTCGAAGTCATTTCACCCTCGGATGGCTATTGGACGATTCCCTTGCCGACCTATCCAGATATTCGGCTGGCGCCATTTGCAAAGCCAGACATGGAGCGGCGAATCGTACGGTTCGGCCCGGAGGCCATTCACATCGCGACAGAAGGCCCGCTGGGGCAAGCTGCCCGTACCCTGTGCATGAAATGGGCGATGCCTTTTACCACAAGCTACCACACGAAGTTTCCAGAATACATAAAGGCAAGGTTCCCGTTCATCCCGCTATCGCTGCCTTATAAGTTCGTTCGGGATTTCCATAATAGCGGGGGGACGACCATGGTCACAACGCCGTCCATGGTGGAGTTTCTCCATGAGCGCGGATTTACGAACTTACGGCCCTGGGCGCGCGGCGTTGATCTTACTGTGTTTAACCCAAAAAAGCGCGCCGCGCCGGAGGATGTTTACAAAGACCTTCCCCGCCCCATATTCGTGAATGTGGGCCGCGTGGCTGTTGAAAAGAATATTGAGGCATTCCTGAAGCTCGATCTGCCAGGGAGCCAAGTGATTGTCGGCGACGGCCCGCAAATGGAACAGCTCAGAAATAAATATCCGAAGGCGCATTTTGTCGGAGCGAAATTTGGCGAGGATCTCGCCCGCTACTTTGCCGATGCGGATGTCTTTGTCTTCCCAAGCAAAACAGATACGTTCGGCTTGGTCATTATTGAAGCGATGGCGACGGGAACGCCTGTAGCCGCCTACCCCGTGACAGGCCCCATCGATATCGTCCCTGGCAGCAAAGCCGGCGTCCTGGATGATGACCTGAAAGCGGCTTGCCTGGCCTGCCTCGACCTGAGGCGTGAAGACGCGGTGGCGCACGCTCAGCAATATTCGTGGAAGGCGGTTTCTCAAACATTCTTTGAGTACCTCACACCCGAATATGAGCCTACGGCTCGAAAGCGTTGGCGGCGAACGCGGCGACTGGGAAAAATTGCCAGTAGCCCCTACCATCTTATCAAAAAAATTCTCCGCAAACTCTGGAGATTTGTTCGCGGGAAATCTATTTAAGCCTATGAAGGTTTTTTAAGAAAAGCCCACATATGCATACTATCATGGGTGATACTAACGAGTTCCCACCCCTCGAGACCTACGCGGTTGAGCATTTCGTCAATTTGCTCAGCTTTTTGGTCCACCGTTGAAAAAGCCGGCGTTTTAAGTTGCAGGGTTTTATACTGCCATCGCTGGTGACTCATTTTAGTTCTCCTGTGTTTTTGTCTCAACCGGTTTGGCTTTGACCTCCTTTAAACGGCCTGTCTGGCGCAGCGCATCGCGCAGCACATATTCGATCTGGGCATTCATGGAGCGCAGCTCGTCGTCCGACCAGCGCTTCATGGCTTCAAGAACATCCGGATCGATGCGTAATGGGTATGACTTTTTCTGCGCCAAAGCTAATCAGCCACCTAATAGAGTGAGCCAGCGTTCACAACGGGCTGCGTTGCGCGGTCAGAACAGAGCACGACGAGCAAATTACTCACCATAGCCGCCTTCCGTTCTTCGTCCAACTCCACAACACCTTTTGCCGACAGCTCCTCGAGCGCCATTTCCACCATACCGACCGCACCTTCAACGATTTTCTGGCGCGCAGCAATGATAGCGCCCGCCTGTTGCCGCTGTAACATGGCACCGGCAATCTCAGGGGAATAGGCCAAGTGCGAGATACGCGCCTCGATCACATTGATCCCGGCTTGCGACAGCCGATCTTGGATTTCTGTTTTAAGGCGTTCCGAAATTTCCACAGGATGGGATCGCAAAGAGATTTGCCCGTCCTCATGTTGATCGTAAGGGTAGCTTGTGGCCATAGCGCGTATCGCCGCTTCTGATTGAATTTGAACAAAGCTTTCATAATTGTCGACATTGAATACAGCTTCCGCCGAATCCGACACTTCCCATACAACGATTGCCGCAATCTCGATCGGCGAACCATCAAGTTCATTCACTTTCAACCGCCCGCTTTCAAAATTTCGGACCCGAAGGCTGACCTTCTTTTTGGTATAGAATGGGTTGTTAAACCGCAGACCGGCCGTGCGGACCGACCCAACATATTTGCCAAAGAGCGACAATACGGCAGACTGGTTGGGCTCCACTTTATAAAGGCCTGCAAATCCGAAAAAGGCCATGATAAAGAGGAGAACCCCGGCGAAAATTACAATCACCTGTCGGTTCGCCAAGCCCGCTAAAAAACACAAAACCCCCGCACCTAAAAGCACGACTAACAGCAACAAGAACGGAATTCCGCTCACAGAACCCACTTCTTTTTCACGAATATTACTCATAACATCTCCTATCTTGTGCAGATTGATATCACAATGATATCAATCTGTCAACAAATAGAAGAGCCGTTAAAATGCGCCCGATATAATAGGCCCGTCCCCTTGCACATAAGCGTGACGTATGCCTTCAGAATTGTACGGCGTCGTGACATTCCCGTCTCTATCGATCGCGATGACGCCGCCATAGCCGCCCAGTTTGCCCATATCCGATATCGCTGAACGCGCGGCCATTTCGAGACTCTCGCCCAAATATTTCATGCGGGCGGAAATATCGGCAGCGACGGCGGCTTTGATAAAGTATTCTCCTTGCCCTGTGCACGACACAGCCATTCGCTGATCCGCCCAACACCCGGCGCCAATCAGAGGACTATCCCCGACGCGGCCAGCCATCTTTCCCATCAGCCCGCCAGTAGACGTGGCCGCAGCCAAGTGGCCCTGTTGGTCAAGAGCCACAGCCCCAATCGTACCCGTATCAAGCTGATCGGGCGTTGCGGTCGTGCCTTGCACCAAATAGTACGCCGTCGGATCAGAAATTTCCTCACAAGCCATATGACGCGCGAAATGCTCAGCGCCTGTTCCCGCCAGCAGCAAGTGCGGCGTATCCTCAAGGACATGACGCGCCACACGAATCGGATGACGGAACCCTTTTAGGGCACACACGCCGCCTGCGCGCCGCGCCGCGCCGTCCATAATCGAAGCGTCCAGTTCGTACTCGCCCAAGCTGTTGGGGCCCGTTCCACGGCCTGCTACATATAGGCCACTCTCCTCGAGCGCGGCGGCGCAGTCCGTGACAACGTCCAGCGCCCGCGCGCCGCCAAGGAGGGCCGCTTGCCCTGTGGCCGCGAGATCTTTGAGAAACGCAATCTTTTCAGACTGGTCTTTTCCGTGATAGCTTCCGGCGCCGCCGTGCAAGGCCAATGTAATCGTCATATACCGTTCCTGCGTCATTAAAGAGGTTGAGCCAGTAGCGGCTTTGGATAAGATGCCTCATTTAAATCAAATGAGGATATTATGAAACTCTCTTCTGACATTGCCGCTGTTGTAACCGGCGGCGCTTCAGGTCTCGGCGAAGCCACAGCCCGCGTACTCGCGAGCAAAGGCGTTCGCGTGGGTATTTTTGACATGAATACGGAACGCGGCCAAATGGTCGCTGACGAAATTGGCGGTGTTTTCACGAAAGTTGACGTCTCAAACAATGACAGCGTCGAGCAAGGCTTTGACTTTATTCGCGCCGCCAACGGACAAGAGCGCATCATGATCAACTGCGCCGGCATTGGCGGCGGCATTAAAACGGTGTCGCGCAAACGCGATACAGGCGAGATTGTGCCTCATGATCCTGCGGCCTTTATTCGAATCATCAACATCAACCTTATCGGCTCGTTTCTATGCGCGTCAAAATCTGCGGCTGGCATGATGACGCTCGACCCAACTGATCCAGACGGTGAGCGCGGCGTGGTTATCAACACAGCCTCCGTGGCCGCGCAGGACGGGCAAATCGGACAGGTGGCCTACGCCGCATCCAAAGGCGGCATCTTGTCTATGGCCCTGCCTATGGCGCGGGATTTGGCGCGCGAAGGCATTCGCGTGAACACAATCCTCCCCGGCTTCTTTGAAACACCGATTTACGAGCAAATGAAGCCCGAGGTCAAAGAAGCGCTGCGCGCGCATGTTCAATTCCCCAACCGGTTTGGCACGCCGCAAGAATATGGCGAACTCGCGGCCTTTATGTGTGAGCACACCTATTTGAACGGCGAATATATCCGCACCGACGCCGGCGCTCGTATGCCCCCGCGTTAAGCCCTAATAAAATTGCTAAAATAAAAGCCGCCATAAAATGTTACGGCGGCTTTTTATTGCCAAAACTAGAAACGCTTCACGTTAATAGTTCAAGATCGGTGCTAACCAGCGCTCGACATCCGCGAGTTCCATTTCTTTACGGCGCGCGTAATCTTCAACTTGGTCTTTTTCAATCTTGCCCACACCGAAGTAAACACTGTCGGGGTGAGAGAAATAAAGACCTGAGACGGCGCTTGCAGGATGCATCGCAAAACTTTGCGTCAACGTAATACCTGAGACCGCAGTAGCATCGAGAATACGGAACAAAGCGGCTTTTTCCGTGTGATCGGGCTGCGCGGGATAACCCGGCGCAGGACGAATGCCGTCATACTTCTCGGCGATCAAATCTTCACCTTTAAAGGCTTCATTTGGCGCATAGCCCCAAAACTCGCGGCGAACCCGTTGATGCATATGTTCCGCGAACGCCTCGGCCAGGCGGTCTGTAAGCGCTTGAAACAAAATGGCGCTATAGTCGTCGCCCGCATCTTTAAACCGCTGAGCACGGCCATCTTCACCAAGTCCGGCGGTCACGGCAAAGCCGCCAATATAATCATCTTTTGGCGCGATAAAGTCGGCGATGTTGAAGTTCGGCTTCCCGCCGCTACCTTTACTGATTTGCTGACGCAGCCCATGGAAATGGGTCAGCGTTTCTGTGCGGCTCTCGTCTGTAAAGACGCGAATATCATCTCCATGACGTTCGCAAGGCCAGAAACCGATAACGCCGCGCGCTTCAACCCATTTTTCAGAAATGATTTTGTCGAGCATCTCTTGCGCATCCTTAAACAGATCGCGCGCAACTTCGCCGTAAGCTTCACTCTCGAGGATGGCTGGATAACGGCCCTTAAGCTCCCACGTGGCAAAGAAAGGCGTCCAGTCAATGAAGTCGCGTAGTTTAGCCAGATCATAATTCTCAAATGATTTCGTGCCCAAAAATGTCGGCTTCGGCGGAGAGTATGTTTCCCAATCCGTCGTCCAGGCATTGCTTTGAGCTTCTTTGAATGTCAGGCGGGCTTTCTTGCTTTGGCTGTTCTCATGGGCATGGCGAGCTTTGATATATTCTTCACGAATAGCTTTTTTATAGGCGTCTTTCTCGTCGCCTAAAAGCGCGCCAACAACGCCAACCGCGCGCGAGGCATCGGTAACATAGACCGTCGCGCCGTTTTTATACGCAGGCTCAACCTTAACAGCAGTGTGTGTTTTGGACGTGGTCGCCCCGCCAATTAGCAAAGGCATATCCATGCCAAGGCGCTGCATTTCGGCGCCCACATAAACCATTTCGTCAAGAGACGGCGTAATCAGGCCCGACAGACCGATCATATCTACTTTATGCTCTTTCGCGGCAGCGAGGATTTTATCGCAAGGGACCATGACGCCCAAATCAACCACGTCATAACCGTTACACTGAAGCACAACACCCACAATGTTCTTACCAATATCGTGAACGTCGCCTTTTACAGTGGCCATAAGTACTGTGCCATTTGAGCTGCCTGCCGTACCCAAAAGCTCTTTTTCTTCTTCCATATAGGGCATGAGGTGGGCCACAGAGGCTTTCATGACCCGCGCAGATTTCACAACCTGAGGCAGAAACATTTTCCCGGAACCGAACAAATCCCCGACCACGTTCATCCCGTCCATCAATGGACCTTCAATGACGTGCAATGGGCGATCGGCCGCGAGGCGCGCCTCTTCGGTATCTTCTATAATGAATTCAGTAATGCCGCGCACGAGGGCGTGCTCAAGGCGTTTGCTAACGGATTGCTTGCGCCATTCCAGATCAACAACTTGTTCCTTGCCCTTACCGTCGCCGCGGTACTTCTCCGCAATATCCAGGAGCCGGTCTGTTGCATCCGGGCGGCGGTTCAAAATAACGTCCTCCACGCGCTCGCGCAGCTCTTCTGGAATATCATCATAGATGGTTAGCTGACCGGCATTGACGATCGCCATATCCAGACCCGCTGGAATAGCGTGATACAAGAAAACAGAGTGCATGGCTTCACGCAGAGGCTCGTTACCGCGGAACGCAAAACTCACATTTGACAAACCGCCAGATATACGGGCATGCGGAAGATGCTTTTTAATGCGGCGGCAGGCTTCAAAAAACTCGACCGCGTAATCATTATGCTCCTCGATGCCAGTCGCAATCGCGAAAATATTTGGGTCAAAAATAATGTCTTCCGGCGGGAAATTAATCTCTTGCGTCAAAAGCTTGTAAGCGCGCTCACAGATGGCAAATTTGTGGTCGGCTGTTTCAGCTTGGCCTTCTTCGTCAAAGGCCATCACAACGGTTGCTGCGCCAAGGTCGCGAACTTTCTTAGCTTGCTCAAGAAACGCAGCTTCACCCTCTTTCATAGAAATTGAGTTGACCACCGCTTTGCCTTGAACACATTTCAAGCCAGCCTCGATAATGTGCCATTTGGAACTATCAATCATGACGGGCACGCGCGAAATGTCGGGTTCACCAGCCATAAGCTGAAGGAAACGGACCATCGCAGGTTCGCCCTCAATCAGGCCGTCATCCATATTGATGTCAATGATCTGCGCGCCGTTTTCCACTTGTTGGCGCGCAACAGAGAGCGCCTCTTCAAATTGGCCATTTTTAATCAGGCGCTTGAACTTCGCGGAACCGGCAACGTTTGTGCGTTCGCCAATATTGATAAATTGTGCTGTGCTGGTCATATTCTATCTATTCTATTTTGTGACTGAACTGGCCCGAAGACCCGCCGTGAAATTGAACTCGCTGGCAAGGTGTTTAAATCAGACGGCGATTTGAAACGGTTCTAGCCCTGACAATCTCAATGTCGGTTTTATCTCTGGAATTTGACGAGGCGCGCAGTCGGCAACTGATCGCGCGATAGCGCCAATGTGGTCGGGCGTTGTCCCGCAGCAGCCGCCCAAAATATTGACCAAACCCTGTTCCGCCCATGGCTGAATTTGACCCGCCATATCATCAGGACTTTCATCATATTCTCCAAACGCATTAGGAAGCCCGGCATTGGGAAACGCCATGACATGCGTATTTGCAACCTTGGAGATCGCCGCAATATGCGGGCGCATCTCGTCAGCGCCGAGAGCGCAGTTCAGGCCAATCGCAAAAGGCTTTGCGTGTGCAATTGACAGCCAGAACGCTTCTGCTGTTTGACCCGAGAGTGTGCGGCCAGAGCGGTCAGTGATCGTTCCAGAAATCAGTATCGGTTTTTTATATCCGACCTTATCGAATACAGCATGCGCGGCGGCAATCGCGGCCTTGCAGTTGAGCGTGTCAAATACGGTCTCAATGAGAATGGCGTCGACAATATCGATCATCGCCTCCATTTGCCCCATATAAGCCTCTTTGACTTCATCAAAAGTTACGTCCCGATAACCGGGGTCTTCCACCTTTGGCGAGATGGACAAGGTTTTATTCATCGGGCCCACAGACCCCAGAACGGCTCGGGGTTTTTCCGGCGTTTTTGCTGTCCACTCGTCCGCAACCTTGCGGGCGAGCTGCGCAGCCGCACGCGCGATTTCCGGCGCGAGGTCGCTCATGTCATAATCGGCCTGTGAAATGGTGGTGGCATTAAAGCTATTGGTTTCAATCAGATCCGCACCCGCGGCTAAGAATGCATTGTGAACTTTCTCAACGGCGCTAGGTTTGGTCAAAACCAACAGGTCGTTATTCCCTTTCAGAGGGCTAGGCCAATCTTTGAACCGCTCGCCTCGAAAATCGTCTTCTTCAAGTTTTTGCTTTTGGAGCATCGTTCCCATTGCGCCGTCCAATATCAGAACGCGCTTTTTTATATCTTGCTCAATTTGTGTCCAAACGCCCATTATAGGCCTCCTTCATTCATACGGTGATGTAGGCCGAGAACACGGCTCACAGCATAGGCCAAATCGGCCCTGTTAAGTGTGTAGAGGTGGAAATGGCGTACACCGCGATCATGCAGCTCCGCCGTCAATTCCGATGACAAAGACGCTGTCAAAAGCTGACAGGCTTGCGGATCTTTTTCAAGTCCCTCAAACAAGTCGGCATACCAGTCCGGAACCTCAACACCGCACATATCGGACATGCGCTTAAGGCCCGGAAAGTTGGGCTGCAACATCAAACCCGGAACGATGGGTATATTTATTCCGGCATCAAGAACACGGTCTTGAAACCGCATAAATGTGTCAGGCGAAAAGAAAAACTGCGTGATCGCGCGGGTCGCGCCGGCGTCCACCTTGCGTTTAAGGTTATCTATTTCCGCCGCCCACGTTGCGCTTTCCGGATGTAGTTCGGGATAGGCGCTTACGGAAATTTCAAAGTCTGCAATAGACTTAAGCCCGGCGACAAGGTCCGATCCGTAGGCATATCCCGATTTATGCGGAATGTATTTCTCATCAATGCCGTCCGTTGGATCGCCGCGAAGCGCCACAATGTGGCGAACGCCGCTTGCCCAATATTCCCGCGCAATCTCGTCAATTTCGGCGCGGTCCGCGCCAACGCAAGTCAAATGCGCGGCTGGCTTGAGGGTTGTTTCCTGCACCATCCGGGACACGGTCCGGTGTGTGCGCTCTCGTGTTGAACCGCCGGCGCCGTATGTCACGGACACAAAATCAGGATTAAGCTTTTCCAGCTTGCGAATAGAGTCCCACAACGTTTCTTCCATTTTATCATTTTTCGGTGGGAAAAACTCAAAACTCACATGCACATCATTGGCGACCGACCCAGCTGTTCGCGCAACGGGCCCTAATCGGGCGGATTGCTCATCTGTCGTTTGATTAAGCTGCGCTGTCATCTCGCACTCCTTTGTCATCTCGTCGACTTCCAAGCCACAACCGAACATCAGGACGGTCCATATCACTTGGGATTAATTTTGTTGCGGTTGGCTCAATGTCTGAGGCATTCATCCAGCGGCGCATATCCTCGTCATTGAAACCCAATCGCCGGTGAGCATATTTAGACCGAAATTCTTCATGAGGGTGTGAGGTAAAATCAACAATCAGAATTTTACCGCCGGGCTTCAACAAACGCGACGCTTCAGAAATTGCGGCCTGCGGATCTTCAAGATAGTGGAGAACCTGGTGCAACGTGACCAGATCGGCCACGGATGAAGCAATGGGCGCCGCGTAGAGATCGCCTTGACGTACATTTAAATGGGCGCGTCCAGCAACCGACAGCTTATGACGCGCCACTTTGAGCATATCCACATTGTTGTCCACGCCGGTACCTTTTTCAACGTACTCGGCAAAAATTTCCAAAACCCGCCCCGTCCCTGTTCCAAGGTCCACCATCAACTCAAACGGCCCCACGCCGACGAGCGCCCGAATTTCTTTTTCAATATTTTCACGCGGTAAATATTCATCCCCGAGCTGCCCCGTTTCATTCGCCACGCCCATGAAAAAGGCCTCAACGGATTGCGCCCTATCGCGGCGCACATCGTCAAGGCGGCGGCGATCTGATTGCAAAGCGTTGTCATCCATTGGTAAACTCGTGAGCACCGCGTTCACCAATACCGATATATTTTCAGTATCGCGGCGCAAACGAGAGAAAACCCAACTTCCTTCTTTCAGACGCTCAATAACGCCCGCATCCTCAAGAGATTTGATATATTGGGTGATGCGCGGCTGCGACAAATTCATGATTTGCACAAGCTCGCTGACGGTCAATTCACCGTGCGCCAATAACGCAAGGATCCGGAGGCGCTCCGGATGTCCCAACACTTTCAAGACTGAGGCAATTTTATCCATAAACGCTGTATACCATCCAAAAACTCAAAAGATATAAAAAAATTCTTATATCTTTATTTCCGAAGACTTCCGTCTTCTACGTCGACAATGAACGCACCCAATAAAATCAAATTTTTCGGAGGCACGCACGCCCAAGTGGCGCTCTTGACTATTTGTTAAAACTTGTTAACCATGCGACCGTCTGACGCACACTAAAAGAGGCGCAGATTAAACTTAAGGGGAAACTTATGTCTATTGCAAAGATTGTGTGGCTTGTGAGCGCTGTTGCGGCGGTTTTATTGGCTTTCGTGAACACGGGTTATGATGGCGCTATTTTGGCGGTACTCGGATTAGCCAGTGGGTGGTTCTTGGACCATGAACATCGCAGAGGCGTTATTATTGCCGCCATTTTCTTGATGGCGGGCGGATCAGGTGCACTCAACAGCATTCCAGCCATCGGAGAACATTGCGGACTAATCCTTGGCAGCTTAGGTGCAGTTTTTAGCGCCGCATCTGTCATGGCGATCGTGCGTACGCTCGTTGAGCGGATTTTGAAATCAAATGCGGCATCTGCCACATAGTCAAACGTCGACATAAAAAACAGAAAAACCCCGCAGGCCATGCTTGCGGGGTTTTTTGTTGCAGCGGTCTTCACAAAAGAAAGACTCTAGAACGGATCATTCCATTTTTCATCCGTATAGATGTTGCTTCCCGTCAACGTCCCTAAAAAGGCGATGATCTGGTCTTTCTCGGATTCGCTCAAATTCAACACGCGCGGCGTTCCCACGTCGACAAGGCGGTTATCAATTGTATTGAGAAACTCTGTCCGTTCGGGTTCGTTCGCCGGGACCGGGATATTATTATAGTGATTTACCACATCTCTAAGTGACGCCAACGACCCGTCATGCATGAAACGGCCATTTGCAATGCCGCCCTCCCGCAACACGTCGCGCAGTGAGGGCGCACGGGTATTTGTGAAATCAAACGCGTTTGGATCGGCCGCAACGCCGACAACGCCGTTTGTCCCGCGGTCTACAGCGATCGAAAATTCGGGCGCGCCGTGACAACCGCCACATCCTGCTCCGCCATTATTCCCACCAGGAGCCCGCAAGAAAAGGTTCTTACCCGCGTTTTCATCCGCGGTAAAATTCGGAAACGGATCGGCATCCGCCGCCACTTGCGCACGGCCCGCATCATATTTAGAATCAAACGAAGTTATGGAATGTACAAATTGCGCCAGAGCGGATTGAATACGTTCCTCGGTCACCGTCTCGTCCAGAAAGACAAAACGGAAGAGTTCTTTATACGCCTCATCGGCTTGCATATTCGCAAGCATAACGTCAAAATCCGGACGACCGTTCTCGCCGCTAAACCCGTGCTCATTGTGGTCCTTAAACGGCTTCGTGACTTGGTCTTCCATATTTACGGCCCGCTCGTCCCAGAAAAACCGCTGTTCCTGACCGTAAAGCGTATTCACCAAACGCATAGAACTTCGACCCGTTTGGCCGCCCAAAACTCCGCCGCTGACAACAGAGGTTTCGCTGAACGCCTCGGCTTGACGATGGCATGTTGCACAAGCGACCGTGCCGTTAACCGAAAGCGACTTGTCGTAAAAAATCACCCGGCCCAAAGTGGCGCCCTTATCTGTTACAGGGTTGGGAACATTTCGCGCTGGACGAATATAATCCGGCACGGTTGGCGCGGCATAATTAAACAGATTGTCGAGATCCAGCACCCCTGGAAACTTCGCCTGTACGGCGTCTTGATCCGCTGTAACGCTGATCAGGAAAACGTCCCGAATACCGGCGGAGCCATCGCTGGCTGTCACCGTGACGGTAATATCGCCTGTGTCGATAGGGGTCCCGGTAATGACGCCATTGCTGACGCTCAGTCCATTTGCACCCGGACTAAACGAGACCGCAATATTTAGTGAATCTCCATCAGGATCCGCGAACGTTGTACCGCCCTGCAAGGCATCATAACTAAAATCATAGCCAACCTGCGCGGCTTGATCCGCGTTGGCCGAGGCCACGCGCGGAGCTTGGTTAGACGATGTGGGCGGGGCCGAAGAAGATCCGCCTCCACCGCCCCCGCACGCGGAAAGAACAATAAGCGAGACACCCGCGACCCAAAACGGAAACTTCATAAGACCTCACAGACAACCACATTTTGCGATCTTCACATAACAGGGACGTTTGTAAGGTTATGGTTACGAATACCTTAATTTACGGACGGGAAAGCCTGAAACGAACGGAATTTATACACCGCCACGGTTTCCCCGTGGCGCGCCGCCTCTGGGTTTTCCGCCGCGCGGAGGACCGCTACGGCCTTTGTCAGGAGCCGGTTTATCACCCCGAGCTTTGCCCGCATAAGGCTTGCCGGACGCGGGCTTTCCCGCCGATGGCTTGCCAGATCGTGGCTTTTCAGAACGCGGCTTATCAGCGTCCGCTTGGCCATCCCTTGGTTTGCGAGGAAAACGCGTTTGCCCCGGCTCGCCACCAGCTTGCGGGCGCTTTCCACCCTTTTGACCACCGCCTGATGCAGGTCTTGGCTTGCGCGGTTCGCTTTGGCGTGTTTTTTCGCGGCCTTCTGCGCGCAAATCGTCGTCAACCAAAGCCACTTTCGCTTCGCGCAAATCAGGCTCCCACGTCTTTTTCTTCTCTTGGGTTTTCTTATCGCGCGCCCATTTTCCGGGACGGGCCTTCTTCTTGCCGCCGCCTTGAGACTGGCTTTCGCCAGCGGGCGCGGGTGCAGGTTTCAGGCGCGCCACACGCGCCACTTCGGCGTTAAAATTATCCGGTAGCGCGACAACAGGAATTGTCATTTTCAAGAGCTTTTGAATATCCTTAAGATAAGCCCGCTCATCCTCGGCCACATATGAGATTGCAAGGCCAGAGCGTCCCGCCCGCGCGGTACGGCCAATTCGGTGCACATATTGCTCGGCCACATTTGGAATTTCGAAGTTGAACACATGGCTGATACCTTCGATATCAATGCCGCGCGCCGCAATATCCGTCGCGACCAAGAAACGTATGGTTCCAGACTTGAACGCCTCAAGCGCGCGTTGGCGCTGGTTCTGGCTTTTATTGCCGTGGATCGCCAAGGCTTCGATACCTGCCGCGGCCAGCTTTTTAACAACGCGGTCTGCGCCGTGCTTCGTGCGCGTAAAAATCAACGCGCGGTCAATATCAGGGTCTGCGAGCGCGATTGTCAAAAGCGCTTGCTTTTCTTTCTGGTTGACGAAACTCAGGCGCTGCTCCACCCGCTCGGCGGTTGTATTGGCAGGTGCCACAGACACGCGTTCGGGATTGGTCAAGAATTGTTTGGCCAGCGTTGTGATGGCGGGTGACATCGTCGCCGAGAAAAACAGAGTTTGGCGGTCTTTGGGCACAAGCGGCACAATTTTACGCAGCGCGTGAATAAAGCCCATATCCATCATCTGGTCGGCTTCGTCCAAGACGAGGATTTCTACGTCCGACAGGCGCAGCGCTTTTTGATCCACAAGATCAAGAAGGCGTCCGGGCGTGGCAACGATCACATCATTGCCTTGCACGGTTCGCAGGATTTGTTTCTGGGCTTTGACGCCGCCGTAAATCGCAACGACTTTCAGGCCTTCAATCGCTTGGCCATAATCACGGAAAGAGACCGCAATTTGCGAGGCGAGTTCACGCGTTGGGGCCAAGACAAGAACGCGCGCGCCGCGTTTCGGCGCTGCAATGTCTTTGCGGACAATGTGGTCGAGGATAGGCAAAGCAAAGGCCGCGGTTTTACCGGTGCCGGTTTGCGCAATGCCCATCAAATCTTTGCCCGCTTTCACGAGCGGAATAGCTTGGGCTTGAATGGGAGTTGGGGACGTATAGCCCTGCGTTTCTAGCGCGGCCGAAATCGGCTCCGCCAAGTCTAGGTCTTTAAATGTTGTCATCGGGGTCTCAATAAGGGCTCTTCATAGCCCGCAAAATAAAAGAGGGAGCGTGCACATGCCGCTCCCTTCACGTAAACGGGCTATAGGGCCCGCCTGTTCGCTTGTCAAATCGTCAAATGAAGCGGGCCTAGCGCTCAAACTTCACAAATTTAAGCTTCTTCGGCATGTCCGCATCAGGACCGAGGCGGCGTTTCTTGTCTTCGATATAGTCCGCAAAGTTACCTTCGAACCATTCGACGTGGCTATCCCCCTCAAAGGCAAGGATGTGCGTTGCCAAGCGGTCAAGGAAGAAACGGTCATGGGAGATGACCACGGCGCAGCCCGGGAATTTCTCCAAAGCCACTTCAAGAGAGGCCAGCGTTTCGCGGTCCAGATCGTTGGTCGGCTCATCGAGCAATAGCAGGTTTGACGGCTTGGACAGCATCTTCGCAAGGTTTACGCGGTTGCGCTCACCGCCGGACAGCTGACCGACGATCTTTTGCTGGTCTGTGCCTTTAAAGTTAAAGGCGCCCACATAGGCCCGGCTGGGCACATCACGTTTACCCATCGTAATCACGTCGAGACCATCGGAGACCGCTTCCCAGACATTTTTCGAGGGATCGAGATTGTCCCGCATCTGGTCCACATAGCCGACCTTGACAGTTTCGCCGACTTTAAACGTGCCCTCATCGGGCTGCTCAAGACCGGTAATCATCTTAAAGAGCGTGGTTTTACCCGCGCCGTTTGGCCCGATCACGCCCACGATCCCGCCGCGCGGTAGGCGGAAGGACAGGTCTTTAATCAGGAGTTTGTCGCCGAAGGCTTTGGAAATATTGTCCGCTTCCACAACCACATTACCGAGGCGCTCGCCCATCGGGATGCGAATATCGGCCACGCCAACCACTTCGTTTTCCGCTTCGTCGCGCAGTTTCTCATAGGCGGAAATACGGGCTTTCGATTTTGCTTGGCGCGCTTTGGGGTTGGAGCGGATCCATTCCAGTTCGCGCTTCAGCGCTTTGGTCTTGGAATCGCCCTCGCGGCCTTCCTGATCCATGCGCTTGCCTTTCGCTTCGAGCCAAGAGGAGTAGTTCCCCTCGTGCGGGACACCGCGGCCGCGGTCGAGTTCCAGCGTCCAGCTTGTAATATTATCCAGGAAGTAGCGATCGTGAGTAATCAGAATGATCGCGCCTTTATAGTTGATGAGATAATTCTCCAGCCACGCCACAGTCTCTGCGTCCAAATGGTTGGTCGGTTCGTCCATCAGCATCAAGTCAGGTTTGGAGAGTAGCATCTGGCACAAAGCCACGCGGCGCGCCTCCCCGCCTGACAGCGTATCCACGGGCCAATCTTTGGGCGGGCAGCGAAGCGCTTGCATCGCCATTTCAATCTTGCTGTCAATGTCCCACGCATCGCGCGCATCGACTTGCTCTTGCAGGAGCGTCATTTTTTCCATGATTTCGTCGGAGTAGTTCTCCGCCATTTCCATAGCGACGGCATTATATTCGTCAAAAATTTTCTTATCTTCACAGCCGGCAATCACATTGCCCCACACATCTTTGTCCGTATCCAGACGCGGCTCTTGCGGGAGGTATCCGACTTTCACGCCCTCGGCGGCCCAATGTTCGCCGGTGACTTCGGAATCCAAACCCGCCATGATTTTCAAAAGCGTGGATTTACCCGAGCCGTTCACACCGACAACGCCGATTTTCGCGTCCGGATAAAAAGACAGGTGAATATTATCGAGAATGGTCTTGTTGCCGAACTTCTTAGTCAGGCCCTGCATGTGGTAACAAAACTGGCGCGCCATGGCGGTATTCCTTGCGGTAGAATGGAAAATCAATTGCCGCGCATATGGCCTGCAAGCGGTTAAAATGCAAGCCCCGCAACGCAAAGGCGGCGCTTTCTTGGCCGGATGAAACGCCCTCGCCGCCTTGTGCCTCTGGCGGCGCGGCGCCAGCGGGTCCGCGCGCCCATATGACCAAGCTGTCATCCTTCATTTACACCGTCCGTCAAAACAGGCACTATCCCTGCGCCGCATAGACATATGCACATTATTCAAGCGAGGATTTATGACTGGCAAGAAGACACATAAAACGGCCCTGATGGGCGCGATTGGCGCCGCCGCTTTGACGGCAGGGTTCGCCTTGAGCGTTTCCGCACAGGACAAGGGCGAAGACTATTATGAAACCCGCCAGGGCACCGGCCCGACGGAAGCCGCCGCAATCGCCAAAGCCAAGGCCAAAGCGTGCAACCCCGCCAATGCGGGGGGCTATATCACCGTGGTCGAAAAAACCGACTGCACGCAAAAAGATGACGGCCCGTTCGTCTGTACGGTGAGCCTGAAATGCAAGTTTAACCCCTAAGACGCGGCCGGATTGGATAAAACCCCAGCACAGACGGCCGCGCAAGGCCGGCCCTGCGCGGTGAAATTTCGAAAAATGTTAGCGGAGTCTCTAGTCCGGTATCAGCGCGTCAAAAGAGTGCCGATCGCGCGCGGCGCTCAATACACTTGGCACAAGCGTCAATGCGCCAGCCGGAAACCCGCCGCCCCACATCCAGCATTTGCGCTGCCGCCACACAAGGTAACGCGCATAAAGGCGGGCCTGTGTTTCAGCATGTCTGGCCACCAACTGTTTGAGGAAGGCCCGCTTCTCGGCATGGGTCCCCGGATATAAAATATAAAGCAATCCCAGCACCGCGAAAATCTTGCACCGGGTTTTCGGCCCTCGCCGCACGCCAAACTGCGCAAATAATACAAGCGCCGCGCTCACAAGCATCTGAAACAGAGGCGAAAGCCCGTTCAGGTCTGTGGGCGACGTCTGCACCGCGTCAATTGCAGGCGATATGTTTTGGGGCTGGCTGTTTGAAAAAGTCATGATGCAACAATAGCCCCAAACCCGAAACCGAGGATTATTTTCGTGATGATTTCGTTAAGTTATTGAAAACGAGCGGTTTTTGGGTTTCCGAAAGTTGGAAAGAAATGCGCTTCATCATATAAAAGCCGCTCGTCCATACACACCGAAAGATCGCGCCAGTCAGGATTGAGCCGCTCAATCATAGAAACTTTCCAAGCCCGGTTCCATTTTTTCATCCGCCGTTCGCGGATGAAAGCACTCTCGCGGGTCTCATGGATTTCAAACCAGACAAGCCGAACACACCCCCAATCTTTGGTAAAACCTTCAAACTGCCGGGATTGATGATCCTCTACGCGGGCAATTAAATCCCCTGTCTGGCCAATATAGATCGTCCCGTTACGGCGGTTCGCCATGATGTAAACGAAAAAGAACATATCATGAACATATAGTCGCCGCCATGAAAAGGCAATCCCCCTTCGCCCTCTTTCCCGCTCCCCCCTTTCATTCATTCCCGCCAAGTGTTTGCTTGCAAACACGCCGAGCGGGAACCCATCACCAGAACGTAGAATAATAGACAATGGCGAAATTAAAAGGGAAACGGCCGACGCCAAAAAACACAAATTCCCCATGACGTAAGGGATAGGAGATGGGTCCCCGCCTACGCGGGGATGATGGGAGGGAGGTCAGTATGTAAACGGGCAAACTTAATCACCCGAAATAAAAAGATGAAAAACCTGCCAAAGCCATCGCCCACCGGGCAACCTCAATGCTTCATTCCCGCCGATTTCAACCCGTCATTCCCGCCAAGTGTTTGCTTGCAAACACGCCGAGCGGGAACCCATCACTGAAAGAAACAATAAGAAAAGAGGGAAAGAGAGAAGGCAAACCCCGCAAAACCCCGCTCAAACCCATCCACTCACCAAATGCTGAACCCGCAAGTGGTGGGTCCCCGCCTGCGCGGGGATGATGGGAAGGGGGCGACGGTGCGTGAACAACCTGATATGTTACTTTTTCCGAATGACTTTCTTCGTCGAGCCACAGAAATTGCAAAGGTCCTTACGTCGATCAAAACCAGAATCGCATTCCAACGCTCTGGTTTTATGATTTGCGTGCTGTCGCACACTTAACTTCAAATTATTTGCAATGCCGTCGTCACAGATTGCTTTAGTCTAATTTTTTGAATTAAGGTTGCAACGTCTTCAAGTACGATCAACTACTCCCCCGCCTTCAAGTAAATTTGCCCGCCCAGATCTTTGAACTTCTCGCTCATGGCGGCCATGCCTTCTTGGGCGTCCACGGGGTAGAGCGCGGCTTTTTCGTTGTCGCTTAGGCCGTCGGCATAGTCCCGCACGTCTTGCGTGATTTTCATGCTGCAAAACTTCGGACCGCACATGGAACAGAAATGCGCCACTTTGTGCGCGTCTTTGGGGAGGGTTTGGTCGTGATAGTCTTTGGCGGTTTCGGGATCCAGACTGAGGTTGAACTGGTCTTCCCATCTGAACTCAAATCTTGCGCGCGAGAGGGCATCATCACGAAGCTGCGCGGCGGGGTGTCCTTTGGCAATGTCAGCGGCGTGAGCGGCCAAGCGGTAGGTAATCACGCCCACCTTCACATCGTCGCGGTCCGGTAAGCCCAGATGCTCTTTCGGGGTCACGTAGCATAGCATGCTTGTGCCGAACCAACCGATCATCGCCGCGCCAATGCCCGACGTGATATGGTCATAACCGGGCGCAATATCCGTCGTGAGCGGCCCCAGCGTATAGAACGGCGCTTCGCCGCATTCCCGGAGCTGTTTTTCCATATTGATTTTGATCTTGTGCATCGGCACATGGCCGGGGCCTTCGATCATGACCTGACAGCCTTTTTTCCACGCCACTTGCGTCAGCTCGCCAAGGGTTTCCAGCTCCGCAAACTGCGCGCGGTCATTGGCGTCCGCGACCGCGCCGGGGCGCAGACCATCGCCGAGCGAGAAGGTCACGTCATAGGCGCGCATGATATCGCAAATGTCTTCGAAATGGGTGTAAAGGAAGCTCTCTTTATGGTGCGCGAGCATCCATTTCGCCATGATCGAGCCGCCGCGCGAAACAATCCCGCAAACGCGGTTCGCGGTCAGGTGAATATAGGCCAGACGCACACCCGCATGGATGGTGAAATAATCGACCCCCTGCTCGGCTTGCTCGATGAGCGTATCGCGGAAGACCTCCCATGTGAGGTCTTCGGCCACGCCGTTGACCTTCTCGAGCGCCTGATAGATCGGCACGGTACCGATCGGCACAGGAGAGTTGCGAATGATCCATTCGCGAGTGTTGTGAATGTTGCGGCCCGTAGAGAGGTCCATCACATTATCCGCGCCCCAGCGCGTCGCCCAGACCATCTTGTCCACCTCTTCCTCGACCGACGAGGCCACAGCGGAGTTACCGATATTGGCGTTGATTTTCACAAGGAAATTCCTGCCAATGATCTGTGGTTCAAGCTCGGGGTGGTTGATGTTGGACGGCACAACGGCGCGGCCTTTGGCGATTTCATCGCGGACAAATTCCGGCGTCACAAAGGCCGGGATCGCGGCCCCGAAGCTCTCGCCGGCGGCGACGCGCGCCTCTGCGCCGGGGACCATGACTTTGCGGCCCAGATTTTCGCGCTCGGCAATATAGATCATTTCTTTGGTGATGATGCCGGCCTTGGCGAACTCATACTGGGTGACGGGGCCCTCGCCCGTGCCGCGCAAGGGGCGGTTCTTGACCGGAAATTCGCGCGCCAAATGGCGGCCTTTGGCCCCGCCATTATCTTCGGGTTTTACATCGCGGCCTTCATATTCCTCGATATTATTGCCGTGCTGCGCGCCGCGCTCCAGCACCCACGCCGTGCGCGGACGGGCGAGGCCCTTTTCCACATCAATCGTGACATTTTCATCGGAATAAGGCCCGCTCGTATCATAGACCGGCACATCCGGCTCATTCGCGGTCGGGTGAAGGTGGACCAAACGGTGCGGCACCCGCAAATCCGGCGCAGCATCCGGCGCGGTGTACACTTTGGACGAAGACGGCAAAGCGCCCGTTGTCACGGTGGGCGTGCTAAACTCTGATTGGTCGATGGGCTTATTCATGGGGGTGTCCTCAACAGGCGTGGGAATGGGGCTTAGATATAGCATCCGAGTCTCGGCCTTCGCCGAGATATGCGAAAGGGGAATATGAGTCTGGCATATCTGTCACGTCGTCACCTTCCGTCCTTCCGCCGGTCTTAACCGGATCAAGTTTTAAGGGTACGTCTCAACCTGTTGGAATGCTTTTGGCATTTCAACCTATCGCGAACAAATGAACCACACACCTAGGTGTGCGGCACTTTCACTATTTTCATCCACTGGATAAAAATTCCGGCAAAGCCGGACCGCTACGGTGCCCCTCGGATAAGAACGGCATAGGCTATTTCTAGGCGTATGGAAAGGCCGATTCGCCGCCCATCTATTCCAATTCTTTCGCGAGCCGCTGCATGTTGGCATAGCGCATCGCAGAATTGCCGTAAGTTTTCACGTCAGATTTCTCGGACGGATTTAAAGCGCTAAAGGCTTGGATATTCTTCATCGCAAGTTTGGCGTAGTCCCGCCTTTTGTCACGCGCGTTCACGGTCTCGCCGGCGGCGGCCTCGTACATACCGGCCAGTTCCCACGTTAAAAAGCCTTTCTCGTCCGGGCAGGCCGCGCGAAGGCGCTCCATCCGGCCCGCCGCCCGTGACAATGCCGGATCGCGGTAAATATCAACCGCCTTTCTTAAAGCCTCCGCCTCGTCCCTGATACGCGCGCGGCTGTTGTGACTGTAGGGGCAAACCTGCAGCGGCTCTGGGCTAAACATATCATGGACAAAGCCTTTGTCGGCCAAGCCCATCAAATTGGGGATAATGACGCCGCGTAATAACATGCCAACGCGGGCGTAGGTAAACAGCGTTTGTTTCTCGCCGTTCGGGAGGTCCACCTCGATCTTTTTATACGTATATGACGCCGCATTGTTGAGGCTGGCTTGATAAGCTTGGGTGAAGACGGTGAACCGGTTCTCCGGCGTCATGGGCGTTTGGCCAATACCCACGAGAATCTCCACCGCCAAGCCTTGAACCTCGGTCCGGTCGGCGCAAGCCCTTAGGGCCGCGTTCGCTTGCGCATAGAGCCGCTGCATGTCGATCTTTTGCCCGGATGCCGCGCTCATACGCGCGTTGAAGAGTCTTTGCTCCGCGCCCGGCGGGCAGGCCTCGGGGGTCTCAGCCGCGGCCGCTACGAAGCACAAGGCATGAAGACTGGCCGCAAGTGCCGCCCATGTCAGTATGGTTGTCGTCAGGCGCACCTTCGCGAAAACGTGCCGTATATTTGGGGTCGCGGCCATATCGTAAACCTTCATGAAAGACGGAGCTACTGCGGCGCAGCATATTCCTTGTCGAGCAGTTCTAGCGCTTTTTCCCATGTCTTAATGAAATCTGCGCGCTCAAACCGAATGTCATCCCGATAGCTGCGGTCACTGTAGGATCTGAGCGCCTGCGCCGCGATCTGGTCCGCTTGCGCTTGACGGCGATACTCCGCAATATATTGGCGCAATGTCTCGGCGAGTGGCCGGGCGATCTCCATGAACGCTTGATGGTCTTTTTTGAATTTACTCTCATTGGCATAATATTGCCCATTGGCCTTGAGATACCACGACTTCGCATATGAACCGAAAAGCGTTTCCTCGGAGCTTACGGTATAGGCCGTCAGGCGCTCCACTTCTTGGCCGTAATACCGAGAGAGATAAAACGTCAAATCATAAGCGTGATCCGGGCAAGCATTCAGTAACGAAATAAGGCGGTTCGCGCCCCAGCCAAAAACAGGGTCTTGCGGATGCCCCTTCGATTTTTTCGTCCAAAAACCAGCCTCTTTGGTCAGAGAAAAATCGAACGCTTTCGGGTAGGGACACACCGCAAGCGGCGCACCAGAAATCATCGGGTTGATTTTGCCATGTTCCCCCAGTGCCACTAAAATAGGAAGCGTAACGTCCGTCATAACATCGCCGGCGCGAAGGCTGGCGAAAAATGTGAACGGCTCACCGGTCTTTGTTGTCAATGGCGTGGGTTTATGTTTGGTCGTCCAAACATACGCCATTTGCTGATAGGCGGTTTGTGATTTCGACGCATATCTCGACACGGCTTCAAGGTCCTGCGTCGACTGCATCAAGGAACCGTACAGAAATGCTGCGAGGCCCTGGGCATCTGTCCGGCCCTTACAGTTTTCAAGAACCCCATCGGCCAAGGCTTCAATCTGGAGCCGCGCCTCGTCCGTGCTTAAATCCGTGCCCTGCGCCTTGTCGAACAAGCGCTGCTCGGTGTCAGCGGGGCATGTATTCGCTGTATCGGCAACGCTGAGCGGCGCAGCGCTGCTCCAGCCAAGCAGAACCAGAACGCCGATCCCTTTAACCCGTTTCCACATAACACGCCCGCCCAAAAAAGCTTAATTCCAACTCTGATAACGGGAAATATAATCGTCAGGACTCCTTCGGTATATTAAAAAATACAGCTAAGACTGACCGCGTCTGTTAAGGTCTTGACACTGTGAACACTTTCCGATGAAAATCGCGCGCACGATAGGCGACGGGGAGTTTAAATATGCGGCACGTTTTTTTATGCTTGGCGTTGCTCTTTATCCTGACAAACTGCACCGAGCCGACCTATGAAACGGGCAGCCTGCCGGAAGAGAGTGAAATGCCGGGAAGCTTTCCGCCGCCTCCGCCGCCGCCCACAGACAATCAGTCTCCAGAAGACCTCATGGCCCCGGAAGAGAGCGCGGCCAATGAAGATCAGGAGATGGATAATTTGCTGGCCAATCTCAAATCCTATCCTATTGCGTATGAAACCCCGCATTTGGCACAACAAGGCACGGCTTTTGATGTGACGCTCGCCATAGATGGCAGCGGAGATGACAGCGCCATTGAAGGCCTTCCCGGGCGCCAAAATATCACAGAGAACACAGCAAGATTGTCAAAATTGGTCGAAGCAAAACTCTCGGGCGCTGCTTTTGAAATTCAATCGGCCAACGCCGCAACGCAGCATCTTTTACCGCATAGAGAAACCGTTTGGCGATGGACGGTCATGCCGCATCAAGCCGGTAAACACGATCTCTACCTCGAAATTTTTGCGAATGTTGATGGCGACACTGCCGTGATGCTCGAAAGCTTTTCTGACGTCATTGACGTCGAAATCACCAAAGCGGAAAACAAGCCTCGTTTTATGGAGGATGCCCGCCTCTACATCTCTGTTTTTGGTGGGCTGGTCTCTCTATTGCTGGGCATGATCGCGTTAAAGGGCCATCTGAACAACCGGCGCAAAGACTAACCCCTCAACCCACCGCCTTGGGCAACCTGACCTATGCGCTAAATGGCATATTTTTCGCACGTCCAAAGACGGCTCTTTCGCCCCTATCCAGCGCCGAAACAGCCGCAGCAAAGGTCTATAAAGCGGCAAGAGACGACGGAGACCATAAGCGCGGGGCAACCGCCGAGCGCCCGTTAACCTTGTTTTGAAATCGATTATTAAGACCCCTGCAATATTACTGTCATAACAAAACGGGAGTGGGGTCCAATGCTGTATCAACTAGTATATTCAAGTCAAATTGAAGCCAATATGGGCGAGACGGGCGCGAAAGACATCACGTTTTCGGCGTCAGACGCCAGCCCCCCCAGCAGCGTTTCTGGCATTGCTCTATTCGATGGGTCATTGATTTTGCAAGTGCTGGAAGGCGAAGAAAACGACGTTCGGGCGCTCTATAATAAAATCATGCGTGATACGCGCCACAGCAGCGTTGTCGTCATTGCCGAGCAACCCGCCCAATCGCGCGCATTTGATCATAACGAAATCTCTTTTAAGCGGGTCAAGTCCGAAGACGGAAAGAACGTCTTGATCACCCTCTCCCGAAACGCCCGGAATTTATCCCACATCACGCAGAATGTGGCCTGATTACGCCCGGGCACCTCACGCAGCGGCTTTCCTTTTGTCCCAAGCCTTTATATGACAGGGCATGACATCCCAATCCTCTGAAACAATTTTTGCCCTCGCAAGCGGTTCGGCCCGTGCCGGGGTCTCTGTCTTTCGCGTCAGCGGCTCTGATGCCGGGCACCTCCTGAAAAAACTCACATCATACCGCCTGCCCAAACCGCGCGCCGCCGTTCTCCGCAGTTTTTTCGCGCCGGATGGCGCGCCGAGTGTTTCAGGTTTGGTACTTTGGATGCCCGGTCCCAAAAGCTTTACGGGCGAGGACGTGGCCGAATTTCATACGCACGGCAGTCCGGCGGTGATCGAAGCTATGGCGGCCGCCTGCCTGGCCTACGGGGCGCGCCAAGCTGGGCCCGGTGAATTTACCCGCCGCGCCTTTGACAATGGCCGTATGGACCTGACCGAAGCCGAAGGGCTTGCGGATCTGATTGACGCGGAAACCGAAGGCCAGCGCGCGCAGGCGCTGCGGCAAATGCAAGGCGGGCTTCGCAGCATGTATGAAGGCTGGCGGTCTGAATTGATTGACGCCCTCGCTGCGATTGAAGGCGAGATTGACTTTCCCGACGAAGGAGACGTGCCAGACGCCTTGTCGCACAGTGCCTACGCGCCGCTGCAAACAGCGCTCACAGATATGCGCCGCGCCCTCAAAGACAGTGAGCGCGGGGAACGCATTCGCGCAGGTCTTGATATCACCATTATTGGCCCGCCCAATGCCGGAAAATCGACGCTGCTAAATCGGCTGGCGGGGCGCGACGCCGCGATCGTTTCCGATATAGCCGGAACGACGCGCGACATTATCGATGTCCATATGGTCATGGCGGGTCTGCCTGTTCGCATATCAGATACGGCAGGTCTGAGGTCGTCAGAAGACAGCGTCGAAGCCGAAGGGGTGCGCCGGGCGGAGACCCGCGCGAAAGACAGCGATATCCGGATCGGCGTCATAGATGGCAGCCTTCGCGAAGATCATAGCGCGGTTCTCGCCCAGCTTGAAGACGGGGACTTCCTCCTCGTCAATAAATTGGATAAAGGCACCGCAAATTTCGAGGCGAAAACGCCCGCCAAAATGATCGCCATCAGCGCGCAAACGGGACAAGGCATAGATGCGTTTCAAACGCAGCTCGAAGCGCTCATCACAGCCCGGTTTGCCGTATCAGAAACCGCGGGCCTGACGCGGGCGCGTCACAAAGATTGCACGAACCGCGCAATGTCCGCCCTCACCCGCGCCGTTGACCATCTCGCCATCGCGCCCGAGCTTTCCGGCGATGATGTGCGCGGCGCGCTTCATGCCATTAAGGAACTGGCGGGAGAAGCCGATATCGAAGCGGTTCTTGACCGTATTTTCTCGCGCTTCTGCATCGGGAAATAGCGGATCGACACGGTTACGTCCGAAAGGCGTCACAGATATTTTATTAGCCTATTCTGGCAAGCTGTGATTAATGAACCTATGAAACATCTTAAATCTATATTCCTCGCCGCCGCCGCTTTTACGAGCCTAGCGGCCTGTAGCCCCGTAAAAATCCTCAATGCGGTCACACCGTCCGGTAATTTCGAGCGTATGACCGATATATCCTACGGCGAGCATACGCGTCAGGCGCTCGACGTTTACACGCCGACCCTCCCGCGAGAGAATGCACCTGTTATCGTATTTGTTCACGGCGGCGGATGGGACAGCGGCGACAAAAGCATGTATAAATTCGTTGGCGAGACGTTTACCGGCGAAGGCTACACGGTCGTAATTCCCAATTACCGCCTTCACCCGGGCATCACTTTTCCGGACCCCGTAACAGACACAGCGAAAGCTGCCGCTTGGGCCGCAGAGCGGTACAAGGACAGCCCGCTCATTCTTATCGGCCATTCGGCGGGCGCCTATAATGTGCTGATGGCCGGGATGGACCCGCAATATCTTGCGGCGGAAAACGTCGATGTCTGCAGCCGCATTGCCGGCATTGTGAGCCTTTCAGGACCGACCGGCATTATCCCTTTGACGAAAGAACCGCTCATTACCGTTTTTCCAGACCGCTTTACCGGCACAGATGCACCGATGGGTTTAAGCGACGGCAAATCGCCGCCGCTAATGTTGGTCAATGGCGGAAAAGATAAAACGGTTTATCCGCAAAACTCGGAAAAGCTCGGCGCGCAAGTGACCGCGCGCGGCGGCAAAGCGCTTGTGAAAATCTATCCCGACATGAACCACATTGATCCCGTGAAAGTGCTCTCGCGCTTTTTTGACGGTAACTCCGCGCTTAAATCCGATATTCTCGACTTCATGCGCAGCGTCCCGAAAACGGGTGATTACTGCCGGTAGGGTGGCGACGATATCCTATGATGCGCTGATTGTCGGCGGGGGCCATAACGGCCTGACTTGCGCCTTTTATCTGGCGCGCAAAGGCCTGAAAGTCTGCGTCCTCGAAGCCCATCGTGAGGTGGGCGGCGCGGCCATCACCGAAGAATTTCACCCCGGATTTCGTAACTCCGTGGCCGCCTACACCGTCTCCCTACTGCAGCCCCGCGTCATAAAAGACATGGATCTTCATGGGCACGGATTGACTGTCGTCCTTCGCAAAGTTGACAATTATCTCGCCTTGGACGGCGGCTATATGCTTGCAGGGCGCGGCGGACGAACGCGCAAAGAAATTGCGAGGTTTTCAGAACGCGACGCCGCCGCCTATGACCAATATGAAAGCGATCTGGACGCTGTAGTGGATATCTTACGTCAATTTCTTTTGACAGCACCGCCCAATGCGGGCGGCGGTCTCGGAGACATTTTGGCGCTTTTAAAAGCGGGGCATCGTGCCAGCAAACTATCTCTTGAAGGCCAGCGCAACCTGCTCGATTTTTTCACCAAGAGCGCGGGCGAAATCCTCGACCATTATTTCGAGAGCGATGCCGTGAAAGCTCTGTTCGGATTTGACGCCGTTGTCGGCCATTTCGCCTCTCCCTATGAACCGGGGTCGGCCTATGTCCTTCTGCACCATGTCTTCGGGGAAGCCGCCGGCGTCAAAGGCGCATGGGGTCATGCCATTGGCGGAATGGGGGCCATCACGCAAGCCATGCGGCGCGCCTGCGAGGCCGCGGGCGTCACCATCAAGACCTCTTGCGCCGCCGAAAATATTCGCACGGAAAACGGAAAGGTCATCGGCGTTGTGGCCAATGGCGACGTGATAAATGCGAACATCATCGCCGCGTCTGTCCATCCGAAACGTCTCTACCAAGACCTTATCGCGCGCGAAGACTTATCGCCGGAATTTCGCCAACGGATATCGCGCTACGCCTCTCATTCAGGGACATTTCGGATGAATGTTGCGCTCAGCCATGCGCCCCGCTTTACGCACGCCCCGACCGGCGACGATTAC
The DNA here is from genome assembly GCA_048268905.1 of Maricaulaceae bacterium. Classification (GTDB taxonomy): domain Bacteria; phylum Pseudomonadota; class Alphaproteobacteria; order Caulobacterales; family Maricaulaceae; genus JACOMS01. The sequence continues at coordinate 84,684 of JBLWUN010000005.1, read as the reverse complement.
CTCACCTCCGGCATTATTATCGCGCCGAGCCTCGCCTATATGGACCACGCGTGGCTGACGGCCCGCCAAAAAGGCCTGTCCGACCACCCGATCGTTGAAATGCTCATTCCGTCAACGTTGGACGCGACCCTTGCCCCGAAAGGACAGCATGTGGCGAGCCTGTTCTGTCAGCAATTTGCCTATGACCTTCCGGGGGAACGCAATTGGGACACGCTGCGCGAGGACGCGGCGGACCTTATTCTAGGCACTGTTGAAAAATACGCGCCGGGCTTTAAAGCCTCTGTGATCGCTCGCCAGATCCTCAGCCCCAAAGACTTGGAAGCGCGCTTCGGGCTTGTGGGCGGCGATATTTTTCATGGCCGGATGAGCCTTGATCAGCTTTTCTCGGCAAGACCTGTTTTGGGTCACGGGGCGTACCGCGGCCCCATCAAAGGGCTTTATATGTGCGGCTCGGGAACCCACCCCGGCGGCGGGGTCACCGGCGCGCCCGGTCATAACGCCGCGCAAATAATCTTGAAGGACAAATTATGGCGATAGACATGTATCAGGTGGATGCATTTGCCGACGAACTTTTTAGCGGCAACCCCGCCGCCGTCATAAAACTAGAGGCCTTTCCAAGTGATGACGTGATGCAGAAGATAGCGATGGAAAACAATCTGTCAGAAACGGCCTATGTCATTCCTAAACCCACACCCGGACATTTTGACCTGCGTTGGTTTACCCCGGCGCTGGAGATAGACTTTTGCGGACACGCGACCATCGCCGCGGCGCATACGCTCGCCGCTGAATATATGATCGCCCCGCCCTTTCACTTTCACACCAAAGTTGGGGAGCTTGTGGTGGGGCTCGATCAGGGGCTTTACCGCCTTGACGCCCCAACATTTCAGGCGCGCGAAACAGCGCTCACGCCGGATATGAAAGCCGCCTTCCCGGCGGCGCTGCAAAGGGCGTTCTGGGCATCGGACAATCTTTACCTCGTGTTTGAAAACGCGGACGACATTGCCGCCGTCAATCCCGATATGAACATCGTCAAGCGTCTGTCTGATCACGGCGTCGGTATTACCGCCAAAGCCGAGGCGCCCTATGATTGTATCTCTCGGTTTTTTGTTCCGGCTCAAGGTATTGATGAGGATCCCGTCACCGGCTCAGCGCATGCCGCCATTGGCCCCTATTGGGCGAAGGTCCTCGGCAAAGACACACTCACCGCCTTTCAAGCCTCTCGGCGCGGCGGCGTTTTGTATCTGGAAATCAAAAAAGACCGGCTAAATATTTCAGGAAAAGCGGTGACCTATATGCACGCCGCCCTCCGGCTTTAATCCGCCGCAATATCGCTGCCCAATTTCAGGAATTTCGCCAAAGGCACAATCGTCCATCCCTGCAAAACCAAGGATGACGCGACGATAATAAACACAATATTGAAAAATTGCGTATCCACAGGACCGGGCGAAACAATGGGGTAGATGGCCAAAAGAATAGGCACACCGCCCCGGAGCCCGACCCAGCTTAAAAACGTCAATTCTTTAATTGAAAAGCCCATGAACCCGACGCTGAGAAAAACGGCAATGGGCCGCGCGATAAACATCAACACACCGGCGCAGATCATGGCCGGAAGAAACTCTCCCGGGAGCTCACTTGGCGTCACCAAAAGGCCCAACATGAGGAACAACACCATCTGGCTTAACCACTGAAGACCTTCGCTAAAATTCGCGATGCGGTCGAGCGGGCGGGTCAGCTTGTTGCGCACAATAATGCCGACAATATATGCGGCGAGAAATCCGCTACCACCGATCAAGGATGTACCGGAATAGATCGTCAATGCGCCAGCCACCGCCACAGACGGATAGGTCCCCTCCGGTAATTCGAGCCGCTCCATCAGAAACACAAGCACACGTCCACCCAAGACGCCGCCGAATAGCCCGAAAGCTACCTGCGCCGCCAAAAGCAGACCCATATGGCTCAACGTTGCGGAATTGAATACCGCTGCCGCGCCGACAAACGTGGTCAACACAATCGTCAAAAAAATCGCCACAGGGTCGTTCAGACCGGATTCGAGAACCAGTGTTTGCTTCACCCGCTCCCGCAGCGGAACGCCGCTTTGCTGTATCAACAGAAATGTCGCTGCCGCGTCCGTTGAGGCCACAACCGCGCCGAGGAGCAGCGCGATCATTAAAGAAATCCCCAAAATAAAATGCACGGCCCCGCCCACGACGGCGGCTGTAATTATCACGCCAAGCGTCGACAATAGGATGGCCGGATATTTAGCGATCTTAAGAACACCGCGCTCTGTTTCAATGCCGCCAGCGAACAAAATCACGGCCAGCGCCACGCTGCCAATATTGAACGCCAGAGAGAAATTATCAAATTCGATGCCTCCCGGCCCATCTTCCCCGAGGAGCATTCCCACAACTAATAGAATAAGCAAAAGGGGCGCACCGGACCGCCTTGCAAGCGGCAGCAGCGCGAAGCTTGCGAGGATACATCCGCTTATGAGGAAAAGAGCGAGATTCAATCAGGGGCCTTGTTCGTGCGATTTACGTGACAATGGTGAGGTGCCATCTACCTAGGGGGCGCGGCCCGAGAAAACAATATCAAGACAACAATATAAGGACACACGATTAAGCCCGAGGCACGTGTTTTATTCGCGCCGCGTTTAAAAACGGTCGCAGCCGCACCTAAAAGATACCGACAGAGGCGCCCCACGCCATGAGGAGGTCCGGCCAGGCTTTCAGCGGGTCGTCGTCTATACCTCTCAGCCCAAAGCCGTGGCCACCATGTTCAAAGATGTGAAGGCTGACGGGCACGCCTGCACCCCGGAAAGCACTATAGGCGAGCAGCGCATTTTCGACAGGCACAGCCGCGTCATCACTCGCATGCAGAATAAATGTGGGCGGGGCATCGCCGGGCGGGTTCGTTTCGACGGAGTAGGCCTTTTGCCGGCTGATATCCGCGTTCGCTCCGACCATATTTTCGCTGGTTGATTTATGGGTGAAAGGCGGCGTGAGCGTAATAACAGGATAGATTAAAGCGCTCGCGTCAGGACGCGCGGAAAAGGTGTCCACCTCATCCATCGGTTCATAGGTTTCTGCGCTAAACCGTGTCGTCAAGGCCCCCGCGAGGTGCCCCCCCGCAGAAAACCCCATGACCATCACCTTTGCCGGATCAATGCCGTCCTCTGGCGCCCGGGCACGGATGAGCCTGATAGCGCGCTGGGCATCTTGGAGCGGCGTATCTGGACCTGCCGCCCAGCCTTGATGGGGGAGACGGTAAGACAGCACATAAACCGCCGCGCCCTTGCGGCTAAACCAGCGCGCGCCTTCATACCCTTCTTTTTCGACGACCACCCACTTATACCCGCCGCCGGGGATCAAGAGTATCGCCGACCCATCTGGATTTTCGGGCTTAAAAACGGACAAGGTGGGATGGGTGACGTCATGAACGGCGCGGTCAACAAGGCCGTAAACATTTTTGCGGTGCACGTAATGCTCTTTCAGGCCCGCAGGTTCACCGCCCGGAGGATCGTTTGGCCAAACGCTTAAAACGGCGTCCGGCTGACGGTCCAGATCAACCAGCAAACTCTGGGTTCGTAGCGGCGCAAGGTTTTTTCCTGCCCCTGCCCCAGCCCCTGCCCCTGGGCTCGTTTGGCACGCAGAGACAAAGACGAAACAGAGAAAAATAAACCAGCGCACAACGTCCCCTAGTTAAACAAGCCCGGCAATGCCAGCGACACCTCCGGAATAAAGGTGATGATCATGAGCGCCAACAGCAGTGACCCGTAAAAAGGCCAGATTGTTTTGACCGCCTGTTCCACCGGCACTTTGCCAATCGCGGCCCCGACAAAGAGAACCGACCCCACAGGCGGCGTCACAAGACCGATGCCCAGATTAAGCATCATGATAATCCCGAAGTGAACCGGATCCACGCCAACGGCCATAACCACTGGCAGCAGGATGGGCGTTGTGATCACGATCAATGGCGACATATCCATGAAGGTCCCCAGAACCAGAAGCATCACATTCACAATTAAGAGCACGGCTATGGGGTTACTCGTCACAGAGGTGATCAAATTGGCCAGTTGGCTCGGCGCTTCTAAAATCGCCAGCGCATATCCGAAAGCTGTGGCAGAGCCAATAATCAACAATACCATAGCCGTAATCTTCACAGACTGTATGGTCGACTCGAGAAGTTTTTTGGGGCCCAATGTGCGGTAAATAAAGAAACCTATAATCATCGTATAAATCACGGCGATCGACGAGGATTCTGTCGCTGTAAATATGCCAGACAAAATGCCACCCATAATAATCACCGCCGTCAACAGACCCGGCACGGCAAACAAGAAGGCGCGCAGAAACTTCCGCCAGCCCGGAAATTCTCCGCTCGCATAGTTGCGTTTGACCGCAACGCGCCACGCGACAAACATAAGAAGGGCTGCCGTAAGGATACCCGGAACGATACCGGCGAGGAACAAATCCCCGATAGAGACCCCGATACCGGACGCTGCAGAATAGATAATCATATTATGGGACGGCGGGATCAACAGGCCAACGACGGCGGCCGTCACCGTAACATTGACCGTATAGTCCCCGTCATATCCTTTTTCACGCATCAAGGGCATCAGCGTCGATCCCATGGCCGATGCGCTCGCAATCGCGGAGCCAGACACAGCACCAAACAAGGAGGACGCGCCCACATTGACGAGGCCCAGACCGCCCCTCGAGCGGCCCAGTAACCCTTCCGCGATCTGCACAAGACGTTCGGCGATGCCCGATCGGTACATAAGATCACCGGCGAAAATAAAGAACGGTATCGCCATAAGCGAAAACACACTAACCCCCGCTGCCATGCGTTGAAACGCAACAACAAGAGGGATGTCCAGCACCATGAACGTCGCCAGCGCAGACCCCAACAGGGCAAACGCCACAGGTACGCCCATCGCCAATAGAACGACTAAAACAACGACAAGAACGATTAACTCCATCGTGGATCCTCCTCATCTTCAATCGTTTGGTCGAGATATTCTTCCAGCGTTCGCTCCAGCGAAAACAGAGCAATTAAAAGACCGGAAATCGGAATACCCAAATAAGCCATACCTCTTGGAAGCCCAAGCGACGGTATGGTGTGCTGCCACGTACGCACCACCAATTCACCGCCAAACCGCAACATAGCCAGACCGCAAAGCAGAACAACGAGATTGGAGACAATGCGCATCCATCGCCGCTGCGGCCGCGTGACGATGTTTTCAACCGCCAGAATGCGAATGTGAAACCCTTCGCGGACACCAGACGCCGCCGCGAGGAAGACGAACCAAATCATCAATGTGAGCGCCGCCTGCTCCGACCAGGACGGACTGGAATGCAAGACGAACCGGCCAAAGACTTGCCAGCCGACAATCAATGTCATGACAAGCAACCCGAGTGCAGCGACTTTCAACAAAAGGTCCGCCGCAAAATGAGTGATATTCGAGAGTGTTTTAATCATTCGCCACATCCATGTCTTCGATCTGTTTCACGAGCGACTTTTGCGTCTCGGACACCACAAAACGCTCCCATATCGGGCGCATCTTCGCGCTAAAGGCTGAAAGGTCCTCAACCTCGTTCACCTTCACGCCATCGGCGATCAGGCGCTCGCGCGCGCCAGAGACGCGCTCATCCCACAAGGTCCGCATATATTGCACCGATGCCCGCGCGGCCGTTTGAACAATATTTTGATCCTCGGCGCTTAATTTGTTCCACCGATCCAGCGACATCACCAGAACTTCGGGCGCCATGACGTGCCGCGTCAGACTATAATAGGGGGCGGCCTCAAAATGACGGCCACTTTCATAAGAGGGCCAATTATTCTCGGCCCCGTCGATCACGCCCTGCACCAAAGCTTGATAGACCTCGCCCAAATACATCGGGGTCGCGTCCGCGCCGAGGGCTTTAATCATCGACACATAAAGATCAGAATTCTGAACCCTGATCTTCATGCCCTGCATATCGTCGGGTGTAAAAATCGGCTTTTTCGTGTTGTAGAAACACCGCTCACCTGAATCATAAAAACACAGCCCCATAAGGCCGTAAGGTACGAGGGATTTTAAAATCGTATCCCCGACGGTGCCGTCGAGCGCTTGGCGCATATGCGCGGTCGAGCGAAACAAAAACGGAAGCGACGGCACGATGGTAAGCGGCGCAATGGCATTCAGCGGCGCAATCGCCACGCGGTTAAGGTCAAGACCGCCAAAGGTCGTGATTTCAAGCGTGTCGCGTTCCGAGCCTAGCTGTCCGCCTGCATACATTTTGACATTCATCCGTCCGCCGCTGGCCTCGTGCATCAGCTCGCCCATTTTCAGAACGGCTTGCACGGTGGGATATTCAAGAGGGTGCGTATCGGTCGCCAGAAACGGCCGCGTCCCGATCGCGCCCTTGCACCCGGTCAGCAAAGCCGCAGACCCTGCAGCTCCGGCGATGAGGATATTTCGGCGGCTGACAGCGCTCGTGATGCCGGCCTTTCTGGGGAATGTGTTTGGATGTGTCACGGGCGCCTAATGCTCCCAGCGTTCGGTCAAAAGCGAGGCTTCGCCGTTCACAACGCGCACCTCATAGGCGGGGTCGCTTGGCGCTCCGGGGGCAAAAAATTCGAAAACCACGGAGCCATCAGATTGAACGCTTTCAATAATTCGTTCAGGCCTCACATCTTTGGCCGCGGACGCGGCAACGACCTGTACATCTTCTGACAGGTCATCCCACAGGAGATCTCTTTGAATCTCGACGATCTTTGGCCCGCCCGGCTCCATCAGAATATCAAATTCAATTTCGGAACCCTCAGCGGTTTCGCCCTCCACGTCATAGTAAGTGCGCGCGCCGCGGACCTTTTTTTGTACCTCTTCAGGTTTAAAATCAGGACGCGCATCTTTCAGGAGATCCACGATACTTTGCGGCATGTCGTCAACCGCGACCATTGTGATAACAACGTCTGGCGTTTTGGAACTGCACGCCGCAAGTATGACGGCGCAGCTGAGTAGAATTATCTTTTTCATCACGTTTCCCCTAACTTCCCCATTGGATGAACGGGACTTTCGCAAAGATTTCCCGCTCCCCTTTTCTGGGGTCATTTTTTAATGTCGTTGTTTGTCCGAACACCATTGTCTCGCGGTTCGGTAAGTGGTGCTGGGGCCAATTTGAAAGGCCCGCATGATTGGGATCGCCGTTCCGCGCCAGCGCGATAAAGGCTTGAGACAGCTCAGACGCGACGCGCTTTGCGGTCTCCGATGTCCCTGTCATAGAGCCTTCAGCTCCGGGATTATTAAACGCATGGGCGATATCGATCGTGTGCGGCGCGCCCCACTTCCCCCCGTCCATCGGGGACGGCAAATCCATTTGATAGACCCACGTCGGCGCCCCTTGACGCGCCCGGGCATCAGATTCTTCCACCTGTCCCCGCCAAGACCGGCCGGCCGTGGCCGCCATGAAAAAGACATCGGATGGCGAGGCGTCTGGATATAATGCGCGGTACTGGGCCAGCACCGTATGCGGATTTATATCACACCGAAGATGACGCTCCAGCCACGCGGGCACCTGCTCCCACGTGAGCGTAAAACTGTCTGGTTCGCGCCGGCCAATAAGGGTGCGTGTTTCGTCTCGCGTATTTCCCAAAATCATGGGGATCGCCGCCGATTGCGCGGGCGCCTCCGGCCAAAACGGGTGACGGGTCAAAAGACGGTCATCCAGAACAGGACCAAAATAAAGACCGCGCGCGGGATTGATCGGGTCAGGCTGCGCAAGCGCCTCCACCAGTTTCTCCGCTGAGACCTGTTTCAAACCCTCGGTGTCATCAGGGGCCACTCCCAGTCCGCCGAGAAAGGTAAGCGCGCGGGCTTTGGCGTTTAGGGGACCGCTGGCCGTAACTTGCTGACCGCTCATGGTCGCGGCGGCGTGAAACAGGCCCTTTGCCTCTGGCGCGGCCATTAAGGTGGCGATTTTCGCGCCGCCGCCGGACTGCCCAAACACCATAATTCGGTTCGGATCCCCGCCAATATTCTTGGCATGGTCTTGGACCCATTTCAGCGCCAAAATTAAATCCCACATCCCCGCATTCCCAGAATCAGGAAAATCCGGGTTTAAAAGACCAAGTGACAAATACCCAAAGGCATTGAGCCGGTGATTGAGCGTAACGACCACCACATCGCCTTGAACAGACAGATGGGTGCCGTCATATAAAGCGTCCGAACCTGACCCCGCCGCGTACGCGCCGCCGTGAAAATAAACCATGATCGGGCGATTACCGCCATCAGATAGACCCGGCGTCCAGATGTTCAAAAAGAGACAATCTTCACTTTGCGGCGTAATCGACCCGCGCTGTGGACACGCCGCCCCATAGCCAAGAGCGGGCCTCTCACCATCCCACTTTTGAGGCTCGGACGGTTTGGCGAACCGCGTTTTGGCCGTATCTGCGCCGTAACGAACGCCTTTGAAAATGGCCGTATCGCCGGACGTGATGCCACGGACCGCACCGTATTTTGTTTGTAAAAGCGGATTTTCGGGCAAGGGCGTGGCTGCGCTCGTCTTGGCCGCAGCTTCGCTCGATTTCGCCTGACAGGCGGCCAAGCCGACCGATACGCCAAGGGCACCAAGGCCCACAATCGCCTCACGGCGGCGCAGCTTTATCATTTCTTTTTTACTATCGCCGGACATCTAAACTCTCATCCCCCATCGCATACGTAACGTCGGATGGGCCCACTAAATTGAAATCGCCGCGAATGGAGTGTTTCAGTGCGCTTGCCGCGGCGGCAAACTCGATTAATTCCTGTTTTGGCATATCTTCGAGAAGGCCGTGCAGAACCCCGGCGGCGAAAGCATCTCCCCCGCCAATGCGGTCAACGATGCCGGCCACATTATAAGACCGGGAGGCGACCCGCTCCGTGCGCGAAACAAACTCGGCGCAAATCCGGTGGTGATCCATGGTCAGGGTCTCCCGGGTGGTTGCGGCAATGTAGGTCAGTTTTGGAAACGCATTAAACGCATAGTCAAAAGCCGCCTGACGCGAGCGAAACGCTCTGCCCGCGATTAATCCAATATCTCGCTCGTTGATAAAGGCGAGCGTGGCATATGACAAAATCTCGCGGATCACAGCCGGTCCGTCGCCGCCCCAGTCCTGCCAAAGCTGCGATCTGTAATTTCCATCAAAAGACATATTCACGCCGGCTTCGGATGCGGCCTTTACCGCGCGAAGGCAGGCCTGCGTGCCGTTTTCGCCAATCGCCGGTGTGATGCCGGACACATGAAACCAGTTTGCGCCTGAGAGAATGGGCGACCAGTCAATGGCCTCAGGCGCCGCCAGCGCAAAGGCCGAGCCCTCGCGGTCATATTCGATTTTTGACGGACGAACGACAGCGCCGAAACTAATGAAATAAATGCCCATCCGGCCCGGCGTGCGAAGAATGTGGCGCGTATCCACGCCGTGTTTTCTAATCTCGGAGAGCGCGGCCTGCCCCAGTGAATTATCGGGGACAATCGTCACGAGCGCCGCGTCATGCCCGAAACGGGCAAGAGACACAGACACGTTAGCCTCTGCGCCGCCCACGTGAACGCTCAAGGTTCCGCTTTGCAAAAGCTGTTCCCCGTCAGGCGCAGAGAGCCGTAAAAGAAGCTCTCCAAAGCAAATGACCCGCTTATTCAATTTTTCTCCCCTTTAATTTTATTCTATTATCGAGACAGCCATCCACCATCGACAGGCAGTGTTATGCCCTGAACATAATCAGACGCAGACGCCGCCAAGAAAACAACAGCGCCGCCAAGATCTGATGGATCGCCCCATCGTCCGCTGGGAATGCGTCCAAGGATTTCCTTGTTACGTGTTTCATCCGCTTGCAGAGCCGCCGTATTATTTGTTGCAAAATATCCCGGCGCGATGGCGTTGACGTTGATGCCGTGCTTGGCCCACTCATTGGCCAGAGCCTTGGTCAGCCCCGCCACACCGCTTTTAGATGCCGTATATGAGGGGACGCGTATGCCCCCCTGAAAGGACAACATAGACGCGATATTGATAATCTTGCCGCCCTTCTTTTCGCTCACCTGATGTCTGGCGAACGCTTGGGACAAAAAGAACAAGCTTCGAAGGTTCACATTCATCACCGAATCCCACTCATCAGCGGTGAAGTCTATCGCTTCATTGCGCTGAATAATGCCGGCATTGTTGACGAGAATGTCTGCGCCGCCGAGACCAGAAACGGCGTCGTTAATGAGGCCCTCAAAATCTGAGGTCTGGCCAAGGTCGGCATGAATGCTTATGCACCGGCGGCCAGCATTGTGTATGGCCGTGATGGTTTCAGTGGGCTCTGAGCGGCCAATAAGGGCCACGTCAGCTCCGGCTTGCGCCAGAGCGATCGCCATGCCGCGCCCCAGCCCCGTATTCGCGCCGGTAACGATGGCGACTTTGCCAAGAAGATCAAAAGACACAGACATATCCCACCTATTTCAATTGGCAAATATCAAGAACATTCATGTCGGTGTAATCGAGGTTCTCGCCGCCCATGCCCCAAATAAAGGCGTAGGCCTTTGTTCCGGATCCCATATGAATAGACCAAGGCGGAGAAATAACCGCTTCATCATTTTCCATCACAATATGGCGAATATTGTCTTCTTGGCCCATGAAATGGAAGACCCGTGAATTTTCATCCAGCTCAAAATAGAAGTAAACTTCGGAGCGTCGGTCATGGAGGTGCGGCGGCATGGTGTTCCAAACGCTGCCTTCATTCAAGATCGTCAGACCCAGCAGAAGCTGGCAAGACTTGGCTGTGGTCGGGACGATATATTGGTAAATCGTACGCTCGTTACTCTCGGCCAAAGATCCGCGCTCGAGCGGAACCGCTTTATCAATTGAAATCTTCACAATATCGTAGGCTGTATGCGCAGGCGTGGAGAGCAAATAATACTTTGCAGGATTGCCCGCGTCATCAGAGGCAAATACCACGTCCTTACAGCCCATCGGAATATAGAGGCCATCCTTGGGCGCGAGGTCATATTTCACGCCGTCAATCGTTACGCTACCCGCGCCCGCGCCCACATTGATAACGCCAAGTTCGCGGCGCTCCAAAAACGGATGCCCCTTGGCGGAGGACGGCTCAGACTGCACGGGCAGAGTGACGGATTTGGACACGGGCATAGCGCCGCCAATCACAAACCGCTCATTGTGGGAATAATTAAGATGAACCGCGTTTTCGGTGAACAGACCTGACACCACATAACGGTCTCTAAGTTGGTCATTTTCAACGGACGCCATCATATCGGGGTGCGTTGCATGGAAAGTTTTATCGAACACGTAGGTCTCCTTGAGTAAAGCAATAGATGCCGATAGCATCACATGGTAACCGGTGTCATAGCAGGGCAAGCGATGAAAGAAAAGGCCGTTTCCGACAATATTTATGCTAATTAGCTTCCAGTGCGGCGCGGCTCAAGCGGCGCTGTGGATTCCCGGACAATTAATTCAAGCTCAAATATGTCTTTATGACCCGAGGCCGCTCCGCCTGCGAGATCTTTTTGATCCATCAAGAGTTTTGCTGCGGAAAATCCCACATCCCGAATGGGTGAGCGCACGGAGGTCATGGGCGGCCAAACCCTCGCGACAACGGGTGTGTCATCATAGCCGACAACGGAAATATCTTCCGGGATACGAAGTCCGGCTTTTCGAGCCGCGCTGTAAACCCCCATCGCCATTTCATCATTACCGGCGAAGATAGCGCTGGGCCGCTCCTTTCCGTGTAACAGCGTGATGGCGCATTTCTCACCTGAATCAAACGTGTAAGCCCCCTCGGCAATCATCGAGTCCGGCAGTTCAATACCAAACTCCGCCAGCCCCTCGCGGAACCCCGTCAAACGCTCATGGCTGGAGCGGAAAAGGTTGGGACCGTGAATGTGCGCAATTCGTTTGTGTCCGAGCTGCGCGAGATGCCGCGCGGCAAGTTTCGCGCCCTCCGCATCGGACGTCTGTATGCGCGAGTTGGGCTCGTCAATATCGACGGAGGCAATCCGGACATACGCGCATTTTAAATCTCTCAAACTCTGCGCCAACGCATCATCTTCAGAAATTGACGGCACAAGAATAAGCCCAAACGGATTATGTTTCTCTACGAAATCAACCAATTGTTCACGGTAATCTGGCGAATTTCGATCGATGGGCCTCAGAACGAGCTGGTAACGCGTACCCTCAAGCGCGGCCAAAATGCCCCGCTGCATATTGACCACATATTGCGGACTTGGGTTATCATAGACCATTGCAATTAAAAACGAGGTTCGGAACGCCAAAGCTTGCGCTTGCGGATTCGGCTTGAACCCCGTCTCTTTAATTATATTTTTGATGGTTTCCCGCGTGTCTTTATTCACGCGGGGTGAGTCGTTTATAACCCGGGACACCGTTTTCTTCGACACGCCCGCGAGGCGCGCTATATCATTGATGGTAATCGCTTTTCCGCGCCGAGCCGGTTGTATCTCTGACAATGTGGTCTACCCCAAGAATAAGTTCGGCTATGTCCCTCCGGCTTTCGAACCAGAATCCAGCACGTCCCGCGAAAGCGGTTCCATCGTTTCTAGATTCCATTTCTCTGGATTGAAAGCCCTTTTCGTCGCTTTTGCGCTGGGGTATCCCCCCACCTGATCCTGACTGTCGATTATTTCGCCGCGGCCCTCTGCCGTGTCAGCAAGGACGCGCACATCGTTATAATCACGATCCCAAGGCCGCGCGCCTGCATTTTTGAGCACATACCGTTCAACGTCTATCGCCGCGAACGGCGTCACACCTGGAGGCGTCACCGGCATTTCCGTCTCCAGTTCGACCTTTGAGCGGCCAATGCCATAGCGCCCCATGACCGGGCCATCATGACCCCAACGATCTACGGCGATATTGTCATCCATATAAAGCTCGATATCGCCTTCGCCAGCGAGCATAAATAGAGGCAGCCCCGGCACCGTCGAAGGTCCCGCGCGCATGACATTTCCGACCAAACTCATTTTCCCCGGCTGCGCTGGCACGTCGCCCCACTCCAAGCCTTGCAGATTATAATGCACGGCCCGCTGCCCCGGATTATAGATAAAATTATTCATGACCGCGCCGTTGACGCCGCCCTTAAATAGCGGGCTTCGCTCAAAATTGTGGGCGTATAAATTGCCGTAAATGAGGATATTGCTGACATTATCATGGATAAGCGAGCCTTTGGAGTGCTCGCCTTTCGCATGGGTCGCGTGAGATAGGCCTTCCGCAATAATATTGTTGGTATAGGCAATATTATACGATGTCCCTTTACGCCACTCCTCCGGCGTTTCGCCCGTAAACCGCGGCCCCGAAGCAGAAAGGTTCTCGTCCGTCGCCCAGCTGAAACTACAATGATCGACGATCACATTATGCGCGGCAACCGTGGTAAAGGCGTCAATATCGCGGCCGCTTCGATAAGCCCCGCCAAGATCCCCTGTTCTCACCCGCACATGCTGCACAATCACATCATGTCCGGTGACAATAAATCCACCCTTTATCAGCGTTATGCCCGGAGACGGCGCCGTCTGTCCGGCGATCGTCACAAAGGGGTTGTTGACCCTTAATTCTTGGCCTTCGAGATCAATTACGCCGCCCACTTCAAACACGATCGTACGCGGTCCCTCTTTCGCCAAGGCCTCCCGCAGCGTTCCCGGACCCTCATTTTCAAGAGACGTGACTTTTATAATTTCACCGCCGGCGCCGCCCTTTACGTCTTCGGCCCAGCCTAAAGGTCCGATCCACGGCGCGTCTTTCGGCGCGGCTTTAGGCGTTGAGATGGCCACGGCCTTGACCGTCTCTGCGGCCGAACTTGTCACCGGCTGGCAGGCTGAAAATGCGAGAACCGAAAAACCGGTGAGCAAAGCGGCGAGTGCAGACTTATACGAAGGATGTTGCATGGTTATTTTCCCCAAAAGAGTCATTATTTTCAATTTTTGTAACATGTTTATTTGCAAAATGACACCGGTTTCCTATAAAGAATATAACATAATTTGAATAAATCGACCAGAGGGCGACCTTCATGATTCCAGACGCTTCATATGAGACCGCAAAATCATTCACGCGCGCTCGAAAATTTGTCGAACCCCTGATCGATTATCCGGGGGACACGCCAAAATCGCTCAGTGAAGCTTATGGCATTCAAGACAAAGCCATTGAGCTTTGGGATCACAAAGTGGCGGGATGGAAGGTCGGACGGATAACCGGCGGCGCAGTTGACGCCCTCGGCGCAGACCGTCTCGCCGGTCCGATTTTCGAGAATTTGATCGTAAGGGCGCAATCCACACGCATTGACATGCCCGTGTTTGAAAAAGGTTTCGCCGCTGTTGAAGGCGAGGTTGTTATTCTCGTCAAGGACGACGCGCCGACCGATAAGATGGACTGGACCCTCGAAGATGCGAAAGCGATGGTCGGTAGCGTTCACATGGGTGTGGAAATTGCCAGTAGTCCCTTTGGCGCGATCAACGAGCACGGTCCGCTCGTAACGATTTCCGATTTCGGAAATAATTACGGCGTTATCATTGGTGAACCCATTCCCGAATGGGAGGATTACCGCCTCTCGGAATGGATGTTTGAAACATGTGTCGAAGGCGAACGTGTGGGCAAGGCCTCCCCAGATAATATGCCCGGCGGGCCTGTGGGCTCATTGAAATTTATCTTGGAAAATGCGGCGCGCCGAGGGAAACCTCTGAAAAAAGGGATGGTGATTTCGACGGGCGCGATTACAGGCGTTCATCAAGTCTTTGCCGGACAATCAAGCACCGTAAAATGCGCGGGATTGCCCGATATCCACGTCACATTTAGCGCCCTAAAATAGACATTTATCAGATTAAATATCTCATGTAATTTCGCGCCGGCCTTGAAACAAAGGCGGCGCTTTGCCTTTCGCGCGCCGGACGCGCCAAGGTCTTTGCCGTACATATGCGGCGCGGCAGATAGACCCCCTCCCCCCAAATTTCGGACAAAAAAATACCCAGCTCAAAGAACCGGGTATTTCGCTAAACGTTGGCCGGCGTTTAGTATTTCCAGCGCGCTCCAATAAGGAAGCTACGTCCTGTGTGGTGATACACATTGACCAAATCAGCCTGATCGAAAACTTGAGTTTCGAACTCGTCTGTGAGGTTGATCCCTTCAAATGTGAGGTCGATATTCTCATTCAGCTTATAAGATGAAGCGAAATCAACATTTGTTGTGCCCGCATACCCTCTTTCATCACGGCCCGCGCCATTGGCAGCGCGTGTTTTATAGGCATCGCGATAAGACGTTGAAATCCGCGCCGAGAAACGCTCATCTTCATAGTAGACCGTTGCGTTAAATGCGTTTGGCGAGAAGCCGAGAATGTCATCGGAGTTCACATAGGTATAGTTCCCTTGGAAACCTGTTCTGCTCAGGATACCCGGCAGGAACGTGAACGGTTGCTGATAAGCTAGCTCGAAACCTTTAATGGACGCGCTTCCGCCGTTTGCCACTTGGCGAATTTCAACCAGCGGATCGCCGCCAGCCTGCAACAAGTTAAACAGCGGGCTAGACGCCGGCGCCAAACTCGTTGGCAAACCTGATGTGCTGTAAGGCACTTCAACGGTCGAGCTTTGCGTAAAGAAGCTATCCACATCTTTGTAGAAACCGCTGACCGAAATAACGGCTTCATCAGCGAAATAATATTCGAGTGACGCATCAAATGTTTTCGCGCGGAACGGATCGAGACCTGGGTTACCCGCATTATAACGGAATGGAGGGCCATTAAAGCTATCCAAAGAACCGCCGGGCGTAAGGTTGCCCAAAGATGGGCGGGCCATCACTTTAGCCGCGCTCAAACGAAATAAGAGATCTTCGCGAAGATCAAAGGTCAGGTTGGCGGATGGCAAGGTGTCTGTGTATGAACGCTCAACAGTGACGGGCGTACCGCTGACGATACCGGTCGACGTTGTTGTTGTTTCGACGTAGCGCAGACCCACATTGCCGCGAACCGGGATAGAGCCGAGCGTTTGCTCGAAGTCAGCTTGAACAAAACCGCCAACATCTTCTTCTTTCACAGTCCGGTTGTTTCCGTCTTGGGACGCACCCGGAATAGAATACGCACCGATCAGGTTTGCCGCCGCAATAACATTTGGCACGATCCAGCTCGTATCTACACCGCTTGGCGCGTCAAGACCGGAGCCGAAACCACTGAGCGTCCGCGAAATCGCAGGCGTAATGGCCAGACCTGTCGCGCCCGGCGCGCATGTGGCAACGCCGCAAACCAAAGATCCGTTTGTGCTTTCGCGGCGAACTTCTGTGGTATCAAACTCGAATTTCTTGTAGCTGACGCCGCCGCTGACTTTGAAACCGTCGCTCAGATCATAATCCAAAGACCCGGCGAACGTATCAAAAGAGTTATCAACGGTTTGCGGACGATCGCGGAATTCCGTAAACGCAAATTGCGACGCATCGGTCACATCAAGTGACCCAAAGCCAATGTTTGGGGCATTTTCATTGCCGCGGAAGTCATAAGTGTAACCATTCACGTCGCCCACCGCATCAAACAAGATCGTTGTCTGAATAGGGTTCGCAAATTCGGATTTGACTGTACCCGCGAGGAAGTTTCCGCTCAGACGGTCATTGAAGTCATGATCAATATTCAGCGTGAGCTGCGTAAAATCAGAGTTCATTTCGTCATAACGGCCTTCAGACCGAATGGGGTGGGTCCCGTTGGAGTTGGCGCTAATATCGAAAACACCGGAATCCAATGTATTGGTCGCAGAGTCGATGGTGAAGCTGTTCACATCAATCTGGCCTTCTTGGCTGCGGAAGAAGACTTCAAGGTAGTTTTCTTCGCGGTTCGCCTCAAATTTCGAATACAGCCCATCCAAGGACACCGTTGTGCGGTCTGTTGGCGCAAATTGTATCGCACCGGTCAGGCCGAGGCGTTGCTGTTCGTGAGCCAAACGGCCATAGCGCGGAATACGTGGGTGATACACCAGCGAATTTGTGTCGATTGAGGCACAGGCCGGCCCCGCCGGACAGGCGGCGCCATTCACAGAGCGGAAATTTCCGTCCTGCCAACGCACGGTTGAAAAGCCTTCTTCCAAAATCTCGCGATCCGAATAAGCCAGTGAAACCAAAGCCCCGAACGTTTTATCGGGGTTCGTATAGGACATCAAACCCGCGAGGCGCGGGCTCGTTTTTTCGGACAGGTCATTATATTCCAATTGACCGGACGCCGCAGCCGTAAAGCCGGACTTATAATCGAAAGGCTGCGCCGTTTTCAAATCCACCGTCGCGCCAAGAGAGCCTTCTTCGATAGACGCGGAGGTTGTTTTGGTCACTTTCAGTTCGTTAAAGAGATCAGAGGCAAAGGTGTTAAAGTCAAAACCCCGTCCGCGGTTCGCCCCGCCAGAGGAGTCAGACGACCCTGTGGTATTGAGCGCTTCCATGCCGTTCACGCGAATACGTGTAAAATCGGAACCAAGGCCGCGAACCGTAATCCGGCGGCCCTCACCCGCGACGCGGTCAATGGACACGCCGGGAATGCGTTGAAGCGATTCTGCGAGGTTCAGGTCGGGGAATGATGCAATATCCTCAGCAACAATCGCATCAACCACACCTGATGCATTTCTTTTAAGATCGAGACCCTTCTCAAGGGATTGGCGGAAACCGGTGGCAATAACGATGTCTTCGTTCGCCCCTTCATCCTGCGCCTGAGCGTTTACGCCAGCTGCCGCTATAGCAAGTATAGAAGCTCCGAGCGCGCAATTTGACCGTAAATTTTTAAACATAAATTTCCCCTGTTTTGCTTTATTAGCTATGACACCGGTGTCACTTAACTCCCATTTACTATGACATCGAGACAATTTCAAGAGGTCTTTTATAAAAAATGCAATTCCCCTCTCTGATTGCCATGCGCGAATCCGCTGGTGCGGCAATAGAGATTAGGCCTGTAAAGAATCGGCATTCAAATTAAATCGGTTTTGTGACGCACCTTTCAGGGATGCCGCACATCGCGCTGCATCCAAAAAGATTCACGTCCATGCGCCGATTCAAATCGAAACATCGAAGATGAAACGCTGTTTACAATAGCGACACTAAAAAATAGAACCTTGTGTTAGTTAATGACTTCGCATTATGTAAACGCAACCTAAAGCTTCTCGGTAACACATATAACAGTGGAAAATCAGGATACCCAAGATCGCCCTGACGGATCATCAGAAGATGCGAAGCCGCGCATTGCTAAGGCCACATTTTGGCTGCTTAAAAAGCTAAGAGATACAACAACGCGGTTCGTCAGAATCTTCAACGGCTTTTTCGTTTTTTTGGCAAAGTTTTTTCACAACTTGGTCGAACTCCTGAGCCGCAATGTCATCTTGACCTTATCACTGGTTGTCTTTTCCCATTTTTTTACCAGCGCCTTCAACCCCTTCAATCTTGACCGTGTCGGAGATGAAAATGCAGCTTACTTCTTAAGCCGCACGTTCAGCCCTTTTTATGGAGGCAAAACACGTGAGGCCCAGAAGGAAATCGTCGTGGTACTTATCACCCCCGAAGATATGAAATCGCATTTGGGGGGTGGTCACTTTCCACCTTCATACGCTGCGCAAATAGAGCTTCTAGAGAGAATCAACCAATTCTCTCCGAAAGCAATATTTTTAGACCTTTACTACACGACCCCTCACAATGAAAATGTCCATGATTTCGATGGAATTTCAACAGCAGCCGAAAACGTAATGCCCGCTTGGGAGGAGTTTCAAAAATCATTTCAATCACCGGCCGCCGAATTAGACTCAATGGAGATCACGAAAGTCCAAACCAAACACTATCCGAGCATTGAAATTTTCGCTCAAAACCTGTCCAGAATAAACGAAAAGACACCGATCTATATAGGCCCCGTTTACAGAAAGACCGGCAGCGAACCGGATGAGTACCATACAGCTCTTGCGCCAATACGGAGGTTTTTGGACGATGCTGGTGGAAAACATGAAACGACAATCTCCATAGATATTGATGCCGTCCTGAATTATCCAAGTGGACTTGAAGGCGAACTTGGCGATGATGCGCGTTGGCCTGCTGCACACGCCTTGTTTTTTGAATATTGCAAAAACACTTTTACAGCTCACGCGAATAAGGTTTGCAATCAATTTGAACCACGCGGCGTTGCGCGCAGGGCCCTTGCTGTGGAATGGGGTTACAACGAAGGGCCAGATTGGGTGTCCACCTTTCCTGCAATCGATAACCAAATAAATGATTGTGAGGGGACACGTAACGTCAAGGACCTCGAGAACACCTCCTCGCACATTGATAGTGACCGTATTGAGGCTTCGAATAGACTCCATGAGATAGGTTGTACTTCAATTCCGGCTCTAACAATTAACGACATTAAAGCGGCTTGGACCGACGTTACGCACTGCAAAAAAGCGGGGAGTTTCAATCGATATGGAAGTATGGTCTCGTCAATTTTTCAGGGGGTTTTAAGCGGCGAAAGGGACATCACCCAACGCGGCACAAATCGCTGCTTCTACCACCTAGCCATCCCCGTAAAGACCCTCTTTTCGAACGTCTCTGACGCCCAACTCCGATACATGCTAGAGGACAAAATCGTGATGATTGGGGCAGATCAGCCACAACTCTCGGATAACTTCAACACGCCCACATATGGGGTTGTTCCGGGCGTCATGCTTCATGCGATGGCCCTTGATAATTTAATCGAAAAAGGGGCGAACCATAACAAGGTTCCACGGAAACTATTGTACGAAATGGATACGAGCGACTTGTTTAGTGGCATCGTTTTGATGGTTGTCGCATTCCTTCTCTACATCGTTAGAGAACGAGATCTGCAACGGCCGTCAGAATCTGGTGAGATGTATATTTACCGATGGAGCCGATATTTAGAAATTGTTTTTGGCTTCACACTGGCGAGCATGGCCTTAGCGGCGATTATCGGGAAATGGCCACTTGGAAACATTTTTGAGATTGGACTGTCAGGCTTAGGCATGGTATTTATCTTGGAGGTGGTTGCAAAGCGGCCCAATGCTTAAAAGTCTTTATGAGGGAGGGAAAAGCATCATGACCAAGTTCAATTCGTTTGCACAATGTGGACGCCCTGCATTAACTGTTGCAGCGGTGCTTTTTTTCAGCGGCGCGAACGCTTGGGCCAACTGCAAACCTCACAAAATTACGAGTGCCGTTCAAATCCGGTCTGATAAGGTGCAACTTTGGGTGCCAGAGGGGAACAAAATTGTCCCCCAAAAAGACCAAAAGCCCCTAACCAAACAAGAATTGGAGCGGATGTTACCCATCACATTCATGGACTGCGGCGATAAGGATTACTTTTTTTGGAAGCCAGATGGCAAGCCGCCGGTGATGGTAAAGAAAATGAAATTCACTTGTATCGTTATCAGTTCATCCGGCGATCAAAGCATGCCCGCCGGAGGGTCAGGGTCAGGCGCGTCAAACAATAGTTGCAGTTAAATACGGGGGGCAAACCATGTCAGCAAAAAATCTTTGTCTTAAAGTGGGTCTTTTCTTGGCCTGTGCATCGCAACCGTTCACTGCCATCGCAAAAAGCCCCAAAATACCAGAGCAAACGGTCATCTCCACTTATTCTCCGCCAACAATTGATACGAGCGGGGCCTCCGCATATGCCGGATCAGGACCGCTCGACCCACAAGACCCTCTAGACCTGCGCCGCTACGAAACAACGAGCCGCACATATAGCGCAACAATACGAATGCTCGATCAAATCATGCTGGAAGTGATGCAGGCCGCGCCGGTGAAATCCATTCGCCCCAAAATTAGAGTTTTAAACCAACAAAAAGTCGAGGCAAAAGCCTACGGTACTGATTTGATTATCGTCTCAACAGGACTGTTGAAAGCGCTAACAAGCGCAAATGTTCCTGAAGATGTGAAGGAAAAAGATCTGGATAAGTTTCAGTTCTCCGAGGAAGCAAAACTCAATAGCCTCGCTTATATTTTGGCTCATGAATACGCACATCTTCTCTATAAGCACCCAATTATTTACCAGCAGAAAGAAGAAGAAACTAAAGGTTTCACGAAAGCTATCGGTGCCGGAATTCAATTGCTTCACGCAACACAAACTCTCAATGCCCAAATTGGCGGGACGAACATGAATCAAGAATTCAATGACGCCAACAAAGTCTTATACGGCGCAGCAGTGGCATCACCTTGGGTCGAGGCAGAACTCTACCGCTTTCAATATTCGCCCTATGTAAAAGATGCGGAGCAAATGGCCGATTACATGGCGACGGATCTTCTAACAAGTTCCACTTTTGGACCGCCAAAATACAATGCAGAAGATGGCGCACAGCTCCTTCGCGGACTTTACGAAGCCTATGATGACTCCGTAGACGCAAAACTCAAACGTCTCGGGAAAGAGGCCGCAGATACTGCGAAAGATGCCTCCCTAAAAATGGCCGCGACAGCGCCCAATGTTGCCCTTTCGGGTGGGGATGTGGGAAGCTTCATGGAAGGCCACTTAAAGCTCGCGATCACCACCTTTGGTCTCAAGAAACTTTTTGGACGATTGAACAAGGGAAAAGTTCATTTATATTACAGCTCGGATAAGCGCGTGGATGCGGTGGAAGAGTATTTTGATGCTTTCTACACAGCAGAAACCCCAGAGATGTCAGCATCCTCTCTGGCATTTTTTGAGAAATTCAAGTCCACATTTACTGAAGAAAACACACCTGCCGCCGCTGCGGAACAAGCCATGGAGTTCCTCGCAAAAGGGGATATCGAAGGCGCGCTCAAAGCTCTGCAGAGTGTAACATCCGCGGATCGCCTTCAGAATACGCAATATCTAAAAGCATCAGGAGATGTCGCATTTGCGAACGCTCAGTTTGGTCAGGCGATATCATATTTCAACCAAGCAAAACTGAAGGGAGACGTCGATATGCAAGTCTTCCGAGATCTTTCGAAAAGCTATATGATGCTGGAGAACGAGACCATGGCCATAAATGCACTCGATGAAGGCATGGAGAAATTTGGCACCGAAGCGTTCATCGTCGAAAAAATTTCTCTACTCGTTATTCTTAATAAGGATGAGGAGGTCATGACAACCTACGCAGCTTGTAAAGCCCTGCCGGACGAAGATATTGTCAAGGAGTGCTATAAAACCGCAAAGCCAGTTTTGGAACCCGATAAAGGCAAAGGCGGCTTTCTGAAAAGCATTGGAGATACAGTTAAAGACACAACAGGACTCTAATGTCTATTGACTGTTATTTCTCTCGTGATCCCTACATGGGCCATTTTCGTCAGGCCTAAAATTAGGATCATAAATGAGCTAAAAACAACAAATTACATGTCTGGTAATTTGCGGAGAAACGCTTTTCAGCATCTTCTATAACGCACCAAAATCGTCTCCGAGAAACCCTTGCACTATAGCAGCTGACATCCGCCTTGGGCCGCTTTGTCTTTGAGGACGTCTAGCGCGTCCTCCATTTTACTCAATGCGGCGGGAACATCTGACATGTCTATTTCCACTTCAAAATACTCAGTGGGAACGTCGGCATTGACGGCACGGGATTTAAACGGAGCGCCCGCTTTTAATTTCGAGAGAATCTTCTGGGTATCACCTTCCGGAGAGGCAATACCGAGGCGAGTCTTGTGCTGTTGATACTCTCCGTTCCGGCTCATAATCAACATATTGATCGGATCGTTTTTAAGCTCAATGTCACCAAAACTGAACGTTTGATCCCAGTGCGTAACATATTTGCTTTGTGATTGAGACCAGGTTTCGGCCATATATAGAGAACCGTTAATGCGGCCAATCTCGCCGTCATTATCGACGCGCAATTCGAGCCCTAAGAAGGGGATTTGCTCTGTCCTTACGACAAGACCCTTCGAATCGCCGCGCGTGACCTTGTGGTTCAAAGACAACCACGCCGTGAAAGCATCGTTTTTATAAAGGCGAACGCGGCCTCGGATATTGGCGCTTAAACTCCCCGATGTTTCGCATTTTTCAATTTCAGTGTCCCCTTGAGCCTGCGCAAGTTCAGGGCAACTGGCCGCCGTCACGAGTAGCGCAGCCAAACTACCAAGAAAAAATCGAAACATCCTTATTCCTCACAAGCGCAGGCCTTTAACACGTTAAGATATATTACATGGCGGCCAATCAATGGGCAACCCCGCCGCATGCGGCGGCCGTTTGACGTTTAAACGCGGCGTTAGACTTTTCAAAAATCTGTGTTAACGTCAAAAAAAAATCTGGGGCGGACAATGAAAATTAGGCGCATCATTATACCTGCCGGACACCCCATTGGGTTAGCTTCAAGCCTCGACGTCACTGAACATGGAGGTTTTGCACAACTTTTGACGCGAACCAACGGGGTTTGGATATGCGGTTTTTAAGACGTCTGGCTGGCTCCCGAGCAGGGTGGAAAACCTTCATCTTCGAAGTCATGATTGTTGTGTTCGGTGTAGTGATCGCGCTTCTGGCCAATCAATATGTCACGCAACTGAATCGCCGGGCGGAAATGCTGGACATGATGAAAGGGGTGGAATCAGACCTTCTTTTAATTGCGACAAGCGCCAGCGAACGCCTTGCCGTTGAGCCCTGCAGGCTCGATCAGGAAACAAGCCTGCTCACACTCTTGCAGCGGGATGCCCCATACTGGGAGCCTGAAGTGTCAGCATCACTGAACACCGGCTTTGATGATCAGTCCGTTCCGTCTGTATTACGGATGCCGTTGAGATTTTGGCCGGTTACGGCCTGGCAAGCGGCGACGTCGAGCGAGGGTTCTTTTGCCCTGGATCGCGCGCAATACTCACTTTTGAATTTCGTGTTCCAGACCGCGGAAATTATAAATCTTACAATTGAAGACCTCCGGCAGAAGCGAGCGGAGCTGTCTCATCTTGCGATTGGTGGCGAGATTACCCTTGCTCAACGCCGGGATGCCATCTCCTTGCTTGCGGATATCTCCTCCCAAGAAGCGCTTATGGCGACAATGGTTCGAGATGCACGCGAGGCGATCGTGTCCTTTGCAGACTTCCAGACAGACGCAATGGTGTCTGATTTCGAATTTGACGCCGACCAGGCCAGCGTTGGTGTGCAAGAGATGATCAGGACCGGGCGTGAAATATACGGAGAGTGTCTTCAGGTAGGTGAATACGAGCCAGTGATCAAACTTTATGAACGCCTTTTGGGCGAGGAGATTGACCACGGTTTTCTGAAAGACGCGGCTGATGGGGTGTCCGAATGATACTCCAGCGCCTCGCTATTTCCATCCGCAAACAGGACTGGTTCACTGTCGTGATCGAGACGCTGATTGTGGTGTTCGGCGTGTTCATCGGTCTGCAGGTGAACAACTGGAATGCGGCGCGGAACGATAAGCAGCGCGGCGCGGTGTTTGCCGAACAGCTCAGAGACGATCTCCTGGTCGAGGCTTGGAATTACGAAGGCCTCATCGACTATCTTGGCGCCGTCCGGGACAATGCCGATAGGGCGCTCGCCATTCTTGAAGGCAAAGTCGGCGCGTCGGATGAAGACCTCCTGATCTACGCCTACCGCGCGACTCAATATCAAGGCGGGGTGCGTCAGCGTGCGACCTTCGATGAGCTGACCTCAACCGGGTCCATGTCGCTGATCAGGGACAAGGTGCTGCGGGATGCAGCCATTCTCGTTTACACGACGCCCTTTATTGCACCGGCCAGCGGAGAAGGCGTGGACTCGCCCTATCGCGACGCATTCCGGAAAAGCGTTCCGGTCGAGGTGCAGGTGGCTCTGGGGGAAACCTGTGGCGACAAATTTATGGCTATCGGCGACTATGAGGGCATTGGAAGCCAGCTCAACTATGATTGCGAAACCGGCCTGTCACCTGAACTTGTTAAACAGGGGGCAGAGGCCTTGCGCACGGACCCTCAACTCATTCCGCTGCTTCGGTTGCAGGCCATGAATGCCAGGTCTTCGTTTATCACTCTCGCCATTAACAACAAGGATATCAGGGACAGCCTGCACGCGGTAGTCGGAGACGCCCCATGATCCTGCGCCGCCTCACGAATGCCTTTCGCAAACAGGACTGGTTCACCGTGGCGGTGGAGACGCTGATCGTTGTGTTCGGTGTGTTTCTCGGCCTTCAGGCGTCGAACTGGAATGACAGCCGCGAGACCCATCAGCGTTCCAAAGATTTCAGCGTGCGACTGACGGCAGATCTGACTTACGAAGCCTGGTCGTACGAATACCTGATTGATTATAACAAGGATGTTCGAGCTGCGGCCAAGGCTGCGCTGGATAGCCTGGCGGACAAGGTCCAGATGAGTGATGAGCAATTTCTGATCAATGTCTATCGGGCGACACAATACAAATATAATGACCGGAACAGAGCCACCTTTGATGAGTTGATTGCGACGGGCGATATCGGCCTGATCGAAGACGAAAAGCTGCGGCGGACGGCGATATTTCTATACACGACTACGCTGATCGACGTCATCGCTGAGGCAGGGCGTGGCGCGCCCGTTCGTGAAATATTCAGGCGGCGCGTGACCGCAGATGTACAGGAAGCGTTGCTCGATAGCTGTGGCGACAGGTATGCGCCCTCCCTGGATTATGAGGCTATTGTGGGCTCGCTCGCCTATGACTGCGCGCTTGATCTGCCGGCGCCAGATATCGCAGCTTCTGCCGACGCGTTGCGGGCATCAGAGGGGCTGGTCGAAGCCCTTCAGATCCGCTTCGCTGACGTTGAAACAGCAATCACTGATCTCGAAAAAGTGAATGCTGATGTCTTTGCCGAACTTAGGCGGATTGCGGGGACGAGCTCATGATCCTCCAGCGCCTCGCCTCCTCGATCCGCAAGCAGGACTGGTTTACCGTGGCGGTGGAAATCATGATCGTTGTGTTCGGCGTGTTTCTCGGCTTGCAGGTTCAGCAATGGGCGCTTGAGCGTGCCCGCAAGGATGGCGAGAGCGCATATCTTATCCGTCTGCACGATGAGACAGTCCAGCTGCTCAATCGGCGCGCGACCTATGACGAGAGCCGCAAGACTTTTTCCACCGACCTCGTTGCCGCCGTCAGGGTCTTGCAGGATACGTCCGCAGGTTCCGCATTGTCCCAGGCCCAATGCGACGCCATTGCCGGCTCGTCTCACACGACTGTTCCCCCGGTCGACCTTCCAACCATCACCGAGCTGTTAGCGACGGGCCGGCTTGACCAGATCAGCTCGCAGGCGATGCGCACCAGCATTCTGAACCTCACCCAGGATGCGGCCAGTGCTCGCGATCTCATTCAGCTCATAAGCGAGGAAAACCAGAATCTGGGCCGCGCCTTTCCGGCCCTCATGCGCTACACACTCGGCGCTCCAGCCTTCGAACAAGACGATTACTGGCTCGGTCCCGCTTGCGACACTGACGGCATGCGGGAAGACCCGGTTTTTCTGAACGCGCTGATCGACAACACTTACATGTACAACGTCTATACCGGTCGTGGAGTCCTGCCGGTCAGCCAGCGTGTTAAGGAATTGCATGACGTCCTCGACGAGACGCTGGGCATCGACCATGC
Organism: Maricaulaceae bacterium; assembly: GCA_048268905.1. Lineage (GTDB taxonomy): Bacteria > Pseudomonadota > Alphaproteobacteria > Caulobacterales > Maricaulaceae > JACOMS01. Next base: position 58,205 of record JBLWUN010000005.1, on the reverse strand, counting down.
GAGCGAAGAGGCGGCGGCCTCATGATCCTCCAGCGCCTCGCCAATGCCTTCCGCAAGCAGGACTGGTTCACCGTTCTGGTGGAAACGCTGATTGTGGTGTTTGGTGTGTTCATCGGTCTGCAGGTCAACAACTGGAATGCCGCGCGGGTCGCGCGAACCGATGAAGTCGACCTGCTGTCGCGAATGATTATCGAGGCCAGCGAAGCGCGCGAGGACATGGCCGATTATCTCGCTCTGAACTTCCTCATTCTGAAAGATGCGAAACGTCTTGCGGTCCGCCTCAATGACACGTCGCAGTGTCTCTCGATGAATGACGAGCTCAAAGCGCTGATTCTGGGCGTAGGTGATTTTGCGCCGCCCCGGTTTACTCTGGCGTCGGCGAATGAGGCGCTGGACACAGGACGGCTTTCGCTCATCAAGTCACCTGAGTTGCGCGAAAACGTACGAGGCATGGCCGACCAGATGACTTTTATGGACCGACAGTGGCAACGCTATATCCGGATCAAACAGGATGCCGAGCAGGCCGTTTACAGCGCCGCGGGACTTAGTCTGACGAGCGAAGATGATCTTATCGCCAACCCCGGAATGATCGAGTGGGGCGGAGTTGATCAATATCTTATGCAGACGCCCGACCAGATTTGCGGCAACGCGGAAATCGTCGCGCTTGTCTCAAACGTTGCGATCACGCAGCACTATTACACCATTTATGTCACCCAGGTCTCCGAGAAGCTGGATGCCTACGCAGAAAGTCTCGCCACATATTCCGAGAGCGGACGACATACAAATCAAACCCTCGCGAAGGAAACCCCATGATCCTACGCCGTCTTACCACCGCGCTCCGCAAACAGGACTGGTTCACGGTTGTCGTGGAAACCCTGATCGTGGTGTTCGGCGTGTTCATCGGTCTGCAAGTGAACAACTGGAATGCGGCGCGGGCCGACCAGAAGCTGGGCGCGGAATACACCGTCCGGATCATATCCGATCTTGAACAGGACCTGATATCTGCCCGCAGACTGATCGGCTACTATGGTGCCGTGATGCAGAGCATTGTGGACGCCGACCGGATGCTGTCACAGCCCGACCCGGACCCGCAAGCGTTGATTGAGGCGGCCTACCGGGCGAGCGAATTCGCATTCACGCCGAAGAGGCGCGCAACCTGGGAGCAGATCGTCTCATCCGGCGATCTCGACCTCCTGCCGAGTGAAGATATCGCAAGCGCCCTGTCGGATTATTACAAGTTCAGCGACGCGAATGATGGCACGATCGCGCGAATTCAGGATACGCCGTACAGGCAGGCCGTGCGGTCCCTAATCCCATTGCCCGTCCAGCTCGCCATCCGGGACGGATGCAGCGATTACACAGATGAGGACCTGGTCATCACGGGCTTTGTCGCCGATTGCCGGATAGCTGTCGACGATGCGCAGGTGGAGGAAGCCGCCCGGGCCCTGATGGCCTCTGACGAATTACGCAAAATGCTTCGCTACCAGTACTCCAAGGTCGGGTCCGCGCAGGTCAACAATTACGGCGATGCTCGCTTTCTGGAGGTGATCCTCGCTGCGCTCAAGGAAGAGGTGGCCGAATGATCCTCCAGCGCCTCGCCGCCTCCATCCGCAAGCAGGACTGGTTCACGGTCCTCATCGAGACGCTGATCGTCGTTCTCGGTGTCTTCCTTGGTATTCAACTTGGCAACTGGAATGCGGAGCGAGCCAACGCCAAGCTTGGCGAAGAGTATGTCAGCCTGCTCGCCCGCGAAACACAGGTGAACCTTGACGGGACAAAGTTGCAGGCCGCCTATTACGATGCTGTCCTCGACAGCGTCATTCGCACAGACGAGTTGCTGCGCCAGACAGACCCGGACCCGCGTGATCTCATCGTCAACGCCTACCGGGGGACCGAGGTTTCCTACATCACCCCGGAGCGGGCCACCTGGGACCAGATTGTCTCCTCCGGCCATCTCAGCCTGTTGCCAAAAGACGCGGTCGAGTCCGGCCTTTCACAATTCTACGCCTTCGATACTGCGCAGGATATGTATCAGCTCGGTCTCAATTCCACTTACCGCGTCACCGCGCGGCAGATCATTCCCATGCATATGCAAATTGCGATGCGGGAGACGTGCAGCGATCTTCGAAACGATGAGGGGGATATCCTCGGCTTCATGGATAGCTGCGATTTCGACGCTGATCCTGACGAGATAGAGGCCATCGCACTCGCGCTTCACAGCGACCCCGTCGTCGCTGCCACACTGACCTATCATTACTCCATGGTTATATCGGCGAAACTCAACCTGGGCGGTGTCGCAACATCGCTGGAGGATGCCCTCGCGCGACTTGGTTCGCCCGTGACACCGGAGGCGGCGCCATGATCATCCGCCGCATCACCGACGCCTTCCGCAAGCAGGACTGGTTCACCGTTGCGGTGGAAACGCTGATTGTCGTGTTCGGCGTGTTCATCGGTCTCCAGGTGAATAACTGGAACGCGGCGCGTCAGGACCGCGCCCGCGCCGCAGTCTATACCGAAAGGTTGAGGGCAGAACTTCACGCTGAACTGGAATACGCAACCGCTCTTCTGGAATATAACTCTGTTGCGTACAGAGCCGGCAATGCGGCCTATCTGGGGCTGTCGGGACAGGCGGGCATGGATGATGAAACCATTCTGATCAACGCTTACCGCGCGAGCCAGTACAACTGGTATGAACGCCGACGGGCGGCCTTTGACGAGATCGTGGCGTCGGGTTCGCTGGCGCTGATTTCCGATGTCGGCCTGCGCGAAACCGCGATCGGCATTTACAACACACCGATCTTTTCCATCACCCTCTCAGAGGGTCAGTCGTCCCGCTATCGTGACCTCTTCCGCATGTCGATTGAGCCGTCATTGCACAACGACCTCAGCAAGAATTGCGGCGACAAGGAGTATGACAGCGGCGGCGTCGCTGTTGGACTACTCACGATGGACTATCCCTGCACACTCACCGCCAGTCCGGACGAGATGGCAGAAGGCGTTCTGGCGCTTCGGAGTGACCCCGAGGTCGCAAGAGCCCTGAAACTGCGTAACGCCCAAGTGTCAGGCAGGACCTATGACCTTGAAGCGACGATAAGGACATTCGGGCTGAAAAAGCTGTTCGAAGAGGATATCACGCCATGACGCTCAACCGTTTCATTCCTCGCTTTGGTGCCTCCAAACCAGAAAGCACGCAGGATGACGCAGCCCCCCTGCCCGAGATCTCCCCGCGCCCAACTGCAAATGACCGCGTGAACCGTTGGCTAACGCTTGGCGCGAACCTCGGGGTGCTGCTTGGCCTGATCATGCTGATTGTCGAAGTGCGCCAGAACGCAGCCCTGTCCCGTGCCACGATGGAGCAGCAGAAGAACGATGTCCTCGCCGAGATCGAGTTCTATATCGCCAAGCCGGAAATATCGGAGGTCTGGATCAAGTCCATTCGCCATCCGGAAGACCTGACCGAAACGGAGCTGCGGACAGTGGATGGCATCCTGGTGGCGCTGATGCTGCAATGGGACCATCGCTTCCAGATGGAAGCTGCGGGACTGGCCAGTCGCGCCGATGCGCGTCAGCACGTACTCAACGCGGCCCCCTTCTATTTCGGCAGCCGCTTTGCCAAGCATTGGTGGTCGCTTCAGGCGCCCGGCTGGGAAGGCACGCCCATGATGGAAGTTGCCGGCCCGATTATCGAAGGGCTCGACGAAAAATTTCTCGCGACCTATCTCGACAGTCTGAAACTGCAACCCATCGAACCGCCAGTTGAAGCCGCGCCCTCAAAACCCGAGACCACACCATGATCATCCGCCGCATCACCGACGCCTTCCGCAAGCAGGACTGGTTCACCGTGGCGGTGGAAACGCTGATTGTCGTGTTCGGCGTGTTCATCGGTTTGCAGGTCAATAACTGGAATGCGGCGCGGGTCGAGCGAAACAGCGAGCAGGTCCTGCTATTGCGCCTGCAGGAGGAAACCCGCTCACTTCTGGACACACAGAAAAAAGAGCTGGCGGCCCAAAGCCCTCGCATTGAGATGCTCACAGACGCTCATTCCGTTATGTTCTCGCGCGCGCCGTCACGGCTACTGACCAAGGATGAATGCTGGGCTCTGGTCGTCTCACACTGGCTGCCCTCGCCCACCGAAGCACTGTCGAGCCTTGATGAGCTCATTTCATCCGGCCGGTTTGACCTGATTTCCAACCCGTCCGTGAAGACGGCCCTCCGCGACTATGCTGTTGTGCAGGAACGCTCTCGTTCTGCGCGGGCCGAGGAGACAAACGACATTCCCGCAAACGGGAAGGTCACCGACGATGGCTTGGTGTGGCGATATAAATGTGACATTGACAAAATTCGCGGGAACACGGGCTTACTCAGTGAATACAGCGATAATGCTGCACGGTTGAATTCCTATCTTCGGCGCTACAAGGAACGCATCGCGGTCCTGACAGAGCTGGATGCTGCACTGACCAAGGAATTGGGTACGTCAGGCACCCGCCGCGAGAGCGGTGCAGCCTCATGACCCTTCATCGCCTCCTCAGCCGCCCATATTATCCGAAAGTCTGACACAGAAATTTTCGCAAATGTGTTACGCTGCGCGTCTCGTACCTTACGTATTTGGCGGAACACATATGACATCCTACAAAGATATATACGCACAATGGGCCAGCGCGCCCACAGATTTTTGGCTAAACGCCGCGCGCAGCATCGACTGGACCACCGCGCCAACACAAGGCTTCGACCCCGAGCAGGGTGTTTATGGCCGTTGGTTTCCCGATGCGCGGGGCAATACGTGTTATAATTGCGTTGACCGCCATGTGGAAACCGGCCGCGGGGATCAGGCCGCGCTGATTTATGATAGCCCCGTTACCGGGACCAAAGAAACCTTCACCTACCGCGAGATACTGGGCGAGGTAAACGCGCTCGCAAGTGTGCTGACAGATTTGGGCGTTACGCAGGGCGACCGGGTGATTATCTATATGCCGATGATACCTCAGGCGGCCTTTGCTATGCTCGCCTGCGCGCGGCTCGGCGCCGTTCATTCGGTTGTCTTTGGCGGTTTTGCGCCCAAAGAACTGGCGACACGGATTGACGACGCGAAGCCGAAACTCATACTCTCGGCATCGTGCGGGATAGAGCCCAAGCGCGTGATCGCATACAAACCTCTTCTGGACGAGGCCATCGCCCTGTCCAGCCACAAACCGCCGACCTGCCTTATTTATCAAAGAGAACAGCGCCCGGCCGAGCTCCGCCTCCCGCGCGATCATCACTGGCAAGACTTGGTTGGCGCAGCGAAAGCCAGCGGCAAAACCGTGCCTTGCGCGGACATGGCGGCCACCGATCCGCTCTATATTCTTTATACATCCGGCACAACGGGCGAACCCAAAGGCGTTGTGCGCGACATTGGCGGCCATATGGTGGCGCTCAAATGGAGCATGGGTAACATATACAACACCCATCCCGGTCAGGTCTATTGGGCGGCGTCCGATGTAGGCTGGGTCGTCGGTCACAGCTATATTGTGTACGGCCCCCTCTTGCAGGGATGCACCACAATTTTGTTTGAAGGCAAACCGGTGGGCACGCCCGATGCCGGTACGTTCTGGCGCGTGATTGAAGAGCATAAAGTGACAACGCTCTTTACTGCGCCCACAGCGCTTCGCGCCATCAAGAAGGAAGACTCCGCCGGGGACCATCTTAAACGATATGATATTTCTTCACTTCAAACATTGTTCTTGGCGGGGGAGCGCGCCGACCCCGACACGATAAAATGGTGCGAGGCTATGCTAGGTGTACCCGTCATAGATAATTGGTGGCAGACAGAAACGGGCTGGCCCATTGCGTCCAACCCGATGGGTATCGAGGCGCTCCCGATTAAATATGGCTCGCCCTGCGTCGCCATGCCGGGTTATGACGTACAGATCCTTGATGAGGCCGGCCGGCCCGTCCCCACCGGACAATTAGGGGCGATTTGCATCAAGCTTCCCCTGCCCCCCGGATGCCTGCATACGCTGTGGAATAAGGACACGCGGTTCAAAGACAGCTATCTGTCCTCTTTCCCCGGATATTATGAAACGGCGGACGCGGGCTTCATTGATGAGGATGGATATATTTCGATCATGGCGCGCACGGATGACATCATCAATGTGGCCGGGCACAGACTATCGACGGGCGGGATGGAGGAGATTCTATCGGCGCACGCAGACGTGGCAGAATGCGCCGTATTGGGCGTCGCCTGTGACCTTAAAGGGCAAGTGCCGCTTGGGTTTATCGTTTTGAAAGACAGCGCCTTGGAAACACCTGACGCCGTAGAGGCGCAGTGCATTCAGCTCGTACGCGATAAAATTGGCGCGGTCGCGGCATTGCGAAACATCATCAAGGTTGACCGCCTTCCCAAAACCCGCTCGGGTAAAATCCTGCGCGGCACGATCCGCAAAATGGCGGATGGTGAAACGTGGACGCCCCCCGCAACAATTGATGATCCGGCCATACTTGACGAGATTAATTCGGCGTTGATTTCACGGGGCTTGCTCACGGCATAACCCCATAAAAAAGCGTCCAACCCTTTAAAAGAGGCCGGACGCAAGGTGGGGGCAGTTTATGTTTTGGCGAACATAAGAGCCGTTAAGCTCAATCCCTGTTCATTCGGTTCGCAATGAGGTCATCAACAACTTCTGGCTCGGCCAGCGTTGAAATGTCGCCCAGATTAGAAAACTCATTCTCGGCGATTTTACGCAAAATCCGCCGCATGATTTTACCGCTGCGGGTCTTGGGCAAGCCCGGCGCGAATTGAATAAGATCAGGACTCGCAATCGGGCCGATTTCAGCGCGCACATGTTTCACCAAATCCCGCCGCAAGACATCGTCCACAACCACATCCGCACGCACCGTAACATAGGCATAAATGCCTTGGCCTTTTATATCATGCGGGTATCCGACGACCGCGGCTTCGGCCACAGCGTCATGGGAGACAAGCGCGCTTTCCACTTCGGCGGTGCCCATACGGTGACCGGACACATTGATCACGTCGTCCACACGGCCCGTAATCCAGTAAAACCCGTCTGCGTCGCGGCGGCAGCCATCGCCGGTGAAATAATTCCCCGGATAGGCGGCGAAATAGGTCTCTTTAAAGCGTTGATGATCTCCGTAAACCGTGCGCATCTGGCCCGGCCAACTCTCGGAGATAATTAAATTCCCCTCCGTTTCGCCGTCCAGTTCACGGCCTTCCGCGTCCACCAATTCAGGTTTAATGCCAAAGAAAGGATGAGATCCCGCGCCCGGTTTCATTTGCGTTGTCCCCGGCAGCGGCACAATCATGGCACCGCCAGTTTCCGTCTGCCACCAGGTATCGACAATAGGGCAGCGGCCATCGCCTACCACGTGAAAATACCACTCCCAAGCTTCGGGATTTATCGGCTCACCGACCGTGCCCAACAACCGCAGGCTTTTGCGCGATGTGGCCCGAACGGGCCCTTCGCCTTCGCGCATCAAGGCGCGGATCGCCGTTGGCGCCGTATAGAAGAGCGAAACATTATGCTTGTCGCAAACCTGCCAGAACCGCGACGCGTCCGGATAGGTCGGAACCCCTTCAAACATGACGGTGGTCGCGCCGTTCGCCAGCGGGCCGTACACAATATAGGTATGTCCCGTCACCCAGCCCACATCCGCAGTGCACCAATAGACGTCGTCTTCCTTCAGATCGAATACATATTCATGGGTCATGCTCGCCCAGACGAGGTAACCCCCCGTCGTATGCAAAACCCCCTTGGGTTTGCCGGTCGAACCGCTGGTATATAATATAAAAAGTGGATCTTCAGCGTTCATCGGCTCAGGCGCACAATCGCTGGACACGGTTTTCACGGCGTCGTGTAAATATATGTCGCGGCCGTCCCTCATATCAATGGCCGCGCCCGTGCGGCGCACCACCAGCACGCTCTGGACGATACCCGCCATGTCGCAAGCGGCATCGCAATTGGTTTTTAAGGGGACTGTCTTGCCCCCCCGAAGCCCCTCATCCGCCGTGATGACGAAGCGCGAGTCGCAATCTGTGATACGGCCCGCCAGCGCGTCCGGCGAGAACCCGCCAAAGACCACTGAATGGACGGCCCCGATACGGGCGCAGGCCAGCATTGCAAACGATGCTTCAATAATCATGGGCATATAAATGGTGACGCGATCACCTTTCTTGACGCCCATCGCTTTCAAGACATTGGCAAACCGGCAAACCTCTGCATGGACTTCCCGGTAAGTGAGCGTTTGGCTATCGGACGGATCATCGCCTTCCCAGATAATCGCCGGTTTATCTCCGCGTGTTTCCAAGTGACGGTCAAGGCAATTGGCCGACACATTCAGAACGCCGTCAGCGTACCACTCAATATTGAAATCGCCCTCTTCCCAAGACACATTCTTGGCCTGCGTATAGGGTTTCATCCAATCTATACGCTGGCCATGTTCACTCCAGAACCCTTCAGGATCTGCAATCGATCGGGCATACATCTCTTGATACATGTCCGGGGTCAGGTTCGCACGGCGCGCAAAGGCGTCAGGCACCGGATAGGATTTTTCACTATTTTCCATAATTATATCACCTACGATTTGGTTCATAGTATCACTCTTAAGCGCCGCTGTCTAAAACCCGTATTTCGTCGAGAACGTCGCGCGTGTTAGGCTTCCGTCTGCGCCGTTTTCGAGTTCCTTGATGCCGTACATAAGCTCAGCTCCCACAGTGATTTTGGGTGCAATATCCCAAAGCAGCGCACCGTAAGCTGACTGAACAGATTTTGTGGAGGCTGGATTGAGCGCCGTCAAGAAATCAGGATTGTCCGCAAACAAAGCCGAGTAACCTATGTTAAATCTGGCGGTTTCGCCAAAGGGCTGACGGAACGCCACATATCCACCATAGGACGGAATAGCTTCAAGTTCTCCCGTTGCCGGATTGATGGCGGCGCCGTTTAGGGCGTTCAGGCCGATATACCGCCCCAAACCTTCACCCGCAGCCACTTGGAAGCGTACGTCGCTGCGCTCGCCAACTTTGACTTTACCCGCCACATTCACGCCAAAGCCGAACGTACTGTCATCGCTGGGTGCGCCAGTCTCTAGGCGGAGCTGCCGCCCTATCGCGGCGAGGGAGATATTCCCATAATCCCCGCTTAGGTTATACCGCGCCACCACGTCGGGAATGGTGTTCCCGTCGGCTTCGATGCGCCCGCTTCCGCCCGCTGGCGTAATCGTGGTATTTCCCGTTTCCAGCGCGACTTGGAAGTTCCCGCTTGTGTACCGAATTTGCGGCTGGCGCATAAACACCATACCATCAGACAGGGCAAGGAAGCTCGCGCTTTCGGGAATGGCGGACGTGTTCTGGAAGGTTGACCATTCTTGTCCGACCCGCAGGCCATTATAATCCAGATAGGCCCGTCTGAGACGCGGCGAATAGGAGTTTGAGACGCGCTCATCCCCTTGCGAAGAGCCTAGAAAATCCATTTCCAAATGCGCCGTTGCCTTTTGGGAGCCCACATCGCGCTGGGCGCTGATCGACAAGCGCGAGGCCTGCGCCGTGAGGTCCGATACGGTGGTCGAAGCACCGCCAATCGGCGTGACACTCGGAATGTAAAAATCGCGCGCGATGGAGCTGGACCCAATCGCCCCATCCGAGAGATGAGTGACATGGGCGTCCATATCGATGAAGCCGCCAATTTTAAACGTTGTGTCGCCGACCTGAAACCCTGCATTGGCGCTTTTACCGCTCTGCGCGCCGACAGGCAAAGGTTGCTGGATTTTCTGCTCCAGAAGAATCACATCGCTTTCGCCTTTAGCTTTCTCCGCCGCCAGCTCGGCCTTAAGCTGCGCGATCTGGGCCTCCATGGCTTCAAGACGAGATTCAATCGACGGGCCTTGCGCGTAAGCCGCGGGGGCCAAAGCGCAAGCCGCGCCCATAAGCAATAAAAATTTAAGACGGTTTTTCATAAGAGTTCCCCTTTGTTTGGATGCACTATTTGCGCTTGAGGGGATTTGCGCCATTAGCCATTGGTGCTAAGACGAATGTCTTATAGGCTATTAGACCTAAGCATTATAGAATTTGCGAAAATCAGCGGAGTCTGATGCGGCAGGGGGAAAAATGGGCACGGATACACATGTGCTAATTATAGACGATCATCCTCTTTTCCGGGATGCGCTCACGCTTGCTGTCGGGCAGCTGGGTCACCCCTCGATTACAACCCATCACGCGGGTAGCCTGGCCGAGGCCCACCCGATGCTCACCCAGCACACTTACGCAATTATATTGCTCGATTTAAATATGGCGGACAGTCATGATTTTGAAGCCATCTCCAAAGTCAGAGGGCTGAGCGGAGATGCGCCTATTCTCATTGTCTCGGCAACGGAAACGCCCGAAGCTTACGCCACCGCGCGCACGCTCGGCGCGGCTGGCTTTATCCCGAAAAGCAGATCTCTCGGAGACATCACACAGGCGATCGCCACTGTCATGAAGGGGGAGACATCTTTCCCGCAAAATATCGACACCGCCGCCACCGAAACAACCAAAGCTGCCGAGAACCTCGCCAGCCTCACCCCCGCGCAGCAGCGCGTGATGAGCTGTCTGTCGGACGGACTGCTGAACAAACAAATAGCTTATGAAATGGGCATTTCCGAGGCGACCGTAAAGGCGCATATGACAGCCATATTTCGGAAGCTCGGGGCCAATAACCGGACGCAAGCCTTGCTCATCTTTCGCGAAGCCACGCGCCTATAAATGTTTATGTGTTCGACTTATTGCGAAGACAACTCACCAAAAATGTCTGAATATCCGCAGGGTCAGCAGGCTTGCTGAGCAAACCAATATTCTGATTAGCCGACGCCTCTTCCACCGCATGGGTTCGCCGCGCCGTCAAAAGACAAACATTATCCGGCATTTTCATAAACGGACGAAGGTTCGCAATCAGATCAAGACCGTTCTCCGTTGGGCTTAGCTGATAGTCAGCAATCACAGCGTCCACATCATTTTCCGAGATCAATTTAAATGCCGCCTCACAATTTGTGCACGTCAGGACGCGGCAATGCCATTTTGTCAGCAGCGCCTCCATACCTTCCAAAATTGTGACTTCATCGTCGATACAGAGAACTGTCAAACCCGTCAAAATACGCAAATCATCCATAACCGGTTTAGGCGCATAGGCTTTGCGCGGCTGAGAGGACTCGGCGCGGTCAAGGCACACAGAAAATACGCTTCCCTTTCCCACGATCGATTTTATCTCAATCTCCGTCTCCATCAAATTTGCCATGCGGCGCGAGACCGTTAGGCCCAAGCCCGCGCCTCTTATTCCCAGATTGTCCACGTTCTCGAACCTCTGAAACTCTTCGAAGATCAGCTCTTGCTGCGCCGCCGATATGCCCGGTCCCGTATCCCAAACTTGAATTTTAACCTGTTCGCCATGCCGCCTTGCGCCCAGCAATATCCCGCCAGATTGGGTATAGCGCCGCGCATTGGATAGAAAGTTTCGAATGATACTTTGAAGAAAATCTGGGTCAGCTCTCACCGACAGGCGCGTTGGGGCAAACCGAATATCAATACCCGCCTTTTTGGCCATCGGGCGGGCTTCGTCGGTCAAGTCCTCAAATAATGGGGCGAGCGGAATATTGGTGTATTTGGGCAAGACGCTTGAATGGTCCAAACGCGATATATTGAGCAATCCTTTCAGCAGCTCATCCGCGGACTGGATCGCGCTATCAGCCTTGGAGAGCAGCTTTTGACTAGAGGGATCAGAATTCACAGCCCCCAAAAACAACCGCGCCGCATTTAAAGGCTGCAGGAGATCATGACTGGCGGCGGCCAGAAACCGTGTCTTTGACGCGTTCGCGCCGACCGCTTCCGAACGTGCTTTTTCAAGGTCTTCCGTCAGCGCGCGGAGTTCTTTCGTGCGCGCTTCCACCCTTGCTTCGAGCGTTTCATTGGCATCAAGAAGCGCTTGCTCTCGCCTTTTATCTTCGGTGATATCGGCAAATGTTGTCACATAACCCCCGCCGGGCATGGGGTTGCCGGAAATCCGCAAGTGACGACCATCCGGGTTTTGACGTTCATAAATATGGGGTTTCCCCGCCCGCATATGCGCCACACGCCTCCTCGCCTGCCGCGAGGGATTTTGACCCTCTATCCAGCCCGATCGAATATTATACTCAATTAAATTCTGGATCGATTCACCCACTTTAATCAGGTGAGCCGGATAGCCAAAGAGTTCAACATACGCGCCGTTCCACGCAACAAGTTTTTGCTCGCTGTCAACCACGCTGACACCGTGCGATATATTCTCGAGCGTGGCTTGCAGCATATGTTGGTCAAAGCGCTCGCCGTAAGATTTCTGATCAAAGATGGTGAGCAAATCATCCAGATCCACATTCACACCTGCGATCGCAGATGACATAATCACTCGCGCCGAAGACGCTCCAATCGCGCGCGCGAGCAGCTTTTCTGTGTGCTGGACAAGTTGCCAATCCGCCGGACCTTCTCCGCTTGCCGGCGTCCCTGTGTCCTCGTGAAAGCGTTGAAAGGAATGGGCAACAGCGGCGCCATCGAGGAACCGCGAGGCCAGAGCGTTCAAACCGTTTGGGGAAATCGTCGAAACTTTGGGGCCTTTGGCGGCGCTTGAGGCAATCTTGCTTTCGCCGGACGCGGTGAAGGCCACCGCCTGTACGCGGTCGCGAAGGCGTTCCGTCGATATGACCGATCCCAAGATAAATGCCAAAAGATTAGCGCTAACGCTCCAGATCACGCCATGCGTAAGATTATCTCCAAAATTTATCCCGAGCAAACCATGTGGATTGAGAAATGCAGGGAGGCTATTTTGCATCGCGTCAATGCCGAGCACGGCGGGCAAGAAGAGCGTATATCCCCACACAAACATCCCCATCGACAGGCCTGCAATGACGCCGTTTTTCTTGCCGCGCCGCCAATAGATCGATCCGAGCAACCCCGGAGCGAATTGGGCCGCAGCCGCGAAGGACAGAAGACCGATTTGCGCGAGCGCCGCACTATCAGCGGCCACTCTGTAATATCCATAAGCCAGCAGCATCAGGCAGACGATGACGATGCGGCGGATAAGAATAAGCTTTGCACCGCTATCGCCCGAAGTCCCCGTGATACGGCCCCGATCAATAAAATAAGGCACGAGAATATCGTTGGTCACCATAGTGGACAGCGCAATGGTCGAGACGATCACCATACCCGTCGCCGCAGAGAATCCGCCCAAAAAGACGATGAGCGCCAACACATTGTGGTCGCTGGCCATTGGTAGCTTTAGAACGAAGAGATCTGCAGAAAGTCCGCTTGGGAAAATGGACAATCCGGCGATTGTGATCGGAACCACCACGAGACTTGTGACGAGCAAATATAAGGGGAAGACCCACCTCGCCCAATTGACCTCCCGCGCGTCCCGCCGCTCGATCATGGCCACATGGAATTGCCGCGGCAAGCAAATCATCGCCGCCATAGACAAGAGCAGCATGGTAACGCCGCGGCCTGAAATTTCGGGATTCCCAAAATGAGCATTTGCATCTGTGGCAAGGGCGGAGATCCCGCCGTCAAAGATGCGAAGAGATAAAATACAGACCGCGATCAAAGCCGCCAGTTTGATAAGGGCTTCAAAGGCCAGCACGCGCATGAGTCCACGATTGCGTTTGGTCACATCCGATTGCCGCGCACCAAAAAAAATCGCGAAAGCCGCCATGGTCAAGGCGGTGAGCAGCACGGTCTCGTTGGTCAGTTCAACCACATTGTCGCCGTGGTTTGACAGCGTGTTAAACGACGAGCCTACGGATTTAAGCTGCAAGGCAATATATGGCAGGCTTCCGGTAACCGCAGCCAGCGTCGCAAGAACCGCAACGCCGCGGCTTTTTCCATAGCGGGCAGACAAAAAGTCCGACAAAGACGTGATACTTTCGCGCTGAGAAATATCGCCAATCCGGCTCACCACATGGGGAAACAGCAAAAAGACCAGCGCTGGCCCCGCATAGATCCAGATATAATCCCATCCGCTTGATGCGGCGGTGCCGACCGCGCCAAAATATGTCCACGACGTGCAATATACGGCAAGCGCCAAAGCGTAGCCCAGCCCGTTGGGTTTGGCCGCTTCGCCGCCGGGTCCGTCACCGCGGCCGCCTCTGTCGCCGCGCCAGGCAATCACAAACAGGCCCAAAACATAGGCCGTCGTCGCGGTGATAATGAGCCATATGGGCATAGCTGTTCCTTCTGTGGCCAATATGCGAAACTCGGCGGGGCTTGGCAATCTTGCTTTCGTAAAATTAAAAAGGGACTTGCAACACGGCCCTCATAAAAAAGGCCGCACTCCAAAAGGAATGCAGCCGAGATAAAGACACTTGAAGAAGGCCTATGAGATGGGGGCCATACCCGCATCGGCGAGATCATGCGCCGTGCGTTGACCCGGAATGCGGATATCCTGCACGAGGTCTTGAATATCCTGCGGCGGGGCTTTGGTCACCAAGGCCACGATTACGCCAACAGCGCCCGCAACCCACATAAAGACAAAGCCGATGCCTTCAGGCGAGACGCCAAACCACCATCCATCGGCCGTACCGCCCATGAACTTGAAGTAGCTAATATAGCTCACAGTGGCGATAAGACCGACCAACATAGAGGCAATCGCGCCTTCTTTGTTCATGCGTTTCCAGAAAATCCCAAGGAAGATAATCGGGAATAGCGACGCCGCGGCAATACCGAAGGCGAACGCCACCACCTGCGCCACAAAGGGCAGGCTCGACGCATAGGCTCCGATCAGCCCCGACGCGACCACAGCCACGGCGGCGGCGATCCGAGCGGTACGCATTTCTTCTTTCTCGGACATATTTGGCTTGAACGTGCGCTTCATCAAGTCATGCGACACTGCCGAACTGATGACCATCAAGAGACCTGCCGCCGTTGACAGAGCCGCCGCGAGGCCGCCGGCCACAACAAGCCCAACCACCCAGCCGGGAAGCTTCGCAATTTGCGGGTTCGCGAGAACAAAGATATCGCGGTTTGGAACAACTTCGTTTTTAAGGCCATCTGGCGAGGCGGGTCCGCGGTATTGCATGACGCCATCACCGTTCAGGTCGTCAAACTTTAGAAGACCCGTTTTTTCCCAATCCTTATACCAGACAGGTACGGGCTTCCCACCGGAGGCCTCGATTGCGGCCGCGCGTTCGGCATAGTTTTCGCCGTCCTGAATATAGACCGCTTCATTGACCGTATCGATAAAGTTCATGCGGGCAAACGCGCCCACAGCCGGCGCAACCGTATAGAGCAGCGCGATGAACATCAGCGCCCAACCGGCGGACTTACGCGCGGCTTGCGCCGAACTGACCGTAAAGAAGCGAATGATAACGTGCGGCAAGCCCGCCGTACCAAACATCAACGCGGCTGTGATGCAGAACACATCCAATGTGGACTTGGTTGTGGAGGTATATTCCGCAAAGCCGAGATCCGTCAGAACCGTATTCAGCTTTGAGAGCATCGACACATCGGTGCCAACCGCATTGCCGATAAAGCCGAGCTGCGGCACCGGATTTCCTGTGATGATCAAGCTAATGAAAATCGCTGGAACCGTATAGGCAAAGATCAGAACCACATATTGAGCCACTTGCGTATAGGTAATCCCTTTCATACCGCCGAGCACCGCGTAAACAAACACGATGGCCGATCCAATAAAGATGCCCCAGTTAAATGGAATACCCAAGAAGCCGGAGAAGGCCACGCCGACACCCTTCATCTGGCCCGCAATATAGGTGAAAGACACCATCAGGGCGCAGACAACCGCGATCACGCGGGCGACCTTGGAATAATAGCGGTCCCCGACGAAATCCGGCACGGTAAACTTGCCAAATTCTCTCAGGAACGGGGCGAGCAGCAGCGCGAGGAGCACATAGCCCCCGGTCCAGCCCATCAAATAGACGGAACCGCCATAACCCAAAAACGCAATCAACCCCGCCATGGAGAGGAACGAGGCCGCGCTCATCCAGTCAGCAGCGGTGGCCATGCCGTTAATCGCAGGATGCACATCGTGCCCCGCCACGTAGAACTCGTCAGTGGAGCCCGCTTTGGCCCAAATCGCGATGCCGATATAAACGGAGAACGTCGCGATAACGAAAAAATATGTCCAGAATGTCTGATCCATGACTTACCCCTTAATCCCGAATTTTGTCTCGAGCTTGGTCATCTGGCGACAATAAATCACGATGAGGGCAAGAAAGATGTAGATCGAGCCGTTTTGTGCAAACCAGAAGCCGAGCGGCGCACCGCCAATATGGAACTTATCCAAAGCTTCCCGAAAAATGATGCCTGCGCCGTAAGACGCTAGAAACCAGACCACGAGCAAAGATATTGTCAGCCTGATCGTCGCCTTCCAATAACCTTTCGGGTCATGTGTGTGTGTAGATGTCAATTCTACCTCCCCTTTTGTTGCGTTAATCGCGAATTGTATCGGGTTTTTCCCGCATTAACTTTCGGCCATCGAAGCGAAAGACGGTAGGGAGACTTTAGTCTTAGGGAAAGATAGCGCTATTTTTTCGCGCGGCGGTCTTTAAGGCCGCGGCGGATCAGCAGCCCGGCAAAAACAAAACCGCCCAGAACGTAAACCTCGCGCAGGCCGAAACCGGGCGTCTTGATCGCGTCCATTCCCTGAACAAAAAAGATAAAGGCCAGGGTCAGACCAAAGGCAATAAATAAATGAGATTTCATAAGCGTACTCTTGCCGCAATTCAGGCCCGCGTCAACGTCGGCCCTCTTAGACTTTAGTCGTCGTACCCCGCAAAGCGTCCCCTCTTAATGCGCCTTAAAAGACACCGGATTTATCATTTCCTTTCGCTTTAGCGCCCGATTGCCTGTAAGAGGGGCCGATGGCAGAGACGAAAATGATATTCGATACCAACTGCGTCTTATGCAGCGGGTTTGTGCGGTTCATTTTAAAGCATGAACGCGACGATGACATTATTTTCGTCAATGCGTGGTCAGAGGCGGGCCTCGCCCTCGCCCAAAAATTTGGATTGAACGCGGCGGCGCTGAACGAAACCTACCTCGTGGTTATCGGCGACCAAGGCCTGACAAAATCGGATGCAGGATTCGCCATACTGTCACACCTAAAAGCGCCGTGGCGCTGGTTACGGATATTGCGGTTTATCCCCCGTCCTCTGCGCGACGCCGTCTATTCCATGGTCGCCAAACGCCGCTATAAATGGTTTGGATACAAAGAAAGCTGCCTCGTCCCGGCCCCCAACACCCGCCACCGCTTCATTGACGTGTAGATAGGCTTCGTTCTTGCTAATTTGCCGCGCGAAACCGCTTAAAAGAGGGCAACCACTTGCATGCAATTAATCGCCAGACCACAGACGCCCAAAGCTGTCGCCCAAAGCCAGGGAAATATTAATCCAGAGAAACCTCGGGCGGCGTTTCGTTCTCCGGAGCCCCCAAGCACGTCAATTTACCTTCAACGGTAAACGCCCCAGCCGCGCCTCCGCCCAAACCCACGCCCCCATAAACATAGGCGCCTTGGGTCACTTGGGTTGGACGATAAGCTTTATAAATATTTTTCTCATATTGGCCCTCACCGCAAAGTTCGGCGGCGCGGCGGTCCCAGAATTCAAAAGGCAAATTACGATCCGGCCCCGCACCGGGTAGAATGACAGAGAGGATATAACTGCCATCCTCTTGTAAAACCTCTTTATAGCCAAAACGCTCCTTCGCCGTAACTTCTTTATAGTCCATAGCGGTCGACGTCGCGCAGCTCGCGAAGAGAAGTGAACACCCAAATAAGACAAAATATCGTTTCATAATTTCCCTAATCATCGGAAGCCATTTGGCGCAGTCTGCAACCAACGCCAATCCGGCTTACTTGGAGCCGCTTGCTGCCGCCTTTGCAGCGCTCACCTCGTCTAGACCAATTTTAGAATATTTCACAGCATTCCCATAAGTGGTGAAACTTTCGACATTCCCGGGCTCAGAGATATAAGACCCAGCGGCGGTCCCTTGACCAATCAATTTCACGACGCGGCCACTGTCTAGCGTTTCAATAACTTTATCCATGCCGTCCAGCCGCGGAATTTCTGTGGAATTCAGGTCAACCAACAAATATTTCGCGATAAATTCGTGGGCCTGCTCAATTTCTGCTTTCATTGGCTCTGCTTCATCTGCCAACCAGCTTTGAACAAGGAAAACCGAGGTTTCAGACTTCGTCAGTTTATCGTCATTCGCGTTCGCAATGCTTTTTTGCATTTTCTTAAATTCAGAGCCTTCTGTTGGCAGACTTCCATCTTCCCCTCGAAAACTGTCCT
The DNA here is from genome assembly GCA_048268905.1 of Maricaulaceae bacterium. Lineage (GTDB taxonomy): Bacteria > Pseudomonadota > Alphaproteobacteria > Caulobacterales > Maricaulaceae > JACOMS01. Next base: position 39,911 of record JBLWUN010000005.1, on the reverse strand, counting down.
CAACGGCTTTCACAAGTTCCGCCTTCAGCGCCTCGGTCAAGACCGGCTGTGCAAACTGCGTTGAATTGAAGGTAAAGCTGTTACTGTAAAGTGGCCCGCCTTTTTGATTTTTCGGCACACTTCCCTCAAATGTGTAAGGTGTCACATAAGGCATATCCTCACGTTCATATTGCGCTAGCGCGACCGCTTTAAAGGCGCTTGCGTCTTCTGCCAGCATGTAATTTACGGTCAGAACCACTTTGCCATCATTGTCGAGTGACTTATCGAATCCATTCACTAGCGTGGTTGAGCGGATCGAAATCTCGCTGTCTCCGCCTTCGACAGCCTTCATCGCCGCCATGAGTGAGTCATTCAAGTCTTCGGCAATGACGGTCTCAGCCACTTCATTTGCTGTCTTTGACGCCCTTGATGAAGGCGCGGCATTTATAATCGCATCAGCGATCGCGGCCCCAATAACGCCCGCAATACCGGCGCCGCCGCCATTTGATTGCGTCATAAACCACGTCGCGCCGACTCCAACAGTGTTGGCCGTAACGTTCACGTCAGGATTGCCAATTTTGGCCTTTGCCTCAGCCGTTATCGGACGCTTTGCCGGCACAGTTGGCGCGGTGGCGCAGGCCGTCATTACAACCGCCGCTGACGCTAAAAATATAGTCTGTAATCTCATAACATCCCCTCTTGTTTCTTAGACTATTCCAATGGAAGTCAAAATAAGTCAAATGGAAATTTCCCAAAAAAGTAGAACTTTTTTCCACCTCGCGTCTTTAAGGAACACCGTTGAAGTTATCGTTCGTATAGATTCACGAGGTTGTAATCACGTCGCGCTTATGCGAATAATCTGGGAGTGCAGGCGCAGCGAAGGATGTCTTTATGCATACGGTGGGTAACATTCTTTGGATATTATTTGGCGGCTTGGTGAGCGCAATTTCGTGGTGCCTCGCGGGTGTCATCATGGCCATCACTATTGTCGGCCTGCCGTGGGCCCGCGCCTGTTTTACCATTGCCAATTTCACGCTTCTTCCGTTCGGACGTGAGGCGGTGAACCGCAAAGGCCTCACGGGCGTTCCTGATATAGGGACCGGCCTTGCGGGACTGATTGGAAATATTCTGTGGTTTATCCTCGCCGGTATTTGGCTCGCGATTGGGCATTTCGTCATGGGCGTTTTACTATGCCTGACAATTATTGGCATTCCTTTTGGGCTCCAGCACTTCAAACTCGCGAGCCTCTCACTTGCCCCGATCGGCAAGACCATTATCGACACGCAAACCGCCAGATACGCCCGGGCATACCGGCCCTAGAGCGCGAGAGACACGGATGCCGCCGCGCATCTGCCAGACAAGACAATAAGGGCATTCATGTCCTGCAGGAGATTTAAAATGGGTCACCAAACAAAAGGTTTCATGAAACAGGGTTTGATTAAACAAGGTCTGGCGGTTTTACTCACCTGCGCGTTTATCGGCGCTGCGCCCGTCTCGTCGCAGGCCAAAGACTTTCCCGTACACTATCCGACAATTGAAAATGCCGTTCTGGGCGACAAAGGCATGGTGGTCAGTCAAAGCAAAATCGCCAGCGAGGTCGGCGCGCAAATCTTGCGAGATGGCGGTAACGCCGTGGATGCCGCGATTGCGACAGCTTTTGCCCTCGCTGTGGCCTTGCCCCGCGCCGGGAATATCGGCGGAGACGGATTTATGCTCGTCTATATCGCGGAGGAAAACCGAACCTATGCGATCGATTACCGCTCGGTCGCGCCTCTTGCGGCAAACGTGGATGCGTTTTTAGCGGCGGATGGCAGCGTGAAGAGTGAAGCCAGACAAGGGATTAAAGCTGCGGGCATCCCCGGAACCGTCGCCGGACTATATCATGCCCATGAAAAATTTGGAAAGCTGCCATGGAAAGACCTTGTCGCACCGGCGGAGGGACTTGCAAAAGACGGTATTGTTCTAACGTGGGATGCCGTGGATATGATCGAACGCGTTCGCAGCCGGATCAGCCAGGAAGGCGTTGCCGCCGAGGTCTTCTTTAAAAAAGACGGCACGTCTTATAAAGAGGGGCAGCGCCTAAAACAGCCCGATCTGGCGTGGTCCCTCAAACAGATCAAAAAAGGCGGCGCGGACGCGTTTTACCGCGGCCCTATCGCGAAACGCATCGTCAAGGAAATGTCGGAGAATGGCGGCCTTATCACGGCTGAAGACCTCTCAAATTACCGCGCGATGGACCGCGAGCCCTTGGTAACCACATACCGCGATGCGACCGTCGTCACCATGCCCCCCGCCAGCGGCGGCGGCACCAGCATCATTGAGCTTTTGAACATACTCGAAAATTTCGATTTGAAGGCGGCGGGATGGAAATCTGCCAAGAGCTATCACCTTATCGCCGAAGCGATGAAGCTCTCTTTTGCGGACCGTTTTCTCTATGCGACCGATGTTGATTTTGGCAAGATGCCCGTGGAAACCATGACATCAAAGGCCTATGCGAAGGAACGCGCCGCCCTGATCGACGAAAACAAAGCGGCACCGCTCGGCCATGCTGCCGCGGGTGATCCGTGGGCGTTCGAGAGCCGGGACACCACCCATTTTTCTGTGGTCGATTCTCAAGGCAACGGCGTAAGCAACACATTTACACTCGGCAGTAATTTCGGATCGGGCGTGATGCTCGACGGCACGGGCTTTATGCTCGGCAACCTCATGGGCAATTTCGGCATCGCTCAGGAAGGCAAAGAACGCGAAGACGGCATCCTGCGCACCGCCAATAAATTAAGGGGTGGCCACCGCCCAATCTCGAGCATGTCTCCCACCATGCTCTTTAAACAAGGCCGCCTTTGGGCGCTGACGGGAAGCCCCGGCGGAAACACAATCCCCAGCACCGTGTCGCAAATGATTATTAATCTGGTCGACTTTAACCTCCCGATTGCGGAAGCCACCCACGCGCCGCGGATTTACCCCGAATACCGGACAGGCGAGCTGTCTTTGGAATTTGGCGTCTCGCCTGACACGTTGAATGTGCTGAAATCCTACGGGCACAGTTTTCACATCGGCGAGACAAACGGCAGCACACAGTCCATCGTCTTGGAAGCCCCGGGCGCGCAAGGCGCCGCAGACCCCCGCCGCCCCGGCGCCACCGCCATCAGCGAATAAAACCCGAATCCGGCCAGAACCAATGACGAACGGGGGAGCCGGTAAAATATGCTTGGGAGGACGGCAAAGGAATCCTTTTGCATCGCTGATTGAATGTTAGTTTGTTGAAATAGTTAATCAAGAATGACCATAATTCTACATGGAAAATGGGTTAACTATTGCGCTTGCACGTATAAATAAAGAAGCCGTTGAACAGACAGGGAGTCTTGATTTATCAAATTTGGGATTACGGTCCGTCCCTGAATCAATATTCGACCTCATACATTTGACACATCTTAAAATAGGCAATCACTATGGAGAAGGGCCAATGAATACCCTCTCCAATCTCGATAGACGTTTTTCAAATTTTATCTCTTTAGAAAGCCAGGATTGGAACTAAGCCACCGCATCAATACCAAGAGAACTTATAAGCTCATAATATCCTAAAATGACCATGAGGAAAAACGCAAATAAGACAAGTTCATGCTTGAAGTGATGTGAGTGAAAGAACGTTCGGTCCTTGTGGTGAATGACGTCCATCAGCTCATCCCCAAAACGGATAGACAGAAACGTCCCGAACCCAGAGAGAAGAATAACGCCCCAATAGGGATAAGGCGTTGTAAAAATCTGGTGTAAGAGTTTGGTTATGATGGTGGTATCGTAAAAGTGAGGTGCGAAAAACAATGCGAGAGCATTGAGCAGTATGGCCACCGCCCACACAGCAACCTCAGACATCACCATTCGAATGCCAAACAAGATACGAAGCGGAAAATCCAGAAGAAAGCCTGCATCTGCTACAGGCGTACACAAAACGAAGAAACTCCACGTGAGCAAAGCCGCAACGCCGCCTGTCAAAAAATCATACTGAATAGTCAGGTAGACGAAGTAGCCAACCATCAGAGCGACCAGCAACGTGAACTTGATAAAGACTTGTCTTTTCGGTTTCTGCATCGACTTTAACATTGGGGGAATATCGAACGGTTTTAGAAATATTCAAGCCCTGAATTTAGGCGGCACACATTTATTGGCAACCAACTATATATACCGCCACAATCCTTCATGGTGATCAGAAACATATATTCGGGAACCTAACATTGTTTTTTAAGAATCTCTCCTGAAAGGGCTTAGAATCGACCCATCGAGACATGGACACTTTAAGGGGTTCTCACTCCTCTGTCTTCATCATCGGGATTGAATGTAAACAAACAAAATTCACAAGCCCTGACGTTTGAAACCTCATAGCGCACACGGCTAAATTCTTGCTGGATTGCGTTCACGGTTTTTGTGTGGATATGCGACTCTACAAACCGAATATAATCTAGATAGTTCTGCTTATTCGCCATTTGATGATAGTTTCTCAAACCAAAGTTACTTGCGACCTTGCTATCCCATATCGGAAAATACTCAGGATTTATAAAGTGCAACACCTTACTTAAACCAATCCATGAGTTGTTTATCGGGGATTTATTGAATTTATCGATTAGTGCAATTGCCTCATCAAACGCCCCTACCTCTCGAGCACCTGCGAGTACGTCTTTGTCTGATGGCGTGAGGTTTACTGATTTAAGGATGGTGGGCATCCAGCCATAGACCATATGCGCTATCGCAAGAATTGGGTCAAAATCCTTATCCTTGATTTTCAGTAGGTCATTAGTTGCTTTTAATATATGCGGGTATGATCTTAAATAGTGGTCTTCAATGTCGATTAAGCCAAAGCAATGATGACCACCATCAGCAATTATACGTCTCGCTACACTGTCTTCCACAATCACAATTCATTTCTCTAGGAGTCCCAAAAAGGACTTCATAGCTTATAGGGTATTCAACTTTCAAATCCTCAATAACAGGACGACGCAAAGTTTTCAGTATTTAAAATAGTGTTTTAGAATTCAGCAAGTTCGGGTAGGTTAAGACTTGGTTCAATGGAAATGAGGACTACATGTTTATTGTTACGATTACGACCAAAGGCGGGACGTTTAAACAAGAGTGTCTGAGGACGTCTGACAACATGATAGCTTCATGTAAGCCTCATACTGCGTTCTAAGCGCTCAGGGTCACCAAAAACATATATTTCACCTCACAACTATTCAGTAAAATTAAATTCCCCCACCATTTTGAACTTGTAACCCGCAAGTAACCACGGCCCGAAAACCCTATCTCGTGCGCACAGAAACACGACGCCAAAAACATCGAATTTGGTTCAATATCCCGCCGGGACGTGCATTTTAGGGGTTTGGAAAATGGAGCGGGCGATGAGATTCGAACTCACGACCCCAACCTTGGCAAGGTTGTGCTCTACCACTGAGCTACGCCCGCTCATTTGCGTATGTGGAAAGACGAAATCTCTCCATCGGTGGAAGACGCGCTATATGGCGCAACTCAAATTGATAATCAACCCTAGAAATGCTCTTTTTGTATATATTTCTTGCGGTAGGAAGCCCCGCGGTTTTACTATTCACATTCAAAGCGAAAATTCGACCGGAGGGGCTTGTGCCTGCAACTCGCAAAGACCTGTTTGCACGGCTTGACGCCCTCGGCGTGCCGCATACGACCCATGAGCATGCGCCGGTCTTCACCGTGGAAGAAAGCCAGCATATCAAGTCCGGCCTGCCGGGGGGACATACGAAAAACCTGTTTCTGAAAGACAAAGATGGACGGCTATTCCTGATTTGCGCGCTGGGCGATACGGTTATTCGGATCAACAAGCTCCACCCGGTTTTGGGTTGCAAGCGGCTATCCTTTGGTAAACCGGACTTACTGCTCGCGCATCTTGGCGTCACGCCGGGATCTGTGACGCTGTTTTCCATCATGAACGATACGGAGGGCGCGGTGACGCTTGTGCTCGATCGCGCGCTTTTTGACCACCCGATTGTCAACTTCCATCCGCTGCTCAACACCGCAACTACAGCGATCAAGGCCGAGCATATGATGACCTTTGCCGAGGGCTGCGGTCACACGCCCGTCGTGCTGGATTTCAAAACCCTCAATGATACGGGCGGCGCATGATCGAACGCTTTGTATCGCGCAGCCTGTCCGGCAAAGTCCTGATCCTCGCCATTGTTTTTGTGATGATCGCCGAGGTGCTGGTCTTCATTCCGTCTGCCGCCATTTACAGGCAAAACTGGCTGGGCGAGCGCGCCGAAAGTGCGGGGCATCTCACACTCGCGCTGATGGGCGTGCCCGATTATGAAGGCAGCGAAATCCTCTCGGCGCAATTCATGAAAGACACGGACGTGGTGATGCTCTCCACCAAACGCGAAGGCATGACCGAGCTTGTCCTCGGCGCGCCGCCCGACAGTACCGATTTCGAAGTTGTAGACATCACGCAGCCGCGCCGCCTGCCCTCCTTCATGCCCACATTCCAAACCTTTTTTGGCAATGGCGAAGGCTACCTTCGGGTCATCGCCAACCCGCTCATGTCCGGCCACGAAAGACTGGAATATATCGTTCCCAAATCTGCGCTCCGGCAAGCGTTGATCGATTATTGCCAGCGTATCCTTCTGCTCTCGCTGGTCATTGCCCTGTTCACGGGATTGATGCTTTACGGCGCGCTCTCCATCGTCATTGTGCGGCCGATTAAGCAGCTCGCCGCGGGCCTGAGCGCGTTTCGGGAAGATCCCGAACGCCGCCGCTCCAACATGCCGCCCTCCGCGCGCGGCGACGAGATCGGGCAGCTACAAAGCGAGTTTCACGCCATGAAACAAAGCGTGCGCCAAGCGTTCAAGCAACAAGAGCACCTCGCGACGCTGGGTTTGGCCGTGGCCAAAATCAATCATGACCTTCGCAACGTGCTTACATCGGCGCAGCTGGTCAGTGACCGCTTGGCGACGGATAAGGACGAACGCGTTGCCAAAATGGGGGGCCGGCTCGTGCGCGCCGTGGACCGCGGGATCAAACTTTGCGCGGATGTCCTTAACTACTCGCAATCAAAAGAAGACCCGCCCGAACCCGAACCCGTGCGCATCAGCCTGATGCTGGGCGAAGTGGCGGCGGATGTTTTGCCAAGCTTTGGCAGCGGCCCGCGCGCCATTCGCTTTACCAACGCCGTTCCCACGGACGCGGTGGTGACGGCTGACCCCGACCACACGTACAGAATTTTCCACAACCTCTTTCGCAACGCCGCGCAAGTGCTCTCGGCGGTCAAAGACGATAGCGCGGCGCGGGAAATCCGAACCTCTATAAGAGCCGCCAGCGACGGCTTCTGGATAGATGTAGAAGACACGGGCCCCGGCCTGCCGGAAAAGGCGAAAAACCATCTGTTCAAAGCGTTCACAAGCTCGTCCGGCCCCGGCAGCACCGGGCTGGGCCTGACCATCTCTCGCGAGTTGGCCCGCGATCAAGGCGGCGACTTGATTATGTTAAAAACAGGGGAAAGCGGGACAACTTTTTCCGTTTGCTTCCCCGTATAGGCTCCGCAGCGGTTGACTTGCCCTTGAGGGCTGACTAGGCAGGTTTTTCAAACCGCGCCGATTTGGTCTTCCGCTTGCGGGCGCGCCTAAAAATTCCGCTAAAAGAGGTTTTATGCCTGTTCCTATTATTGTCATTAATTTCGGCCACAGTGTTTTACGTTCGCTTGAAGATTACACGGAAGCGGCCTCGGAAATATACCGTCATTACAGACAAGGGTTTAACGTTGTCGCCGTCACCTCCGCGCAGGGAGATCAAACCGATGTCTTGATGGCCGAAGCGCGCCGGATTGGACCGGACAATATCGCAAAAAACCTGCCAGAACTCGTACAGCTTGGCGAACAGCGCTCCGCCGCGCTGTTAGCATTAGCCCTTGAACGTATTGGCGCGCCGGCCTTCGTGCGCCAAGCCCGCCACCTTGGCCTCAAAGCGGCCGGTCCGCATACGCAAGCCGAGCTTGTGGATCTGAATGCCGAGCAGCTTCAACTTGACCTCACCCACCATGATATTGTTGTCATGCCCGGATATGTAGGCATTGGCGAAAATGATCGTCCATCGCTTTTGGGCGACGGCGGCGCGGATCTAACCGCGCTCTATGTGGCGCACAAAATGGGCGTCAAAGCGCTCTTGTTAAAAGACACGGACGGCGTCTATGAACAAGACCCCAAAGAAAACCCCGCGTCCAAGCGATATGAAACGATTTCGTGGCAAGATGCGCGCAAGCGCGCCAGCGTCCTTGTGGCTCCAAAGGCCCTCTTATTTGCGGAAACGCACGGGCTGGAATTTGATATCGGCACGCCGGGCATTCCGCACTATACCAAAATCGGCGCCGTCACTTCGGAGGCCACAGCGCCCGCAAAACCCCGTAAACTGAAAGTGGCTATGCTGGGCTGCGGCGTTGTCGGGGGCGGCGTATATCGCCGAATAAAGGCAATGCCTGACCGGTTTGAAATCGTAAAAATCATGGTCAGGAATGAAAAGAAATATCTGGACCAAGGCTATAAGCGCCATGAAATCACGACCGATTTTGAGGATATTAAAGCCTCAAATCCCGACATTTTCATTGACGTGTCCGGCCCGATCGAGCCCGCGCTTACATACACCAAAGAGCTTTTAAAAGCGGGCGTGCATGTGGTCAGCGCCAATAAACAGGCGGTTGCAGAAGGCGGCCAGGATTTACTCGACTTTGCCAAGTCAACGGGCGCCATCCTCGCATTTTCAAGCGCGGCGGGCGGCGGTATGCCGGTCCTTGAAATGTGCAAACGTGAAGCCGGTCGAATTGTGCGCGTTGAGGCGCTTTTGAACGGCACGACCAATTATATGCTGGGGGAAATGACTGCCGGAAAATCCTACGATGACGCCCTTAAAGAAGCGCAAGAAAAAGGGTTCGCAGAAGCAGACCCCACGTCTGACGTGGGCGGTGCCGATGCCGCTGCGAAGATCAGATTAGTGGCCCTTTTAGCCTTTGGCGAGCAGATCACGCTCGGGGATATACCGCGCGAGACCATTGAGAACTTTGAAATCAATCGCCCGCTTAAAGGGGCTGTGAAACGCGTCGCGAGCTGTTGGCGCGCCGACGATGGTTTTCACACCGCGCTCGAGGTCAAGGACTTGCCACTCGACAATTTCCTCGCGCAAGCTGACGGCGAAGAGGCCCATGCGATTTTCTATTTCAGCGATGGCGACGTTTATAAGATTCGGGGCAAAGGCGCAGGCCGCTGGCCCACCACGGAGTCGGTCATGGCGGATCTATACGACATTTCCGCCGCGCAAATGAACATTGATTAAAGCGCCGACCCGCGTCTATAGTTTCGTCCATGAAACATCCCGTCATTGTCTTGTTTCGCCGTGACTTGCGCACGGCAGACAACCCTGCTCTGAGCGAAGCGGCAAAAACGGGCGCGCCGCTTATCTGTCTGTATGTGGAAGAAGACAAGGCCGCGAGAGCGCTGGGCGGCGCCTCCAAATGGTGGCTCCACCACAGCCTGACCGCCCTTGACGCCGATCTAAAAGCGTTAGGGTCAAGGCTCTGTGTAAAACGCGGCGACGCGGCTGATATTATTCTTAAACTGGTCACAGCCCACAGCGCCTCCCATGTTTTCTGGAACCGGCGTTATGGCAAAGACGGGATCGAACGCGACAAAGCCCTAAAAACGGCGCTGCAAGAGCAAGGCGTCGCCGCAGAGAGCTTCAAAGCAAATCTATTGACGGAGCCATGGACCGTAAAAACAGGTGGCGGGGACTATTATAAGGTCTTCACGCCCTATTGGAAAACCGTGCGCAATACATGGCAGCCCCAGCCGCCTCTGCCTGCACCGACATCCCTTGTGCCTTTCGAGGCAAACGTAAGCGGCATAGAGATTGCCGACCTCGATCTTTTACCCACCGCCCCTGATTGGGGGTCAAAAATGGCGCCGCACTGGTCACCCGGCAGCGCGGGTGCCAAGCGAGCCCTCGAAGAATTTCTGGATGGGCCCGTGGACACGTATAAAACCGACCGCGACCGCCCGGACCGGCGCGGTACCTCGCGCCTGTCCCCCCATCTGGCCTTTGGCGAGATATCACCGCTGCAAATCTGGGACCGCACCCAAGCGCGCACAGAAAATGGCGACAAGTTCCTGTCTGAGATTGGCTGGCGGGAGTTTTCATATACGCTCTTATTTTACAATCCCGATCTCGCCACGGAAAATTTCAAATCTGATTTCGATGCGTTCGAGTGGAGCGGGAGCGACAGCGCCTTAAAGCGTTGGCAAGAGGGACAAACGGGCTATCCCTTCGTCGATGCCGGTATGCGGGAGCTTTGGGCGACAGGCTGGCAACATAACCGCGTGCGGATGGTCACGGCGAGCTTCTTGATCAAGCACCTTTTGATCGATTGGCGCGCGGGCGAAGACTGGTTTTGGGATACGCTTTTGGACGCCGATCCCGCCAGCAATGCGGCGGGTTGGCAATGGGTGGCCGGCAGCGGAGCGGACGCGTCCCCCTATTTCCGGATATTCAATCCAATCACGCAAGGGCAGAAATTTGATCCCAAAGGCGACTATGTGCGCAAATGGGTTCCGGAGCTTCGCAAGTTGCCGGATAAATACATCCATTGTCCATGGGACGCGCCGAAGGATGTTTTGAAGACGGCGGGTGTCTCGCTCGGCAGCACCTATCCCAGCCCCATTGTCGAGCATAAAATCGCACGAGAACGCGCCCTTGCCGCCTATCAAGCCACGCGAAACTAAATTTATCGCGCCTTTGTGATTGTCCTGTGAGCGCAAAAAGACCTATAGCGCCTTCATGAAATATTTTTATCTGACCCTCACAGCTCTTGCTTTTACGGCCTGTTCTGCACCTCAACCGTCGCGTGCGGCGGCGCCGGGCAAGCAAGTATTGCCAGAGCAAACGTCCCTTGAAAACACAGAAAGCGCCATCTTTGCCGGCGGCTGCTTCTGGTGCACCGAATCAGACTTCGAAAAGGTCCCCGGCGTCATTGCTGCGATTTCAGGCTATACGGGCGGTTACGTCGAAAACCCCACCTATCAACAAGTGAGCCGAACCAAAACAGGGCACTATGAGGCGGTAAAAGTGATCTTCGACCCATCGAAGGTCAGCTATAAGGATCTTGTGGATCACTACTGGATGACCGTCGATCCCACGGACCCCAATGGGCAATTTTGTGATAAGGGCGACAGCTACCGCACGGCGATTTTTGTCACGCCAGAGCAAAAAGACATCGCAGACGCCTCTAAACAAAGAATCTCGGACACAAAACCGTTCTCAGACCCGATTGTCACGCCGATCATTCCGGCCAAGACCTTCTATGATGCTGAAGACTATCATCAGGATTATTACAAAAAGAACAGCCTGAAATACAAGTTCTACCGCAAGGGCTGCGGACGGGATAACCGCCTCAAACAGCTTTGGGGCGACAAAAACTAGCGGGTTGTCGTAGGGGTATATCCGTACCCCGCCCACATCTGCCATTTTCGGGTCTTCCCGCCGCCAAGGTCGAGGATAAATGGCTCGAGCGGCACAAGCTGCTCGAAATCTTGCCGCATCTCGTCCACATAATCCTCGTAATAATTTATCACCAAAACGGGCCCCTCTTGGGCGGGCAGCGGCGCGGTCAGTTCGGCGTGATTGACCGGATGGGTCTGGTACATCCACATTTTAAGCGGAAGCTTCGCCCCCAACCCGTAATATTCTAGATCATAGAAAATAATTCGTTTGTCCGCAGCCACCATGGAATAGGCTTGGCCGTCATGGCCCTGGGCAATGCGGTCTTCAAGAATTTTTACGGTCTCCGGCCACGCACGCAAGCGCTTGAAGCTATTTGCCGCCCCGACCGTGTCGGCGGCGATGGGGAAAATACTTAAAATTGCGATCGAAACCCCCAAGACCGTATTGAGCCATGTTCCGCCTGTCATCCATTTGCCGGCTTTGGGCCATGCCTTGAGCCCGTAATGGGCTGTCAAGATAGGCGCGGCCACGTAGGCCGTTACAGCCCAGTTGGCATTGGCGCGAGACATCAAGGCCTGAAGAGAAATAATCGCCAGTGGGGCCACCACAAACAACGCCACCCAGACGCTTGGCGTATCGAGACGCTTTTTGAACGCCGCGCGAAGGGCAAAGAACATCACAAACAGTAAAATTGGTCCAAAAACAGCTAATTGATCTACCCAGAAACTTAAAAGCTCCAAAGGATGAAACGGAATTTCTTTCTGCATGTTTGCATTAGCAACCGTATGGCTCACCGTGGCAAAATCATGTTGAACATTCCACAGGATATTCGGCATCACGACCAAAAATGCGAGAATGCCTGCGCTGTAACCTTTCACATTATTCAACCCTTGGCGGGTGTGAGGGTCAAACAAAAATGCAAGTCCCAAGGCCGGCAGGAAGAACAGCATGGCATATTTGCACATAATGCCAAGCCCCACGGCCAAACCCAGCTGCACGGCGCGGCCCCATGTGGCTTTCTCCCGAAGGTGCACCCACGCATTCATCCCGGCTGCCCAGCACAGCAATAAGGGGACGTCCGTGCTAACGATACCTGACGAGAGCCAAAGCGCGGGCATTAAAATATAAAGCGCCGCCGCCCAGAACCCCGTGCGCGCATCATAGATAAATCGCGCCGTACTAAATATGATGTAAGCCGTGAAGGAATGCAGGATCGGCGAAGACAGACGGATGGCCCATTCGCCATCCCCGAAAATGAATGTTGTGGCGGCGATAACCCACGCGATCATCGGCGGCTTGGTAAAGTAGCCCCAATCCAGATCCTTGGACCACGCCCAATATTGTGCTTCGTCCCCATGCAGGCCCAGCGGCGAAACGAAAAGCCCGAGCAATCTAAAAATCAGCAATCCCGCAATGAGCCACACTGTCCAGCGGTGATAGGGGGTTTGCGTTTTTACATCTGTCATAGGGCCTCATGCCAAAGCGCGAGGCGTTTGACTACTCTGAATATCTGACGAAATTGTAATCGGAGGACGCCCCGCGAGGCAATGTCTGTTTGCAATTTGTTAACTCTGTCTTTGGACAATTCTGCCATACAGGATCAGTGCCACAGATCGGAACTCTTATGACCTACTCTCTCCCACGCGCCTTCACGTCCTTTGCCTCGTTAAAAACCCTCGCGGCGCTAAGCCTCTTGCCGCTGACTGTATTGGCGTCTGGCTGCGCGACCACGCAAAATAATCCTTACGGCCAAGCCGACGCGCAAGCGGCGCAAGAGACGCGCTCGGATCAAGGTTTTGACGAGAACGAGCTGGTCGCGGGTATTTCCAAGCATCTGGGCGTCACGTCCGAATCCGCGGCGTCCGTCATTGAGCGGCTGTTTAAAGAACGCGGCCGTCCTGTGGGCTATATCACCGGCGAAGAGGGCGGCGGCGCTCTGGGTATCGGCGTCAGATACGGCAAAGGCACGCTTTGGATGAAGGATGGCCGCTCGCAAGCGGTTTATTGGCAAGGCCCGACAATCGGGTTTGATGCAGGCGCGGACGCCTCAAAAGTCTTTACGTTGGTTTATGGCTTAAGCGATCCAAACTATTTGTATCAGCGTTTCCCCGGTGTGGATGGCAGCGCCTACCTCGTGGCGGGTATGGCGGTGAACTATCAACGGGCAAACGGCGTCACGCTGGCGCCTGTACGTTCCGGTGTGGGCGCGCGGCTCGGCGCAAATGTGGGCTATACGAGCTACACCCGCAAACGCAGCCTTCTCCCGCTTTAGGGGCTTATCTGCCGCAGGCCGGGCAGTCCGGATCTTTGGCGAGCCGGACTGTGCGGCTCTCCGCATGAAGTCCGCCGAACACCCAAAGTCGGCCCGAAAGCGTTTCTCCCGCGCCGGTAATATGTTTAATCGCCTCAAGCGCCATCATAGACCCGATAATTCCGGCAAGCGCGCCCACGACGCCCACTTCTGAACAAGTTTCAATGCCCAGCGGCGCTTCGGGCACTAGGCAGCGGTAACAAGGCCCTGCCCCGTCGGAGGGAAACAAGCTCACCTGCCCGTCAAACCGTCCAATCGCCCCCGACACGAGGGGCACCGACAAGGACAGCGCCGCCTCATTGATCAAAAACCGCGTCTCGAAACTGTCCGTCCCGTCCAGAATAAGATCATGCCCGCCCAGCACTTCGTCCGCGTTTTCAGCCGTGAGGCGCATTTGGCGCGTGGTGACTGAAACGCCGGAATTCAGGCTTTGGAGCCGCGCCGCCATGGATAGGGTCTTTGGCGTATTCGCATCGTCTTCCGAGAACTGGATTTGCCGCTGCAAATTAGACTGGTCCACGTGGTCATCGTCAATCAATGTAAGATGGCCAACACCCGCCGCCGCGAGATAAAGTCCTGCAGGTCCGCCCAGCCCGCCCGCGCCGACAATGGCCACTCGCGCCTTCAAGAGAGCGGCTTGTCCCGGCCCGCCAATCTCCTTGAGGACCAAATGACGGGCATAGCGCTGTATTTCCAGAGGTGTCATATGTGCATTCCGCGTGATTGCTGCTTGTGACATAGGCTAACATAAATTACACTGAAATTAACGTGCCTTTAAGATAAATGGGGCGCTATATAGGCTCAACCTCAGCGCAAGAGATGACCATGAAACTTAAACTGACATTCCTGACCGCCGCGCTCCTCTGCTTACCGACAGCCGCGCAAGCCTCCGAGGCCCGCCTTATTGGCACATTTGGCGATTGGGCGGCTTATTCCCGCGTCGACGGCGCAGAGACAATTTGTTACGTGATGACCAAGCCAACGACGATGGCCCCTCAAAACGTGAACCACGGCGATATCTATTTCATGGTCGCCAACTGGAAATCCGGCGCGGCAACCGAGCAGCCCAGCCTCATGACCGGCTACAACCTCCAGCGCAATACGCCGCCAGCCGCCCTTGTTGGCAATACCAAAGTCCCGATGTTTGTCTCTCAAAACGAAGCCTTTATCGAAAATAATGGCGACGAACAAAGACTCGTTAATTCCATGCGCGGCGGGTCTATTATGCGCGTTGATGCGCGCTCTGAACGCGGCACGAACGTGTCTTACAAATTCTCCCTCAAAGGGGTTACCGCCGCCTTGCAGCGCGCCCGCGCCACTTGCAGCTAAGGCGTTTACCCTGCGCGCATGGATTTCTTAACTGCGTAAACACCGTTTGGCATCGCGCGCAAACATGATATAGGCGCGCCATGGCGACAACCCTTATAAATACGTCCGGCGCTGACGCAGGCGCTTCATCTCTCCTTTCCGCGAAGGCGATAGATAATCGTGTTCGCTTACCGGGGCTTAGCCGCAAGGAAATCGCGGCCTGTCTTGCAGATTTGGATATTGACCCCAAAAAAGTTCGGATGCGCGCCAGCCAAATATTTCAGTGGATTTATAATTTCGGCGTTACCGATTGGGACGATATGACAAATATCGCCAAACCCATGCGCGAGAAACTCGCCGAAAAATTCTCGCTTGAACGCCCCGAGATTGTCGAACGGCAAGTCAGCAAAGACGGCACCCGTAAATATCTTGTGCGCATGGCCCCCGGTATCGAAGTAGAGAGCGTGTTCATTCCCGACGTCTCAAAGACCGGCGCGCTTTGTGTCTCGTCGCAGGTGGGCTGCACGCTCACCTGTAAGTTTTGCCACACAGGTACGCAAAAGCTTGTGCGAAACCTGACGGCGCAGGAAATTGTGCTCCAAGTCTTGATCGCCCGCGACGACCTTGGCGAATGGCCGACAACACAGGACAACCGCAAGCTCACAAATGTCGTTTTCATGGGCATGGGCGAGCCGCTTTATAATACGGACAATGTTTGCGACGCGGTCGATATTCTCGCCGACGATGCCGGTCTTGCAATTGGCCGCCGCCGCGTGACCGTATCCACGTCTGGCGTTGTGCCGGAGATTACCCGCATGGGCGAGCGCACCAACGCGATGCTGGCCATATCTCTTCACGCGGCCAATGACGAGCTGCGCGAGCAGATCATGCCCATTAACCGCAAATATCCGTTGGCCGAATTGATGGAAGCGTGCCGGAATTATCCCGGCCTGTCCAATGCCCGCCGGATCACATTTGAATATGTGATGCTCAAAGGGATCAATGACAGTCCCCGCCACGCCAAAGAGCTGATCCGGCTTCTTGAGGGCATTCCAGCGAAAGTCAATCTGATACCGTTCAACCCTTGGCCCGGAAGTCCTTACGAGTGCTCTGACTGGGGCACCATTGAGAACTTTGGCGATATCGTAAACCGCGCCGGATTTGCGGCCCCCATTCGCACACCGCGCGGACGCGATATTCTCGCCGCCTGCGGACAACTTAAATCGGAAAGCGAGAAACTGCGCGCCAGTGCACGCCGGAATTTGCAAAAAACCCCGCAAAGTTAAGGGTTGATATCTCGCCCTATTGACCACACGCGGATGTGCTGTAACACGAGGGAGAGAAAAATAGGAAGGTGACCTTTCATGGACGCAGCACTCAACAGTCTGGCAAATGGTCTGCCGTTGCTGATCACATACCTCCTCGTCATCACTGTTATTTATGTGATCGGGATTTTCATATATGTGAAGCTCACACCCCATAAAGAGCTGGAACTCATTCAGAACGGCAATATGGCCGCAGCCGTGTCATTTTCAGCCCTCATCATTAGCCTTGCCTTACCTCTGGCGGCCTGCCTCATCCATAAAATTGCCCTCATTGACGTGGCGGTCTGGGGCACGGTGAGTCTCTTTTTGCAGCTTTTCCTGTTTCGCGTCACGGACGCCATTTTTCGGGGTATGCCAGAACGCATTAGCAATGATGAAGTGCCTGCGGCCATGGTTCTCGCCTCTTTCAAACTGGCGGGGTCCCTTACGCTTGCTATCGCTATCGTCGGTTAGGCCGTGTTTGGCCGCTTTCCAGATTGGGTGATTTACGGGTCCATTGTCCTGCTCATTTACCTGAACGCGTTCAGAGCCTCTGAAAAAGATGAAGCCCCGCAGCCCCCACCGCCGCTCGTCCTTGGGCCGTTACTCCCTCTAGAATCGCCCCGCGATCCTGCTGTGTTGGTGGAAATTGGCGATCCCGGTTCGGGCATCGGCACCGCTTTTGCTATTGATGATGAAGGGCATTGGCTGACCGCGCGCCATGTGGTCGACTCTTGCACGAAAGTCGGCCTCTCGATTGGACAAAAAAGGGCCGTGCTCGTCGGGGTTACGACGTCACCTGTGTCCGATACCGCCATCCTTAAATCAGACTGGACGCGCGAACCTCTGGCGTCAGACCTATATTCGTCGCGGCAAGTGGGCGAACCGGGCTATTTTCTAGGATTTCCGCAAGGCCGCCCCGGCGAAGCCGTCGCCACATTGCTCGGTCGTCACAAGATGATTATCCAAGGGCGCTATCATACCGAAGAACCCATATTGGCCTGGACAGAAATTGGGCGCACGCGCGGACTTGAAGGCTCGCTGGGCGGCATGTCTGGCGGCCCCGTTCTTGACGCCGACGGCGAAGTGATCGGTATTGTATCTGCCGAAAGCCCGCGCCGCGGCCGTATTTATTCCGTCGCTCCGCGCAACTTGCAGGAGCTTATCCCGCCCGGACTTGAGACAAAGGCCGTCCCCATGGATATGGAAACCTATGGCCGACAAGCAGACCGGTTCAGACGCGCACGCCGCATCGCACAGGTCGTCTGCCTCGTGGAATAGCCGATGCGCCGCCGCTCACCCGCTGTCTTTTTTGTGCTTCTCCTCGTGGGCGCTGTGGGCGTGGTAGCGATCGACAAAAGTGTTCCGCGGCAGAACCTGCCATGGCGTCCCCTCGATATTGAAGCGCCAACAGGGTTCGCGACCGATACACAATTGCTCCGCCTCAGCCTCTCGCCCGCCGAAACTTGTATGAAGATGGCGGACGAGGCCCTGACATTTTCGTCGACGCGCGCCGATCCGCGAGATGATAAAGGCAAATGCGGCTGGACCGTTGCCCGTGACGTGCTGGGGAGCGAGAACGGGCTTTTGTCGCGCGAAGTCACCATGCAATGCCCCCTCGCCATCGGGACATATATCTGGACTCGGGAAATCGATGGCCTCGCCCGAAAGTATTTTGGCAGTCCGCTGAAAACAATCCATCATTACGGCACCTATGCCTGCCGTAAACAAAGGGGCAATGGGTCAACCTATTGGAGCGAGCACGCCTTTGCCAACGCTTTTGACGTGGCCGGGTTCGAGCTAGACGATGGCACGCATATTTCGATTATCAATCATTGGAACGACGGCACGCGCAAACAGAAAAAATTCCTTCGGGATGTTCGCGAGCAAGCCTGTAAAATATTCCGCGTAACCCTCAGCCCCGATTACAACGACGCCCACAAAGACCACCTCCATGTCGACATGGGACCAACTACAGCTTGCAGTTGATATAAATCCCTCTAAAAGAGAGTGTTTGAAAAGTGTCGGGGGTCACATGCATATTCTAGTCGGAGTTCTGGCGGCCATTGCGGCTGTTATTTTTTACACAAGCCGAATTTCCCGCGGCGCGGCGGATCTCGTCGATGCAGCGAATGAACTCGGAAATCTTCCTCGAAGACTTCGCTACCGCAAAAAGGCGGGAAAAACAGGATTGGATCTCGTTGAGACGCCCACGGAAGCGGCGACGATTTTGCTGATTTCCATTGCCCGAATGGAAAAGTTTTGCCGCGTGTCGGACGACCAAGCCCACGCCATGATACGGATTCTCAGCGAGCAAATGCATGTGGACAAAGACTATGCAGACGACCTTGTGGTTCACATGCGCGCACTCTCGCATCATTTAAATCAACCTGAATCCACCCTATTCCCGATGATCAAAATTTTACAATCGGCGATCAACCGTCAGGAAGCCCAAGAATTGTCAATGATGATGGCAGAAATGGCCGCTTTCGATACGCCTGCCAATGACCGTCAAATTGACTTTATTCGCCGATTTAAAGACCGAATGGGATTGCTTGGCTAATCCGTTTTGCGGCTAACGTCCACCGTGGCGTGCTGAATGTGGAATCTATCTTCGAGCCGTGCTTTAATGGCTTTGGACACAGTTTCAATACTGGCCGAGGACACAATCAGCGCTTCCAAAGTCACCATTGGGCGGTCTTTTGTTATGCACCACGCATGAATGTGGCTCACATCCACAAGATCAGCGATCTCGGCGCGCAAATCTTGTTCAATCAGACGGCGATCCACATGAGGCGGCGTCCCCTCCAAAAGAATATGCGCGCTGTCTTTGATCAGAAACCACGCACTTTTCAGGATCAATAGAGCGACAAGAACGGATAAAATCGGGTCGATCGGCATCCAGCCTGTCTTCATGATAACGACGGCCGCAATAATTGCCGCCAGCGATCCGAGAAGATCGCCCAGCACATGCAAGACCGCGCCCCGAATATTCAAATTTTCTTGATCGGCTCCCAGCAAAATCCAAAACACGAGAATATTGACAGCCAGCCCTCCGATGGCAACCCAGAGCATCGGGCCAGCCAAGATTTCGCCGGGATTATTGAAACGGCGCACGGCCTCGATGACGATCCAAATGGATATGGCGAACAAGGTCAATCCGTTGACAAAAGCCACGAGAATGGAAAACCGGTCATAGCCAAAAGTATGCTTCCAGTTTGCCGGACGCTGCGCCAGGGTAAACGCCCCCCACGCCATCGCCAAAGCCGCGAAATCTGTCAACATATGCCCCGCATCCGCCAGAAGCGCGAGCGAGCCGGAGATCAGTCCGCCGGCGACTTCGGCCAACATGAACAGGCCGGTTAAAACAGCGGCTATAGCGACGCGCGAACGGTTCGCCGTAGCATGCGAGTGATCATGCCCGTGCCCGTGCCCGTGACCGTGGCCATGTTCATGACCATGTGAATGCGAGTGTCCCATTGGTGGATTATGCAAAAGCTACGTCCGGCGTATAGTAAAATTTTTGGTTTTTGGTCATGCAAATTTTAAGCCCTCCCTAACGAAGTTTTGCTAGGCGATAAGCTGAACGGTTACCAATAATATTGCGGGGAAACACGTGTCATATAAAGTGAAGGTCATTCGGCCCGAGGAGCTCTCGGCGGCACACACCGCCGCATGGGAGAAACTGCGCGCGAAGAATCCTGCGCTTTACAGCCCCTATTTTCATCCTGACTATACGAAACTCGTGGGGACGCTCCGCGATGACGCCTATGTGGCCATTGTCACCCAGAACCGTAAACCCGTCGCTTTTTTTCCTTATCAAGGCCCAAAACCGGGAAAAAGCGGATTTGCGACGCCTATTGGCTCGCCCATGACCGACTATCACGGATTTATTTCCGACCCCAAATCAAGCTTTGATCCCCACGATGTTCTGCGAGACGCCGGTATTGGGGCCTATTATTTCAATGCTCTGGTGGACCCTGAAAAAACCCTCGCCACACCGCTATCGACGCAAGAAATTGCTGCTGTCATTGATGTGTCTCATGGGGGTGACGCGTGGCGGGAACAACGGGATAAGAGTTATCGCCGCAGCATTAAAAGCCAGCGCCGCCGTATCCGTAACGCCGAGGAAGACTTCGGCCCGCGCCGCTTCGATTTTGATTGCAAAGACCCGGCGATATTTGAAAAACTGATAAATTGGAAGAAAGAGAAATTCCGTACTACCGGTAAATATGATGTTCTCTCCGCTGACTGGACGGTTAATCTCCTAGAACGGCTTTGGACCTCTAAAGGGGATTTACGCTGCGAGATGCATGTTTTGTATTTTGGCGGCAGAACCGCAGCCATTGACCTGGGATTAACAGATGGATCGACGTTTCACAGCTGGATCGTGGGCTATGATCCGGACCTACAGACCTACTCTCCCGGGACTCAGCTTCTGGAAGCGATGATCGATGCCGCAAAAGATTTGGGCTATAAACGGATTGATCTCGGCGCCGGGATTGATGGATATAAGCGCCACTATGCCAGCGAGATGATCGCGGTAGAAAGCGGTTTTGTACCCGTGCAAGGCCCCGTTGCCGCCCTGAGCCGGATATACGGAAAAACAGAGGAAATCGGCAAGACCGCGATGAAAGATATTCCCGGCAAGTTTCGCCGCCGATACACCCAAATCGCAGCCTGCGACGACACCTTACTGGGCCGCGCGAAAGCTATGCTCCAAGCTATGCAGCTTTCCAGACGGAGTTAGGCGCTTCCCAAGCGGCGTTCAACGACCCGAAATTTTGCGCACTTTAAAGGCCGCGGCCCTGCATTTCAGGCTTGCTCGGTATTCCGGCTCGTGTATGAAGATTCGGTAACTCAATTAATAATCGCTGCCCGAATATCCCACGGTCTCATTCGGTGAAGGACGCCACTACATGCGGGCAAAGACCCACCCCCAGCAAACCGAACGCCTCAAGGCTCTCAGGCGTTTTGAAATTCTCGACACGGCACGCGAAGCCGAATTCGATGAAATCGTAAATTTTGCAGCGGAGCTTTGTGGTACAAAGATTTCTGTCATCAACCTGGTCGACGAAGAACGCCAATGGTTCAAAGCTGAAACCGGGCTTGGGATAGACGAAACACCTCTTGAAACCTCCATCTGTTCTCACGTTATTCTAGAGACAGACTTTGTTGAAATTCATGACACGCTGAGCGACACGCGTACATCGGACAACCCTTTATGTACGGATGCTGGCGGGCTGAGATTTTACGCCGGCGCGATCCTTAAAACGTCAGACGGTTTCCCGATCGGGACGGTTTGCGTGCTGGATGATAAGCCTCAAAAACTCACGCCATTACAGCGCAACGGCCTCAAGCTCCTCGCGCATCAAGTGATGAGAGAATTAGAACTCCGCCTTGCCATTAAGCACCAAAACATCCTTAGTCGCGAAATGGATCACAGAGTTAAAAACTCTCTCCAAACCGTCGCCTCGCTTGTACGGCTCTATAAAAGCAAGGCCAGCCCAGACAGTCAGGACGCGTTCGATGCTGTCGCGCGCCGGGTTGAAGCGATCTCGCTTTTACATCAAGAGCTTCATCAAACCTCCGACACAAACGCCGTACCGCTTCACCAGTTTATTCCACGCGTGGTCGATCTGTTAAAGCGCTCCACGCCAAGCAATATCGAAATCCGGCAAGACACGTGCGAAACCGCGATCGCCTCACAGCACGCCTCTGCGTTCGCCGTAATCATTAGCGAGTTCGTTGCGAACTCGGTTAAGCATGGCTTTTCGGATGGGCGCGACGGAATTATCACGATCAATCTTAGCGAAGATGCTCGCGAAAATATTCGTCTTGATTGCCGGGACAATGGTCTTGGCCGCAATGCCGCGCCAAAGCCGCCCACGGCCGTCGAAGGTCTGGGCGAACGCCTTGTCAACGCGTCCGCGGCGCAGCTCGGCGGCGTGCTCAAAACCGAAGCGAGCGATGACGGTTACACACTAACCCTCGAATATATCTAAGCCTTCGGGACGACCATCATGGACGTGACCGCTGCGGCGTGTTCGTCCAAGGCGCGCGCGCCGTCCGGTGTCAGCCCATATATCCCGCGGTCGATTTTTTCAAACCATCCATAATGGTTATCCGCCATCACATTCCTCGCTTTGTCAAAGCCGGCCATTTTCGCCACATAGGCGGCCTTGCAGGCCCCCTCATCATGCAAAACTTTGGCACAGCGAAGCGCACCCTGACGATAAGACGTCATCATGCCTTCGCGCGTCATGCCGCCAGGATTTGGATCCCCGTGACGGGTTTCAAATTCGCTGAGCAATTTAGCTTTTCGTTTCTTGATCTTTCGCGGCGTGAACGGCGCCGGTTCGCAATGCACATCCACGCGCCCGTCTTTGACCCGCACCGTAATCAAGCCAATACCCAATCTCCGGCAAAGCATTTTGTTTTTGCGTATGGCGGTAAACGCCGCCTTGCCTGACTTGCGCGGCACGGCAATATAGACCTGATCACTCATGGATTGGCGGCTAATCGCTTGGTGGAAAAGCGATAGGGTGAAGCCTGTTTTCAGCTCTACGATCACGGGTTCGCCATCGGCGGGCGCCCCTTTCGGCACGGCGACCAAATCCGCCGCCCCCACTTCGCCCTTCACCTCATAGCCGCGGCTCTGGAAATAGGCTTTCACCGGCGCATAGAGCTGCGTTTCTTTGAGGGGCTGCGCGATGACATATCCTTATGATGCAATAAATAGATTTAAATAATTGACTTAATTTGGGCAAAAGGTCGAGCCGGAATTTGTCAGCCAGCGTCAAATAGCTTGCCGCGTGCCTGCGCGCCCCTATAGTCAGTTCATGCCTTATCCGACACTCATAGCATTGCGCGCCGCCCTGATTATTATGACCGCGGGATTGCTTCTTGGCAGCCAGAGCGTTTACGGTGCCCAGATGACGGCGCGGCACACCTATCAAAGCTTTGACGATCAAACCTTGTCTTATCTCGACATTGGCGAAGGACCGACCGTCCTATTGCTGCACGGGTTTATGTCAAACGCGGAGCAGAATTTCGTCGGCCCTGGCATTGCGCAAAAAATCGCGGACGCGGGATACCGCGTGATTGCGCCCGACCTTCGGGGCCACGGCCAATCGCAAGTGATTGACGATCCGCGTTCCTGGCCAAGCGATGCGCCCGCCCGGGACCAGATTGCGCTGTTTAAACACCTCAAGATAGAGCCTTACGCGGTTGTTGGTTACTCTTACGGCTCTATTACCGCTCTGCGCCTCCACCTTCTTTCCCGTATGGGCGAGAAGCTTGTGCTTGGCGGGGTGGGCGACAGCGTCGCGGAAGAATGGAATACGGCGCGCAATGACCACTTTCACGCGGCGCTGATGATGGCCAAAGGCGGCGCGGAAAATGACGCGGCGAAACGCGTCGCCTTTCAAATGCGCGCCACCGGCGGAACCCTTGAGGGATATTTCGGGGCCTTGTCCAATCGCACCTATACGCCTGCGGACCTGCTGCAAACATTTACGGTGCCGGTTTTGGTTTTAACGGGCCATGACGATCAGGATAATGGCTCTGGCGAAACCCTTGCGCGCATTCTCCCCAACGCCTCTCACACATTTCTCACGGGCGATCATATCACCGCCGTCGGAGACCCGGCCCTGCCCCAGTCTATCATTGACTTTCTCGGGGCGGAATAACGCCTTTGGCGCGCCAATGACGATCCCCTAAGGACCTGTTGAGAATATCTGAGCGCACGGGCGCTCTATGGTTGTGAAACCGCCCTGACTCGGATAGAACGCCCACTAAAATATGGGGTCAAAACATGAGCTTGAACTTTAAAAGCCAAATCGCGCATATGGACGGCATTTACGCCGCTTTGTTTACCGCCGGTGAAAACATCTACGCCGAACTTAAACAAGGCTCCGGACTGAGCGTTGTCACCTCCAGTAACGAATCCGGGGATTCTCAAATCGGTCTGGACGTAATCGCGGACGAGGCCTTTTTCGAAACTCTGAGCAAAGACTCTCATGTACGTTATGTGGTGTCCGAAGAGCGCCCGGGCATGAACCGGTTGTCAGATGGTCCCTACAGCGTTGCGCTCGACCCTCTGGACGGCTCGAAATCCGCCCTTGTGGGCATACCATCGGGCGCTATTTTTGGCGTCTTTACCGACATTGACGGCGAGACCGATTTCGTCGGCAAGAACATTGTCAGTGGCGGCTTTTTCGTATTCGGAATGAACCTCGAAGCCTATTTTGCGGACGGCGACAAAGTCTATAAGGGGCTATTTGATCAGGACAAGAAAAGCTGGGCCATAAGCCAGATCGAAGGACAATTGCCGTCTGCGCGGGTCATTTCGGTCAATGCGTCGAGCCAGCGACAATGGGGTGAATGGCTCCAGAAGCATTACCTGAAAATGCTGGACCCAAAGAACAAACCCTACAATATGCGCTGGTACGCCTCCATGGTTTCCGACATGAAACGCCTTGTCTTGCAAGGTGGGCTCTTTGCCTACCCCGCCTCCAGCAAAGCGGGATATGAGAACGGCCACCTGCGCCTTGTCTATGAAGCCATTCCCATGTCGTTCCTGATTGAAGCGTTGGGCGGCGCATCAACAAATGGCGATCATTCGATTTTGAACGCCGTTGTCGATACGCTTCACCAAAAGACGCCCGTCTTCATTGGTGAAAAACATGAAATCGAGGCGATCGAGTCGGCCAAACGCACGGGCTAGTGCATTTGCGCCCAAGAGAACACGCTACCTGACGTAGCTCGCGCCGTTAACATCAAACGTCGCACCCACCGCCGAGGGGCAGGCATCAGACAGCAGAAATGCCGCAAGGTTTGCCACCTCGTCCGGTTGCGCCACACGGCCCAGCGGTATGTCGGCAACGGCTTTTTTGCGGTTCTCAATGTCTTGCGGGGCCATGCGTGTTTCCACCCAGCCTGGCGCAATCGCGTAAAGATAAATATTTTCGCCGGACAATCCGCGCGCCCATGTTTTCGTCATGGCCAGCAGGGCCCCTTTGGACGCCGCGTAAGCCGCATGGTCAACGCCGTCGCCCCGATGCCCGGCGCGGCTCGCAACATTGATGATCCGTCCGCCGCCGATCTCGCGGTAGTGGGAAATGGCTGCCCGGCAAATATCAGCCGGCGCCTGCACGTTGACCGCCATCGTCTTCGCCCAGCCCTCATCCCAATCATCGCCGCCGAGCGTGGAAGGCAGATAAATACCCGCATTATTTACCACGGCGTCAATCTGCGCGCTGCGTTTCAGAGCCTCTTTGAAAAGACGCGCCCCGGCCCCCGGCACAGACAGGTCTTCGTAAAGAAAGGTCTCGTCTGTTTGCTCGCTCGGCCGGCTCGCATGAGGTATAATTTTCGCGCCTTGGGCCTCGCACACACGGCGAAGCGATGCGCCAATCCCGCGCGAAGCGCCAGTAACAAGAATAGTTTTATGTGAAAGATTTTGCATAGGGCAAACTAGGGCACCCCCTGTCTTTTGACAATCCGGCGAAGGGCCTTGACCAAAGAAAAAGCCCGCCAAAAGGCGGGCTTATCTGTCTACCAAATTTTGACGCGCTTTTCAGGCGGCAAATACAGAGCATCCCCTGGCTGTACGTTAAAAGCTTCGTACCATGCATCAAAGTTACGCACGATACCGTTCGCGCGGTACTCGCCCGGACTATGCGGATCGGTTTTCACGCGGTTACGCAAGGCATCTTCGCGGAAGATACGTTTCCAGATTTGACCATAAGCCAAGAAGAACCGCTGATCGCCCGTCAGGCCATCAATGATCGGGGCGGGTTTACCGCCGAGGGAACGCTTATACGCATTATAGGCCATGGTAAGACCGGTTAAGTCGCCAATGTTCTCGCCCAATGTCAACTCGCCGCTCACATGCAGACCCGGCAACGGTTCGAATTCGTCATACTGGGCGACAAGCGCGCCTGAACGCGCTTCGAAGGCCTTTCCGTCGCTCTCTGTCCACCAATCACGCTGTTCACCATTGCCGTCTGTTTTGCGGCCTTGGTCATCAAACCCGTGACCCATTTCGTGACCGATAACCGCGCCAATACCGCCATAATTTACAGCTGCGTCCGCATGTGGATCAAAGAATGGCGGCTGAAGAATCGCAGCCGGGAAAACGATCTCGTTCAAGGATGGGCGGTAATACGCATTGACCGTTTGTGGGTTCATGCCCCACTCGCCGCGATCGATTGGGCCGCCGAGCTGACCGATCATGTCGTTCCATCCCCAAGCATTTGCGGATTTTACGGACGAAATAAGGTCGCCTTTTGTGACTTTCAAATCGGAATAATCCGTCCACTCGTCAGGATAACCGATTTTAGGCGTGAACTTTTTAAGCTTGTCCTGCGCTTCAATTTTTGTCTCGGGGCTCATCCAATCAAGATTATCAATACCGTCCTTGAAGGATGCGCGAAGATTTTCGACAAGGTCAACCATCTGCGCTTTAGAGTCAGGCGGGAAATAGTCTTTGACGTAAACTTTGCCAACGATTTCACCCATGTAATTGTCAATCTGGCCCACGGCACGTTTCCAGCGCGGTTGTTGCTCTTCCGTACCGCGTAGCGCTGTGCTGTAGAATTTGAAGTTCGCCTCATCCACAGATTTGGGCAAATATGGGGCCATGCTGCTCATGTAGTGAACCGTCATATAGTCTTTCCAAACGCTGACGGGTGTTTCCGCGAACGTTGCCGCGAGACCTTGTATCGCGTCATTTTCGCGAACAATAAATGTGTCTTCACCGCCAAGACCGGAACTTTTCAGCATTGAATCCCAAGGAAAGCCGGGTGCGTAGGCTTTGAGTTCATCAAGGCTCATCTTATTGTAAGTCAGGCTGGCATTGCGGCGCTTTTCAGGTGTCCAATGCGCTTTTGCCATTTCGGTCTCAACGCCCATAATCGCCGCAGCGCGGGATTCCGCATCATCGACGCCGGCTTCGGTAAGCATAGTTTTGAGGAACGTCATGTAAGCGGCGCGTTTCTCGTCTTCCTTTTCGCCCTGATCCAGATAGTAGCTTCGGTTTGGCATACCGAGGCCTGATTGGGTAAGATAGAAAATATAATTGTCGATATCTTTCACATCCACATCGACCCATCCGCCCACAGGCGAAGAGATGCCCAAGCTGGGGTCACCCATGATTTCGGCAACATCTTCATGAGTCGCCGCCGCCCGGATGCGCGCAATATCGGCCTGTACAGGAGCCATCCCCGCAGCTTCAATAGCGTCCGTATCCATAAAGGCCGCGTAGAAATCGCCAATTTTTTGTTCTTCGGAACCGTCCGGTGCGTTCTTGGCAGCGGCAGCTTCAATAATCTTATTCACGCGCTCTGTGGACAAATCTGCGAGCATGCCAAAAGATCCGTAATTGGATTTATCCGCAGGGATTTCTGTGGTGTCGATCCATGTGCCGTTCACATATTCGAAGAAATTATCGCCCGGCTTCACGCTCGTTTTCATGGACGCCATGTCGATACCAAAGGTGCCAAGCTCCGGGCCTTGAACCACGGCCTCGCTCTGTGAACTCGGCGTAGGGTCCGTATTCACCTCTTTCGGTGAACACGCCGCGAGTGTTAAAGCCAAAAGGCTTGGAACTATAAGATGTTTAAGAGCCATGCGCTGGATCCTTTCATTGCTAATTTTAAAGTCTAAATATCGTTGAGGGCCTTATGTCTTCACTAAGCTATCAATATCGTCAGCCACGTCCATCGTTTCAAGGGCGAGCGCCACATTTGGATCATAGGTTGATCCCAATCCGGGCTGTTTCTCGCCGCGCCAGAGACCGCGGAAAAAGCGCGTAATGTCAACGCCAATCCCGTACATGGCCGGCACCAACATCAAGGTGAGGAAGAAATCAAACAGAACACCGAATGCCAAGGCCACGACCATCGGCTTGAGGAACTCGGCTTGCGTCGAAGTTTCAAACAAGATCGGCGTAATACCCACAAAAGTTGTAACGGATGTCAGCAAAATAGGCCGGAAACGCGCCACACACGCATCTAGCATGGCTTGATAAGCACCGACGCCGCGATCGCGCAAACGATTCACATAATCAATCAGAACAAGGTTATCGTTCACCGCCACACCGGACGCCGCGAAAAACCCGAAGATCGACATCAATCCAAATGGAACGCCCGTGACAATATTCCCGAAAATCATGCCAACCAAGGCGAACGGGATTGCGATCATAATCAAAAATGGCTGGGCATAGGATTTAAAAGCGATCGCGAGCAAACCGTACATCATCAATAAGATCACAATCAAAGACGCAGATAATTCCTTCTGCATATTTGTTTCGATCTCGTCATCGCCGATAATGACACGGTTGACCCGTGGGTGACGCAGCTCCCACTGAGGGAAGAAATTGTCGTTCATTTCTTTGCGGACACGCGCCACTTCTGACGGTTCACCGCTAATCCGGCCGCCGACATATTCAAGGCGCACACGGTCACGGCGTCTTACGCGGCTCACACCTTCATCGAAGGACACATCGGCAACGGCATAAATCGGCACTTCCACACCGTTTGCAGCGCGCACCCGAAGGTTTTCAAGGCTATCAATAGATTCTCTGGCCGCTTCAGGGTAGCGCACCATCACACGGACATCTTCCCCGTTGCGTGGCAGCCGCTGGACTTCACGGCCATAAAAGGCTTCGCGTACCTGGCGCGTCACATCGGAGAGTTTGATTCCCAAACTTTCTGCGCCCGGTTTCATCGTAAACCGAATTTCTTTGGCAGAGCTTTCCAGGCTGTCCCACGTTGATATGACGCTGGAATAGGTGTCGAGTTCGGCTTTCACCTCCATCAACGCCACGCGGAGCTCATCTGGATAGGCAGACCCAATACCGAAACTCACACCGCCGGCTTCGCCGCCGCCGCCTTCCGTCGTCCCATAACTCACACGGAAGGCGTCCGGAACCGGTCCCACATATTCTTCGAGTTTCTCTGCAACCTCTTTGGTTGAGTGATTATTCCGTTCCTTTCCAGACACAAGGCCAAGAAAAGAATCGACGCTTCGGCGGTTGGTAATTGTGCCGGGCTGCACAATAATATCGCCGTCCACCCCGAAATCAGCCGCCGCGTTTTCATTCAGCTTTTTGATACCGGCTTCCAATTGCTGGCGAACTTGCTCGCGCCTTTCAAACGTCGTCCCTTCTGGGAAGCGCGCATTAAAGGCAATCATGTCGCCTTCCACCTCGGGTATAAAGGCCGTAGGCGCGACGCCAGCCGCCAAGAGGCTAACGGCCATCACAAACAATCCAATAAACGCAGAAAGCGTTATGTATCGAAACTTCATCAAGGCCGCGACGACGGGGCGGAACGTGTTCTTTGCAAAAGAGTTCAGGGCATTCGCAATATTATTCTGCAGCTTTAAAAGCGGCCCCAGCTTTTCATTATCCACATGGTCGAGGTGGCGAAGGTGAGCCGGAAGAATAAAGAAGGCTTCAATCAGCGAGAACACCAAGACGGCGATCACCACGAGGCTGATCTGCGCCGTAATCGCGCGAATAGGCCCTGTCAGGAGCATAAACGGCACGAACATCATAATCGTTGTCACCACCGCAAAGAACACGGGTTTGACAACCATATTTGTGCCGGCAATCGCGCCGCGTATGCCGGTAATATTGTTTTCGGCATGGAAGTGGATCGACTCCCCCACCACAATGGCATCATCCACCACGATCCCGATCACAAGCAAGAACGCAAAGAGCGAAATCATATTCAAGGTAATACCAATAAACGGCGCGACCATAATCGCGCCCATAAATGCCGCCGCAATCCCGACGGTCACCCATATGGCCACCTTCGGACGCAGGAAAAGCATCAAGGTTATCAAGACAAGCACCATGCCGGAAATCGCATTGGTGCCAATAAGCTCCATTCGGCTATCAAACATCGTCGAACCATCGAACCAGATCGAGAATGTGAGATTTGGCGGGAGCGACTCGTTGATCTCTTTTTCAAACTTCCGAATCGCGTTCCCGGCCTCCGTAATGTTCATCGTATCCGGTGAATTTACCTGAAAAATCGCTGCATTTTCACCTTTATAGGCCGCTGCAAATTTCTCGGTTTCAAAGCGGTCAATAACGGTGGCAATATCTTTCACTCGGACAATGCCGCCCGCGGGGGTTTGCCGGACGATAATGTCCTCGAAATCGGCTTTACTGTTCGCCAAATTCCGGGCCCGCAATTGCAGGTTACCCCCCGTGGTTTCGACAGTGCCCGCAGAAATATTCACAGATGAGCGGGCAATCGCATCAGAGACTTGCGTAAATGTGAGATTGAAGCGGCGCAAGTCAGCTTCGGAGATTTCAATCGTAACTTGCTCTGGGATTTTCGATATCTGCTGGGTCAGCTGCAACCCCGTCAACGCCGTGATTTGCATCCGCAAATCCGTCGCGGCCCGCTGCAATGTCAAGCGGTCAACGTCCCCATGCAGCGCCAGATACATAATTTCTGGCCGCGCATCCCAGCGGAAAACCTCAGGCCTATAGGCATCTGTGGGAAGGTTCTGGATACCGTCAACACGGGCTTTGACTTGGTCCAGCATTTTCTCGTAATCAATATTCAATTTGGTGCGAATGTTAACGGTGCCGCTGCCTTCGCTCCCTGTCGATTCAATATAATCAATACCATCAAGGCCATCGACAGCCTCTTCCACACGCACGAGGAGTTGCTCCTCCACGTCATGCGGTGACGCGCCGGGCCAAGATATGGAAACCGTCATCCCGTTAATTGTTGTTTGAGGAATAAATTCGCGCTCTAGCGAGTTGTAGCCGAAGACACCGCCAATGAGCATGGCGACCATCAAGAGGTTCGCCGCAACAGGGTTCTTAATGAACCAATTAATTATAAATTTCACAATCTAATCCCTATCGGCTTACGGCTTATCTCCGCCCGCAGTATCGGCGGCGCCGGTTTCAGCCTCGGTTGTTTTGGCTGTGTCTTCTGCCTTTGCGTCGCCGCTTTTCAGTGTCTCTTTTTTCTTCTTGCCTTTGCCAGCTTTTCTCTCGTCCTCGAGACGTTCCTTTTCAATCATCCAAGCCGGCTTTGGCGGATCAATCAAAACTTTGGTCGTGTCATTAATATCAAGGACTTTCAGTGGACCGACCAAGCGAGATTCTTCGACCGCCGACAAAATCACCATATCTCCAGGTTTCACGCCAGAAAATAGATAGGCATACTCAGCATTCGTATCCAATATGGATGGCTTTACGATTTCCGCCGATCCGTCCATTTTTGCCACATAGACTTTGCCTTCTGGACGAAGACCATCGCGCGGTAGAACAATAACATTTTCGAACTTTTTACCTTGGACTTCCGCATCCAAAAACAAACCGGGGGCAAGAGGAACGCCGTTTTGAGAGGCCCCTTCGCCGTAAGGGTCGAAAACCTCGACAATCGCATAGAGGGCGCGCGTCTGTGTATCATACACAGAATCTGTGCGCATAATCTTGCCCGTCCATAATTGACGCTGGCCGCCAATTTCCGTGCTGAGTGTGACATCCGGTGCGGAAGCTCTGTCTTTCGCCACATAAGCGATTGGCAAATCGACTTTCGACAAATCATTATCGGACAGCGGCAATCTGATTTCCACGATATCTGTCGAGAAAATACGGCCCAATCGCGCACCCGGCGACACAAATTGTCCAATATCGGATGTTTTCGTGCGGACGCGGCCATTAAACGGGGCGCGAACCGATGTCCGAGACAGCTGAATCTTGGCGTTCTCCAAATCCGCTTGCGCCGATTGTAGAGCAGCCTTGGCTTCCGCCATTTGAGGTTTACGAAGTGTCAAGTCAGACGGATCGCCAGTGCCAATTTCCAACCAGTCCTTTTTAGCGATTTCCGACTCGGCTTGCTCGCGAATGAGCACTTGCTCGGCTCGCGCCACAGCCGCCTCGGCGCGTACCACAGCCACACGGTAGTCGCGGGTGTCAATCTGATAAAGAAGGTCGCCCTTATTAAAGATACCGCCTTCTATGAATTTTGACGACACAGAGGTGATACGCCCGCCGACTTCGGGAACGAGGTCAATTTCCGTGCGTGGACGGGCCTCGCCCTGCGTTTTCACGACAAGCTGTACATCATCAACGACGGCAATATCAGCCAAAACCGCCAAAGGATTAAAGGGCTTACGCTTTTCTTCGGGTTTCTTGTTCAATTGGATTATGGCGAATGTTCCGACAATAAATGCCGCTAATATTACAACGGGAATCAGCACCATAAGGATAGGCCGTAATAGCCCCCCGCTATTCTCTTCCTGATCTGAATATCCAATTGATTTCGACATGTCTTCTACCCTTTAGAAGCCATCTGAATAACTTCTTGTGTTTCAAGCCCTCCGCCGAGAGCCACGTGCAACCTAACACGATTAGCGAGGCGCTCTTTGCGGGCCCCGATTAATTGACTTTCCGCGGAGATACGCCGGGATTGCGCATCAAGCAACTGTAGAATAGTCGCAAGCCCCTCACTATAACGGGTCGAGAGGCGATTTTCGGCTTGAACCGCTTCTTCCAGAGAAACGCGAAGCGCGGTTTCGCGCTCCAGCAAACGGTTTTCACCATCTAGCGCATTTTCGACTTCAAGATAAGCATTCAAAGCTGTGGCTGCGTAGCTTTCCAGCTGCTGCGACAGCACGGCTTTTTGCTGCTCCACATTTGCTTTCAGGCGTCCACCTTGAAAAATAGGTTGGGTCAAACCTGCCGTCAAAGACGCCACCATAGAATCGATATCAAAAATATTGTTTAGCGCCGTGCCATTTGAATTCACGCCGCCACTCAGCGATAAAGACGGCAGCAAAGCTTTCCGCGCCACATCCACTTGCAATCCCGCAGATTGCATACGGCGCTCTGCCGCGAGAATATCAGGACGCCGGCGCAAAACACTCTCGGGTGAATAAACACCTGTGAGCTCTGGCAACTCGGGCAAATTTACCGCCGCTTCGATAGCCTCGGACGGATAACGCCGTAACAGCACCTCGAGGCTCCGTGCCAAAGCGGATTGGCGCTGAGCCCGCGTGGCTTGCAAGGCTTGAGCCGACGCAAGGGACGAACGCGCAAGACGCACATCACTCGACCCCGTGACCCCGCCTTCAAACCGGCGCGTGGTCAGGCGCAAAGCCCGCTCTTGTGTTTCGACGTCGCGCTCGGATAGCTCGGACAGCAAACGCGCTTCAATAAGGTCGAACCAGTTTTGCGAAACCTGCCCGGCGACGGAAAGGCGCGCGGCGGCATAATCCGCCTGCAAAGCTCCCGCATCCAATTCACTGGATTTGACATTGTCGCGAACACGGCCCCAAACATCTGCCTCCCAGCTCGCATTCACACCAAAACTGAGGCTCGACGAATCAGCAATCAGATCATTGCCTCGCTCAGTTCGGCCAGCGCCCACAGATCCTGTCACGGACGGCAGAAGGTTTGCAGCGGAAATGTCCGCGCGAGCCAAAGCGGCCTTAAAACGGTCTTCAGCGATACGAATACTTGTGTTTGACGCCAAGGCTTCGTCCACAAGCGCGCCAAGCGCAGCATCTTCAAGCGATGCCACCCAATCGGTCGCCGGCAAAGCGTCTGGCGATAATTGAACCCACTGCATGTCCGGCGGCGCAGGCACCTCGGCGGCAACTGGCGTTGGCTCTGGGCGAACATCAAGTGTTTGGCACCCAGACAACACAATCAAACTGGCGGTAAATAATAAAGTAATACGCATTGTTCTCTCCATACATGCTTTCTATGAAAAAAATAGCGAAAGTCAATTATTATTTATCGAAAAACAATAATAAACTTGGAAAACTTTACAATTGTTGCATTCCAGCCACAGGCATGCCTATAGGTTGCAATCTTATCCCCTTTGCACAAAGAATTCACGAAGTAATTGTTGTCATGAACGTAAATTCACGTTCAATAGGCCAGACTGAATTTTGGAGACAAGTATGCGCCGTTTATCCGCGCTAGATTTAATCATCATTTGCGTGCTGGGTGCCATGTGCATTATGGGCCTGGCGGCGGTTGTTCGCTCCCCTCTGATCCCGTCCTTTATTGCGAGTCTGGTGTTCTGTGGCTTGATCTACACATACGCCTATCTTGGCCCCGCAAGATTTACGCGGCGCGAAAATGATATAGCTGAAGGTCCGGTTCACGACATTTCATTGCGTGAACAAGCGAAACTCGCGGAAGGTTTTGCGGAAGCCATTATCATTATCAACCATCACCAGAGAATACTCTACGCCAATTCTGCCGCCAAAACACTTTTTCCCGATCGGAACGTGGGCACGACGCTACCGAACCTAATTCAAAGTCAACAAGTTCGAACGCTCGCCAATGAAACGCTTCTCGGCAAAAACTCACCGCCTGCGGCCTACACTGTCACATCTCCTGTGGAGCGTCATTTCAGGGTCATGGGTTCGAACATCGCCGCAGAAAAGAACAAAGAGACCGCGCGCCGGGCGATTATCGTTTTTTACGATATTACGGATCTTGTTCGAGTCAGTACCATGCGGGCGGACTTTTTGGCCAACGCGTCGCACGAACTTAAAACACCCATTGCCTCCCTGCTCGGCTATATTGAAACATTGCGAGGCCACGCAAAGGATGACCCCGAGGCCCGGGAGACGTTTCTGGTGATTATGCAGCAGCAAGCCGAACGCATGCAGCGCCTGATTGCCGATCTTCTGTCCTTACGCCGGATTGAGATTGTGGAGCACCTCGCCCCAAAAGAAACCGCAGATCTATATTTGGCAACGCGCGCGGCCATAGAGGCCGTTGAACCCATGGCGAAAAGCCGCGGCGTGAAAATACGGTTTCAAGGCCCAAAATCCGCGCCTGTCATCGGGATACAGGACGAGTTGATCCAGCTTGTCCTTAACCTTCTCGATAATGCCATCAAGTTTAGCCCTCCGAAAAGCACCGTGAATTTGTCTTTAAGCTTACTCCCCGATTGGCACCCCGGACAGATATTCAGCGAAGACCCGGAATTTGGCATCGCCCATAAACGACGCATTGCCATACCCAGTCATACGGGCTCGAAATTTGCAGCGCTCAGGATCAGAGACGCCGGCCCGGGGCTCAGCCGCCAACACCTCCCCCGTCTTGGCGAACGATTTTACAAGATTACGGATCAGCCCACTAATGCCGAGAGAGGCACAGGCTTGGGTCTGGCCATCGTCAAACATATCGTCCTGCGTCACCGCGGGGGCCTCTTTGTGGAAAGCGCGCAGGGCAAGGGGACGAAATTCACGATTTTAATCCCAAGCTCGACCCAGCGCTAAAAGTTCCCATCTGTCATAAAACTGTCTCGTATGCGTCATATAGGACACATCGTAATCGACAGGGTTACAAGACAACATTGGACTTCCGGCGTCACGCCGCCACGATCCAGACGATATAGAGAGGGCAAATATTATGATGCCTTATATTTTGATCGCAGAAGATGAAGAGGCCCTTGCGACCCTTCTCGAATATAATTTTAGAAAAGAAGGTTACGAAGTGGGAATCGCCAGAGACGGCGAAGAGGCCGTCCTTTTAGCCTCGGAACGTACGCCCGATCTTATCCTCATGGACTGGATGATGCCCAAACTCTCCGGCGTCGAAGTTTGTCGGCGTCTTCGCCACCGCGCGGAAACACGCAAAACACCTATCATCATGCTCACAGCGCGCGGGGACGAAACAGACCGCATTACCGGTCTTGACTACGGCGCCGATGATTATGTGGTAAAGCCATTCTCGACACCCGAGCTTTTAGCCCGCGTCCGCGCCCTGCTTCGGCGCGCGCAACCCGGACTGCTCGATGACATCATTCGGCACGGAGATATTGAAATTGACGGCAAGGCCTTCCGAGTTCGCCGCGGCGAAAAAGAAGTTCATCTCGGCCCAACAGAATTCCGGCTTCTGGACCATTTCATGCGTTACCCCGGGCGCGTTTTCTCGCGCGAGCAGTTACTCGACTCCGTATGGGGCCGAGACGTTTATGTGGAAGCCCGAACCGTTGACGTGCACATTGGCCGTCTTCGCAAGGCCCTCAAAAAGGCCGGAAGCAACGACCCTATTCGGACCGTTCGTTCCGCAGGTTACGCCTTTGAGCCCACATCAGAAACTTAAGGTCTCTAAAATCCACGCATAAAAAAACCGGCAATTCCGAGACGGATGCCGGTTTTTGTTTGTCGTAAGATTTGACTATGTCAAATTGCGTGTACCTGAGTTGCTGGTCAAGAGCTTACCGCTCACGCCGCGGCGGCGGCTCGGCTGATAGGCCACACTACAATGGGCATCACAATAGGGCTCACCCGCTTTAATCTTGCGGCCGCAGAAGCGGAAATCAGAGGCGGTCGGGTCACCGATGGGCCATTTACACATATGGTCGCGAATCGTGAGGATTGTCGCGTACTCGCCATTTGGCAAAGGCTTGGCTTCCACAGGCGGCGGGGGCGGGGCTTGCTCGGCCACAACAGGAGCCTTAACAACGCGCGGCACGCTGGCGGGACGTGTTTTCGCTTTAGCCGGCTTCGAGGCCACACGCACCACAGGGCGGGACGGCTTCGCGCGGCCCGACAATCCGAGGCGGTGGACCTTCCCAATGACAGCATTGCGTGTGACACCGCCAAGTTGTTTGGCAATCTGACTTGCGCTCAGGCCCTCAGCCCACAATTTTGTTAGAACTTCTACCCGATCTTCTGTCCAAGCCATTTTGAACCCCTCTATCAAAAAAGCGGGAAAACCCGCAAAATTATCGTCTACCACATCTAGTGCAACGTGATTATGTGCAACGCCCTTTAACACAATATATCGTACACAAAAATGCTGGAGCCACAAGATAAAGAATTATTCTATCCACAGAAATCAACATATTGTTAACCTATTCACTCTCCTCATACACGAATCTCGAACATGCCGTGCCCGTTGATTTCGGGCAAAATATTTCGCAAAACTCACCAAACACGGCCTTGGCCTGCGCCAAACCCCGTGATACGCCGCATTCATAGCATTTTGGAACTCATATGGCACAAACAGATATAAACGCCCCGCAGACGCCCCCCACCAGTCGGCAGTTTGGCCGCTGGAACGGACTCGGGCTGTGGACGCTATACATGAAAGAAGTCCGCCGGTTCCTGCGGGTTGGACCGCAGACCCTGCTTGCGCCGGTGGTCTCGAACCTTCTTTATATGACGGTCTTTGTGCTCGCCTTCGCGGAAGTACGCGGCGGCGCGGATCCAAATTTCGTCGCCTTCCTGGCGCCCGGGCTTGTGATGCTCGGGATTTTGAATAACGCTTCGGCCAACAGCTCTTCGTCTTTGATGACGGGCAAAATGATGGGATCCATCATCGATGTGCTGATGCCGCCGCTCAACCATGTGGAGCTCACGCTCGGCTATATTGGCGGCGCGGTGACGCGGGGTGTCCTCGTAGCGATCGTTACGGCGATTAGTCTTTGCCTCTTTACTGTACTCTGGCCCGTGCACTGGTGGGCCGTGCTTTACTTTGGCTTCTCAGCGGCGACGCTGATGGGGATGGTCGGGATCCTTGCCGGGGTCTGGGCGGAGAAGTTCGACCAACTCGCCGTCGTCAACCAGTTCATCATCCTGCCGCTCAGCTTTCTGTCCGGCACATTTTACCATATCGATATTCTGCCGCCGCTGTTCCAGAAGATCTCCCACGCCAACCCGCTTTTTTATCTGATCGACGGGTTCCGCTACGGGTTCATCGGCGAGGCGGACAGCAATATCCAGATCGGGATCATTCTGATCGCCGCCCTCAATCTCAGTCTCTTTGCCGTCTGCTTGAAAGTGTTCAAGTCGGGCTGGCGTCTCAAAGCATAGGAAAAATATCATGGCCCACGGTGACCACCTTTTTAATACATACGCCCCGCCGGAGCAGGAATTCGTCCGCGGCGAAGGCGCTTATCTCTATACCGAAGACGGCGAGGAATATCTCGACTTCATCGCCGGGATTTCCGTCAACTGCCTTGGCCATAACCACCCGGTCCCGAAAGCGGCACTGATCGAACAGGCGGGCAAAGTCTGGCACGTCTCGGGCATGTTCCGCATCCCCGGCGCGATCGCGCTGTCACAGAAATATTGCGACGCGCTCCCTTGGGCGGGCAAAGTCTTTTTCACCAACTCCGGCTCCGAAGCGATCGAATGCGCCATGAAGACCGCGCGCCGTTACCACTATGATCGCGGCGACGTCGAGCGCTACGAGATCATCACCTTTACGGGCGCGTTCCATGGCCGCACACTGGGCGCCATCAATGCTGGCGGCAACCCGAAATACCTCACCGGATTTGGCCCCGCCATCCCCGGCTTTACGCACCTGCCGTTCGAAGAGCTCGCCAATCTCGAAGCGCACCTGACGGATAAAACCGCCGCCATTTTGTTCGAGCCGGTTCAGGGCGAAGGCGGTCTGCGCCCCGTTGACACCCACATCCTGAGCAAAGTGCGCCAGCAATGCACAGAGAATG
This sequence comes from Maricaulaceae bacterium, assembly GCA_048268905.1. GTDB lineage: Bacteria > Pseudomonadota > Alphaproteobacteria > Caulobacterales > Maricaulaceae > JACOMS01. The sequence goes on along the minus strand of JBLWUN010000005.1, from coordinate 1,050 downwards.
GCACGCTTTTAATTTATGACGAAGTCCAGTGCGGCGCAGGCCGGACCGGTAAACTCTTCGCCTATCAATGGGCCGACAATGCCGAGCCGGACATCATGGCCGTGGCCAAAGGCGTCGGCGGCGGCTTCCCCATGGGCGCCTGCATCGCCAAAGAAGACATCGCGGCGGTGATGGTCCCCGGCACACATGGCAGCACCTATGGCGGCAACCCGCTGGCCATGGCCGTCGGCAACGCCGTGTTTGACGAAATTTCAAAACCCGAATTTCTCGACCATGTGGTCCAGATCAGCAATGTGCTTAAACAGCAATTTGAGAGCCTGAAAGACGAGTTTCCGGACGTGATCGAAGACGTGCGCGGCAAAGGTCTTTTGATCGGCATGAAGCTCAAGAAAACCGCCCTTGACGTGCGCAAAATCGCGCTCGCCCACGGGCTTCTGGCCGGGTCTGCGGGGGACAATGTGCTGCGCATGGCGCCGCCGCTGATCATTACCGAAGACCATGTGCGCGAAGCCGTCGCCAAGCTGCGCGAAAGCTTCAAAGAGGCCCAAGCTCTGGACGATTTCAAGGGATAGCCCTTCGAAAGCGCCTGCGTCCGGCCTGTCCGGCCCTGAGCGGCCCATAAGCTGTCACACTCTCCCCGCCCTGATCCGTCACGGCGGGGTTTTTTGTGCGCGCCATCAGGCCGCGCGGCCCCATCGGCAACGCCACATTCAAAACGGCGCGCGTCTTCGCCCCACTCTTTCCCTGACATATCTTTTAGCGGATTTGGCTGCGGCGCATTTGGCGGCGGCACGTTTGGAGGGGGCGCGTTTGGAGGGGGCGTTTGATGCGGCGGCGCGGTCTTTTGCAGGGACGGCGGCGCATCCGGCAGCGTGATCGGCGGCCATATTTGGTGATAGTCCGCATCCACGGGCACAAAGGCGCGCACCGGAATTTCGGCCCCCCCCGCTTGCATCAGGCCCCGCGCTTGCATCAGGCCATGAGGCTTCTGACAATCGGCGCGCTTCAGACAATCGGCGCGCTTCGGGCATAACGGGCGGCGGGGCCGCG
>JBLWUN010000004.1:0-421237 GCA_048268905.1 Maricaulaceae bacterium | reverse complement strand
AGAACGCGCAAGGCAGAGGCATCATCATTATTGGTCATAAAATTCTGAGCTTCGAGAACCTTTTCACCAGATTTACTGGAGAACTGACGACCTTCTTGCTCGGCGGCCTCATCGGACTTGTTGTTGCGCTGCGCATAGGCACTGTCTGCCATCAAAGCAGTAAACGCTCCACTTGCGACCAATGTCATGGCACTTGTCAGAACAAGTTTCCGGAAAGATAAATTTTGTTTCGCGCGTATCACAGATCGCTCCTCATCTAAATGATCGACACCGAGTGCCGGGCCGGATTTGCGGAGACTAAGCCCCCGCCATCCAACGTCGTTCTTAATATCCGGACGGAAGCGGGAGTAACCGTCCGCGCTCATCCGTCAGATTGAATTTAATCGTTGTTTCCACACCAGAACGTGACACGGCGCGTCCATCAACAATCTTTGGATTGTATTTCCACTTTTGCACGTTTTTAACGGTGGCATTCTCAAGAACGCTCGTCGTGCAAACGATGACATTAATATTGAAGGGAGCACCCTCGGGGCTCACGTCAAACTTAACTTTACAATATCCGCTATTGTCGCCGGACAAGAAGCGCGGAGGAGAAATCGGCGGGATACGGACCAAGGGCTGTGCGTCCCGGTCACTCACTTGGATTTTAAAGTTACCGCGGTCGATCTTTGGCGCTTCAAATTCCGGGATAGCTCCTTCGAGAGACGCAATCGCCTCAGTCGGCTTTGCGGCTTGCTGGCGCTCGATTTGCGGTGGCGGTGGAGGCGTTATCACCTTCTTGACCTGATCCACTTTGGTTTCGCGTTTCAGAACCTTAATATCGTCCACAGTTGGGTTGATCTCAAAGCTCGCAGCTGCGAATTTCTCTTGAGGTTTAAAGTCACCAGCGATCAACACCATCATCAAGTTAAACAAGATGAAGGTTACGACAGCGGCTAGCGGAATAAAGATCAGCCATCTTAGCATGGGGTTATTCACAATAAATTCCTCTAAGTTGTAGACACGCGGGTGTTAATTCCGAGCTCTTGCATCATTTCCTGCAGATCCCAGACGACACCGACTTCAGCATTTTTATCACCGATAATAATTGCCTGCGCCTTTGGATTTTCGTCCCGCATAGACATAATGATCGGCCGAACTTCGCTCACATCGTATGGACGCTTATCGATCCACACTTCATTGAGAGAGTTCACAGCGATGAGGATAGTCGGGTCCCACTTCTGATCCGTAACCGCTTCGGGCTTGTTAGGGTCGATCCCAGGCGTTTTAACAAACACGGACGTCACGATGAAGAAGATCAACAGAATAAACACAACATCCAACATAGGTGTCATATTCAGTTCGGTATCTTCCTCTTGGACCTGTATACGATTACGTCTCGCCATAATGTTACCTTATCACAGTTTCTGTTTTTTTTCAAGTTTGCTTAACAGTGACGGCAAATATCGCCGTCACTAAACGAAAAGACTAACGTCCGACGATTTCGATCTTCGTGGCCATCTTGCTTCTGTCAAAGCCATCTTTCAGGCCCACAAGAAGGTCGTGTTTGGCCAAGGCGTGAATGCGAAGAATAACGCTCGCACCTGGTTTATCGGCTAAAAGCCGTTCAACACGCAAAGACACACGATCACAATCCGTTGACTCGCCGTCCACTGAACAGGCGTTACGATCATTAACGTACACCGTGATGGCAGGCTTCGGCTTCGACTGTGGCGTATCGTCCGGCGGAGGCGGCGGCTGCGTAAAGTCGACACCCCGTTCATCCAAAAACGTAGCGGTCACGATAAAGAAGATCAACATGATGAAAACAATGTCGAGCATTGGTGTCATATCGACTTCTGCGTCATCCTCACCAGAGTTTCTACGGCGGCGTCTCATGCGTGACCTCCTACGAGTTCATCTGCGAAGCTAGCGGTCTCGCGCTTACTTTTACGGTCAAAATAGGCCGGAAAGTACAAGCCGGTCAGCGCGACTGTCATACCCGCCATTGTGGGGATCGTGGCCTTAAAGACCCCGCCCGCCATAAGGCGTGCATTTGAAGACCCGGAAAGCGCCATAACGTCAAACACTTCGATCATCCCCCACACGGTCCCCAAGAGGCCGAGAAGCGGTGCAATCGCCACCAAAGTTTTGATGATGCTCACATTTTGATCAGTCTTGATTTTAACCTGCGAAATAAGCTCGTCCCGGATCGCATCAGCCTTCCATGACGTTTTATCCGCGCGGCCCATCCACTCGTCTTTCAGATTTTTCTTCATCGGCTTGTGCGCGAAGAAATAATAGGCAAACCGCTCCAGTATAAAGCTCCAGAGAGCAAATGCTGCTAGCATAATGGCCAGAAGAACCGGTCCGCCGGTCGCCAGGAATTCCTGGAGACCGTTAATTGCATTTATGGGGTTGAGATCCATTGACTCCGTCCCTTCCTATTGGCTCGCGGTCTAACCGCGAGCTTCCACGTGACGAGCTACAATACCTGCTGATTGCTCTTCGAGCGTACCTTGAACGCCGCGTGCAAGCGATGAACAGAAGCTGTGAAGAATGAGTAGCGGGATAGCTGCAATCAAACCGAGCATAGTCGTAACAAGCGCTTCGGAAATACCGCCGGCCATCAATTGTGGATCGCCTGTACCGTAGATCATCATAGCTTGGAAGGTCTTAATCATACCAGTAACCGTACCGAGAAGACCCATAAGAGGGGCGATACCTGCACCGAGTTTCAGAAGGTTCAAACCAAACTCGAGCTTTGGAGACTCTTGAAGAATTGCTTCATCAAGTTTCAGCTCAATTGTGTCTGAATCGCGATCTTTCACACTCTCATATGCCATCATAATACGGCCAAGAGGGTTTGATTTAGACGCTTGAGCCTTGCGTTTCTGGGCACGCACCGCAGATGACGTCAAGAACAGGCGAATGATGTTCAAGATACCAAAGACAGATCCGATAACCGCAAGAACAACAACCATCCAACCGATCGGACCACCTTGGTTAAGGCGTTCCATAAGCGTTGGGAAGCGCTCGAAGGATTTCAGCAAAGCACCACGTGTTGGATCGATTGGCGCATAAACCAGCTCGCCCGGTTTCGCTTTTGCAACAGCTTTCGCAGCGGAAACAATAGGCTTGGACGGCGGCTTCGGCAGCGCAACCAATGTGATATCACCAGCTTCAGCCGCAGGCTTATACTCAAGGAAGCGAGAGCCGTCCGCAGTGAAGACCGCAAATGGTCCAACGCGCGTAACGGCTTGTTTCGCGCCGTCGCCTTCGTTCGCAACAGCGGCTTCGAAAGTTGAGACTTGACGCTGAGCCTGAATTTCGTTGAGCATTGACTGCCAAATGGCATTCAGATCGTCTGTACTTGGAAGCGCTTTTGATTCAGCAACGCGGCCAAGAACAGCGGTCCGAGATGGATATTCCGCTGTGATCAGAGAGTTATCAAGAGTCGCCTTGAACTCACCCGCTTTAGAACGTGCCAAACCGAACACTTCACCGAAATCACCTTGAGCAATCTTCAGCTCTTCGCTGAGACGGTCAATACGCACCTGATTGGAGTCAAATGTGTTCTGAACCTGACGCGCACGGCTCTCGAGCGCTGCAAGTTCTTTACGAGCTGCCGCAAGAATTTGGGTCTGCTCATTCGCCTTTGCACGGAACTCCGCTTCGCGGCGCAAGTTTTCAGCCTTCGTTGACTCCGCATCCTGACGAACTTTCGCGAGGAGGTCGGTGATCGATGTGATCTGCGCACCAGCCGGAGCGGCCGTGAGCATCGCTGTCGCTGCAAAGGCAGCAATCGCGGTTTTTGTGAAAAATTTCATTGTTTTACCCATTTTGAAAAACCTACCCTTTTGAACCGACATAGACAGGAGCCATTACCATTGACGGCGCAGACTCACCTTTGGCGATACGAATAGCTTGACGAAGTTCAAGCGCCTCACCGGTGCTTAAAGGCTCCCACGCTTTTGTCGCCATATTATAACGCGCAATCTCTTTTTCGTCTTTGGTCATATAAACCAAAGCCACGCGGCCGAAGCGAACATAGTTCACAACATTACCGGGTTTATTCGGATGCGCGCCCTCGTAACTGTCGATACCCTGTCCGTAAGACACTTCAACCTTGAAGGCGTTCAATACCTGACGGTATTGCTCGGCAGGAGAAACGTTTGGATCCGCAAGAACTTCTTTAATTCGATCAACACGCGCAAGACGTTCATCAAGCTGGAACGGCACATCGGCGCGGATCGAATCCTCAATCGCGGCGGTCATATTCAGCATCATCGGGACCATGCCCTGCTTGATTGACTCAACTGTTCCTAGTTGGTTGTTCAAAGACTCAATCTCGGACTTTTGCGACTCGAGATAGATATCCTGTTGGTCCACAAAAAGGGCAATATTGTCTTTTTGCTGAAGAACGGCACGATATTCGCGGATCGCCTGATCTGCCTTATCATCCTGCTCTTCGACTCGTTGTTGAGACGCTGCACTGGCCGCAGTAGAGGCCTTGGCTACACTCATCGCGCTATCAAGCTGGGCGTACCCTGGCGTCGCAAGAGCGAGAACCGCGGTACCCGCCAGCAAAACACGCTTGGCTATTGAAAAGTTCGACATGATTTCCTTCCAAGTTAGTTTATGTCATTTTGCACCGCAGATGAGCTACGACACGTATGGGTGGCGGACAATCCGCCATTTCTGCAACCCATACGGCTTGCAAAATCCTCGTTTTGGGCACAATGCCCGATGCGGCCTTACGGCCGCAAAATCGCTAGTTCGCGAGGTAAATCGGCGCCTCAACGACAGCCGGCGCAGACTCGCCGCGCGCCATTTTCATCGCACGAAGAATATCAAGCGCTTTACCGCCGGACATTTCAATCCATGCCTTCGTATCAGGATCATAGCGAAGAACCTCTGTTTCGTCCGCCATCGCATAAGCCAAAGACAGGCGGCCATAACGTAAGTAATAACCGTCCTTAATTTCGCCCTTTATATCATCGATGGTAACATCATTGCTCGCAAGCCGCTTGATCTGATCTTTGTTCAGACCACACGCCGCAGACGCTGCATCTTGTTCGCACGCTTTAAAACGCACACCCGCTTTTTCAGGAACAGGGTGATCACCGCTGTAAGCCTGAACAGACTGGCCATAGGAAACTTCGGCATCATAGATACCTAATGCGCGGCGCATTTTATCAGCAGGGCGCGCTTCTTTGTCAGCGAGAATATCATTGAGACCCGCCAAGCGGCCAAACCGCTCCTCTGGATTAAATGGCAGATCGGAATCTATTTCGGCGCTGATGGCGACCCTCATTTTATCCAGCATCGGGTCGATAGACTCGATGACAGCGGGCACTTCTTCGATTTGAGCTTGCAGAGAGGCGATTTCAGCCTCTTGCGTCCCAATATACACCTGTTGATGCGCGATCGTCACCTCAAGATCAGCAATATGCTGTAAAAGCGCCGCATAATCTTGCGCCGCCTTATCGTCTGGGGTTTGCGCGACTGAGAGCGCCACAGCACAGACTGTGACAGACAAAACTCCAATTGAACGTCCTAAATACGTCAATGCGGTCTTAGTGGGTACCACTCACGTCCTCCAAGTTTTCAAGCGCTTCAATGCACTCATTATCATTCTTGAACGAGCCTTACACGGTGCTTTCGCGTTAATCAATCATTAGGCTGTAACAATCTCTGCTTTTTTTAAGAATTTTTTTTAAATGGCCAAGAGACGCCTAATTTACGCAGGAAATCATAGGGTTCCAAGCGGCACGTCATATCAAAAGCACGAAAATTCAGCAGCGTTATAAGCCCAACACTGGGCCGCCACGCCAATCTTCAAAACGAAGAAAATGGCTGGGGTACCTGGATTCGAACCAGGGATGGCGATACCAAAAACCGCTGCCTTACCACTTGGCCATACCCCAACGCGTGTTCATTTCTCTGAACAGCGGAGGGGGTTCTATCCCCTCTCCCTCCGAATTGCAATGGCTATTTGACGAAGAATTTCATCTTAATTCCACGCCCCTTTTTTAGGCATTGATCCCTCGAAACTGCATTTACTTTATCGATAAACGAGAAATTTATTTTCTTTTTAACAATAGAGCGTGTATGGATGTGGAAACTCATCAGGATTTTAACATGCGTCACTTCTTTCTAACCGTATTCGGGACCATCATCGGAATATTTGGATTCTTCGTTTGCGTATTCCTCCTATTAATGGTGATGGGAATCGTCAGCGGGGTCGGATCGTCTCTTAAACCCGCCGATCAATACGTATTGAAGCTCGATTTACGCGCCCCGCTTGAAGACCACAGCGCCGGTGAGTCGTTGTTTGGGGGCTCCGGGCTCAACGTCGTGGACACGGCCCGCGCACTACACGCCGCGAAAGATGATGACGATGTGAAGGGGCTTTTCATTCGCGCCAGCGCCGGCGGCATCACGCCCGCAAGCGCCGAGGAAATACGTCTTGCGATTAAGGATTTTAAATCGAGCGGCAAATTTGTTGTCGTTCACGCGCAAGGCTTTGAAAGCCCAACATTCACAGGATATATGGCCGTGTCAGCCGCCGACGAAATTTGGCAACAAGATACGACGGGTTTCGCCGTGGCTGGCATACGCTCCGAAGTGGGGTTTTATAAAGGCGTGTTTGATAAATTTGGGGCTCAACCTCAAATCGAGCAATTCTACGAATATAAATCTGCTGCAAACATTTACAATCAAACGGACTTCACACCGGAACATCGTGAATCAATGACGTCTATGCTGGAATCCCTATATAATGTCGGCGTTGCGCACATTGCTGAGGATCGCAATATGTCCGAAGACGCCGTCAAAGCGGTGTTCATGGCCGCGCCGCATAGCGCCGAAAGCGCGCTTGAAGCGGGGATGATTGACAAACTCGGTCATTATGAGGCTGCAGAAACTTACGTTAAAACGAAATCGGGCAGCAAATCCATTAAGTTCCTCTCCGTTGCAAATTATACTGGAAACCAGACCCTCACCGGTCCATCGATCGCCTTTGTTGGCGGCCAAGGCGCCGTGGTCAATGGCAGTTCCTCTGGCGGGGCGAGCCCATTTGGCGGCGCGGTCACTATGGGCGGTGATACGGTTGCGGCGGCGATTACAGCAGCGGCGAAAGACAAAAACGTTAAAGCCATTGTCTTTCGGGTAAGTTCACCGGGCGGTTCGCCGTCTGCATCAGATCAAATTCACGACGCAGTCGCCCGCGCGAAAGAGGCCGGGAAACCCGTGGTCATAAGCATGGGCCAATATGCAGCGTCCGGTGGCTACTACGTCGCGGCAAACGCGGACAAGATCGTCGCGATGCCAACGACAATTACGGGTTCCATTGGCGTTCTTGGCGGAAAAGTTGCCCTAGAAGACACATATGCCATGGTCGGCTACAATGTTGACGGCATCAGCGTCGGCGGCGAATATGTCGGTGCCTATTCAGGAGATACGCCGTTCACAGAAAATCAACGGCTCGCTTACCGCCGACAGCTTACAGATATCTATGAAGACTTCACCACACGCGTCGCAGACGGCAGAAATCTACCGCTCGAACGCGTGTTGGAGATTGCCAAAGGCCGCGTATGGACAGGCGAACAAGCCAAAGAGATCGGCTTGGTCGACGAATTTGGCGGTATTTTGAAGGCCATCGACGTGGCCAAAGAACTTGGCGGCATAGATGTGGATACGAATGTGCGCCTCAAAATCTACCCTCGCCCGAAAACGACACAGGAACAAATCGAGGAATTATTCAATCAATCCGTCCAAATCAAATCTGATTTGGCGTTGATGCGTGAAATTCGAAGCCTTCCAGAGGTTCAGGCCATTATAGATGCTCGGTCACAAACCGTAGCCCAAGGTCAAGAAATGAAAGCCACCCTACCCCGGATTCAATAGGCGATTGTGGCTCTCACGCAGACAGAGATAGCAAAAGTCCAAGGCTTGATACAGCGTGGTCACCGCGCGCAGGCCTTGGATTTTTTAGTCTCCAAAATTGCCGCATACCCCCAAGACGTCAGCTTACTGTCCAATATTGCCAAACTCTCCGAAAGTTTGGGCAAAACAGACATGGCCGTAAGCGCCTATCTTCGCCTGTATCAAGCCCCTGGCCTCAAGGCAGATACGGTCTTTAATATCGGGTTCGCCTTGAAAGCTCTTGGCGAATATGCCGGGGCGATACGCGCCTATGAGACAGCTTTGACTTTGGATATCAGTGCCCCGGAGGAGGTGCATCTGAATATTGGCGTGATCCACGCCGATTTCCTCTTTGACACAAAAAAAGCTACGGCAGCCTTTAAAGAGGCCGCAAGGCTGAACCCGCGTTACCTCCCCGCCTATATCAACCTCGGTAATATTTACGAAGAAACGGCCGATTTTGACGCGGCCATACGGACGTACCAAGACGCCCTGACCCACATACCGGACGCCTACGAAGCGCTCGCACGGCTGGCAAATGCCCAGACAATTGAATCCTTGGAACACCCGACCCTCGCCCTTATAGAGGCTGCCGTGCGTTCAGAGACCGCTTCCGAGTTTGAAAAGGAGTGCCTTCTCTTCGCGCTCGGAACAGCACTCGACGGTCTCGGCGAATATGACCGAGCCTTTTCAGCCTATCGATCTGCCAATAAAGCCGGGAGCGCATATGGCATACCTTATAGCCGCGAGCTAACGGAAGCCTATTTTAGCGCCATAAAGCAGATATTTCCGGGCAACCTGTCTGGCACGGAGCATCATCCGAAAACCAATGACCGCGCAGAAACAACGCCCCAACCAATCTTCATTTGCGGGATGTTCAGGTCTGGCAGCACTCTGGCCGAGCAAATACTCGGCGCTCACTCTGCGATAACGCCAAAAGGCGAGCTGGATTTTTTCGCCAGAGAGGGCGAACGGCAATTGCGAAGTGCGAATTTGCAAAACCCGCAGCGCCGCACAAACATGGTCGAAGCGATTCGAAGCCGCTATGAAGCGCATGCAGCCGTCCATCAAATCTCGACGCCCTATTTTACGGATAAGCGTCCGGATAATCTCTTACACCTTGGCCTTATCAAATTAATCTATCCAAATGCCAAGATTATCCACACCGTGCGCGCCCCGCTCGACAATTACTTATCCATCTACTTCACGCAAATGTCCGATACTCAGAACTATGCGAGGGACCTAAAAAACATTGCGCACTATGGCGATCAACAAACCGCCTTGATGGCGCATTGGACGGAGCAATTTAGCGCCGATATTTTCCAGCTATCCTATGATTCGCTTATCGAAAGTCCGAAAGACACGACGCGCCGTCTTCTAAAGTTTTTAGGGCTCGATTGGGAGGAAAGCTGCCTTGCTTTCCACAAGAACACAAACCGCGTGAAAACCGCGAGCTACAAACAGGTTAGGCGGCCTTTGTATAGATCTTCTACCGGCCGATGGGAGAACTACCGCTCTCATCTTGAGGGCCTGGACCTCGACTAGCATGAATCCCTTGCGGCGCTCCCTGCGCTATTGCGCGAAGACGGAATATTGAAGCGCGCGAACCTGTGCGCTCAGGCATTCTTCTCACATTAACAAATGATCGGGCAAAAAAAACGGCGACCCGAAGGCCGCCGTTTCTTTTGTTCATGTCGATGCGACTAGAAGCGCATTTTACCAGATAGGAAGAACTGGCGACCGAATGGGTTGTAAGACGCAGGGTATGTGTTGGCCTGCTCTGAACAACAGTCACCAAGAATTGGAGGCTGTTTATCGAAGACGTTAACAATACCACCAGAAAGCTGGAAGTGTTCGCTAATGTCCCACTGAGTTGTCCAGTCAAATGCATTCCATGCTTTGATATCTGTAACAAAACGACCAGAGTTCGCACCACCGTCGATTTGGTCATCTTCCGTTGTTCCGCCGATGTAACGCCAGCGAAGAGAGTTAAGAAGAGGACCTTTGGAGTGACGCAGAGTCGCAGAGTGCTTCCACTCTGGGTTTGGTTCGCCGCAAGAGGCAGAACCTGTCGCACCAAAGAAACCAGAACAATCATAGAATGGTGATGTGGACGTCGCCTGAGCACCAGACTCGATACGGTAACCACCGATGATGTTAAGGCCAAATTCACCACCAAGAGCCGCAAGACCAATGTCTTCCGCGTCAAATTTGTAGTTCACTTCGGCATCAATACCTTTAGCCGTCAACGTCGCCAAGTTTTGGTTTGTCAGCGTGATAAAGTCGATTGTACCTGCTGCAGAGCGATTAATGTTCGCACAGTAAGCAGGGATAGCGCCGTTGTAGCAATCGTCCAGAGTTTCTTGAGCAGAAACAGTTCCGATCGCGTCTTCAACTTTGATATCATAGTAGTCAACAGTCAGCGTTAAGCCAGGGATAGCTGTAGGCTGAGCCACGAAACCAATAGAGAATGTATCCGATGTTTCCTCAGAGAGATTCGCGTTACCACCGAACAAGCCTTCGACCTGCGCGTTAGCTTGGAACTGTGTGTTGTAAACACCAGCTGGCACGCCATCGGCGATACAAAGAGCTTGATCACCAGTCGCTGCAATCGGTGCGGCTGCTGTACCTTGCTTCGCGCAAGGGTCTTCAGCACCCGGGAAGCCGTTTGTAAATGGTGAGAACAATTCTACAACGTTCGGAGCCCGAACAGCACGCTGGATTTGTCCGCGGAAGCGAATATCATCAATCGGTGCCCACTCGGCGCCAACAGCATAAGAACTGATCCCGCCAACAGTAGAGTAATCAGCGTAACGGTACGCACCGTTCAGTGACAATTCTTTCGCGTACGCTTTACCCTCAACCAATGGCAAGTAAGCTTCACCAAAGACTTCGTAGGAGTCGTATTCACCGGAAACTGGAAGGGCCTGGTTGAAACCAGATACATCCGGACCAAGAACAGAGTCAGGACGCAGGTCAAAATTTTCTTGACGATATTCAGCACCCAAAACGAGTTGAAGCGGTGATTCAGCCATTGGAGACGCAAATGCGTTCACGGGACCAGAAGACGTAAACACTGCACTTTTCTGTTCAGTCGTGCTTTGAATTGTACCTGTTCTGGCAATAGCTGTTACGCAATCGTCGGAGAAAACACCTGCACCGAAAATGTTACAAGTACCGTCTTGAACAGCCTCTTGCATCGCTGAGATAGAAACGTTGCCTGTTTGAACTTGAACACCATTCACACGAGAAATGTGTGCGTGCGCATCCCAATTCCACTCGTCAGACCACTGACCGGAAAGATCACCTGAAAGCTGATAAGAATCGAGCTCTTGATCGCTATTCCGCGGTCCAATCTCAACCATACGACGACCCACATAAATTGGATATGCATCTAGGCTGTAACCGCCGACCGTTGCCGCATTCTGGAATGCAGTTGTTTGAGCTGCGGTCAAGTATGGGTTTGTTTGTCCAGCAATGCCGGTAACGTCGATCGTAACCGAGCTGAAGAAAGGCGTAGGTGCCAATTCAGCAGGGACATTATTTGATGTAAATACGCCGCGAATTTTCGCTTCAATCGTATCTGTCACGTCATAAGTCGCGAAAGCCGCCATTGTAAAGCGCTCTTGAGGCAACTGAAGATAGTTCACAGGCGCATAATTATAACGCGTCGTGTTATCGCCAGAGTTAATCCAAGGAATAATGTTGCCGTTCCCATCAAAAGAGATGTTACCACCGCAGAATTCGTCACCATTCAATGATGGGTTCAAATTCGGGTTAGTCGCAGAGTCGCTATAGTTAGTAGAACTGTCTGGATCTTGAAGCGAGCTTCCACCGGAACAATCGCTGGTAACGCTAAAGTTCTCACCGGCGCCAGATCCGGCAGCGTTCGCTGCACCAGAGAAGCCAAGATCAGTATAGTTAAAGTTGCTATCAAAAAGGCGTGAACCTGGAACACCGGATGATCCACCGCGCTCAAATCCTGTACCATTGTCAACGTTGGTCACAGACGCGAAATCACGTGCAGATGCAAAAACCTGGTCACGTTGCGAATAACCCAAGAAAACAGTTGCGTTACCTTTACCGTTATCGAAGTTGCCGCCCATTGTGGCACTAAGATTTTTGATCGCAGCGTCGCCTTTTTCAGACATTTGATAAGACGCTTCAACTTCAACGCCTTCAAATTCGTCTTCAAGGATGAAGTTAACAACACCGGCCATCGCGTCAGAACCGTAAACCGCTGATGCACCGCCAGTTACGATGTCAACGCGTTTTACAAGCGCAGATGGAATGGAGTTCAAGTCAACAATGCCGTCACCGAAAGCAGACACATAGCGGTTACCGTCAACAAGAACGAGCGTACGGTTAGAGCCCAAACCACGAAGGTTGGCTGTCGCAGTCCCTGTACCTGGGTTGTTTGACGTGCCGTCAAACGCAGGAACGAGTTGTGGCAAAGAGTTGATGAATGACTCTGTGTTGATTGTGTTTGAGAGTGTGAGCTCTTGCGCATCGATAGCTGTCACAGGTGACGGAGCTTCCAGATTTTGGCGCTGAATACGTGTACCTGTAACAACGATTTGATCATCTGTTTGCGCAAACGACGGTGCAGCAGCGGCACCAAATGTTGCGCCGGACAGAAGTGTCGTAAGCAACAGCTGTTTTTTGTTGATTGTTTTCACTTTATAAAACCCCTTCGAACTGGTTTTTGAGTTATATGCCTTATAGCATTATTATCGCACGGGACAGAATCCCGCACGGACGCCGCCTGTTTAGACGCTGTTTTTCTGTGCTTCAAGGCGGATTCGGAATGAAAATTAAAAAGATTCCATGTGTTGCAAAAATGCCCACGTCGACTTTGTCCCATTTTCTAGGCCGATACATCTTATAGTCTTTTACAATCCGAGTACGGTTCACTAATCATAGGGTTAATCATTTCCACACGCAGGGGGCCTAGAACGGCATGGTAAAAAGCTTTTCAAAAATAGTCGCGACAGTCGGTCCCGCGAGCGCGGCGCCCGATAACTTGAGGCTCTTGCACGACGTGGGGGTGAGCGCGTTTCGCCTTAATTTCTCTCACGGCTCCCACGCCGATCACAAGCGCGCGATTGATAACATCCGGCACGTATCAAAACAGACGGGCCACCCGATTGCCATCATTGCAGATATGCAAGGCCCCAAGCTGCGGGTCGGAAAATTTGAAAACGGTCATATTGACCTGACGTACGGCGACACCGTCAAACTTGAAATCAGCAGCGAAATGGGCCGCGCTGGGCTTATACGCCTTGAACACCCGGAGCTGCTCGCCGCGCTAAATCCCGGCGACCAGCTGAAATTCGACGACGGCAAGCTTTTGGTCACGATCCTAAGCAAAGACAAATCTTCGATGACAGCGCGGGTGGATGTGCCCGGTAAATTATCAGACCGGAAAGGTGTCAATGTCATCGGAGCCGTGCTGCCGATGTCTGCCATGACCGAAAAAGACCGCGAAGATATGACCTTCGCCCTTGCCGAAGGTGTTGATTATATCGCCCTCTCATTTGTTCAGACCCCACAAGATGTGAAAGATGCGCGCGCCATCATCGGCGACAAGGCGGGAATCATTGTCAAAATCGAGAAGCCCTCAGCGGTCGACTCCCTCTATGAAATCATGAAACTGACCGATGCGGTTATGGTAGCGCGCGGCGACTTAGGGGTTGAACTGCCGCTGGAGCGTGTTCCCGTCGTACAGCGCCAAATAATACGCCTCGCCCGCGCCTTGGGTAAGCCGGTGATTGTCGCCACCCATATGCTGGAGAGCATGATCGATTCGCCAACGCCAACACGCGCCGAGGCCTCCGATGTCGCGACGGCAATCTATCAAGGCGCAGACGCCGTCATGCTTTCAGCCGAAACGGCTGTGGGCCGCCATCCCGCAACAGCTGTGGCCATTATGAACCGCATCATCGTCGCGGCCGAATCCGATCCCGAATTTTGGAGCTATTTCAAAAGCCGTTCACTCCCGCATGACGCCACCTCAGAAGACGCCATTAGCCATTCTGTCCGCGGCATTGCAGAGATTATGAGCTGCACCGCCGTGTTCGGATACACAATGTCAGGGTCAACAGTTCAGAGAATTTCCCGGGAACGGCCCCCTTGCCGCATTATTGGCGTGACGCCCTTCCAACACACCGCCAACAGGCTCGCCTTGAGTTGGGGCGTCGAACCTATGGTCACAAGCGATCCGACGAGTTTCGACGACATGCTAACGCACATCAACGAAATCGCCAAAGAGCGGTCTGACTGCGCCCCCGGGGACCGCATTATGATTTGTGCGGGTATTCCCTTTGGCCGCCCCGGAAAAACGGATACCCTTAAGATCGCAACGATTGAATAGTAGAGGCGCCGTTCGCTAGAAAAGCTCAGGGTCAATCGTCTTTTCGACAACCCGTTTCACGGTGAGGCCTTGAACAATAATAGAAAACACGACGACGCCATACGTCGCGGCTAGAATGAGGGGCTTGTACTCGGATTCTGGCAATGAGAGCGCCAACGCCACGGAAATACCGCCGCGAACGCCGCCCCATGTGAGCACAGGAATAGCCCCCTTCGTATAGTGCTTAAATAGGCCTAACGTCTTCATAGGAACAGAGACCGCCGTAAACCGCGCAATCAAGACAAGAGGTATGGCAAAAAGCGTGAGCCATGCGAACTGCGTTGAAATACCCAGAACCAACAGCTCCAAACCAATCAACAGGAACAGAACAGAGTTGAGGATTTCATCGATCATTTCCCAAAAACCAAACAAGTAGGTGCGGGTACGTTCACTCATCGCGAACTGAGCGCCCTTATTACCGATCATCAATCCCGCGATTACAACAGCGATGGGCCCGGAAAGATGATGCCCCAAAATAGATATCCGGCTTGCGAGCGCATACGTCCCTGCAACAATAGCCAAGCTGATAAGAATCTCAATCGCATGATCATCAATACGCGCCATCATCCGGTATGAGACCCACCCGGCAATCAAGCCCAAAATGGCCCCGCCAACGGCTTCCACCATGAAAAGTTCGGCAACGCCCCAAACGGAGATCGTCTCGGCGCCGTGTCCTCCGACGGGGCCCAGACTGGTGGCGGCAATGGCCAGAATGATCGAGAAAACAACAACCCCTACCCCGTCATTGAACAGGCTCTCACCAGCAATTTTCGCTTCAAGCGCATGAGGCATATTCACGGTTTTCAAGATACTTAAAACCGCGACCGGATCTGTGGGGCTGATGAGCGCTCCGAAAACAAGCGCCCAAACATAAGGCAATTGAACACCAAAAAGCTGCGCGAGAAAATAAAAGCCGGTTCCGACGATAAATGTAGAAATCAGGACGCCAATGGTTGCCATCGACCCGATGGCCCATTTCTCAGACCTTAGAAAAGTTAAGTCAACATGCAGAGCGCCGGCAAATAGAAGGAACGCCAGCATCCCCTTCATCAATGTTTCGTTGAAATCAATCTGTCCAATTGCGCCCTGAAGCGTATGCGTTAGGCCAATTTGCGGAAACATCGCCTGCAAGGCTAGCATGACCATGGACGCCACCAGAGCGATGATCAACAAACCGATCGTATGCGGCAGTTTAATGTAAACACGGTTCACCCATGAAAACAGGGCCGAGAGCACCAAAAGACCGGCGGCGATTTCAAACAAAGACAACATATGATTCCTCCAGCGCTTACTTTATTCACGCTATGCCCACATGCAATCCAAATCGAGCCCTATTTAAATGCGGCTGGCCGGATATTATCTTTGATTCCCTGAGCGTTATAGATATTTGGCGCTTCTTCATCAGCATCAAGCAACCGGACTTCCATAATGTGGGTTACTTTATCTCCTTCAAGAGCGCGCGCTAAATCACCAATATTGATCCCCAGCCCGACACTTGAACGCGAACGCCCATAGTAGCTTCCGGTCCCGAATCCAACCGATGTGGAAACGCGAGCGGGCGGTCCATTGTCTACGGTGCTGCCCTGAATAACTTTAAAATGCGAATATCCTTCATCGTGTGCGAGCTGCGCGGCTCGGAGGAGCGCATAGTCGTAGGCCTCTATATCCGTTCGAGCCGTGTAGCTTACGCGGTAACGATCACTTTCAATCTTTGTCGTCTGAAAACCATAAGACTTCTCAGAATTTGCGGCGCCAAAGGTTGTTGGTGCTGTCGCGCACCCGCCGAGCAATAAAATGCAAGCGCCGATCAATATAGACTTTCTCATAAGCAGGTCTCCTTAAAACGTTTATATTGCGAAAGAGCGCTTTCGTAAAACTCGGATAGCAGTTGAAAAATCAAGCCGTTTCGGTATAGAGTTGTAAAGATTGGGCGAGCTCTTCAACAGAAAGAGCCGTGAAAAAAAGAGAGAGAGATTATATCCATGTTTACGCATGACGATATCCTTATGCCGCTTGCCCTTACGGTCATCATTGACAACAAAGTGCGCGATCCTGAGCTTAAGGCTTTTCGGCGCCAAGCCGTGGCGCTCATTCCCCTCTTCGATCTGGACCACATGGATGAAGCTGCAGTGGAAGAATGGTTTGAGACCCACGAACCTCAAATCACGAAAACACTGAAAGCCCGCGGTAAGAATACTGCGATTCTCCGCGCACTGACCCGTTTTAGCGAGGACGTCCATGTGGAAAACCTCTATGACGCGATGGTGACAATCTCTATTAGCGATAAAGAATATAAGCGCGAAGAATCTGACCTTATCAAATCTGCCGCGGCGATTTGGGGCTATGAACGCCCGCCGTTAAAGGTGGTTGAATAATCTATTTTAATCCCTATTTTAAATCGCAGCCTAAACGATATAATAGTGCTACCTTAAGACCTATTATACAGGTTGTAGGGCGCAGGGAGAAAATTATGCGGCGTATTCTACTTATTCTATCCGGCCTCATGCTCACATGGGCAGGTTCAGCCGCCGCGCAAAACGCCCCAGCCATTCAAGCTAATAGCCCGCTCGCGGCGCTTTATGCCTGCTCTTCCATTGTTGACAATGCCGAGCGCCTAGCGTGCTTCGACACCAACGTCGCCTCCATTCAGGTAAAAGAGGGAAAGAAGGAAATTGTTACGATTGACGCCGCAGCGGCCAAATCGATCAAAAAGGAAGCCTTTGGTTTCTCCTTGCCATCATTGCCCAAATTGGGTTTCCCGAGCTTTGGCGGCGACAATGCCGACGGGCCGGATGAATTAACTTTCAAAGTTAAAAGCGTCCGCAAGCAAGGACGAGACTATGTATTCGTCATGGAAAACGGACAAATCTGGCGTCAAGCCAATGGTAATTTCAATTACATTCCTAAAGGTGACTTAACGGCCACAATTAAAGCCGGGGCGATCGGAAGTTTTAGAATGAGCCTTTCAAACGGCAAAGAACGTGTGCTCGGCATGGGCGTGCGCCGGGTCGAGTAATCGTCACGAAAACGTCACGCACTCAGCGCGTTTTTTTGTAGCGCCACTTAAAGTCTCTGTCTAAAAGTCGTGCATGTCCGCTTGGCACAAAGATTTTAAATGGTCATGGCGCGGGGTAACCGTCCGCGAAACTGGTGCAAGCATCGGTTTTGACAAGGCGTTGCTGGTCGATGTGGGGCGCTGGCTCCCTTATTTTTTCGCGGAAAAAATTCGCAGCATCCCCCGAAATATACGCCCGACACATCCAATATCCGTATCATTTTTCCCAAGCGCCGCTCGGCCTTGGTATCTCATTCGAATGGTTCTCATGCGAGCCGGAGCGAAGCTCGTGAAAGATAGTGAAGCCGTCGATGCTGCTATTTTTTTTCATGACCAAACGGAGACTATTCCAAAACAAACCCCCAAAGCAAAATTGCATTTGAATTTTGACTGTACGGACATTTCGAAAAGCCGCGTTGCCGAAATATTTGAGAAAGTTTTCGGGTATGCGTTGAGCGTGAACCCCGACATGCACAATGGTGAAATGGTTCGAAAATCAGAGCATAATGGTGCCCATGACGGACAGATCATCAGCGGCCCTGCAAACGCCGAAGCCGGTTGGGTGTATCAACGGGTGATCGACAACCGTACTGAAAATGGAACTGTCGCAGATTTACGTTGCCCGACTGTGGGCGGGACCATACCGCTGGTTTTCATCAAAGAACGACCAACGGAAAAGCGTTTCGCAAACATGAATTCATCGTGCCGCTTGGTTAAGCCGGAGTCTCAATTTTCGGATACAGAACTCACCCTCGTGTCTCAATTTTGCAAAGAAATGAAGCTAGACTGGGGCGGGCTTGATATATTACGCGACAATATGTCAAAACAGATTTATATCGTGGATGTAAATAAAACAGATATGGGGCCACCTCTCGCATTGCCGATAAAGGACAAGCTGAGATCGACATCGATACTCGCAAAAGCCCTGACACAAATGATAAAAGGCACGGACGCATGAGTATACCGTTTGTCAAAGACTTCGAATTTGAATATGGAAAGCTCGCGCAGCTAAGCCCGCTTATTCAGCGCGTTGTCGCTGATAACCCCGGCCCATTCACTTACACGGGGACCGGCGTGTATATCGTCGGCACAGATAGCGTGGCAGTCATCGACCCGGGGCCAAAAACACCCGCCCATATCGAAGCCCTTGACCGGGCTTTAGATGGCAGAACTGTCTCTCACGTTCTCGTCACGCATCACCACATTGACCACTCGCCCATGGCGGCGCCTTTGGCCGCAAAACATGGCTGCAAGGTTTATGGGTATGGAAAGCAGGTCCGTCCGCCGGACGGCGGCGAAGTCCGCCTTGAGGCGGGAGATGATCTAAGCTTCAAACCAGACGTTGAAATTCGAGACGGTGCCGTCATCAACGGCGAAGGCTGGACAATAGAGGCCATACATACGCCGGGCCACACCTCCAACCACATGTGCTATATCTTAAAAGAAGAAAATACACTGTTTTCCGGGGATCACATTATGGGGTGGTCCACCAGCGTGGTCAGCCCTCCAGACGGAGATATGGGAGATTATCTACACAGCCTTGAGCGGATTTTGGAACACGACTTCAAAATAATTTGGCCAACGCATGGCCCCGCCGTACGAAATCCACGTGAATTTGTCAGCGCCTATATTGCGCATCGAAAGACACGTGAAACCCAAATTTGTAACGCCATGGCAGAGGGCCTGACGAGCGTAGCCGATATCGTCAGTAAATTATACGCGAATGTGGATAAGCGCCTTCATCCTGCCGCCGCCCACAGCGTTCTCGCGCACCTCAATCACATGCGCCAAACGGGCCGTGTCTGCTCAGGCGGGACCGAGGGGCTTCGCGGGACTTATACCTTAAAGCGCTAGCGTCATTCCGCAGCCTTTCGGCAAATATTTAAAAAGCTTCACCGCACAAAAAAGGCGCCCGAAGGCGCCTTCATTCTTGGATGTTTCTATCTCCTAGAACTTACGCTTGATGTTTGCAGCAAATGTACGGCCCAGGTCGTAATCATCAATGACAACGCTTGTGCCATTATACGCTTGGGTCGCTTCATAACCATCATCCAGAATATTCTGGATTTTAAAGCCAACCTCATAATCTCCGCCGCCAAGCTCAAACCCGTAGTTAAAGACAAAGTCGAGAGAGATCGGCAGTTGTTCGATAACATCGGGAATGATGCGGCTTGAGCTACCGCCCACAGAACGAATACGCTCAGATGAGTAGTTCAAGAGAAGTGTGGCTTCATATCCTGCGTCATAATCCTCAATGCCAAGTTGAAGATTACCCAAATGAGACGACTGCCCTTGCAGCTTCCGCCCATCCACATAAAGACCGGCCGCGGAAATACCCTCAGCGCCGCCTACTGGCGTAAAGGCTGTCGAATTGCCCGCTGGCGGCGTGACCACCAAAACATTCCCGTCAGCGCTCACTTTGGAGTCTGTATAGGTATAGTTGGCGCGCAGAATGAACTCTTTCGTGTTGAAGAACGCGCTCTTTAGGCCAAGATCTTCAAACGCCCATTTCTTTTCAAACTCAACTTCCATTCCGTAAAGCTCGGCGCTCGGGGCGTTCACGAAGCTGTTGACCACTTCAGCGCCCAAAGGCAGGGTAAACTCTTCGATAGGATCCGTCAGGTCTTTGTAGAAACCGCCCAAAGTAAAGAACTGATCAGAGCCGAAATAATACTCGATACGTGCATCTAGGTTCGTGCTTTTTGAATTCTTCAAAAAGGGGTTACCCACAAAGCGGTCATCCGTATCTGTATTCACGAAAAGAGACGGTGTCAGCTCGCGAAATTGTGGGCGGTTGATCGTCTGTGACGCCGCGAGCCGAAGCTGCCAGCTATCACGGAACGTAAACGTCGCCGTCGCCGCCGGGAGGATATAATCTTCCTTCAGCGGTTCAAAATCGAATGTGCTGTTTGCAACGCCAGACCGCGCCGTTGAGGTTGTTTGCTCTGATTCCTCGTAACGTAGGCCAAAAGCAAAACGGGCAAACTCGTTATATTCAAAGTCCGCAGCAGCATAGGCCCCGAAGGTTGTCAGTCCAGCCGACGATAGGTCAGGGAAACCCGTGGT
Organism: Maricaulaceae bacterium; assembly: GCA_048268905.1. Lineage (GTDB taxonomy): Bacteria > Pseudomonadota > Alphaproteobacteria > Caulobacterales > Maricaulaceae > JACOMS01. Next base: position 400,796 of record JBLWUN010000004.1, on the reverse strand, counting down.
GCCTTGACGGTCAATTTCAAGCACCCCAGCGTCGATAACGGCATCAGAGAAAATGTAGTCAATACGGCTATCGCGAAGTTCCTCTGGCAGAGACCCCACATAACGGAAGTTGGCTTGCGCCGTATCGCGCGTTTTATCGAGATAGGCCCCGCCCACTTTAAGCTCAATGGAGCGCCCTGCGAACTCCGTTGGCAGAACAAAGTCGGCGCCAAAATCGAGGCTCTCATCATCAAGCTCGGAGAACTTGATGTCATTGGCCGTACCAAGGCGGTTGAACTGGAATTGATAGCCATTTCCGTAGTCTTCGTAGTTCACACGCCGCTCATAAGGGGCATCTCGGCCCGCTTGCGCATATGAAGCGCGCCATGTGAGCTCAGCATCGCCAAGGCTTGGGAAGTAATGCTCGCCAAGAACCTGACCCATATAAACTTCGCGTTCAAACCATTCTGTAAAGTCTTGGCGAATAAAGCGGCCTTCTTGTCCTTGGTAGCCCTGTTTGATGCGGGCTTCGGCCGTAGACTGACGGGTCACCAAGCCAATGGCTTGGAAACTATTATTTTCATTGAGTTCAAGCCCTGCGGTCAACATCCCGTTGAGAGAGATTTCGTTTTCTGTGCTTGTCTTTGTGAACTCATCGGAAATACGGATATTGCCCGCATCAATAATGGCGGTGTTGTCCGCGCCAGTGCGGGTTGTCCATTCATTCGAATAGCCGATTGTTCCGAGAATGCCGATGCTCGCACCGCTATCCAGGTCATAGCGCTGGCCGGCGGTAACGCGGCCGCCAATGTTTCCAGGGATGTTGTCGCTCTGATCGATGATTAGCGTTTCAAAATTTTCAAAATTGCCGACGGGAACACCGTCACCGTTCAAGGCTGGCAAGTCGCGAAGACCATTATCATACCCTAGCCAATCCGTATCAGACCCGCCGTAAACAAGGCCGTCTTGAAAGCTTGTTTCAGTGTTCACGCTTCCAGAAATGGAAAGATCAAGGAAAGCTTCATCAGGAAGACCTTTGGTCGACATCTGAATAGACCCACCGCCAAATTCGCCTGAAAATTCCGGGCTAAATGTCTTTTGCACGACCACATCGGACAAAATAGAGGTTGGAAACAAATCGAGCGGCGCAACACGGCGAAGCGGTTCTGGTGACGGCAGGGGTGAGCCGTTAAGAGTCGCAGAGGAATAACGTTCGTTCAAGCCGCGAACGATAACAAATTTACCCTGGCTCAGCGACAATCCCGTGACGCGAGTCAAAGCCGACGCAATATCGCCTGCGCCTGTTGTGGTAAAAACGTCCTCGTCGAGAACGCTGGTAATTTCTGATGTAATGCGCTTCTCGTTCGGGATACGCGTGCTCGTTGTAACAACTTCGTCAACGGGCGTGGTTGTAGGGGCGTCTTGCGCGAAAGCCGCCGCCGTCGTCAAAGCCGAGGACAGGAGCAGAACGGAGAGCCGGGTTTTAAGTGTGTATGACATGATCTAGGTCCAGACTTTTCTAAATTAAAAGGCGGGTCGATGACGAGGTTAGCAATCACCGACCCTGCATCCGCCGGTGTCCCGACAGATGGTTGAATGGTGCGAAGACCTCCGATGAAGCCTTCGCAAACAACTTATGGGTTGGTAGGCGTCGCGATCGTCCAGCCTTTGTACCAAGTATCCGACGCATCTTTTACCGCGCCGACATAATCAGCCGTTTCAAAGAAGGATGGATCGATAGCCGCAGCATCCGTTGACGATACAGCGTTCTCGTTAGCGCCAGGGACATAACCGTTCAGCGTGCTGTCCTGAGCGGGTGTTTGCGCTTCACCATCCACGTTTTTCGTGCCTGCCGCGAAGGCTGCCGCAAGCGCTGCGTCGCCAGAGTCGCCGTCATTTTCCAAGCTGTCTTTATTATCAACAACATAGAGGCTATCGAAGGTGAGGTTCCCGGCTGTGGCCTGCGCGCTTGTTGCATCTTCATCAATGTCGATACCTGCATCGCCAAAGCCAGTAATAATACCGTTGCGAAATTTACCAGCAGTCCCGGCGCGAACCATGATACCTGTGTCTGTCGTTGACTGACCGATCAGCGTAAAGTTCGAAATCGTTGGGAAAGAGCGAGGAAGCGCGTCCCGGTTACCCGTCGCTCCGCCGCGGTTATCCGCTTCGATAGCCCGGTCACCCGCATCGGAAGATTGCTGAACGATAAGATATTGCACGTTACCAACCCAGCCGTCTGTCCAATCCAAACTATCGTCGCCGTTACCTGTGAGGACCACGTGTTTGACGTTTACAGTTCCGCCGAAGAACTCCATGCCGTCATCGGCATTGTTGTGAACTTGGACGTAATCGACTTGCGTGCCGTTGCCGACGCCTTGGAAAGCGATACCGTTAAGCTCGTCTTCGTCGTTGATGAGGTTCCCAGCGTAGGACACGCGTGTGTAGAAAAGGTTGCCGCTATTATCTGTTGGCGCGTTTCCGCCAAAGAGACCGGAAGAGCCTTCGCCTGATTTTTCACAAGCCGCTGTGCCGCCTGTTGCCGTGCCGTCAATACAATCATTGATCGGTGCGCGGCCATTGATGACCAATCCGCCCCATTTTGCGCGGTCCGTGGCTTGGTTGGCCGTACCAAACACTTCATCGCGGCTGGTAAAGTTAACAGGCGCTGTTTTCGTTCCGTTTGAACGGATTTGCGAACCGCGAGAGATAACGAGGTAATCTTCACCCGCATTCCCAAACACTGTGGTTCCAGCATCAACGGTCAAGATCGCTGACTTTGCACCATCAATTGGAGCCGCGCTATCGGCGCCAGCATCTTCGCCGATGAAGACTGCGCCTTCCAGCGCATAAACGAAGTTATTATTCAGACGCACATTGCTCGTGACCGTCCCGGTCAAAGAACAAATCGGCTTGCCATTTACAACGTCGCCGGTTGACAATGTGCCTGACGGACAAGCCGTTGGAAGCTCGGAGACGCCAAAAGTCCATCCCGTCGCCCAGTTGCTGTCCAATGTTTCTGTGTCACTAAAGGCACCGATATAGCTGACATTATCGAACCCGGCGTCTCCGGATAAATCGCAGGCTTGAACGTTGAGTTCCGCCGTACCCGGGAAGAATTCGTTTGTCAGAGAGTTATTGCCTTGAACATTGTTTTTACCCGCCGCATTCACAAATGCTTCGGTATCGAATGTTTCACCGCTATCGCCATTTTCGACGTTGTCAGAGTTATCAAAGAAAGTGGACTCAATCGTCAGCGTTCCGTTCTGAGCGCGGACAATGGTCGCATCTTCGTCGATGTCAAAACCAGCATCACCGTAACCTGTGACGATACCATTGCAAAGTTTTGCATCAGTACCCGCACGGACAACAATACCAGTGTCGTTTGAGCTTGTGCCAACGAAAGTAAAGTTAGCAATTGTGGGATTGGAGCGCGGCAACGCATCACGGTTACCAGTGGCTCCGCCGCGGTTATCGCCTTCAATACCGCGGTCGCCCTTATCAGACGCCTGACGTACCACAGCATACTGAATGCCGCCTTGCCAACCGTCCGTCCAGTCAATGCTGTCGTCGCCAATACCTGTCATGACAACATAGTTACACTGAACATTTCCGCCGAAAAATTCCATGCCGTCATCGGCATTGTTGTGGATCTGGATATGGTCGCACGTTGTGCCGGAACCCACGCCTTGGAAAGCAATCCCATTCAGCTCGTCTTCGTCGTTAATCAGGTTGCCCGCATATTTCACTTGAAGATACTGAAGTGTGCCTGAGTTATCCGCTGCGTTGTCGCCGCCAAAGAGACCAGAAGAGCCCTCACCGGATTTTTCGCAGGCTGCTGTTCCGCCAGCCGCTGTCCCATCGATACAATCATTGATCGGCGCGTAGCCATTGATGACCAAACCGCCCCAAAGTCCGCGGTCCGTAACCGGGTCAACAGTGCCTTGAATGTCTTGAATGGATGTCATGATGACAGGTTCGCTGGAAGTCCCGCGAACATTGATGCGAGACCCGCGAGACACAACAATATAGTCCTCGCCGGCTTTACCGAAAAGCTTCGTCCCCGCAGGAATAGTCAGTGAACCGTTCGTGCCGTTGCCGTTGCCGATGAAAACAGCGCCTTCGATGGCATATCCGTTAGCGGCGTCCAGTGTGAGGTTTGTTGTGATTTCGCCTGTGATCGTACAGGCTTCAACAGTGCCTGTTGCGTTCGTGATCGTTTCGCGCGTTGTGCCAGTTGGGCAATTATCATTTGGCACCAAGTCCAGATCCGCTTGCGTACCACCACCTGTTGACGGAGGATTGATAACGACGGAGCCGGTGCCGCCGGGCGAAGATGTCGAACCGCCGCCGCAAGCCACCAAAGTCAGACCTGCTACGGAGGCTAGTAAAAAGTTTCTTATCGAAAATGTCATGGGTAACCCTCACCACTAGAAAATGTTATTTCGAGCAATAGGTGAGGTCGAGAATCTGAAACCCACCGTTTGCATTCGGGCGGGGATTTGACAGGTTAATATGACAGGACCGTAATGTATTTGTGTCAGCAAATTAAATATTTAGTGACGATAGCAAGACGGAATTAAGACGCATCGGAGACAAAACTGTCACAAAAAGTTGACATAAAAAAGCCGGTGCAATTTGCACCGGCCCCGGAGTTTAAGGTGCCCAAACCTTAAAGGGTTGCATCCAGCCGCGCGAGTTCCTCGCGGGGTGTTTGCCAATCAGGACGCATGGCCGCAGCCTTGCGGTAACTCTCAACCGCGCCGGTCATATCGCCGGACAGTTCTTTCGTCAGGCCGAGCCCGTATAGCGCGAGCGGCGCCGCGTCTTTATGCGAGGCGCAGTCATTAAAATATTGAGCCGCGGACGCATAATCTTTTTGCATGATTGCGGCGTATCCATTGCCGAGATAGGCGAATTCATTGTCATCGTTCAGGCGCGCGGCAGATTTAAAATCACGGCTGGCCTTGTCAAAACGTCCGGCGGAAAGTTGAAGCAAACCGCGCCGCGTTAGGATATCGGAGCGGACCTCATAGTTTGGTGCTGAAACCTTATAGGCTTTCGAACAAGCCCGTATCGCTTTGCTGGACGCGAGTTCCATGTCGGATTGGAGGCAGTTTTGCAGATCTTGCGCTGCTGATGAGCTAACGCTTCCGACCGCAGATGACACTGAATAATCGGCGAATATCTCGCCGGCAGATGCCGTTGTCGCGCCAAATGACGCCACGAATAGTGTGGTGAAAAGTATGTTCTTCATGGTGATCTCCTGCTGTGAACATCACCAACGTATTTATAGACTGCAAACGTGCGCCGTTGGCTTACACACCGCTGCCTAACCTCTATGACGGTTTTATTACATCAACTGTTACAAAACTGTCAAGAAACTGTTGCAATAAGTTTGCGCGGCCGATTTTCGGACGCTCAGCCCTCTAAATTCAGTTTCGAGACGGAAACGTGCCTTGCGTCGCGATACAAAAACTGATCGCAAGGGACGGATCCAAAACGGAGAAGGGCCGTCCGCCGCCTGTGCTACCCGTTTGGCCTGCGGCCGCCACGGCCCCTGCATTTGCGCCTTCACCGTTAAAGGCGGGACCCATTTGACCCTCGGAGCCCTGCGCCTCCACGCTGTCCTCGCTCATTTGCAAAGCGTGCGAATGCGGCGGTAGGTTGAGGGTCGTCAGCGTCTGCGTTTCCGCCCCTGTCCGCTGTCCCGTGCTCCGGCTGTCCAGCCCGCTCCCCTTCCCGGAATGAACCGCGACGCGGCCACGTAAATCCGGTAAGGCAAAGGTGGTCCGTCCGTCCCCGCCATACATTGTTCCCAACAAAGAGAACAAAGCGGTATTTTGAGAAATTGAAAGAATTTGCCCGTCGGCCTTGGCACTCCCGCGCGGGCAAAAATTTGTCCCCATCATGAAGATTTCGCCAAGGTAAGCCTCTTGCCCAGCACTTGCCGGTGAGGACATAAGCATGGCACCGCCCGCCGCGCTCAATAGGGCCAATGTGATTTTGTTCGTCATGAGACTCCCCTCTCTATGCGTTGAAAAGAAAGATTACACGATTTTGGCGCTCAAAGCTATAAAGCGCATCACCAGAAAATATTTTAAGAAAGGAAATGGTGCCGCATGGGTGACTTGAACACCCGACCCCCACATTACGAATGTGATGCTCTACCAGCTGAGCTAATGCGGCTTTGAACGGATCTTATATTGAAACTGATATACCAGAACAAGAGGTAAACTCTATGATTTTGAACGAGTCTCATCTCCCAAAAGGCTGTCCAGGCGTAAGGCCAAATCATCTTCAGCGGCAACAATATCTGTACCCGGATCATCGGGTTGGCGCATGGGCACGTCCTCATCGGGTTTATCCAAACGGACAGACGATTGATCCGCAATTTTTGCCCGAGCGACGGCGCGCTGTGACGCCCCGCGCTCAAAACGCGGATGAATAAGCTCAGCCGTTTCACCAAAAGAAAACACCAAACGCCGCCAGTCCTGATCCGAATATTCAAACGCCGCGCCTTCAGGATCAAGATCCGACCAATCTGGCTCTGAAGGCGCCGTGGCCGCACATTCCGTCCAGACCGCCGCATCAGCGGGGTTCTTGAGCATGGTCTCGGCTTGAGCCGCCAGAAGGCACAACCGCGCGCTCGGTTCCGAGCCTTCCATCAAAGGCGACAAAGCTGACCACGCCGTGACTCCGTCCCCGGACAAAAGCGCTTCTTCCGCTTTCAATATGACGCTCTCGCGGTGGTCAGGGTTGGTCTTGATCAGCTGCGCCATACGTTTGTTGCGGGTTTTTTCCGGTTCATCCTCATATAGGTCGCGGTAAGCAGCCGCGAGCGCCGGATGAGGGTTGGTTGCCCACGCTTTTTCGATCAATCCGGCCGCTTTGCGCGTGCTGCCAGCGCGTGTCAGTAAACTCGCCGCGAGTGCCACGCCCGGAGCAAATTGCGGCATATCCTGCGCGGTCAGAACCGCAATATCTGTCGCCTCATCAAGACGTTCCGCCGCCGCCATTTCGTCCGCCTGCGCCGTCATGAGAACGGCGCGGCGACGCCGGGCGGCGTTTTTATCAATATGCTTGCGGCTCTCTCCCAGCTCTAGCGTCTTGAGCGCCTCGGCCCAGCGGTACTCTGAGACCTGTGCCTGAAACAAAACATCGAATGCCCAGCGCGCGGATTTACTATCGGCATAGGCCTGACCTGCATGTTCGATTGCGCCGCCCAGATCCCCTGTCGCGAGGAGCTGCTGCGCGAGTCCGCGCTGGCCGGCGGCAACGGTCTTTGGGTCGCCTAGCATCGCCGTGTAATGTTCAATCGCAGTTTCGCTATCCCCAGCCGACTCGGCTGCATAGGCAGAAATAATAAGGCCGAGCGCCGGGCTCGAGATCAGGTCCCTTGCTTTTTCAGCCTTCTTACGAGACCTCGCCGCATCGCCTTCAGCGCCCGCGAGGAACGCTTCTTCCATAGCGTCGAGGGCTTGGTTGCGGCGGCGAAGACCTGCGCCTTGCTTCCAGCGGGATGGCAAACGCCAAACCCATCCTAGAAACGTCCAAAGACCCAAAATGCCAATGACCGACAAGGTCACCATAACAATCACAGACTGCCAGGTTAAGTCCATCGGGGGAAACTTCAGAAAACCTGTTTGCGCCGTTGATTCGATCATCACACGCGCATCATCTCCCACATAAAGAAGAAGTCCCGCCAACGCGGCAATAAACACTAAAACGGCAACAACATATTTTGTCATAGAGACGTCCTCTGAGTTTTCACTTGGTTTACCCAATCACGGGCGGCCTTCTGTCCGGCTGCAGGAAGGTCTTGAATGCGGCCCAATGCGGCGTCCACTTTATTTTCGTCTAGAAGGCGTTCAATATCGGCAACAATATCAAGCGCCGCTTCGTCGCCAACCCGCACATGCTTATCGAGCGTGCGCCCAAGCCAGCTTTTTTTGGATGTCCCGGCCTTGGAGAGCGCCGCAGTAACCTCCGCCTTCGGAAAAGGCGGCAATGGCATGGATGCCCTTAGCAGGTTTGTGACTTTTACATCGGTTTGCGCGGATTGCGACTCAAGCGCCTCAAGACGGCTTGTGAGCGGGCCAAGATCAACAGGTTCGGGAATGAGCGGCATGTCTTGCGCTTCGAGTGTTGATAAGCGTTTTTCAATCTCGGCCACAGCCGCACCCATATCTGCCGCGTTTAAAGCTTCTGCATCTGTTTCATTCTGCGCTTCAAGGGCGCCGACGCGCGCTTCGAGCGCCGACGCGTCAAACATTGGCGTAGGTTCAGGCTTGGGCGCTTTTTCAAGCGCCGCGACGCGCGCCACAAGCGCAGGGTCAATAACCGTTCCGGCTTCGGTGACAATGGGACGGGCTTCGAGCGCCGCAAGACGGGCCTCAACCAATGATAAATCCACGGGCGTTTCGGCCCTTGCCAACCGTTCTTTGAGATTATCAAGTGCCGCATTTAGGCTTGCCTGATTTTGCTGAGCCGACTGAATCTGCGCGACAAGGTCTTGCCCATTTGATTGCCCCGCCTTTTGTATCAGGACGTAGGATATCCCTGCGCCGCCTGCCGCGCCAATGCCTGCCGCCAAAATCGCCAGGATCAAAACGACGGAAAAACGTGTCCCGCTCTTACGTCTGGCCAGCGGCGGCAAAATATCTATCTCCGCCGTTTGCACAGGCTCAGCCGTTTCTTCTGATGAGGGGTCTTCTTTAGGGTCAGTATCCATAACACAGAGTGTAACGCCTTGCGGGGTCTTCAAGCAAGCATTGAGAACATTGATGCTTCCGTGGGACATTCGGCGACTTTGCGCGCCAAAAACACCTTGTCGCCCAGGGCCGTGTCCGTCTCCGCACTGATGGAAACAGCCTGAATAGCCGATAAGTCCACGTCCAAAGCCGATAATGCCGATGCGGCCATCGGGGAATAGACCAAGACGGTTTCAACCCCGCCAAAATCAAAGTCCGGTGCGATATTTACGGGCCGCGTCGCATAGTAAATATGACGTTCGGCGTTATACCCCAATGCGCACAATTTTCCGGAAATATCACCGCGCACGTTCTCGCCGCTTATATGAATGAAGTGCCGCTTATCTTGCGGGAACAGCTTACGCACACAGTCGACAAGCTCGACCGAAGTGCCCGAAGCGGAGACAACCTGTCCGAACCCGAACGCCTGGGCGGCACTGGCTGTGGCGTCGCCGACCGTCACGACAGGCCAATGCCGCAATTTCGTACGCCCTATCAAAGCGTCCAGCCCGTTTTTCGAGGTTAGGAGAAGAACTGCCTCCTGCGGCAAGGGCGGCGGCATATTTGGCGATGGCGCCACGTCTAAGAGCGGCGCGACGAGAGGGTCAAAACCGCGCTCGCGCAGCTTTGTGGCCGTTTTTAAAGCCCCCGGCAAAGTTCGGGTGACCCAAACCTTATGCATCCCAAATATTCCGGTCACCCACTTCGTCCAGAACATCAAGCCCAACCTGCGTCCCAAGGGCAAAAGCGGCCGCCTCCGACGTGATCGTTTCATCTTGCGTTCGCAAGACTTGGTATTGGCCATCCAGAGAGAGCACTTGACCGCGAAAAAACATGGTGTCGCCGTCCATAACAGCTAGGGCCGCGATAGGCGTGCGGCAAGATCCGTCGAGAGCGCGCAAAAACGCCCGTTCCGCCGTCACGCAAAGCAGTGTCTCACGGTGGTTCAACTCAAACACAGTGCGAGCCGTCTCGGGATCGTCGACGCGGATTTCGATCCCGATAGCGCCTTGCGCGGGCGCGCTTAGCATCAAATCGGTGGAAATCACCTCGGTCACAACATCTTCACGTTCGAGCCTTTTCAGCCCTGCATAAGCAAGGAAGGTCGCGTCGCAAATGCCGGCAGCGAGTTTCCCAAGGCGGGTCCCCACATTTCCGCGTAATAGGTCAAATTGAATGTCGGGACGTATCGCGGCAAGCTGCGCGCGGCGGCGTAATGACGCCGTTCCGACAATAGCCCCTTGAGGGAGTTCTTTCATAGACCCGACTTTTAAAGACACGAACGCATCGCGCGGGTCTTCACGCTCTAAAATCGCGCCGATTTTAAGTTTCTCCTGCCCGACCGTGGGTACATCTTTCATCGAGTGCACGGCCACGTCGATATCGCCGCCGATAAGCGCGGACTCGAGCTCTTTTGTAAACAAGCCCTTGCCGCCAAAATCGGCCAAATGTCCTTTGAGCGTATCCCCAGATGTCACAAATACACAAATCGGAAACGCCTCATCCCATACAGCCTTATCCAGTCCCGCTTTTTGGGCCAGAAGCCGCTGCACAAGATGCGCCTGATATAGGGCCAGCGGAGAACCGCGTGTTCCAATCTTTATGGGGCGTTGCATATATTCCGGTCTCGCATTATCGACTACGACATGCCCTTACCGCCAAACCATAACGCGACGCAAGACCAACCCCTGATACTGGGTATCGAATCCAGCTGCGACGAAACCGCCGCGTCGGTCCTCACGAGGGACAATGACGGAAACATTCATATTCTTTCGTCGATCATCGCCAGCCAAGATAAGGAACATGCGCCCTTTGGCGGTGTCGTGCCAGAAATCGCAGCGCGTGCACATATGGAGAAAATCGATCACATCATCGACCAAGCCGTCACGGACGCCGGCATTGAATATCACCAGCTCTCCGCCATCGCTGCGACAGCGGGCCCCGGCCTGATTGGCGGTGTCATCGCCGGGCTGATGAGCGCGAAAGGCCTCGCCCTTGCGCTCGATATTCCCTTGATTGCGATCAACCACCTCGAAGGGCACGCCTTATCGCCGCGCTTGGCCGAGCCTTGCGCTTTTCCCTATCTGCTTTTGCTCGTCTCTGGCGGTCATAGTCAGCTACTCGCCGTCAAAGGCCTCGGAGACTATGACCGTCTGGGCAGTACTGTTGACGACGCGGCTGGTGAGGCTTTTGACAAAACGGCAAAAGTCATGGGACTAGGTTTTCCGGGCGGGCCTCAGGTTGAACGCACCGCCGAAACCGGCGACGAAAACGCCGTTCCCCTGCCCCGCCCCTATCACGGCAAGCCTCACGCGGACTTTTCATTTGCGGGCCTCAAAACGGCTGTGGCGCGAGCGTTCGAGGCCAGCGATCAATCGGAGACGGCCAAAACCGATATCGCTGCAAGTTTCCAAAAAGCCGTTTGCGACGTGCTCATCGACCGTACGGGCCGCGCGATGGATATGTTTGATGCGGTGAGCGTTGTCGGTGATCGCCGCTTCGTTGTCGCCGGCGGCGTTGCCGCCAACAAAGCCATTCGCAGATCACTTGAAGATTTATGCGCCGCCCGCGGTTATAGCCTCAGCGCCCCGCCGCTTAAATTCTGTACAGACAATGCCGCAATGATTGCGCTCGCGGGGCTTGAGCATTATCTCAAAGGGAACACGGCGGCGCTGAGCGTAAAAGCACAACCCCGCTGGCCGCTTGATAAACAAGCCGCACTTGCAAATCCGGCAAGCGGCTCCGGCAAGAAAGGACCTAAATCCTGATGACTGAGTCTTACCAACATTTTGGCGTTATTGGCGGCGGAGCATGGGGCACAGCCCTCGCGCAAACCTTGGCCCTTGCCGGACGGGACGTTACCCTTTGGGCATTTGAGACAGACTGTGTGGACGCCATTAACAGCCAGCATGAAAACAGCTTATTCCTTCCCGGAGTCGCGCTCAATCCGGCTATTCGCGCAACCCACGAACTCGCTGATCTCGCGGCATGTGATGCGGTGCTTGTGGTCACACCGGCCCAGCATATGCGCGCCAGCCTTTCGAGATTTTTACCACATGCCAAGGACGGATTGCCGGTTGTCCTTTGCTCCAAAGGCATTGAAATCGCGACCGGCAAATTTATGAGCGAGGTCATTGAAGAGATCATGCCAAACGCCGTACCTGCGGTTCTTTCCGGTCCGAGTTTTGCCATCGACGTGGCCAAAGGCCTGCCCACAGCCGTCACCCTCGCCTGCGCGAACCCGGCCATTGGTGCAAAGCTTATCACAGCAATCGCGACGCCGGGCTTTCGTCCCTATTATTCCAGCGATGTTTTGGGCGCAGAAATCGGCGGCGCTGTGAAAAACGTGCTGGCGATTGTTTGCGGCCTGGTTTTGGGCAAGGGGCTCGGGCGGTCTGCACACGCAGCCATTATCGCACGCGGCTTTGCCGAGATGACCCGTTTGGGCCGCGCTTTGGGCTGTGAAGCGGAAACATTGACCGGACTGTGCGGCCTTGGCGACCTTGTGTTGACATGCTCATCCGAGCAATCACGAAATATGTCGTGCGGCATGGCCCTTGGTCAGGGGAAATCCCTTAGCGACATTATGAGCGAACGCACCGCGGTCACTGAGGGCGTCGCGACGGCCCCGGCCTTAAAAGCGCTGGCGCAGAAGCATGGTATTGAAATGCCCATCTCAGGGGCGATGGCAAATATATTGAGCGGCGCTGAGGATATTGACGGTGCCATAACCCGCCTTTTGGCCCGCGGCCATAAATCAGAGACAGAGTAAAGGACGCTCACATGCGGTTTATCGTTTACACCGAAGACAAAGATGACAGCCTTCATATCCGGCAAGCCAACCGCGAGGCCCATATTGCATGGCTGAAATCCGAATCAAGCGTCAAAGTCCTCACGGCGGGGCCGTGGCTGGATGATGACGGCGTAATGCGCGGCTCTATGTTGATTGTGGACGCCGAGAGCAAAGCCGATGTCAGCGCCTGGTTACAGCACGACCCTTATGCAAAGGCTCACCTTCCAAAGATTGTGGACGTCAAACCGTTTGTCTGGGCTATTGGCGCGCCCGAATAGGGGCGCATAAAGAAGGCACCTTACGGCGCAGGAACTGCGATAATTGTCGGTGTCGACGGCGTATAGTCACGCGGCGCAAATCGGTAAAACACGTGTGAGCCGACTTGCTTCGTCATACGCAGATTGTTTGACCATACCGGCGTAACAGACGTTGTGTGATAATGGGTGGCACGGTTCGTAAATGGCTTGACGCCGCCGGTTAAAACCAAAGTTGCAATGTCTTGCGAGCGCTTCCACGCTTTGCCTTTCGGCGTTTTGTCCATCGACCCATCACAAGTAAAGCTGAACTGGCAGCCTGTCCGGCGTTTGGAGCCTTCGTAAACCACACCGCAAACACTGTCAGGGAAATGCTTACTGGCGACGCGGTTCATAATCACCTCAGCCACAGCCTTTTGCCCGGAACGTGTTTCGGAGCGCGCTTCGTAATAAACAGCCTCTGCCAGACACCGGCGTTCTTTCGCGCCGCTGACAGCCGTGTCCAGATCCTCAGGTGTGTAGCTAATGAGCGACGTCGTCAAAGCCTCGTCGCGCATATGACCGTTCAAGCCTTCATTGAGCTGAAGTTCAGCCAGCTTTGCAGCGAGACCGGAAGAGTCATAAGAAACATCGATCGTATCGATTGTCGTGGCACGCTTTTTCCAAACCGCACTTTCGCGCTGGGCGTTGGCCGTCTCGGCAATCATTGGAAAGGCGACCGCAGCAACGGCGAGCGCGCCGAGCACAAGGCCCCATCCAACATATTTTGTCTTAACTTCAATCATGGCGCCGCTCTCTATAGCCTCGCATCGATTCTATCAACCCCTCATTCCAGCGATTAGAAACAGGGTTCTAATCCGGAATTTCGGGCGAAAATCGCCTGAATGCATTAACCAAGCGTTAAAATACTAAGTCTTGGACGCCCTTATCGCGGCCTGAGCCGCGGATAAACGCGCGATCGGCACGCGATATGGGGAGCAAGACACATAATTCAAGCCTGCGCGGTGACAGAAATCGATAGAGGCCGGGTCGCCGCCATGTTCGCCGCAAATACCCATTTTGATGTCCGGGCGTACGGCGCGGCCGCGTTCGGCGGCGATTGTGATCAAATCACCCACACCTTCTTGGTCGAGCGTGACAAACGGATCTTTCTCCATAATACCCTGCGCCACGTAATCGGGCAGGAAACGGCCCGCATCATCACGCGAGAGACCAAAGGTTGTTTGTGTCAGATCGTTGGTTCCGAAGGAGAAGAACTCAGCATAGGCCGCAATATCACCCGCACGGAGCGCCGCGCGAGGAAGCTCGATCATTGTCCCGACAGTGTAGGCTCTCGCCCCCACCTCTGTGGCCACACGGTCAATCGCACGCTTGAGAATTTCAAGCTCTTTGGCAGAAGAGACAAGCGGGATCATGATCTCGGCCACAGGGCAAACACCCGTTTCGGCTTCAACAGCGATTTGCGCTTCGAAAATTGCGCGGGCCTGCATTTCGTAAATCTCAGGATAGGAAATACCAAGACGGCAACCTCTGTGACCTAGCATGGGATTGGATTCGGCCAATTCACGGGCGCGCGCCATCAATTCAGACGCCGCAAGGCCGGTGGCCTCGGCGACAGATTGAATATCGGCCTCATTGTGCGGTAAGAACTCGTGAAGCGGCGGATCCAGAAGACGGATCGTGCACGGCAGCGATTTCATAATGCGGAATATGGCGGCAAAATCATCGCGCTGCACGGGCAAAATTTTCGCCAGCGCGTCTTTGCGGCCTGATTTATCCGAAGCCAGGATCATTTCCCGGAAATAGCCAAGACGGTCCGCTTCAAAGAACATATGCTCTGTGCGGCAAAGGCCAATACCTTCCGCGCCGAAATCAACCGCGGTCTGCACATCGAGCGGCGTTTCCGCATTTGTGCGAATACCCAGCGTGCGGACCTCGTCTGCCCACGCCATCATTTTTGAGAAATCACCGGAAAGCTCGGGCTGTACCATTGCTACGGAGCCCGCAAATACTTGGCCCGTGGCTCCGTCAACCGTGATAATATCGCCGGCTTTGACCACGCGGCCCGCGCAGGTGAACTGACCGGCCGCTTCGTCAATGCGGATATTGCCCGCGCCAGAAACGCAGGGCGTTCCCATGCCGCGCGCCACAACGGCAGCGTGAGAGGTCATACCGCCCCGCGCCGTGACAATGGCTTCGGCGGCATGCATACCGTGAATATCTTCTGGTGAGGTCTCTGTACGCACGAGAATGACTTTATGTCCGGCCTTCGCTAGCGTTTCCGCTTCGTCGGACGAAAACACAACTTCGCCAATGGCCGCGCCCGGAGACGCCGGAAGACCCATGGCGATCACGTCGCGCTCGGCATTTTCATCCAGAGTCGGGTGCAAAAGCTGATCCAGCGCCAACGGCTCGACGCGCATAAGGGCTTCTTCTTTGGTAATCTGACCGTCTTCGGCCATGTCCACAGCGATCTTGAGCGCCGCACGCGCGGTACGTTTACCTGTGCGCGTTTGCAGCATCCAGAGAATACCTTCTTCCACCGTAAACTCAATATCTTGCATGTCGCGGTAATGAGCTTCGAGTTTCACGAACACGTCAGCCAGTTGTTTATAAACGTCTGGCATCGCCTCTTCCATGGAGAGCGCGGTTTCGCCCATCTCTTCGCGGGCGATTTTGGTGAGGGTTTGCGGCGTGCGAATACCCGCCACCACGTCTTCGCCCTGAGCGTTAATCAGGAACTCGCCGTAATAAGCATTCGCGCCTGTGCTGGGGTCGCGGGTAAAGGCCACGCCCGTCGCGGACGTATCGCCCATATTCCCAAAGACCATCGCCTGCACGTTGACGGCTGTGCCCCATGCCGCGGGGATGTCGTTCAGGCGGCGATAAACAACTGCGCGGTCATTCATCCAAGAGCCAAATACGGCATCAATCGCGCCTTGAAGCTGTTCTTTCGGGTCGAGCGGAAACTCACGTCCCAGCTCTTGTTTAATAGCGGCTTTGAAATCCTCGATAATGTCCGCCCAGTCATCGGCCGTAATTTCCGTGTCGAGCATATAGCCATTATTGTCTTTATAACGGTCCAGAATGTCTTCGAAGGTGTGGTGATGAACACCAAGCACCACGTCTGAATACATGGTGATAAAACGGCGGTAGCTATCAAGGGCAAAACGGCGATCCCCGGAGAGCTTGGCCAGCCCCTCGACGGTCTCGTCATTGAGGCCTAAATTGAGCACCGTATCCATCATGCCGGGCATCGAGGCCCGCGCGCCGGAGCGCACAGAGACGAGGAGCGGATTGGCGCTGTCGCCAAACTTTTTACCGGTCAGCTTTTCAATATTGGCGAGGCCGGCTTCCACTTGCGGCGCAAGATCATCAGGGTAAGTCTCGCCATTTTCATAATAGGCCGTACACACATCGGTGGTCATGGTAAAACCCGGAGGGACAGGCAGACCCAAAGATGCCATCTCGGCCAAATTGGCCCCTTTACCGCCGAGCAGGTTCTTCATGGACGTATTGCCGTCCGCGCTGCCACCGCCAAAATTATAAACCCATTGTGTCATTCTATCTTCCGTTTCTATTATTCATTCATCCCCGCGAAAAAGGGGACCCATCGCCGAGACTGCCTATGCGTGATAGGCTTGGAGATAGGCTCCCGCCTTCGCGGACGTGAAGGACTGGAATCATCCATCAATCTTGTCAAAATCTGCGATCTGCGATGCTGTATCACGAATAGCCGAAAGGAGTCTTAAGCGATTTTGTCGCTCCCCGTCTATTTCGGAGACCACCATCACATTGTCGAAAAACGCATCAATCGGCCCGCGAAGTGCGGCCAAAGCCGACATAGCGCCCGCATAATCTTCGCTGGACAAAGCCGCCTCGATCCGGGGCTGTGCCGCTTGTAAGGCGTTAAATAGCGCTGTTTCCTCGGCCTGCGTCCCGGCGCCCGGCGTGCCGTCAGGCAGCGCGCCCTTTTTCTCTTCCGCCTTCAAAATATTCGCCGCGCGCTTGTAACCCGCGAGCAGGTTCGCACCATCCTCGGTGGAGAGGAAAGCTTGAAGCGCTTCAACGCGGTTCACGATCGCAACGAGGTCATCCCCGCCACCTGCGAAAACGGCGTCGATAAGGTCATGGCGAATGCCTTTATCGCGGAGGTAAACTTTGAGACGATCGCGAATGAATGGGTAAAGCTCAAAATACACATCCTTTGCAGCGTCAAAAACTAAGGAATGATCATTTTTCCTGACCTGAAAAATGGATGGTAACTTTTGGCCGAGTGTATTGAGTCCACCAAACATTTGAACGGCTTCAAGTTCATTTGCGTACGTATCCAAAACAATCAAGCGCTCACGTAATTCCTGCAGTTTAGCATAGCCTAACTGTTGCTCTTCAACTTCGTCCGCACTGATATCTTCACCATAAATCCATGGAAACCCGATAATTGCAGCAGAAATATCGTCAGCATAGTCCAAAATCAAACCATCGCCATTTGTATAAAGGTTAAATGGCCTTACACTCCAGTCAGGGTATTCCTCAACATCGTCAAATTGCGGATCAATAGATTTTGCCAAGTTTTTGTAAAAATTTCGCCTTTCATTTTCACCTGCGGTTGTCCTGAAACCAAATATCAATGTAGTATACAATATCTGGGCGATTGAATTCAAAAGTGAAAGCCTAACCCCATTTTCCAAGATAATCCGCACAACACCCAGCGCCGCACGTCTTAGAGCAAATGGGTCTTTGCTACCTGTGGGTTTTTCGCCGATGGCCCAGAAACCAACAAGTGTGTCCAGCTTGTCCGCGAGCGCGACAGCCACGGCCACAGGGTTCGTGGGAACATCATCCGAGGGCCCTTGCGGTTTATAATGGTCCTCGATGGCGACTGCGATATCCGCGTAGCCGCCTTCGCGCTCATACATCAAACGGCCGATTTGGCCTTGCAAGCTTGTAAATTCAATGACGGTTTGCGTCACCAAATCACATTTTGAGAGCTTTGCCGCTAACGCCGCCTTATCAGGGTCAGCGCCGACGTCCCGCGCGAGGCCGCGCGCCAAAGCCGTAACGCGCTCGGCTTTGTCTTTTATAGAGCCGAGTTTTTTGTGGAAGACCACCGTGTCGAGTTTGTCATAATAATCAATCAGTTTTTTCTTCGCGTCTTCACTTTGGAAGAAACGTGCATCATCCAGCCGCGCCGAGAGCACACGGCTATTGCCCGCCGCAATCGCTTTGCCGCCATCAGGCGCCGCTTGGTTGGCGACCACGATAAAGTTCGGCGCGAGAGAGCCGTCTTTGTTTTTCACCGCGAAATATTTCTGGTGCGTGCGCATGGAAAGCCGAATGACCTCGCCCGGAAGCTCGAGGAATGCGGGCTCCATATCGCCCAGAATAACCACCGGCCATTCTGCCAGACCGGCCACTTCGGCCAGTAATCCCTCATCCTCAACCAGTGCAAGGCCCGCCGCCTCGCACGCGGCAACAGCGTCTTTTAATATCTTGGCTTTGCGATCTTCCATGGACAGGAGCACATGTCCTTGCTCTTCGAGCACCTTTTTATAGGCCGCGTAGCTGTCAACGGTGAAAGGTCCGCGCCCGTGACGCCGGTGGCCTTCCGTGGCGTTGCTGGCAATGATACCGCCTGCCTCCACCGGAATAATCTGGCCGTCCAAAAGACAAATCATAGACTGCAATGGCCGCACCCACCGGAATGTGGAGCCGCCTGATTTCATACTTTTCGGCCACGGAAAATTGTTCATCACATCAGGAATAAGCGCGGAAATAATTTCCGAACTGTCTTGGCCGGGCTTTTCAAGGACGGCCACATAATGATCGCCTTTTTTGTCCGAGCGGATTTGCGCCTCGGAAATATCCGAGAGGCCAGCACCGCGTAAAAATCCAGCGAGCGCTTGCTCGGGCGACCCCACACGCGGACCTTTGCGTTCCTCCGAGACATCCGGACTTTTCAGCGGAATATCCGCCGTGAACCCAAGCCGGCGCGGACCCGCCCAAGAGTGCGCGCCTTTTACCTCGAGACCGGCTTTGCTCAGCCCGTCAATGAGGGCCTTTTCGAGGTCCTCACCGGCTCTGGCTTGCATACGCGCCGGAATTTCTTCGCAAAATATTTCAAACAGGAACTCAGCCATGACTATGCCTCAACCTCAATTTTTTCAGCCGAGGCCTTTTCGCCCGCCGCATAGCTTTCCGCGCAGCCCTTCGCCAAATCGCGCACGCGCTTGATATATTCTTGGCGCTGCGTCGGGGAGACAACGCCGCGCGCGTCGAGCAAGTTAAACAGATGGGAGGCTTTCAAAGCATGCTCATAGGCTGGCAGTGGCAGCGGCTTGGAGAGACCGAGCAAATGTTTACATTCTTCTTCCGCCATTTCGAATTTCTTGCGGATGAAATCCACATTGGCATGCTCGAAATTGTAGGTGGATTGCTCAACCTCGTTTTGGTGGAACACATCGCCATAGCTCACGCCGTCATCATTAAACGCAAGATCATAGACATTTTCAACGCCCTGAACATACATGGCAAGGCGCTCTAGCCCGTAAGTAAGCTCGCCAGAAACCAGATCCAGATCAAGCCCCCCCACTTGTTGGAAATAGGTGTATTGCGAGACTTCCATGCCGTCGCACCAGACTTCCCAGCCCAACCCCCACGCGCCGACCGTCGGGTTTTCCCAATCATCTTCAACAAAGCGGATATCGTGCAAATCCCGATCAATCCCGATAGCATCAAGCGAGCCAAGGTAAAGATCTTGGAGGTTTTTCGGGTTCGGCTTCATAATCACTTGGAACTGATAATAATGCTGCAATCGGTTCGGGTTCTCGCCATATCGACCATCGGCCGGGCGGCGAGACGGCTGTACATAGGCGGTGTTCCACGCTTTTGGCCCAAGCGAGCGGAGAACCGTCGCCGGATGCAATGTGCCTGCCCCCACTTCCGTATCGAAGGGCTGTAAAATCACGCAGCCTTTTTCGGCCCAGTAATTTTGCAATGTCAGGATCAAGCCCTGAAAGGAGAGCGGTTTTTTATGTGATGTGGCCATGGTCTATCTCGGTCAGTCAGTATGGCGCGCAACCTATCCCTATGAGGGCAAATTTCAACCCTAACTTATCCCCGAAACACCTCTTTTCCGAGACCCGCGAGTTCCAGTGCACGTATGCCCGCGCTTTGATCCTCGTCCAGAACCATAAGGCGGCGCGGAACGGCGCCAATAGACCCGTCCAAAATACTCGCATGCATATCTAAAACATAGGCGTCAATACCGGCCTCCTTGAGCACAGCCTCCGCGAAGTTAAGGGTCGCGGGGTTCGTCGTTTTCAGTATCGGTGTCATATAAGTCCCTTGTTAAACGACCCTGCGACGCATTAGCGTGTCGAATCCTCTTGCTGTCTCTTGTAACCCCGCGTAGTTTGATCGCCAATAACAAAGGATAGCTACCGCGTGAACACCGCCGCCGTCATAAAGGCCCAGCAGCCCCAACCCACACCCGCAGAGCGGCTTTGGGCATTGGCCTCTGCCGATATGGCCGCCGTTGATGCTTTGATACTTGAGCGCATGGACAGCCCGATTGGCTTGATTCCAGATCTGGCGCAGCACCTTGTTGGCGCGGGCGGCAAACGTCTTCGCCCGCTCCTGACCGTCGCCTGCGCGCGTCTGTGCGGATATGAGGGTAGCCACCATTACAAGCTTGCCGCCGCCGTCGAATTTATTCACAGCGCGACCCTTCTGCATGACGATGTGGTAGATGAGAGCGAACTTCGGCGCGGGAAAAAGCCCGCCAATCTGATTTGGGGAAACTCCGCCAGCATCTTGGTGGGAGATTTTCTGTTTGCGCGCGCCTTTAACCTGATGGTCGAAACCGGTTCAATGGAAGCCCTCAGCATTTTATCAACGGCGTCGTCCGTGATTACGGAAGGTGAAGTACAGCAACTCGCCGCCCTTCGTAAACTCGATATGACCGAAGAAACTTACATGCAGGTCATCAACGCGAAGACGGCCGCCTTGTTCGCCGCCGCAACCGAAGTCGCGCCAGTGATTGCTGAGCGCGAACCTGCGGAACGCGCCGCGCTCAAAGATTACGGACGAAAACTCGGCCTCGCCTTCCAGCTTGTCGACGATGCGCTCGATTATGGCGGATTTGAAAGCGCGCTTGGAAAGTCCGTTGGCGATGACTTCCGCGAAGGTAAAGTAACTTTGCCCGTCATTCGCGCTCTTGAAAGCGCCAATGACAAAGAAAAAGAGTTTTGGAAACGCGTCATCGTTCAGCATGACCAAAAAGAAGTGGATCTTGAAAAAGCTGTCTCTCTGCTGCGTAAAGCCGGGGCGCTACAATCCACACTTGATCTGGCGAAAACTTACGTCGCGGAAGCGCGCGCAGCCCTCCAAATCTTCCCGAAATCAGATTGGCGGACGACGCTCGAAGACCTCGCCGATTATGTGGTCGAGCGCATCAACTAGGCTGTCGCCTAATCAGGTCCAAACGAGACTTTTGGCTGTTTGGTCACGATCTGTATGAGCATGTAATAAATACCTGACAAGATCAGCGCGGGAAATACCAAAAACGCTGTCAGACGATGAAAGCCCAGCCCAGCCATCACATAGGTAAAACCGCCCAACGCAGCCGCTGCAAATCCGTAATATAGCGCGACCGCCATGTGGCTATGTCCCCGCGCAATTAACCGCTGATAAAGATGCCTGCGGTGAGGCTCGAGCAAATTCTCACCGTGTTTCGCACGCCACAACATCGTCAGCAAAACATCCGTCAAAAATGGCAATAACAGCACAGGTCCGATATAGACTGGCCCGGAACGGGGCACTTCGCGGCAGAGCCAAAGCACAGATATGGCGAACCCAAAACCGACCACTAGTGACCCGGCGTCACCCGCGAACACAAAGGCGCGGCGGCGCGCATTATAAGGCATCAGACCCGCCAGACCCGCAGCCAGCGCAAGCGGTATAAATAAAGACTGGAACGCTCCCAGTACGGCGGCAGCGGCGGCGAGCGCGAGGCAGGCCGTCCCCATGACGACAACCATCATACCGTTTGACCCATCCATAAAATTCACCGCGTTGGTCACAACAAAAATCCAGAGAACAGACCCGGCGAAACCGGCCACATAAGGTAAATCCAATCCGCTTGCTGCGTAAGGCAGGCTTTGCACCGGACCGATGGTCCAAACGGCGAGCGCCGCCAAAGCCGCCAGCAATAGGAATTTCAGCCGGGCGGCGATATGAAAAACGTCATCAACGAGCCCAAGCAGGCCGACCGCAAAAAGCGTCGAAAGAATAAGCGGCCAGTCCGCCGAGAGCCATTCCGGCGGCATAAATCGCGGCAAAATCAAAAATAAGCCGCCCAGCGCCGCGATTAATCCGACCCCCCCGGAGGTTGGCGTAACGCGCGAATGAGAGGAGCGAGAGACAGGCACATCGCCGACGCCCACATGTATCATAAAACCGCTAAACGCGATCGACATCGCAAACGCGAATCCAGTCACATAGAGCATGGAGAACATCATTTTTCATCGCCGAGCAAGACCGCATTCACCCACCAAGAAGGCTGCTGTTTTCCAATAGCGCGGGCGGCCTTGAGCGCTTGCTCCCGTGTTTCAAACACGCCAAAGCATGTGGCACCAGAGCCGGACATACGCGCCAATTGGCATCCGGGCTCACGCGCCAACGCTCGCAAACACGCGCTAATTTCAGGCACCGAGGCCATGGCCGCCGCTTCTAAATCATTTCGCCCGTCAAGCGCCCGCGAGAGCAGATCACCATCCGGTTTTTGCGGACGCGGTGTGTCCTTCGGCGCTTGGCCGTCAAAGGCCTTAAAAATATCACCGGTCATGACCGGCACACCGGCATTGACCAAGACGGCCTCTATTTGTCCAAGACCGGAAAACGGCGTCACGCTCTCGCCCACGCCGGTCATATGGGCGGTGCGCGATCCCAAGCAAACGGGAACATCGGCCCCAATTTTGAGGGCGATATCCCGCCAATCCGCGTCCGGCAAATTGACATGGGCTTTCATCAGCCGCAAAGTGGCCGCCGCATTGGCGCTACCCCCGCCGATCCCCGCCGCGACAGGCAAATTTTTCTCAAGATGAAAAGCAAGGTTCGGGCAAGGCGTATGGCGCGCGACAGCGCGGTAGGCTTTCAGAACAAGATTATTTTCGTCCGCGTTAAGTCCCGCGGCGAAAGGGCCTGAAATTGTCAGGCTTGTCGTATCCGCGAGCGCGCAAGAGAGCTCATCCCCCGCATCTGAGAATACAACAAGGCTATCGAGTGGGTGGTAACCGTAAAATGCATCGGCTTGATCAGCGATCACGCGGCCGACATGCAGCGTTAAGTTTATCTTCGCCCGCGCGCGTTCCATCTGCATTTATGGGTCTGCCTTTGCAGCGTCCAAACCCCCATCAATTTTGGCCTGAATCTTGACAGCCTCTTCTTCGGTGGCGTCATAAATCAACGCACGCTTCCATTGATATCCCGCTTCGCGGAAACGGCCCAGCTTCCAATAAACGTCACCCAAATGGTCGATGATCGTAGCGCTGGACGGCGAAAGTTCCACAGCTTTTTCAAGCTGCAGCCGAGCTTCGTCATATTGTCCGAGCTTATAATGCGCCCACCCCAATGAATCGACGATGGCACCGCTATTGGGCTCCAGCTCAACCGCTTTGCGGATCATATCGAACGCCGTATCAAGGTTCTCGTTCCGATCGACCCACGTGTAGCCGAGGTAATTCAGAGCGTCGGCGCTATCTGGATTTATTTCAAGAACACGCTTGAAGTCATCGACCGCCTTTTCCCATTGCTTGAGCCGCTCAAAGCAAATGCCGCGGAAATAAAGCGGCTCGGGATTGTTGGCGAGGTCTTCTTCGCTCATACTTTTCACAAGCGCATCGTAAATTGGGAGCGCTTCTTCATAGTTTTCACGAATGAGGCGTGCGCGCCCCAAAGACTCGCGGGTCACAAAAGACGTATGCTCTTCGTTTGTTTTCTCAAGAAGCGCAATCGCGACGTCGTCCTCTTCACGGGTGAAATATATATTCGCCTGAGAGAGCTTGGCCGACACAATATAAGGAGACGTTTCGGGTACAGATTCAAAAAGCGCCATCGCATCGTCTGTTCGGTCCTGACTTTCAATGAGGCTACCCAGCCAAAGCTTGGCTTTATCATGGTCAGGGTCGAGAATCAGCGCGAAACGTAAAAATACTTCGGCAACATCATTAGCCCGGTTGCGCACGAAAAATCCATATGACGCCTCAGTCAACGCCCGCGCAGCGTGCTGCTGTGATGTAAGTACATCCTCAATCGGATCACCCGCTTCGAGAACCGCCAAATAAGCCGGTATCGGCCCCGTTTCAAAATTGCCATTTTCCTTGGAGAACCCAGTCAGGAACTTACGCGCGCCTTCAATATCGCCCGCAGCGGACAAAGCCCGTGTTTTGGACAGAGCTGTCTCTATGGGCGACAGGGACGAGTCTTCTACAACGGTAAAACTTTTTTTCGCGGCGTCTAAATCACCTAAAAAGGCGTCAAGCTTGGCCGTTTGCAGCTCACCCAAAATATCAAAATATCCGCTTCCGCCAATAGACGCGAATATAGTTTTGGCTTTGCCTGGGTCGCCGGCTTCCGCAAAATTCCATCCACGCATCAGGTTCATCAGCACTTGAACCGTCAAATCCGGGGTCGATGTTTGGAAATAGCCCTCAGCTGTCGTCGTATCGCCTTTGGCAAGCGCCTGCGCTCCCAATAATGCACGCGACATCGGTTCCGCATTATTGGCCTCTAAAATCTCTTTCGCCAGCTTGGTCGCAAGTTTGGTATCACCAGCCGTTAACGCCGAAGCGATGGCACGGCGACCCAAATTCACATCATCAGACTTTTGCTCATAAGCACGGCTATAATATGTGGAGCGCGTCTCAGCATCATTGAGCCGGTCCGCGTAGCTGCCGACGAGGTAATCTCCAAACAGGCGAGCTTCCGGACTTGTCGTATCCGCATACTCAGTCCCGGCGGATGTGGTAGCACAGCCAACAAGCAGTAGCGCCGCAACGCCCACCCAAAATTTTTGTTTTTTCATATGCCGTCTTTTACATGTTGGGATAATTAGGGCCGCCCGCGCCTTCCGGCACAGTCCAAACAATATTTTTGGACGGATCTTTAATATCACAGGTTTTACAATGCACACAGTTCTGTGCATTTATTTGGAAGCGCGGATTTGAACCATCATCTTCCCTGAGGATTTCATAAACGCCCGCAGGACAATAACGCTGTGCAGGTTCGTCATAGAGCGGCAAGTTCACATCCACCGGGATGGACGGATCAATAAGCTTTAAATGCGAAGGCTGCTCTTCGCCGTGATTGGTCGCCGAAAAGCTGACATTTGTCAGACGGTCAAAGGACAGAACGCCGTCTGGCTTCGGATAATCAATGACTTTATAGTCGGCAGCCTTGCCTGTGGATTGAGCGTCGTCTTTGCCATGCTTAAGCGTTCGCAGCGGATTAAACTTGAACAACGTCGCCGCCCACATATCCAAACCGCCCAGCATCATACCCCCAAGGAGCGGACCGAAACGTGCATTGAGAGGCGCGACATTGCGAACAGGCTTCAAATCTGCGCCAATAGGCCCCGCCTTAATCGACGCATCATAATCCTCGAGCGTGTCGCCCGAGCGGCCCGCGCCAATCGCTTTAAACGCCGCTTCCGCCGCCGAAATACCGGACAGCATCGCATTGTGATTTCCTTTAATACGCGGCAGGTTCACCAAGCCCACAGAACATCCTAACAAAGCGCCGCCCGGAAAGGCCGCTTTTGGAATAGATTGATAGCCGCCCTTGGTGACAACGCGCGCACCATAAGCCACACGCTTGCCGCCCTCTAAAACCTTTGCGATGTCCGGATGGTGCTTCCAACGCTGAAACTCGGCATACGGGTAGAGGTGTGGATTTTTGTAGTTTAGGTCGACAATATAACCCACATAAACCTGATTATCTTCGAGGTGATAAAGGAAGGAACCGCCCCCCGCTTTCCAGCCAAGCGGCCAGCCCATCGTATGAGTGACTTCGCCCAAATTGTGGTTCTCGGGCTTCACTTCCCATATCTCTTTCATACCGAGGCCAAATTTCGGCACATCACAATCAGCGTCCAGCGCATATTTCGCAATAACCTGTTTAGAGAGTGAACCGCGAGCGCCTTCGCTAAGGAAAACATACTTTCCGTTCAGCACCATGCCCGGCTCATATCCGTCGCCTTTTGTGCCGTCTTTGCTGATGCCAAACTCTCCGGCGACGACGCCCTTTATCTCCCCATTCTCACCATATACGAGTTCAGAGCAGGCCATGCCCGGAAAGACCTCCACGCCGAGCGCCTCGGCCTGTTCGGCCATCCAGCGGCACACATTCCCCATAGAGACGATATAGTTGCCATGATTGTTCATGAGCGGCGGCATCACGAAATTTGGAATTCTAATGGAGCCTTCTTTGCCCAGCATAAGAAAGCGGTCAGTTTTGACTTCGGTCTTAATCGGCGCGTCCATTTCGCGCCAGTTTGGCATCAATTTGTCAAGGCCGCACGGGTCAAGAACAGCGCCTGACAAAATATGCGCGCCCACTTCAGATCCTTTTTCAAGAACAACGACAGAGATGTCGTCACCGCCCAATTGTTTGAGACGGATTGCTGCTGATAACCCTGCCGGACCGGCTCCAACAATAACAACATCATAATCCATACTTTCACGCATGACGGCTTCTTCGGACATATTTTTTACCCTCTTTATCCACGAAGACTCGCATTCGAGCCTATTATTCCCTATCGAATTAGACTTTAAAAGTGAACGGGTAAAGTCCCGCCATTGATTCGGACACGCAAAAGAGGCCCCAATGACTGACAATCTCACCTTAGGATGGGAAGAATGGGTAGGATTACCAGATCTTTCGCTGCCAGCTATTAAAGCGAAAGTCGATACGGGCGCAAAAACCTCGGCGCTTCATGCGGTTGCGATCGAGCCCTATGGCACAGAGAAAAACCCTCAAGTTCGTTTTATTATGCACCCCGACCCGAACGATCCCGGAATTGAGGTGGTATGTTCCGCCAAGGTCATCAGCCGCCGCGTTGTAACCAGTTCCAACGGCGAAACTGAGTCGCGATATGTCATTGGCTCCAATATTTCTATCGATGGTCAAACATGGCCTATCGAGATCACACTGACCAACCGAGAAACAATGGTTTACCGGATGCTGCTTGGTCGGTCGGCGTTGAAAGAAAATATGTCGGTCGTCCCCTCGGCCTCTTTTCAGCAGCCCGTGCTGGATTATGCTGCCTACAAACGCGGAAAGCTACGTAAGAGCAATCCCAAACGTCCGCTACGTATCGGCATATTGACCCAAGAAAAAAACAATTATTCCAACCAGAGAATGATTGAAGCGGCGGAAAAACGTGGCCACGTCATTGAAACGATCAATACTGCACGGTGTTACATGGCGATCAACAACCACAAGCCCGAAGTCTTTTATGATGGTAAAGTGCTCCCGCGGTTTGACGCCATTATTCCTCGTATCGGCTCTCGAATGACCTTTTACGGAATGGCCGTTGTGCGCCAGTTTGAAAGCATGGGGGTCTATTGCCTGAACAATGCCACCGCGATTGGAAATTCACGCGACAAATTATTAGCCCACCAAGTCCTTGCAGCCCATCAACTTGGCATGCCCAATACAGCCTTTGCGAAATCATCCCATGACACCAAGGGAATCATCGACCTTGTGGGCGGTTCGCCGGTTGTCGTGAAACTCCTTGAATCCACACAAGGCAAAGGCGTTGTTCTTGCCGAGAGCCGCAAAGCCGCCAGCGCTCTGGTCGATGCGTTTCGCGGCCTGGATGCGCACTTCTTGGTGCAAGAATTTGTCAAAGAAGCCAGCGGTACGGACATTCGCTGCTTCGTTGTTGACGGAAAAGTGGTCGGGTCAATTCAGCGTACAGCGCAGCCCGGTGAGTTTCGCTCCAACATTCATCAAGGCGGGAAGGCCTCAAAAGTCCGGCTTACCCGTGAAGAGCGCCAAACGGCCATAAAGGCCGCACGGGCCATGAAATTGAATGTTGCAGGCGTTGATATTCTGCGAAGCGATACCGGCCCCAAGGTTCTTGAGGTCAACTCATCTCCCGGGCTAGAAGGTATTGAAACGGCGACTGGCAAAGACATTGCCAGCACGATAATAGAATGTATTGAAAATAACGTTCGCACGGTCCTTCACGCTCCAGCCCCGCGAAAACGGAGAAACACCAAATAGTCTCGCGCGCAAAATATCACACGCCTCACGGAGGCTCCGCACATGGATAAGGCCCTTGCCTCAATATTGGCCTGGTGGGAAAGCGCGGGTGTCGATACGCCCGATATAAAACCCGCCGCTCCCGTCAAACCCACGGCGCCCGCGGTCAGCCGCGCGGGTCTGCGGGGCGACCAACGGCCAGCCCCGCAGACCCGCGCGGTAGCCGCCCCCATCCCAGAGACACCGCAATCCTCAACCCTCGCGGCAAAGGCGAAAAACCTTGAGGAACTCAAGCATATTATCTCTGAGTTCAATGCCGGCGAGATGAGTGATTACGCAAGGCAAGCCGTGTTCTCACGCGGCAACCCTAACGCTGATATTATGGTGATTGGCGAAGCGCCGGGACGAGACGAAGACCTGGCGGGGAAGCCTTTTGTCGGACCTGCCGGACAATTGCTTGATAAAATATTTGCCTCTATTGGTCTGGATGAAAGCACGCTCTACCTGACAACAGCCGTCAATTGGTACCCACCCGCAGCGCGCAATCCGAGCCGTGAAGAGATTGACATTTGCCGTCCGTTTTTAAACCGTCATATCGAATTGGTAGACCCAAAAATCATCGTCTTGGTGGGCGGCGTCTCCCTCACCTCTATGACAGGCCGGTCAGGGATTATGAAAAACAGGGGTCAATGGACAGAATTGACCGTCGGCGCGAAAACCATACCGGCCTTACCGATTTATCACCCCGCCTTTTTGCTCAAGCAACCCTCTGTCAAGAAAGACTGCTGGCGAGATATGCTGTCCTTAAGGGAACGCATCGCCGAGCTGGCTTAA
This sequence comes from Maricaulaceae bacterium, assembly GCA_048268905.1. GTDB lineage: Bacteria > Pseudomonadota > Alphaproteobacteria > Caulobacterales > Maricaulaceae > JACOMS01. The sequence continues at coordinate 371,916 of JBLWUN010000004.1, read as the reverse complement.
ACGAGGCTCCCGTCCATCTCTTTGACAACCTTTTGAAACAGATCCCAACTCATCTGCAGGCGCTTTTGAAAAGGGTTGATCATCCATCCCGTATAAGCACCAAAAATAACCATCATGCTAAATGGCATAGCGGCATTCATAAGCTTTTGCGATGAAACACGTGTGGCGATGGCGAAACCCAACAACAAGAAGGCCACCAACACAGACAATACGCAGATAATGAAAATAATCCAGCGCACCTGCGGGGTTTCTCCGATAGTGATTTGCGGGTTTACTTGCTTGGCTCCACCTTTCTCTAAAACGTCTTCCAGAAGATCGTAAAATACCGCGAGGTCGGCACTCTGAGATTTTTGGGTGCCCTGCTCCACATTAATCATAATCCGGAAAAGTCTGCCTGAGGCATCTTTTAAGTCAACACGCCGCAAATCAAAACCGTGCCCTTGGCTTTTTACAAAACGCGAAGACACAATGTCGGAAAACACGATACGAGATGTCTCTTCTCCCTTCGTCCAATGCTCAGCGCGATCAGGATAAACATGAAATGTGGATAAGCCTGACAGCGGCGCTGTCCAATATTCATAAATTTCTGGCGTGGTCGTCAAAATCTATTCCTTATGGCGTTTGAACAAGGTCACACCGTCGATATTCCTTCGGATTGTTCCAATCTGCTTTTCCCATGCCATCTGTCCCATAAAGCCAGAACACGCCATCGTCCTTTCGCTCTGTAATGGACGTCGGACCGTTTTCAGGCATCCACGTGATACGGCCATTGAACTCCATCAACTCGAAAGATACAGGAGCGCCCTTCGGCGAATTGTAAATGATGGTGTCACGCGCATCTGAACTGATGATCAAAGGTGCGTCGCACGCCGTGATCGGAACGTTGACGATGACGCCCTCCCCCTCAGGAAAAGCCACTTGCCACTCCCCCAAAAACTGGGCCTCTAATCCCTTGGTTTCGGCAACAGCCTCCACGGGCTTTTCGCAGGCGGCGGCTAGCAACATAAACATCACTGGCCCGATTATTTTGTAAGTCATATTTACTCCAACATATTTTTCGGCCAGCTTTCAGGCCTGTAGGTTTGCGGTTTATTTTTAAGGATAACTTTCGCCAAAACAGGCAATAAAATAAGAATGATCAAGAGCCGCAATATAGACGTCCCCGACGGCATTCCCGTTGCCGAAATGAGAGGGGCCGCAAAGAAAAGCATAACAAACAGTGCGGCCGTCATCAGAATGTTGCCGATAAAGCCCGCCATTGTGCTGCCTTTGTGAAAGACCGTCTTGCTCCCGCGGGGGAAGAGATCATGAAACGCCTCTACGAAGGCCATAAACTCCTCCTTTTGAAGCTCAAAATTTAGAGGGCCATGATAGTTAATGTTTGTGATGGGGTAATCTATGGGCGTATAAATATGCAGGGCGATACGCCTGCGCTCCGCTCGCGTGGGTTCAAAACGCAACCGCACTGACGTGATACTTTCAAATGGAATAAAGCCTGTCGCGCCGACGTCGTCCTGATCTTCCCAAGCAATGCCCTCGCGCTGTACCGTCCAGCTCCGAGTCTTTTTAAAAGCATGCAGACGTTGGGTATAAGTCACGGATTGGGTCATTTTTGAACCTCTCTTGGGGGGGACGGATATCGCTCAATCAGCTGCATTATCTGCGCGCGCAGCTTTGGACGGTCGCCCATAAAGCCGTCTTTAATTGCATCGTGTATCGGCCACAACGTGTCGGGGCGAAAGGCCGCGAGGCATTCTCCCGCGTGCACGCGCCATTTTCCGTTGGCCTTCGGGTTATCGCCGCTGTTGGGAATGGTAATAGCGCCGCAATCTTCGAGAACGGCAATCATTTCCTTATCCGTCAGAACTTTCGCATATTCGCGAATAGCATATTCCGAAATGACAACGTTGGAGGCTGTTTTATGCCAGTTCATTAAAGCCATATAGTCACCGCTTCGGACTCGGTGAGAAAATACCGACTTCGGGAAAACCGCGCCGGAACGCGACGCAAAATCGCGGCGGCTCTCTGTATCAAGCCCTGCGGCGCCCGCAAATATGAGTATTCGCATCGCCCTTAACCTTTTCCTTTGCTCTTCGATGTCCAGGGCGTCGGTTGGCGGCTCAGCCGGGGCCGCATCAAACAATTCATAAATTCGCAAAATATCATCCACCGAAAAACGGCGAAATCCCTCCCAGTTCAAGACGATGCCTTCGCCCTCAACCCGCATCAATTTCTGCTTCGCGATCCATTCAACGGCATCTCGCGGGGTCTGAAAAGCAGGCACGATCCATTTTTCCTGCGCGGTTCGCTGTGGTTCCACAGAGGTTTTGTCAGCGGTTTTGTCAGCAGTTTTCACCGGCTCCACACGAACCTCCGAGACGCTTTCGTTAGGTGGGTGGTCAGAGGTAGAAAGGCCAAGAATGCCGCCTATAAATCCGGCAATGAACAGGCTGGTGGGCACCGCCGCAATTCCCAACGCGATTTTATGCCAGCCCCGCACCTAATTTATTCTTTATCGCGTATCGAAACAGTGGGAGACGCAACGAAGATATTTATACAGCATTGCGTCCTCATAGAGCTTTCCGCGGCCAAAAAAATCGAAACATGAGTACCCAAAAGATGAGGAGCATCACAGGGCGTAAAACGACGAATAGCCATCCCCACCCCGTGAGGGAAACAGCAAAATATGCCAGCAATGGACTCAGTTCGTAAACCAACAGTGAGCCCAAAATAATAGCGACGACGAATAATATAATTTTTACAGGCCGATTCATTTCATATCCTCCAGCTTAGCTAATGCGTCTTCGGCGCCCGGATCCCCGAATTCTTTGGCCGCTTCGAGCATTTCTTTGGCTTTCACTAAATCTTGCTCCACACCGTCTCCGTCACGGTAGGCAACCCCCATATACATCAAGCCTTCGACCTCATATTTTCTGGCCAATTGCTTGCCAAAGACAATCGCCATCTTTTTATTTACGGGCCCGCCGCGGCCTTTATCAAACATCTCCAGCAAAATAGCTTGTGCATTGTCGTCACCGCGGTCCACAGCATGCAAGAACCAATGGCGCGCCGCGACATCTGAGGCATCTCGGCCCTCTCCCCGCATCGCAAGCGCGCCGGTCTCCACCATCGCTTCGATATCACCGGCGATCGCTGCTTTTTCATACCAGCTATACGCCAGAGCTTTGTCAACGGCTTGGCCCTCGCCTTTATAAGCCATGCGCGCGAGCCAGCGCATTGACGGCGTATGGTTGGCGTCATTTGCCAAATGGGTAAAAAGCCGGATGGCCTCAGGGCCATTGCCCGCATGATGCGCGTCGCGCGCCGCTTGGAATGTTTCGATCCGGTACTCCACGCTGTCCTTGGCGCGCTTCGCAAGCACCCCTGCCCAGACCTCTTTGAGGTCCAGAATAGGAAACCCCTCAAGACGCTTCCACGTTTCCTCGGCACTTTTCTTCGCGGCCTCTTCCTTGGACGTCGTGCCGTCAGTTTGCGCCGCAGCGACACCTGACAGAAAGACGAGCAAGCATGAGGTCAAAAAAATCCGTTTCATCATCTACTCCGTTGGCCGGTTTTCATCGAGCATGTCTTCTTGCTCAAATCGCTCGCGTTCTTCATTGACGCGCTCTTGAATATAGGTGTCGGCCTTGGCCTCGGCGTTGGCATCAAAATTCTCCATTTTAACAGGCGGGATTTCGAAGGCTTTTTGCGCCGCTTTCGTCTCCTCGGGTCCGTCAACAATATCCGTCAAAAGCGGGCCAGAGGTTGGGTCAAAACGGATGTTGTATGTGGGGTTCGGCATGGCGAAGCCGCCCTCTTCAAGGCCCTGTTTTACTGCTCTCAAAGCCAAGCTTCGAGACCTCGAATATGAGTTTTCATCTTGATCAACCCAACCCCGAAAGGTCAGCAGAATTGTGGAGTCGGCGAGATCCTGAATGAAGCCCTGAGCCGGAGGCTCGTCGAGAATGAACGGAAGTTCATTGATAATTTTAACGCCCAAATTCACGGCCGCTTGAGGATCATCATCAGGGGCAATCCCGATGTTAAACCCAAACCGGCGTTCAGGAATGCGGGAGAAATTCAAAATGGGTGATTTATAGACCATCGCATTTGGTATTCTTAGATGATTACCATCACTGGTCATTAATATCGTCGCACGGGTCGTCATACGAATAACGCGCCCCTGATGGGGTCCAATTTCGATAAACTCATTGGGCCTAAAGGGTTGATTGAAGCTGAGCATCAAGCTTGAAACATAATTATCAATCGTATCTTTGACAGCAAACCCAATGGCGATACCCGTAATCCCCGCCGCGCCCAGAATGGCCCCGATCAACGACCTTGCTCCGACAGCGTCGAGGGCCGTTACAAGCCCTAATATAATAACGGCCATTCGAAAAATTTGAGAGGCGATTTCAGCAAGGAACGGATTGCTGGTGATGCGCTCCCAAAACCATTCTTGCCGCGCGACCAGGCTTCCGACCAGTGCGAAAACGGCAAAGATCAAAAACCCAAACGCAAACAGCGGCAATTGCTGCACAACCATCTCTAAGGTCGAGATCAATCGGTCAAACGCAGCGCGAAAAGGGCTTCCAACCGCAACAAAGACTTCAATATGTGTGGCCAACGATTGCCCTCCCCCGTATTCCTATCGCTTTAAGTCCGCTAGGGGGTCCAAGTTTGGATTTTCGTCAACTTCAATTCATGACACCCCTGCGCCGTAGGTTTGCCACTTATTTTATTTTTGTAAATAGTCCCCGTCATTGCGGACGCGCCAAATCCGTCGGGTTTATCCAGCCATTTCCCCGGAACAAGCTGAAGGCGCTTAAATTCCGGCAACGTATAATTAACTGAACCCGATACTTCGAATGCCCCGGCAGGGGCTTCAGGGTTCCCAACCGTTGGGAAGAAATTAATGAAGCCACTCACTTTTCGGCTATTGTCGATCTCGATCTTTTGGCGATCGTTACAGGTACCCGTTGCGCTTGCGCAGAGCGGTTGATGAATATCCTCCACCGTGGCCGGTCCTGCGTCTTTAAGGGTCAGGCTCATCCCCATCTCGCCGAGAGAGCACAAAAATGTGCCCGCATATGTGCCCTCAGTCATAGCAACGTTTAGGGGTTTTAGTTCATCGGCCTGCGTTGGCAGGGCAATCGCCAAGAGGGTGCCGTTTCCGATAATTGCGAGCGTTAATGCAAATTTTTTCATGACGTCCCCTATTTCACTTCTTCACAAATAATAAACTCGGGCGCTGCGGCAAAACCCATAAATTCGCCCATAATCTTCTGCACGGTTTCACCGGCCATATCTTCCCCTAGGAATCCGTCCAGATCAGAAATTTGGAAGACTTCAACATAGTCCACAGACGGCGCTTCGGCATCCATCAGATGACGGTCACATCGATAGGTCCGGAAATCATCCACACGCGCTAAAGCCCGCATCGCGGGATAGTCCACGGTGCGGACCCAGTTATGAAACTGATCCTGCGTCACACCCGACTGCAATTTATACATAATCACGATTTGAGCCATTTTGTCCTCCATAGCTAACTCACACCGGAATCATACAATCATATTTCAAATCCGGCATCACCCCTAGGGGGTATGAAACAAAACTGGCATTTCTCTTGATCGTGTGTCCAAATCCCGAACTTGGCGGGATAAAAACATTCTCTCGGTCACTGACCGATACGCACAATTGTCTCGTGCAAAGTTTGCAGGAATGTTGAACGATCACGCGCCGTGAAAGGTGGCGGGCCGCCTATATTTTCCAACGTGGCCCCAGCGCGAAGATCAGCCATGATAGCGCGCATCGCAATCGCGGAACCGATTGTATTCTCGGTGAACGGCTTTCCGTTTGGCCCGATGACTTTGGCGCCCGCCTTCAAGCAACGATCAGCAAGCAAAATATCGGCCGTAATAACAATAACGCGCTCTTTGGCACGCTCGGCAATATAATCATCCGCCGCGTCAAAATTATCGGAAACAACAATCCGCTTAATCAGGTCATGGGGCGGTATCCGTAAGAACGCATTGGCGACCACAGTGACCAGAACTCCGTGCCTCAGCGCGACCTTATAGGTCTCTTCGCGGACGGGACACGCATCGGCATCCACGTAAATCTGAATATTCACGTGAAATGACTAGCAGAAAACATTGAAATATCGCACGGTTTTATTTTCGCAAGTGTCCAGTTGATGTCCGTTTGATCGATACTTGGAAATATGTTATGAATTCATGAAATAACAAAATGAGGGTGTAATGATTATTTCCGGTTTGAAAGCGTTGGCACATGAAGGCCGCCTTAAATTGCTGCGAGATATTATCTCGGCCGGTCAAGCGGGGATATCAGCCGGAGATATCGCCGCACGTAACGGTCTTAATCTCACAACCGCGTCGGCACAATTATCCATGCTATCCCAAGCGAACCTTGTATCATCGACCCGTAAAGGACGGCTTGTTATTTACACGCCCAACGATATGCAAATCAGCGAAGTTCTCGCCTTCTTGATCAGAGATGTCTGCCAAGGCCGCGCCGAGATCATTTGGCCCTTATCAGACCTCACAGGCGGGGCGCTTTAAGCATTGCGCGTTAAAATGTCCTCGGCCCACGCCGGTACAATCGACGCGGCGGGTCCCAAACGGGTTTCATCAAAATAGTGAGACCCTTCTGACCGCTCAAGGTTAAGCTCTAGCGTTCTTTTTCCGAGGGCGCGCGCCATTTGAACAAAGCCAGCGGCGGGATAAACGGCGCCGCTGGTCCCTATCGACACAAATAGATCACATGCCTGCACAGCCGCCTCTATCTCATCCATGTGATAGGGCATCTCTCCGAACCAGACAATATCCGGGCGAGGACCCCCTTCATACCCGCACTCCGGGCAAGCAAGGTCTGACGAAGTTTCCCCATCAAACGTCCATCTGGCGCTGCAAAACCGGCAAAACACGGATAGAAGCTCCCCGTGCATATGGATCACCCCCTCAGAGCCGCCGCGCTCATGTAAATCATCCACATTTTGGGTAATAAGAGTGAGCTGGCCACCGCGTGCTTGCAGTCTGCTAGCAAGCTGCGCGAGTGAGATATGCGCTGCGTTCGGCCCAACATCCCTGAGCGCCGCGCGGCGCTGATTGTAAAATGAATGAACAAGATCAGGATTTCGCGAGAACCCCTCGGGCGTCGCCACATCTTCAATGTCATGTTCTTCCCACAAACCACCCGTATCGCGGAACGTACGAATCCCGCTTTCAGCGGAAATCCCTGCGCCCGTAAGAATGACAATGTTTTCTGGAGTGCGCACAAAATCCTCACAAAAAAAGGGAGCCTAAGCCCCCTTTATCACCATACTATAAGCCGTTAGACTAGCGGCGGCAAGTAGGGCCGTGCTGGTGCGTCGTTTGATGGACGCGGCAATAAACGGGCTGGCTCGGCTGTACCGGACGACCATTACAGCAACCGATTGATGGGCCTGTCCACTGACCACCCTGCACTTTTTCAACAATAACCTGGCCGCCATATACGGGCGTCGGTACGTGGTGAATAATGTGCGTTGTCACAGGCGCGATGTTTGGTTTTGTGTAGTAAATATGTTTCTTTTTTGTTGGAACATTAAAATATTCCGGAACAATTTTCTCATGTACCTGCGTTGGCGGGCAAAGGCTGCCATTCGGTGTCCGGCAAGTCTTGCTTGATTGTTCGTAGCTGCTACTGTTACCAGCTGATGCTGATACGGGCATCATCATCATGGCTGCCGCAAACAGCGCGGCGATTAGGTTAAAGCGTTTCATTTTCGTGGTCTCCTGTATGGCTGAAATAATCTCACCCCCTAGATCAGCTCCAATACGAACCTGACGCACAATTCATAGTTAACAAAATATTAAGATACAACATCATTAACCGTTAAATAACAATTATTTGCAGAAACTCCCCTGCCGCGAGAATCTACGCTGGCTCATTCTGTCACACAAAGAAACTCAACCAAAAGATTCGCCAAAATGAAGATACTTTTCGTCTGCCTTGGAAATATTTGCCGTTCTCCCACCGCCGAAGCAGTCCTCAAAGCCCGCGCAAAACAGAGAAATATAGCTTTAATTATTGAAAGCGCAGGAACGGGCGGATGGCATCACGGCGAGTCGCCGGATCCCAGAGCCATCGCGGCAGGCGAAGCACGCGGTTATTCTTTCGCAGGTCAAAAGGCCCGTAAAGTTTCGAAAGAAGATTTCGATAGGTTCGACCACATCTTCGCTATGGATAAAAGCAACCTTCAGGATTTGCTCAAGATATGCCCCGCGCAGCACACATCTAAGCTCGAGCTCTTCCTCGATTACGCTTCAGAGCAGCCCGTACGCGATGTGCCGGATCCCTACTATGGCGGCGAAAAGGGATTTGACACGGTTCTCGACTTGATCGAAGCCGCGAGCGACGGGTTTTTGGACTCTCACAACGCGAAAGCTGGCTAACTAATGACCTTGAGCAAATTTAATGCTTTAATCGATAGCCGCAACGTATAAGACAAGGCATGGACAACCGAGACCCGAAAGATCCGCTTTTAAAGCGCGCCCGGCGGCTCACCCTAATGGCGAGCAGCCGTCTCTATTGGGAACGATATGCCCCCGGCGCAGCTATTGGCGCGCTCGCCGCATCATTATTTATGATTGCTGGATTTTCGGGCCTCTGGGAACGCCTTGGCGACCCGTGGCGCGCCATTGCAGCGCTGACGGTCTCGGGTATTCTTGTTAGGACAGTCCTTAAACTTCGAAAAATAAAGCGGCCCACACTCTCTGAGGCGCGGCGGCGTGTTGAACGCGACTCAGGCGCCAAGCACAGACCCCTAGATACACTCGACGATCATCCGGCTTTTGCGCAAACCGATAGCTCGCTTTGGCCGATGCACTATGAACAGGCCCGCCGCGCCGCGCAAAAGCTTGATCCGCCCTTGCCGCGCGCCGTGATTGCGCCGATGGATCCCTATTTCTTGCGCTGGGCTTTGCCTGCGCTCCTCGGCCTTTCCCTTTTCATAGGCGCGGGTGACAATTTAGAACGCCTTCGCCGCGCATTATGGCCCGTTTGGCAAAGCCCGATCTCAGCCAAAAACCTGACCTTCGAAGCCTGGGTAGATCCGCCCGACTACACGGGCCGTCCCCCTATCTACTTCAAAGACCAAACGAGCCTCGACATCCCAGCGGGCTCTGAACTCGTTGCTCGGATTTCCGGTTCGAGCGGCGCGACACGGCTTAAACTAAAAGGGCGTAGCGGAACGCGGTATCTGCCTCTTTCGCAATTAGGGCCGAAGAGCTTTGAAACGCGGGCCATTATCAATGAAGATAAAACCGCGCGTTGGCGGGTTGGGTCTTTGGAGAAAGCTTGGGATTTGACCGCCGTACCAGACCGCGCCCCCACTGTTGATTTCAAGATCAACCCGCGCGCAGATAAACGGGACCGCTTGGCCTTTACTTATTCTTTCACTGACGACTACGGCGTGACAAGCCTGATACTCGACATGCGTCTTTTAACCGAAGACCCGGGATTGGCGGAAGACCGCGCAAAAGTACGCGTCCCATTAGCTGGAAAATCCGTCATGGAGGCGGATTTTGCAAAAGCAGCCCTCGATCTGACGCAGCATAGATGGGCAGGAAAGAAGGTGGCAGCGCGGCTCATTGCGGAAGACGGCATCGGACAAACGGCGCAAACCGACGAAGTTTACTTTACTGTCCCCAACAAAATTTTCATCGAACCTCTGGCCAAAGCGGTCGCAGAGCAGCGCTCGCTTGTCCTCGCCGGTCAAATTGATTACGCGCCTCTTCCGCGCCGCACGGCAAAATATTGGGCAAAATATCCATGGTTTGACACCTATGAACCGGAGGAACGGCTGGGCCGAGCCGCCCCTTCTATACAGCGCGCTGCAGATCTGATTGAAGCCGTGACGGACTTACCGCAAGGTCTCTACGAAGACCCTGCCGTTTTCCTTGGCCTGAAACATGTCCTCGGCCGCCTACGTTATGCCCATGACCTTAGCGGGTTAAACGGCATACCCGAAGACCTTTGGAGCATCGCAATGCGGGCCGAGTTCGGGATATTAGGCACGGCTCTAGAAGAGATGCGCGAAGCGCAAGAGGCCCTCCGCGATGGAATCGCGCGCCGCGCGCCGCAACGCGAAATCGATACATTGTTCGAGCGCTATAATGAAGCCGTGGACAGATATATGGACGAGCTTCGGCGCAAAGCGATGGAAGAAGGCAATATATCCCAGGCCGAGAATACGAGCCCTGCTGACCAAAGAAATATCAGCGAGATACAGGCTTTGATGGATGCCATCGAAGAAGCCAACAGGATCGGCGATACGGAAGGGGCACGGCGCGGCCTCGAGAAATTAGCCGAGCTACTCGAAAATATGCAAATTCAGCTCTCCGCCTCTGGCGGCGGCGGTGACGGCCCTCCGTTTGAAGGTGAAATGTCAGAAGAGATGAAAAAATCTCTTGAAGAAATGGCTGACCTTTTGGGCGAACAGCGGGAACTTAAAGACGAAACAGAACAATCACAGCGCGCCGAACAAAACGGGACGTCCGAAAGCCAGTCAGGCAGCGGCGCGGCTTCACCCGGTGAACTTGCCGCACGTCAAGACACGCTTAAAAAGTCGCTAGACGCGCTCTCAGAAGGTCTGCCTGAAGACGAGGGAACGCGCGGCGGCGGCGAATTGGATGAAAGCGGCAACTCCGGAGCAGGCGGTGAAGACAATGCAGAAGAGGCGACGGGACAAAGCCCCGCCGAGGCGCTTGCGGACGCCAAGCGCGCCATGCAGGAGAGCGAAGAAGCCTTAAGCCAAGGAGACCTTGGCCGCGCAGCACAAGCGCAGGCGAAAGCCATTGCCAGCCTCCGAGACGCCGGGAAAGGGCTCGCCAAACAAGCTGCTGGCGAAAGGAAAGATGCAAATCAAGGCACAGACGGCCAAGGGAGCGACCCTCTGGGACGGGAGAATACGGGAGAAAATGACGATCAATCCGGCGCGGATATTGACAATCGCGACAACGCCACGCGGTCCCGCGAGTTACTTGAAGAACTACGCCGCCGCGCCGCCGAACAAGAGCGCGAGAAACAAGAACGTGAATATCTGGAACGCTTGCTTAAACGTTTTTAAGAGCGGCGCAGATTGACTGTCTCCGCTAACGCGGCGCCTTTGCGAAAAATTTACCCTGTTTTTTAGCTAGAAATTATCCTTGTGCAGTTATGAACCGTGACAGATGCCTCGTTTTGAGGGTTTTTGAGGTTAGGAAACCATGAATTCATCTTATTTGTCCGGACAGTACACCCAAATGCCAAATACGCAGGGTGGTAGCCACCTGAGCGGCCCGCAAAGCGTCAAACTCGGCGCAATTCTCTCGAATTACGATCCCTCCAGCCTTTCCAAGGATGACGCCAAAAATCTTGTCTCAGACATTCGCGAGCTTGGAATTCAATCCCGTAGCGGCCTCGGGAATGCTCTCAAAAGTGCCGGTTTCGACGCCTCTGAAATTATCTCTAAGGCGGACCTCGAAGACAAAAAATCCACGCCGCCCCCACCTCCGAGCGGCCAAGATGGTCCCAAGGGCGAGGTGAACCGAAAGGCGCTCAACCTCTTATCACTATTCGTTGAAAAGTTTGAAGGCGACGATATTACCGCCGAAGATTGGGATACTTTTTTCACAGGCCTTGACGAACAAGGCATCGATTTATCGAAGCCTATTCTCGACTTAAGGCTATAATTAAAATCGCGCACCGGGCAAATTCCGCCTAGCCCGATTTTCGTGAGCCCTTTATAGAAGGGCATGGCCATATTTAAAACTCACCCGCTTCTGACGCACCCCGCCATTTCTCACGGGTTTTTCACGCGCGAAGGCGGCGTATCACGTCCACCTTATCGTAGCCTGAATGCGGGCCAAGGATCTGGCGACGCGCCCGAAAACGTGCAAGAGAACCGCACACGTATCGCCGCAGCCTTAGGCACAGATGAGCCGCATCTTTTAAGCCTCGCACAAATTCATTCCAAAGATGTTTTAACAGTTAGCGCCCCCTTTTCGGCGGACAGACCCAAAGCCGACGGCCTCGTGACAAAAACGCCGGGCCTTGCGATTTCTGCACTCGCGGCAGATTGTGGCCCGGTCTTACTTGCGGATACCGTCGCCGGCGTTATCGGGGCCTGCCACGCAGGATGGCGAGGCGCATTATCGGGCATCACTGATTCGACCATAGAGGCGATGGAAAACCTCGGCGCGTCTAGGGAAAACATGTCTGCTGTGCTTGGCCCCTGTATTAGCGCCGCCTCCTATGAAGTCGGTCCCGAATTTCGAGATAGCTTCGTGGCTGAAGACGAAATTTTTGACCGCTTCTTCGCCCAAGGTCCAAACGGACGCCCACATTTTGACTTAAAAGCCTTTATTCTTATGCGTTTACGGCGTGCGGGGCTTTCAAATATCGATGCCATGCCCGATTGCACCTATTTGCAACCCGACGAATATTTTTCCTACAGATATAATACGCACAACGATATTGCGGATTATGGCCGAAATATTTCTGCCATAATGCTGGTATAATTCGGATTGAACGATTTACATTGGGCGGCAGGCTGACTATTGAACCCCCTCAATATGACAAAATGGTGAAGGTGCTGGTACCATGAAGTTAATTAGCGGAACCGCCAACGAAAGTTTGGCGCGAGGAATTGCCGACGTTCTGGACGTGCCATTAACATCGGTAGATATTGAACGCTTCCGAGACCAAGAAATTTTCATCAAAATCAACGAAAATGTACGCGGTGAAGACATTTTCCTTATTCAGCCCACCTCCGCCCCCTCAAACGATCATCTCATGGAACTCCTGATCATGATCGACGCGCTCGTCAGAGCCTCCGCCAAACGTATCACGGCCGTTATACCTTATTTCGGCTACGCGCGTCAGGACCGCAAAACCGGCGGACGCACACCGATTTCCGCCAAGCTTGTGGCTAACCTCATTTCAAAAGCAGGTGCAGACCGTGTCTTAACGATCGATTTGCACGCGGGTCAAATTCAAGGTTTTTTCGATATTCCAACTGATAACTTGTTTGGACAGCCCGTGTTTGAAGCGGATCTCAAAGAGCGTTTTTCTCTTAAAGAACGCAAAGATCTTTTGTTTGTTTCACCGGACACGGGCGGCGTTGTGCGAACGCGCAGTCTCGCCAAACAATTTAACGCAGACATCGCGATCGTTGATAAACGACGCCCTAAAGCCGGCGAAGCCGAAGTCATGAACATCATTGGCGATGTGGCAGGGCGGACCTGTATTTTGCTCGATGATATTATCGATTCGGGCGGCACGCTTTGCAATGCGGCAGCGGCGCTCAAAGACCACGGGGCAAATGCTGTGTCTGCCTATATTACGCACGGCGTCCTATCGGACCCTGCCGTCGAGCGGATCTCAAAATCCGTCATGACCGAAGTTGTGATTACAGACACCATTGCGCAGCCAGACGCCGTCAAAGCCTGCAGCAAAATTCGCGAAGTCCCCGTATCGACCTTGCTCGGCGAAGCCATCCGCCGCATCGCAAATGATGAGAGCGTCTCGAAACTGTTCGGTTAAGACCGTGCGTATTGTATCAGGACGCTTACGCGGTCGAAACATCGTCGCGCCCGATGGCCGCAATACGCGGCCCACATCTGACCAAACACGGGAATCAATTTTCAATATCCTCCTGCATGCGGATTGGGCCCTGCCCATCGAAGATGCGATTGTCGCAGACATTTTCGCAGGGTCAGGCGCATTGGGCCTCGAAGCCATATCACGCGGCGCCGCATTCTGTCTTTTTGTCGAAACGGAACCCAAGGCACGCGGCGCGATTCGGGACAATATCGACAAGATGGATTTATTTGGTGTCACCCGTATTCACCGCCGTGATGCGACGCGCCTGAAAATCGCACCGGGAAATCTTCGCGGGCCATTCACGCATATTTTCATGGACCCGCCCTACAATAAGGGGCTTTGGCGGCCGGTGCTCGCGCGTTTGCGAGATCAGGAACTTATTGCGAAAGGTGGTATTATCATTCTGGAAGTGGCCGCCGACGAAGACGTCGAACTTCGCGGGTTTACCTGCCACGTTGACCGCACATGGGGCGCTGCCCGTGTGCTATTCTTGGAACTAGACGCCTAAGCTTTTACCGCGTGCAAAAGATATTCCGTATTGCCGGAGCCACCTTTGATCGGCGAAACGGTTGAGCCTTTGACGATCCAGCCATTTGCGGACAACCAGGCTTTAACTTCACTCAGACTTTCGAGCGCATCTTCTTCTGATTTAACAATACCGCCCCGGCCAATATTTTCCCGTCCGACCTCAAACTGCGGCTTGACCAATGTGACAAGCTCCGCGCCGATTTTTGCAAGACCGAGCGGGCGTTCCAGCACTTTCATCACGGAAATGAAACTCGCGTCGCAGACCACAAGGTCATAGAGCGGCTTGAACATATCGATTGTAATTTTGCGGGCGTCCGTGGCTTCCATGGAGACAATTTTCGGATGGCCTTTAAGCTTTTTATGAAACTGATCGCGCCCCACATCGACAGCATAAACTTTTGACGCGCCGCGGGAGATGAGTACGTCCGTGAACCCGCCCGTCGATGCCCCGACATCTAGGCAGACCCTGTCTTTCGCGTTGACCCCGAATGTCTCCAGCGCGTGATCGAGCTTCATCCCGCCGCGTGATACCCAAGGGTGCGCGGCCGCCGCTTCAATAACTGCATTATCTGGAATGTTTTGAGACGGTTTTTTCAGCGCCTCACCATTTACCAGAACGCCGCCAGCCTTAATCGCCGCTGCCGCCCGCGCCCGGCTTTCAAAAAATCCGCGTTCGACCAAATATGTATCTGCGCGGGGCATCTGAGCAATGAGCTTTAAGCCAGCGCGCTTTGATGAGTCATATCGCGGCCCAGAACCTTAAACACCTGCTCAACGATGGCGTCAGCATCTAGTCCAGCCTGCTTATACATGATTTCAGGTGTGTCTTGATCGATGAAAACATCCGGCAATGTCATGGTACGAACTTTCACGCCGTGATCCAATCGCCCGGACGCAGCAAGCTCGTGCAGAACAAACGCCCCAAAGCCGCCCACAGAACCTTCTTCAATCGTAATCAGCACTTCATGTTCGTCTGCGAGACGTCCCACAAGTTCAGTATCGAGCGGTTTGGCAAAACGCGCATCGGCAACCGTTGTGGAAAGTCCCAAGGTTTCAAGCTGCTCTGCGGCGAGTAAGGCTTCACCAAGACGCGTGCCGTAAGACAATAGCGCAATTCTCGAACCTTCACGCAGAACCCGCCCTTTACCAATTTCAAGAGGCTCCGGGTTTTCAGGAATCTCAATGCCTGTCGCCTCGCCGCGCGCATATCTCAGTCCAATAGGGCCGCTATCATGCGCCACCGCCGTCGCCACCATTCGCGCCAGATCCGCTTCGTCAGCAGCCGCCATTAGTGTAAAGTTGGGCAGGCAGCCCAGATAGGCAATATCAAACGCGCCAGCATGTGTCGGGCCATCCGCCCCTACAAGACCCGCGCGGTCCATGGCAAAGCGAACGGGCAAATTTTGGATAGCCACGTCATGCACCACTTGGTCGTATCCGCGCTGTAAGAAAGTAGAGTAAATCGCGCAAAACGGCTTAAACCCATCCGCCGCAAGACCCGCGGCAAACGTGACCGCGTGCTGTTCGGCGATCCCCACATCAAACATACGGTCTGGGAAGGCCTTACCAAATATATTCATTCCGGTTCCGCCGGGCATCGCGGCCGTTATACCCACAATCTTATCGTCAGATTCCGCTTGTTTTGCCAATTGGCTGCCAAAGACGGACGTATAGCTTGGCGCATTGGGAATAGATTTGCTTTGCTCGCCAGTGACGACGTTAAACTTGGACACGCCGTGATATTTATCCGCCGAATTTTCCGCCGGCGCATAGCCTTTACCCTTTTGCGTGACCGCATGTATCAGCACAGGCCCGCGCTTCATATTTTTCACATTTTCCAGCACAGAAACAAGCGTATCAAGATCATGTCCGTCCACAGGGCCCACATAATAGAACCCTAATTCTTCAAACCATGTGCCGCCGGTAACCATACCACGGCTATATTCTTCGGCTTTGCGCGCCGTATCATAGATCGGGCGCGGGGCATCTTTTACGACGGCCTTGGCAATATCGCGAAATTTGCGGTAGCCGCCTGAACTGACCATCTTGGCCAGCATCGCGCTCATGGCGCCCACTGGCGGGGCAATGGACATATCATTATCGTTGAGGATGACGATCTGCCGAGAATCAGTTGCGCCCGCATTATTCATGGCCTCATAGGCCATACCGGCCGTGATCGAGCCATCGCCAATCACGGAGATCACATGATTGTCTCGCCCGTCGAGATCTCGCGCGGTTGCAAATCCCATACCTGCAGAAATGGATGTGGAAGAATGCGCCGCGCCAAACGGATCATATTCGCTCTCGGCGCGCTTGGTAAAGCCAGAGAGCCCGCCCCCTTTGCGAAGGGTACGGATACGGTCGCGACGGCCTGTCAAAATTTTGTGGGGATAGCACTGGTGACCCACGTCCCAGATCAATTTGTCGTCTGGCGTATTGAAAACGTGATGGATTGCCACGGTCAGTTCAACAACGCCCAAACCCGCGCCCAAATGCCCGCCCGTGACAGAGACCGCATCGATAACTTCGGCGCGAAGCTCATCCGCCAACTGCCGTAGTTGGTCTTTGCTAAAATCACGAATATCTGCGGGTAATTTAACTGTGTCGAGCAGCGGTGTGTTCACCATGATCTTATCTTTCCGTTCCGCGCCCTGTCATGCGGCTTTTATTATTTTACGCGGTTTAACACAAAATCCACTGTGTCACAGAGGATTTTGGCATTTTCCCCGAAGGGGTCAAGGTGGCATTGCGCCTGTGCACCCAGATCCTGAGCTTTCTTTCGCGCCCCATCAAGGCCGAGAATAGACACAAATGTGGCTTTACCAAGGTTTTTATCCTTCCCCACAGCCTTGCCAACAATTGCCGCGTCGCCCTCAACATCAAGAATATCGTCTTTGATTTGGAATGCCAGCCCCATATCCCGCGCATAAGCTTGGAGGGCACCGCGCTGCGCCGCAGACGCGCCGCCCAGCGCCGCCCCCGCCATCACGGCATATTCGATCAATGCGCCCGTTTTCAGCGCTTGCAGATTTGTGATGAGGGCTTCGTCGCGCGCATCTTCGGACACAGTGATATCGATCACCTGCCCGCCGATCATCCCCATCGCCCCGCCAGCGCGAGCGAGTCCAGCGATAAGATCAACGCGTAAGGCTGCCGGCGCGGCCATATTGGATAGAATTTCAAAAGACAGCGTTAAAAGATTGTCGCCGGCCAAAGTGGCGATGGCCTCGTCATAAGCTTTATGAACCGTGGGTTTTCCCCGCCGCATATCATCATCGTCCATACAAGGCAGGTCGTCGTGAACAAGGGAGTAAACATGCAGGCATTCCAGCGCCGCCGCCGTATCCCAGACAGCCTTGTCTTCACAGCCCAACATAGCCGCGGTTTCAATCACAAGAAAAGGACGCAAACGCTTCCCGCCGCTCAGGGCCGCGTAGCGCATGGCCTCCATAATAATGGACTGGTGCCCTTCTGGCCGCGGGAGATGGGCGTCCAAAGCCGTTTCAAAGTGCGCGGCGCGCGCCGCGAGGCGGGATGAAAAACTAGCTTTCATCAAACGGCGCAACGCCCGCATTGCCAGTCGCATCGAGCACGATTTTCTCGACTTTGAGCTGCGCGTCCTTGAGTTTACCTTCGCAATGCGCCTTGAGGGCCGCACCGCGTTGATAGATTGTGATGCTTTCTTCCAATGGCGCGTCTCCGCGCTCCAGCTTGGCGACGATTGTTTCGAGCTCGGACAAGGCATCTTCGAAACTCATTTTTGCGATGTCAGTCATGATTTTTCCTTATACCCTGTTGGGCGTTCGAACCGGCGATGGCTCCAATGCAAATCGCCGTTTTGCTTTACACATTTCCAGCCGCGTTTCTTAAGCGACCCTTTGACCATCCTGTTAAACCATCCGTGCGCTGTTACAAAGACCAGTTTACCGCCAGACGCATGAACCGCCAATCGATCACACATGCGCTCCGCCCGAGCGCGGGCTTGGGCATGCGATTCCATGCCGCCAGACCATCCAAAATACCACACAATACGTGACAAGGTTCCCCAGCTTTTCGGCCCCATCTTCAACGGCCCCATATGCGGCGCAGGCAGTGCCGCCTCAATGAGCTCGTCTTCAATGATATCTGGCGCGCGCCCGCTCGCAAGTTTAGCTGATTCGACCGCGCGCAAAAGCGGACTGGAAATGATCAGATCAGCCTCACGAGCAAGGTCTTTGATTTTTTCTGGAACATTCTGATCCGGTACGATACCGCCAGCGTCATATTTCACCCACCAGTCAGCAAACCCACGCCATGTTAAAAGGACACGGCGGGAGAGCGCGGGTTTCCCGTGCCTGACTATGATGATTACATCTTGGGTCATGAGCGCGTTTTGGACGCAAAGGCCCTTTCAAGTCCAGTCTTTAAAAACGTCTAAAGCTTTTTCATAAATCTGCGAGACGGGCAATGCACCCCTTCTTCCTTCTCGCATTTTTTGAACGAGAACATCATGCGATCCGCGCGTCCTATGAGATTTTCAAAGGGGACGAAGCCCGGACCGAGGTCTGCACGGCTATCAAAGGAGCGGTCACGATTATCGCCGATCATGAAAATCGTACCCTCGGGGACGATCATCGGACGGGTATTATCGAGGGGTTCCGAATCAGATTGTTCATAAATATAGTGGGGTGCATCTTCGCCCGGCCATTGCTCGGAGAAAACAGTCACGTCAATTTTTTGGCCCCAGCGCTTATGGTTCTTATTTCGTCCCAACAGGGTGTTCAGCAGCCCGCGCCCGCCATTGTCCGCGCGGTAGGTAAAGCTATCGACCGGTGTGCGTTCGATCAATTCACCGTTCAGGTAAAACCGTCCACGGCTCACAACAATTTCATCACCCGGCAGACCTAGCGCGCGCTTAATCATAACCACACCAGAGCGCGGGTTACGAAAAACAACGACGTCGCCGCGCTCGGGCACTTTCGAGAATATCTTACCCTTCGGCAGAAAAGGCAGTTTGTGTAGACCAAATGGAACAGAGTGCGCGGAATAGCCATAGGCCATTTTCGACACATAGAGATGGTCGCCCACTTCCAGCGTTGGCTGCATGCTTTCACTAGGGATTTTATAGTGCCCAAAAACAAAGGTATAAAAGACAAGAAGGAACCCGAACAATCCGGCGAAAAATTTGACTTCATCAAAAAAAAGCTGACCAGCGCTATTCTTCGGCGCGTCGCCGCTCTCATCTTCGGAATGTGTTTTTCTAACCATAAAGTGTTCCTTGTATTTCCCGCGCGCAAGAATCAAGTCTTTTGAGCCTCATACATATTAAATTTCGATAAGCTGTGAGTTTCTTTGTCGCGGCGAAGCCCCTATATAGGGCATATGTTTCGCACTTACAGTTTTCTCGTTCCCGCTTTGATTTTGTCCGCGTGTTATACACCGCCGCGTACCGAGCCTATTCCTGCGGTGAGCGGGAACTATGTTTTAGACCCCGCCCATGCCAGCGTTACATGGTCGATCAGCCATGTGGGGCTTTCCAATTACACAGCCCGCTTTGATGATATTCGCGGCACATTATCCTACAATTCGGTCAATCCAGAACTCAGCCAAGTGGATATTCACATTGACCCCGCCAGTGTCAGCACGGGTCTGCCTGAGTTTGACGACACCATCGCTTTTGACGCTCGATATTTCGATGCCAAAACACATCCCGACATTCGCTTTGTCTCGACATCGATAGAAAAAATCACGGACACCACAGGCCGTATTACAGGCGATTTGACGTTTCGCGGTGAAACGCGGCCGGTCACGCTCGACGCGGCGTTCAATGGCGCGGGCACCTCTTTCGGACATTCGGGCAAGACGCTGGGATTTTCCGCAAAAGGCTCGCTAAGCCGTTCTGACTTTGGCCTGACCTATCTCAAGAGCTTTGGTATCGGAGACGACGTTACGCTGCGCATCGAAACCGAGTTTAACGAAGCGCCTTAGAAAGTTAGACAATGAGCGCTATTATCCTCCCCGCAAGTCCCGACGCCTATGCGCGCGCCGCCGCCCTTTTGAAACGCGGAGAGTTGGTCGGTTTACCGACCGAAACTGTTTATGGGCTGGCCGGTGACGCCAAAAGCAGCAGCGCAGCCCGAAAAATATACGCCGTCAAAGGACGTCCGTCCCATAATCCGTTGATCGCCCATGTGCTTGACCCCAAAGACGCCAGCACGCTCGCCCATATCAACGAGTCAGCGGCGGCCCTCATCAAAGCCTTCTGGCCCGGCCCGCTCACACTTGTATTACCGCGCAAGGACACCGACCTCAGCGCCGTATCGGGGGCAGGACTGCCAACGATTGCTGTTCGGTGCCCCGACGTGCCATGGCGGCAAGCTTTTATTGATGCGGGTTTCAAAGGCCCCATCATTATGCCCAGTGCAAACCTCTCCGGGCATATTAGCCCCACAACCGCAGCGCACGTCGCCGCAGATTTGGGTGACAAAATTTCGTTGATTATTGACGGGGGACCGTGCGCGGGCGGCGTTGAGTCAACAATTCTTAAGATCGAAGAGGATCACGCCGTTTTGCTGCGCCCCGGTACGCTGACCACCAAAGACTTCGCGCCTTACATTTCAGACCTGCGGCTTGCAGGGAGTGACGCCCAAATTTCTGCGCCGGGCATGCTAAAAAGCCACTACGCCCCCAACGCCCATGTGCGCTTGAATGCGGCGGACAAACGGAGCGGCGAAGCCTACCTTGCCTTTGGACCTTGCGCCTTTGTGCCTGATTTCAACCTTTCCGAGACAGGAAACCTGGAGGAGGCGGCGCGCAACCTTTATACCGCCCTTCGCGCCCTTGATAAGGTGCCAACAATCGCTGTTGCGCCGATACCGAGCTCTGGGATTGGCGCGGCCATAAATGACCGCTTGCAACGCGCCGCGGCGGAACGGTAATCTCGCTTATGTCCGATGGAATACAGTCTCTCAAAACACATCTTCCCCGCGCCGTCTGGACCGAGGACGCAGATATCATCGCTCCTCATCTGACGGAATGGCGGGACAAATATTTCGGAAACACCCCATTGATGGTCATGCCCGGCACCGCCGCCGAGGCGTCAAGCGCCGTCAAAATTTGCGCGCAATACGGTCTCAAAATTGTTCCGCAAGGCGGAAATACGGGCCTCGTCGGCGGCCAAACCCCCGACGGCGAGATTTTATTTTCCACGAAGCGGCTCAATAAGGTCAGGCACATCAATCCCGTGACCGGCTCTCTTATTGCCGAGGCCGGCTGTACATTACTCGAGATACAAAATGCGGCGCACGCGGCGGGCAAGAAATTTCCGCTCTCGCTTGCATCTGAAGGGTCCTGTACTATCGGCGGAAACCTTTCCACCAATGCCGGCGGTGTGCATGTCCTTAAATATGGCACCGCCAAGGATTTGACATTTGGGGTGGAAGCCATTTTGCCAAATGGCGAGATTTTCAACGGACTCACATCCCTGCGCAAAGACAACACCGGCTATGATCTTAGCCGCCTATTCCTCGGCGCGGAGGGCACGCTAGGCATCATTACGGCGGCCAGCCTAAAGCTTTTCTCTCGCCCCGGCCACGTTCAGCGGGCCATGTTGGCCACAGATAGTCCTGCGAGCGCCTTGGCACTGCTGGATCATTGCCGCAGCGCCGATCAGCTTGCAATGTTTGAAGTCATCCCGCGGATCGGCCTCGAATTGGTGCTTGAGCACATCCCCGGACAGCGAGACCCATTTAGCACCGCCCATCCATGGTATGTATTGATGGATTGGGAGGTTGACAGTGAACAGGCGGGGCAATCTCTTGCCGAAGCCAAATTATCGACAGCTTTTGAACGCGGGCTTATCGCCAACGCTGTGATCGCCCAAACCGATACTCAAGCGGCCAGCCTTTTAGCATTGCGAGAACATATGTCCGCGGCCCAGAAATTCAACGGCGGCTCTATCAAGCAAGACATCACCGTGCCGCTTGATCGTATCCCCGAATTTTTCGCGCGGGCGGATGCCGCCGTTCAAAAAGTAGTGCCGCACTGCCGGCCCGTCGGTTTTGGCCATTTTGGTGACGGGAATATCCACTATAATATCGCCCAGCCCCTAAATGCTGACAAAGCCGAGTTTTTGAGCCATTGGTCATCTATCTCAAATGCCGTTTTTGACATTGTTGATGACCTTGGCGGTTCCATCTCCGCGGAGCACGGCATCGGAACAATGAAACGCGCGGACCTGGCCGAGCGTGCAGACCCCGTCAAAATATCATTTCTCCAGACCGTGAAACGCGCGATTGACCCGCAAAACATCATGAATCCCCGCGTTTTGATATAAACCACAAAAAGACGTCTCGAAATTGTCATATCTCTTGCCTTGAAATTGACGAGGGCGGCTATAGGTTGGCTCTGTCATGAACCCACGCGTACAGATTCAATTTCCTTGGATCGACGTTATGAGGAAAGGATAAAATATGCTGACACTTCTCTCCCCTGCAAAAAAAATGAATCTCGATCCGGCGAGTCCGGACATTCCCGCCACGCTCCCGCGCCTCACGTCTGACATTCAGGCCCTCGCAAAAGTCGCCAAGCAGCAATCTCCCGCTGACCTGAAACGCCTGATGCATATTAGCGATTCGTTGGCAGAGCTAAACGCCGAGCGTTTCAAATCCTTCAATATGGAAGATAAAAGCAACTCTGCCAAACCGGCCGCGCTAACGTTTGACGGGAATGTATATTGGGGCCTTGAAGCCAAGACGCTGGGCAAAGACGCCCTTCGTTTCGCCCAAGACCATCTGCGTATTCTGTCGGGTCTTTACGGCGTCTTACGCCCCCTGGATGCCATACAAGCTTACCGCTTAGAAATGGGGACAAAGCTCAAAACCCCGCGCGGCGCATCGCTTTACGAATTTTGGGGCAGCAAGCTGTCCGAGACGCTTTTAGAAGACATGAAAGATCACGACGATCAAACTATCGTCAATCTTGCCTCCAACGAATATTTCAAAGCGGTCGACAAAAAGGTGCTCAACCGCCCCGTCATCGACGCCAAATTTCTGAACGTCAAGGACGGCACGGCGCGAAATCTGATGTATTATGCCAAGTTTGGACGCGGATTGATGGCCAGATGGATCATGCAAGAAGGCGTTGACCGCGCTGAAGGCCTGAAAGATTTTAATCTCGAAGACTACACATTCGACGCAAAGCTATCCTCTGACACCGAGCTTGTCTTTTCGCGCACCCAGCCACCACCAAAGTCATAAGCACCCGCGAATGACAAGCAAAATGCCATGCGAAGCCCGTAGTCCCCTCGCCTTTTCGGCAAAGGATTGGTGGGTTATTGTTAAAGACGTTTGGAAGAAAATTGGACAAGATAATATAGGCATTATCGCGGCCGGCGTTGCGTTTTTTACCATGCTGGCGATTTTCCCGCTCATAACGGCATGCCTGTCAATCTATGGATTTGTCGCTGACCCGATCAGAGTGCAAAAACAGCTCGAGGCCGTTTCCGGAATTTTTCCGAAAGAAGCGTGGGACATTCTCGACACGCAGGTTATGGCCGTCGCCAGCGCGCCCAATGCGCAACTAGGCCTCAGCATTGCGATCGGGCTTTTGGTCGCCCTATGGAGTGCGGGTGCCGGCATTCGCGCGATTATGCGCGCCATGAACATCGCCTATGATGAGCGCGAGAAACGCGGCGTGGCCGCATTCTATGCGCTTGCAGGGACATTTACGCTAAGCGTCACCGTTTTTCTTTGGGTGGCTCTCGCTGTGATTATCGGCGTACCGGCGCTTCTGTCGCTTGTGCAGCTCGACAGGGTCGCAGCGTTCCTAGCGCGGTTATTGCCGTGGATTGTCCTGATTTCAATTTACAGTGTTTCGGTGAGTATTCTTTATCTGTTTGGGCCGTCACGGCGACCTGCAAAAATTCGCTGGGTTTTGCCCGGTACAGTCTTCTCGGCGCTCACATGGGTTTTGATTTCGAGCGGCTTTTCCAAATTTGTTGCCGCGTTCGGGACCTATAATAAAACCTATGGAAGTCTGTCCGCAGTCATCATTCTTTTGATGTGGTTCTGGCTGACCGCGCTCGTGGTCATCATCGGCGCGGAAATCAATGCCGCTCTAGAGCGGCGAACCACCGTGGATACCACAATAGGACCGGATCGCCCCATTGGTCAGCGCGGCGCGGCTGTCGCCGACTGGTGCCCTGCCGCCTATTCCCCTTAACATAGAATCTTTTGCGCCCTGATTCCACGCGGGCCGCACTGCATTCCAGCCCGGACAAAGCGCAGAATTGTCGCACCCATAACATTTAACATTTTTAGCATTACTTTCAACGACTTAGACCTCCCAATCCCCGGTTGACTTCCAAACACGCCGCGAGTAAGTTGCGCGCGCTTTCCGGGGTGGCCCCGATTATGGAGCTTTCACGGTTGGCAGGTAGATTAATATGTCTGAAAAGAATGAAAATTCGTCAAAGGTCAAAACAGGTTCAGATTTGGAAAATCTTGAGCAGCGTATAAACGCCGCCACCAAGAAACATTCCCCTGAAGAATTGGTCAAAGACGATAATTCAATGCTTGGACTGGCATGGCGGATCAGTACGGAACTTGTTGTTGCGGTCCTTATTGGAACACTCATCGGGTATGGTATTGATTATTTCGCGGGAACAAGGCCTATTGTTACGATAATTGGCTTGGCTCTAGGAACTGCCGCAGGGATACGTAACACATTTCGGTTGGTTCTCACGATGGAAGCCGCTGAAAAAGAAAGATTAGAGAAGCTTAATCAAGGTTAAGCTGTTTTCGTGAATGAAGGGAGAGGGCCGTGGCAAACGACCCCATGCATCAGTTCCAGATTGAGACCATTGTAAAGGGTCCAAAGTTTGGCATTGTCGATACAACATTTACCAACGCCTCCTTATGGATGGTCATCGCGACGCTAAGTGTTATTATTCTTTTTGCGCTGACCACGAGCCGCAAGCTGATCCCTGGCCGTATGCAATCTTTGGGTGAAATTTCGTACGAGTTCATTCGCAACATGGTGCAAGACACGACGGGCACCGAAGCGCTGAAATTCATCCCGCTTATCTTCACATTATTCTTCTTTATCCTTTTGGGTAACGTCTGGGGCATGAACCCTTACGGCTTCACCTTTACATCGCACTTGGCTGTGACCGCTGCCCTTTCGATTTTTGTCATCTTGTTGGTTATTGTTGCGGGCATCTACAAAAACGGTCTTCGTTTCTTTAAGATTTTTGTACCGTCCGGACTACCTCTTCCACTTTATATACTGATTATTCCAATCGAGATCATTTCGTTCTTTAGCCGTCCCGTCGCCCTCAGCGTTCGTTTATTCGCCAATATGATGGCGGGACACGTTATGCTCAAACTCTTCGCAGGCTTTATCGCTTTCCTCGTCGGTAGCGGCGGTATTTGGGTCGGCGTCTCCGTTCTTCCAATTATTGGAACTATGGGCATTGTCGCTCTTGAGTTCTTGGTAGCAGGGCTTCAAGCCTTTGTTTTCGCTATCTTGACTTGCGTATATCTCAACGACGTTTACCACGTCGATCACTAACTTCGTCATATTCCATCATTCAAGGAGAACTATCATGGAAGCAGAAGCAGCAAAGTTTATCGGTGCAGGCCTTGCATCTACAGCTCTCATCGGCGCCGGTATCGGTATCGGTAACGTATTCAGCAGCTACCTACAGGGCGCACTTCGCAACCCTTCAGCAGCCGCATCACAGCGCACAAACCTTCTACTCGGCTTTGCGCTTTGCGAAGCGACAGGTCTATTCGGCTTCGTTATGGCGATCATCATCCTATTCATGTAGGATTTGAGCTTTAATCAAGCCCATTAATAAAACTTCGAGGAGGCCATAATGGCAGCTGAGACGATCCATGCTGATGACGCAGGCCAACACGCAGCAGAAGCTGCGTCAGGTGGTCTTGCCCAGTTTGATCTTTCAACCTGGAGCAGCCAGATTTTCTGGTTGGCGATAACATTTGGCCTTCTCTATTTCGTGCTGGCAAAATTCATCCTTCCCCGCATCGGGGCTGGGATTAGCGAGCGCGGCGACCGCATTGCAGATGATTTGGATGCGGCATCCCGCATGCAAAAAGAAGCTGAAATGGCGGGCGTGGCATATGAGCGTATTATGACCGACGCGAAAGCCAAGGCTCACAATATTGCTGAGTCCACACGTAAGTCAGTTGACGATGAAATTGCAAAAGAAGTGGACGAAGCTGAAGCCGAGTTCGCCAGCAAGCAAGCTGCCGCTGACGAGCGCATCCAAAATATCCGTGTGTCTGCTCTGTCGCAAATTGACACGGTGGCTGCGGACACCGTCAACGCCATCCTGGAGAAAGTTGGCAACATTAAACCAACAGCCACTCAGATTAAGTCCGCTATTGCGGCCTTGAAAGGTTAAGTCATGTTTTTGATGCCAACCTCTCTCATTCTTGCTGCTGCGGCGGGTGCGCCTTGGTACACAAACCCAAGCCACTACGTTGCGCTCTGCGTTATCCTTTTCTTTGTCGTCCTTGTCTGGAAAGGCGCGCACAAAGCGATTTTTGCCTCTCTTGATGACCGCGCCAATAAAATCAGCGAAGAGCTTGAAGAAGCTCGCCGCCTTCGCGAGGAAGCTCAAACCCTTCTCGCCTCTTTCCAGCGCAAGCAAAAAGAAGCCGAAGAGCAAGCTGAAGATATCGTAAAACAAGCGCGCCACGATGCCGAGCTTATGGCCGCAAAGACACGCAAAGAGCTAGGCGAGCGCCTCGAACGCCGCGCAGCTATGGCCGAAGCTAAAATCGCGACGGCCGAAGCTCAAGCCCTTGCCGACGTGCGTGCACGGGCAGCGGACATCGCCATCGCGGCATCCGAATCTCTCCTTCGTGACAATATGAAGGCGGCTGATCACACCCGCTTGGTCACAGACGGCATTGCCCAGATCGCGAAAACAATAAATTAAGGCCTTTTAAAGTCTAATACTGCAAACAAGGCCTTCCCTGCGAGGGCCTTTTTTGTGAAAGATAGACTATGACTGCTCCGGCTCCGCAACGACTATCGAATATTCAGTCCCTTCGGGGTTTGGCCGCGCTTTTCGTGGTCTTCACCCATTTGCCATCCATGGAACTCAAACATGGGGGCGATGTGCTGCTCCCTGCATTTACCCGTTTCGGGATCAGCGGCGTCGATTTGTTCTTCGTTATTTCAGGTTTTATCATGGTCTATGTAACATGGACCACGGAACGCAATCCGGCGTCCAGCCTCAAGTTTCTTTTTGCGCGCCTGACGCGTATTTACCCGATTTACTGGTTGATCGCACTCACCGTCTTGGTGGTCTGGATCGCCCGCCCCTCGCTAATCTCCTACGATCCCGAACAAACCTCACTGATAAAATCCTTTCTCTTGTGGCCGCAAACCCAATTCCCGATGCTAAAGGTCGCCTGGACCCTCATCCACGAGGTCTATTTCTATCTCGTATTCGCGTGTCTGCTCTTACTCCCGCGCAAGTTTCTTATGATGGGGCTGTGTGCCTGGATGCTGTTTGTGGTCGGAGGTCACCAAGCGGGGCTTTCATCGATCTCGCCCGAAATGGCGCTTATCCTCCACCCTTTAACAACCGAGTTTTTCATGGGCGCGGTGGCCGGCTGGGCCTTCATCCGTTTCCGCGCCCTTATGAGCTGGGCGGTTTTGGCTCTTGGCCTTGTCCTTTGGTGCACAGCTCTCTTTTACCTCACGACCGGGTTCGCCGACACGTTTTACCCCTCGCCTTGGCAGCGCGTCCTTTATTTTGGATTGCCGGGAATGTTCTTGGTTTACGGCCTTGCGGCTATTGAGCGCCAGGGGACGGCACTGCCGCGGTGGTCAGCCACATTCGGGGACTGGTCTTATTCGCTCTACCTTTCCCACATTTTGACTTTAAGCGTAGTCGGGTATCTATGGCGGCCCTTTGCCAGATCAGGTCCCTTCGACAATATTCTTGCGCTGTGCTTTATGACAGCGGCCTGCATAGCCGTGTCCGCCGCCTTATGGTATTTATTTGAAAAACCTGTCCTTAGTTTTTTTCGCGCAGTCCGCCGCTCTTTGTTCCGCTCCGGCTCAGAAGAACGCCCAGAGCAATAATCGAAAATGACGCGACGATTCGCCATGTAAAAGGCTCACCCAGCAGCAGCACACCAGCGGCAACCGAGGCGACAGGCGGAAAATAGTTGATCTTGGCCACCAAGCTAGGCCCCGACTTTTGGATCACAAAAATATAAAGAATGGTTGCGAGGCCCGTCGATCCGGCCCCCAACCCCAAGATCATCCACCACGCCACAAGCGGCGGCATTTGCTCAGGTAAACCCGTTATCAACGCCAGAACCAGAGATGACAAACCTGCGAGTAATACCATCATCGCCGCGCCTAAGCTTGACGGCGTATCCGGCGCACGCTTCACGGCGACCGCTGTGCCGGCATAAAAACCTGCCGCGATCAATATGAGCACTTGCCCCCGCCAGTTACTAACAAGATCGAGACTGAGGTCCGTCGGCAAAAACAGAATCACAATTCCTAGAAATCCGACCACAAAGCCAATACTTTTGCGCCAAGTTAAGTCTTCATTGGCAAAAAAGTGCGCCAGAATGATGGTCATTAAAGGCATCGCGCCGGCCATGATGGACGCCACGCCGCTATCCACGGTCTTTTGGCCGGTTGAGAGAAGGAAAAATGGAATGACCATGCCCGTCAGCGCCAGCACGAAGTACCACCGCCATCGAATGTCTGTGAGCGGCGGGAACCTGTGACCTCGCCAGTAAGCGTAGGCCGTTACGAGCACACCGCCCGTGAGCGTTCGCCCTGCCACAAGCCATATGGGAGAAATATGCCGGACCGCCACAGACACCATAGTATAGGCGGTTCCCCACACGAGAATCAGCGTGAACGAGATAAACAGCAAGGTCCATGGGCTGAATTCGAATTTTTCAGAATCAGTTTGGCGTAGGGTCATAAGCCGCCCTGCCAGTGGAAATTATAGGGGTCAATCTTTAATCATCTGCGCCAAAAACATGGCCGTCACCTTAATTTAAATTGACTCTTTTGTTAGTTTCAGCCACCTAACTCACACAACTTTCAAGTGGGAGAGTGCGGGGAGGCTTAGGCTGGAACCGCCGCCGAAGGCGCAACCGCCCCGGAAACGCTCAGGTACCCAGGACCGTTTGAAAGGCAAAACGCTGGAAAGAGAACGAGAAATCGTTCCGCCGACGGAGTAAGCCCTTCGATTGACATCAATCGCGGGATCAATCTCTCAGGCACAAGAGACAGCTGGTGGCACATGCAACGCTAAAAATCGAATCGGTGGTTCGGTCTTGGCGAAGCGCCGCAATCTAAGGATTGCGCAGCAAGGGTGCCAAAAAGAATGTCAGATTTAAAACAAACACAGCTTCACGCCAAACATGTCGCTTTAGGCGCAAAAATGGTGCCGTTCGCCGGATATGATATGCCCGTACAATATCCCATGGGCGTCCTTGGAGAGCATCTTCATACCCGTGAAAAATGCGGCCTTTTCGATGTCTCCCATATGGGTCAATGTTTTATTGTCGCTGAAGACGGCACGTTTGAAACGGCCGCTAAAGCTCTCGAAAAGCTCGTTCCCGCCGATATACAAAGCCTCGAGCCAGGCCAGCAGCGTTATTCGCAATTTCTCAATGAAGACGGCGGCGTCCTTGATGACTTGATGATCTCCCGCTTGGGGTTTGAGGGCCACACTCACAAACTCTATCTGGTTGTGAATGCGGGCTGTAAGGACGCAGACTACGCACATATGCAAAAGCATCTTCCCGCAGGCGTTCATCTGGATATTGCCGACGACACATTATCCCTGATCGCCCTTCAAGGCCCCAAGGCTGTGGAGATTCTCGGCAGCATGAATAGCGCTGTCAAAAACCTGACATTCATGACACATACCGATCTTCCGCTCACCAACACGATTTGGGTACATGTGTCTCGCTCTGGCTATACGGGCGAAGACGGATTTGAAATTTCCGTCAAACATAGTGACGTCGGCGAGCTCGTCGATCTGCTCCTCGCCCATGAAGACGTGGCCCCCATTGGCCTTGGCGCGCGCGATAGCCTGCGCCTCGAAGCCGGGCTTTGCCTTTACGGCCACGAACTCGATACCTCTGTCTCCCCGATTGAGGCGGGCCTTATCTGGTCCATTCAAAAAAACCGCCGCGCGGGATGCGACTATCTTGGCGCCGCGCGTGTCGAATCCGACTTGGCCGATAAGACAACAAAGCGCCTCGTCGGCATACAGCCAGAAGGCCGCGCCCCGGCTCGCGAACATACAGAGATCCAAGACATGGATGGCAACACCATCGGCGAAATTACCTCCGGCGGCTTTGGTCCGTCCGCAGGCGGCCCCGTCGCGATGGGCTATGTCACCCGTGGATTCATCAAAGCCGGAACAGACGTTCAGCTCATTGTCCGCGGCAAAGCCCGTCCAGCCAAAGTCTGTAAATTACCTTTTGTCCCACATACCTATTACCGAGGAGCATAAACATGAGCACATATTTCACTGAAGACCATGAGTGGATCAAAGTCGACGGCGATACCGGAACGGTTGGTATTTCCCCCTACGCAGCAGGTCAGCTTGGCGATGTTGTCTTCGTTGAACTGCCTGAAATCGGCCGGGACATGGCGAAAGGCGACGAAGCCGCCGTGGTCGAGTCCGTTAAAGCTGCGTCCGAAGTTTACGCGCCCGTGAGCGGTAAAGTCACAGCGGTGAACGAAGCCCTTGAAGACGCACCAGAAACTGTGAACGCGTCTGCGGACGGCGATGGCTGGTTCCTGAAAATGACAATAGCCGATGCCTCGGAGCTCGAGAGCTTGATGGATGAAGCGGCTTATAAAGCCTATTGCGACGGTCTATAATGACGCTCGAAAATAGCATTGGCGTGAGCATCGGTGTTGGCGCTGCCATCGGAACGGCGCTCGGCGTCGTCTTCGATAATCTCGCTATCGGGCTTTCCCTTGGCATCTCCATGGGAGCCGCGCTGGGCATCGCCTTTTCGGCATATACATCCAAGGACAATGGAAAAGAGTAAACTACCATGCGTTACCTCCCCTTAAATAATAATGACCGTAAGGCGATGCTTGAGGTTGTCGGCGTTGATAATATTGATGCGCTTTTCGAGGACGTGCCACAAAATGCGCGGCTCAAAGGCCTTATCGACCTACCCACACACCAAACCGAAGCACAGGTAGAACGTCATATGGCGCGTCTCTCGGCGAAATCTGTGTCGGCGGGGTCCGTGCCCTTCTTCTGCGGGGCGGGCGCCTATAAGCACCATATTCCCGCCACCGTGGACCACCTGATCCAGCGCTCGGAATTTCTCACAGCCTACACGCCTTATCAGCCCGAGATCTCACAAGGAACGCTCCAGGCCCTGTTTGAATTTCAAAGCCAGGTCGCACTTTTGACGGGGATGGATGTCGCCAACGCATCCATGTATGACGGCTCGACCGCGTGCGCCGAAGCGGTTGTGATGGCGAAGCGCGTAACGCGCAAAACCAAAGCTATCCTCGCGCCGGGGCTACACCCGCATTACGCGGCGGCGACGCAAACCGTGTGTAAAACACTCGATATTTCCATCAACGAAGTGACGCCCGAAGTGGGCGCGGACATGTCCGTCATCGATATGATCACAGACGAAACCGCGTGTGTGGTTGTGCAATCGCCAAACGTCTTCGGCGAGATCGTTGACCTCGCGCCGATCGCTGAGAAAGCGCACGCGCACAAAGCGCTTTTGATTGCTGTCTTTACCGAAGTCGTCGCTCTTGGCGCGATTAAAAGCCCCGGCGAGCAAGGCGCGGACATCGTGGTCGGGGAAGGCCAAGGCCTGGGCGTTGGCCTGAATTTCGGCGGCCCACATGTGGGTCTGTTTGCGTGCAGCCAGAAGCTTGTACGGCAAATGCCGGGCCGTGTTTGCGGCGAGACTGTGGATGCGAATGGCGAGCGCGGTTTTGTGCTGACCCTCTCCACGCGCGAGCAGCATATCCGCCGAGAGAAAGCGACATCAAACATTTGTACGAACTCCGGTCTTTGCTGTCTGGCGTTCTCAATCCATATGACGCTTCTCGGCGATGCTGGCCTAAAAAAGCTCGCCTTGCTCAATCATGAAAACGCCTGCGCACTGGCCGATAAGCTTTCAGCCATTAAAGGCGTCGAGCTGCTGACAGACACATTTTTTAATGAGTTTACACTTCGCCTGCCCAAAGATGCTGACACGGTTATCAATGCCCTCGCAAAGAAAAACATTCTTGGCGGTGTCCCTGTCTCTCGCATCATGAACGGCGCGCATAAAGACCTGCTCCTCGTCACAGCGACAGAAACAGCGTCTGACGAAGATATTGCGGCGTATGCAGAGGCGCTAAAAGAGATTTTGGCATGACAAAGCTACGGCAAGCTGTCTGGCCCCTTGAACAGGTGAAAGCAGCGATAGGCCGCGACGGGCGGCACTTTAATGTTTTTCTCGACACGGACACCATGACGGCAGAGCTATACGAACTACCTAAAAATAGCGTCGATTTACAGTCACCGCACGAACTCGATGAAATGTATTATATCATTTCTGGCGAAGGCCAATTCACCGCAGACGGAGTCGAGCGCCACGTGAAAACTGGCGATAGTATCTTTGTCAAAGCCCACGTCGGCCACCGTTTCCACGATATCACTGAAGACCTTTCCGTATTGGTCTACTTCTCCAAAAAGGAGTCAAACGCATGAGCATGAATTCACAAGGACGCCCAACCTCGCCCGTTGCGGCCAATGACGATATCCGCCAGTCTTTCTCGGGAAACCGCGGCCTCGCGCAAGCCGAGAAACTTATTTTCGAAGTGGGCACGCCTCGCCGGACGGGTGTTGACCTGCCTGAGCCCAAAGGCACAAAATCTCGCCTCGGCGCGCATAAACGCGAAGGCGAAATCGGCCTTCCGGGCCTGACCGAGCCAGAGACCATGCGCCACTATGTGCGCCTCTCGCAAAAAAATTACGCCATTGATTTGGGCGTCTATCCGCTCGGTTCGTGCACAATGAAGCACAATCCGCGGCTCAATGAGAAAGTCGCGCGGATGCCCGGCTTCGCGGATGTGCATCCGCTACAGCCCGAGAGCACCGTTCAAGGCGCTTTGGAATTGATGCACGAGCTTACCCATTGGCTCACGACGCTGACCGGAATGCCCGCCGTTGCCCTAACGCCGAAAGCTGGCGCACACGGCGAGCTTTGCGGCATGATGGCCATCCGCGCCCGTCTGGATGCAGACGGCATGACCCACAAACGCCGCGTACTTGTGCCCGAGTCCGCGCACGGCACAAACCCGGCCACCGCCGTTCAGTGCGGTTTTACCGTCGATGAAATTCCAGCCAGCGGCGATGGCCGCGTGAACCTCAAAGCCTTGAAAGAGAAGCTCGGCGATGATGTGGCAGGCATTATGCTGACAAACCCCAACACATGTGGTTTGTTCGAGCGCGACATCATCGAGATCGCCGAGCTTATTCATTCCGTTGGGGGCTATTTTTACTGCGACGGCGCGAACTTCAACGCACTTGTGGGACGTGTGCGCCCCGGAGATCTCGGCGTTGATGCGATGCATATGAACCTGCACAAGACATTCTCGACGCCGCATGGCGGCGGTGGTCCCGGGTCCGGCCCGACCGTCTTATCTGACGCGCTGAGAGATTATGCGCCTTTACCCTTCGTGGTGAAAGAGGGTGAAACCTACCGCTTGGTCGAAAACGAGGCCGGCGACGGCGCGAACAGCTTTGGCCGCATGTGTGCGTTCCACGGCCAGATGGGCATGTATTCACGCGCCCTGACCTATATGATGAGCCACGGATCGGACGGTCTCAAGCAAGCGACCGAAGACGCGGTGCTCAACGCCAACTATGTCCAAGCGTCCCTTTCTGACATTATGTCTCCGGCATTCAAAGGCACTTGTATGCACGAAGCCTTGTTTGACGACAGCTTCCTGAAGGGCACTGGCGTTGAAACCCTTGATTTTGCGAAAGCCATGATCGATGAGGGCTACCACCCGATGACCATGTATTTCCCGTTGGTCGTTCATGGTGCCATGTTGATCGAACCGACCGAGTCCGAATCAAAAGGCGAAATGGACCGATTTATCGGTGCCATGCGAAGCCTCTCAGAACGCGCTCTAGCGGGAGATGTGGACAGCTTCAAAGCCGCCCCGATGTATGCGCCTATGCGCCGCCTCGACGAAACTCTCGCCGCCCGTAAGCCTGTCTTGCGCTGGACCGAGCCAGAAGAGACGCTCGACGCGGCTGAGTAACAGGCATCATTCTCCCGCGCGGCCTCATGCGGCGCGGGAAAAATTTTATCAGGACGATCCCATTCCTTTAAGCGCTGCGAACGGATTATCCGGCGTCGGCGCATCGTCTTCGTCGCCCTCAATGGCGAGGCCGTGATTCAGTGGCCCGTGGCCTGCGCCCAGTTTCGGCGCGGTGCGGATCGCTTCGTAAACATAATCCCGCGCCGCAGACACCGCTTCCTCAAGCGGCGCGCCAAGCGCAAGCGCTGCCGCAATTCCGCTCGCGAGCGTACAGCCCGTGCCATGTGTATGGCGCGAATGAATACGCGGTCCCGTCATGATGCTTGCGCCGTCCTCGCTCACAAGCACGTCCACGAGCGTTTTACCCTTAAGATGCCCGCCCTTCATGAGCGCGGCGTACGCCCCCATGTCCAGAAGCGCCTGCCCTGCTTTGGACAGATCCTCAACATCCCCGACCTGCAACCCCGTTAAAATTGCGGCCTCTGGCGCGTTGGGAGTAATCACATCGCAGAGCGGTACAAGTTTGGTTTTCAAAGCCTCGATCGCGTCTTCCGCCAAGAGCTTGTCTCCGGAGGTGGACACCATGACAGGATCAAGCACCACCAGCGCTTGAACATCTGCTATTTCTTCGGCGACCACGTTGATGATCTCTGCGCTGCCAAGCATTCCGATTTTAATCACATCGGCGCCAATATCCGACATCACGCTTTGAATTTGCGCGCGCACCATCTCGGGATCAATCAAGTCAATCCGCTGAACACCGAGCGTATTCTGCGCCGTGAGGGCCGTAATCGCCGTGGCGCTGTAAGCGCCGAACGCCGCGCAGGTTTTAATGTCCGCCTGTATCCCCGCGCCGCCGCCTGAGTCGGATCCGGCGATAATTAAGACGCGGCCTATTGTGTTTTCAGTCATAAATTGTCCCAGTTTTTCTCTTTATATTCAGGTGTATGACACGGTCTTCATTTTACCGCGTAATCTTCCACGCCATATTTCTGTGCAAGCTGCGCCTTGATCTCTCGGTTCACTCGGCTCGTGTGATATGGCGACAAAATTATTTCGATGATAAGCCAAATCCAATAAATTCCTATCAGCGAAAGTAGCGGCGTCGAAAAACGTTCATTGATCGCCCAGATACCAACCACGCTAATGATGGTCAGCGTCAACAACACCGCCCCCGCGTGCCGTTGCCCTAAATAGAAGCGATGTGCGCCAAATCCTGCAAAAAATATAGCCAGAACAAAGGCGAGCGTATGCGATTTTTTGCGGTCAGCAAATTCCAGCATCATCTTGCCATTTCGCAACCGGTTTAAATTTCGGTCTTCAAGTGTTTGCATCCCTCATGGCCTCCCAAATTTTGACGGCTTGCACGGTCTCGCTCACATCGTGAACGCGCAGGATAGTCGCGCCGTGGCTGATGGACCAGAGCGCCGCCGCAATGGACCCGCCAAGACGGTCATCGGCCGCGGAGCCATCTATGCGGCCCATAAAGCTCTTGCGGGACGCGCCCATCAAAAGCGGACAGCCAAGAGAGCCGAATTCTGCAAGACGGTTAAACAAGAGCAAATTGTCTTCCAGACGTTTGCCAAATCCTATGCCGGGGTCAATGATGATATTTTCGCGGTCGATCCCCGCAAACTCACAGGCGTCCAAGCGTTTGGAGAGCCAGTCTTTGACCTCGAAAACAACGTCGCCGTAGGACGGATTATCCTGCATTATTTCGGGCGTACCCTGGGCGTGCATCAGAATAACCGGACAGGCCAGATCCGCCGCGAGGGCCTCGCTGCGCGGGTCAAAGGTCAGGCCCGTCACGTCATTCCATATATCCGCGCCCGCATGAACCGCAGCTTCGGCCACAAGGGGTTTGCGGGTATCGATGGAGATTTGCGGCTCGAGATCAAAATCCCGCACCGCCTCGCGCAGCGCCATAATCACAGGGATGACGCGAGCTATTTCCTCTTTGGCGGATATTTCCTGCGCGCCCGGGCGCGTGCTCTCCCCGCCCACATCAATAATGTCGGCACCTTCGTCGACCAGGCGCAGCGCCTGCTTCACCGCAAGGTCCACATCATGATAGCGCCCGCCGTCGGAAAAACTGTCGGGGGTGACATTCAAAATGCCCATGATCTGTGTGCGCGGAAAACTCATAATATCCGTGTAAATGCTATTTTCGCAATATCAAGGGTGGCATTTTTGTGGCCAAGAAAAAACCCGCCGAAGCGGGTTTTGTTTTTAATTATGCCTCCGTGGCTCCGCCCAAACCCTTGGGTTTGGTTGTAGTCGGCACGGCAGAGACCGCCGGCTTTCCGGAGCTGTCAGGACGCTTGGGTTTAATCCCGTCAGAGAGAAGATTTTTAATCTCGTCACCGGACAGGGTTTCATATTCAAGCAAGGCCTCGGACAGAGCGATCCAATCCTTCTTTTTCTTTTTCAAAATCGCCGTCGCCGTTTCATGTGCTTCCGTCACAAAGCGTTTAATCTCGCTTTCGATCAATCGCGCCGTTTCCGGAGAAATCGCGGAGCCCCGGCCAATACCCGGCATGAAACTATCATTATCGGTATTTTTGTAAGCGATTGGCCCGATCGCGTCTGACAGACCCCATTCTGTGACCATAGAGCGCGCGATACGAGTCACATGCTCAATATCTGATGAGGCACCGGACGTGACCATATCATAGCCAAATTTAATTTCTTCCGCAGCACGGCCACCCATCGCCATAGCCATACGCGCGATCATTTCTTGGCGGCTTTGCGAAATCTGGTCGCGCTCTGGCAGATATTGCACCATACCAAGTGCGCGTCCGCGCGGAATAATCGTGGCCTTATGGATTGGCAAAGAGCCCGGCATGTTTAGACCAACAATAGCATGACCCGCTTCATGATAGGCGGTCATTGCTTTTTCTTCGTCAGTCATCGCCAATGTGCGGCGCTCTGCGCCCATCATGACTTTGTCACGGGCGTCTTCAAATTCACGCATGTTGATTTTACGCTTATTACGGCGCGCCGCGAGCAAAGCCGCTTCGTTCACAAGGTTCGCCAAATCGGCGCCTGAGAAACCGGGCGTCCCTTTTGCGATGTAATAAACATCCACGTCAGACGCCATTGGCTTACCGCGCATATGTACATTGAGGATTTTTTCACGGCCTTGAATATCCGGATACGGCACTTCGATCTGGCGGTCAAAACGGCCGGGACGCAGAAGCGCTTTATCAAGAACATCAGGACGGTTCGTTGCGGCGATAATGATCACGCCTTCCTTACCGTCAAAGCCGTCCATCTCCACGAGGAGTTGGTTGAGTGTCTGTTCGCGCTCTTCATGGCCGCCGGACGTACCAACGCCGCGGTGACGACCGACAGCGTCGATCTCGTCAATAAAGATAATACACGGTGCATTTTTACGCGCATCAGCGAACATATCGCGGACGCGGGACGCACCGACGCCAACGAACATTTCCACAAAGTCAGAACCCGAAATAGTGAAGAACGGCACGCCCGCTTCACCCGCAACAGCGCGGGCCAAAAGCGTTTTACCCGTACCCGGAGGGCCCACAAGCAAAGCACCCGTTGGAATTTTTGCGCCAAGGCGCGTAAACTTCGTGGGGTCTTGAAGGAATTCGACGACCTCTTTCAGGTCTTCTTT
Source organism: Maricaulaceae bacterium (assembly GCA_048268905.1). Lineage (GTDB taxonomy): Bacteria > Pseudomonadota > Alphaproteobacteria > Caulobacterales > Maricaulaceae > JACOMS01. Next base: position 333,797 of record JBLWUN010000004.1, on the reverse strand, counting down.
GGCGCTCTCCACGCCAGCGACATCGTCAAAAGTCACCTTGCCTTCAGGCTCGTTAAGAAGTTTTGCGCGGGACTTACCAAAGCTCATCGCGCCGCCGCGTCCACCGCCCTGCATAGAGCGCATGAACATCAAGGTGACGCCAATAATCAAAATAAGCGGCAGCAGGTTTATCAGCGCAGACACGAGAGTATTCCGGCTTTTAAGTCCCTTCATTGTCACATCGACATTTTTTTCGAGGAACAACTTCTCTGGCTCGTCAGAATAGGCGCGAGACTGGGACGTGAATTTTTTGCCGTCCGTGGTTTCGCCGGAGATGACGCCAGACCCCGTATCGATGGTCACAGCTTTAATCTTGCCAGCCTCTGTCTGCTGTATCAGCTGGGAATAATTTAGCTCGTCCGGATCCGTCGGCTTTAGGGACGTGCTGGAGACTGAAATCATGACAACAAACATCATGATAACCAGAGCCCACATAGCCAAATTGCGCATATTAATTTTCATGGATCGTCCTATGTCTCGTTTTTGGCCTACCGGAGGCATTACATCTTATACCATATAGGGAAGGCCTTGATAAAGTTAAGGCCCCGCCGTGCAAAATCACAGCAATTTTACCGCACAAACGCTTATTCAGCGCACGGACAGCGCATTATGCAATCGCTGGGCCACGAGGCAGGTGATAACCGGCTGAGTGTCAGGCACTCCTATGCCGATTTCACCAAAAGACGTCACCACGCGCCCGTTGCTGAAAATAACGACCGGCGCCGTATCTCGAAAATGCGGCGGCAACGCGCTTAACATATTTCTAAGGGCTCTCGTCTGCTCGCTCCCCAAGACCTCAAAAGCCCGCCGCGCCGCCAATATCTCAGCGCTTTCATCGCCCGGGTCAACACTAACACGCCCGCGCCAAATCACCGGTTGCCTGCGGGCGACGTTCACGGCCTCAAGGGCGGCGCGTTTGCCTTGCCCCACATAGTCCCTCGGGTCAGACCCGATAACCAGCCCCTTTTTCACGGGCTGCACGCGCGCGCCCCCAAGAGTTGCACCTTGAAAGTCGGGCCCCATGGCCGCGCGGTAGAGACGGCCCAGCTTGGTCTGGTCCAGCGGCCCCCCCGTGCCGCTGACCGCGCGCAATAGATAGCCCAAGAGGCGCGGAGAAATGGGCCCGGTCACAAAGGCAAGGCCGCTAGAAATTTGGACATGTTGGGCAAGCTGCGCACGAAGGCGCTCGGCCTCATCCGCAAGACCGCGCTGAATATCGGCGGCGGCGCTAAGCAAAATCTCTTTTTGGTGGGGCCGCGAGGCGAGATAGTCGCGGCTGCGGATACGGGTAAAATCCCGGTTCGCATTACTTGGGTCTTCCGACCACGTCAGATCATGTGCGCGGTTATAGCTGCGCAGATATTCACGGGTCACGCCCAGCAAAGGCCGCACAAGATGCACATCCGCAAGCTCCGGCCAAAGCGGGGCATAGACGAGCGCTTGCATCCCTCCTGCCCCGCGCCAGTCAGTGCCGCGGTCATAGCGCATAAGCAGCGTCTCCGCTTGATCGTCCTGTGTATGAGCGGTCAAAAGATGCGTTATACCTCTCGCGCGGCAAGCTTGGCCAAGGAGCGCATACCGCGCTTTGCGGGCCTTTTCTTGTAGCCCTGTGCGCGGGGAATTATTCTGCCACCTCAGAACCTGCGCGCGCAGGCCCAGGCTTTCGGCAAAGTCTTTGGCGAGGCGCGCTTCCGGCCCCGAACCTGCTCGCAGGGCGTGGTCAACGATAAAAATATCAGGTTTGGGGTGAAGGCCGCGCAACATATGAACGAGCGCGGTACTATCACCGCCACCGGAAAACGCCGCAGCGATCTTCGCCCCTGACGGAAGCCGAGACGTAAGGTCTTTGTGGATATCAAAATCGGCGGGCATGGGCTGTCATGGCCGAGAGCACCGCAGATTGGCAAGCCTTAACAGCCCGCGCGCGCCGATTCCGTACGGGCTTTTTCGCGAACCGAAGCGGGGGCATTGGGATATTGCGAAGGAAAGCTGTCCAGCGTCTGACAGGCTTTAGCCGTTTCACCCAAACCGCGAAGCGCCGCCGCGAGGCGCACCATCGCTTCAGGTGCCTTCACGCCCTGCGGTGCTTTGCGCATGGACGTAACATAGGCGTCGGCAGCATCGGCAAATCCTTGGCGCACATAGTATGTCTCACCCAGCCAGAAACTGATCTCGCCGGCATCCGGCGCATCGGGCATGGCGTCAAGATAAGCTTTAAAATCCTGCTGCGCTCCGGCGAAGTCACCCTCGCTCAGCTTGCGCTTGCCCGTGTCAGGCAGAGCGGATAAAGCCGCGTAATCTTGCTGAACCGGAATGGTCATTTCCTTATACACAGGCGCGCCCGGTACTGATGACGGCTGATCGCCACTATTTGCGCCTTGCGGATATTCTCCGCCCTGGCCGAGACGGTATTCATATGGCAGTTGCGGCTGCACTGCGGGGTTTTGCGCGTCCAGCATATCAACCGCATTTAGGTGAAGTCTCATCCGATCCGAGAGGGCTTCCAAGCTTTCTACTGTGGCGTTGAGCGCCGCAATGTCCGCGCGAAGATTGTCGCGCTCGTAGCGCAAGCGTTCAACCTCGCCGGTCAAGGTGCGCTGCGCCGCCTCTAATGCGTCGACGCGCTGCATCAAGCGCTCCGCCGCCGGATCGCCTGTAAGCATCCGCGCCTCCAGACGCGCGAGGCGCTCCGCCATCGCCGTGTTTTGGGCGGCGAGTTCTTTCTTGCTCTGTGCCTGCGCTGGCATCACCAGCAGCAGACTCAAAAGAAGGAAAACGGGCAATTGCATCAGGCGTGAGCCGATAGGACGGGAAACATTCATCTAATTACCCAATCGCGCCAGACATGATGCTGGTATGACTATTGCGGTTTTTCGCCCAGCCTTCTTCATTCGAGCGGCCATCAATGGGTCGTTCTTTCCCGTATGAGACGGTTGTTAAACGATTGGGTGCAATGCCGAGGCTGACGAGGTACCCCTTCACACTCTCTGCCCGGCGCGCACCAAGCGCAAGGTTATATTCGCGCGTCCCGCGTTCATCCGCATTCCCTTCAACGATAACATTGACGTTCGGATAGCGCTGCAACCAATTCGCCTGAAGGCGCAAAGAATTCATAGCGTCTGGCGAGAGGTCATACTGATCATATCCAAAATAGACGCGGGCATCGCCGCCTGTGGTATAGAGAAAATCTGCGGCCGTTCCGGGCACAGGACCCGAATATTGCTGTACCGGTGGAAGCGTATTTTGATCCACGGGATTTGTCGGCGTTACCACAGGCGCCGGCGCGGGTGCCGGCGTTTCGACGACGGGCGTAGGATCAGGGACAGGCTCAGGCGTGCTCGCACAAGCGGCCAAAACAAGAAATGAAATAGCAAGTAGCGGTGTGTGTCTGGTCATGATTTTGTCCTTCGTCCCTTTTTTGTTAATTAAAGCTCTCAACCGCCTTTTACACAAGGAAAACAATATGAATTTTTGTTTATCGATTCCCCTGTAATGAGAATTTAGGCAGCAATCGTGGTGTGATTAAGGCAGTAGCGGTGACCAGGCTGGGTCAGACGCATCGCCGGGTGTTCGTACTCTTCGTAAATTTCGCCCGGTCAAATCGACCGACCAAATTTCACTACGGCCATTGACGCCGCGCGACTCTCGCGAGAACAAAATAACGCGGCCATTGGGCGACCAGGTGGGGCCCTCATCCAAATAGCTCTCGGTCAAAGTGCGCTCACCGGACCCGTCCGGGTTCATCACGCCAATAGAAAATTTACCGCCGGAGCTTTTTGAAAATGCGATTTTATCCCCGCGCGGCGACCAGACCGGTGCAGAATAGCGTCCATCACCGAAACTAATCCGTTTCACATCGGACCCGTCGGCGTTCATCACATAGAGCTGCGGCGAGCCGCCCCGATCAGAGTTAAACACAATTTGACGGCCATCGGGAGAATAGCTTCCCGACACGTCAATCGCGGGAGACGATGTAAGGCGCGTTGTGGAACGCGAGCGCAGGTCCATCGTATAAAGATCGCTATTGCCGCGCTGGAACAGCGTCAGGATCATCGCATTTCCATCCGGTGAAAAACGCGGCGCGAAGGTCATGCCCGGAAAATTCCCCAATAGCTCGCGGCGCCCTGTCTCAATATTCAGAATGTAGATCTGGGGCACCACGGACTCGTAAGACATGAAGGTGATTTTTTGCGAGTTTGGCGAAAAGCGCGGCGTTAAAACAATATCCGAACCAGAGAGCAAGATTTGGGTGTTTGCGCCGTCTTGGTCCATAATCGCCAAGCGTTTGCGGCGGTCCGTTTTAGGACCAGTTTCGTCGATGAAAACGATACGGCTGTCAAAATATCCCGTCTCGCCGGTCAGCTTTTCGTAAATTGAATCAGAAACCTTATGGGCGATACGGCGCCAATTATCAGGCGTGGTCGCAAAGCGCAGGCCTGAGAGCTGCGTACCACGGTAAATGTCCCACAAGCGATACTCCACCAGCAACCGATTATCAGATTCGCGCACGATACGGCCAGAAACCAAGGCTTCCGCTTTAATCACGCGCCAATCAGCAAATGTAGGCTTATAGTCAATATTTGTCTGGGTCTCGATAAAGGATGCCGGGTCAAGCGCATTAAACAATCCGGAGCGTTCGAGATCTGCGCGGATCACCTCGGCCATTTGCCGGCCAATATCTATCGCCGCAGCATCGTCCGACATAAAGTTCGGCACCGCTATAGGAACAGGCTCCAAGTTCCCTTTCGTGATATCAATCTCAAGCTGCGCATGGGCGCTTCCTATCGCCGCAAAGCTGGCAGAAATGAGGACAAGGCATAGAACAAAAAATCGGGACATTTATACTTCCGGCTTAAAACGAAGGGTCATTTCTTTCCACCTATCATACTTGTCGACGGGGAGGAAATCATATGGTGCACATTTAGACACGGCGCTCACAGCACGCTGCGCTGCAATCTTCAAATAGGGATTGGACGACATAGAAATGGCGGCGCGATCGAGGACATCAACAGACTGTACGTGGCCGTCACTTCGCAAACTGACGCGGACGCGAACAATCAGCTCCTCCGGGTTCTTGGCATCCAGAGGAATACGCCAACAGCGGTACATAGCCGATTGGAGCGCATCAAGCTCGCTCAAACTCAGTTCTGTACCCAGACCCTGCGCCTCCCGGGCGGTCTCTGCGAAGGCATAAAGATTTTTCTCCGATTGCAGGGTCCGCTGCTGGTTTTTCTCGGGCTGGGCATCGCGGTTCTTGTCGATCAAATTGGAAATCGCGTCCAGATCAAACGCAGGTTCTTTCGTATCCGTCTTCGGCGGCTCGGCGACATCGGCGACGTCATCATTTTTGCGCTCTGGCGGTTTTGGCGGTGCCGACTCTTCCGAGCGTTTTTGCGCCGCGCCCTCTTCGTCGGAATTCTCCATTGGCGTCTGAAGCTCCATAGGCACGGGCTCAGGCGAGATTTCAGCGGGCGTTTTGGCCTTTAAGGACGCGCGAACATTTGTCATATCGGAGAGCGTTAAGAGCTCCACCGGAATAACCCGGCTCTCGGCATCAAGTGTTTCGGTGCGAGAAAATGTCAAAAGGCTGCCGCCGATGAAGACCACATGTAGAAAAACCGATATGGGCCATCCGAACTTCATAGATTATTTCGATGTCGGGTCCGTCACCAGACCCAAATTTGTAAATCCGGCCGCATTCACCCGCGCCATGACTTTCATCACAGCCCCATAATCACTGTCTGCGTCGCCGCGCAAATAAATGCGCTCTTTATACCCATTGGCAGAGATCGCCACGAGGCGCTCGACGAGTTGATCCAAGGTCACTTGCGTGTCCTGAAGAAAGACAGCGCCGCCTTTATCAACCGTGATTGTTATGGGCTCGGTTTGCGACGGCAAGGATTTCGCGTCGGTTTTCGGAAGTTCGACAGGAACCCCCACTGACAAGAGCGGCGCAGCGATCATAAAGACAATCAATAACACCAACATCACGTCCACAAGCGGCGTGACGTTAATCTCGGCGTTTAACCCGTGCTTGCGTGATCGGCGGCGACCACCGCCTCGTGATGAAGATCCTAAACGCATCGCCATTGGTTTTAAACGCCCTTGCTGATTTTACGTGACAGGATCGCGGAAAGCTCGTCCGTGTACCCTTCAAGGCGTCCGGCATAGCTGTCCAAGTCCGACGAAAACTTATTGTAGAATATAACCGCAGGAATCGCGGCAATCAGGCCAAGAGCCGTCGCGAACAAGGCTTCGGCAATCCCCGGCGCAACAACGGACAAGTTCGTATTCTGCGAGGCCGCGATCGCGCGGAAAGAGTTCATAATCCCCCAGACGGTTCCAAACAGGCCAATAAACACGGAGGCGGAGCCAACGGTGGCGAGAACGCTCATGCCGCGTTCGGCTTTGGCGAGCTCGCGGTTCACAACCAACGACATCACGCGGTCAATCCGGTCTTGCGTGCCCAAAATGGCCCCGCCGCCGCGTCCCGCCGGTGATTTGCTTTCATTCCACTCTCTCATCGCCGCAGCGAACACGCGGGCCATCGGGTCGCGCACATCATTTGCCAAACTCGCCGCCAGATCCTCAAGCGTGCGTCCCGACCAGAATGTATCTTCAAACCGCGTCGCGCGTTTTTTGAGCAAATGGAAGGTGATGAATTTATCCACCGCAATGGCCCAAGACCAGAGCGAAGCGGCCGCCAGAATAATCATGACCGCCTTGACCACAAAGCCGGCGCGAAGAAACAGCGCCATGAAGCTAAAATCACCGATGGCGGCGGCGTCTGCGGGAACTTGGAGAATAAGCTGTGTCAAACTCATAACGTAAAGTCTTTCTATGCAGCCCGGGCCCCCTTGAGGGCATTTTAGGAGGGCCGTGGGATTTCGAACATCTATGTGTCATTTTAATGGCCTTGATGCCAATTAACAGACTGTAAGATTACATCAGTGCAAGAAACTGTTAACCATAATGTTAATGTTCAACAACTATAACTTACAAGATAAGCGTGAACGGACATAGTTTGGACGTAATTTAGGCTCATAGGGGCTGGTAAGAAGGAGTTAACCATCATGCGTATTCAATTATTACTCGCCGCTGGCCTTGCCGCAACGCTCGCAGCATGTGCATCGACCCCCAAACCCATCCCCGAGAAAGTCACGATTGTGACCCAGCCCGTAGATACCTGCGTGCCAATGTCCGCGCTTCGGCAAGTTGTCATTCCGGCCAAGACCAAAACCGTCTACTCTGTCAACGAAATCGACAATGGCCCTTACGACCCGATCTCTAGTAAAGAAGAGCATGTGATCGAAATCACGCCCGAGCAAGTCTATTACGTGGACACGGAGGGCCGCCAAGTCACCGACATTTGCGACGTTCCTGTTACGCCCGAAACTATGGCGCGCTAACCCGAAATAGCTTTACGGCCCCGCCTTCGACGGCAGGGTCGATCGGCACAAGATAGTCAGGGACCTGCCCCTCGAGCAACGCCGCCATAAGGCCGTCAGGATTGTGGTTCGCCAGCACGTTCGATTCTTGCGTATCACGGCACATATGAACGTAATCCACTTTCATCTCTCGCAGGACAGCTCTCGCGTCGTCCGGCGTCTTTGTAAAAATATCGATATTGGCGACGATGCCCGCCGCATTGCGGTGGTAATTCCCGCCCAGCGCAGAATGCGCGGTCTGGAATAAGAGCTGAGCCGTGCCATTGGGGGTAATGGCAAACCGGCCGGGCGGCAAAGCCTTTACTGCGGCGATCACATTGTCCGAATAACAGAGTGCGGCCCGATCCTGCGCGGCACTGTTCGATTGGGTGACGGGGGTCATCATGATCCCGGGAAATCCCCAGACAAAAGGAATGGAGGCCGCCAGCGCAAAAATATACCGAACGTCGGACGGGGACTTCGCGCGGGTTTGCGTGTAAACATCCGCCGTCCAAGGCGCGAGGACGAAGAGCGAGAATACCCCCCCAAAAACATAGAAACGAACCTGATATAACGTCAGAACCAGAGACAAGGCGAGCAAAGCCACCAAGAGCAAATATTCCGCGGCCCGCGCCTTTCGATAAATATTAAATGCGCAAACAATCAAGGCCACAATTAATGGCCCCATGACAAATGGCACAAAGCTGCCCCATTTGGACCTGTCCGCAAAAAGCGGCTGCGCCTCGATCACATGGTCTAGCCACAATGTTTTGGCCGCGGGCGGCAGGCTATCCAATGGGTTTGCCAAGCACTGCGTGGTCCCCAAAAGCGGCACAATAACCGCCGCGCCCACCGCAGCTAAGCCGCCCAGTCGCCAAGCCAAAGATTTGCCGCGAAGTAAAAAAGCCGCTGCCGCGAGGCCTAATCCGCCGACAGCGCCCACCTCGACAATATTAAAGCCCAGCGCGTCACACGCCGTCACCGCGAAAGCGCGCGGCGACACAAACCCGAAATAGGCCGCCATCAATGTCACCGAAAAACCAGCGCCAAAGCCGATAATCCCGCGCCGCGCCGGATCTCCCTTGAAAAGCCAGACCGCAGCAGCAAAGGCACAAATTATACCCGCAAATAGAAAGACTTCCACGCCCACGGCCATAGATAAAGCCAGGGCCGCACCGCTCAGCCCGTAAGTGTGCATCTGCATTTTCGGGTCTAGCGCATATCCTGTCACGATCGCGAGCAAGCCAAGCTGGAGATTATGATGATCGATCGAGCCCGCAGAAAAGCGGTAATGCGGCAAAATTAAAAACAGGAGGAGTATAACCGCAAATGCCGTGCTTCGCTTACCGCCCAAATGTTTGACGCCCACCAGCACGCCCCAAATCACAAACAATGAGCTGATCGGCGGCCAGATCGTGTAGGCAATTTTTTCAGCCATGTCATAGGGCAGAACAAGATCACACACCCAGATTAGCGACAGTATGGGCAGATCCACGATCCGGGACCAATGCATCAATGTCCCGCCATCAGGGCCCATTCGGTACTGATGCATATCGTACCAGCCCTGCCCCTGATATAGATCGCGAAGCTGCACAAGCCGCATAATATCGTCGCTGTCCGTTCCGATCTCCCCGAGCGTGCCCATCACAACGGATTTCAAGAGCAGACCCGCCGCCGCTATCAGCCAGACACATAAAATCTGCTGTCCGGTCTTTTTTGGAAAAATCGGCATGCAGTCCCCTCGTCGCCGCGTAAAAAATCGTCGTCGGCAACGTAAACTTAACCACATTAAGATTAAGTGAAATGAAACACGTTGGAGAACTCTCTATGTCGCATTCGGATTTAAACATCGCTGTCCTATTGCCATGTTATAATGAGGGCTTGTCAATCGCCAAGGTGGTCATTGATTTCCGCCGCTTTTTGCCGGGTGCGCGCATCTTTGTGTATGACAATAATTCCACAGATAATACCTCCGAGCAGGCGGCCCGCGCCGGAGCCACTGTGGTGCCCAGCCGCCGTCAGGGCAAAGGCAATGTCGTGCGCCAGATGTTCGCTGATATTGATGCCGACATTTACCTTATGGCAGACGGCGATGGCACCTATGATGCCTCCGCTGCGCCGGACCTGATAAATAAGCTTGTGGAGGACCGTCTGGATATGGTGGTCGGTACGCGCCGCGACGTGAAAATCGATGCGGGGCGTAAAGGTCACGCCTTCGGCAACCGTCTGTTCAATTTTGCCTACCAAAGCGTATTTGGCAAAGATTTCACGGACATATTCTCGGGTTACCGTGCCTTTACCCGCCGCTTCGCCAAGAGCTTTCCGGCGGAAAGTCCGGGATTTGAGATCGAGACAGAAATGTCCGTCCACGCCTCTGTGCTGCGCCTCCCCATCGCCGAGGTGGAATGTGATTATGGCCGCCGCGAAGACGGCTCAGAGAGCAAACTCTCCAGCCTTAAAGACGGCCTGAAAATTCTTGTGATGATGGGCACATTAATGAAAGAAACCCGGCCGTTCGCGTTTTATAGCTATATTTCGGCCGCCATCGCCGGCGCCAGTGTCTTCTTCATGACCCCTGTGCTGCTGGAATATTTCACAACGGGCCTTGTGAATAAAATGCCCACATGGATACTGGCCATGACGCTATTAATTGGCGCGATGATGGTCTTTACCGCCGGTATCATCCTTGATTCTGTGGCGCGGGGCCGCGCGGAACAAAAACGTATTTTTTATCTCTCTATCTCGGCGTCACGCGGCGAAAAATATCTCTCAGGTCCAATGATACCAATCGAGCGGCGCGGGAAAACCGCGCACGCCCTTGGCACCGCGCACCGCAACAAAGGCCGCTAAGCCATGAACCGCGAAACCACCAACCGTATCCGCTTTGTCCTTGAGGATATTCTGCCGGCTTTCGTGCGCGACTCGCGCGCGTTCAAAGCCTTTGCGGGTCTGGTCTGGGGCCGCCATATTAATGACCTCGCTGTTTTCCGCGAACGCGCCGCATTCCTGAGCGAAGAGGAATATGCCGCGCTCTACGAAAAGCACCCACGCATCCACGAAGGCAGCGACAACTCCAAAGCCTGCATTGCGCGGATCGCGGAGGACGTTTTAGGGCCCAAAATATGTGACGTGGGTTGCGGCACCGGATATTTACTCAGCCTGATAAAATCCGCACGGCCAGATGTGATCAGCTGCACAGGCGTTGACTTCGTGATTGATGATGCGGACGCTCTGGACGGTATCGATTACGTGGCCGCCAAGATCGAGAAATTGCCCTTCGAAGACGGCGCGTTTGACACCGTCATTTGCACCCATGTCATTGAACATGTTCTAGATTACCGCGCCGCCATCGCGGAGCTGCGCCGGATCGCGTCAAAACGCTTGATCATTGTCGTCCCGCGGGAGCGCGAATATCGCTACACCTTCAATCCGCACTTTAATTTCTTTCCCTACACACATTCATTTTTGCGGGCCATGTTTCCCGTCCCCGACGCGCATAAATGTGAAGATATCGCCCGTGATATTTACTATGTGGAGAGTTACGGCGACCTTGCAGAGATGCCGCACAGCAGCCTTCAGGCCGCCGAGTGACCTCTTTGTCCATACCGGTCTTGGGCCTTTTAACCCTGACGCCGCTGATGATTGCGGCGGGGCAAGTGCTGTTCAAACTCACCAGCGAGCGCCTCGTGCAATCCGGCGCACCTTTTTACACAGCGCTCTTTAATCCGGTTTTCATTCTGGCCTTGGCGATATATGGGACAGCCACCCTGCTGTGGATCTATGTGCTTAAAGCCGTTCCCCTCGCCTACGCCTATTCGTTTATGGCGCTGACATTTGTCATTGTACCGCTCATGGCGGCCCTGTGGCTCGGCGAGGCCTTGACGCTCAAATACGCGGCGGGCGCCGCTTTTATCATCATCGGCCTTATTATTGTGCAAAGTTGAAGCGCCGAATTTATTGGAATTATCTATAAACGGCTGTTGACCCTGACAGGCTTTGATTTACTCTAAGTGCATGGCTCAAGATCTGATGAATTATGAACAAATGACTCAGCTCGCCCTTCGCGGCGTGGTTCGGGATGCTATTCGGCGCGTTATCCGCGAAGATGGCCTGCCCGGTGCCCACCACTTTTACATCACCTTTCTCACCCGTTTCCCGGGCGCAGAGGTGGATGAAGGTCTGGCGAAAAAATATCCTGAAGAAATCACGATTGTTCTCGAGCATCAGTTCTGGGATCTGGCCGCAAATGATGACTCGTTCGAAGTCACCTTGAAATTTGGCGGCGTCCCGAAATATCTAAAAGTCCCCTACACAGCTGTCACCCGCTTCCATGACCCGAGCGTCGGATTTGCTTTGCAGTTCGAGCCGCCCGCAGAAATGGAAGAGCGCCCGGAACCGCCGAGCCTCGCGCGCCTGAAACCTCTCGGTGCAGAGACGCCGGACGAAACTCCCGGTGTGAAGCCGTCAAAAAAGCCCAAGCTTGGCAAGAAGAAAACGGCCAAGAAAGAGACCGACGCCCCCGAGCCGCCAGACACAGATCCCGACGGCGGCGGCACCAAGGTCGTAAGCCTCGACGCTTTTCGTAAAAAATAGATCCCTGCCGGGATCGCCAACCACCTACCAGCCAGCTAAGAGAGATAATATGAGCAATATGCGCACGGAAACGGACAGTTTTGGTCCGCTTGAAGTTCCCGCTGATAAATATTACGGAGCCCAAACCGCCCGTAGTTTGATTAACTTCCCGATTGGCATAGAAACAATGGCACCCGCCATCATTCGCGCGCTCGGCATTATCAAACGCTCAGCCGCGCTCGCCAATCATAAGGCGGACAATCTCGACAAAGCACGCTGCGACGCCATCGTCAAAGCCGCGTCCGAAGTGGCCGAGGGTAAGCTTGATGATAACTTCCCGCTGTCCGTTTGGCAGACCGGCTCCGGCACCCAGTCCAACATGAACGCGAACGAGGTGATCTCGAACCGCGCCATCGAAATCATGGGCGGCGTTATCGGTTCCAAAGATCCGGTGCACCCCAATGACCATGTGAACCGCAGCCAAAGCTCGAACGACACCTTCCCGACCGCCATGCACATTGCGGCCGCTGAGGAAGTGCATCACCGCCTCCTGCCGGCCTTGCAAAAACTGCACAATGCACTGAACGACAAATCCCGCGCCTTCAAAGATATTATCAAAATTGGCCGCACCCACACCCAAGACGCCACGCCTGTGACGTTGGGACAGGAATTCTCCGGCTACACCGCGCAAATCGCCCTTGGCATTAAACGCGTCGAACTTGGCCTCAAAGAGCTGTTTCCCCTCGCGCAGGGCGGCACGGCGGTTGGCACCGGCCTGAACGCAAAGCCCGGATTTGCCGAGAGCTTCGCCGAAGAAGTCGCCGCTTATACAAAACTGCCCTTCGTCACCGCCCCGAACAAATTCGAAGCGTTAGCCGCGCATGATGCCTATGTGTCCGCGCACGGCGCGATCAACACGGTGGCAGCGAGCCTGCTGAAAATCGCCAATGACATTCGTTTTCTTGGCTCCGGCCCGCGCTCCGGCCTTGGCGAGATTTCCTTGCCCGAGAACGAGCCCGGCTCGTCCATCATGCCCGGCAAAGTCAATCCGACCCAATGCGAAGCCATGACGATGGTCTGCACCCAAATCATGGGCAATAACACGACCATGAGCATTGCCGGGTCTCAGGGACATTTCGAGCTTAACGTCTATAAGCCGGTCATGGCCTATAATATGATGCAATCGATCCGGCTCATGTCAGATGCCTGTCATGCGTTTACGGATAAATGCGTCGTCGGCATTACCGCCAATGAAGACCGCATCGCGGATTTGATGTCACGCTCGCTCATGCTCGTCACGGCGCTCGCGCCGACGATCGGTTATGACAACGCCACCAAAGTCGCCAAGACCGCCCATAAAAATGGCACAACGCTACGCGAAGAAGCCGTGGCACTCGGCTTTGTGACCGCCGAAGAGTTTGACAAAGTCGTGCGGCCTGAACTGATGATCAGCCCACGGTAAAACGGCATGGCTGACGGCGTCATAAATTTTCGCACAGCCAAAAAGCGGGTCAAAGCGGCCCGCAAAGAGACACAAGCGGCCGAAAACCGACTAAAATTCGGCCGCACCAAAGCCCAAAAACAGCGCGACATATCCACCGCCGAAAAAGCCGCCAAACATATTGACAGCCACGAACGGGAAAAAGAATAGCGCGCAAACGCCTTGCGCCCCGCCAACCCTGTCGTCCCAAACGCCGCGATAGCGAAGATGCGGGGCGAAGCGGTTTATTTCTGTCATTCATTGCCCTCTCCCCCGAGAAAACGGGGGCCCATCACCTGCCGCCGCATGGGACGCTGGGTCCCCGCCTTCGCGGGGATGAGCGGTTGAGGGTGCGGAAATAAATGTTTGGGAGTAAGGGGGTGAGCTTTTGGGGGCGCGGTTGGCCTTTGGTTTGGCGAATTTTAGGCGATATTCCTCGGTGGGTGCGCGGGATTATCGTTTACGGACAATCCCTTAGCGAAAACATCCGCAAAATATTCCTCACTTTGGCCGCGGGCCCTATAGTTCTAGGCTCAGAACCGCGGTGAGGCTTGCTCTTCACGGCGGGGCTGAGCGAAAGTTTCTCATGTTGAGGCCAGTTGCGCGCATTGGTAGCTGTCATGAGAACGGTGTCGGACTGTAAGTTGTGCCAACCACAGGGAGAGTATCGCGAGCGTGATCTCTTCGGACAGTGCCAGGTTGGAAACGGGTCTTCGCATCAAGTCCCTAGCGTCCCGCTGAAAACCAGCGTGTTGCCAATGTGTTTGGGCCTCGGCCCCCCGGCGGCGACCACAAAGCCTGGCGAAAAAAAAGGGCCATGCGAGATAAACACCGCCGTGCGGCGAAGGCCAACGGAAATATTTATACGGTTATCTCTTTGACCGCGTTGGTCAGAGCCGCACGGGCAGCCTCATTTATAGGGGGCCGCGCGAAAAACGTCGAACGAAGTCGAAGCGAAGCAAAAAACCCAGAGATGAAAAACGCCGCGAGGGCGCTTTTTGTGCTGCGCGTCAAACGCCGCATAGCTTACCAAAACGTCACCTCAAAAAAGCCGCGTCTTATGTTATGATCTTGGCAAGATAATCAACGCCCTTTGAATAAGCTGAACGGGTCCTAACGAATTCATTCAGCTCTCATGCAGGTTGAGCGGGGTATGTTGGCCCCAATATGGAGTTTAATATGCGTCTTATTTTTGCCCTCGCCGCCGCCGCTCTGACCGCTGTCTCAATGCCCGCTTTGGCACAATATAGCCCGGAGGGGGCCTATGGCACCCCGTATAGCGAAGCCGGACAAATCGAAAACATTCCCGTGACGGTGCGTATCAATAGCCGCGAAGACATGGACGACAAGGTGCTGATCGTCTCGGCATACGCCGCGCCGGACAGAAAAATACGTCCGCAAAATCCGCTCTTGATCGGCGAGACACGTTTGCTCTTGACCGGATTGGGCCCCGTCCTGAACCTTGTCGTTGCCGCGCCGGAACCTGTCACCCGTGACCTTGAAGCCGCGCGCATTTCGGCCCGTATCGAGACCAGCGGCGGGCGCACAATATTAGAGAGCCGCAGCGACGGGTTTTACAGCGGCGCCGATCCGGCCATTCTTGATATGGGCGGTGCGGCGTGGCCGACCACGTCCCCCGACGCGGGTCACCCCCTGCAGATGATCAATGGGCGGGTAAAGCTGCTCTCGCAGAGCCGTCCTTTGCCGCGCGGCGGCACTTTGACGGTCAAGCTCGTCAAAAACGGACCTACAGGAACGCCCGCAGCAGAAACCAGCGTAAGCCTTGACGGGAAAAGCGCGCCTTATGAATTTGATCTGGCGTTTGATGAGAGCCACGCGCCGCGCAACACACCCTTGTTTCTCGTCGCCCATATCACGGACTGGGCGGGGCGTATCACACACGAAACCGCCGACCGCGTGCCGTTTGACGGGCCGCAAAACTCCTATTGGCTAAGCCTGAAAGAGCGCGGCGCGCTTGCAGGCCCGCCGCCCCCCGAAACGGAGCGCGTCTCGGGCGAAGCACAGTTTTATGCCTATAAGGGCTTACCCGCAGGCAGCCGCCTTGAAGCGCGGCTCTCAGACGAGACAGATCAAACGCTCGCCAGAGATACTGTACAGCTCGACGGCCTGTCCGGATATATCCCCTATGAGATGGATGTCCCTGCCGCCTTGTTCCAAAATGGGCGGCCGCAACCGCAGCTCACGCTTCGGGTCGTCAACGCGCAAAATGCGGTGCTGTTTGATAGCGGTAAAGTCCCCGCCCGGAACGGTATAAATGATCTTCGCCTCAAACCTATGCCCGCATATGAGCGCTGAATAATTTAATGAATTCTCAGCGCAATCGCGATAGAGTGACCACATGCGAAGACTTATCCTCATAGCCCTTTTGGCCCTTAGCACCTCTGCGGCGGCGCAAACCACCGACGATAGTGTTGACCCGGAAGCCCGCGCCAAGGCCATCGCAGCGCTGGAAGCCGCCGAAATGCGCATTGAAAACGACATGGTCAAAATGAAGAACCTCGTCGATGCCCTCGCGCGCAATCTCGGACAACTCCATTATTTGCGCACGCTTTGCTTCGGGGAGGACGACCAGAAATGGCGCGACCTCGCCAGCCAAATGATGGTGATGGAATCCAATAATGACGCCGCCCGCAAACGTGAACTCGTCGGTGCCTTTAACGCCGGTTATTATTTGCAGGAAAAACGTTTCAAGGTCTGCACCCAGGATGTCTCGGTAGATGCAGCGGCGTTGGCGGAAAACGGACGGCACATCGCCAGTATGCTTGGCGATCCTTACAGGGATAAATAATATGGCGTTTCCGATTATACCGCTCCTCATCGCCGGACTTGGACTGGCCGCCTGTGCCAAAGTCGCGACGGCGCCAAAAGCCGACCGCCCGCTCTACACGCTCGCGGGGTCTGAATGGGGCCCCAAAACCGCAAGCGGAACGCCTGAGCCATTCGTTCAGTTTCGCAGCAAGGGCGAGCTGTCTGGCTTCGCAGGCTGCAATAATTTCTTTGGCACCTATGAACTGGACGGGACCGTCCTCACAATCGGCCCGCTCGCGTCCACCAAGAAAATGTGCGCGCAGGGCATGGACGAAGAGCGCGATTTTTTACAAGCCCTTCAAAATGCGCGGCGGATCAAAGCCACACATTTAAAACTTAATATTTTCGGCGCTGATGGCGAACTGCTGCTGGGCTTGCAAAGGCGCGATTGGGATTAAGCCCGCAAACGAAGCCATATTTTCGGGGGCCATCATCCCATTTGCCTTTATGCATAAAGTTGCATACATTCGGCGCAACTTTTAAGGATTGCCGCCATGTTTTTCACGCTCCCGATCATTCTGCCCGTTGCCGCATTCGCCGCTGTGACCAAAATCCACCTCATGGGACGCAGTCACGCGCGCTATGATCGCAATGACCCTGTCACGTTTAAAACCGACCCCGAGTCGCCGGGCATCAAGGCCGTGGAGAGCTATCTTTACGAGAACTTCATCATGCCCGCCGCAGACAGCACAAGCGACGGACAAAAACTATCCGCCAAGCGCGAGCGGTTCGAGCAAATAGGGCTGTCGCGGGAATTTCCGGTCACGTTCTCATCTGCCATCGCCGAGGCAGACGGGATGAACGTCGACGGCGAATGGACAATGCCGCCCGGCGGAAACCCTGATCAGCGGCTCTTATATCTGCATGGCGGTGCATTCACCGTCGGCAGCGCTATCAGCCACCGCTCAATTATTAGCAATATCGCCACCCGTACGGGCTGCGCCGTTTTTGCGCCCAACTACCGGCTGATGCCGGAAAATAGCCGGATGGCAGCCATTGAAGATGCCCAAACCGCTTATAAATGGATTTTAGAAAATGGCCCGAATGGCCCTGCGCGCGCCGAAAAGCTCGCGGTTGCCGGCGATTCTGCTGGCGGTAATTTAACCTTGATGCTCTCGAACTGGGTGCGTGATAGCGGCCTGCGCCCCGCCGATGCAATTGTAGGGCTCTCGCCCGCCACAGACTCGACCTTTGAAAGCCCGTCCATCAAGGGCAATATCGAAACGGATTCAATGCTCAGGCCGCTGGCTGGCCCCCTGGTGAAACTGCCGCGAACCGTTCTCGTATGGGGATCGTGGAAGCAGCTGGGCATGTCACCCGCCAATCCGCTTGTGTCGCCGCTTCGGGCGGATTTGTCAGGACTGCCGCCGACCCTCATTCAGGTCAGCGCGTCAGAAATCCTCTATGATGATGCCCGGCGTTACGTGGCCAAGGCGCAAAGCCAAGGCACAAACGCCAAACTCCAAAGCTGGGATAATCTTTGCCATGTGTGGCAGGCCTTTGATACGTTGCTACCCGAAGCCAATCAGGCATTTGACGAAATAGCGGCCTTTCTGATTACGAACGGCGTCGGCACCGCTGCGCCTGCCAAGCTCACAAAAGCAAAACCTAAAGCTGCGAAGAAGACGCCAAAAACGACGAAATCAGCAAAGCCCGCCGCGCCGAAAAAGAAAGCGCCCGCAAAAAAACCGGCCGCGTCATAGCGGCCATTTTAAGGCGCGCCCAAGCCCCTGTGTTAATTAGGTAGTGGAGCCTAATTATGCTATGTAAAGGAAAATAAGAAATTTTCGGGGGACTATAATGGAACAAATGCAAGGTCTTGATGCGGCTTTTGTCGCAATGGAACAACCGACAACACCGCTACATATTGGCTCTGTTGTCATTTACGACCCGTCAACCGCAGACGGCGGATTTGTTCGCTTCAAAGACATTCTAAGCTTCATCGAAAGCCGCTTGCAGCTCTCGACAACCATGCGCCAGAAGATGGTGAAAGTCCCGTTCAGCATTGATTACCCTTATTGGGTTCAAGATATTGATTTTGACCTTGAATATCATGTTCGCCACGTGGCGCTCCCAAAGCCCGGTGACTGGCGGCAATTGTGTATCCAAGCCGCGCGTATTTTTGCGCGGCCATTGGATCTGACCCGGCCGCCGTGGGAACTCACGGTCATTGAGGGCCTTGATAATGTGGAAGGATTTCCATCGGGCTCCTATGCTATGGTCTCCAAAGTCCACCATGCGGCGATCGACGGCGTTTCAGGCGTGGATATGATGCAAGCTCTGCACACGCTTATGCCAAATGCCGAACCGCTCGAGACCATTGACACATGGCGACCGGAGTCCAATCCCAGCCAGACGGAGATTTTTCTGCGCGGTTATGCACGTAGCCTGACGCTTCCGCTACGCCAGCTCAATGCCGGCCGCAAGTCGCTTCCGGGCATGGTTCGCGCCGCAAAAGGCTTCATCAATAAAGAGTTCGACGCCAAAGCTATTCTGGAAACACCCAAAACCCGCTTTAACGGACTTGTTTCCCCGCACCGAATGTTCGGGGCAAAGGGTTTTGACATTCGCGAAATCAATGAAATTCGCGCGCTCTCAGAAGGCTGCAAGCTCAATGATGTGATGCTGTCCATTACCGGCGGCGCGATGCGTCATTATTTGGCAGCGAAAAATGAACTGCCCGACACGTCTGTGACAGCAATGGCGCCGATATCGGTCAGAGAAGAAACCGAGCGCAATACGATGGGCAATCAGGTTGCCGCCATGTTTGTGCCGCTAGGGTCTCATATTGGTAACCCTAAAGAACGACTCGATTACGTGCATAATGAGACCGGCAAAGCCAAAGCCTTAACCAACGCGCTGGGTGCCCGCCAAATGGCCGAAGTTGCCAAGCTTGCCTCCGCGCCAGCCATGACCATCGGGGCAAACCTGTTTTCACGTTTTAAATTGGCCGACAAGACCAAGCCTTTTGTGAATACGGTTGTGACCAATGTCCCCGGCCCGCGCGTCCCTCTATATTCTACAGGCGCAAAGGCCGTGGGAATGTACGGCATGATGTGTCTTGTTGATGGCATGAAACTCGGTCATATCGTTCAAAGCTATAATGGCGAGGTGACACTCTCATATACCGCATGCCGAAACGCCATGCCCGACCCGGACTTTTACGGCGAATGCGTCCAAAAGAGCTTCGACGAGCACTTGAAAGCGGCGAGAGCCATGAATAAAGCGCCAGAGAATGACACCCAAAAAGCAGCGGCTCCGGCTCGCAAGACAGCAAAGGCGGCAAGCGCAAAACGTAAACCCGTGAAAACGAAAACAGTGAGAACGCCCAAAGCCGCGACGGCCCCGCTCAATGGATCAGAGACACCGCAAGCTTGACCCGCACAACAAACACATCAATTCTGCCCCAAATGATTTCGATCGCTAAGGATAATTATGACTGCGACAATGACTAAACAAGTACACTCCCCGTCCCTCTTGTGGACTTTGCTTGAAGGCCGCTCCATGCTGGAGTTCGGGTCGTTCATGTCTTTGCGCCTTTTGATGCGTCATCTCCCGAAAGGTGATGGCCATCCCGTCATTGTTTACCCGGGCTTTCTTGCCAGCGGGGCATCGACGCGCCCGATGCGCGGACTTCTAAAAGACCTTGGCTACCATGTGTATGATTGGGGCATGGGCCGCAACCTGACATTCAACCCCAAGCGCGAGGCAGAAATGTATGCCTTCGTCGAAAAGATCCATAAACGCCACAAACAAAAAGTATCCCTCGTCGGCTGGAGTCTCGGCGGGGTCTATGTGCGTGAAATCGCAAAGGCCAATCCCGATATTATCCGTCAGGTGATTTCATTAGGAAGCCCGATTACCGGACCACGGCATGCGGCGCGAGCCCGTCCCGTGTTTGAAGCTCTAAACGGCAAACCAACGGAGGCGACGCGCGCACGCCTCGAGCGTCTCCATGAAGTTCCGCCAGTTCCGTCCACGTCTATCTATACCAAGACTGATGGCATCGTGCATTGGGAAGGGTCTATTCAAGACGACGCGCCAGAGGCAGAAAACATCCAAGTCCCGGCCAGCCATCTTGGCCTTGGCGTTAATCCGCTCGTGATGTTCATTCTGGCTGACCGCCTCGCCCAAAATGAGGGCGAATGGTCCGCATTTAAATCCTCCGGATTAAAATCGCTGTTTTTCAAGTCTGTGAAAGCCGGTTAACCACCGCGTTGCATTTCACGTCTTGAATTTAGGTCTCGCTCCGCCTATTCGTAAGCGCTATTTATATACGCTCTCGGATGGTAACTGAGGCGAAAACTTGGACGGCTCTATGCCTGACTTACGTCCCGTATTTTTTATATTGGGTTTACTCATCGCTGGCCTCGGCCTTTCGATGTTTGTTCCAATGCTTGTCGATATAAAATTTGGCGGTGAAGGTTGGCCTGTGTTCGGAATTTCCGGACTACTCTCCGCCCTCGCAGGCGCTGTTATTTCTTTAGCCTGCAAAACCGAGCCTCGTCCCATGCAAGCGCGCGGCGCTTTTTTGCTGACCACATCCGCGTGGCTCATTCTGGCGCTCGTGGGGGCCATACCGTTCATGCTGCAATTTCAGCACATGTCACTCACTGATGCCTATTTTGAAACCATGTCCGGGCTCACCACAACAGGGTCAACGGTTATGACGGGCCTTGATAACGCGCCGGAGGGTATTCTTTTTTGGCGGGCCATGCTGCAATGGTTTGGCGGCATCGGGATCATCATCACAGCTCTCGCGATCCTGCCGAGGTTCAATATTGGCGGCATGCAATTATTTGCCACGGAATGGTTCGACCCTATGGGGAAAATTTTACCGCGCACGGGCCAGATCGCTGCGGGGATTGGTATCGTATATATTGGGCTGAGCATACTCTGCGCGGCCGGGTATATGGCCACAGGTATTGATCTTTTCGACGCCGTTTGTTTGTCGATGACGACGCTTTCGACCGGCGGGTTCGCAAATTCAGATGCGTCGTTTGCGGCCTATGCTGATGGCGGTGCGGATATCATCGCCAGCGTGTTCATGACGCTCGCGGCGTTGCCCTTTGCCGCCTATGTGCTCGCGATGCATGGGAAATTAAGTGCTGTCTATCGCAACCCACAGGCAAGGGGGTTTATCTTGATCCTGTTTGTTTTGATAACAGCCATGGTCATTTACATGGAAACAAACAATCACGTCTCCGCAACGCACCCCGTTCGCCTCGCCGCCTTCAACGTTATTTCCGTCCTGACTGGAACAGGCTTTAGTTTTGGCGACTATCAAGAATGGGGACCGTTCGCCGTAACCACATTTTTCGTGATTATGTTTATTGGCGGATGCGCCGGGTCAACATCCTGTTCGATTAAGATTTTCAGGTTTCAAGTGGCGTACAAAGCCTTGCGCGGTTATATTTTTCGCATGCCGCATCCGCACATTGCCAACCCGCTCCGTTATGATAGTCACATCTTGCCAGAGTCCACGGTATATGCCGTGATGTCCTTCTTTTTCATCTTCTTTGCCTGCTACGCCCTCACCGCCGTGAGCCTGTCCGTCATTGGCCTCGACAACGTCACGGCGCTCTCCGCGGCAGCGACGGCGATTACCAATGTGGGTCCGGGGCTTGGAGACACAGTGGGGCCAGCCGGAAATTTTCAGCCTTTACCTGACTCTGCAAAATGGGTTCTTTCATTGGCGATGATTATTGGCCGCCTCGAAGTGCTTCCTGTGCTCGCCATATTGACTCCGGCTTTTTGGCGGGACTAAGTAATAAAGCTAAGCCGTTTTTTGGGCTTTTGCGCGAATACGATCCCATTCTTTGAACTCAAATGCGATGCATCGTTCGATCATTTTACGCCAAAGCGGTTCTGCGATATCCGCAGACAGCCCTTGTTGTTTAGCTTCCGCCAATACTTTGGTCACCACATCCTCGATACGCGCCTCATCGTGAACGGCGCCGCGATCACCTTTAATCCGCGCCGCCGCACTCATATAGGCTTGGCGAACAACTAAAATACGCACCAATTCTCGATCGAGCGCGTCGACTCCTTTGCGGACGTCGGCCATGGATTGGCAGTCTTCAGGTTTTGGTGTCATAAGCGTTTCGTGATCATGCGTTTATTGTGGCCACTGTGTCAGTAGCTCTGGATCGAGATTACGGTTGCGCCACTTCAAACGCCAGCACAAATGAGGGCCAGTTGAGCGGCCTTTTGACCCAACGGTTGCAATTTGCTGTCCTTGAACGACTTTCTGGCCATCTTCGACCATGACATCGTCCATATGGAGGTAATAGCTGATCAATCCCTGTCCATGATCAATCAACACAAGACTGCCCTCAAAATACATATCATCACTGGCGAGGGACACAATCCCGTCGGCGGGCGCAACGATCGGTGTTCCCTTTGGCGCTGCCAAATCAACGCCAAAATGTGGCCGCTTGGGTATCCCGTTCAATATACGCTGCGCGCCGAAATTCGTCGTTTTGACATATTTTTTTACAGGATAGATAAATCCATTTTTAAAACCAATATCCTCAGCGCGGGAGGCAAATCCAACTTTTTTTAGAGCGGACGCGGCTTTAATTCGCGCAAGCTCCTCCGGCGTGTACTCACTCACCATATTCTTTGGCAGCCCGTTAATACGGGAGGTATCATAGTCGCGGTCTTGGAAGGCAAGTTTAAGTGGAATAGATTTCACCGGCCCGTCTCCAATGTCCATAACTTGGAGCTGTGTTTCTTTTTCGTCGCGGTCAAATCCAATAATAAACAAGCCATCTTTATCGGCGGATTCCATATAAAAATCATCTGCGGCGCGGCTGACTTTAATGGCCGCATTGGGGTAAGTTTTACACAGGAGCAGGCCGCCTTGTTTGACAATCCCTTTGCAATTGAGGGACTGCCCAATATCGATGGCAGCACTTTGAGCCGCGCGAAGGGGATCAGTTCCCTCAGAAAACGAGGTCTCTGCGGCGCAGGCGCTAACGCCAAGACATGCCAGAAAAAGGCCGCTCAAAAAATGCCGCATTAACCAGCCGCCTTTTGAAAGCCTTTCAGGGACGCCGCCGCATCTTTATAGGCTTCTTGGCGCTCGTGGCTCCAATACCGCAAATGTTCAAGTGCTATATGTTCGCCCGTGACAGCGCAGATAACATATCCACCCGGATCCATGATCGTGAAATCGGAGGGGCCGTAATGTAAAGTCGCTTCGCCGCGAAACAGAGAATTCATAGTGTTGTCCTTTTCAGAGACGCCTTCTAGCCGAGATACCGCTCCAGCGGAAGGGGGGCGGATGTAATTTGTTCACGTTCCGCGTTGGGTGTCACCAGACATATTTAGGACGCGCTTTCTAAAAATCAGGGTTAATAAGCACTCACAATTCATCCATTAGGGGGCCATCATGACCGACACACCTAAAAACATCGTCGCAAAAGCGAAAAAACTAGCTGAAGACAGCGCGGAGAGCACCCGCAAGCAGCTGCGCCGCAACACTCTGGCTTATATTGGGCTTCACGGCGTTGCTTACGAGCAAGCGCAGGAACGCCTTGCGGAGTTTCGGACGAACCGAAAAGACTTTTTTGAATCCCTTGTCAAAAAAGGCGAAGAAATCGAAGCGCAAGCTGCAGGTATATTTTCAAACGTCAAAGACAAAGCCGAAGACAAAGTCCACGAGACGTCAGACCGGATTTGGGACATGATGCCTGGCGCAACAGTCAACCGCGTGGAAGAACTTGAAGCAGAACTCGCCGCCGCAAAGGCGAAGCTAGAGAAACTCAACAAGTCCACAAAAGCCACCGTCAAAAAGGCCAAAGCCAAGGCAGTGAAAACCGTAAAAACCGCGGCGACAAAAACGGCCTCAAAAGTCGCTGCGAAGCCCGCAGAGAAAGCGGCTGCGCAAACAAAAGCCAAGCCGAAATCAGCAAGCAAACCGGCGCAGACTGCAGCGGCTACAAAGACGGCCGATACAGCTAAATCAGATGAGGCACGTCACATCCCTTACTTCAATGATGTCAAACGCTATGACCCCCTCGCAAACGAAGACGTTGTACGCAAAATCGTCAACCATTGCGGCATCGCGCTTCGCAGTGACGATGCCCGCTTTGTCGCTTGTTCCGATGAAGCCGAGCGCAACCGCGTTCGCGATAGTTGGCTAAAGAAAAAACTTGAAGTCACAGGCACGGATGTTGAACTTGATAAAAAAGTTCAAAACATTTGCTCGATCATGCAAAGAGATAACCGCAAAAACCGCGTGACATTTTACTATCTGGCCGCGAAAGCTGAGCGCAAACTGGATGTGCTTTAGGCCTGAAAGAGATCAAAAGAAAAGCCGGGAAACTCCCGGCTTTTTTTATGTTTGGTGACGCCTCAAAGACCAACGCAACCAGATCAAAAATATCTTGGGTCCGTCCACGAGGTAGCGTTTCCAAAGGCGGCGGGGTTCGGACATAAGCCTGTAAAACCATTCCATTCGCAATTTTTGCATCCAAAGCGGCGCGCGCTTTACGCGGCCCGTTATAAAGTCCAGACTTGCTCCCACACAAAGCCCCAAGCCAACACAATCTTTACGGTCCAGACAGGCTTTAGCGACCATCTCCTGCTGGGGCGACCCCACACATATGAAGACATAGCGCGCGGGATGCTGAGCAATAAATTCTGCCGCTTCGGCAATGGCGTCTGGTTTATGACGCATGCCCATCGGAGGTTCGTAATGGTGAATGGTTTCAATGCCGTAGAGCGCTTTTAGATCGGCAATGATCGACGGGTCAGCTCCAATAACGGTTATCGGGTCGTCTTTAGAAATGACATTGTCAAAGAGTTGCGCCGTGAGGTCCGAGCCCGGCACGGCATGCAAGGGAATTCCAGAAAACTTTGCGAGCAATTCAAGAATTCTGGAATCGCAAACAGATAGCCAAGACGCGTCATAGAGCGGGAAGAAAATATCCGGTTCTTTCCACAACCGCACAATGTGATCCACATTCGGCGTCACAATATAGCGAAAGGCATGTTCCGTCGTCATCCATTTCGCCCGAGAGAGTGTCTGCACGGGGTTAAGCGGATCAAAGGATGTGCCAACAAATTCATATGAGCGAGGATTTACCCGCCAATCAATATAGCCGGGCCGCGTATGACCGCGGCGATCTTCGCCCCGCGCCATGGCCGGCACCAAGCCGTCTTCCCCCACTTCAGGAGGCCGTTCATATCGTGTTTTTTTAGCAGATGAATTCATGTCCCGCACCTCCTTCGCCTATTGAGCATAGCAAAAGAGCGTTAGGATTGGGTTTACGGGGTTTTATTCCGAGTCGATATTTGAGGTCTCAACCTGCGGAACATCTGAGAGCATGGGCGTGCCGCGTCCAGATGTCGACCCGGAACGCCGAACATAGGTCAGCAAAAGCTTGCCATATTCTTGGGCATACCGCCGAAGTTTACGATTGTCTTTCCACCAAATACCATCGCTTTCGCTTGTCACTGGATAGGGCGTAATATTGATACGTCCGCGCGCCGCCGAAATTTCTATGCGGGCGCGGGGCATATGATAGTCGGACGTCACGAGAATGATATGTTCATAGCCGAGCGCTTCTGACCAATTGGATGTTTCGCGGGCATTCCCAATAGTATCACGCGCCGCATAATCCAGATCAACGCAGCACACGGAAAGATTTTCAGGAAGATCGAGCAAGGCGAGAACATCTTCACGCGAATTGCTCTCATTGACGCCCGAAATCAAGAGCCGCTCCCCGTGACCTTTCTTCAATAGGTCGGCGCCAGCGGAAAGCCGTCCACCGCCCTTGCCCGTCCAAACCACAATCCCGTCTGCGTTTGGCAAAGTATGCGGCGGCATTTCATTCTCAACCGTGTAGGCAAATGAAATGAACCCGCCAACCAGAAGCCCGGTCAATAAAAGACTTATATAGGTAAAAAACTTCCCCCATGCGCGGCGGCGTTTTCGCCTTTGCTCTCCGTCCGTCTTATCCGCGCTCATGATGCGCGCCTGTCGCGCCGCAGCTTTATGAACGTCGTCACGCCCGCCGTGAGCCCGCTAATCAGAGACAAGACTACGACCAAGACAGTCAAAATGACCAGATCCGGAAAGGTGAGACTCAGAATGGGCAATACATCGACAGACGCCGTCGTGGTGACGGCTGAAAACAAAATGAGGCAAAGTAAGGCGCTGAGCGCACCCGCAAGCGCCGCCACGAAACCGATCGCTGTAAAGCGCCGCGTAAAAAGCGTGATGATATATTTGTCGGGAGCCCCCACATGGGCGAGGACATCGATAATTGTCCGGCGAATTCGCAAAACAGAGTGAGTCGCATAACTCGCGACCGCTGCACTTGCGCCCAAAACAATCAAAATAATACCTCCCATCCCGACTTGAACGGCGCGCCATGTCCGCCTGATATTCTGCCCCCATCTTGAATGGTCATCAATATCTGAGTCAATTCCCGCATTTTGGAAATCCTCCTCAAGCTTAACAATATCCACGGGTTTATCTGTGCCCGTATCCACCCGCAATAATGTGGGAAGTTCGATCTCTTGCGGCAATTCAAGATCGCCGAGCCATGGTTTTAATAATGCCCTTGCCTCAGCCTCTCGCATGACAGCGACGCGGCTTTCCGGCAATTGCGCAGTGAGAATTTCGCTTGCGCGGGCGGTGAGCTCATCTGAACGCGTTGTCCCGTCCGGAAAAACTTGCACCGTCAATGTCCGCGCGAGATCAGATTGCCACGACTGCGTCGCCCGCAGACCAACAAGCGAAATCAGCAGAACCAAACCCGCCAGGAACGCCATGGTCGCCATAATAATGAACAGGGGCCGCTCCTCGCTTGCCCGTCGGGGCAAAAGCGGCGTATCGGCCGGAAGCTGCGCGGCAATGTTAGGTTTTTCCGTCATCCGCTTTGCCCCCGCGTCAGGCGGCCGCCTTCGAGGTGCAACTTGTCTGCGCGAATGCCCGAGAGTAGCCCCTCATCATGGGTTGCGATTAATACGGTGGTCCCGCCGCGGTTCATTTCAAGAAAAAGGCGCAAGAGACGCTGGCCCATTTCAGGGTCCACATTTCCGGTTGGCTCATCCGCAATCAACAGATCCGGTTTTGTAATCACCGCCCGCGCAATCGCCACGCGCTGCTTCTCACCGCCCGACAAAGTCGGCGGCAAGGCCGTTAAGCTCTCGCCTAAACCGACCCAGCGCAAAAGCTCTATGACGTCTCGGGCGTAATCCGACCTTGGCACGCCGATGGCCCGAAGCGGCAGCGCCACATTTTGGAAAACGTCTAAATGCGCGATGAGGTCCGAAGATTGAGAGACGACACCAATGCGCCGTTTTAGCCGCTGTTTTTCTCGGGATGTCATCGTATCGACGCCCGCACCGAACAGAGATAAAAGTCCTCGCGAGGGCCTTAATTCCATGTAAAGCAGTTTTAAAAGCGTCGACTTCCCCGCGCCCGAGGCGCCCGTCAGAAAGGTAAAGGATCCCTTTTTCAGCGCCATTTCCGCATCGGTCAATATTTCAGGTCCGCGCCCATACCTCACCCCGATCGTATCAAAGCGGGCAATATCTTGGGCTCGCTGGATTTCGGTTTCAGGACTAGACATCATGTTCAGAATCGGCACTCTAGGAAAAAATTCGAATCGGGCGCTTATGATACTCACTTGTCCAGATTGTGCTACGCGTTATTCTGTTAAAGATGACGCCATTGGCCCGAATGGGCGCACAGTACGATGTTCCAACTGTAGTGCAACATGGTTTGTGTCCTCGGACGCAGATGCTTTGGCGCTCAAAGACAACCTTTCGGATGACATTTCGGTTATTCCTGCCCGCACAAGCCGCGAAACAATAGCAAGCGGCACGGTCATCGAAAAACCCCTTCCCGACCCAGAACAGGTCTCCCGCTCCGAGCCCGTTTTAGGCGCCCATGTTCACATCCGTGACAAGGCGGACCGACAAAAACGCAATCGACGCCTGATTGGCGTAGCCATGATCTGGTTTGTGACCTTCTGTATTTTGGCAGCAGCGGCCGCAATTGGATATTTTTTCCGCCAACCTATTGTGGACAAATATCCGGGCATGTCTTCCGCCTTCAATCTCTTGAACATCCCCGTAAAAGTGGGGGGACTGGATTTCGAAGACCCAAGTACAAGCCACACCATTATTGATGGCACCACCGTTCTAGTGATTAATGGTGTCATTATAAACCGCTCGGACAAAACGCAGCCCTTGCCGATGGTTCAGCTATCTTTAGTGAATGGAGACGGCGAGAAAATCACCGAATGGATGGTTGAGATGCAGCAAAGCCAAATTGGGGCTAAGCAGCGTTTGACTTATGTGTCCCAATTCCCGAATCCGCCGCTTGATGCCGAAGAGCTCAAATATAAATTTGTCGATCCCGCCGAAGCGCAGATTGCGAGCGCGACGCCTTCCCTCTAACCTTCATCAATTGGCATTGCCGGATTTACCCATCCTTGGCATAAGGGTGCGTGACCAGTGATTTTGACAAACGCGAATGGCAGGAGCAGCAGGCTGAACGGGATGCAGCGCTCGAAAAGCAGCGCGCGCGTGATGAAAAGGCCAAAGAACGGGCAGCGCGCAACGCTCAGCGAAAGCTCGAACGCCTCCGCAAAACCCTCAAAGACAGCGGCGAACTCACAGAGTGGGAAGACGAATTTTCCGAATCCGTGACCGAGCGTCTTGAAAAATTTGGATCAGCCTTTGCCGATCCAGAAAAAGGCCGCCCGTCGGACGCCTTGTCTTTTGCGCAAAAAAAAGTTGTGTCCGCGCTTAACCGCAAAGTTAAAGACCGGAAAAAAGCCGGTCAGGTCGATGCCGATGACAAGCGCTCCAAACCCACAGGATTTAAGTCCAAAGGCGGATTCAAAAACAAACAAACCTTTCAGCCCCGCGTTCGCCAGATTGATGACGACCTGCCAGAGGCTGGGGAGGCGAAAGATCCTTATATTCCCGAATATACACCGCCCCCGAAACCGAAGCGTCCGTTCCTGCGGATCGTCAAAAACGAGACCGATTAAATGACGACAATTATTGAAACGCCGCGGCTCATCCTTCGGGACATCGATCCCGAGCAAGACTTTGAAGGGTTTTGCGAAGCTATGAGCGACGAAGAGACCGTGCGGTTTATAGGCGGCAAGGTGTTAAGCCGCGCGGAAACATGGCGCGCGATGGCCACACTCGTCGGCCATATGAGCTTTCGCGGGTATGGCTTTATGTCCGTGATCGAAAAATCAACAGGTGCATGGGTTGGCCGCGTCGGACCTTGGTTCCCGGAAGGCTGGCCTGAGCCGGAAGTGGGCTGGACCATCCATCCTAATTTTACGCGGCGCGGCTACGCCAAAGAGGCGGGCGCGGCCTGTGTGGAATATGTGTTTGAAACGCTGGGCTGGAACCGCATTATTCACGTCATCGCTGAAGAGAATATTGGCAGCATTAAAACCGCCGAAGCCATTGGATCGCGCAGGCTTTATCATATTGATAGATTACCGCCCTTTGGCGAGGTTAATTGCTGGGCTTACGGGCAAGAACGAACCTAACAGAATTTGGCGGTCCCGAGCGCGCCCCTTTCGAGCCTAAACCCAACCTGCGCTACGCACTGCTTTTTGGTTATTGCGGCTCACCGGCGCTTCAATATCATTTTGCAAACGCAGCATTATCTTCCCGTCCGCCTTCAGGGTTTTCTTAACGCCGTTTTCAGCGACCCACCAAGAGCGGTGCACCAAAATTCCTTTGAGCGGTTCAGTCTCCCTGACGGCATCCGAGAGCCGCATCAAAATAAGATCGTCGCCCTTGGAGGTATGAACACGCACATAGTGATCTTCGGCGGAGAGCGCGTAAATTTCGGCGCTTCGAAGCGGCGGTTTAAGACGTTCGAACAAGGCGGCGCGCGCGGTTTCTGGCGCAGAGGCTTTTTGAATGCGCATTAATTCGCCGATCGTACAAATAACGACGCTAACGACCCAGATATAGAACGGTAGGACAGCGTAGAATTGGAGCGCTGGAAGGCCCCGCGTCACATAGGTCAAAACCCAGAAACACACCCAGACGGCAGCCGTTGCCCCCAGCGATTGGACAACAACCCGCTGCCATGAATTCAGAGCATCGACATGTTTTGCCAAAGCACCATTTATGACAGCGGTGCCGAGACCGCCCGCAACGCACAGCCCCACCCAAAATAAAAAGCGCGGAGGAAACGGCATGTCGTGCGTTCCGTATGGCGCGAGCACCGACAATACGAGACCCGCCGCTACCGAGGTCCCCAAAAGAGGGCTCAATTGTTTGAGTTTATGCATTTCGCCCCTTCGAGACACTGACCGTTCGCGCATCGTGAAACGCAGAGCCATAATTTTCAAGGAAAATAACCGCTATTCACGCATCGTAAACGGCGGCTCACGCCCATTCACGAACCCAATAGGCCGGCTGGCGCAAGGGCGCTTTCATTCGCTGCCGCCCTTGCCATTCTGCATCCATAGACACCCAATAACACAATGGAGATTTCTCATGGACATCGACTTTTTCCTAGGCTCATCACCCGCCGTTATCATTCACACATTTGCGGCCTTCAGCTCTCTTGCGATTGGCACGGCGATGTGGCTGAGCCGAAAAGGCACCACGCCACACAAGCTTATGGGGCGCTTATTTGTCCTTTTAATGGCCGTCACCGCATTTTCTGCGCTATTCATAAGATATATCAATGACGGGACGTTCAGCTTCATTCATTTATTCGTCCCGCTGACTTTTTTCGCCATATGGGAGACGATCTATTTTGTTCGCAAAGGAAATATCAAACGCCATAAACGCGCTGTCCAAGGTCTGTTCTTTGGCGCGCTTCTTATCCCGGGTGTCTTATCTTTTCTGCCCGGCCGAACCATGTGGACGGTCTTTTTTGGGGCATAATTTGCCCCATACGCTGTTGCATCGGGGCGCTGCACTCCGTATATAGACGACCAAGAGTCACGATAGTAATCTGGGGCTGCTGCGGCGGCCTCTTTTTAATCAGCAAAGATGGACCATTTTCATGAACATACACGAATATCAGGGCAAAGCTGTCCTTAAGGAACTTGGCGCGCCTGTCTCAAACGGCATCGCTATTTTCAAAGCCAGCGAAGCTCGTGCCGCCGCAGAGAAATTAGGCGGTCCTCTTTGGGTCGTGAAATCTCAAATTCACGCCGGCGGACGCGGTAAAGGGAAATTTATCGGCGCAGCCGAAGATGCCAAAGGCGGCGTACGCCTCGCCTTCTCCGTCGATGATGTTGTGAAGAACGCTGAAGAAATGCTCGGCGCATACCTCGTGACAGCGCAAACCAGCGATGACGGCAAGCAAGTCAATCGCCTCTATATTGAAGACGGTTCCGATATCGAAAAAGAGCTTTATCTGTCCATCATCATCAACCGCGATACATCTCGCGTGGCGTTCATTGCCTCGACCGAAGGCGGCATGGACATCGAAAAAGTCGCGCACAGCACACCAGAAAAAGTCATCAATTTTGATATTGACCCCGCCACCGGCTTCATGCCGCACCATGGCCGCACACTTGCTAAAGCTTTGGGCCTGTCTGGCGATCTTGCGAAGCAGGCGAGCAAGCTTGGCCGCACACTCTATAACGGCTTCTTGAAAAAAGACATGAGCATGCTCGAAATTAACCCGCTGATCGTCACTGAAGATGGGCGGTTACATTGCCTTGACGCGAAAATTAGCTTCGATGAAAACGCCCTGTTCCGTCACCCCGACGTGCAAGAGCTTCGCGACATCACCGAAGAAGATCCAAAAGAAACGCAAGCCAAGAAATTTGACCTCTCTTATGTGGCGCTTGATGGTAACATCGGCTGCATGGTCAACGGCGCGGGTCTCGCGATGTCCACCATGGACATCATCAAGCTTTACGGCGCGGAACCTGCAAACTTCCTCGATGTCGGCGGCGGCGCAACAAAAGAAAACATTGTTGCCGCATTTAAAATCCTCACATCTGATTCAAAAGTTGAAGGCATCCTGATCAATATCTTCGGCGGTATTATGAAGTGTGACGTGATCGCGCAAGGCACTGTGGACGCCGTGAAAGAAGTTGGCCTGAAAGTGCCTCTCGTTGTTCGCCTCGAGGGAACAAACGTCGAAGCCGGTAAAAAGATCATCAATGAAAGCGGCCTCAACGTTATTGCGGCTGATGATTTGGACGATGCTGCGCAGAAAATCGTGAAGGCTGTAAAAGGGTAAGTTTGAGGCACGCATAGATTAAGCATATGGGTTTAGCCAAAGCACAATTGGAAATCGGATTTTTCGAGCTCTAAAACCGGCGGCATTCTCCACCTTGATCCATCGCCTTAAGTGGTTCTCAAATAATTTTGGAAAGTAAGTAAGAAATGTCAGTATTAATTAACAAAGACACCAAAGTAATTACCCAAGGTATGACCGGTAAGACGGGGACATTCCACACGGAACAAGCCATTGCTTATGGGACAAAAATGGTTGGCGGCGTGACCCCCGGTAAAGGCGGCACAACCCACATTGGCCTTCCCAACTTTGACACTGTGGCCGAAGCCAAACGCGCTACAGGTGCCACAGCATCCGTCATTTACGTTCCGCCGCCCTTCGCAGCGGATTCAATCCTCGAAGCGATTGACGCCGAGATGGAACTCATCATCGCAATTACTGAAGGCATTCCGGTCGCGGATATGATCCCCGTAAAGCGCGCGCTTCAAGGCTCTAAATCCCGCCTGATTGGCCCGAACTGCCCCGGCGTTCTAACCCCTGACGAATGCAAGATCGGCATTATGCCCGGCAAGATTTTCAAAAAAGGTACATGCGGCGTGGTTTCACGCTCTGGTACGCTCACATATGAAGCCGTTTTCCAAACATCACAGGTTGGCCTTGGCCAAACAACGGCGATCGGTATTGGCGGCGACCCAATTAATGGCACGAACTTTATCGACTGCCTTGAACTGTTCCTTAACGATGATGACACTAAGCAAATTATCATGATCGGCGAAATTGGCGGCTCTGCCGAAGAAGAGGCCGCTGAATATATTGCGCATATGGCCAAAAAAGGCATTAAAAAGCCGATGGTTGGCTTTATCGCGGGACGCACAGCGCCTCCAGGCCGGACGATGGGCCATGCAGGCGCGATCGTGTCCGGCGGCAAAGGCGGCGCAGAAGATAAAATCGCAGCCATGGAAGCTGCTGGCATTCGTGTCTCTGACTCGCCCGCGAAATTGGGCATCACAATGATGGATGTCCTGAAAGGATAAAATCCTATGGCCGAAAATCAACGGTCCGATCATAACCAGTCTATGATCGATACTCTGTTTCTAGATGGCGGCAATGCCGCCTATCTGGAGCAAATGCTCGTAAAATATATGGAAAACCCACAAAGTGTGGATGCGAGCTGGCAGACCTACTTTGCCTCATTGGGCGAAGACCCTGTTACGGCACGGCAAAATGCCAATGGGCCCGTTTGGAAACGCAAAGACTGGCCCGCCAAAGACCGTAGCGACGAAACCGCTGCCCTGACCGGGGATTGGGGGGCAGAAGCCTCTATCCCGGCCAAAGTCGCGTCGCGCATGGAAGGCGCATCTCAGGAAGAAATCCGCCGCGCCACAAAAGATTCGCTACGGGCATTGATGCTTATTCGCGCTTACCGGATGCGCGGCCACCTGATTGGTGACCTTGATCCTTTGAATCTGCGCGAGAAAAAACGTCACCCGGAGATGGAATATACGTCTTATGGGTTTACCGCAGCTGACTTGGACCGCCCGATCTTCATTGACGGCGTTATGGGCATGGAATCGGCCACGCTTACTCAAATCATCGATATTATGGAGCGAACATATTGCGGCACCTTTGGTGTGCAGTTCATGCATGTATCGCACCCCGAGGAAAAGGCCTGGATTCAAGAACGTATCGAAGGTCCGGACAAGGAAATTTCTTTCACGCTGGAGGGTCGTCGATCCATCCTGCAAAAATTGATTGAAGGCGAAGCGTTCGAACAGCTGATCCACCGCCGATACCCCGGTACCAAACGTTTCGGTATTGACGGCGGCGAAGCCCTCCTGCCTGCGCTCGAGCAAATCATTAAACGCGGCGGCCAACTTGGCCTCAAAGACATTAATTTTGGGATGCCGCACCGCGGACGCCTTAACGTTTTGGCGGCCGTCATGGCAAAGCCCTACCGCGCCATGTTTTACGAATTCCTCGGCGGCGTCACATCCGGTTCTGAAAGCTTTGCATCGGGCGATGTGAAGTATCACCTCGGCGCATCTTCCGACCGGGCATTTGACGGAAACGAAGTTCACCTCTCACTGGCGCCAAACCCGTCCCACCTTGAAGCCGTCGATCCGGTTGTCATTGGGAAAGCCCGCGCCAAACAGCAAATGATGTCCGGCACCTATGCGAGCGCCAATCCCAAAGCCGTTATGGCCGTTCTGCTTCACGGCGACGCGGCCTTTGCCGGTCAAGGCATGGTGATGGAGTGCTTGCAGCTCTCCGGCATCGAAGGTTACCGCATCGGCGGAACCCTGCACGTTATCGTCAACAACCAAGTCGGCTTCACAACAAGCCCGAGCCATTCCCGCTCAGGAAACTATCCGTCCGACGTGGCTTTGATGGTGGAAACACCGATTTTCCACGTAAATGGCGATGACCCCGAAGCCGTGGTCTTTGCGGCGCGCGTGGCCACGGAATACCGCCAGAAATTTGGCAAAGATGTCGTCATCGATATTATTTGCTATCGGCGTTACGGTCACAATGAAGGCGATGATCCGTCCTTCACGCAGCCCATCATGTACCGCACCATTAAAAACAAGCCGAGCACCCGCCAGATTTATGGCGACCGCCTTGTGGCGAACGGAACAATTTCCAAAGCCGATTATGACAAAATGGTCGATGACTTCCAAAACTTCCTTGAGCATGAATTTGATACAGCCAAAGACTTCGAAAGTAGCGAGCCCGATTGGCTACAAGGTGTTTGGTCGGGGCTCACCATTCCAACGACAGATGATAAGCGCCGCGGCGACACGTCCGTTGACATCGACCGCCTGAAATTTATTGGCGAGCGCATCACGACCATTCCGAAAGAGGCGAAATGCCACCGCACGCTTAAAAAGCTTATCGACCAAAGACGCGAACGCGTCGAGAGCGGCGTAAATATTGATTGGGGTCTGGCCGAACATTTGGCCTTTGGCTCTCTTGTGACCGGAGGCCACCCTGTTCGCCTTTCCGGGCAAGATTGCGGGCGCGGCACGTTTAGTCACCGTCACAGCCATATTATCAATCAAGAAGACGAAAGCCGTTATACGCCCCTCAACCACATTGAAGAAGGCCAGGAATATTATCAGGTCCTTGACTCAATGTTGTCAGAAGAGGCTGTTCTTGGCTTTGAATATGGGTTTTCCATCACAGCGCCAAAGGCGTTGACGATTTGGGAAGCGCAGTTCGGCGATTTCGCCAATGGCGCGCAAGTGATTGTTGACCAGTTTATCTCCAGCGCGGAGCAAAAATGGTTGCGCATGTCGGGCCTCGTCATGCTCTTGCCGCACGGTTATGAAGGCCAAGGTCCAGAGCACTCTTCTGCGCGTATGGAACGATATTTACAAATGTGCGCCGAAGACAATATGCAAGTGGCGAACTGCACCACGCCGGCAAACTATTTCCATATTCTTCGCCGCCAAGTGAAACGTAATTTCCGCAAGCCTTTGATCGTATTCACGCCAAAATCATTGCTGCGTCACAAGCGCTGCGTCTCGACATTTGAAGAAATGGGTCCGGGATCCTTCTTCCACCGCGTGCTTTGGGATGACGCACAATATAATCCTCAAGAGGGCGAACTTCGCCTTGTCGCGGACAGCAAGATCAAGCGTGTCGTTCTATGTTCGGGTAAGGTCTATTATGACCTGTTCGAAGAACGTGAGCGTATTGGCAGAAACGATGTTTACCTTCTCCGCGTTGAGCAGCTCTATCCTTACCCACGTTCAGCGATTGCCGAAGAACTCAAGCGTTTCAAAAATGCAGAAATCGTGTGGTGTCAGGAAGAGCCTAAAAATATGGGCGCGTGGACATTCATCAACCCGTTCATCGAAGAAAGCCTTGTTGAACTGGAATGCAAGTACACACGCCCCCGTTATGTCGGCCGTAAGGCAAGTGCCTCGACGGCGACCGGAATTGCGTCTAAACATAAAGCAGAGCAGCAAGCCATTCTTGACGAAGCCTTTGCAAAGTAGAGAAAACAGATGACAGATATTAAAGTCCCAAATGTCGGCGAAAGCGTTGCCGAAGTCACCATCGCCCAGTGGTTCAAACAGCCCGGCGATGCGGTGAAAAAAGATGAAGCGATTGTCGAACTTGAAACCGACAAAGCCGCTCAGGAACTTGTCGCTCCCGAAGACGGCGTGATGGGCGAAATCCTCGTTGCCGAAGGCGAAAATGCTGCTGTTGGTACGGTCATTGCCAAGCTTAATACGGGCGGCGCCGCAGAAGCTGCGCCGGCCAAAGCGGCAAAACCTGCCAAAGCAAAAGAAACCCCGGCCTCTGGGCCAGCGCTCAATATCGACGTCCCAAATGTGGGCGAGAGCGTGACCGAGGTTACCGTCGCGCAGTGGATCAAAAAAACCGGCGACGCCGTGGCAAAAGATGAGGCGATTGTTGAGCTAGAAACAGATAAAGCCGCGCAAGAGCTTGTCGCGCCGGAAGACGGCGTTCTCGGCGATATTCTCGTGGCCGAGGGCGATGTCGCCACAGTCGGTCAAACGCTCTGCACGCTTATCCCTGGCGCGGCAGGCGCGTCTGAAACGGCAGACCCAATGAAGAACGCGCCCGCGCCCCAGCAAGGCACAAAAGTTGAAGCCGGTTCCGAGCCGGGTGGAATCGCCATGCCATCCGCGCAGCGCGTGATTAGCGAAAACAATCTTGATGCCAGCGCGATCAGCGGCAGTGGCCGCGGAGGGCGCATTACCAAAGGCGACGCATTGGCGGCGAAAGCCAACCCGCCGGCCGCTAAAAGCACGCCAGCGCCTGCGCCAAGTGCACCGTCTGCGCCGCGCGCCGATAATCCGCGCGAAGAGCGCGTCCGCATGTCCCGCATCCGCCAAACCATTGCCCGCCGCCTCAAAGACGCGCAAAACACCGCCGCGATGCTGACCACTTATAACGAAGCTGACATGACCGAGATTATGGCCATGCGTAACGCCTACAAAGAAACCTTCCAAAAGAAGCACGGCATTAAGCTCGGCTTCATGAGTTTCTTTGTGAAGGCCTGTGTCCAAGCCCTCAAAGACGTACCGTCTGTGAATGCCGAGATTGATGGCACCGACATTATCTTCAAGAATTACTATGATATTTCAATCGCTGTTGGGACAGATAAAGGCCTTGTTGTTCCCGTGCTTCGGGATTGCGATACATTGTCTTTGGGCGGTATCGAAAAGGGTATCGCAGCCCTTGGCGAAAAAGCTCGCGACGGCGCGCTGTCTATGGACGATATGATGGGCGGCACGTTTACCATTTCAAATGGCGGCGTTTATGGGTCATTGATGAGTTCACCCATTTTGAACCCGCCGCAATCGGGCATTTTGGGTATGCACAAAATCCAGAAACGCGCCATGGTTATCAATGACAAGATTGAAATTCGTCCGATGATGTATCTCGCCTTATCCTACGATCACCGAATTGTTGACGGCAAAGAAGCCGTGACATTCCTCGTTCGCGTTAAAGAGTGCCTTGAAGACCCAGAGCGTCTCTTGCTTGATTTGTAATCCACTCGGATCAAATCCCATAATATTCCAGCCCTTAGCGACCAATGCCGCTAAGGGCTTTTTTTTAATTGGACGTTTTCTGCGCGGTCCAGTCCATGACCACGCCGTCTAGAATAGATAGCGGCATTGCGCCGTTCTCAAGCAGCAATTCATTAAACTCACGCAGGTTGAAATCTTCGCCCAAGGCCGTTTCCGCACGCGCCCGCATATCTAGCATCGCGAGTTGCCCCGTTTTGTAAGCTGTTGCTTGCCCCGGCCAGACCACATAGCGTTCGATCTCGCGCGTAACTTCAGCTTCGGTGTTGCCCGTTTTTTCAATCATGTAAGCAATCGCGTCTTCGCGCGACCAGCGTTTATTGTGAAGCCCCGTATCGACCACCAGACGCACAGCGCGGAACATTTCCGCTTGCAAGCGGCCAAGGTCGCCTAGCGGGTCGTCCGCATAAAGGCCCATATCCAGCGCCGCGAGGCGCTCGGCGTAAAGTGCCCAGCCTTCGGTATAGGCATTGAAAGGCCCCAATTTCCTCAAAATAGGCACGTCCTTCACCATCATGGCGCGGGAAATCTGGAAGTGATGTCCGGGGGCGGCCTCATGATATAAAAGCGTTGGCAGCGTCCATTTCGGATTATCCGCCGTATCCTTCAGATTAATATAAAACTTTCCGGGGCGTGTCCCGTCCATAGACGGCCCATTATAGTAGCCACCGGGCGCACTATCTTGGGAATATTCCGGCACGCGCGCTATTTCGAGGGGTTGGGGCGGCAGGTTGACAAAATAGTCCCCCGCTTTGGCCATCACGTCTTCATTCAGTTCCACCAAATAAGCCAGCATGGCGGCACGGCCCGCATCATTATTCTCAAAAATATAATCGGGATTTCCCATCAATCCTTTAACGCGCGCGGTGACGCTACCTTCAGTCAAACCCTGGGCGACTAAAATGGCGTCCATCTCTGTCTCAATACGGGCGACCTCAGATAGCCCTATGGCATGAATCTGCTCCGCCGTAAGATCTGTTGTCGTGTTGGATTTCAACGCGGCTTCGTAAATTTCTGCGCCGTTCGGTAAGCGCCAAATTCCGGCATCGTGCGTCGCCGTCTTGAGCAAGTCTTCATGGAGCGCGATCATTGCCTCGTAACCTGGAATAATTTTATCCGTCACGATTTGCGCGGCGCGCGCCAAATAGGCGGCTTTGTCGTCAGCGCTGAGACCGTCCACCTTATCAAGGCGTAAGGACAAGGTAGTCACAAGCGGGTTGTTCTCCGCGCCGCCGTCTATGAAGGCGCGCATACCGATCAAGGATTTTTCAATGATGAAATCTGGCGCAACGACCCCGTGATCCCGGTGGTCTTCAACCCGGTCTTTAACTTCTCCCAAAACACGCCCAAACGCGTCCATACGGCTAAAATACCGATCGATACTTTTCTTGTTCCTGATCGCATGCATATCTGTCAAAAAGCTCGGCATATCGACGGTGACACCCGAAATTTGATTGATGGGATAGTCGCTATATTCAAGCCGCGCTTGGCGAATCTGGTCATCGAGGAACCACGCCGTAATTTTCCAAGACAGAAGCTCTTGCCCCTCTAGTCCCTCGGGACCGTATTTGTCCAAACCTGCCCGCGCTTTTTCAAGTTTTCGAAGTGATTTTTCGTCTTGAGCCTGCGTATAATCTGCGAGCTTGCCGCTGTGAAAATCAAGCGGCGTATTGTCGATCGCGCCAATATAGGTCAGCGTCTCCGGGCTATCCATCGCCAACTGGATCGTGGCCTTATTGATATAGTTCGTGACGCCTACGGGCCTTCCCCAAAACCACATATAAGCGCCCGCTGCGCCAACCACGATGACCGCAGCGGCCCCCAGCAATCCTTTTTTGGCCTTGCCCATCAGCATCCCCTTTTCAGTCATATTAATTGCGCAGAGCCTAATGCGCCGCACGCCGCGCCGCCAGCAAAAAAAAACGGCCCCCGAAGAGGCCGTTTCAACATTTTATTTTTAAGCGCTAAGCTTAGTTGCCCTTAAGAGCGGCACCCAGAATATCGCCAAGAGATGCGCCGGCATCAACGGAGCCGTAAGCTTCCACAGCTTCTTTCTCGTCCGCGATTTCGAGAGCGCGAATAGAAAGGCTGTACTGACGCTTGGCTTTGTCGATTTTAGTGATCATGGCGTCAACCTTGTCACCAACAGCGAAACGCTCTGGACGCTGCTCGGAACGCTCACGAGACAGGTCACCCTTGCGGATGAACGCTTTGATCTCGTCTTCGTCGCCAAATGTTACGTCGAGACCAGCAGGCTGTACGGCTGTCACTGTACATGTGACAGTTCCGCCGCGGCGTGCGCCCTCAGGAGTCGTATCTTTAATAAGCTGTTTCAGACCAAGGCTGATGCGCTCTTTTTCGATATCAACTTCAAGAATTTTGGCTTCAACCATGTCGCCTTTTTTGAAGTCTTTCAACGCATCTTCACCAGACTTGTCCCATGACAGGTCAGACAGGTGAGCCATGCCGTCAATGTCGCCGTCCAGACCGATAAACAGACCGAACTCGGTGACTGAGCGAACTTCGCCCTGGATCACGCCGCCAACAGGGTACTTATCAGAGAAGCTATCCCATGGGTTAGATTGTGTCTGCTTGATACCAAGCGAGATACGGCGTTTTTCTTCGTCAACTTCAAGAACTTCAACGTCAACTTCTTGGGATGTCGATACGATTTTACCAGGGTGTACGTTTTTCTTCGTCCAAGACATTTCAGACACGTGAACAAGACCTTCAACGCCTTCTTCAAGCTCGATGAATGCACCGTAATCTGTGATGTTTGTCACTGTACCTTTGTGACGTGTACCAACAGTGTAATTTGCTGTCGCAGCTGTCCATGGATCTTCCTGAAGCTGCTTCATGCCAAGGCTGATGCGCTGTGTATCTGGGTTGATGCGGATAACTTTAACTTTAACCGTTTCGCCCACAGCCAGAACTTGGCTTGGGTGAGAAATACGGCGCCAAGACATGTCAGTGACGTGAAGAAGACCGTCAATACCGCCAAGGTCAACGAACGCACCGTAATCAGTGATGTTCTTGACGACGCCTTCGCGGACTTCGTCTTCCTCGAGCTGATTAACAAGCTCTGCACGCTGTTCAGCGCGGCTCTCTTCAAGGATCGCACGGCGAGACACAACGATGTTGCCGCGTGCACGGTCCATTTTAAGGATCATGAAAGGCTGTTCTTCGTTCATCAATGGCGCAATGTCGCGAACCGGACGAATATCAACTTGTGACCCTGGCAAGAAGGCATTGATGCCGCCAAGGTCAACTGTGAAGCCGCCTTTAACACGGCCAACGATCGCGCCTGGTACGGGTTCTTCAGCTTCGAAGACGCGCGCCATTTTGATCCAGCTTTCTTCGCGGCGTGCTTTGTCACGGGACAGCACAGCATCGCCAAGAGCATTTTCAATACGTTCGAGGTAAATATCAACTTCGTCGCCGACTTTTAGCTTATTGTCGGATCCGGGTGTGTAAAATTCACGCAAAGGCACGCGGCCTTCAGTTTTCAGGCCCACATCGATAAGGGCAATATCTTTTTCAATTCCAGTAACGATGCCTTTAACAACAGAACCTTCGTTCATGCTGTTGGTTTCAAAGGCAGCTTCAAACATGGAAGCAAAATCGTCGGTTGTGGGGTTCATGGATTCTTGAGCTGAGCTCATATAGGTACTCCAAAGTACAGTGTATGCCGCCAAGATAAATTCTTGAGGTCTAGCCCAGCCAATCCGGGCTTATAAAAATTTGAACAGCTCGATCGCTTTGTGACGCGTCGCCATTCAATAACAATGTTCGTAGGGTTTAGTCTAATCGGAAGCTTTTGCTGCCAAAACCGCATCAATGACCTTCACTGCTGCGCCGAACGCGCGCTCTATAGACAGTTTAGTCGTATCTAGCAAGTGTGCATCTTGCGCAGGCTTAAGGGGCGCCTCTTTTCGGTTGGCATCGCGGTGGTCACGTTCTTGGAGCTGTTGGAGCACTGTATCCACGTCAATCTCTTCTCCATAACTGACAAGTTCGGCGTGGCGGCGGCGCGCACGCTCCTCGGGATCGGCGTCCACATAAAGCTTTACATCCGCGTCCGGGCAAATGACCGTGCCAATGTCCCTTCCGTCCAGAACAGCGCCGCCAGACGCAAATTGGCGCTGAAACCCCAAAAGCGCCGCGCGCACAGCCGGATGCACAGCGACCTTGGATGCGCCCGCACCCACCGGTCCGCTCTTCAAATTTGGATTGCCAAGCTCGGACGTGTCGAGATTTTCCGCGATGGAGGCACAAAACGCTTCATCTTCCAGATCGCCATCCACCAACATAACCTGATGCGCGACCGCGCGGTAGAGCTTCCCCGTATCTAGATATTTTAAGCCGTAATGTTCCGCAAGTTGGCGGGCAAGTGTGCCTTTTCCGCTGGCGAAAGTTCCATCAATAGCGATAACTGTCATAGTCCTGTCTCTACTGGTGAGGGACAATATTAATATGAGCACCAAGCGTATGCATCATTTCAAAAAAGTTCGGGAAACTGGTTGCGATCATTGACGCGTCGTCAATCATAATAGGCGCAGAAGCATTGAGCCCCAATATTAGTGCCGACATGGCAATGCGGTGATCGTGAAAGGTTGTGACCAAAGCCCCGCCATCTATCAGAGCCGGTCTGCCAGTGACCGTCAAACTATCTTCGTCGGCGCTCACATCGACGCCATTCTCTCTGAGCAGCGCCGCCGTCGCCGCGATCCGGTCGCTTTCTTTCACCCGAAGCTCGTGGATCCCTGGCATGTGCGTTGTCCCGGATGCAAATGCCGCAGCGACAGCCAATATGGGATATTCATCAATCATTGACGGTGCGCGAGACGCAGGCACAGTGATGCCCGTCAACGACGAATGCCCAACCTTTAAATCTGCGATGCGCTCGCCGCCGGACTCGCGCTCATTGATGATCGCCAAATTCGCGCCCATTTCTATGAGCGTGTCAAAGAGGCCTGTACGCGTCGGGTTCATCATCACATTCTCAACCAAAATATCGGAGCCCGGCGTAATCAGAGCGGCCACCACAGGGAAAGCCGCCGACGATGGATCGCCCGGCACATCAACCTGCGTCCCCGTTAAAAGAGCCGGACCGGTAACGCTGACAACCTGCCCCTCGCCCTCAGGTGCTGAGGCAACCGGAACGCCAAAAGCGCGCAGCATATTTTCCGTATGATCACGGGATAATCGCGGCTCGCGCACGGTGGTTTTACCCTCCGCGCGAAGGCCAGCCAATAATATAGCCGATTTGACCTGCGCCGAGGCTTGTTTAGAGATGTAATCAATGGGTGTCAGATGACCCGTTGACGAGAGGGTTGCTGGCAAACGCCCCCCCTCTTGCATATGCGCCGTAACGCCCATGTCCCGAAGCGGATCGACAATACGTCCCATGGGTCGGCTACGAAGGGAGCTGTCGCCGGTATAGGTCGCCGTCAGATTATATCCCGCAGCCGCGCCCATGATCAGGCGAACTCCCGTGCCCGCATTCCCGCAATCAATAACGCCTTGGGGGGCCGTTAAGCCCGCATCACCGCAGCCCCGAATATGCCACGCATCCCCAACTTTACGAATATCAGCGCCAAACGCCCGCATCGCCCCGATAGTCGAGTGAATATCGGCACCTTCGAGCAGCCCCGTAACGCGGGTTTCGCCGCCAGCAAGCGCGCCAAATATGATGGACCGATGAGAGATGGATTTGTCCCCCGGCGCGCGCACCGTCCCGGACAAAGCGTTTGATTTTTGTGCGGTAGCCTTCTGGGCGACGTGCGGTTGTATCGTGTCGGTCATATTGTTTATTGACTTGCCATTTTCAGCCGCTAAGACGCGGGCGTTGCAGTATATTGTGCCTGCTTTTACATTGACGAGCACTGAGTGCAAGGCGCATAAAGACGCGCGCTCAAACGAATGAGGATTTATAATGGCGAAAGTGGATCTCGGAGAGAAACGGATATGCCCGGAATGTAGCAGCAAATTCTATGATTTGCTAAAGCGCCCGGCTGTGTGTCCAAAATGTGGGCATAGCTTTGACCCCGAAGCGCTCGACCCCACAAAAATACCCGTGCCTGTCAAACCGACAAAGCGGCGTAAGGACGATGACGACGACGATGACGAAGATGAATCCGATATCGAGATTGATGAAGAAGACATCGACGAAGAAGAGGCCGAAGCCAAAGAACTCGAGCTTGACGGCGACGATGCTGCCATTATCGGCGGCGGCGACGATGACGATGAAGATTCATCCTTCAACGAATATTCTCCGGATGAAGACGAAGACGAAGACGCGGCTCTCGTTGATGACGACGAAGACGACGAGCTACCTCCGCCAGACGACGCCGAAGATGATGACGATGTCGAGGAAATTGAAATCTAAAAATAAGGCGCGAATTTGTCACCTTTGGGCTTGATTACCATTCAAGCCCGCACTAGGTTCGCGCCGCTTTTGGTAGTCTCAGACTGCCATTTTTGGGGCCTTAGCTCAGTTGGTAGAGCGCTTGCATGGCATGCAAGAGGTCAGGGGTTCGACTCCCCTAGGCTCCACCATTCCCGCGTATTAAGATATTGAAATCATTCACGTAATTAAGCGAAAAAAGTAGTTAACCCCTCATCGAACGCCACTTTGATGGCGTGTTAGCGCCGCAAAACCATAGACGTCATCGTCCGTCAAACTAAAGCAAATC
Source organism: Maricaulaceae bacterium (assembly GCA_048268905.1). Classification (GTDB taxonomy): domain Bacteria; phylum Pseudomonadota; class Alphaproteobacteria; order Caulobacterales; family Maricaulaceae; genus JACOMS01. Next base: position 288,978 of record JBLWUN010000004.1, on the reverse strand, counting down.
CTCCAGAAAGAACGCTGATAATTCGCTGCGGCCGGTAACTCGGGCCTTGCGATATAATGCGCGCGCCTGTTCACGCACTGTCCGCTCGCTCGTGTTGCGAAGCTTTGCAATCTCCTGATGGCTGAGCCCTTTTAGCAAGAGGAAGCCAATCTCCGTTTCAGCCTCTGTGAGGCGCCATGCAGCAAACTGGGTCCTGATTGCGGCGCTAAGTCCCTGAATCACCGCGTTATGCTCGGCTTGCCAGCGTTGCGCATCCTCGCGCGCCAGCAACAGATCGCCCGATATGCGCGTGAACCGCCTCATCATAAAAACCATCCCAACGAGCGCGGTCAGAAGCACACTTCCTTCTAGCGCCAAATGGAGAAAGCCGACGCCGTCTCGACCGTCGAGGAGCAAATCAAAGCCAATCACCACGGCGATCAGCCCGAACATGATGGCCGACAAGTTTAACCTGACCGTCTCGTTTGCGTCATCTGACATATTTGACCCTCCTCATACAAGTTAGCACAAAAACTGTCATTTGACGTATTTATCGTTTCAGCTGCCAATGCCATGAAAAATGATAAAACTTAAAGGAGATTCCATTGTGAACGTAGACTCAGCAAAAACCGTTAGCGTCTGGGATCCAATTGTCCGGATAGGGCATTGGACTATTGTCGTGGGTTTCTTTGCCGCCTATCTGAGCGGTGACGAGCTTTTAGGGGTTCATGTATGGGCTGGCTACGCCGTCGCTGCCACGGTCTTAATTCGTCTTATATGGGGGTTTGTGGGCACGAAAAACGCCCGTTTTACCTCGTTCGTAAAAGGTCCGGGCGCTGTCATTGCGGATCTCAAAGGTCTGGTCTCGCGGAATGGCAAGCGCCATCTCGGCCATAACCCTGCCGGATCGGCCATGATTATCGCCTTGTTTATTGCACTCACCGGAACGACTATATCGGGTATTAGCTTGTATGCCGTCGAAGATGGCCGCGGACCGCTCGCCAACGTCTTGGCTTCACAATCCTCTGTCCAAGCGACACAACCGCGCATAGCTGAGGTCCGGAGCGACCATGATGAGGACGATGAGCGCGACGAAGGTCGCGAAGCCAATAATCAGGGCGAGTTCATTGAAGAGGTGCATTCCGCCTTCACCTATCTAACGCTCGGACTTATCGCGTTACATATTCTAGGCGTAATTGCGTCAAGCATCGTACATCGCGAAAACCTCGTTCGTTCTATGATTACAGGCCGCAAGCGAAAACTTGACTAAATTCAATGTGAGTTTTCGTAACGTCGAGGCACTGATGGTCGAAAGCGGTGTAGATGTAGATCACGAGACCATTCGGAAATGGGCCAATAAGTGGGGGCTGAATTTGCGAAACGGATTAAACGTTCATCCAAAACCCCTTCCCCTGTTTGGCACTTGGGTGATGTATTTGCCGTAGTAAATAGCAATACGGTCTATCCATTGCGATCGATTAATAACGTAGGACCTGTTCTCGACGTTGTCGTTCAACACTGTAGATATGAGAGGCAATCCAGCATTCACCGCACGATGTGCGGCTCGCATGGATCTATTGTGAGCGTACCCACCGGGCCGGATTAAGACGTGGCCCATTTAGCTTTGCGATCTTTTCCGCCACGAAGAAGTCTCCAGCCGGTTCGGACTGGTATGTTGTAATAACCACATCCACACCGGGGCTAACAAACACCACTTTTTCGTTTAGTGAAGAGCGAACAGACCTAAGAGTGGCGTCATCGGCCCGAGAGTTTCCCCCACTTGACTGACGCTTTCCGGAAACATCGCTGATCGAATTGACATAGTTTGGTCGTTCAGGATAGCGCCGTTTAGTTTTATCAGCAGCACTTTCAATGGTAAAATATTTTGCGCCCGCGTCGAGTGTCATTTCAGCGGCTTTAAGCAAAGCGTAATCTTTTGCATCCGCGGCGTCGTTTTTCGATGTTCCGCGCACCTCTACGCGGTAAACATTTTCACTAAGCTGATACCCTTTTGTTGTGGAAGAGTAAGAAGCACAGGCCGAGAGCCATAATCCACAACACAATAAAATTACATTTTTCATTTTAAACTCCACAATTATCGTTTTGGAACACTCCGAATGTGGTCAGCGAGGTTTGGAAAAATGCGAAACTTCTTTCCGAAACAAAGGCATCACTTTAATAAAATTACTATAATATTTGGATATTTGCAACTAAAAAGCTTATTAGGCCGTGTATGATATGTCTGTGCAGCCCTCAAGAGAGTTCCGTCCTTTTTATGTCGGCCCGCTTCATGCTGATACAAATCAATCCGTGAAAATTTATTTTGGCCCAAGTCTCGCGGTGCTCTCCTAGATAATTAATTAACGAATGGGACCTTCAATTGCTTTTGCGGCGGGCACACTTGGTTCTTAATTGTGTGAAAAATTCCAGTCCTGAACATTTTTAAAATGTCATCAATGGAAATCACGGCTGTAAAATAATTTCTTGGCTTGATCGCGTGGGTGCCTTGCCCCTGCGCCGTAATAGCTTGAAATATCCTTACGCCCTTTTGGATCCGGCACAGCCTTACGTGGTTCTTTATCGGTCATAGGTTTATCGCGCAGCGGGATAGGCCGCTTGGCTTCGTCTGCATTGCTATAAGCTGGATCAATATAAGCGCCCGCGCTGTGTGGATCGCCAAGTGTATCAAGCAGGTACGACAGATCATCTATCCGGCTTGCTATAACATGGGTAACGATGCCCTCACGCTGGAGCTTTCCGCGGACGCGCAGCAAGCGTCCCGCCATCACAGATTTGCGGTTAGCCTCAAACGTCTTGGGCCAAACAACAATGTTGGACGTGGCGCTCTCATCCTCAAGCGTCAAGAAAATCACACCGCTCGCCGTTCCTGGGCGCTGGCGCGTAATCACCAATCCGGTAACCCATACCCACCGACCATCCGGCGTATCGCGTAAACCTAGCGCTGAAATGCGGCGGCCGATCTGTGCTGATAAGAGCGTCACGGGATGCTCTCGCAAGGTGAGGCGAGTGGCCACATAGTCCTCAAACACCTCTTCGCTCCTCGTCATAAGCGGCAGATGTGAAGGAAGCTCAGGTAACCCTTCACCGAGTGCCTCAAACAAGGGCATTGGCTGATCTCCGCCAAGACCCTTGACGGCCCAAAGCGCATCACGCCTATTCAGACCATAAGAGGCCAAGGCATCGGCTTCGGCCAGTTTAGACAAAGCACGCTTTGATAATCCAGCCCTGCGCCAGATCGCATCAATGGAGCGGTAACCATTCCCGCGCGCCGCAGAGAGCCATAACCCGTCTTCCTCTTTAAAGCCTTTGATCTGCCGAAAACCCAGCCGTACCGCCAAACGTCCATCCCCCGCGGGTTCCAATGTATTATCCCAGAAACTCTGCTCCGCGCAGATCGGTCTGACCTCCACATTGTGGGCACGCGCATCCCTTACAATCTGCGCCGGCGCGTAAAATCCCATTGGCTGTGCGTTGAGCAAAGCACAGCAAAAGACCTCAGGGTGGTGGCATTTAATCCAGCTTGAAGCATAGACCAAAAGAGCAAAGCTCGCCGCATGACTTTCCGGAAAGCCGTAACCGGAAAACCCTTCGAGTTGCCGGAAGACGGCCTCGGCAAAGTCTTGGTCATACCCGCCAGACAGACAGCCTTCGATAAAGCGATCTTTGAAAGTCTGCACCGTTCCCGGTCCGCGAAAGCTTCCCAGTGCGCGCCTGAGTTGATCCGCCTCGGACGCCGTAAATCCCGCCGCAACCACAGCGATTTGCATGGCTTGTTCCTGAAACAATGGCACGCCCAATGTTTTACTCAAAACAGGCTCCAGCGCTTTTGAAGGAAATATAACAGGCTCCTCGCCGCGCCTGCGTTTAAGGTAAGGATGCACCATATCCCCCTGAATGGGGCCGGGCCGGATAATGGCAACCTCTATCACAAGGTCATAAAACGTGCGCGGGCGCATACGCGGCAGAAAATTCATCTGAGCGCGCGACTCGACCTGAAAAACACCCACCGTATCGGCTACGCAAAGCATATCATAAACGGCCGGATCGTCTTGAGGCAGCGTCGCGAGGGCATAATCCTGTCCCTTCCAGTCACGGAGCAAATCAAATCCTTTGCGCAAGCAAGTGAGCATCCCCAGCGCAAGGACATCAATTTTAAGCATGCCCATCACATCAATATCATCTTTATCCCATTCAATAATTGTCCGGTCATCCATGGCCGCGTTCTCGACAGGGCAAAGCTCATCCAGCCTACCGCGCGTAATCACAAAACCGCCAACATGTTGAGACAAATGACGCGGGAAACCGATAATCTCTTGCGTGAGTTCAAGGGTTTGTTTCAGGCGTTCATCAGTAGCGTCAAGCCCCGCAGCAGCGACCCGCTCGGACGCGATGCCCTTGTTTGACCAGCCCCACACCTGAGAGGATAAGGCAGAGACAGAATCTTCCGACAATCCCATCGCCTTACCCACTTCGCGAATAGCCGCGCGGGTTCTGAAATGAATGACCGTCGCGCAAAGACCAGCGCGATGACGGCCATACTTTTGGTAAATATGCTGTATGACTTCTTCGCGCCGCTCATGTTCAAAATCCACATCAATGTCCGGCGGCTCGTTCCTAACCTCGGAAATAAACCGCTCAAACACCATCGAAATGGTCTCGGGAGACGCCTCGGTAATACCCAGCGCATAGCACACGACAGAATTGGCAGCAGAGCCGCGGCCCTGACAGAGAATATTCTGAGAACGAGCAAAGGCCACAATGTCATAAACCGTCAGGAAATAACGGGCATAATTAAGCTGCGCAATCAACCGGAGTTCTTTCTCGGCCATCGCCTGTACCCGCAACGGCACACCATCTGGATAACGCCACTCAAGCCCGGCGTCCGCCAAGCTTCGAAGGCGCTCATCCGGCTGTAGGCCGTTCGTCACCTCGTCAGGATATTCATATTTAAGCTCATCAAGAGAGAATTGGCATTGCTCCAGAATGATGGATGTATTGGCTATGGCCTCAGGATAATCTTTAAACAGGCGCCGCATTTCAAATTCTGACTTTAAGCGGCGTTCACTATTCTTCTGGGCGAGCCGCCCCAGCCGATCAATTGTGGTCTTTTCGCGAATGCAGGATAATATATCAGCAAGTTTCCGGCGCGATCCCCGGTGAAATAAAACATCCCCCATCGCGGCTAACGGAATCCCCCAATCTTTAGACTTTTGCGCTTGGGCTCTAAACCGGCATATATCTTGACCGTCATAGGTGGGCGTTAAGGCCATGAAGACAGCGTTACCAAACCGCTCCTTGAGCTTTCGGAACCCTGCTTCAAAACCTTCTGCATACATAAGCGCCAGAAGACTCCCCTCGCCAAACTCCAAAATGTCTTTGAGATAGAGCTCGCACCCGCCCTTGACCGTGCGGCGTTTTCCGACCGTCAAAAGACGGCACAAACGCCCATAAGCCGCCCGTGTCTTCGGATAAGCCAGAATGTCAGGCATATCTTTCAAAGATAGCCGAACAGCCACCACATAGCGCATATCAAGCTCTTTGGCTGCCGCATGCGCTCGCACAATTCCTGCGAACGTGTTTGTATCCGCCACTGCGATAGCAGCCAGTCCCAGCTCTTTTGCCCGTGCCACAAGTTCAGGCGGATGGGACGCGCCTTTAAGAAACGTGAAATTACTCATCGTGCAAAGTTCGGCGTAACTCATAGGAACTGCCCCGCGATGAACCACTCCGGCGGCGTCTGGGCGGGGTGCGTCATGAGCCAGAAACGAGAGCCACATTGCGTTCGTACAGTCCAGTAATCACGGGTCCTGTTATCGCCCGGCCGCCACCAATCCGGCGTAACGCGCTCCGGGCCTTGTTCTTCAAGGCGCGTATAAATGTGGCCGCGCCACTGAAAGGATTGCGGCGGACGTCCGGCATGAAGGACATTGATCCGCTCACTGCGCCGAAATAGGCGCTCTGGACGCACACAGGATGATTTTGGCCACGCGGCGTCGCTGCCTATGTTTCCATCCGCCTCAACAGACCGGCATTCCAGCTCCGGAACATGACTGTCTTCGGGAGAAAACATCCGAACGCGGTCAAAACCGAGCCGGTTCCCCAGCGTAGATAGCATTTTTGCGTAATCTTCACTGGCCCGGAGCTCTTCTTCGCCCATGATCATTTGCTTGGGCTGTAGCGGTTCAAGATTGGTGGCGACAAGTCTGAACCAGTCCGCCCCGAACTCAATCTTGAGGGTCTCAAGCGGGTGTAAAAATTGCTGCCTTATGGCATCTGGTTCAAAAGTCGGGCGCGCGAACCCGACAACAAGATCATGATCGCCCGTATCAACACAGCGCACTGTAAGTCTAAAATTTCTTGCCCCGGTTTGGGCCGTTTTCAAACGCGATGACACAGACGCGGTTAACCGCGATAGAACCGCGTCTAAATCATCTTTCAACCCAATCGGATCGGGCAATGTCATTCGCGCCGCATAGACGGGATCAATGGCTTGTGCGCATATAGGGTCCGGCACATACCCCATCGCTGCATTGAAACTTTGTGTCAGCCCCAAACCAAAACGGCGGGCCAGCTCGCTTGTCTTGCGGTTCTGGAGATCGCCGATTGTCTTAAGGCCCGCGCGTTTGAGGTCGCCGCACGTCTTGGACGGTAGGCCTAAACCTTCAAGCGGCATATGAAACAAAGCCGCCCCCGTTTGCCCCGCCGGCGCGGCGCTCATCGGCGGCCCAGAAAACTGCGCTAAAGCCCTCGCCGCGAGTTTTGTATCTGCAATCCCGACGCGCGCCGTTATCTGCATGTCCGAAAGCTGTTCAATAATGTAAGCGCCCATCGCCTCCTCACCGCCAAATAAGTGCGCACATCCAGAGACATTCAGAAATAAACCGCACGGCTTATCCAGCGCGACCTGCGGTGAAAGACGATCTGCCCAGCGCCTTAAAGCCCTCAGTAACGCCCCCTCTCGAACGGGGTCGGCTTTCTCTGTAAGAAGGTCAGGACAAATAGCCCGCGCATCTGGAATACTCATGCCAGATGTTAAGCCGGCATTTGCCGCCTGTTCTGTCAGGTGTGTCAGGCGCAGTGCATTCTTGATCTCGCGGACAATCGCAAACGCGCCGCCGAGCCGTGGGTCGGAGAGTCTTTTGCGGCGATCAAGCGGAAGACGCGGCATCCAGATGGACATGATGCGTCCCATACCTGCCTCCCTGTACCTCTTCTCTCGGCTGTTGGCCTTTTAAGACCGCATCCCAAATACCTGTCTTGCCGGATTTGTTTTTTGTGAGTTCCCACCGCCATATCTGATCATTTGCGGCCTCTTTGGTCTCTGCGGGGCGGCAATGCCACCGCGTTTGAGCGGCGGAAGACTGGGCACGGCGGCCGATCAGAATTAACCCCAAACACCGCCCGGCCTCCGCCGCCAGTTGAAGTCGGCGACTCTCTTTGAGGTTTGGTCCTTGGTCCATCTGAACGATCACGCACTCGGCCCCTTTTGAGCGCAGCGCTTCCTCTGCCGCCCACAGGTTTTCCTGCCGCGAGGTACACTCAATGGTAATAAGCCGTGCGGGATCAAAAAATCTCGACAAGGCGCTAGGACACAAGGAATAGACATCTCTGTCTCGGCCAATCCAGACAATCGGACCGGCTGTTTTTGCCGCGATGCAGACGGCAAAACTGTCTTGAGAGGGCCCCGTCACTTCATGCACACGGCCATAAGCCAATCCCACAATATCCGTGAGTTTGACAAATTTTCGAGTATAACTTTCCTGTGCTGCGGCAGATGTAAGCCTGCCCAGCTTGACGCTTGGATTTTCCATGATGTTCACTAAATGTTCCAACTTCGTCAAAGAGTCAAGAGATTAGGAAAACTTTCCTGTGCACAAAAAGCTCGCCCTCAAACTCGCGAGTGGCAGTCCTCAGCCCCTCTGTGAAGATAAATGGAAAACATTCGGGTGCGGCTAACCCCGTACATTCAGAACAAAATTCATGAATTTCGAGGATCAAGCCTCGTTAATAATACCGCCGCGGCGCAAAGCCTCAATGTCTTCAGCGCAATATCCTAAAATATCTGTCAAAACACGCGCCGTCGATGCGCCAAGGCTTGGCGGCGCGGCGTCGCTGGTCGTATTAACGTCGGAGAGATTTATGGGATTCGAGATCACCGGAATTTCTCCCAGCGTTTCATGCTTCCGCGCCTGAACCATTCCGCGCGCCTGAATCTGTGGATGATTAAGCGCCGCGCCAATATCATTGACCGGCCCGCAAGGGACTCCCGCCTCTTCCAAAATATCCAGCCAATCCTGCGCGGTTTTCCGCGCAAACACATCCGCCAAAACCGCCTTTAACGCATCCCGGTTTTTGACCCTCCCGGAATTTGTTGCATATTTCTCTTGGACTGCAATCTCCGAAGCGCCAGCGGCAGCGCACATTGCTTGGAACTGACCGTCATTCCCGACGGCCAAGATGAACTCTTCGTCGCTTGCTTTAAAAACACCGTATGGCACGATACTGGGATGATCATTGCCCATCCGCTCGGGGCTATCGCCTGTGACCAGATAGTTCATCGACTGGTTGGCCAAACTCGCCGCGAGACAATCCAACAGAGAAATATCGATCGCTTGGCCCTTTTGGGTCACATTGCGGTGATGAAGCGCGGCTTGAATAGCGTTCGTCGCATAAAGCCCCGTCAAAACATCCACCAAAGCCACGCCAACTTTCATCGCACCGCCGCCTGCCGTGCCGTCCGGGTGGCCCGTAATACTCATGAGACCGCCCATGCCCTGCATCATCAAATCATAGCCAGGACGCAGCGCAAAAGGCCCCGTTTGGCCAAAGCCCGTGATCGAGCAGAAAATAAGCTTTTCATTACCTCGCTTTAATTGCTCATAGCCCAGACCATATTTTTCGAGCGTACCAACCTTGAAGTTCTCGATAAGAATGTCAGATTTCGCGGCAAGAGCGCGGATGATCGCCTGGCCCTGCGGCGTTCTAATATCGACGCAAATCGATGATTTACCTCTATTCGCAGATAGGAAATAGGCAGACTCTCTGCCTTCACCCGTTTCACCCTCGAAGTATGGTGGACCCCAGCTTCGCGTGTCATCCCCGCCGTCGACACGCTCAACCTTGATCACCTCCGCCCCTAAATCCGCGAGCAACTGGGTCGCCCACGGGCCCGCTAAAACGCGGGTGAGGTCTAAAACACGTATAGATGACAACGGCTTGGGCATGGCACTGACTTCCTCACCAACCCAGCTTGAAGACATACGCTGAGTTAGGCTCGCCTTATCAAACGATAAGCCGCTACGGTCGTCAACATCGAGGCTGCAAATATGAGTGCATTCTTTCCGCCAAACCCAAGGCTCGCCAGTGCAGGACCTGGGCATAATCCCGCCAGTCCCCATCCAAAGCCGAAAAGGATCGCTCCGCCAATCAATGGCGCATCAATGTCTTTTCGAGTGGGCAAACGAAAGCTGTCGTCAAAAAAAGGTACGCTGCGCCGAAGCACCCACTTATAGCCGATAAAGCTCACCACAAGCGCGGAGCCCATGACAAGCGCAAGGCTCGGATCCCAATCCCCTGTAATATCTAAAAAGGCGAGAACTTTTGCAGGGTTCGTCATTTGCGCCGCGGTCAAGCCTGCGCCAAAAAGCAATCCTGCAGCAAATGTTGACAATGAAATTTTCATTTTAGGCTCCAATCACGTGACGCATCACGAACACGGTGGCGATGCCTGTCGCCATAAAAGATAATGTTGCAATTAAAGACCTGATCGAAAGACGGGCATTTCCGCAAACACCATGTCCACTTGTGCATCCATTGCCAAGCTGCGTCCCCAAACCAACGCAGACACCCGCAAAAGCGAGCAAAACGCCTTGAACCGGAAACTCCGTATGGAGAAGGTTCGGCCGCGCCGCCGCAACGAAGAAAGGTCCCACCAACAACCCTGCAAAAAATGCCAAGCGCCAGAACCGGTCACCTTTTACGGCGGTGACGCCGCCGCCTAAAATTCCGCTAATGCCCGCAATACGTCCAACCGAGGCCATAAGCCAAACAGCCGACAACCCAATAAGCGCGCCACCCACAAGGGCAGAAACAGGGGTAAAACTTGTCATATATACCTCACAATAAATTAATATATATTTTTGTATATTATCATTACAAATATTGCAATTATAAAATTTCTTGCTAAATAGACATTATCAAAAAATTTAAAAGCACGCATATTATGACCGACGCCGCCCCGATAAACGCCCCCCTCCCAAGGCTGGATGAACCTGCGCCAGATTTTTCTGCGCGCACGACTTTAGGCTTAAAGCACTTGCAAGATTACGCAGGGAAATGGCTCGTTCTCTTTTCACACCCCGCTGACTTCACACCTGTTTGCACGTCTGAATTCATTGCGTTCGAGAAAAACAATGCCGCGTTTAAGGCGCTGAACTGTGAACTGCTGGGTCTCTCTGTTGACAGCGTTTACTCCCACATTGCTTGGCTGGACAGTATTAAAAGTGCGTTTGGAGTAAAGATAACATTCCCGGTCATCGAAGATGTGTCCATGTCCATATCAAGCGCATATGGCATGATCCACGATAGCTCCGTCAGCACGGCAACGGTGCGATCTGTCTTTTTCATCGACCCCAAGGGCATATTGCGCGCTATGATTCACTACCCCATACAAGTTGGCCGCTCGGTGGACGAAATCCTGCGCGTGGTGCGCGCACTTCAAATCACCGAGGGAAAGGACATTTCTCTTCCGGAAGGATGGCACCCTGGAAGCAAGGCTCTGCTTAATCCGCCGACATCGCACAGCGCGGCGCCAGCGAATGATAGTGCAAAAACTTGGTATTATCAGGAAGTTGACCTCCCCATGGAGGCTGCGAAATGAAAAACCCTGAGGACATGATTGAGAAGGCAGGCGACGTTGCAAAATTGCTGAAAATTATCAGCAACCCCAATCGGCTGATGATTGTCTGCAAACTGCTAGATGAAGAGATGTCTGTCGGCGATATTGAAACGCGCCTTGGCATTCGCCAGCCCACACTTTCAAGAGAGCTCGGACATTTGCGAGAGGCCAACATTCTGTCAACCCGCAAGCAATCAAAGGTTGTTTTCTACCGACTAGAAAATCCAAAAATGGAACGCCTTATTCAAGCGATCTGTCAATCATTAGGAGATGCCGAACCCTCAAATCTGCCCGAGCGGGCGGCGAGGCCTATCGTTTCTTTCAACCCACGACCAAAATTCAAACTGCAGACCCAAGCGCGTTCAGCGCATGAGAATGCCCAATAGATATGGAGACCACAATGACCAAACCTCACGTTACATCCTTTTTCGACGAATACACATTCACAGTGACGCACATCGTCGCCGACCCTGCGTCAAAGCAATGCGCGATTATCGATTCAGTTCTCGATTTCAACCCTAACTCCGGACGCACGGCGACCACATCTGCCGATGAGGTGATCGATTTTGTCCGAGAAAACGACCTTACCGTACAGTGGATATTAGAAACACACGCCCATGCGGATCACTTCTCCGCAGCGCCTTACCTGCAAGAAAAGCTAGGCGGTAAAATTGCCATTGGCGCTCACATTCCAGATGTTCAAAAAGTCTTTGGCGGATTGTTTAATGAAGGCGACGATTTCAAAAGAGATGGCAGTCAGTTCGGGCACTTGTTTACCGACGGCGAGCGTTTCAAAATTGGGGAGATAGATGCCGATGTCATGTACGTTCCCGGCCACACGCCGGCTTGCATTGCTTACCATATTGGCGATGCCGTCTTTGTCGGTGACACATTATTTATGCCGGACTATGGATCCGCGCGGTGCGACTTCCCGGGCGGCGATGCTGGGACACTTTATGACTCAGTACAGAAAATATTTGCGCTCCCAGACGATACCCGCATGTTCCTCTGTCATGACTATAAAGCCACAGGACGCGATGAATTCGCTTGGGAAACCACTGTTGGCGAACAAAGAAAGCACAATATTCACCTTCATGACGGCGTGACCCGCGACGCATTTATCGCGATGCGCACAGCGCGGGACAAAACGCTCGAAATGCCGCGTCTCATTTTGCCGTCCATTCAAGTGAATATGCGGGCAGGTGAAATGCCGGAACCCGAAGATAACGGCCAACGTTATCTTAAAATTCCCCTCAACGCGGTTTAGGAGGCTCCCATGGAACCCAAACGTCTGACACCCACCCTGTCTGTGTCTGAACAGATCAAACTATCTGATTTAAAAACCCTCAAGGCACTTGGGTTTAAAACGATCATCAATAATCGCCCAGACGGAGAGGTTCCCCGGCAGCCAAAATCAGATACCCTCGCGAGCCGCGCAAAGGAACTTGGGTTTGATTATCACTATATCCCTGTCATCCCCGGCAATTTGTCGGACGAAAACATTACAGCATTCCGTAAAGTTTTCGATGGGGAGACTGGTCAAACATTGGCGTTTTGCCGGACCGGCACGCGCTCGACCACGCTTTGGGCTCTTGCCAATGCGGGGCACCTCCCCTCAAAGGATATCCTGCGCTCGGCGAAAGACGCAGGGTATGATCTTACCGCACTCAAATCACAGCTTGAGGCGAAAGATGCCAAACCAGCCAAGGCCCCCCAAGGCGCGAAAGCCGCTGCATCCGCGGCGCATACCGTCGTCATCATTGGCGGCGGCTCAGCCGGTATCGCTACGGCAGCAAGCTTGTTAAAGCGGCGCCCAGCGGTCGACATCGCCATTATAGAACCGAGCCACACTCATTATTATCAACCGGGCTGGACGATGGTTGGCGGCGGTATATTCGATGTGAAGTTCACCGAACGCCGCATGAAAGACCTGATCCCCAACAAAGTGACATGGATTGAAGGCGCTGCATCTAAGTTTCATCCCGACGAAAACACAGTGGAATTAGAAGACGGACGCACGGTTAAATACGACATGCTCGTTGCGGCGCCCGGATTGCGCTTGGACTTCCAGAAGGTCGAAGGACTAGAAGACACACTCGGAAAAAATGGCGTTACGTCCAATTACCGTTACGATCTCGCGCCTTATACTTGGGAATTGGTTCAAGGCCTGAAAACGGGCACAGCTATTTTCACCCAGCCTCCGATGCCCATCAAATGCGCGGGCGCGCCTCAAAAGGCGATGTATCTCTCGGCCGACCACTGGTTTAAATCGGATGTCCTCAAAAATATTGATATCCACTTCTGTAATGCCGGTGGCGTTATCTTTGGTGTTAAAGAATATGTTCCGGCTTTGATGGAATATGTGAAAAAATATAATGCCCATCTCGATTTTGGCGAAAACTTGGTAAAAGTCGACGGGCCTAATAAAACAGCGTGGTTCGAAAGAACGGACCCTGAAGGACAAAAGTCGGTGATCGAACGCAAGTTTGACATGCTTCATGTCTGCCCGCCGCAGTCCGCTCCCGACTTTATCAAATCAAGCCCTCTAGCAAACGAAGCGGGCTGGATTGACGTTGACCCCGAAACCCTGCGTCACACGCGTTACCTCAACATCTATGCGCTCGGAGATGCCTGCTCAGCCCCAAACGCGAAGACGATGGCCGCAGCGCGCAAGCAAGCTCCTATCGTCGCGACAAATGTTCTGGCGAAACTCGACAATCGTCGGGCGCGTGCCGTATATGATGGTTATGGGTCTTGCCCACTCACAGTTGAGCGCGGGAAAATTGTTCTGGCAGAGTTTGGATACGGTGGAAAACTATTGCCGTCTTTCCCGAGCTGGTTCATCGACGGAACTCGCCCGTCCCGCTTATCGTGGCTCTTAAAAGAGAAAATCCTTCCCCCCATGTATTGGAAAGGTATGCTCAAGGGTAAAGAGTGGCTCGCCAAGCCCTACATGCAAAAAGATACGCAGAACTAAAACAGCGGCTTCTGTGATTGATCCCCATAGGACGGACCCATGAAATTCAAACTTTCAAATTATTTTCCCATTTTGGATTGGGGCCGCAAATATCGGGGTGATACATTTATCAATGATGGCATCGCCGCTATCATCGTCACGGTGATGCTCATCCCGCAATCCCTCGCCTATGCGTTACTCGCAGGGCTACCGCCTCAAGTCGGGTTATATGCCAGTATTCTCCCGCTTGTCGCCTACGCAATTTTTGGCACCAGCCGAACCCTCGCGGTTGGACCTGTGGCGGTCGTTTCACTGATGACCGCCGCCGCCGCTGGAAATATGGCCGCCCAAGGATCGCCGGAATATTTGGCTATTGCCGTATTGCTAGCGCTTCTATCCGGCCTGATGCTCTTTTTCATGGGCTTATTTAAATTAGGTTTTATCGCCAATTTCCTGAGCCACCCCGTCATCTCAGGATTCATCACAGCGTCCGGTATTCTCATTGCCGTCAGCCAGTTTAAACATATTTTGGGCGTCAAAGTGTCAGGGCATAACCTGCTCGAGATTGGACAATCTTTGATCAACCAGATCCCCCAAACCAACATCCCAACCCTGATCATTGGCGGCGCGTCTACGGTGTTCCTATTCTGGGTTCGCGGAAACCTTAAACCCTTGCTCATTAAATTTGGGCTTTCAGACAAACTCGCCGGTATCGGCACGCGGGTCGGACCCGTGGTCGCTGTCGTCATCTCAATTCTTGTTGTCGCAGGTATGGGACTTGAAAAAAGCGGTGTTAAAATTGTAGGTGACATTCCTAAAGGCTTACCTCCGATCAGCGCGCCGCACTTTGACATGGCTCTCTGGACCAGTCTTTTGGGTTCCTCACTCATCATAGCTATAATCGGCTTTGTCGAATCTGTATCTGTCGCGCAAACACTTGCGGCAAAGCGCCGACAGCGGATTGACCCGGATCAGGAACTCATCGGACTTGGCGCCTCCAATATCGCCGCTGCATTTTCTGGCGGTTATCCGGTCACGGGCGGCTTTGCGCGGTCTGCCGTCAATTTCGACGCGGGTGCAGAAACCCCTGCCGCTGGGGCGTTCACGGCTATAGGCATCGCCCTCGCGACTCTGTTTTTGACACCGCTCCTCTACGCCCTCCCCATAGCGACGCTCGCTGCGACGATTATCGTTGCCGTTCTGTCACTGGTAAATGTTGGCGCGATTAAACAAGCTTGGAGTTACTCCAAAAGCGATTTTGCGGCCATGATGGCGACCATAGTTTTAACGCTCACCATTGGCGTTGAGGCGGGCGTGATGGCCGGCGTCGCCATTTCCATCGGCATGTTTCTCTTTCGTTCATCACGACCACATTACGCCATTGTCGGACAAGTGCGCGATACAGAGCATTTCCGAAACGTCGAGCGGCACGATGTCATCACCAGCCCGCGCGTCCTCACCCTTCGCGTTGACGAGTCGCTCTATTTTGCTAATGCGCGCTATCTCGAAGATGCTATATATGATCGAGCGCTACAAAACAGCGCGGTACAACATGTCATACTGATGTGCTCTGCGGTCAATGATATTGACTTTAGCGCACTGGAAAGCCTCGAAGCCATCAATGAACGGCTAAAATCTGCGAATATTAAATTCCACCTTTCCGAAATTAAAGGCCCCGTCATGGACAAGCTCAAAAAATCTCATTTGCTCAGCGACCTGACGGGAGAGGTGTTCTTAAGCCAACATGAGGCGATCATAAAACTATGCGGAAATGCCTTTGATCAAGAAATGGAGTTTCACCTCTAATGGACGATCTTGCTGTAAATCTTGCCAGAGCTCAATTTGCATTCACGGTATCATTCCACATTATTTTTCCCGCGTTCTCTATTGGCTTAGCCAGCTATCTCATGGTTCTCGAAGGCCTGTGGCTGAAAACGCACAAACCTGTTTATTTAAGGCTGTTCAAATATTGGAGAAAGATATTCGCCGTTGCCTTTGGTATGGGCGTTGTTTCCGGAATTGTAATGTCCTACCAATTCGGAACAAACTGGAGCGTTTTCTCTGATAAGGCAGGGCCCGTTATCGGTCCGTTAATGGCCTACGAAGTCCTAACCGCATTCTTTCTCGAAGCCGGTTTTTTGGGCGTCATGCTCTTTGGCATGGGCCGCGTTTCCAAAAAGCTACATTTTTTTGCGACAATTATGGTCGCCTTCGGGACGCTTCTGTCCGCCACTTGGATTTTGTCTGTTAATTCCTGGATGCAAACACCGCAGGGCTTCTCCATCAACGCGGCGGGGCAATTTGTGCCCGAAAACTGGCTCGAGATTATTTTCAATCCTTCGTTTCCATACCGATTACTCCATATGGTTCTGGCGGCCTATCTCACCACGGCGTTTGTCGTCGGGGCCGTGGGCGCTTGGCACCTGATCCGCGAGAAAACCAATGAAGACGCTCGCAAGATGTTCTCGATGGCGATGTGGATGGCAGCACTCGTCGCGCCCATTCAAATACTTGCCGGCGATATGCATGGCCTTAATACACTTGAGCATCAACCGGTCAAAGTAATGGCAATGGAAGGCCACTTTGAAAGCCACCCGGACGGCGCACCGCTTTATCTTTTTGGTATTCCGGATCAAGAAAATCAGACGTTAAAATACGCTGTCGGAATACCCAAAGCCTCCTCACTTATCCTCAAGCATGATTTGAATGCACCGATGGACGGTCTCAACACCGTTGCACGTGAAAACCAACCCCCTGTGTTCATCGTATTTTGGGGTTTCCGAGTGATGGTCGGCATAGGAATGCTGATGCTGCTAACAGGTCTATGCAGCCTATATCTAAGATTTCGAAAGCGCCTCTACAGCGCAAAGCTCTTCCACAAAGCCGTCGTGCTGATGGGGCCGGCTGGATTTGTTGCCGTTCTCGCAGGCTGGATCACAACCGAAGTCGGGCGCCAGCCTTTTACCGTCTATGGCTTGCTGCGCACGCGCGACTCTATTGCGCCCGTCGAAGCTCCGGCGGTTGCAGCGTCCCTCGCAGCATTCGCCGTCGTGTATTTCCTATTGTTTGGCGCAGGGACGTATTACATCCTTAAAATGATGGCGAAAAACCCCGGCGACCTTCCCACGCTTCCGGGGACCGTCACGCGCTCTGCGGGCACGACACCGGCAGCGTCGCTTCGGGCCAACACCCCAAAAACAGAGACTTAGGAGGCCTGAATGTTTGATCTTCCAACAATTTGGGCTGGCCTTTTAGCTCTCGCAATTTTTATCTACGTTATCCTTGATGGGTTTGATTTGGGTATTGGTCTCGTCTTTCCTTTTCTGAAATCCGACAAGTGCCGGGACGCCGCGATGAATTCCGTAGCGCCGGTCTGGGATGGGAATGAAACCTGGCTCGTTCTGGGCGGCGGCGGCCTTATGGCAGCCTTTCCTTTGGCCTACGCGGTCGTGATGCCCGCGCTCTATGCACCCTTTATCGCAATGATTCTCGCCCTTGTTTTCCGGGGTGTCGCCTTTGAATTTCGCTGGAGAGACAAAGCGCATGAAAAAATATGGGACCGCTCCTTCTTTTTTGGCTCCCTGATTGCCACATTCATGCAAGGCATTGTCCTCGGCGCATTCGTGCAAGGGATAGAGGTTGATGGCCGTGCATATGGGGGCGGTTGGTGGGACTGGCTTTCCCCGTTTACGCTGACGTGCGGATTTGCCCTCACTGCGGGATATGCCTTATTGGGCTCCACATGGCTGGTCATGAAAGGCGAGGGTTACCTACGCAGCCAAGCCTACATTATCGCAAAACGAATGGCTGTCGTTACCTTGCTGTTTATGGGTGTCGTCAGTCTGTGGACGCCTTTTCTTTCGCCAGAGATTGCAGACCGCTGGTTTACTTTCCCGCACCTTTTATTTGTCCTGCCGGTTCCAACCCTTGTCTTTATTTTGGCGGCGATACTGCTCTGGGGACTCCATAAACAAAAGGACAATATTCCCTTCCCGGCAAGCATCGGTCTTTTTCTCTTGTGTTTCGCCGGTTTGGGAATAGGAATTTCTCCCTACATTGTCCCCCGTGCGATCACCATTCATCAAGCGGCTGCACCGGACAGCAGCCTTATGTTCATGCTCGTGGGAGCCCTAATCCTTCTACCGATGATCCTGTCATATACCGCCTATTCCTATTGGGTCTTCCGCGGTAAAGTCGATCCTGACGCAGGCTATCACTGATGCTAGAAGAGAGCGGCGAACATATTGAAAAGACCGGGCTCAAAGAATGGCTATGGTTTTTTGCGCTCTGGGCTTTGGGGTTTTCAGCGATCCTGATCGTTGGCGGTTTCATTAAACTCTTATTGCGTCCATAGCCTTTCGTTCTTTCTCGAAAACATATACCGAAAAATCATACAAATTGTCCATGAAGCGGGAAATTAGCCGCAGACCTGCATTCAATAGATGACGCGGCGGAACGAAGCCTTTAACCACGCGTTTGAAAGATACGTGACATTTTCGGGACCCCATTTGAAAACCCTGACAAAAACATTTTCCACGATGGTAATGTGTGCCGCTCTAAGCATGGCCGCAGCTTCCGCCTATGCGGAAACCCCGATGGCCTATATTGAAGGAGATGTGAGTCCAGAGATCCGAGAACTTTTGGGGCAGGTCATTGGACAAACAGATGCCCCGCCGCGCTCCCTCGCTCAGGCCCGTCGGCGTGCTGAGAAGGCCGCTGAGCAAGCCAGAAGCGTCATGCGATCTCGGGGTTTTTACGGCGCTGAAATTACTGCACGGATAGACGAGTTTGTTCCGCAAGGCGACGAAACCAAGCGCCGCCCGCCCAAGCCTGTCCTGCTGATAAATTCCGGGCCGCAATTTAGATTTTCAAATATATCCGTAAATTTCGACGACAAAACGCCGGACAATGCCGCGCAGGCTTCGAAAGAAATTGCCATTTCGGCCGGATCTCCCGCGCATGCGGCGGCCGTTGTTGCTGCGGAGCTTAACGCCGTAAATTACCTTAAAGCGCACGGTTATCCCGAAGCTGAAATTCTTCCAAGAAAAGCGGTCGTTGACCATGACAAGACATCTCTGGATGTAGATTTTAATTTCAAAGCAGGGGATAAAACCTATTTCGGAGTTATAGAGCAGACAGGCACAGCACGTACGGTCAAAAGCTGGTCTCAGATGGTCGCGCCGTTCAAACCGGGCGACGTATTTGATGATACTCTTCTCAACCAACTCTCATCACGCATTATCGCAACGGGCGTCTTCGACAGCGCGACGGCCATACTGGACGATGAAAAAATCTCAAACGCGGATGGCAGTGTCACGCGCAATGTGCTTCTGAACATTGAGCAAGGTGCAATGAACACTATTAGCGGCGAGATCGGATATTCAACGTCAGACGGGAGCGGCATAGATCTGACTTACGAGCGGCGCAATTTCGTTGGCTACGCGCAAACCCTGACACTCTCGACAACACTTAAAACCAATCAAATCAGGCTGGGTGCGGACTATTCTATCCCGTACTTTTTTCGTCAAGACCGCGCGCTCGACATCGGTGCAGAGATCGCACGAGAGGATACAGACGCGTTCACGGGGTCCCGCGTCGGGACAAATGCACTGATCACGCAAAAGATTAGCAATCGTCTCAAAGTCGGCCTGGGGGTTGGGGTCGAAGCGTCCGAGTATAAAGAGAACGGTCTGGATGTGACCTCCTATCTCTTCGAAGGCCTCGGGCGCGCCACATATGATACGCGGGATAGTGTCCTTGATCCCGAAAAGGGGTTTCTCGTGGAAGCCAGCGCAACGCCCACTTACAATTTTGGCAATCAAGATGGTTTGTTTACGGTTCTATCCACGGGAGCCAGTCATTACCAACGGCTCTCAGACACGCTCGTTCTTGCGGGACGCGTGAAGGCCGGCGTTATTTTTGGCGCGGACCAAACCTCTGTGCCCCTCAATAAGCGATTTTACGGCGGCGGCGGCGGCTCGGTTCGCGGCTTTGGCTACCAAACAATATCGCCAATTTCATCCACAGGTCAGTATATTGGCGGGCGATCCATCTCGGAAGCGAGCGCAGAACTCCGTTACCACGGCGAAGGACCCTTCGGCGCGGCCCTGTTTGTGGACGCCGGAAGCGTCAGTTTGAGTGACCTCCCTGACCTTTCCGATATCCGCTATGGCGCTGGTGTCGGTTTGAGATATTACACAAGCTTCGCGCCGCTACGATTTGACATCGCGGTTCCGCTCAATAAACGCGCGAACGATAACGCTGTTCAGATCTACATTTCCATCGGGCAGGCGTTTTAATGGACGCCGATGTCAAACCAAAAATGACGCGCCGCCGCCGAACGTGGCTGACCGGGGTTGCGTTGACCTTATTTGTCCTCGTCGGCATTATCGGCGCTTTGCGTTTTTTCGTAACCACAACGCCCGGCGCAAATTGGATGGAAACTCAAATCAATAAACGCTCCTTTGGTGCCATAAAATCAATCCATGTTTCCGGCCTATCGGGCGATCCCCTTTCGCGTTTTTCGATCGAAACCCTCACATTGTCTGATGAAAACGGTATATGGCTAGAGGCCAATGGCGTGTCTTTGGACTGGAAGCCCTTCGCCTATTTAAAAGATCACATTCTCATCAACACCGCGGAAATCCGCCAAACGGAGATTTTCCGGCGGCCCGAATTAACGCGCTCCACATCGTCTGGCAAAAAAGATTCCTTAAAAATCACATTGAATGAACTGACCCTTCAAACCATCAATTTGGGTGAACCCGTAGTGGGGCAAAAGGTCAGCCTAATGGCGTCTGGCGGTTTTAACGCAAAGTCCAGCGGAGAGATAAAGGCAAAGATATTCGCAGAAAGACTTGACGCGCCGGGGGACAGCGTTCTGCTCGATTTCTCCCGTACACAATCGAAGGATATGTCAGGCGTCTTTCAAATTCAGGGCGCGCCGTCCGGTCCTATAGCGGCCTTGATGAGAGCGCCCGCCAATACGCCCATTTCAGGAAGCGGCGACCTAAAAGGAACCCCTGAAAATGGAAGTGGGCGTCTGGCGGTGAATTTCGGTGGCAATGAGGCGCTTCGCGCCGATACGCTCTGGACCACAGACACAATCGATCTAAATGCCGTATTTGATCCCGCAAAATGGCCTGAGTTTGCGGCCTATGAGAGCCAACTGGGGGCCTCGGTGACGTCCAGCATTCATGTTGACCGACTGGCGAATCCTCGCGCCTTTAACGCCGCCATCAACATTCCGAACCTGTCACTCACCGCGCAAGGCAGTCTGCCCGAAAAAGGCTTACGGCCAGAGCGCGCGAACATTGACCTTAAAACAACAACGCCATCTCTTTTTCTAAAGCTACCGGACGGGTATGACGCAAAGTCTGCAGCGATTTCCGGGGAGGTCTCCTTGGCCTCTCCCTATTCATTCAATGGCAATATAGAGGTCAATTCCGTGACCACGCCGCGCGGCATAGCAGGGCAAATCAGTGGCCCGGTTTCGGCCAAACAAATCAACGACGATGAAATATCTTTTACGGCCAAGACGCGCTTAACGTCTTTATCTCCGTCTATGGATTTACGTCTTAATTTGTCAAAGAATTCGGCACTGAATGCCAGCGGATCCTACCTTTTGAAGTCCAAGAGATTAAACCTGTCCTCCGCACAATTTACGTCGGGCTCTAACCGTGCAAATGCCAAGGGATGGATTAATGCCCGCCAGAAAACATACGCGATTGACGGGACGGTTACGGCCGAACTTTTGGCGCGCGGACAGCAACCGGCCGGCGCGTTACAAGCCCGTGTTAAAGCCGTACAAAAAGCAGGGGCCGCACTCTCATTAATATCCGACGGCGTTTTTCAGCCCACAAGTGACTTACCTGCCCCGTTGAGCGGCCTTATAGGTTCAAAAATTGATTTCACCGTTGATGCACAGCCCAATGGAAGCGACATCTCCCTCACAAGCCTGAACGTCACAGGGCAAAATGTTCGCGCTGCAATGAACGGGACGGTAGGCGAAATGCTCAACCTCTCCGGCGAAATCCTGCTCCCAGATTCCTTTGAATATCAATCGGCCATATTGGACGCTGGCACTGAGATCAGTTTTGAGATTACAGGCCCTCGCTCATCACCCGCTGTACGGTTTGATGCCCAATCTCAAGCTCTCACCTACAAAGACTATGTCTTTAAAAAACCACGGCTGCGTTCGGAGCTCGTGAGCGTTCTGACCTCTCCCCAGGGCGCTGTGCAGTTGAATGCGGGTACCCCTCACGGAGATCTTTCGTTCGGGGCCAACCTTCAGCCCAAGAACGGAGGCCTGTCCGCCAATAATATCACCTTGGGGTGGGGCCGACTTGCGGCCGGCGGCAATGTGGAAATTTCAAACGATAAAATCGCGTCTGGCGAACTGGCATTGAAGCTTCCTGAAAAGGATGGGCAATTTGCACGCGCGGCCTTGACGCTTACCAATCTCGGGGGCGTTCAGGGCCTCAGCCTCGATATAAATGCCGAAAAAATTGCGGCGGCAGGATTTCAATTCGACACATTCAACGCAAAGGCCGACGGCACACTCGATGCCATGCAAGGCGCAATGAAAGCCACCGGCCAAAGGGGTGAATACATCATTGCTCGCCGATTTAATCTTGATTCAGACTTTCGTTTGACACGAGAAACCGGCGGCACCCT
The DNA here is from genome assembly GCA_048268905.1 of Maricaulaceae bacterium. Taxonomy (GTDB): domain Bacteria; phylum Pseudomonadota; class Alphaproteobacteria; order Caulobacterales; family Maricaulaceae; genus JACOMS01. Next base: position 266,449 of record JBLWUN010000004.1, on the reverse strand, counting down.
GCGCGCCTATCTATCTCCAAAAATCCTTTATGGGGATATTAATATCGCGGCGAAGACACCGATTGAAATATACACATCGGCAGGCAAAATTGGCGTCACAGCGCCTATATCGGTTGCAGACGGGACCATCGACGTCACATACGAGAAAAGCGAGACACAAGAATTAATCGAATTTGCTGCGGCCAACCTACCCGTGACACTGATACCGATGCCAGGGAACCTCGCAGACACGCGCGGGCGCATCGGCGCGAATATCTCTGCCAGTTTGAAAAATGGTTCGCCCCTGAACGTTGACGGCTCTGTCATTGTCAAAGACTGGCGCGGGTTTGACGTTCCCAAAGGCCAAGGTCTGACAAATGACTTTCGATTGACCGTCAGGGGCAAGGACGCATCAATGTCGCTCGACGGCGGCACAGCCGCGGGATTCACATCAAAAGGCGAATTAAACATCCCTCTTCTTGTTGGGGCCTCTCTTTTCGAGACCCGGATACATATGAACGGCAATATGTCAGGCGCTTTTTCGGCGTCTGGTGAGGCTGCGGCAATATTTGGGCTGTTCACACCCAGCGACTCTGAATTAGGCGGCGAGCTATTTGCCGATGTTGAAGTCTCTGGTACGCCAAGCGCCCCTCAGATGAACGGAAAAGCAAACGGCAAAGATATCCAATTCGAAGCGCCTGAGTTTGGCACGCAAGTTCGAAGCGGCCGTTTTGATATGGATTTTACAAATGAAAGTCTCACGCTGAACGAGCTCTATATGGGGGATACAAACGGCGGAAATTTGAGCGGGTCTGGCAAGTTCATTCTGGGTGACCTTGGGCGCCCGATCGGCGAGATAGATATCACGGCGGTGGACTTTCACGTTCTCGACCGCAAAGATGTCGATGCCAGCATGAAAGGAACACTGAAATACACGAGCGCCCAAAAAAATGCAGCCCTGTCCGGGGATATCGAGATTGGAAAAGCAGACGTCAAACAATTCATAAGCGGCAATCTGAGCGTTGTCGAAATCGAGGTCGAAGAAATAAACCGCCCCGAGAATATCAAGGCGCTCAAGGCCAAACCCCCGTCCCGCCCGATTAACCTCGATATTCACATACGTGCCCCACGGCGTATCTTTGTTCGCAGCAGAGGCCTTGACGTCGAGATGTCTGTGGACGCCACGCTCAAAGGCACGCTTGTGGAGCCGCTTTTCTACGGCGAAGCGAAGGTCCTAAGAGGTGGATACAAAATTGCGGGTAAAACACTTGAGTTCACAGACGGCACGATCATCTTTAACGGGGACCTTGCAAATGCAAAAGTTGACTTTCAAGCCGCGACTGAAACCCAAAATCTAGATGCGAGCGTCACCATTACGGGCACTGTCGAGGCACCAGAAATCAAACTGTCGAGCACACCAGAACGCCCTCAAGATGAAATTCTCGCCGCCCTACTATTTGGCCGGTCGGCCACAGAGCTTTCCACAATAGAAGCCGCGCAGCTCGCCGGAGCGCTCGCTCAAATGTCAGGAAAAGGCGGCGGCTTTGATTTGCTGGGCGGCCTCAGGGACGCATTTGGCATTGGACAACTCAGTATCAATTTTGGCGCAGACGGAAGCGCACAGCTTGTTGGCGGACGCTATTTGGCGAAAAACGTATATTTGCAAATATTTTCAGGGGCCGGCCCCGATCAAACGGGTGCCGTGATCGACTGGGAAATCCGCAAAAACATTGCCCTTAGATCCAAAATTAGAGCGGACAATGACCAAAGCCTCTCGCTAAAATGGAAACGAGATTTTTAAACTCAACGAACCCGGCCCATCCAAGTCAATGATAACTATTGCGCGATCCAAGAAAGTTTGGTTTCGCAGGTCTGACCTTTGTGCTACACAAGGAACGATGAGGGAGAGGAAAGACGATGAAAATACTCAATGTAAATGGTAAAGATGTTGAATTTGACGGAGACGAGAACACCCCTCTCCTCTGGGCGCTACGCGAGCAGCTTGGCTTAACCGGAACAAAATATGGCTGCGGTATTGCGCAATGCGGTGCCTGTACGGTTCACGTTGACGGACAAGCTGTCCGGTCATGCGTTTATCCTGTCGCTGCCATTGAAAATGAGAAAATCACGACAATCGAGGGGCTTTCAAGCGACGGGGCTCACCCCGTGCAGCAAGCATGGGCTGAACTGGACATTCCGCAATGCGGATATTGTCAGCCCGGAATGATAATGGCCGTCTCTGCGTTTTTGAAAGAAAACCCGAACGCAACCGACGCCGATATTGATGCTCAAATCACCAATATATGCCGCTGCGGAACGTTCGCACGTGTGCGCAAGGGCATCCACCTCGCGAAAACGAAATCATAGGAGACCGGAATGAATAAACTTCTTCAAATGCCAGAGTCTCTTTCCCGCAGAACATTCATCATTGGAACGGGTGCCGTAGGCGCAGGATTAACTCTTGGCGTGTTGTCCGGCTGCCGAGAACCCAATTCCAAACAAGACTACAGCAATCTACCGCCAAATCCCGAAGTAAATGCGTGGGTACATATTCACCATGACGATACAGTGACCGTTCGTATTGCGCGTTCTGAAATGGGCCAAGGCACCTCGACCGGTCTCGCGCAGCTTGTGGCCGAAGAGCTCGAATGTGACTGGGAAAATGTCAAGATCGAATTTCCAACGCCTGGCGCGAACCATGCGCGTGAACGTGTCTGGGGAGATTTTTCCACAGGCGGGAGCCAAGGCATTCGCGGGTCTCATCAATATGTCCGTGAAGGCGGTGCGGCGGCGCGCATCATGTTGATCGAAGCGGCAGCGAATGAATGGGGCGTCCCCGTTTCCGAGTGCTCTGTTTCTAAGGGCATTATCTCGCATAATGGTTCAAAAAAGAAAACGAGCTATGGTAAGGTTGCCGAGGCGGCGTCTAAGCTCGCCCCGCCTCTAGAGGTGACACTTAAGGGAAAAGATGACTGGACCATTATTGGTCAGCCCAAGTTGCGCCTCGATACGGCAGATAAACTCACCGGAAAACTTAAATACGGTTCTGACCTGACATTCCCCGGTATGAAAGTCGCGAGTATCAAGGATTGCCCGATTTTAGGCGGAACGCTTAAATCTTTTGACGCAAGCGTGCCCTTAGGGATGCCTGGGGTCGTCAAAGTCTTGCAAATAGATAACGCCGTTGTTGTGATCGCGGAGACATGGTGGCAAGCAAATTCAGCCTTGGAAGCAACGCCTATTGAATGGGACGGCGGCGAAAATGCCGCTTACTCAACGGCGGATATCGAAGCCTTGCTTGAGGATGGCCTCAATGCGGAAAAGACCTTTACCGGTAACAAAGGCGGTGATGCGGCCGCGGCGCTCAAAAATGCCGATAAAGTTGTTGAAGCGGTTTATAATTTCCCCGCGCAAAACCATGCGCCTATGGAGCCAATGAACGCGACAGCCATCTGGACGAGCGAAAAATGCGAAGTCTGGTGTCCCACGCAAAACGGCGAATCTGCCTTAGGCGCGGCGGTGGAGGCTGCAGGACTACCTATAGAACAATGCGACGTGCATAAATTATTGCTAGGCGGTGGTTTTGGCCGCAGAGGTATGTCTGATTACGTCACTCAAGTGGTGAAAGTCGCAAAAGAAATGCCCGGCACGCATATTAAGCTGCAATGGTCTCGCGAAGAAGACATGGCTCATGGCTTTTACCATCCTATTACAAAAGCCAAAATGACAGGCGGCCTTGACAAAGACGGCAACCTCACGGCCCTAGATTTGAAAATCTCTGGTCAGTCAATCCTTGCCTATTTAATCCCGCAATTCCTGGTCAACGGCATGGACCCGGCGGTTTTCCAAGGCCTACTTCCGTCTGGGCTTGATCCCCGTTTCGAGGATCAGACCATGAAATACAGTTTCCCGAATTTTCATATCCATCATGCCATGCGCAACCCGCCCATTCGGCCCGGTTTTTGGCGAGGTGTAAACGCGAACCAGAACGCCGTTTACATGGAGTGTTTTCTTGACGAAATGGCGCACGAAGCGGGACGCGACCAATTACAGTTCCGTTTGGATCTTTTGAAAGACAGCCCCAAAATGGCTGCCGTCCTGAAAGCCGCCGCGGAAAAAGGCGGCTGGGGATCTAATGACGGAAAATCGCGCGGCCTTGCCAATATTTACGCTTTTGGCAGCTATGTCGCTGCGTGCGCAGAAGTGAGCGTAAGCGATGATGGGAAGCTCAAAATGCACAAAATCACAGCCGCAACAGACTGCGGCTATGCCGCAAACCCTCAACAAATAGAAGCCCAGGTTGAAGGGTCATTCGTGTACGGCCTTTCCGCCATGCTCTACGGCGAAATGACTTATAAGGACGGGCAGCCCGAGCAACGCAACTTCGATACATTTAATTCGATGCGAATCGCGGAAATGCCAGAAGTCGAAACCATTATTATGCCGTCTGGCGGGTTTTGGGGCGGCGTTGGAGAGCCAACGATCGCCGTAGCGGCGCCTGCTGTTTTAAACGCCATATTTGCCGCCACTGGCAAACGTGTGCGCCAGCTCCCCATCAAGGATCAAAATTTGCGCACGTGAAACAGGTAGGCACTTTCCTCTTATGCATTGGCCTCGCAGGTAGTTTCGCCGCCTGTGAACGACCGCCTAGCACAACTGACGCCCGAGACCCTGTCCTTGACCCTTCAAGCCTGTCTGCGACAGCGCTTTTAGCGGCTTCGTGTTCTGGCTGCCATCTCAGCGGCGGGTCCGGAGTTCCGTCCTTGGAAGGTCTAAAGGCAAGCGATTTGACGGCAAGGACGCTTTTTTACAAACAAGACCTGGCTGGAACGACCGTGATGCACCGATTAGCGCGGGGCTATAGCGAGAGCGACCTTATCCAGATCGCTGATTATTTGGGGGTTAAAGATGAGTAGCCCCTCCCGTAGAGCCATCATTGCGAGTCTTTCCGTCTTCGGCCTCGCGCCCTTCATTTCAAATCGCTCGCGCGCAGGAACGCGGCCCCGCATAGTCATCATTGGCGGCGGTTTTGGCGGCGCAAGCGCCGCTCACACTTTTGCTATGCTCGCGCCGCACTTTCAGGTCACACTAATTGAGCCCAAGGCACATTATTATGCCTGCCCGTTTTCAAACTTGGTGATAACGGGGGAGAGGCCGCTGAGCGCTCAAAAGTTCGGATATGATAACCTCAAGGCGCGGGGCGTTGAAGTTGTTCACGCGCTGGCAGAAAATATTGACCCCGACAAAAAAGTCGTTCGCACAGATAGCGGCATGACGTTTGAGTATGACCGGCTTATTTTATCCCCCGGGATAGACTTCATTTGGAACGCTATCGAAGGCTATGATGCGCGCGCCGCTCTTAAAATGCCGCACGCGTGGCAAGCGGGGCCGCAAACATCTCTACTCGCGCAGCAACTCTCGAATATGGACGACGGCGGAACGGTTGTGATTTCTGCGCCAGCAGCGCCTTATAGATGCCCTCCGGGACCTTATGAACGAGCGAGCCTGATTGCGCATTTCCTAAAAACCCAAAAGCCAAGGTCAAAGCTCATTATTTTGGATGCGAAGGAGAATTTTTCCAAACAGCCGCTTTTTGAAGAAGCGTGGAATGCTGCCTACCCAGACATCATTGAATGGCGGAGCGCATCGAGCGACGGACGAACTGTGCGCGTGGAACCCGGCCATAACCGGGTCTTTACGGACTTTGAAACGCTCAACCCGGCGGTTGCCAATATTATTCCGCCCCAGTGTGCGAGTGAAATAGCGAAACGATCAGGCGCGGCAGACGCGTCTGGCTGGTGCCCCATAAACGCGGTGACGTTCGAATCTAAGATCGTTCCCAATATCCACGTAATAGGAGACGCCGCTATCGCAGCGCCAATGCCAAAATCCGCTTATTCGGCCAACCTGCAAGCCAAAATATGCGCCATTCAGATTATTCGGCTTTTAACGGGACGAGCGCCGCAGCCCACGCTGCTGAATAACACATGCTATTCATACATCGATCCGCAACAGGCCGTTTCTATTTCCGGCGTTTACAACAATGAGGGCGGGACTTTTAATTCGGTTAAAGACGCGGGCGGCGTCAGCCCCATGCAAGCGGACATATCTGTACGCTTGGCAGAAGGTCAAGAAGCAGAGACCTGGTTCGCCTCAATTACCCAAGAAGCTTTTGGATGAGAGGTCTGAGTTTTCTGCTGACCGCCCTGCTCTTAACAGCGTGCGCCGAGGCGCAACCTAACGCATCATTGGATACAGATACCATTGACACCCCTCTCTCATCTACGGCAGGACGCGCAGACATTGGGCTTGACCTATTTACCTCACGAGAGGGCGGGCATTGCGTTCTATGCCATCAGATCACAGGCTTGGATGCGGAGTTTCAAGGAAATATCGGCCCAGATTTATCCCATGTTGGGAATCGTTTAACGCCGGCTCAATTGCGCATTCGTATTGCTGACTATGACGCCTTGAAAACGGGAGCCGTCATGCCGTCTTATTTTCGCACGAAGGGCCTCCATCAGGTTGCCCCGCCCTATGAGGGAAAAACGCTGCTTTCGGGCCAAGACATTGAAGACATTATCGCTTATCTTTCAACACTGAAAGGAACGGCGAATGAATAAACTTACCCGGCGTGACATTTTGCAAAGTTCAGGCGCACTCCTTGTCATCAGCGCAGCGCCAATTGCAGGCTGGGCGGCAACATCGGACATGAACGCATCCATATTGAAATTATTCGGCGAACGTCCTGTCACACCGGGGAGGGTCTCACTTAAAATACCTCCCATATCGGAAAATGGGTATTCCGTTTCACTCGGCGTAAACGTCGACAGTCCGATGAGCGAAACCGACTATGTGAAGCGGATCGCAATCTTTTCAGAACGCAATCCGATCCCGCTTATCGCCATATTCCACCTCTCTTCGGCATCCGGCCTCGCGCAAGTATCAAGCCGCATACGGCTGAGCGGCACTCAAAATGTTCATGCGATCGCCGAAATGAACGACGGGTCACTATGGTCCGGATCTGCAAAAACATTAGTGACTGTCGCCGCTTGCGTGGTGCTTTAAGATGGCCGGCGCAATCCGTATTTCCGCCCCCGCCTCAGCCGCACGCGGCGAGATTATTGAACTTAAAGCGCTTATCCAGCACGACATGGAAAGCGGATACCGCTTGACCTCGAAGGGCGAACAAATTCCGCGAAATATACTCACCAAATTTGAGTGTATCATGGACGGCGAAACATTATTCCAAGCGGATTTTTATCCCGGTGTTGCCGCAAACCCCTTCATCACATTTCATATACGCGCGAATAAATCAGGAAAACTTGTCTTTAAATGGACCGAACAAACCGGTCTCGTTTTTCAAGATCACGTGCAAATAGATGTCGCATGAAGGCACTCTTCGTCACCTTCGTCATCGCAGCCGGTTTCGCGGCCTGTAAAAAGACGCCGCAAAATGACCTGTCAGTCCCCTCTCCTGTGCGCTCTGGGACCACATTTCTCACATCAGAGACGCAAGCCCTGCAATCCGATGATTTCGCCAATCCGGGGTTCTTATGGGTGACCAAAGGCGAGGTGCTTTTTGATGAAGCGAGGGAAAACGTCCCGGCCTGCCGTAATTGTCATAGCGGAGAAAATCTTCCGCTTGAAGCGGCCGCGGCCACATATCCGAAATATTCAAAAGCAGTCGGCACGCTTGTCAATTTGGAAGGGCAAATAAATTACTGCCGAGAGGTCCACCAAAAGCGTCCCGCTCTGCCCTATGAAAGTGATGACCTTCTGGCTTTAACATCTTATGTTGCCAACCTTGGTGCAGGCCAAACGCTCAAAGTGTCCGTGGACGGAAAAGCGCGCTCTCATTTCAAAAATGGTGAAAAATATTTCTTCACGCGAAGAGGACAGATGAACCTGTCCTGCGCGCAATGCCATGATCAAAATTGGGGGAAGAAACTGCGCGGGGACGTAATTAGCCAAGGACACGGAAACGGGTTTCCGGCCTACCGTTTAGAATGGGAAACCCTCGGATCATTGCACCGAAGGCTCGCAGATTGTGACCGCGGGGTGCGTGCGCAGCCCCTCGAACTCGGGTCTCAAACCTATATCGATCTCGAACTATATTTGGCCGCCCGAGCGCAGGGGCTACGTATCGAAACCCCGGCCATTCGTCGGTAGTCGGTTTAAGCTTCCCAGTCCTTGGGGAGATGCTTGGCCGCAAACAAAAACAGAACCGCCGCAAGAACGTAAAATATGGTTCCCGTCAGAAGAGCGTACCGCAACGACTCGGCACCAAACTTCGCCGCAAACCCATCCGATAAGCTCCCTAGAATAAAGTTGCCAAGCGCAATGCCGGTTAAATTATTGATGAGCAAGAAAAGCGCTGACGCTGTCGTGCGCATGTTCGGAGGCACGATTTGCTGAACTGCCGCGATAACAGGTCCGAGCCACACCAACCCAAGCGCCGTCGGCACCAGAAACACAAAGAATGAAAGTAGAAGTGAATGGGACAGCACACCCAAAGCAAAGAACGGCACCGTAAACAAAAATGCGATGGCCGGAACTTTCGCATAGCTTCCTTTGTTCTCAGCGCCATATTTATCGCCGAGAACGCCGCCAAACCAGATGCCAACCAGTCCACCGACCAAAACGATGATACCGTAATAATAAGCGGCATATAGAATAGTTCCCGCCCCTTCAGGCCGGAAGATTTCAGGCAAGAAGGACATGAATTGCGGGAGCGCGTCTGGGTATGAGCGAACGAGGAAGGATGGCAACCAGAAAAACAATCCGTACCCCATCATCGAAGATGACGCCGCGCCGAATGATAGAAACCAAAAACTCGGTTTCTTCAAAACAGTCGATAGAACCTCAGAGAAGGGCGCTGGTTCAGTCTTCGCCTCAGGCGGATCGAACTGCCCGCGTACGGGGTCTTTGAGAGTCAATCGGAATATAGGCGCGACGACAACACCCAATAGCCCAACGAGAATAAATGCAAATCGCCAATCCATTAGGGTCGATAAGATGCCGCCGAGAAAAATTCCAACGGCGCTACCGATAGGAATACCGAGAGAATAGGCCCCCATGGCGCGGCCGCGCTGCTCTGGCGGGTAATAATCTGATAGCAACGAATAGGCCGGCGCGACGCCGCCCGCTTCGCCCACGCCAACGCCAAGGCGCGCCAAAAATAACTGTAGAAAATTGTGCGCAAGACCGCACACCGCGGTCATAACACTCCAAAGCGTGAGGGCAATCGTCATAATCCAGACGCGGCTTTTCCGGTCGGCGAGCCAAGCGATCGGAATACCAAGCGTTGCATAGAAAGCCGCAAACGCAATCCCGCCTAAAAGTCCAAGCTGCATATCTGATAAGCCAAGTTCAGCTTTAATGGGTACGGCTAAAATTCCGATGATTTGCCGGTCAACGAAGTTGAGGGTGTAGACAACAACAAGAATGAACAAGGCCCATCGACGATAGGCTTTTGAGTATGGCTGGATGGTTTGGGGGGATGTGGTCATAAATCAGTCTTCCAAAAAAGCTCGAATATCAGCGGCAACACGCAGCGAGAGTTCTTCTTGCGGGACGTGGCCCGCATTCTCGTACATTTTTAACGTTGCGGCCGGCATGAACTCCATAAAGCGTGAAGCGTGAGCGGGCGGCACCATTCTATCTTTCTCACCCCAAATAATGAGCGTCGGTGTTGTGACCTTCGCGAGATCAGCGTCCGGCGCGGGTAACGTGAAAACAGCGGCGCGTTTAACCAGTGCATCGCCATTACCGGGGTAATCCATAAGGTCTTTTATCTGCTGTACACGCGCTGACGACAATTTTTCAGGATCTGCATAGAGCGCTTGAGTCGCCTGCGTCACGCCAGCCAGCGGCGCTTGCTGAAGGTAAAACTTTACCATCGCTGGCACAGGAACAGGCGTCTCGGTCACCCCATTAATTGAAAACCCACCCGGCGCGATAAGCACCAAGCGGGAAACAGCATCAGGTGCGCTCAAAGCATATCGCCAAGCCACCAAACCGCCCAGTGAGTTTCCGATGAGAACAGGTCTCTCAAGGCTTAGAGCATTTAAAAAGTCCGCTAATAAAGTAACCGTTTCCTCATTGCTGTACCGTTCTTGGGGATCAGGACCCGTTAATCCATGCCCCGGCAAATCAAGGCGGACAATATGGTATTCTGATTTAAGATCAGCGGCGATAGCATCCCAAGTTTCAAGCGAAGACGAGAAACCATGGACCATGACAAGTGTCTGTTTGGACGCGTCCCCTTCTTCTCGGTACCGAACCAAGACACCGTTCACGTCCAATGTCTTATCGCCGGATAAGTAGTAGGGACTTTGCGGCGCGGCGGAACTGACATCGGAGTTTACGGGGGTATTGTCACCGCATCCCGCGAAAAATAAAACCCCAATCCCCATCAATAGCGCCGCAAACGTCTTCATCCGTTTTTCCTCAGAAACATGTCAATAGCTGTAATGGCGTCCGGCTCATCCAGCATCGGCGCGTGGCCGACGCGCGGAATCACTTGTGCGGTGCAATTTGGATGTTCTTGGCACATGTTTTCGACTGTCGCAGGTGCCAGAATATCAGACATTTCACCCCTGATGACCAATACGGGACAACCGTGGAGCGCAGCAAACTGCGGCCAAAGATTCGGCGGTACAACATTTTCATCTTGAGTTTTAACACCGCCCGACAATGCAGGGTCGTAAGCAAAACGCACATCCCCAGTTTCGACCTCTTCACACACACGTCTGGCAAACGCTTCCCAGTCTTTTTCGTCATAGTCTGGAAAAACATCTGGCCCTTGCGCTTTCACGGCCTCCACGGCCTCTTCCCAGCTTTGAAAACGGCGGTCGCCACCAATATATCCGCGAATACGTTCAAGCCCTGCGGGGTCAATCTCGGGGCCAATATCGTTAATAATGGCCGCGCTAAAAATTCCCGGACGCAGAGCCGCCATCATCATTGTCATCAAGCCACCCATTGACGTGCCAATAGCAATGACGCTTGTTAGGTTTAGAGTGTTGAGAAGGGTAAACATATCCTGACAATAAATGCCGGGTTGGTAATTGGCAGGATCAGAATCATATTCAGAGCGTCCGCGGCCACGTTGATCCACAGAAATGACCCGGTAGCGATCCTGCAAATGCTCCGCGAGCCAATGAAAATCCGCTGAATTTCTTGTTAAGCCGTGCATGCACAGAATGGTGGGCGCCCCGACAGGCCCCGCATAATCGCGGGCATAAAGCGTCAGCCCGTCCGAACTTTTATAGGTGATGTCTTCATATGTATTAGTCATAGGAAACAGTCTTATAGGTTTCTCGCAGGTTCCGCTTTAAAATTTTTCCATTTGGATTGCGCGGGATTTCATCAGCTATTTTGACGCCGCTCACCCGCTGTTGTTTGCCCAATTGTGCGTTCGCCCATGTCTGTATGCTCGCAACATCTGCCGCGCCGTTTTTAAGCGCAATAATGGCGAGAGGTGTCTCTCCCCACTTTTTGCTGGGAATGCCAATGACCGCAACATCTTGAACGTCAGGATGCTCAGCGAAAACCGCTTCGATATCCTGAGGATAGATATTTTGACCACCGGACAAAATCATGTCCTTTTTGCGGTCCACGATATACAAAAATCCCTCAGCATCGAGATAGCCAATATCCCCTGTTCTCAACCAATCAATACCGTTTTCATCTCGCCACTGCGCATCTTCGGTGGCGTCAGGACGATTATAATATCCCGGCATAATGATACGGCCACAAGACACAATTTCCCCAGGTTCTCCGATCGGACAAATCTTATCATCGTCGGACAAAATAACGAGGTCAGTGCCGATAAGTGGCCGCCCAACAGAGGCCATTCGGCCCTTTGCATCCTCAGGATCCAAAGTGGTGATCACGCCTTCTGTCAGGCCGTAGAGCTCGATGATGCCGCAGTCAAACCGCTCAAATAGGGCGGATTTAACGGACGCCCTTAGGGGGGAACCGGCGCTCATCATCCCTTTGATTGACGTGGCGTCATAGGTCTCATGAGCCGGTACATCGATCATGCGTTCATATTGAACCGGAACTTGTGAGAGGTGGGTAATCTTATCACGGGCGATTTGTTCCCATATTTCAACGGCGTCAAATTTCGAACGAACAATGAGACATCCGCCGGGTAATAAGGCGCAAAGCATACCCACCCATGTGATGTTCGAATAGAGGCCGATCGTGGCCAAAAAACGCGACGCACTATTATAACGCAGCGTGATAGCGAGGTCATACGCCCAATCTCGTCGTCCTTGATGGGTATGAACAATGCCTTTCGGCTGCCCCGTCGTGCCTGAAGAATATATGATATTCACGAAGTCGTCCGGGGCGATATCAACCGCCGGACGGTTAGCGTTCTGGGCAGATCGCCAATCTTCAAAACTTATCCAGCCCTCACGGGGACCTTCCGCACAAATAAGACGCGCGGCGAGCGCCTTGGGGAACTCTGGCAGTAAAGCATCAATACGCTCGGCATGGTCAGCCGTGGCAATGATCGCTGACGCGCCGCAGTCCAGTATCATGTTCTTTATGGCAGCATCGTTGACAGAGACATTCAAAGGGGCGGAAACTAATCCAGCATTCATAATGCCAAATAACGAAATCGCCATGGCCTGTCCGTTTGACATCAGAAGAACGACGCGGTCTCCCTTTTCCAAGTTCAAACCCAAAAGCCCGTTTCCAACCTGATTGCACCGCGCATTAAACTGCGCCCATGAGAGGGTTTCGTCCGGTGTAATCAAAGCCGGTTTTTCCGCTCTCCATTTTCCATGCAGCTCAAAAATGTCGGGCAAGAGTGGGTTTGTTGGTTTTAGAATAGTTGACATGTTGTCCTCAGATTGATTTGACCGCGCGAGGCAGGCCCTTCATAAGGGCAAAAATTAATTCCAATGTGAGAGCCCCCACATTTATGCCGACCTCGAAAAAAGAAGACGATCCCCGGTCCCGCAAAGAACGTATTCTTGACGCGGCTGAAGAATTGTTTGCAGCGAGAGGATTTGATGGTGTCACCCTCCGCCAAATTTCCTCGACCGCCGGCGTTGACGTCGCCCTCACCAATTATCACTTCGGACCGAAAAACGATCTGTTCGATGCCGTTCTGTTTCGCCGCGCCGAAATATTGAACCGTGTCCGTAACGAAGCTCTGGATGCGTGCCTGAAAGCTGCGGGGGATAAACCGGCGAGCGTGGAAGCGATCATCGCGGCCTACCTGTCTCCGCTTGGGAAAATTCAAGCTTCCGCGGATGAAGGATGGCGGCATTACTTCGCGATCGTGGCTTGGGTAAATAACTCCCCCGAATGGGGCCGCGAATTGATGACGAGGTACTTTAACCCATTGGTCATTCGCTTCATCGATGCGCTTAAAAAGTCGATGCCCGGCGTGGACGAGGAGGCCTTGTATTGGGGTTACCATTATCTTTCCGGAGCCCTTACATTGACATTGGCTGACACGCACCGCCTGGATGAGCTCTCAGGCGGCGTTGCCTCTTCTTCTGATTTTGAGGTTGGCTACGCGCATATGATCCCGTTTATAGCCGCTGGCTTTCGGGTCATATGCGCGCGGCCGACCGCGCCTAGTACTTAAAGCTCAGGGAAGCCGTATAGGTACGTGGGGCACGGTAGAAGACGGAGTAAGCGCCGTCAGCGCCAAGTTGGCTAGGCGTCACAAAATTGTAAGCCGCGACTTTGGCGCGCTCGTCCGTCAGGTTTCGACCATAAAGACCCAAGCCCCAACGTCCATCTTCGCTAGTCCAGTTCAAACCAAGATCAATGACGGCATAAGCGTCCGGATCAAGCGCGGGTCCGCCTTGCGGGAACACGGCATTGGTACCCGGCGCAAACCCGGGGTTCGCAACGTTAAACAGGTAATATTCGTCACGATAGGCGACGGAACCTGTCAAAAGAATGTCGCCCATGTTCTCGAGATCATGTGCATAGGAGAACCCCAGACGGCCCGTAATTTCGGGCGTATTCTGCGTCACAAACAAATCAGCGATATTTGTTCCCGCGGAGAGAATTTCCTTAATCTCAGCGTCAATATACCCCCCCATAGCCGTCAAAGTGAAGCTATCGGAAATACGCATGGCGCTTTCAAATTCTATGCCTTTGTAGGTGGACTTACCCGCATTGAAGACCGATGAGATAAATGTGTCATTGACGCCGTTATTATCGGAGTCAGCGCCTTGTTGCGTGGTGATTTGCTGATCCGTGTAGTCGGCAACGAAGCCCGCGAGGCTATAGGTAAAGCGGTTTTCGAAAAAACTTCCCTTAAATCCTGCCTCGTAGGAGTCCACTTTCTCTGGCCCGAAACCATCTCGAGATAGGCCGAGAGGGTCCAAATCTGCGCGAGCACGGGGGTCAAAACCGCCCGCCTTAATGCCCTGAGAGTAAGACATATAGAAATTATGATCGTCTGTGAGTTTTGCATTCAAAGCAATACGCGGCGTGAAGGCATCGTCTTCACGCTCTAGGCCAGAATAGCCCGTTTGCGTTGCGAGGAAGACCCCAGTGTTGGCAGGATCAAATGATTGTGATCCGAGACCTAGCCAAAGCTCACGCGTGACGTCTGCGACCGTTTTATCAATCGTGTAACGAGCACCAACAGACAGATCCAAGCGGTCCGTAAGTTCATAGGTAAAGTCCGCATAGGCCGAGTAGTTTTTCTTCGCCTGATCACCGGCCTGATAAATGGTAACCCCCAACGCACTTAGCAGAAGGTCAAAATCACCATCGGCAGATCCGTCGAGATAATAAAGGCCTGCAACGCCGGAAAGTCGGCCGCGGGAGTAAAGAAGCTGAAGTTCCTGGCTAAATTGGCTATCTGAATAATTTGCCGGAACATCGAAATCTTGTTGCGGTAGGGCATCAAAATCGATCGGCGTGACGGTCTCGCCTTCACGGTAAGCGGTGATAGATTTTAACGTCACATTTTCGTTCAGTTCATAAGAGGCTGTCAACGACACGCCGCGCGTCTCGACTTTATTCAAATCACCAGCACCGCCGCGCGTGTCATATTCATTTTCCGTCACAGGAATCGTACCGTCGCCGCTCGGCAGCAAACGATGACCATGTTTTGCATTGGAGTCATCATTTGTCATGTCTGCCGCTAGGCGCAGATTGAGTGCCTGCGTCGGGTTCCACTCCGCGCTAACGCGAGCCGAAAAAATATCTTTGTTATAATGCTCTGCCCCTGTGAAAAGGTTTGTCCCGAAACCATCTCTTTTATAATTCGCGATCGCGCCGCCAATCGCAAATGTATCGGAAACGGGCATTGAGCCTGAGATAATTTGGTCGAATTGACCATAGGAGCCGACATTCACTTTTGCATTTAACGTCGAGTTTTCCATGTCGAGATTCTTGGTCACATATTTGATGGCACCGCCAATCGTATTACGGCCATAAAGCGTCCCTTGCGGTCCGCGAAGGACTTCAACGCGGTCAACATCAAACACATCAAGAACGGCACCTTGAGGACGTGCAATATAAACATCATCCACATAAACACCGACGCCTGGCTCAAAACCCCACAACGGGTCTTGTTGGCCAACGCCGCGAATAAATGCAATCAGTGTAGAACTGGAACCGCGCGCCACTTCAATTGTCGCGTTGGGTGTAATTTTCTGAACATCAGTGATATCGACAACGCCGATATCTTCAAGGAAATCACCGGACACAGCTGTAACAGAGATCGGCACGTCTTGAATGTTTTGCGCGCGGCGCTGTGCTGTGACGATGATTTCATCGTCATTTCCTTGCGCTTGCGCGGGTATCGCACATGCGATCGCCCCAAGGATAAGCAAAGATGACGTTAGGTTTAGAGACTTAAGATGCGACACGATTTTCCCCTTTTTAGGTATTATTATAGAAAAATTCAACAAACGTTAAATTTCAACACTTGTTGAATATCGATTTCTATTCTTTTGTCAATGCCCAAAATGAGAGCAAGGACGCACAAATTATCACAGAATTTGTGCCGCCTGCGCCAAATCATCAAAAGAGGGTTGACCCGCAAAATCAACACTGAAGGAAAATGGCGGCATTTCGTCCCTTAAATAGGTTTTTCTGGAAGAGCCCTCATTATCAGTGTATATTGAACTCATGAGACGGCTGGCCCTATTTTTGTCATTTTCACTCTTTTCCGCCCCTATCGCGTCGGCGCTCGCGCCCCTATTCTCATCGTCAGGCGTGCTGCTTGTGCCAATTTGCGGCTCCGATCAATTCTTGCGATTGGACCTGAGAAAAGACGGCCCTAAAGAGGATCGTCGAGCGCCACATGCGAAAGCTTGTCACGCCGTTTGCTGCTCGGATGACGAGCTTATTTTAGAGGATGAAGACGCCTAAAGCTTTTCACTTTCGGCAAACTTATCCATAATTGGCTTATCTTCCACATCCATTAATATGCGCTCCGCGTCGCCTGTTGTGTCTTCAAACTGACCGGATTTCAGCGCCCAGAAAAAGGCAAACAAACCTGATAGGCTGAGAACAAGGGCAAGTGGTAACAACCAAACGAGCGCGGTCATGCCCGCATCATCCTGAGCGCATTAAGTGTCACGATGAGCGAAGACCCCGACATTGCGAGCGCAGCGATTAACGGATTTACGAATCCAAAGACAGCCAGAGGCACCGCGATAAAATTATAGATAACAGCAAGACTAAGGTTCTCCACCATCCGCCTGTGAGCCAAGCGCGCAATACGAATGGCATTTGGTAAACCTGTCAGTTCGTCTCCCTGCAAAATTATGTCCGAAGCAGCGCGGCTAATATCGGACGCCGCAGCTAAAGACGCAGAGACATGTGCCGCGGCCAGTGCGGGCGCGTCATTGATACCGTCTCCGACCA
Source organism: Maricaulaceae bacterium (assembly GCA_048268905.1). GTDB lineage: Bacteria > Pseudomonadota > Alphaproteobacteria > Caulobacterales > Maricaulaceae > JACOMS01. The sequence goes on along the minus strand of JBLWUN010000004.1, from coordinate 249,601 downwards.
TCAGCGCGCGTATCCCTTGGGCCTCATAGTCCAATAACTGCGTTTGTTTGTCTTGCGGGGAAACATGTCCCTTTGCCTTGGTAATTCCAAGGTCTTTCGCAAGACTTTGCGCCACCGCGGGGCGATCACCAGAAAGAAGCTCTGAGGTCAACCCCATAGCGCTGAGTGACCGTATCGTCTCTTGAGCGTCCTTTCGGGCCTTATCCGAGAATACAAACCGAACGGGATCACGGCCTTCGACGGACAACCAACTCACCGTTTGAACGGTCTCTTCATTTTCAACGTCAGGACGAGCACCAAAGGAGACCTTCAAGCCCTCCATTTGTCCGGAAAGCCCCTGCCCGGCAATTTCCTCCACCGCTTCAATCACAATGTCCGATTTAATTTTGTGTAAGCTGACCGCGATCGGATGCCGAGATCGGGCAGACAATGCCGCCGCAATAGCCAAATTCTCACGGGATATTTCGTCGCGATTTATCAAGGTGAATTTGCCTTCAGTCAACGTGCCGGTTTTATCGAAGACAACATGTGTTATTTTCGCGAGGCGTTCCAACACATCTCCGGACCGCATGAATATTCCGCGCGCAAATAGACGCCCGCTGGCAACAATTTGCACAGCCGGAACAGCAAGGCCCAAGGCGCACGGGCACGTGATAATAAGAACCGCAATCGCATTTAGAGATGCTGGTCGCAGACCTGCCCCCGCGATCAGCCAGCCAATAAATGTCATAAGCGCAAGACTATGCACGACTGGCACATAGGCCCGCGCGGCTCTATCGGCTATTTTTATAAATCGGCTTTTGCTTTGTTCACCAACTTCTACAAGCCGCGTAATTTCCGAAAGAAACGAATCCTCGTGCCGGGCAACGGCTTTCACAGTCAATGGCGCAGTCAAATTGACTGTTCCAGAATATATCATGGCCCCTACGCTCACAAGCTCAGGAGTCGTTTCACCCGTAGCTATCTGGTTATCGATTTCCGAGGTGCCCTCGAGAACAGTCGCATCCACAGGAATGCGCTGCCCGACGGGGATCAAAAGCCGATCACCAGGGTTAATCTGAATCGCAGGTACGGTTTCGAGCTGCCCATCACTTTTTATCCGGGTCGCGGACGTGGACTGCATCGCCGCAAGACGCTGTGCCGCCTCCCCCGTTTTCAACCGCAGGCGAGCATCAAGATAGCGCCCAATCAAAAGCAGGAAGAGCAACATAAGCGCTGCATCAAAATAAGTATCAGGGTTACCATGAATTGTTTCGTAAAGGCTGAGCGCGCAAGCCAGAAGCACGGCCAGCGAAATCGGAACGTCCATATTCGTATGGCGGTTTTTCAGCGCGGCCCACGCGGACCGAAAAAACGGTTGTCCAGCGTAAGCCACAGCCGGTAGAGCGATAAGTGCGGAAATCCAATGCAGCCCCGTATGGGTCGCTGATGTCATTTCATTACCGCCCGACCAGACAGCAATAGACAACAGCATCACATTCGTGGCGGCAGCACCAGCAACGGCGAGGGCCTTCAGCAACGACTTGAGAGAGTTCTCAGATTGAACCTGTGCCTCGCTGGCGGCATAAGGCGCTGCGCCATAACCCAGCCCCGTTAACGTCTGAATCAAAGTGTGGGGCGTCGTTTCTTGCCCCGTCCATTCCACGTGAAGCCGCATCGTCGAGAGATTCATTCGCGCCGCCCGAACGCCTGATAGCGCGATCATATTGCGCTCAATCTTTGCCATACAGCCGCCGCAATGCGCGCCTTGCACAATCAAATCTATGGACGAAACACCGTCCATTTCATGCACAAAGCTGGCGAGGCTTAACTGCCCCGCAAGGGGGTCAATCGCGGATATCGGCGTCTCTTGAAGTCCAGACGGGCAACCAATATCCGTCGGGGAAATTTTGGTTATTTCACCCATATATCCTGCCGCACTTTAAACCTGTCTGGCCCGCGCGCGGCTTCGGTCACTAACGACCACTGGCCCGGAGCAGGCGTCACGTTCGCCACATAGCGTCCCGCGCCCGTATCATTAATGTCCAAGATGATATCATTGGCCGTGTCGGTCGGATGGCGCAAAACGCCCTCAAAAGACAAACCTTCCACGCCTAAGCCTTCTGCGTCCTGAACAAGAACAATGAGTTTAATCTGTCCATCTTGCTGCACAACCGTATTTGTACGCGCCGTCCATCCAAGTTTAGCCTGTGCATCTCGCGCGGAGATGGTCTGATTATACTCAAGACCCTGACGATATGACCTTGGAACATCCTCTCCGCGAAAAGAGGAAACGGCGACGACTGCAAAATAGACGTTGACCGCGAGCATCAGACCAAAAAATGCGAGCAGAATTGCCAAGACATGCCAGCCGGTCAGCTCCTTCTTCGCTTTCTTAAGACGGGCCATAATTTTCGCTACTCGCCTTTGGCGCCGCTAATGAAAATTGCTGATCTCGTCGCGATTTCTCCTGTGGCAGAATCCGTGACCAAAAACTTAATGTCTGTTTTCTTTTCCAGTGCCGCAATGTCATCTTCCGCAACATAAACTTTGAAATCGCGTGTCTCGTCGGCGGGCACGACCAAAGTCATTTCAGACGCCAAGGACTGCCCGGCGACGGTTAAGACCGGCGACGGCAAACTCTCGAGGCTTAATGTCAGATGACGCGTTACTCCAGACTTATTCAGAACCTTAATTGTATAGCCATTGCGGATCGACCCGTCTGATAGCTTGACAAAGTTTGGCTGGCGATCGCGAAGCACATTTAGATCCAAAGTCGTCCGCGTCAGCAAAGAATAAAGCATCAATGAACCGATCACCGAAAACAACACAGCGTAGACAACTGTACGTGGGCGGATGAGATTGATCTTTGACGGCTCACCTTTCATACGGCGCTGAACATTGGCGTCAGTATCAAAAGCAATCAAACCTTTCGGCCGATCAATTTTCACCATAATCTCATCGCAAGCATCGATACATAGTGAGCAACCAATACATTCAAGCTGCAATCCATCGCGAATATCGATTCCAACAGGGCAAACGGCAACGCATTGACGGCAATCGATACAATCGCCGCGGCCGTCCCAAGAATCGTTTTTCTTATGCGCGCCACGGGGCTCACCGCGATCATACCGGTAAGTCACATTCAGCGCTTCTTCGTCAATCATCGCCGCTTGGATGCGCGGCCAAGGACACATATAGGTGCAGACTTGCTCTCGCATATGGCCTGCAAGCGTATAGGTGGTAAAGGTCATGATCCCCATAAAGACATAGGATGTCATCGGTGCATGACCGGATATAAAGTCCCGCGCGATCGTGGGCGCGTCATGAAAATAAAGGATCCATGCGCCGCCTGTAGCAGCAGCGATAGCAAGCCAAACCAAATGTTTAGCGGTCTTCTTATAGATCTTTTTGAGCGTCCAAGGCGACTTGTCCAGCTTCATTCGGGCATTTCGGTCACCTTCGAAGAACTTCTCAACTTGAATAAACAGATCGGTCCAAATGGTTTGAGGGCAAGCATAACCACACCATACGCGCCCAAAAAGTGACGTTGCCAGAAACAGTCCAAGCGCGGCAAGGATAAGCAGTCCAGTGATGTAGTAAACTTCTTGCGGCCAGATCTCGATAAAAAAGAAATAAAAACGCGCATTTTCAAAATCGACGAGTACGGCCTGAGACGGTTGCCCAGGCCCCCGGTCCCACCTTAGCCAAGGGGTAATATAATAAATCCCCAACAGCACAAACAGCGCGAACCATTTGATATTGCGGTAAAACCCATGGGCCAGTTTTGGGTACAACTTCACCCGTTTGGCATAAAGGCTTTGCGGGGTGGAAGGAGACGTCGCGACCGCCCGAGATTGCTCCACACCGGGAGCAACCTTTTTACGCGGCGGCGTATTGTCGATCAAAGTCGTCATGACACTACCGAATGATTACCCTTCTGTTTCACTCGAATTGACCAACGGAGTTTCACCGCCGCCCAAAGAGTGGACATAGACTGCTAGTGCTGAGATTGTGTCAGGAGTGAGACGTTCGGACCAGTTTGGCATCACGCCTTGGCGACCATTTTGAAGTGTCGCGCGAATATCAAGCGGTTCGCCGCCATAAATCCAGTCGCTATCCGTGAGGTTTGGCGCGCCTTGTACGCGGTCACCCTTTCCGTCAACGCCATGGCAGGAAACGCATTGAAGCTTAAACGTTTCTGCGCCGCGGATCGCAGCTGCCTGATCTTCCGCACGGCCGGAATAGTTAAGCACGTGTTGAACAAGATCTGAAATCTCCGCAGGCGTCAAAAGTCCGTCTCGTCCGTACGCTTGCATAATGCTATAGCGCGTATCCTCGTGGGGAGAACGAATGCCAACTGTGAGCGTATGCTTGATGTCATCAAATGAACCACCCCAGATCCAAACATCATCATTCAGGTTGGGGTAACCCTTAAAGCCTTGCGCTCCGGAACCGTGACATGTGGCGCAATTATCGCCAAAGGCCGATTTTCCCGCTGCCATTGCGTACCGAAATAAGTCGGGATCATCAGCAATTTCTTGCAGACTCGCATCGACCAACCGCTCGCCCATGACAGCACGCTTCGCTTGTTCAGTTGCAAGCTCTTGCGCCACAGCAGCCCGGTCGGATTTACCTAATACACCTTTTGTCGCCCCCTTCATCAAGGGAATAGACGGCATCAAAACCGCATAGACGATCCCAAATAAGATACAGGCGTAAAATGTGTAAAGCCACCAACGCGGCATGGGCGTGTTAAGTTCTTCAATACCATCCCAGGAGTGCCCTGTGGTTTCGGTACCGGAAATTTCGTCAATTTTAGTTTCGTTTTGCATAATCCGCCTCAGACTTCTGGATGGTCACTATCAAGCAACGGGAGCTGCGCAGCACGGTCGAAACGTGCCTGATTTTTGGGCCAAAGAGCGTAGATGATTGTCAAAATAAAGAAGCCGGTGAAAAATACCGTACCACTCAATTTCACGATGTGAGCAATTGATTCGTAACTCATCGTAAATTCTCGTCTTTCTCTGCTTGGTACTCGTCGAAATCCACAAGTGTTCCAAGAACCTGCAAATAAGCGATCAAAGCATCCATTTCCGATATTTTATCAGGATTGTTATCGAACTCCCGCAAAACAGCTTTTGGATAGCGCGCGACAAATCCATCATAATCATCAGCAAACTCGTCCAGCTGGGTTTTAAGATCAGACACCGCCTTTTCGACCATTTCATCTGTGTATGGCACACCAAGCTTTTGGTTCACCCGCAAATCGGTCGCGATTGATTTGTAATCGAGCGCGCGTTTGCTCAAAAACTTGTAAGGCGGCATGATCGATTCAGGCACAACCGCGCGTGGGTTCTCCAAATGAAGTTTATGCCATTCATCAGAGTACTTCGCGCCGACCCTCGCCAAATCCGGGCCCGTTCGTTTTGACCCCCATTGGAAAGGACGGTCATACATAGATTCAGCGGCGAGCGAATAATGCCCGTAACGCTCTACTTCATCACGCAAAGGGCGGACCATTTGAGAATGGCACGTATAGCAACCTTCCCGTATATAAATATTCCGTCCTGCAAGTTCCAGCGGCGTATAAGGGCGCATACCCTCAACCTTTTCAATCGTATTATCCACATAAAAGAGCGGTGCGATTTCCACAAGCCCGCCGACGGAGACGACAGCGATAATGCCAAGTAAAAGTCCGAAAGACTTCTTTTCGAGATATTGGTGAAGTTTCAGCATCTTATTCTCCCGCCAACACAGGTTCTGCTTTAGTTGGTAGAACTGGATTAGCCAGCGGCCCCTCTCCGTCTATCGTTTTAGCATTACCACGGCCTTTAATCGTCATCGTGATATTATAGGTCATGATCAGGATCCCAATCAGGAACATCAGACCACCGGTGGCTCGAACCGCATAGGAAATATGCATCGCCGACACGGTTTCCACGAAGGAATATTCGAGGAAGCCGAAGCTTGTATACGTCCGCCACATCAATCCCTGCATGATACCCGCAACCCACATTGACGTAATGTAGAAAAGAATACCAATCGTCGCGAGCCAGAAATGCCATTCAACAAGCCGATTGGAATAAAGATCTTTCTTTTTCCAAAGCCAAGGCACCAAACAATATAGAGCACCGAAGGTCACAAAACCGTTCCAGCCAAGCGCGCCGGAATGGACATGTCCAATCGTCCAGTCTGTATAATGAGACAAGGCGTTGATGGTGCGGACGGACATTAACGGCCCTTCGAATGTTGCCATACCGTAAAAAGCCACAGACACAACCAACATACGAAGAACAGGGTCAGTCCGCAATTTGTCCCATGCACCGGACAAGGTCATGAGACCGTTGATCATTCCCCCCCAAGACGGCATCCAAAGCATGATAGAGAAGGCCATACCCAATGTTTGCGCCCACTGCGGCAACGCGGTGAAGTGCAAATGGTGAGGTCCCGCCCAGATATAGATGAAAATGACGGCCCAGAAGTGAACGATTGAAAGTTTGTACGACCAAACCGGACGATTCGCCCGCTTCGGGATGAAGTAGTACATGATCGCCAAGAAGCCCGCCGTCAGGAAGAAGCCAACCGCATTGTGACCATACCACCACTGCGTCATCGCATCCTGAACACCGGAGAAAGCTGAGTAGCTCTTCGCAGAGAACATACCGGTCGGAAGCGCCAAATTATTGACGAGGTGCAGAATGGCGACTGTAATGATAAACGCCAAATAGAACCAGTTCGCAACATAGATGTGAGGCTCTTTACGTTTAGCCAGTGTACACAAGAATACGAGCAAGTAGGCCACCCAGACAATGGTCAACCAGATGTCTACATACCATTCAGGCTCGGCATATTCGCGTGACTGTGTCACGCCAGAGAGATACCCTGTCGCCGCAAGGACAATAAAGAGTTGATAACCCCAAAAGACAAACCAAGGCCACAGGCCGCCCGCTAGGCGGGTCCGGCAGGTCCGCTGAACGACATAAAATGACGTGGCGATAAGCGCGTTACCACCAAAAGCGAAAATAACAGCCGATGTGTGAAGGGGACGCAGACGCCCAAAATTCGTCCACGGCAAATTGTCAAAGTAAAATATATTTGGCCATGTGAGCTGACTGGCGATAATCACGCCGACCAGCATACCGGCAATGCCCCAGAAGATCGTCGCAATGACACCTGCCTTTACCACATCATCCTGATATTCAGACTGATCAATGGTTAAAGTGCCTTTTGAGACCTTGTAGACAAGCGCTAAAATACCCAAGGTGAATGCCGCCAGCATCATATAGCCGTGCATTTCTAGCGTAGGGTAAATCATAGCTGGAACACCCGTAGGCGCAGCGGCGAATAACGACCAAGCAAATCCAAGGATCAAAATGGCGAATATTAATAAAGCCGATCCATCTTCTTTGATGTGAGGGGCAACGCGTTGTTGAGACATAAGCGTACGAACTCCAATAAATTACATTTTCGTCATATCACAAAAAAGTGATGATGGGGAGATGCCAAAATGCCCCGCGACAATTGAGCACCATCAGTAAGTAAATGAACCTACACCCATCAGACAATACGAGGTATTTTTTAAATTATAAGTTTAGACGCCAATATACCTCGCATATAGTCTATGGGCGCGATAAGTATATCCACAACCGCCAATGAACTGCAACCTCATCAATACAAAGACTTAAAATGGACATGTCATTTATTCAATTTTTCGGATTTGCCGGGGTGTTTGTATTCGCTCTCACAGGAGCATTGGCGGCCAGTCGTAGCGAGATGGATATTTTTGGGCACGTTGTTCTGGCGATGTTTCCTGCCATGGGGGGCGGCACATTACGCGACCTTATTTTGGGCGCGCCCGTATTCTGGCTCGACACCCCTGTTTATATATGGCTAGCGATCATCGCCGCGGTGATCATTTTCTTCTTCCCGCCCAAGGTCGGAAGACGTTTAACAGCCCTCGAGTGGGCTGACGCGATCGGGCTTGCTCTATTTTGCGTTTTGGGCACATCAAAAACTTACGCTTTAACCTCAAATATTACGATCAGCGTGATGATGGGCGTCGTAACAGCGGCAGCAGGCGGCATGATGAGAGACATTATTTGCAATGAAATCCCCCTCATCCTTAAAAAGGAAATCTACGCGACCGCCGCCTTGGTTGGCGGGCTTGTCTACTGCATCGCTTTTACTGCGGGACTCAACAACCAAGTCTCGCTATTCATAGGCGGCGTTAGCGCCTTTATTATACGTGGATGCGCCCTTTATTTTGGATGGTCTCTCCCGCAGCGTATGCCGCGTGAATAAGCGATGATTTACGTCTTTTCATTTTTCCTCGTTTGCACACTGGGCACATTAACGTGGATAGATCTAAAAACCTTTCGCCTTCCCGACATTTTGACGCTGCCGCTAATAGGCATCGGCATTATACAGGGCGCTCTATTTGGACTTGGATGGCAAGCCAGCGCTATTGGCGCCGCCGTCGGTTACGCAGCTTTTGTCGCACTTGAGATCGGCTTTAGAAAGCTACGCGGTAAAAACGGGCTCGGACGCGGGGATGCCAAGCTTCTCGCGGCGGGCGGGGCTTGGTGCGGCTGGGCAGGCCTTCCCTTTATCGTACTCATTGCGAGCGGCCTCGGCTTAACGGCTTTAATTTTTCCGTCCTTTCGCAAGCTCTCAGATCATGGAAAAATTCCCTTCGGTCCTTTTCTCGCCTTGGCCATTCTTATCGTTTGGCTTGCGATTCTCTCGTCAAACCCCGCGCTTTAACGAGTCTTGCAGGTACTTAAAGCTGCCACAGGTACGATATGTAACCATCCGTCTTCAGATTCGCTTTTGAGCGCGCCAGCCTTGAACCGCGTCCCGTCTGTAATGACCTGAGGGGATTTCAGGCCGAGCTCCAACTTCTGTCCATCATCGCTCTCAAACACGACATTAGGATATTGGCCATTCGCTACCGTACCGCTCTCTTCTAAGATGTTCAAAGAAACCTCTTGCCCATCATTGAGCCAGCGCCCGCTTTGCGTCGCCGATGTACTGAATAGGATGAACCTGCGGTCGTCATCGATTGACCAAACAAAAAGCCCGCATTCCCCGATTCCCAAGTCCACGGGTGTCAATCTTATTTTGGTGACGCTAGCCGGCGCAGTGGGCGTTGTTTCCACAGCATCCGGTAGTGCGGCGCAGCCAGCAAAGAACATACAGCTTGTTAAAACGGCCATCCGTCTCATGCTAGAACCAGCGCCCTTCTTCGATTAGTCGGTAGTTTCCGCCGAGTGCTTCAAAACCAAACAAAGGCAAGATTGACCCGGCCCGCTGGTCTGACGTCACCACATCGAATTCCGCGCGGTATGTTCCTGCGGGGCTTACGCGAATGACAGCATTTATATTTTGTAAATTGTCAGATCCGCTCAAGGCTAAAATGAACTGGCCATTTTCGCAGCTTATTGGCCCAGCCAATGCAGGCCCCTGCCAGTTCCACAAAGCGGCATTTTTAACGAGGATATCTGTGGCCGCGCTACCTTTCGCGGATGAGCAGCCCGTATCCCCCAATATAACGTCCTCGACGACGACTTTATATTCGCCCTTCAGCCCCGCAAAGCGCCGGTCTACCGATGCCATTCCGCGAACGTCGCCTTCAAATTCTGCCGTCACATTCCCGTTCATGCCTGCATTTCCGGCGAATTTAAGATAGGGCGCATTTGACTTAAAAAACAATGGCGGCTTGCCTGTGACGGCATTTCGAAGAGACAAACGCGTTTCGATAACGCCAATATCCGGGATATCTGCGATCAGACCTTTCCAAATCGTCCCATGGAACGACGGCATAAAATTCACTTTATCAGGAACAAGGAAACGACCAACCCACGCCAGCGGGAAATTTGATACAACCCCGAAAAGAACAAGAACAAAGATAAAAACAAATGTGCGCTTATTCATCATAGAGGCGCCAATGTAAGTTGCGCGCTTACGAACCCGCTTTCTTGGCGCGATATCTGTGCGCGGCTGATATCCACATTATATGCGGCGGAGATACGGCCCAAAAAAGCATAGACGGAAGATGATTGGGCATCCTCAAACCAAACTTGCAAACTTTCATTTTGGCTGGGTTGAATACGCGAAATCGTAAGGCCAACCGCTTTTGCTGTTTCTACGGCCGCCGACCGGTCAAATACAGCTTTATCAACTTTTGTCTGCTGTTTCATATTTGGCAAGCCAAGTTTCACAATTTCAAAATCACGTTGGGCTATGCGCAAGTCTTGCTGGGCCGCGGCCTTACCGGCAAAAACCGGCGCAAGGACAAACTGCCAAATCAGAAATATCGCCGCCAGCGCCAAGGCTCCAAAAACCAAGGCTCGTTCGCGAGGGGTTCGGTCTTCTAAAAAGGTCATGTCCCGCCTCCAAGCTTAAGAACAGCATCGCCTACAAGCCGGCCATTGAGTTCGCGCACACCCCCGGCCTGCAGGTTTCCACCGCTTGTTTTGACAGCTTGCTCAAGTTGGGTTGCACTTTCAAAACTGGGGTAAATCAGGCGAAGGTTTATCTGATTTTCCGATTTATCAAACTGCAACGTATCCACCATGATGCCTTCGGTCTTTTCTATGGATCTAAAAAGTAAGCTTGAGAGCGCTAAAAAGTTCCCGTCGCCGCCGCTTGGGGTTTTATTCGCGCGCGTCACGGTCAGTGCCGGGTTCGCAGGGGCAGGGTCTCCGGTGTATGATGTATATACGGATCTCGTATTGTCCCTGATATTCGCAGCTTCAAGGTTCAAGGCGCGTGTTTGCGCGGCTATGAGAGCCAAAAATGCAGCAGCCGCAATCACGGCTAATACACCGAGCCGTCTTAGCATGGAAAACGAGACGAGCCCGCCGCCGCGCTTAGGCGTAAAGGCGCCGCTAAGATAATTAATTGCCCCGCCCACATTTACCCGCGCTAGAACATCCGGAATTTCAGCCTGCTGTCCCGGGGCGTCAGACCACTCGGGATCAATCGTATAGCCCAGAGGGCCAGGACTTATGAAGCGATCAGGAAGCCGCCAGTGAATTCCTTCCTCTGGAAGGGCATCAAAATCGGCATACAGGCCCTCCGGGCGCAGCCCCGAAGCCGACAATGCCGTTATCATGTTTGAAAGCGCCTGACTTTGAATAACGGCTATTCGCTTGTCATCCCCCGCGGCCATCGTCACATGCTGTTCCGATAAAGGCGCGGCCAATTTGTCTTCAATCGCAAACCCCGCCGCCTTTCGGCGCTCGGACGCGCGCATTTCTGGAAGCGAGTGTGCAAAATTCCGAGCCAACTGCCCCGCAAAAATAACGCTGAGTGGGCGTCCCGCCGGTTCCGCCAGTGCAGCCTTCTGAACGGATGTTACAGCCTCTCCAGATCGATCTCCCGACCGCCAATGCCAAGGGCCGTCCAAATCTTGCGGTAGCCATAAAATCAATGTGTCGCTCATGATGGCGGTGTTTCCAGTTTCGGGCGCATAGCCTCATCTCCGAAGCCGCGATATAACCTTATGACCTTTTCCTCATCAATGACAAATTCAAAGGCCGCGCGGCGTTGTGCTTGTAGGTAGTTCACATTCGCCTCGACCCAAATATATGACGGCTCATAAGTCAGAAATTGAAGGCTTGAATCCTTTAGAGAATAGTCCGCTAAGGCCGGACTGGCGAGTAGAGCCGATTCGTCGGCATAGCCGCCTGACGGGCGATCCAGAATAAGCTTCTGCGCGGCCACCATAGCGCCATCTCCGCCAATCACCGCCGCCAAAAGAGCGGCCTGTTCGGCGTGGAGACTATTTACATTCACCTTTGTCGGGTATGCCGCCGCTCGGGCGCAAAGAAAGGGCCGGATCTTCTGGTATTGAATCTCTGTCAACTCACCCAAAGATCTAAGTTCCGTGACACTGGAAAACGTTTGATTCGCCGCTCTGTAGGCGGGATCACGGCCTAAATAGACATAGTCTTCGGCCCCGCCCGGCGAAACTTGATTATCCGGATCCTGCCAATCAACTGCGGCTGATGTAAGACGCGCGGCGGATCCCGTGTCCCAGCCCAGAGAGCCAAGCAGAAATGTAAATACGCGTTGCCCTTGGGCGTTTGACAGGTCCGCCAATGAAAAGCATTGGGAGCCGTCCGTCACAGAAATTGACATAGCGCCGCCCTCGAGCGGAAACAGGATCGGTTCAAAGGTTTGCAAAGCCTCGCCAAGTTGGGCTTTACTAATCGATTGCATCTGGCCTGAAAGATAGGCCTCGGCGAAGTCACCCGCCCCCGATACATACCAGTCCGCTTGCGCATAGGCTTGAACATTTGCCGCGCGTTTAATACCAAACCGAACGTCATCCATGACCGCCACGGCCAACGCGGCCATAATCCCCATGATAAGAATGGTTGTGAGCAAAACCGCCCCTTCTTCTTTGCGGCGCGGATTCATAAGGCGAGCTCAAAATATTGAACGAGATGATCACCGTTCGAAAACTCAAAGTCAAAGCTCAGAATTTCAGGAATATCTTGTGTCTGCCCGGGGAGAATCTGTACGCTCTGCTTTTCGAACAGATTGAGCCCTGAATAGGAAACAGATCCGAGCGGCAATGGCACATGGTAGGTCACTTTCACGGCAGCAAGGCCGCTTAGTAAAATGCGTTCATACTCACCTGTTTGCGGCGCCGGATTTGTTTGGGCCAAGGTCCGGCGTATTAAATTTCCGCCGTCAAAAACATAGCTCACCCGCTGAAACTCACTCCGATTTTCAAGCCCGCCCGGATTTGCACGGCCTGCCCGCGTGAATTCAATCAAGGTTTGCGTCCCGCCCTCCAAAACATAAGGAAGCGTGCCCCCGTAATTGTCGCGCATTTCGCGAAGGTTGATATTTGAAAAGTCAGATTTCATCAAAGCCCGCGCGCCGTCTAAATCAGCGATGACCTCTAGCCTTTCATTCATTTGGGCCTTGCCGCGTAGCGATCCGGTCAAAGCCGTCATAGTCCCCGCCGAAATCAGGGCGAAAATAAACATTGCCACAAGCACTTCAACAAGGGTGAAGCCTGCGTCTTGACGGCGGCCCCTCACGATGTACCTTTCACAGCGATGAAAGCCGAGCGCTCGGTAAGAACCTGTTCGCGCCCTGCGGCGCGCACTTTAACAATTAGGCGGTAAAATCCCGCCGTATCCGTTCTTTCCGTTGAAAGCTCATATTCAAACGGGCGCGACATGCTCGTGGCATTTCCGCGTTCAGTCCCAATTTCGACAGGCTTATGCCGCGCCAAAATCAATTGATTGTCGGCGATTATCCCGGCAATCATTTTTTCCTCAATGGTAGCAACAGCGCGGGTACTCTGCGTTCCCGCCTGCGTTAGGCCGATAATCGCCACGGAAAAAACAAGCAGCGCCGCCAGAACTTCAATCAAGGTAAAACCCGCCTGCGTATTTACGCGGCGCTCTGTCATGGCGCCACCTGATATGAGACGCGGCCATCGCCAGCACTCGAAAGAACATAGCTGTGATCAAAGCTAGAGAGACGTAAATCAAAGGCTGTCGATTGCCCTGTCGGCTCGAACAGAATTAACGGCAGGATCACGTCTGTTAATTTGATCGGTTGCGCCTCTCTCTCAAGCGCCAATGTAACATCTTCTGGAAGCGGCAAGCTCTCTTGGGTTTGCCAAATGCCATTCTCATAAACCATCAACGCCGCCATATCGGATGACAGGCCCAGAGATATGGGTTTGCCCGTGAGCAGCGATGACTGCGCGGCCGCATTTGTACGCCCGGTCAAATTCACCGCATATGTTTGAAGCGCAGGTGTTTTGGCCGGCATTGTCAGAATAACCGCACTCGAAATGAGTCCGATGATGACAAGAACCGTCAAGACTTCGACGAGGGTGAACCCTGCCTGTGATATGCGGCGTGATCGTCCTATTGTTGCCAGCTTACAATATCCGAAGCGAGCTTCTCGCCGCCCGGTTGGCCATCTGATCCGTAAGACATAATATCAACAACGCCGTGCTCGCCCGGATAGACATAAATATATGGACGTCCCCATGGGTCATCAGGCAGAAACTTCACATAGCCGCCATCGCGGTATCTTTCCGCGTTTGGCGCGTTCGCAGGTAAGGATTTGAGGGCGGCAAGACCCGTATCTTCCGCGGGGTAATCAAGCATATCCAGGCGGTACATTTCCAGCGCCTGTTCAATCAGCCGGATATCGCCTTTCGCCTTTTGCACCATCGCCTTGTCTTGGCTCGGTAATACATTGATCACGACAAATGTGGTAATCAAGCCGATGATCACCATCACAACCATGACTTCCACAAGCGTAAACCCGTCCTCACGTTTCTGTCTTTTACGAATGAGTTTTTCCATCATCTTCTCCATTAGAAGGCAAGCGTATTGAGCCGTAGGATCGGCAGGAATATTGCGCCGATAATCAACAAAACAATGATGCCCAGTATAATAATAATAAGCGGTTCTAAAAGATTCAAAAGCACACCCGTTGTGCTCTCAAATTCTCCTTCTAGGTAGTCGGCAGATTTTGAAAACATCTTGCCTACATCACCGCTGGCTTCACCGCCCGCAACCATTTGCGTGACCATTGGAGGGAAAACGCCGGTCGCGCGTAGCGCCATGCTCATAGACGTGCCTTCGCGCACCTTAAGCGCGGCCGCCTGTACCGCTTCGCGCATCACCCGGTTCGTTAGCGTGTGGCGAGCGGTTTCCATAGCCGTCAGCGCCGGGGTCCCGCTTTGAATCAGGCCCGCAATGGTTCGGGCAAACCGCGCCGCATTGAGATTGCGCGTTAAGCGTCCAATAAGCGGGAAGCCCAGCACCCGGCCGTGCCACCAACGCTGCACATCGCTTCGTTTGAGAGCTTGCAACCACCCCGCTCCAAGCCCTGCAAATATCACTAAGGCGATAAGTCCAAAGCTTTTCATCCATGCCGAAATCGCGATGACGACCTTTGTTAAGGTCGGTAAATCCTGCCCAAAGCTGTCAAATTGCGCCACGACTTTAGGCACAACAAAAACCATCAAAATCGAGACCACTGTCAACGCCACAATCGTCAGCACAATCGGATACGCCGTCGCCCCAAGGATCTTTCCGCGAAGTTTTTGTGCGGCTTCCATATCCGTTGCCAAGCGCTCCAAAACTTCCGGTAAGCGGCCAGACGTCTCACCAGACGCCACCATCGCGGTGTATAGCGGCGAGAAAGCCAAAGGGTAGCCCCTCAAGGCAGTTGAGAGTTTCTCGCCTTCCAATACCTTTGACCGGGCCTCGAGCAATATTTGCCGAACAGGCGAGCGTTCATATTGAAGCGCGGTCACTTTTAGGGCCTCTTCAACGGGTGTCGCCGCATCGATGAGAATGGCGAGCTGCCGCGTTGCTTGTGTGATGTCTTTTAGCTTGGGTTTCCTGTCAAATGAGAGAGCCGAGGCCGACTTTGATTTCGCGGCATGAAGATCAACGGGCGTTAGCGACCGAGAGCGTAAAATGTCGCGAGCCTCACGGGCGCTCACAGCAGATATCGATCCTGTCCGGCGTTTTCCAGCTGCATCGATGGCCGCGTAATCGAAAGTTTCCATCAGGGCCGCCCTTCAGGTTCCAACTTTAGCCCGTCCAAATCTGCCGTTGAGGCTTTGGCGCGGCAAACCCGCAAAACATCCTCGGCGCTTGTCACGCCGGAAAGCACATGCCCCGCGCCGCTTTCAAGCAGGGTTTTACGCTCCGAGAAGGCATAGTCGGCCATGTCCGCTTCTCGGGCGCCGTCATGAATCATCGCTCGTAGCGTGTCATCCATAATAACAATTTCATAAAGCCCGATGCGTCCCACATAACCGATATTGTGGCAAACTTCGCAGCCCTGCGCTTTATAAAATACGCGACCAACAGACCCGGACAGCCCCAATTCTTCACGCTCTCGTAAAGTGGGCTGATAGGGTGATTTACAGCTTTCACACAAACGGCGCACAAGTCGCTGCGCAACAATCGCGGTCACGGTTGAGGCGAGCAAAAAGGGTTCAATGCCCATATCTCGAAGACGAGTCACAGCGGCCACCGCAGAATTTGTATGTACGGTGGACAAAACAAGGTGCCCCGTTAACGAGGCCTGCACAGCAATCTCTGCCGTTTCAGGATCGCGGATTTCTCCAACCATCACCACATCAGGGTCCTGGCGCAAAATAGCCCTCAATCCCGCGGCAAAACTCATCCCCACACGGTTGTTAACCTGCGTTTGTCCAATGCCGTCCAGCGCATATTCCACGGGATCTTCGACCGTTAGAATGTTGCGCGTTCCATCATTCAAATGGTTGAGCGCCGCATAAAGCGTTGTTGTCTTACCCGCCCCCGTGGGGCCAGAGACCAAGATAATGCCGTTTGGACGCTGAAGGCCAGAATATAGGGCATCAAGCTCACTTTGCGGCAACCCAAGATCAGACAAATTCATCAGTGAACTCGTTTTCTCCAATATACGCATCACGACCCGTTCGCCATATTGAGACGGCAATGTCGAGACACGCACATCGACCGCACGCTCACCCAAGTTAAGGGAAAAACGGCCATCTTGAGGAACACGTTTTTTAGCAATATCGAGCTGCGCCATAACTTTAACGCGGCTAACCAAAACTGACGAAAGCTTTGACGACAAGCTAAGCATGTCTCGCAACGCACCATCGATTCGAAAACGAACGGAGAGTCGGTTTTCATAAGGTTCAATATGAATATCCGACGCCCGCGTACGAATGGCTTCTTGCAGAATTCCATTAATTAAACGGATAACCGGCGCATCATCTTCGCTATCGAGTAAGTCAGACGTTCGCGGCAAATTATCTGCCAGCGCATGCAAATCTTCAGGGCCGTCCATAGCGGTTGCTGCGGTTTCAGAAAGGTCGCCTTGGGCATAAGTTTTCGCGAGCAGGCTTTCAAATTCTGCACTTGAAATCTGCTTTATCCGCAACGGACACCCCGCAACACGGCGCGCCTCCAGCAAAGCCTCAAACGGTGTTTCCGCCTTTCGCACAAGCGTGGGGATGCCCTCTGCCATTAAAGACAGCACACCATATTGACGCGCAAAACCGTAGGCAAGACGCGGCAGGGATATGTCAGAATTCTCGGTCACTCTGATCCCAAATCGCCATTTATTAAATCGTCTATTTTGGAGGTCTCACGGCCAGATTGAAGCTTGTCCTGCTCGCGCATGTAATTCAACCGCTGCTGGGTCAGAGGGCGTGCATCTGCGCCGTTGCGGATAATAGTTGGGCGAAGAAAAACCATAAGATTTGTCTTCTTTCGTGCGCGAACCTTCGAACGAAACAAGTTACCGACCACTGGAATATCTCCCAGCATAGGCACCTTTTCCGCATTCAGCTCTTCGCTATCCTCAATCAAGCCGCCAAGGATAATAATTTCTCCATTATTCGCCAAAACTGTCGTGTTGATCTGACGCTTATTTGTCACGAAGTCTGAAGATACGGATGAAAGTGCCCCAGATATTGACGAGACTTCTTGTTTAATCTCGAGTCGAATGACGTCGCCGTCACTGATTTGCGGAAGAACTTCGAGCTTAATACCAACATCTTCACGAGAAAATGTCCGAAACGGGTTTGAAAGATCGCTACCAATGCTTTCGCCCGTTGTAACCGGAATAGCCTGACCTACGAGAAATGTCGCCGGCACGTTATCGAGCGTGGTTACAAAAGGTGTTGAGAGCACATTGGAATTGTCATCCTTCTCAACGGCTCTGGCGATAACCGAGAACAACGTATCGCCGCTACGGCCGGCGCCCCCTATGATGGCGCCGTCAAGACCAAGAAGAGAATTGATCGCCGCGGTTTCAAGGCTTGTTTGCGTCGCCGATGAGAGTCCCAATTCATCCCCGGCTAGAGCGCCGGTTAAAGACAGTACACTGGACGCTTCTTGCGAATAATTCGTACCAATGAAGGGGATCAAATTGCCCCCAGTGCCGCCTAGCGCGAACTGGACGCCAAGTTCCTTCGCGGCATCGTCGGAAATTTCTACAATGATAGCTTCCACGAGAACCTGCGGGCGGCGCACATCTAGCTGGCGAATGACCTGCTCCAGAGCTTCCTGTGTATCACCCGAAGCGCTGATAACAATCGTGTTGCTGCCAGTTTCTAGCGCCACCGTTGGCACAGGCTCCCCCTCTCGAATATAGGCAGGAAGGAGAGACAGTAGCAACTCGATCAAGGGCTCTCCATCAGCGTAACGCAGCGGCACCACGGTCACCGCGCCGCGCGGCGCTATTCCGCCTTGGTCGAGCTGGGTCAGAATTGATTTGAGGCGATCCATTTCGCGGCGCTCCGCCTCGATGATCAAGCTATTGCCGCCAGGAACCGCGATGACTTTAAATGTGGGCGGCACACTGCTTAGCGCCTTCATGGCGGCTTCCGCGTCGTAGGCCGAGATATTCATTAGTTTAATCGATTCAAGAATTTTCCCATCCGTATCCATCGCACTCGCGATCTCGCGAGCTTTGCGAAGATTTTCTGGGAAATCCGTAATAACGATGACATTCCCGCCGGGATTTGCGGTCAGAATACCTTGGGAATGTAGGACGGGCTTTATCAGTTTTGCGACCTCTGCCGCGTCCGCAAATGATAATTTAAGAACGGTTGTTGCCAGTTGCCCATTTACGCCCGTGTTTTTGACGAAAGGAGCATCCTGAGCCGCGCCTTGTAAAAGCGTAATCCGGTAATCGCCTGTTTCTGTCCGGATAAGTGTGTAGCCATGTACACGCATAACATCCTTAAAGACCTCAAAGACTTCGGAGGCGCTTAAGGACTGCTCGGACGAAATGGTCACCTTCCCCTGAACGCGCGGATCGACCAAAAAGGTCTTTCCAGTGACCATGGATACATCGTCGATAAAAGCGCGGATATCGGCTTGTTGCATAGTAATCAAATGATCACCCGCCGCGCTAGCGGTACCAACCGATGCAAACAAGAGCACGGCCGCCGACAGGCTAGTTTTCAATATATTTTTCATTGTGAGCCTACTTCGAGTGAGATTTCACGGCCATCACGCAGCACCGTTATGTTAACAGAATTCGCCCCTGAGAGTGAATTGGCGAGAGATGCCATATCAGGCAAGCCTTGGCTAAGGTCTTGCTCGGCGACGCGGGTAATAATATCGCCATCTTTTAGCCCAAAAGAGGAAAGGTTTAACCCGCCTGGCTTTGGTCCGATTTGGAATCCCGTGACCCCTTTTTCGGAAACCCGGGTCAGCTTGACCATAGAGAGGAAATCTGCGGGGGCAGCCGACGGACTTAAGCCCAAAACGTTTTGGGGACTGGCGTTCTCTTTTGCGGCAATGAGTGTATTCGCTTGGTCGCGCTCAAAAGTTAACCGCTCCAAACGGCCATTCAAAGAAAGTACGATATATCGCGAGGACACGGCCTGAAGGGTCACACCAGAAATAATCTCGTCTCCGATATGGTAGACCCCTTGTAAATTGTCCGGTGTTTGGAGAAAAGCCGCCCCGTCACCCCCCGCCCGTAGCCCTGTAAGTTTAAGATTGAGCGTCGTTTCAGGTGCGTCGCGACCCAGATCGACAGGCACAAGCGCGGCCTCTCGGTGGAAAGGATCTTGAGAAAAATTAAAGGTCTGTTGGGCGGATACATTAACCGCAGGAAGCGGCGCGCTTGCGGACGACCGGCCTTGCCACAGGCTTTGCGGGGCTGTGACGGCTAACACGACCTTGACGAATAAATACGCAATGAGAGCTAACGCCACAAGTTCTGCAACCTGTAACCCGCGCTTTACAAACGTCGATGTCCTAAATGAGCTACTCATAACTTTTCGCTTTTCATAACCGCAGAGCCTTGATGCTTTGTCTCACCCTGAAAAGCAATTCATTCCTTAAACCTCTAAGCAGGAGTAAATTAAATTTACCCTGCCCTCAACCGGGTCAATGTATCATTTATGTTACGTTTGAATGACACTTGCCTAAACTTATCATGTTTTTGTGTATCTCGCCGCAATGTTTTGCCACAAGGTTTTCTGCGAGCCACGGTGCGAAGACAAACCCCCGTGATCCGAGCCCCGTTATAGCCGTGATGCCATCGCCCAATTCAGCAATGAGCGGGAGCGTATTCGCCCGCGTCACACGAATCGAAGCTCGGGAAGCACCATCGATAATCGTGCCGCCAGGGCCCGCGTAGTCATGAAATTTTGTTAGATTTTCGTCATCATCTTTTGCTGTTGGTAAATATGGATCATCCTCGCTAAGGCGCGCATGTGTTGCGCCGATAAGCGTGTTCGTCCCAAGCGGAACCGCGTAACCTCCAAACGTCTCTGAATGCACAATTGGCCTATCGACCATGGTCACCTGGCCCCGGCTAAACCTGACATCCAATGCCTCGGTCTGGACGAAACCTTTTATTCCTGGCCCGGCTGTCACATATATATGAGACCCGGTCGCGAGCACTTTGCCGCTATCATCCGAAACTTGCAGAGCGCCAGACGTCCCCGCTATATTTTTTGCGCGAGCATTTACGCGAATACTCTGACCAAGAAAGGTGTCTCGCATTGCCGCCGGATTGATCGTCAGCGCTTTGGGAAACAGCATTCCCTGATGGCCGAACGCCCCTGTTGCAAGGTGCATATGCTCTGGTGGTAGCGCAGCATATTCTACAAGTTTTTCAAACCGCTTCTCTTCAGATTCGTTCTGGGCGGCGTGGAAAACACCTTCTTCGAGGACGTTTCCCATGTCCCTATAAACTTGAATTGCATATAGATAGGATTCCAGAAAGAAGCGGCTCTCTGGTCTATCCTGTAAATCCAGACGAGGCTTAACAATGGCGGCCGGGTTTGCGCTCGCGGCGGTACCGTCCGATGGATCGATAACCACGGGGACGATACCGCGGCGCAAAAATGAGCACGCCAGCGAGGCGCCGGCGATACCCGCGCCAATGACAATGGGGACAATAGGGTCAACGCCCGCGTCTTTGCCGCCCCAAAAAACAGCCTCCAAGCGGTGACGCTTGCGCCCAAAACCGGCTTTCTTTTCCACATGAAAGCCCACATCCGTTAGCGCTTGCCGGACCGAGCCCGCAACGGTGAAGGTCCCGATTTTTGCCCCCACGACAGATAAACGGGCCAGCTCTCCCATACCACGCATAGACCACATTTCGGGGTTCTTCGCAGGTGAAAATCCGTCCAGAAACCACGCATTCACGCCGCCCTGAAGACTTTGCAACGCCGGAATCACGTCATCATGTAACAGCGTCAGAGTAACGTCCTCGGACACATGTAAACGGTGCACACCTTTCACTGGCCCGGGCCAAACCTCCAGAAGCCGCGCCGAGAAATGCGTAAGCTCAGGCCAAGCGGTCAAGGCGCGCGCAAGATCCGTACGCGAAAAAGGATATTTTTCAACGGACACAAAATGAAGATGTGCGCCGCGAGGCTTATGCTTTTCCCACATCCGCCACGTCGCCAAGAAATTGAGGCCCGATCCAAATCCCAACTCCCCAACGGTATATTTTGGCAGGCCTAGCCACGCGTCCGGTAAACCACACCCCGCGAGATACACTTCTTCAGTTTCTTCAAGGCCGCCATCGACGCTGAAATATATATCGTCGAAACCGGTTGCCGCTGGAATTCCGGGCCGTGACCAATCAAGTTGTGGCGGTTCGCAGGCTGTTAAGGGAAGGGGCGCGGGCATCCCTCATTCTAAGCGCGAATCGGGCGGAATGTCACCCGCTTTCAGCGGCTACACCCGCGTTATGAACGGCAAATAGACTTACGCTTTCGTCGAGGCGTGCTATACACATTGCATGACGCCTCAAGAACTGGAAACCCGCTGGCTATCTCTGCGCTTTTGGCTTTTACGCTGCGTCGCGCCGTCAACACTGACGTTGATCGCCCTGCTCATCGCGCTAAACCTTTGGGTTGAGGATAGCCAATATCGCGATCAAACAGCTTTGATCTTTTGCTTTTTTATCGTCTATTTTGTGCTTATCCGCGGCGGACATTTACTGATGATAAAGTCCATGCATTCGGACCTCTTGAAAACTTACGGGAAAAAGTACGAGACCGAGTTAAAAGCATTACCCGCCGACCTGCGCCGGCAAAATCTCGGTTTCACACTAGCCCGCATCAAACGTAAATTGATAACAAGCGCACAAGGCGTAAAGCGGTCTTAGTCATTGGATAGACGCGCGAAAATCAAGTGGTCCTGCCATACGCCATTAATTTTAAGCGTGCCGCGTGCAAGGCCCTCTTGCTGGAAGCCTAGAGCTTCAAGCAAACGCACAGATCTTTTATTCTCGGGCTGCACAGCCGCCTCGACGCGGTGGAGGCCAAGCGTATCAAAACAAAATCGTGTCACCGCCCGGACGCCAGCTCGAGCGAACCCCTGACCAGAATATTCCTCTCCTAACCAATAGCCGATCTGAGCTGTTTGCGCCACGTGGCGCCGAACCTCCAAAACATTGCACGCGCCAATAAGACGCTCATCACTAGCGCGGAACATATGGAATGGGTAACCCGTATCGTTGGCCGTCATCTTTTTTAAGGCCGACAAGCGCGCCTTATAGGCGGCGCGCGTCAGATGTTCGGAATTCCAAGTGGGCTCCCACGGCGACAAGTAGGCATGGTTTCGCCGCCGCAAATCGGCCCAGTCGTTAAACTCTGCCCATTTCGGGTGTCTTAGAATAACGTTTCCACCACGGGCGCGCGCGGTCAGCACAGTTTCCGGCCCCTGCCTTACGACCACCGAAGCCGTCCCGCGCGTTTGTGCATAATGAGGTAAATGACAAGTAAGACAATAGCGAGGCCGTACCAAGTGAGCATATAGTCGAAATGATTGTTCGCAATATCAGGTCTTTTCGGGGGTAAATCACTTGCGGGCAGATCACCGGGAACAGTGTCAATGTAAAAGCGCGTGTCCGCGCCACCGTCTACAGCGCTAGACCAATTGTGAGTGTCTTTGAGCGGATTGAAGCCAAACCACCGGTTTTTAGTTGGCGTGCTTTTGGTATGTCCATCTAAATCCCGATCAAGACGCACATAACCACGCAATGCCTCAACTCCCGTTGGCATGACCGGGGTCTCGCTGCGTTGATCGTCGCGAACGGTTTCCAGGGCCGCAAACACGCGAAGATTATCTTGTTGAACGGGAAGAAAGACCCGCCAACTCACATCCAGATTCCCAGATGAGAATACATAGAAGGGCGCGTCCATCGGTACATACTCAGCCGTTAAACCAATCCGCCGAAAATCAATGGGTTCACCATTTTCCAATGCCGTCTGAATTTGAGCAAACGATGTGAATGGAGGCTCTTCGGCGACTTGCTCTATTTCAGCAAGAAGTTTCGTCTTCCACTGCAATCTAAAATATTGCCAAGTTCCGAGGGCAACAAGCATGGAGAGGGCGATAGCCGTAACTACGGTCAAAACGGGCATAGGCCGAAAATAAAGCTTCACGCCGATTACCCTTCAAGATCGTCTGAACGAACTTCGCGTGCATGATTGGCCCACTGCAAATTAAACATAATACCGCGAAGCGGACGTAACAAAGCGAGACAAAACAAAACCAAGATGGGGAGCCATATTAACATCGTAACCCAAAGAGCCGCATTGGTGATAAGCTGAAAAGCTAACGCCAAAGGAATTACGACGAAGCCCGCTATAAGAATAACGAAGACCGCAGGGCCGTCTCCAGCATCCTCAATTTCAAAGTCCGCACCGCAACCTTCACAGCGCTTTGCGAACTTCAAATAACCATCAAATAGATTACCTTCCCCACAAACAGGACACCGGCCCTTGAGGCCGGTGGAAATGGGAGGCTGAGTGGATTTGGTCAAATCCGTGATCCTAACACCTTTACCCGAAGGCAACGTAGACGAAGGCGAACAAGAAAAGCCAAACCACGTCAACGAAGTGCCAGTACCAAGCCGCCGCTTCGAGGCCGAAATGCTTATCGGCTTTCATGCCGCCGCGAACGAGGCGAAGATAGCAAACAAACAAGAAGATCGTCCCGATTAAAACGTGAAGGCCGTGGAAGCCTGTCGCAAGGAAGAAGGCCGACCCGTAGACATTTGTCGAAAGCCAGAAAGACCCGCCTAGACCATCGATATCTCGGTGGGCGAACGCTTCTAAATACTCAACGCCTTGAAGGTAGGTAAAAAACAGACCCAAGACAACGGTGAGTATAAGACCCCATTTAGCGTGTTTGCGATTTCCGTGGATCAAAGCGTGGTGAGCCCACGTCACAGTCGTTCCAGACAATAGAAGAACCAACGTATTCATCAAAGGCAAATGGAACGCATTGATAGGTTCAATGCTGGGTGGAGGCCAGCTGGCATATGCTTCGGCATTTTCAAGAATGTCCGGATTCCATTTTGCGCGAACTTTGTGCCAAAGGCCAAATTCGAAGAACATCCAGAACCAGCCCACGAAGAACATGGCTTCTTGCATGATGAACATAATCATGCCGTAACGCAGACCGATATCCACCACAGGCGTGTGATCGCCAGCGGCTGATTCTCTGGCGACATCGCGCCACCATCCGAACATGACAAAAGCAGCGAAAAGAATGCCAATTAAGAGAATGAACCAACCACCGTTTGAAACGTCTTTCCCTTGAATAGTGTCCAAACCGCGTGAGAAGAAAAACTCCATCATCGCATTTGGTTCGGCAGGATTACGGTCTACAAGCCCCGCAAAAAACGTAACCATGCCAAGGCCCCAAACGAGCGCAGCGGCCCCAGATAGCAATGGCCACGGGCTGGGTGGTATAAGGTGATAATCATGTTCTACGGCATGTCCGGCCATAAGTCCCTCCGCATTAACGCGTAAAAAAGTTTCGTACTGAACGCTATAGCCAAGCCAAAGCTCAGCTGCAACATCCTATAAGTTAGTTTAAAGCATCGCGGCCTTGCGCCGCAGGTGCTTCACTTTGTTTTTGTTCCGGTTTTTCTACTGGGAAAAACGTATAAGACAAAGTCATATCTTTCACATCATCAAAACGTTCTTCATCATTCAGCCGCGAATCAACATGGAAGAGGACCGGCATTGACACTTCTTCACCCGGCTCCACTCTTTGTTCGGTAAAACAAAAGCACTCTGTTTTCACGAAATAAGGAGCGGCTTTAATAGGGGTCACATTGAACGTTGCTGTGCCGACAATAGGTTTGTCTGAGAGGTTTTTTACCCGGTAATATGCAAGCGCCGATTGTCCAAGCTTGACTTCCAAAGACCGGTCTTCCGGTTCAAACTCCCACGGGAGCTGTGACGAGACGTTCGCGTCAAAGCTCACCTTCATAACGCGGTCAATAATTTCACTATCATTGGCATCTGCACGCTGTGGCGTGCCACCATAACCGGTCACCTGACAAAACGTGCTATATAGAGGCTTGGAGGCAAAACCCAACCCCAGCATGGCAAAAGCCACGCCCACAAGAATAAGACGGGTTTTGCTATTTCCGTTCATTAAATCGCTCCGACCCGCATCAACATCGTAAAGAAAACGAAGATCATAAACGCTGCGAGCGAGAGCCCGATCGCGATATTGCGCTTATTTCGCGCGGCCAATTGAGCGGGGGTCGGAATTTGGGGTTCAACGTCTTGGTTCATCATAGGCCTCGCAATAAACTTTCAGCGGCAAGAACGCCGAAAATAACAAACAGATACAAAATAGAAAAAGCGAACAAGTTACGGGCCGCCAAATCACCCACGCGAACGTCATACAAAGACGCCTCGTCCGCGCTGTCCGCCTGTTCTCCAGCACGGGAGCGTAGAACTTTAAATGCGAGCGCGATGAAACCTACGTTCAAAACAAGCGCCGTAAACCCGTAAAGCATGCCGCCGAGACCGGTAAAATACGGAACCGCACATGCAACCGCCAGAACGATGGCATATCCAAAAATCTGTTTCCGCGTTGAGGCCGCACCTTTAACATTCGGCATCATCGGAATTCCCACCTTGGCGTAATCGCCGGTCTTATAGAGTGCGAGCGCCCAGAAATGCGGCGGAGTCCATAAGAATATAATCAGGAAAAGCGCAACCGAATTGAGCGAAATATCCCCCGTAACCGCAGCCCATCCAATCATCGGTGGGAGTGCGCCGGGCGTGCCGCCGATAACAATATTTTGAGGCGTTCGGCGCTTAAGCCACATGGTGTAGATCACGGCGTAGAAGAAGATTGTAAACGCCAACAATCCAGCGGCAACGCTATTCGTTGTATGATAGAGAGCCCAAACAGAGGCGACTGACAGAAAAACACCAAACGTTAGCGCCGTCGTCGAGGTCACGCTTCCACGCGGGACGGGCCGCGTTTTAGTACGAGACATTTGCGCATCTATGTCTGCATCATACCACATATTGAGCGACGCAGCTGCCCCCGCGCCTATCGCGATACATAAAATCGCGGCGAAGGCTCGGAATATCGAAATATCGCCCGGGGCGGCAACCAAACCGGCCCATGCAGTGAAGACAACAAGTGACATCACTCTCGGCTTCATGAGGGCGAAATAATCACCCGGTTCAGCCGTGCTTAAACCAGCGGACCCCGTTGGCGCGGACGATGAACCAAGGGCCGAAGCTGTTTCCAGCTCGGCCCCTGACGCGTTTATGTCGACAGATATGGTCAAGACCTACCCTTAGTGGTGATCATCCTTGCCGATAACGGGCAAAGTATTGAACTGGTGATAAGGCGGAGGAGACGACAATGTCCACTCGAGCGTTGTTGCGCCCTCGCCCCAATAATTGTCCCCAACGCGCTTACGCTGAATGAACGAAGCAATGAGCATCAGGAAGAATGCCGCTACGCCGGCAAGCGTAATATAGGCACCGATCGTAGACACTTGGTTCCACTGCGCAAATTCTTCAGGATAATCCACGTAACGGCGCGGCATCCCTTGCATTCCGAGGAAGTGTTGCGGGAAGAAAACCACGTTCACGCCAATAAAGAACAACCAAAAGTGCAGCGTTGCGAAGAAACGGTTGTACTGATAGCCGGACATTTTACCGAACCAGTAATAAAAACCGCAGAAAATCCCAAACACTGCGCCCATAGACAACACATAGTGGAAGTGAGCCACAACGTAATATGTGTCGTGAAGCGCCGCATCAACACCCGCATTTGCAAGCATAACCCCTGTCACGCCGCCAATGACGAACAAGAAAATGAAAGCCAGAGCCCACATCATCGGGATTGTAAAGCGAATGGAGCCGCCCCACATCGTCGCAAGCCAAGAGAATATCTTAACACCAGTCGGCACGGCAATAACCATCGTCGCGGCGAGGAAGTAAGCTTTCAAATTCACATCCATCCCTACCGTGTACATGTGGTGAGCCCACACAACGAAGCCAACAACACCGATTGCGACCATCGCGTAAGCCATCCCAAGATAACCGAAGATTGGCTTTCTAGAAAACGTCGACACAACGTGAGAAATAATGCCGAAAGCAGGCAAAATCATGATGTAAACTTCAGGGTGACCAAAGAACCAGAACAAGTGCTGGTACATGACCGGATCGCCGCCCATGGATGGGTCAAAAAAGCCTGTACCGCCAGGAATACGGTCCGTGAACAACATGAACAAGGCCGCTGCGAGAACCGGCAATGCCAAAAGCAGAAGGAACGCCGTCACAAGAACGGACCACGCAAACAATGGCATTTTATGAATCGTCATGCCAGGTGCACGCATGTTGAGAATTGTCGTAATGAAGTTAATCGCGCCAAAGATGGACGAGAAGCCCGCCGCCAAAAGCCCAATAATGACGAAATCGAAGGCCGGCCCCGGAGATCCCGTTGTCGAAAGCGGCGGATACATCACCCAAGAACCGCCAAATCCATTTCCAGAGGCACTGCCGGGTACAAAGAACGATATCATCAAACAAATAAGCGCCGTCGGTAAAAGCCAAAAAGACAAGTTATTCATCCGAGGGAACGCCATATCCGGCGCGCCAATCATAAGCGGAACAAACCAGTTACCAAACCCCCCGATAACAGCCGGCATCACCATGAAGAAGATCATAATCAAGCCATGCATCGATATATACACATTAAAATCAGCAATATTATCGAAAACTTGGATGCCCGGTTCACCAAGCTCCTTACGCATCATAAAGGACAAATAGCCCCCGATAAGGCCAGAGCAGATGGAAAAGATCAGGTATAGCGTGCCAATATCTTTGTGGTTCGTTGAGTAAAACCAGCGCGCGAAAAAGCCCGGCTTACCATCATCATGCGCGGCGTCGCCGCCATAAGTTGCTACCATGATCGGCTCTCCTATTCTTGAGCGGCGGCGACAAGCGTCCCGCCCATTGTATTTTGCGCAACGTCCGTCACAAAGGCGCCATTATTGGCGACCCAGCTTGCGAATTCGGACTTGCTGACGACTTTGATTTCAATCGGCATATAAGCGTGGCGAACACCGCAAATTTCAGAGCACTGTCCGTAATATGTGCCTTCTTTGCCCGCATTAACTTTAAACCACGTTTCATTGATGCGGCCAGGAACGGCGTCCATCTTGATACCAAATGGCGGCATAGCAAAAGAGTGAATATTATTGTTTGACGTCACAAGCACTTTAACAACCGTATCCACAGGCACCACGAGCGGAGCGTCCGTTCCAAGCAAATATGGCTTACCGTCTTGATCCGCATACTCTTTGTCCAAAACATTGGAGACAAAAGAATCAACATTTTCGTAGTCCGGGTACGAATATTCCCAGTTCCACGTATTACCGGTGGCTTTGATTGTCATTTCATATTCAGGGATATCGTCCTGAAGGTAAAGAAGCTGCATACTTGGAACGACCAGAACCAAAAGAATGGCGACCGGTAAAATCGTCCACACAACCTCAATCATTGTATTATGAGTTGTTTTAGATGGAACCGGGTTTGCTTTCTCCCGAAATCGGATCATGATGTAAATCAACAAGACCATCACCAACAAGGTGATCGCTACAATAATCGGAAACACCATTGAGTTATGGAACCAAACGAGACGCTCCATCACAGGCGTCACCGCCTCTTGGAACCCCATATGACCATCAACAGGCTTGGCAAAGGCTGTACCGGCACCCGCAAATAGAGCAGACCCCATTAAAAAAAGACGTGTTAGACGCATAAATGTCTCTCATTCTATATATCAAGCGGCACTACTAGTCCGCAAAATACCAATTGTATATGCAGAAAACCCCCGCAGGTCAGCAAATTGACTCGCGCGGATTGTCGCATTTGCCCTAGACTATCTCGCGCGGCTCCTTAAATAAACCCGTAACACGCCTCAAAAGGCAAAATTTTTTAAAAGTTTTCCTATGACAGATTTTGTATTCGATGATTGCGACTTAACCGCGTCTTTTGCTCAGAAATGCGTTGACGACGTTATGAAAGGCGCTGAAGACGGCGAACTTTTTCTAGAACGCGGTGTTTCCGAAGCCCTGACGTTTGATGATGGCCGCTTGAAAACCGCCAGTTTTGATACATCGCGCGGATTTGGCCTACGGTGCGTCGCGGGTGAAACCAGTGGATTTGCACAAGGCACGGATCTAAGCCCCGCCGCCTTAACCCGCGCGGCCAACGCGGTCATCATGGCCAAATCCGGTCATAATGCTCAGTTGAGCGAAGCGCCTCAACGCACAAACCGCCGCTTATACTCCGATATCGACCCCGTCAGCGAACCAGATTTTTCAGGTAAAGTGGCCCTGCTCCAGGAAATTGACGCCTATTGCCGGGCTTTGTCCTCATCTGTTGTCCAAGTCTCAGCCACAGTTAGCGGCGAACGACGCGCCGTCGCCATACTTCGCGCTGGCGGCGCGCGCTATGACGACATCCGCCCGCTGGTGCGAATCAGCATTTCAGTGACTGCTGAAAAAGATGGACGGCGTGAAACGGGCTTTGCGGGTGCTGGCGGACGCAAATCTTACGAAGACTTTATTGACCCCTCCACTTGGAAATCACTGGCGCGGGAAGCCCTTCGCCAGGCTGAAGTTAATTTACGCGCGGTGCCTGCCCCTGCAGGTCTGATGGATGTGGTTTTAGGCCCTGGCTGGCCCGGCGTACTCCTCCATGAAGCCATTGGGCACGGCCTTGAGGGTGATTTTATCCGAAAAGGTACGTCGGCGTTCTCAGGTATGCTGGGCGAGCGCGTCGCGGCTCCGGGCGTTACTATCGTGGATGACGGATCTCTCCCCGGTTTACGGGGGTCTCTGACCATAGATGACGAAGGCACGCCAACCTCTCGCACCACATTGATTGAAGACGGAATTTTAAAAGGCTTCATGCAAGACCGTATGAATGCGCGCCTGTTGGGCGTTCCCGCGACAGGCAATGGCCGCCGCGAGAGCTACGCGCATACACCCATGCCGCGGATGACCAATACGTTTATGCTTGGCGGCGACAAAGACCCGGGTGAAATTTTGGCGGACCTAAAAGACGGGATCTACGCGACCAATTTTGGCGGCGGACAAGTTGATATTACGTCCGGAAAATTTGTGTTCCAGTGCACGGAAGCTTACCGGGTTCGAAATGGCAAGGTTGAAGAGCCCGTGACCGGGGCGACCCTTATCGGAGATGGCCCGACCGTGCTGACCCAAATCCGGCATTTGGGCAATGACATGGAACTCGACCCCGGCATCGGCGTTTGCGGAAAAGCCGGCCAAGGCATCCCTGTCGGCGTTGGACAGCCCACACTCTATGTCGAGAACCTGACCGTCGGCGGCAGCGCCGTTTAAGACAGAAAAGTCTGGGCACCCCTTTAAAGTGCCCACCAGTCTCCCTACCTAGATTTTATGAGGGGGACTGGGACATATCGATGGGAAAGGCGTCGCGCCAAGTCTTCTCAGCGAGAAAATCGCAACAGGTTAGCGGCGTTGTTTGCGTTTCAGCTCGTCCTGCTCACCTTAATCTTCTTTCTATGGCTGGTCGGCGCTCGCTTTATGACAATCATGGCCATGACCACCACTTTCTGCGTGGAAGCTTGGGCTCAGTTTGGAGCGTCTTCTAAAGGTCCGACGACATTTGAGCAGTTTCTGACCATTACCCGCTGGGGAACGGTCTTCTGGCTTTTCTTGACACTCGCGCACTTTAAAGACCTGCGGGGCGTCATACGGTTGTCGTTTCACCTTTCTTTATTGGGTAGCCTCCTATTTCTTCAAGCCAGCTTTTTTCACATGACCTTGCCCGCAGCAAACATCCCCGACGGGTACTTAAGAGCGCGGACTTCAATCCTTTCTGTGGTAGATGGCCAAACGGAATATAACACCTATACCTCAACACCTCTTGAATTTAACACATGGGTCATGGGCAGCGATATCCCGCCAGAGGCAAGCATACGCCAAAATGACTCGATGCAATGCGTCTGGCTCTCCGAGAACCTTATCACAGATCCAGACTTACGAAGAGTTGACGCGTACGCAGCGATGAGCGCTATGGAACGTTGGGAAATGCATTACGAAATCAGAGGAATGGAGGGCCTTCCTCAACCAAACCTAATCGAATACGTAGAATTGACATTAAAATTGTTGTTCTCGAAAAGGTCGATGCTTGAAGATATTCAAGACCTACAAAAGTATCGCCCCTTATCTGCGGAAGAAAAAGATCGTTTCCAGCGCAAGCTCGCATGTTTGTCTGAAGGTCTACATCCCAATCGTACCGAAAGGTGCAGCTTCCAGAGATATGAAGATTTAACCGGCTTTATGAACGTGCACCGGTTTTAGGTTTTTGTAGCGCTAAGCCCCGTCTTTGTGGGGGGAGCACTAAAGCTTCATAATGATCCCGCTTACTTTACTTGACGAAAGTTGTGGAACCTCAGTCCGGCAAGTAAGGCTTAGTCGGTTTGCCCCCATATTTTAAGGCCCAAGCCGCCTTCATCTTCAATTCATACATCATCGCCCATACGCATTTCATCCTCGCGAATTCTGCGAAGGGCGCTTATAGAAGGCGAGTAAGACAATTGGAGGGCTAATAAATGGCGATGAACTTACTAGATATGATTATGCAGGCACAGGGCGGCGCGACGGCGCAGCAAGCCGGGCAAAAACTGGGGCTTGATCCGTCCCAAACACAAACAGCGATCGCGGCGCTTCTGCCCGCGATTTCTTCGGCACTAAAACAAAACACGCAAAGCCCGCAGGGGCTTGCCGGGCTATTGGGCGCGCTTCAAAACGGCAATCACAGCCAATATATTGACCAGCCCGAAGCTCTTGCACGTCCTGAAACCGTCACGGAAGGCAATGCGATTTTGGGCCACCTGTTTGGCTCCAAAGAGGTTAGCCGCGCTGTCGCGGGCCGCGCGTCCGAGCAAACAGGGATCAGCTCTGATCTTCTAAAGCAAATGTTGCCGCTCGTGGCATCCATGGCCATGGGCAGCCTTTCAAAGCAAACTCAGGCCCCTGATATGAAAAGCCAACTGGCACAGATGGCGATATCTCAAATGATGGGCGGCGGAGCCAAATCCGGCGGCCTTGGTGGCTTGCTGGGTGGACTCCTCGGCGGGGGCGCTCGCGAACAGCAAGCTCAAATACAGCAAAGTCACCAACAAGGCATGGGCCTTCTGGGCAAAATGCTCGACGCCGACGGCGACGGCAGCATGATGGATGATATCTTGAAAATGGCGATGAATTCACGCCGCTAAAACAGGCGTCATTCCAAAAGAAAAGCCCGGCTCAATGAGCCGGGCTTTTTTGCTTGGCGTATATATAACGGTTTAGGCCGCCGTCTTCTTATTCAGAACCGAGTATAGAAGACGCAGAACCACTGCACCAGCCATCAAAGCGTAAAGATATGTACCCGCAATGTGACCCATAAGAGAGAGTACAATCATAACAACCGCGAGAACAGCAAACGCCATGAAAGCGAAGTCTAGCGATTTCAAAGCGAAATCATTCGCAGTTAATTCATGTTCTTTAAGTGTCGCGCCATCACCACCGCGCATGAGTTTGTAAATCACGGGTGAGATCAGCAACATAGCAGCGGAAATCCCGATCGCGACGTTCGCCACATTCGTATAAACTTCCATATAGCCCGCCTTCGCCGCAGCTATATTTGTTACCTGTCCGCCAAGAGTCTCTGCGCCAGTTGTTCGCGCGATAACGCCGGCCAAATAGTTGGACAGCCCCGAGTAAAGGAACCAAGCGCCCATCGTCATACCTACGACGCGAGCAGGTGCCATTTTTGTAACTGCTGAAAGGCCAACCGGAGAGACAAGAAGCTCGCCCATCGTATGAATGAAATATACGAGGAAAATAAAGTAGACTGCTGTCATGCCAGTTTCTCCCGATCCGCCCATTCCCGCGACCAATGCCAAAAAGCCAACGCCCGCAAGAAAAACACCAAAAGCAAACTTTACCGGTGAAGATGGGTTTAAGTTTTTCTTTGCGAGAGTAATCCATATCCAAGCCAAAATCGGCGCGAACAAGAAGATAAACCCGGCATTTAGGGATTGAAAGACGGGCGCAGGGACTTCCCACGCACCAATAGAGCGGTCAACCAGTCGATCCGTAAATAGGTTTAATGACGACCCAGCCTGCTCAAACAAGGCCCAAAACGGGATTTGCGCTAGTACGAAATAAATCGCCGCAAACATCCTTGAACGCTCCTCACCTTTAAGCGCAATTATAGCGTAAAGCGTGAGATAGCCAAACATGAGGAATCCAGCGACCAATGCCACATACCCGAACCCGCCGGGATTCATGACGAAGAACATTGCGACGCCAATAATAATAAGACCGACAAGGTAACATGCCCATTCAACATTAATCGGGCCGAGGAATTTTTCTTTGAGTTTCGCTGGATTAGGAGGTTCTGCGCGGCCTTCGAGCCAAGGTTGGAACTTCAAAAAAGTGATCAAGCCCAAAAGCATCCCAAACCCTGCCAGACCGAAACCATATTTCCAGCCATATTTTATGCCCAAATAACCACAGGCGATGGAGGCTAGGAACGAACCCAAGTTGATGCCCATATAGAAAATAGTAAAACCTGAGTCCCTACGAATATCCCCAACACCGTAAAGCGCACCAACAATTGTTGATATGTTCGCTTTTAGATACCCGACGCCTGCGATAATTAAGGCTAGAGACAGGTAAAGAATATAAAGGTAAAGTTGCTCAGTCACAACTTTTGTTGGGTTGGAAGCCCGATCAATCACAGCCGGTAGGCCCACAATTTCTGGATTCGCAACGATAATCTGGCTTGAGTCTTCGCTAAACGAAATGTCAGAAACCTGTCCATCCGGTGCCACAACAATCTGGTTGATATTCTCACCGCTGCCTCGCCCATTGAGCGTGATCTGATATTCAGAGCCATTGATCGTCATGACTTCTTTGGAGCCGCCGCCTTCGAATGCCATACCGAAATGCCCAAGACACAACAGAATAGCCCCAAACGTGACAGCTTTCCGTTGACCCAAATATCGGTCCGCGAGAGTGCCTCCAATAATCGTCATAATGTAAACGAGCGCCGTGTATGCGCCGTACATAATGCTGGACTTCTCATCCGAGAACAAGAAATGCTGCGTGAGATAGATGATGAGTAGTCCGCGCATTCCGTAATAAGAGAACCGTTCCCACATTTCTGTCAGGAATAAAATAAAGAGGCCACGCGGATGGCCCAATATGGTTTTTTCTGCGCCTAAAGCGGCGGTGGTATCAGTCATGCGACTCCCCCCTGGAAATCTGTTAATGTTTTTATTATGCGTCTTACTGCCCTGCCTTCGACAGACACTCAAGTTTTTTTTGGTTTACGACACCTGTCTAAAATGTAACTTTATAAAACGACGATTGTCGTTTAGGGAGAATCCATGACAAAAAATTCAAAACCCTCCGAAGCCGAAACGGCCATTTTGCAAGTTTTATGGGATCGGCAGCCTTGCCTCGTAAAAACAGTGCATGAAGCACTCAGCGCGACCAAGGATGTTGGTTATACAACAACCCTCAAGCAAATCCAGCGCTTGCTGGATAAGGGCCTCGTGAAAAGAGAACCTGGTCCGGGCAAATCATATTTATATAGCGCGGCCGTTGGCGAAGAGGAGACCAAAGAGAAGCTTTTTGATCGTTTCGTCGCCACCACGTTCTCCAACTCTGTATCCGATCTCGTGATGCACGCGCTTGGAAACGGCAATCCATCAGAAGCAGAAATCCTCGAGATCAAAAAATTTCTTGATCAGCTCGACTAAATAATACGCGCGGCAAGCATCCGCACCAGGGGAGAACATTATGGGACCGGAACTCGGACACCTTCTCGACAGCTTAGGCTGGGCAATTCTACACAGTCTTTGGCAAGGGTCCCTCGCGGCGATCGCTGTCATTCTGTTCCGCAACCTGACAAAAGATAAACAGGCCTCGCTTCGATACGGCTTTCAAGTGCTTTGTCTGTGCGCATCTTTCACAGCTTTTATTGTCACTTTTAGCATTTATCATCTCCAATCGGCGACGAACATGGCCACGTCCTTTAATGGCAACGTGACCTTTGAAGCGATGACAGCGCTGATCATCAAATCCAGTTCACAAGCGTTGTCCGGTGACAATGTAGACCTTTTTGAACGGTTGAAATTGTACATGCCGCTTCTCGGAATGTTGTGGTGCGGAGGTTTCGTGCTTATGGCTGCGCGCTATTGCGGTGCCTTTATCATAACTCAGCGTCTTCGGAGTACCGGACTATCCGCCGCGCCGTCTCGGTGGGACGCACGGTTCAGGACACTTGTCCGCAACGCAGGTATACGCCGCAATGTACAAATCTTTGTTTCAAACCGCGTCTCAGGACCGCTCACGCTCGGATTTTTCAAACCCATCGTGCTTGTCCCCGCCAGCTTTTTCGCAAACTTACCCGCTCAGCAGATCGAGGCCATACTCCTTCACGAGATTGCACATATTCGCCGCCACGATTACCTCATAAATCTGTTTCAAACGGCCATTCGCACGGTCTTCTTTTTTCACCCTGCGATACACTATGTGTCCCGCAAGATAGACGAAGACAGAGAACATGCTTGCGACGACTTTGCGGTTTCCTTTACTCGTGACCCTCAATCACTGGCACGCGGTCTTGCCGCTCTACGATTGAACACGGCAATGACATCCTTCACGCTGGCCGCCGATAACGGTAACACGCCGCTCGTCGCCCGGTTAAGACGCCTTGGGAATATGAATGACACACGCCGACGCCCGGAACATGTCATCAGCTCTGTCGCAACATTGATGCTTGCGGCTGGCTTTTATATAACCGCCAGCCCTTTTGCCGATGCGAAAGCACCCGCAACAACCGATGAAAAACCCATCGAAGAACTTGCAGGTCCCGCGCCGTTTTCCCCTCCAAATTCTCCTGCGCCTTTTGTGTCTCCACCGCCTGCCCCGCTCGCCGCTGCGCCAGAACAAATGAGCGCAGAGATAAATAAAAACATTCAAGATACGATGGCAGAAACGCAACGAAGCTTAGCCAAAGTATGGCAAACAACAGCTGAGGCTGCGAATGAACTGGGCGGCAGCCCCATCGAAGACCTCGCAGGCCCTGCGCCCGCCGCTGCAGTCCCTCCACTTGCGCCCGGTATATATCAGGACGGCGAGTTTGTTGCGGGAACGGAATTTATTGACCAGAACGATGTGGATATTTGGGCTCAAAGATTTCAAAACGAGATCCAGCGCATCGTCGCCGAACGTATCGCGGGCCGCATGAGCGCTGATGCCGCGGAAGATGCCATCGATAGAGCAGAAGACGAGCTTGACGCAAAAATTGATCGCGCATTGGATTTACGCGATAAAGCGCTTGAAAAGGCCGATGCCGAACGCGAACGCGCACTCGAAAAAGCAGAAGCCGAAAGAGAGAAAGCCCTGTCACGGGCAGAAGCTGAACGTGAGCGGGCCTTGGAGAAAGCAGAGCTCAAACGCGAACGAGAGCTAGAGCGCGCATTGGAGAGGTCCGAACGCGAACTCGACCGCGCCATGGAGCAAGCCGATCAAGCAAGAGAACAAGCGGAGCTCGCCAGAAAAGAGTTAGAAGCATCGCACCCCGAACATCTAGAATATCAGGGCTTCAACGACGCCATGCTTAAACAGTTAAAGGCCGATGGACTTATAGACCCGAAAGCTATGTCCGCGACGATCACCTACCCGAATAAGAAAATGACAGTTAATGGCGTTGCAGTGCCCCGCGACAAAGAAGGCAATTATTGTGAATTTCTTGAGGCCTATGGACTGAAAAAAACCGATCAGACAAAAATAACAATAGGTACCCATTCGTTCAAATTTCAGTCGTCATCCGACAATGGGAGATCGATTACGCGGATCGAGCACAATTTCGAACAAGACAACAAAGGGTCATCCACCCCGACCTCACCCAAAACCCCCAGCCAACCGACGACTTACAAGTCTGGTTGGATGCCTTCATCCCCAAACTCCGGATTGATGACCGACGTGTCCTTCATAAATCCTACACCCGACAGCCGGCTAAGCCAAAAATATGGCGCATTATCCGTCACCGGAAAATTTCATAACGGTATCGACCTCGCGGCTCCGCAATTAACGCCAATCGTCGCCAGCGCGCCTGGAACTGTCACTTATGCAAAGAATAAAGGCGAATATGGCAACCTCGTCTACATTGTCCATGCGGACGGATACGAAACGCATTACGCGCACTTGCATGATATCAATGTGAAGGAAGGTGAGCAGGTTTCCAAAGGCTCTCTGATTGGCACCGTGGGCTCGACAGGTAAATCCACGGGCCCCCACCTTCACTTCGAAATCATTAAGGACGGAAAAAATATAAACCCTGAGAATTTCATTTCCAGTACGTAACCAAACCTCCTCATAATTTAAAAAACTAAGAGTTTTCACATGACAAAAGACTACAAAAAGTCGCTCACGGCGGCTACGGTCGGATTCATCCTAATTTCCGGTGCTGCGCAAGCTCAAACGGCCCCCTCCACATCCAGTAACCGCGTTTTCGAACCCGCCTACTTTACGCAGTACGCGCCCCGAAACGCCCTTAATATGCTTGGGCGAATACCTGGCTTTCAATTGGACGGCGGTGACAATAAACGCGGCCTTGGGCAAGGCGGCGCCAATGTCCTAATTAACGGTCAACGCCTGACAGGAAAATCAAACGATCCGTTTGAGCAAGTCGCTCTGATTGCATCAAAGAACGTTGTAAAAATCGAAATTCTCGATGGCAACTCGCTCAACATCCCCGGACTCAGCGGCCAAGTTGCCAATATCATCACCAAGGCCTCTGGCTTGACTGGCACATGGGAGTGGAGCCCAGAGTGGAGAAATAGGTTGAAGCCTAGCCTTCTCAACGGTTTCGTGACTGTCTCCGGCGAAAGTGGGAATCTCACCTACAAAGCAAAATTTAACAGCAATATTCAGCGCAATGGTCATTGGGGACCAGAAGAGCGCCGCGATGCCGCTGGAGAGCTTTTCGAAATCCGCGACGAGGTGGGTCGCTATGACAGCGAATCGCCCGGCGCCGCAGTTAACCTGACATGGACGCCCACAGACGACAAAACCGGCAATCTCAACTTAGAATACAATCTCTATAATAGGAATAATTCAATACGCTCGGCTTTGACATCCTATGGCCCACGCGGGTTCAACGGGCAGCATTTTTACTCGGATGCCGAAGACGAATGGAATGCAAAAATTGATGGAGACTATGAGCAGCCCTTAGGCAGCGGTAAAATTAAGTTCACCGGATATTACCGAGCCGAGCACTCGCCGACAGTGAGCCGTTTCGATGTCTATGATACGGCCGCTCTTATCGAAAGCACGCGGTTTTATGAAGTCGCGGACGAAGGCGAAGCGATCGCCCGAACTGAATATTCTTGGTCAAACACGGCTGGTCACGACTGGCAAATTGCGGCTGAAGGTGCGTTTAACTTTTTAGATATTGAATATCAATTTATCGATTTATTGGACCCAAATAACTCGAGCGATATTGACGGCTCGCGCGTAGAGGAAAAGCGCGGCGAAGCGACAATAACGCATACACGCAGCCTTTCACCGAAATGGGACACTCAGCTCTCATTGGGCGCAGAATTCTCACAGCTCTCTCAAGGAGTTCTCAATCGCGAATTTGTCCGGCCAAAAGGCTTTATCTCGGCCACTTATAAACCCTCAGATGATTTCACTATACGTTCGAAACTCGAGCGAGAGGTGGGGCAGCTCAATTTCTTTGATTTCATCTCGTCCGTTAGCTTACAAGACGACTTTGATAGAGCTGGCAATCCAGACCTTGTTCCCAGTCAAAGCTGGATCGGGACACTCGAGTTTGACCGCCAGTTTAAGGACGGACATAGCCTCAAAGCGAAGTTTTTTGGAGAGAAGATTTCCGATCTTGTTGACCGCATTCCAATAGGTCAAGACGGTGATGGCGTCGGAAATATTGATAGCGCCTCGCAATACGGCGTTGAGTTTGATGCCACGATCAAAGGCGATCCTTGGGGCCTGAAGGGGATGGAACTTAATCTAGAACTCGATCTGCGGGACTCTTCCGTTATCGACCCCGTAGAAGGCTTTTCAAGGCGTTTAAACGGAGAGTATAAATCATATTGGAGCGCCAGCTTTCGCCACGATATTCCAAACTCGAACTGGGCTTATGGTTTCTTTGCAGACCAAGGGAAAGAGGCACTTTCCTATCATCTGAACACTGTGAACGGCTTCAACTTCGATGGCCCTTGGGGACAGGTCTTTGTGGAGCACAAAGATATTATGGGACTGAAAGTCAATGCTAGCTTACGCAACCTTTTTGATGCCTCAGATGACTTCCGGCGTGTCATATATACGGATAGACGGGATGTGGGAACGATCGACGTGATAGAGGACCGCACGCGGCCATTTGGTATGTTTTTCCGGCTCACTGTCAGCGGGACATTTTAAACATCCCGCGACAGCCAACACCTGAATTTAGTTTCCGGGGCGATAGTCCCGGGTCGCTAAAGGCTCAATTTCTTCCAGCGTCATAGGCATGTTTTTATACTCACCGCGCGCAAATAGCGGCGCTTGATCTGCGTAGTGCGGTGATGCTTCATCAAGTGTCGCCGCGCCAAACTGGTGTATGGTTTGAACCTTCAAAGCGCCTGTTTCGTCCCAATCGGCGTACATGATATGCGTGTCGCCCGCGACTCCCACAAGGCCCTTATTCTCAACGAACTTCTCACGAAGTCCGTAAATCGCCCGAAGTGTATCTGGACCACCAGCGAGCGGTAAATCCACGTCGCCGCGGCGCAATCGATTGACTTCGCCCCATGTCGGATCAATCCGTCCATAAACTTTGTTAAGCTCGGCTATGGTTTCATGCAGGGCCTGCATCACATCCATCTTATCTTCGATCATCTCGTATCCCGCGGCTTTCATGCCCGTCAAAACCGCGAGCGCCGTTGCGCGGTTGTCCATTTCGGTTCCGCCGTCCCAGCTTTCCAATAACGCCAAGGCCTCGGTGGTTTCATCCGAATTGTGATCAGAGCGCGATAGAAGTTCAGCCACAATCTTTCGCAAAGGCGAGTCAGGATGATAGTGTCCGTTTGACCGATAGCTCAGCAATTCTTCACCTGAAATAGACGGGTCAGGCGGCAAAAGCGACAGAGCCATCATAGCCCGATTTGTCATGCGTGTTTCAATTCCAAAAGTGGAGGAATAGTCTTCCCGCTTATTATCATAAGCTGGATCAGTGATCCGAAAAGGCGTTGAGTTCGCCGAAAACAACCAGCCACTTTCCGGATTATAATGCTGCGGAAGGTCTGTCACAGGACGGTATTCCGTCCAGATCAATTCCGAGCGATCTCCGGGGAGAACGCCCTGCCAATCCGGCCCTTCAACACGTTTGGGCATTTTCGCATTATAGATCTCGCTAATATTTCCGTTCTTGTCTGCGTATGTAATGTTGAAGCTCAGAACGACATTTCGGTCGATCGCTGCTTTCCAGTCGTCCAGACTTTCGGCTTTGCCCATCATATACCATTGCTCGAGCGCTTTTACTTCTTGAAGGCCTGAAAACCGAATCGCGTAGAACCCGTTGGGTGTTTCCAAAACCGGTCCGTGTTTTGACCACAATACATCGCGCTTAATCGGCAGCGAAAATGGGCCCATCAACTTGACCCTAAATTTCGATTTAGTGACCTCAAAGTCCGTCCAATTGCCGTCTAACATGTACTGCGTTGGGTTCTTGTCGTCATTGACGTTGAGTTCATACACATCAACCAAGTCTGGACGGTTGACCGTATGTGCCCATCCATGATGCGGTGTCACGCCTTGTGTCAAAATCGGTGTTCCGGGGAAACCGGCGCCCAATAAGTTCAGACCTTCATTTGATACCACATGTGCTTCAAACCACGCATACGGCCCCGTAAAGGGTTGGTGTGAGTTGACGATCAAGCGCGTGTGTCCATCATCAGACCTCTTGGGGGCAACAGCGAATGCATTTGAGCCCCGAACGGCTTCGGGTAAATTAAGATTGAGCTTTGCATCTCTTCGCCAAGGCGAAACCGCAGGCTTTTCATCCGCCGAGAAAAGGTCCTGAATATTTTCATCCATACGATAGAAAAAAGGCGTACTCCACGTGAATCCCGCGACAATATCTTTGTCGGAAATCGGCAATACTCCAGGCAAGACCGCATCTGGGTTTTCAATCGCCCAAAGATTTAGGCCGTCGGCATAGGCTTTCGCCATGGCGCGCGCGCGCGGCGAAATATCAGTCTCGA
Source organism: Maricaulaceae bacterium (assembly GCA_048268905.1). Classification (GTDB taxonomy): domain Bacteria; phylum Pseudomonadota; class Alphaproteobacteria; order Caulobacterales; family Maricaulaceae; genus JACOMS01. The sequence goes on along the minus strand of JBLWUN010000004.1, from coordinate 207,983 downwards.
TCTTAGCATCAACAGCTTCGCGGACTTTAAACAGATCTACTAAATAGTCAGTTTTCGCGCTGTCTTTACCTTTATACTGCGCCATCATTCCGCGCGAACTAATCAGCGCCTCCTCGATTGTCGCCCAATCGTCCTCGGCATGGGAATAGCCCAAACCGAACGAGGTATCTGGATCTGTTTCCCCAAATATATGCGCGACGCCCCAATTGTCCCGTATAATACGAGCGTCATATGTTTTCGCCGTCGCCTTTATCTGTGACTTGTCGAACTTAGGGCCGCTCGGCGTACGCAAATAAAGAGCCCCGCCAATTAGACCCAATACACCAATACCCGCGATAATTTTTACAATTCGCATTTTTCTCTCCCCGCAGCATCCAATTGGACGGCTTTTTCTTTTTGCATACATCCCCGTGATACGGGCACAAATCAAGGGCAATTTGAATTTCAAAGTGGCCGTCACGTGAAATTGATGTCGTCACCAGGAGAATCATTTCCGGCATGACATTTTGCGTAGAGATATTTCACCCCTTTAACACCGCGCGCATTGAAGGAATTTTAAAAAGTGGATAGTATGTGAAAAAAGGAACTCTCATGAAAAAGCTATTTTTAATTCTATTTGCTTCACTCGCAGCCTGTGCCGCGCCCTATTACGGGCCGCAACCGGGTCCGCAAGAACCGCCAAGCAGAGCTGTACAAACCGGCGGACAGTGCGGCGGAATAGCTGGTTTTTACTGTGGAAATCCAAACGACTTTTGCCGCATGAGCACAGCCCAACAATGCGGCGCAGCGGATCAAACAGGCATTTGCACGCCGCGTCCTCAGATGTGCACCCGAGAATATCGCCCCGTTTGCGGATGCGACGGCAAAACCTATTCAACAGAATGCACAGCCAATAGTGCGGGCATCAGTCCCGCTTACGAAGGCGCATGCCGATAAATCTATTCCCGCGCCCAAGGCCAAAACGGTTTCTCGCGGCACCAAAGTGTCGCGAGCCACTTCTCTCCACTTATAATGGGGCGTCCCGCATGCAGGGACGCCGGAATGGGACGTCCAGCTTCGTCTGTATTTTCGAAGAGGAGAGCGTCGCCGTTTTTCCCCGCAAACGAGAGGTTCAGGTCAGGAAAAACGGTCTCCCCTCCAAGATAGCCGTCGTTCAAATATGTGAGGAGTGTCTGCCGCCGCTGCCCACAAACTTTCACCCGCGAATAATCCAGCCGGTCTTCCGGCAAATAATCATGATGCGGGCGATATTCTTGTCCCGGACGGTACCTTAAGAGAGAGAGAAACTCTCCATTTTCAGGTGTGATTTCCGCAAAGGTTGAAAGGCGGCGAATAAGTCCCGCCGAGATAAAGTCTTGAGATGCCGGCAATAAAACGGCCCCATCGGAGGTCCTGAATTGCTCAGACACACTTCCGGCCTTTTCCGTATCGACAACTTTTGATGGCACCATCAAAGGTGCTGAAACAGCCATGAGGTAGTCACATTCCAATGGCCTTAAAACACCGGAAAAGCTCTTTATTTTCGGCGTTCCATGAAGGGTTTGTCCCTCCGCTTGAGAACATTTGGCCAAATAGGCCTTCGCGGCGCTTAAACTATCATTCTGGGAAAATGTCGTGGCTTCATGGAAATCCTCTTCTCCAGCGAGAGCCTCCATGAATGCAAAAATTTCCATTTTAAACGGCACATCAGGACTGAGCCGCGATGCCAACAGTTTCAGATCAGAAACCGGGGCATGTATTTGCCCTCTCATGGCTTCTCGCAAAATCAAAAATGTCGCAATCCAATCGCCGCTCTGGGCCGCCCGGCGCAAGAGGCCTGCCCCCATTGACCGCGTCTGTTCATTCAAAAGAGCGCAAACACCTAGGCCTCGAATGGCAGGCGGGAACCCCATCATAGCCGACTCGACGAATGATTTTGCGGCGCCGGAAGCGTTAAATTCGCCGCCGCACCCCGCGACCTGCATCATGGCGAGTAAAGCTTTTGCGGGCGCGAGCGTCAAAGACGCCCTATGCGCCTGCTCGCGGGCAAGGCCCACATCGTCGGCCGTTGGCTCGCCTGCCAGTCCCCGCAAAAGGCCCAAAGCGGTCGACAAGGAAAGTTTAGCATCGGCAATATTCGAGGTCATAGGTTCCTGTAGCAGACCCGTTCAAACTTTGGTATAGCGGCCTATGCTACATACTCCCGAATATATGCGCGAATGGGCGGACACATATGCCGCAAAAAACTGTGTTCTGGTTCCCGGCCTAATTACGCCGACCGTCGCCTCCAATATGACCTTTGAAATTCAAAAAATCATCCGGCAAGTCGGCGCACAGCTACTCGCTGCGCCGCGCGTGGGGGAGAAACCCGCTTACGAGATTTATAGCTATAAGTGGTGGCCTATGGCGACGTTTCACATGTCCCTGACCTCACACATGGAAGCCTTGACCGGTAAGTCTCTTGTGCCCACCTATGCATTTTTCCGCTCTTATCAGAAAGACGATATCTGCCGTATTCACGCAGACCGCGCCTCTTGCGAACACTCCCTATCCCTAACATTAGCTTACGCAGACAATGTGCCATGGGCGCTCAGCGTCGAAAACGAAGCGCTGAAACCTGAGCAATACTTCAAAGCTGGTCAATCGCCTGATTATGAGGGACAAAATTATACGGAATTTCCGATGATGCCCGGTGATGCCGTATTATATCGCGGCATCGAGAATCGTCACGGCAGGCTTGTTCCCAACCCCAATCGTTGGTCGGCGCATATGTTTTTGCACTGGGTCGAACAAGATGGCGCATACGCGCGAGAAGCCTATGATGGGATTAAGCTCCCCGAACATGGCGATTTCATCTTCCCAACCTAAGAAAGCTATATGCCATCTTATAATGTAGCCATATGCGGATGTGGAATCGCGGGACTATCTGCCGCGCTTTTCCTTCAGCGCGCGGGACATCGTCCAATTATTTTTGACCGAATGGACACGCCTAAACCGATAGGGTCCGGACTACTTCTTCAACCAACCGGATTAGCCGTGATGGAACGCCTCGGACTTTTGGACGCCATACGATCTTACGGACAGCCTATTGACCGTCTTCTTGGAAAAGCGGGACAGCGGACAATTCTTGATGTCAGATATGACGCTCTCAAAGGTTCACATTCTGGGCTCGCGGTGCACCGTGCAGCCCTATTCGATGTCTTGTATCAAGCCGCTTTATCCGAACAAATACCAATACGCACAGGACATGACATCACGCATGTAACTGGAGAGGCCATACATTTTATGGACGGGACCTTTTCGGCCGGATTCGGCATTATTATTGATTCGTTAGGGGTGAACTCGCCGCTTAAACCGGCGGCAAGCGGTCCCTTAAAGTACGGGGCTTTATGGGCGACGTTGAACTGGAACCCTGACGACGGGTTTGACCCTCATATGCTCTCACAAAGGTATCAAGCTGCGCGCAAGATGATCGGCGTTCTACCCGTAGGCACCCTGCCCGGAGATACAAAGCCAAAATTGACCTTCTTCTGGAGCCTTAAGCACAGAGATTATGACGCATGGCTATCTCATGGTCTTGAGCCTTGGAAGGATGAAGTCTTGGCGCTTTGGCCGGAAACAGCCCCGCTCCTGAGACAAATAACGTCGCCAAAACAGCTGACGCTGGCGAAATATGCCCATCAAACAATATCTCCGCCTTTTAAAGACCGCTGCCTTCACATCGGTGACGCATGGCACTGCGCTTCACCGCAGCTGGGTCAAGGCGCCAATATGGCACTTCTTGATAGTTGGGCGCTGAGCCAAGCCGTTGAAAAAACGGGGTCGCCCGAAGCGGCATTTGCGACCTTTTACGACGCGCGGCGACGCCACATTTGGCTATATCAGCTTATGGCACAGGCATTCACACCGGTTTATCAATCGGATGGGCTCCTTATTCCTTGGCTTCGAGACAATATCGTGCCGGCGGTCGCCCGTATTTGGCCCTTCCCGCCGCTACTCGCCGCAATTGTTGCGGGGCTTGTTGGACGCCCACTTCGGAAACTGGGCCTTGATGCGAGCGCCATAGAAGACTAATCACATCAAATGTTTCAAACTTTTTTCTCCGAACTCCGCTCCGCCAAAATTCCGGTTACGATCCGCGAATATCTGACTTTACTTGAAGGGCTTGAGAAAAACGTCCCTGAAGAGAGTCTTGACGGTTTCTATTATTTGTCGCGCACAGCGCTCATCAAAGACGAGCGAGACCTCGATAAATTTGATCAGGTTTTCTCTCATGTCTTTCGCGGGCTCGATTATCTGAACGATATTTTTGGTAAAGACGATGCGGAGATTCCTACTGATTGGCTTCGGGCCATGGCGGAAAAACATCTCTCACCCGAAGAAATGGCAGAGATCGAAGCGCTCGGCGATTTCGACAAAATCATGGAAGCCTTGAAAGAACGTCTCGAAAATCAGGATAAACGCCATGAAGGTGGCAGTAAAAATATCGGGACAGCCGGCACGTCCCCTTTTGGGGCCTACGGGTTCAATCCTGAAGGTGTGCGTATCGGACAAAAAGAAGGCCGTCACGGCAAGGCTGTCAAAGTCTGGGATAAGCGCCAATTTAAAAATCTAGATGGCGACAAGGAGCTTGGAACGCGGAACATTAAAGTTGCCCTGCGGCGCCTCCGGCGATTTGCCCGAGAAGGGGCGCTGGACGAGCTCGATCTGGATGGCACCATTCGCGGCACGGCTAAACAAGGCTGGCTCGACATTCAAATGCGGCCAGAGCGGCGCAATGCTGTAAAGGTCCTCGCCCTGTTCGATATTGGCGGATCAATGGATGCACACGTACAGCAAGCGGAAGACCTGTTTTCTGCGGCAAAATCGGAATTTAAGCGGCTTGAGTATTTCTACTTTCACAACTGTATTTACGAACATGTTTGGAAAGATAACATTCGGCGAATGAGAGAAGTTACACCGACATGGGACATTCTCCATAAGTTCCCATCGGATTATCGCGTGGTTTTCATTGGTGACGCCGCGATGAGCCCTTATGAAGTCGCAATGCGCGGCGGATCCGTTGAGCATTGGAATGAAGAAGCGGGCGCTATTTGGTTACAGCGGTTCGTGGACGTTTATCCCCATATGATCTGGATTAACCCGACACCGGAAAAATACTGGCAATATTCTCAATCCACACAAATGATACAGGATATTATCGGCAAAGAGCGCATGTTCCCGATGACCTTGTCAGGGCTGGAAAAGGCGATGAAAGAACTGGCAAGATAATGGCTCAAACATTCGATCTCATTATTCGCGGCGGCACAATTGTAAATCAAGACGGCATAGGCCAAGCGGACATCGGCGTTATCAATGGTAAGATCGCGAATATCGGCGACCTCTCCGCAGCAGATGCTGGCCGAATTCTAAACGCAAAGGGGTTACACGTTCTTCCCGGCGTAATCGATACGCAGGTCCATTTCCGCGAACCGGGCCCCACTCACAAAGAAGACCTAGAGCATGGCTCTCGCGGCGCAGTGCTCGGCGGCGTTACAGGCGTTTTCGAAATGCCCAACACAAATCCTACCACCAGCTCGCCAGAAATGTTGGAAGACAAGCTCCTCCGCGCGAAAGACAGGATGCATTGCCATCATGCTTTTTACGTGGGCGGCACCCACGACAATGCCGATCATTTAAATGAACTGGAGAATCTTCCGGGGTGTTGCGGCGTTAAAGTGTTTATGGGGGCCAGCACGGGCGATCTCCTCATCGCCGACGATGACGGCCTGCGCCGCGTCCTCGCTTCCATCAAACGCCGCGCCAGCTTTCACTCCGAAGATGAGGACCGTATGACAGAGCGTCGCCACCTTGCGCGCGCGGGCGATTGGACGAGCCATACAGACGTTCGCGACAAAGAGGCCGCCCTGATTTCCACAAATCGTCTTATCCGCATGGCACGCGAAGCCCGCAAACGCATTCATGTGCTCCACATTTCAACCATGGAAGAACTTCCCGTGCTTGCGGCGAACAAAGACTTGGTTACATGCGAAGTAACGCCCAACCATTTGACCCTCACAGGCCCCGAGGACTATGAAAATCTGAAAGGCCGCGTGCAACAAAACCCGCCTATTCGCGACGAAGCAAATCGCCAAGGCCTTTGGGCCGGCGTTGCAAATGGAATCATTGATATTCTTGCGACGGATCACGCGCCGCATACGCTCGAAGAGAAATCAAAACCATATCCCGCGTCGCCTTCGGGAATGCCAGGTGTGCAAACCCTCGTGCCTTTAATGCTCGACTGGGTCAATAAAGGGGCGCTGACGCTTCAACGCTTCGTGGATATGACGTCCCATGGGCCGAACAGAGTGTGGGGAATTGCCGGCAAAGGCCGCCTCGCCGTCGGATATGACGCCGACATCACAATCGTTGATTTGAAAGCAAAGCGTATCTTGCGCGACGAGGATCAAGCCAACAAATCAGGCTGGACCCCCTACCATGGCCGAGAGGTCAAAGGTTGGCCCACCCACACGATTATTGATGGTAAGATTGTCATGGAAGAAGACACCCTCGTCCTTCCTGCACAAGGCAAGCCGTATCGTTTTAGTGAATGTCTATAAAGCCAATTGCCACTGATACAGCCAACCAATCTACGCATAGAAACGCCAATCTCTAAAAACTGCTAAAAAATTTTGCGTGATGCGATTTACGCGTTTAGACATTGTTTTGGGCAATCATAGCCTTGTCATTCAACTTACGTATAGGGGTGTCATGCGTATCAAATCTCTTTTCGTGTCTCTAATATCGCTTTCATTAGCGCCAACAGCTCTCGCAGACTGCAATGTCTTTCAATCCAGACTTGCCTCCGCGAAAGATTCCATCCCTTTTTCCGATCTCATGCCGAAGACGGCGCAAACCGTTCGAGACAGGAATTTTTATGCGGGTGATAAATTACTGACACCGTTTGATATGTGCCGCATTCGCGATGATGTTTACGGCAATAAGATTACCACTAAATACGAATGCAGGTTGACCGAAAGTGAACCGGCGACGTCGGATTCGCTCACGGGTTTTCGGCAAGAACATACTGAGGCAAGTCACAAAAAGTTTTTGCAGGAAATGGGGCCAAAATTTGCGGAAGTCGAAAGCTGTATTTTGGCGCTTAAAGACACCCAAGGCATCGCCTATGCACATGGCAGTTTAGCCAGCGGGAGTATTAGTGCGCTCTTCAACAATGAAACCCCTTATGATGGAGCGGATGACGTAAACATTGATATGCGTGTTTCGAATGTCGGATTTCGCCCTGAACTACCAAAAATTTCCGTCACTTTGGAAATACGAACCGGTCAAAGGCAAATGAGCGGGAAGAATTAGATCGCTCATTTCTTAAAAGTAGAACGACCTCCAACATGACATTTATAAATAAATCCGCCGAATATTGGATAGACCATCTTGAGCTTCTCCCGCACCCTGAAGGTGGGTTCTTCAGGGAGACATACAGGTCAAATGTCAAAATCGAAGCTACAGGTTCGCCTGATCGCTTTGGCGGCTCGCGCAACGCATCTACTGGGATATACTTTTTACTTCGCAGCCAGGATATTTCACACCTTCACCGCATTGACGCAGACGAGATGTGGCATTTCTATGCCGGAAGCCCTCTAACCGTCCATATGATCGATGATTTTGGTGAATATTCAGCGCACAAAATGGGAGCAAACCCGGACGCGGGCGAGATGTTCCAAGCCGTGGTTCCTGCGGGCAGATGGTTTGGATCCACTATAGACGCCCCTGAAAGCTACGCTTTGGTTGGCTGCACCGTGGCTCCGGGATTCGAATTTTCAGGTTTCGAAATGGCGAAAAAAAGCGATATGTTTCAATTGTTCCCACAGCACGCGGAACTCCTTGAACGCATCACCCTCGACTAAAAGGCTCCCGAAGGAGCCTTCCAAATAATCTAATGTCCGTGTCGGCGGTAATTTCTGCGACGATCATACCCACGTCCATTATAATAATGGGGTTGAGGGTTTCGGTAATATCCATTGGATCCAATCGATATACTCACGCTTGGCTGCGCCCCATATCTTGTCCGCGGATAGACGGGTTGAGTGTTGTAATATACCGTAGACGGGCCGTAATAAGGCTGCGAGCCGTAGCTATAAGTCGGCTGCCCGTAATAAGTATGGGAATAGGTTTGGTACGTCGGCACCGGATAACTCTGCCCATAGGTTGGCTGCGCATAATATCCACCGCCGGTATATCCGTTTGAATATCCATTTGAGTATTGAACATTCCCATAAGTACGGCTCCGATTATTGTCCCCGGCGATCGCGGCTCCGGCAACGCCGCCAATCACGGCACCCAATACCGAACCTTCTGTACGCGCGCCATTTCCAGCAACCTGGGATCCGATGACGCCGCCCGCAATAGCGCCGATAACGCCGCCAACGAGTTGATCATCACCATTACTATTGTGGTGACGATGGTTATATCCATTATCATGAGCGGATGCGCTCATGGGGGCCACTGTAAATGCAGCGGCGGCTGCTAAAGCAATCCCATATTTGAGTGTCATAATCTTCTCCAAAAAATACCCGCGACTCCCCGCGCATGCCTTGTAGTTCTGATAGTATGCCGCAAAACTTAATATCACGCAAAGAGATGAGTCAGTTGACAAAACAGGTGAAAACCCAGCTTAAAGCTGGGTTTTCGTTTGTTGCGCCCCGATAACGGCGCCTTTTAATGGGCGTTATAGCAAACGGTAGATCCGTGATAATGACGTGAGCCGCGTGAGTTTATTCGGTCCTTAACGGCATCCTTGCGATCTTTTAACCGACCGATCTCTTGTCCGATCTGTGTGATCCGCTGCGCGCGATGACGTGAATAATTATAGCGTTGTTGCGCCTCAAGACGGTTCCGCTCGTCACGTAAACTATCGATACGGTCTTTAATATTCTCAACCCGGTTTACGCCGCCGTAGGTGTTGTGGCGAGTTTGAACGACAGGCTGATGAACCGTTGTATATCCACCGCCATAAGTCCGGCTAGGTGTGGCACCATATGTCGTCGTCGAGCCGTATGTTCTTGTCGGTACGTTACCATATGTCGTTGTGGAACCATATGTCCGCGTCGGCACTGTGCCATATGTGGTGGTTGAGCCATATGTCGTACCGTAAGTGGTCGTTGGCGCGCTATATGTGGAGCCGTAGGTTGTACCGCTATATCCGCTGCCATAAGTTGTTGGCTGATACGTTGTACCATATGTGGTTCCGTATGTTGTTCCAACAGGCTGCGAAGCGCCATAAACCTGAGCGACTTCACGGCTGCAATTGCGTTGATCGCCGCCAATACCGACACCCGCCGCGGCGCCAAGGGCGGCACCAATGGCTGAACCCTCGGTACGGGCACCGTTGCCGGAGACTTGTGAACCAATAACCCCACCAGCGACAGCGCCGATGATACCACCGAGCAATTGATTGCTTTTATCAGATTTTTTGCAATCGACATATGTTTGCCCAGCATTGCTATAATATTGAGCTTGTGCTGCGGCTGGAAGAGCGAAAGACGCGGCGGCCATAAGAGTGGCGGCCAATGTCTGGGTGCGAGATAAAGTTTTCATCATGTTTCTCCTAATCGTGGGCCGGGTCGTCCGATCCGTTGATCATGAGATAGCAAATGCTCGCTGAACCGTTTCTGAGGCTCACATTTATTTTACGTTCAGATAGAGTTTCGCCTGTTACGGGGTGGAACTAAGCGCTACGGCCTCTACTGCGGCGTCAAACGCCAACATCGTTGAGGCATGACGAGCCGGATAGTCCTGAACGCCTTTAAGCAAAGCCAGCTTCGAAAAACGTCCTGTAGGAACAGCGCCATTGTCTTTCAGCATAGCCCGAAGCTCAGCTTGTGCGGTTTGTAAGTCTTCAAGGCTCGCTCCGATAATGCTGTCTTGAAGTATGGCTGCACTCGCCTGCCCCAGTGCGCACGCCTGAACACGCATGGCGCAATCAGCAACGCGGCCTTTGTCCATTTTGACATCAATTTCCAGCCACGATCCACAAAGCTTTGACATCTTTCGCGACGTCCCGTCAGGGCTTTCGAGGCGCGCGTTTTTCAGCGTCGCCGCAAGGGACAAAATATCCGTATTATAAAGGGAGCCAAGCATAGTTCATATATAGAGACCAAAGGCGACTAATCAATTCCCGCGTTCTTCGGGCGCCGGTTCATCCGCTTCGACAATCTCGATTGTCAATCTCTTGGAGGCCACATCGATGAATGGCACGGCCAGCTTAGTAAAGGGATGATACCAATCTTTTTGCCCAGGCGTTGATATTTCGAGAATATCGCCTCCACCGAAATCATGTACGGCCTTGACGCGGCCCATATCCTCGCCGGTAACAGTTTCGACGGATAGCCCAATCAAATCCGTATAATAAAACTCATCTTCGTCCGTTTCAGGCAAGGACGAGCGCGGGACATACAGCTTCACGGACTTTAGAGCCTCTGCTTGCTCACGCGTCTCAACCTCTTTTGCTGTAACAGCGATAAATTTCTTCACAAGGCGGGGCTGCTTGGGTGTTATGACCACATGGCCAGCCTGATCGAGCAGGGCGCCATAGGACACACACGCCATGGCGTCAGCTGTGAAAGGTTTGATCTTGACCTCGCCGCGGACGCCAAACGCCCCAGCAATCGCCCCAACACATACCAACTGTGAAATTCCGTATTCATTCATGTTGCGGTGTGTAATCTAAAAATAGGAGAAATCATAAGGATTTTATATGCGCAGTTTTGTTTTGCCGTTGATCGTTCTATCTTGCTTGTGCTCACCTGCCCTCGCCAACCCGCACGGTGAACGCAGCGGGGATCAAACGGTCAATGATATTACCTTACCCACGAAGGCCCAAATTGAAGCTGCCATTGACGAAATGCCCGATCTCAATGCCATACTCGATGATCTGATTATTTTGGCTGGGGAAAGCGAACTTCCGCAGCGAATGGCCGAGACGGGCGAAACTGTCAAAGAACGTTTGGAGGCCTCGGGTGCGTTAGAACCCGACAGAAACGGACTTCCAGATATCAAACTGACATTAAAAGTCCTGCTCGGCGCGCTCGCGGAGGAAAACGTATCAGAAGAATTGTCCGAAACGCTTTCTGATATACAAATCATCCTCAAAAAACACACATCAGACGCCGCGCCGTCGGAAAAACCCCGGGTGCCAGGCCCCAAATAGGATTTACCCCGTCACCTCTGTCCTATACGTTTCATCAAAAAATGGAGCGTATGATGGAACGGGAAGATTATCACAGACTCATAGAGAGTCCGGTTATGCTGGATTACGGCGTTTACTTAAAGGCAGACCAGCTTTTAACCTGCCAAAAACCCCTCACAGACCTGTGCAATGCCGATGAGCTACAATTTCAGATTGTTCATCAAGTGGAAGAGCTTTGGATGAAGCTTCTTGCCTACACACTCACGGATGTGATCGACTATATTAAGGCATCCAACACACACCGGGTGATTACCCTTTTGTCGCGCGTCCACCGTATTCAGCGCATGATGATTTCCCAAATGGATGTCCTTGAGACAATGTCGCCAAAGGAATATCAACAAATCCGCGTACAGCTTGGGAATGGAAGCGGGCAAGAGAGTCCAGGTTTTCAGCTGCTTCTCAAAATGCCTCCAGGTCTCTGGACCGCTTTCGAAGACACCTATCTGGAAGCCCAAGGCCTCACCATCAGCGATATTTATGACGAAAAATATGCACATGATGATGCCTATGTGGTGGCCGAAAACCTTCTCGAATTTGACGAGCTATTTCAAAAATTTCGCTGGATGCACATTTTCCTGATTAACCGCTCAATCGGAATTAAGTCAAAATCGCTTAAAGGCCGCCATGTGGACCTCCTGCAGCACGGTGCCAACCACCGCTTCTTCCCGCAGCTTTGGGATATTCGGTCCGAGATGACAGACCGTTGGGGCGGAGAATACGGCGTTGTCCGTGAAGCCCTGCATAAAAAAGATACAGCGAAGGATTAGCGCCGTGAACGCTCCTTACCGCGACAAATTTATTGTCCCGCCCGGTATCTACCTTGCTAGCCATTCGGTCGGCGCGATGACGCAACGTGGTCATGATTACCTCACATCTAAATTCATTAATCCATGGAATGACAAAGGCGGAGAGGGCTGGGCGGACTGGCTTACTCTTATAGACGAGTTTTGCGGTGCTCTCGGCGGGCTGCTGGGCGGTGAGGCGAAGGATTTTTGCCCGCAAACGAACTTGTCATCAGGGCTCACCAAGTATTTGGCGGCGGTGCCGACCCCGATTTCCCGGAATGTCATTCTTATGCATGAACATGCATTTCCATCGATGGGATTTGCGGCGCAGGCCATGTCCGCATGCGGGTATAAGCTCCGTTTTATCCCCGGAGACAGACCCGCGCATGACCCCGATGTGTGGCGAGATGCCTTGACCTCTGACGTGGCCTGCGCTCTGATAACACACGTACACTCCAACACTGGAATCTTATCCCCCGTGACAGATATCGCCGCCATATGCCGTGTAAAGGGCGTACATAGCATCGTCGATGTCGCGCAGTCGGCAGGGATCATACCCATCGACCTCTTTCAATGGCAGGCTGATGTTGTTTTAGGGTCTTGCGTGAAATGGCTCTGCGGTGGGCCCGGCGCAGGCTTTATGTGGATACACCCCGACCATATCGATGTGTTAGAGCCTATGGATGTGGGATGGTTTTCCCATGAAAACCCATTTGAATTTGACATCAGAGATTTCAGATATGCGGGCAATGCGAAGAAATTTTGGGGCGGCACGCCAAGCATCGCGCCTTATGCCGCCGCGCTCGGCGGCATTGAAACAATTGCAGAAATTGGCGTAAAAAACATTCGGGCACGCAATATAACGCTCATGAAATATGTTCGTCCCCAATTAGATGAGGCTGTCAATGGCGGAACGCTTTGCACCCCCATTACCGACGCGCAAGACGCAGCTCTAAGAGCTTCTGGATGCCAATTCGACCGCCGGGGCGACGCCGCGCGGTTGTCATTTCATATTTACAATTCAACGGAAGACGCGCGGTGCGTGGCGGACATTCTGAATTAGACCAAACGCTTTAAAACGTCCTAATTCATGAACATAAACACCGGATCTTCCAGCAGGCCCTTGATGTGTTGCATCATGGACGCAGCGTCATAGCCGTCGATAATACGGTGATCACAGCTGATTGAGAAATTCATCACGAAGCGCTCTTTGACCTCTCCATTTTCCAACACTAATTTAGGCCGGATTTTGTTGGGGCCAAAGATGGCGACTTCGGGGCGGTTTATAACCGGGGTGGTGACGATGCCGCCGAGCGGACCAAGACTTGTGAGGGTCGTTGTGGCGCCGGTCAGTTCGTCCTTCGAAAGACTGCCATCTTTTGCACCCGCCGCGAGGCGCGCGATTTCAGACGATATCTCCCAGACGCTTTTACTCTCGGCGTTTCGCAGAACAGGCACCATCAGGCCTTTATCGGTTTGCGCAGCAATCCCCAAATGAACAGGCTCGAACTGTGAGAGAAAACCCTGCTCTTCATTATAGCGAGAATTGACCTGTGGAAATTTGCGGATACCCGAAATCATGGCGCGTATAATAAATGGCAGCACGGTAAGTTTTGGACGGCCTACACTACGTTTTTCATTGAGACGCCCGCGCAACGCTTCAAGCTCCGTCACGTCGATCTCTTCCACATAGGTAAAGTGTGGAATATGACGTTTTGAGGCCTGCATACGTTCGGCGATCATGCGGCGCATACCGATGATTTTAATGCGTGTTTCGCCGGGCTGCTCTTCCAGCGCTTTTTCAAATAGGTCGAGATCCGCGTGGGTGACTTCCCCTGTTTTACCGGTCGCTTTTAAGGCCCCTATATCAATACCCGCGTCTTTCGCGCGTTTCCGCACGGCCGGAGAGGCCAGCGCTTTGCGACGAGCGGGGCTTGGCGGGACAGACGACACGGCTTTGGTCTTTTCAGAAGATGCCAAATTCGGCGTCTCTTTTTTTGGTGACTCTGGGGTTGAAGGTGGTGCCTCCTCCATATCGGATTCAAACACCACAAGATCAGCGCCAACAGCAATAACATCACCCTCGCCGCAACCGCGCCGCAGCACTTTACCGCTAACGGGCGCCGTCAATTCTATGGTGGCTTTGTCCGTCATAGCATCCGCGACGGGGTCGTCTTCTTCAACCATTTGGCCATCGGTCACGTGCCAAGCCGTGATTTCAGCTTCGACAACGCCCTCCCCAATATCCGGCATTTTAAAGATGTATTCGCCTTTGACGGACTCTCCAGCCGGCGTCTCCACCGGATCGAAACTATGCTCACTCTCGTCTGTAGTGTCGTCGTCACTCTCAGCGTCAAAAACAACGAGATCGGCCCCGACGGCGATCATGTCCCCGGCCTCACAGCCCAGCGACATGACGATGCCCGTCACCGGAGACGTCAATTCAATTGTGGCCTTGTCGGTCATCGCATCGGCAATGGGATCATCTTCATTCACCCGCGCACCCACTTCGACGTGCCACGCCGTAATTTCCGCCTCAACAACACCCTCGCCGATGTCAGGCATTTTAAACTTATACTCAGCCATAAATAATCAAGCTTCCAACACGCGTTTAATCGCTTTTAGAACACGTTTTGGCCCCGGGAAATAGGCCCACTCCTGAGCATGGGGATAAGGTGTATCCCACCCTGTCACGCGCTCGATTGGCGATTCAAGATGATAGAAGCAATTCTCCATCACTTGCGCCATAAGTTCAGCGCCAAAACCGGACGTTTTAGTCGCTTCATGTAAGATGACGCAGCGGCCAGTTTTTTTTACGGACTCAACAATACCATCAATATCCAGAGGTAATAATGACCTTAAGTCCAGAATATCTGCCGATATTCCCGCACGTTCAGTCACGGCCTTTGCGATCCACACCATTGTTCCATAGGCCAAAATCGTCACATCATCACCGTCGCTGATTTTACGCAATTTTTCAAACGGAACTGTATAGTGCCCTTCGGGAACTTCACCCAATTCATGTGCCGCCCAGCTTTCTGCCGCCTTATCGTGGTCTCCGTCAAAAGGTCCATTGTAAAGACGCTTTGGTTCCAAAAACAAAACCGGATCATTGTCCTCAATCGCTGTGATGAGAAGGCCTTTTGCGTCATATGGGTTGGACGGAATAATAGTCTTTAAACCAGAAATATGCGTGAATAGTGCTTCCGGACTCTGGCTGTGTGTTTGGCCGCCATAAATGCCGCCGCCAACGGGCGTACGAATCGTAAGGGGCGCGGTGAATTCACCGTTGGAGCGGTAACGCAGCCGCGCGGCCTCTGACGCGATTTGGTCGTATCCAGGATAGATGTAATCCGCGAACTGAATTTCAGCCACAGGCCGCAATCCATTGGCCGCCATGCCGATGGCAATCCCGACAATACCGCCTTCGGAAATTGGCGTGTCAAAGCAGCGGTGAAGGCCGTGCTTTTCTTGTAGACCTGCCGTGCAACGAAAAACGCCACCAAAAAAACCAACGTCTTCGCCAAAAACCAAAACATTGGAATCTTCGGTCATTTTCACATCCAGCGCAGAGCGGATGGCTTCGATCATGTTCATGCGCGCCATATTAATAAAGCTCTTTCTTGAATTCATCGCGTTGATCGCGAATATGCCGAGGCATCTCTTCGTAAACTTGCTCGAACATGGTCATAGGATCAATTTTAGTCCCCGTTGCCAGCGAACCGCGTTTCTCCGCCGCTTTATAAGCAATGCGGATACGTGCTTTAATGTCATCCTCCAAAGCTTTTTGACGCTCGGCATCCCACTCGCCGATGAGAACTAAGTGCTCCATCAAACGTTTGATCGGATCCCCATATGGCCAAGCATCTGGCTCCTCAAGAGGACGGTACTTTGTCGGGTCATCAGAGGTGGAATGGCCTTCCATACGATAGGTGTAGTGCTCAATCACCGTGGCGCCGCCGCCAAGACGCGCGCGCTCCGCAGCCCACTGGGTCGCGGCGTAAACGGCCAGGAAGTCATTCCCGTCAACACGAAGGGTCGCGAGGCCATAGCCCACGCCGCGCGCCGCAAAGGTTTCACCTTCACCCGCTGCAATGCCGTGGAACGACGAAATCGCCCACTGATTATCAACCACATTGATAATGACGGGGGCGCGGTACGTTGAAGCAAAGTTTAGCGCATAGTGGAAATCCCCTTCCGCCGTGGCCCCTTCACCTGTCCACACCGAGGCAATGCCATCTGTATTTTTATATGCTTCCGCCATCGCCCAACCCACACCTTGAATGAGCTGCGTTCCCAAATTGCCAGAAATGGAGAAATACCCATGCTTTTTAAAAGAGTACAGGATCGGAAGTGACTTGCCTTCCAAGGAGTCACCTTCATTGGAGAGAAGCTGGCACATCATCTCTTCCAACTGCGCACCGCGCGCAATCAAGATTCCGGATTGCCGGTAGGTCGGAAACGTCATGTCGGTATCTTTAATCGCCATCGCATGGGCCACCGACACAGCCTCTTCGCCTTTGGACTTCATATAGAAGGACATTTTTCCTTGGCGTTGCATATTGAACATGCGCTCATCCATAATCCGTACGGTCAGCATGTGCTCGAGGCCTTTGCGCATCACATCGGCGGACAGTTTCGGATTCCAAGGGCCTGACGTTTCGCCATTGAACCGCAAGACCCGAATAAGGCCCAATGAGTGCTGAAGCGTTTCATGGTGATCCACGAGGGGATCAGGCCGCGGCGGCGTATGCGCGGTCGGCACTGAGAAGTGCGAAAAGTCCGGTTTATCACCCGGCCGAAACGGAGGTTCCGGCACATAAAGGCGAGATTGATTGGAGCGCTTGGCCATGGTCTACCTTGAGAAAAAACTATTGGGAATTTCCGATAGGTTTACCTAATAAACCTTCATTTTAATTTACTTTTTTGGTTGATATTTAGAATAATGTGCAATATTTTACCGAAAAACGTGGACAAGGAGGCATAAGTTGCCAGAACAAATAGATGGCATCGATGCCAAGATTTTACACCTCATCCAGGGAAATGCCGCCCTATCTGTTGCAGATATCGCGGATAAGGTGGGCCTCTCTTCTTCGCCTTGCTGGCGCCGTATAAAACGTATGGAAGAACTTGGCATTATCAAACAACGCGTCACAGTTCTCAATAGAGAAAAACTGGGACTAGACTTTGAAGTTTTCGTCGCCGTCAAGCTCGCCTTACCCAACCGCGCCAACATGGAAAAGTTCGAACGCGCGGTTGAAAGCATGCCGGAAGTTGTACAATGCGCCGTCGTGACCGGTGCCGTGGATTATATGCTTCGTATTGTAACGAAGGATATGCATTCTTACGAAGACTTCTTGCGCGAGGTTCTTCTTGGAATTGACCTCATTTCTGATGTTCAGTCACGAATTGTCCTTCGCCAAAGCAAGGATACGAACGCGATTCCCCTCAACCTTATTTCCAACGCAATTCCAAGGATTTAGTCCAAGCTTCGCCTTTAGCACTTCTTTAAATTGGGAACGAACCCCTTGGCAGCGCGTTTTGTCAGGGCATTTAGTCCAATTTAGGAGGTTTATATGCGTAACATTATACTCACAACGGCGCTCACTGCGGCGATGGCTCTTCCAATGATGTCTACGGCGGCCGCTCAAAGCGTATCAATCGACGCAGAAGCCAAAGTCGGATATTCCCAGCCCGAACGCGTTTCTCGCAAAGTTTACGAAGTAACTGTGGACGGTGATCGCCGTGATAGCCAAAAAGACGTTTTTGAGGAGGCACTCTACAAGGCCGCTAAAAAAACAATTAAAAATGACTATGACTGGTTCCGGATCGTTGACCGCGAAACGGAGCGGGAGACGGTTCGAACCAAAAACAGGTCGAGCATGTCAGGGCATTATGAGCGCGTTCCGGAAAGGCAGTGCGGCCTTCTAGGTTGTACGACCACCTACCGCACACATTACCGGGGAGATATTGGCAGCGAGTTCCCGGACCGGGAAGACACAGTCTATTCCGTTACCTTAGAATTTGAGATGGGCTCAGGCGCATTCAAAAATGGCGATGGTCTCTATGATGCCCGGTCAGTCAAAAGCACATACAAATAGTTTCAACACGAGCGCCCGCCCTTTCGCGGGCGCTTTTATTCCAATACATGCCAATCGGAGACTGCTTCAATCACAACGAAGCATTTGATCGGAACATAGAGCGCGGGAGATTGAGCTTGCGATTACCGCCCTGCCCCTATAGACCGCCCAGCTTAGCCAGCTCGCCGAGGACAACCGTGTGATTAGATCTTCTCTCTCCGCTCTGACAGACCGCATTTCAATTCCCGCCCGCCGACATACGGGCCCGATGACATTAAATCCAGGCCGCATCAAAACTGAAATTTTATCGGGACTTACCGTTGCGCTTGCGCTCGTGCCAGAAGCCGTTGCTTTTGCTTTTGTGGCAGGCGTTCACCCATTGGTTGGTCTTTACGCAGCTTTTATTGTCGGCTTGATTACGGCGTGCATCGGCGGCCGCCCCGGCATGATTTCCGGTGCCACAGGCGCGCTAGCCGTGGTTATGGTCGCACTGGTAGCGCAGCACGGCATTGAGTATTTATTTGCGACGGTTGTCCTCATGGGTATTTTACAAATTGGCGCGGGCGTATTCCGGTTGGGTAAGTTTATACGCCTTGTCCCGCATCCCGTGATGCTAGGGTTTGTAAACGGCTTAGCGATTGTGATTTTCTTGGCCCAAATGACACAATTCCAAACAGCGCCAGCTCAAGCGGGAACGCACGGTCCCTTTTCTATGCTGCAAGGCACATGGATGACAGGTATGCCGCTCGTCTTGATGTTGGCCTTCGTCGCTTTGACGATGTTGATTATTTGGGGAACGCCGAAACTTACCAAAGCTATTCCTGCCCCTCTGGCAGGCATTGGGATTATCACTGCGATTGTCATTATTTTCAATCTCGACGTACCCCGCGTTGGCGATCTCGCCTCGATCAAAGGCGGTCTTCCCCCCTTCCACATGCCAAACGTGCCATTGACGCTTGAAACGCTGGAAATCATATTCCCCTATGCGGTTGTTCTGGCGGCTATCGGCCTCATCGAAAGCCTGCTCACTCTCAACTTGGTTGGCGAACTCACAGACACGCGCGGCGGCGCTTCCCAGGAATGCGCCGCGCAAGGCGTTGCCAATCTCGTGACAGGCTTCTTCGGCGGCATGGGCGGCTGCGCCATGATTGGTCAAAGTATGATTAATGTGAAATCTGGCGGCCGTACACGTCTCTCCGGTATCGCGGCCGCTTTATTCCTTCTCGGTTTCATCTTATATGCTTCCCCCCTCATTGAAAAAATTCCTCTCGCCGCGCTGGTCGGCGTTATGTTCATGGTGGTGATTGGCACTTTCGCTTGGCAATCATTCTCGATCATGCGCCGCGTTCCCAAAATGGATGCCTTCGTTATTCTCCTCGTCACAGGCGTCACTGTATGGCATGACCTCGCCTATGCCGTCGTGGTCGGCGTCATCGTATCGGCTTTGGCTTATTCATGGAACAATGCCAAACGTATCTCGGCGCGCACAGACACCATAGGGGATACGAAAGTCTACCGGATTCAAGGGCCGCTTTTCTTCGGGTCCGTTGACGGATTTGCAGAACTATTCACTGTCGATGATGACCCCGAAAATGTTGTGGTCGATTTCAACGACTCCCGCGTTGTAGACCAGTCCGCGCTTCAAGCCATCGACGCGTTGGCCGTCAAATATGAGGCTGCAAATAAGGTCTTGACCCTTCGCCACCTGACCCATGACTGCCATGCTCTTCTTAAAAAAGCGGGGCAACTTATTGTCGATGCGGACGATGATCCTGATTATGAAATTGCTGTAGACTACGGCGTGAAAACTGGACTCTTTGGCGGCGGACACTAAGCGGATTTTACCAGGCGCCGAGGTTAACGAGCTGTGTTCGCAGATCTGGCGGCAACTCGCCGCCACCTGTAATATCCAATAAGTCGGCTGGCGCATCTTCGTCTTTAAGGTATCGCCAGCCTTGAAAAGCGCGGCGCGGCGCGGGGACAACCGGTATCAAGTCAGAGTCCATAATTATAGCGCAAGCTTTGCGTCCGTCAGAGGTACGAACCTCTTCCAAATCAATTATTTTGTTGCGGCACTGTATGACGCCCTTGATGACCCAGTAAATTGAACCCCCATCCAATAAGTCCTCTTTTTGCTTGGGGAACATACGGGTGACGTGTTCGTGGTATGGCGGACGGCCCGCCCGCTTCCGCCTCTCTACGACCGATGCTTGCCACGCCGCTAAAGTCTCGAGACTTTCCGTGCCGACGGATAATTTTTGAAGGTGAATTGTCATTCTCCAACCCTATAGAGCAGGAGAGATGAAATCAAAAGTTCCGTTCAAACGGTTCCGTATCAACAATAAAACCTGGCACGGATGGGTCGACTTTAAACGAGACAATATCTTTCACGTCAGCCTTCGCGGCGACACCAACCTTTTTCAAGGTACGCCCAAAAGCCGACCTCACAAGTCGGCTGGCTTTACCTTGCTCACTATATTTGGAGCTGTGACCAAATTTTTCGCGGAACGTCGCATTGGCGATCATCGCGGCGTTCTTCATGCCGCTTTCCCGCGTAGAATATTCTGTGGTGACAGAGACACAGAACGTATCGTTTTCAACACGGTGCGGAGAATTTAAAGGCCATGTGATGGCCTGCCCTTCTTGAAGGTCAAATACCTTGGCGTCCGCATCGAAATCTGGCTCGTAGGGTAAGTCATCATCGATGGGATTGATCATCGTTTGCTCGAAAACTTCATCAGAAATATATTTCTGCTCCAGCGGATAAACAAATGCACGCTTCCGGCCACGAACATGCCAAAGGATCACTTCGGTTTTATCAAAATGGTAGGGCGTTCTTGCAATAGGTGACGTGATAAGGATGCCGCCCTTAGGATTGTAGGCTTTGAAACCTGTCGCGTCTGCGATACCGCCGTACATTTTCTTTAGCACTTCATGATATTCAGGATGAATATTCATGGCTTCACGCATATTAATCCAGATCCAGCCCTCTTTCGCCGCCGCAATGAGGTCTTCACCACTGCAATCACGAAAATCGCCGGTTCTAAAACGCCCTGCATATTTGGGATGATTAGCTTTCCCAATGGAGCAAACATCTAACAAATGATTAGGGTGCTCCTCTAAAAGTTTAGCCAGCGCCTTGTCACTAAAAAGCCCTGTCCCGCACAGGTCATGTTCAAAGGTGATTATATCTTTTTGAAAATTGGACGTATGGGCATCCGTCCAGCCCTTCAGCATCGTCATCATTCACTCCAAATTCTGATCTCATGTCAGTTAGGAGCTATGTAGCAAAAAAAAGTTTATAAAGTCTGATGGCTTCGTAATAGACTAGTCGCGCGAGAAAATGGCCTTAACAAGATAAAGCACCCCACCGGCGATCAAAAGACCGCCAATCAGCATGGCCGCTATCGTCAAAAAAGGCCCATTTTCACCGAGAACATCTACGGCGCCTCGGGCATTAATGAAAAATCCCGCGATCGCGGCTGCAAGGCCCACCACGATCATTAACCCAAACGCCCAAATACCTTTAGCACGGCTTTTCTCTTGTACTTCGATATAGTCATCGTAGCGGTCTGTATTATATTGGCTTTCACGGGCAATTTGTTCCCGAAGCGCATCGTCTTGTTGCAACTCATCAATAACAAGATCGGTCTTGGTGGTACGGCGTGCCTTCTCGTCACTCATAAGGCTATCAGGCCACTCAGGCTGAGGCGATGTTTCAGTCTTATTCTCTATCAATGCGTCCAGACGCCCGCTGACTTCCGCTGCAGCGGCCGCAATTGGCGAACGGCTTTCGGCCGTTCTATCATCAATTTCACCAATGACTTGCAGGGCTGGCTCATCCACCTCGAGCATCTCTTCAGGCTGTGTAGGTTCCTCAACCTCAGGATCAGCAGGCGCAGTCTCTTCAACCAAACGCAATGACGTTTTTTCTACCGCTGGCTGATAAGCCTCTTCGACAATCGCCTCAGGCTGGGCAGCCTCAGCCTGAACTAAATTCTCGAGCGAAAGCTCTTCAGCCGTCTCATTGCTATAAAGAACTGGGTCTATAGATGACGAAAGCGTTTGGCGGATAGGTTCAACTTCAGCGGAGACCTCGGGATCTGGCTGCGTAAATATAGGCGCAGCATTCAGCGGCGCCGCGTAACCATATTTTTCTGCGTTCTCCGGCACGTCATGGTCACGAATAGCGGCCAGTTCAAACCGCGGCGCGCGCGCAATCCTCTGTGTGGGGCGCAAGAATAGGGCCTTTTCGGCCGTCCGGCGTCGAACAAGAGCGTCAACCACGTAAACGCGGCCATTAATATTGCCCTTGCGCCACATATCGAAACCATTTGAAGCTTCGATAACTTGCCCGCGATTTAGGTCGTGTAACATGTTGGACGACAAGAACGCCTTAGGGCCAATCGAAAAAACAAGCGAACAAAGCGCATCAAATTGGCTTTGCGTCATAGAGGCGTGTACTTGACTGTTGATGAAATCCTCTATGGGCGCGAGATCGGACTTAAGCACATCTTCAGCCTCGTCTTCGGTTAGTCCAGAGACTTCACCGTCTAAAACGCGGTGACCGAATCCGACCACATAGCCACCTGACGCGAGTTCTCGTGCCTCGGGCCAAAATCCTTCGTAGGCTTTAATAAGGCGAAGGCCGATATCTGATATACTAAATTGGTAGCTCATCCGATGTCCCAAAACAAAACAAGAGTGAATGTCGTGAGGGACTTTGCAAAAGACGCGCCGCTTTTCACTTCGCGGCGGTAAAATTTATGGTTAATTCGCCTTCAGGGGGATGAATCTTACAGTAGCTTAAGTCGTTTCCTGCTGCATCCAAAGCTGAGTATAAAGTCCATTTTGCGCAAGGAGTTCGGCATGTGTACCCATTTCCTTGATCCGCCCGTCCTCCATGACAAGGATTTTATCCGCATTGATAATTGTTGATAGCCGGTGCGCAATCACAAGCGTTGTGCGGTTGGCGGCGGCATGCTCAAGCGCGGACTGAATTTCGCGCTCGGTCACACTATCCAAGGCTGACGTGGCTTCGTCCAGTATAAGTATGACAGGGTCTTTAAGCAGTGTCCGCGCGATCGCCACGCGCTGTTTTTCGCCGCCAGATAGCTTCAGGCCCCGCTCCCCGACCATTGTATCATATCCTTTGGGCAGAGCCTCGATGAAATCGTGTATTTGCGCCGCTCGCGCCGCGGCTTCGATCTCTGCCTGTTTCGCCCCCGGTTTTGCGTAAGCAATATTATAGCCAATGGTATCATTGAACAGCACGGTATCTTGCGGAACAATACCAATCAGGCGCCGTAAACTATCTTGGGTCAATTCCTGCATGTCGATATCGTCTATTAAAATGCGGCCTGACTGAATATCATAAAAACGGAACAATATTCGCGAGAGTGTCGATTTGCCTGCCCCCGTCGGGCCAACAACGGCAATCGTTTGCCCTGGCGCCACATCAAAACTCACATCCTTCAAAATGGGCCTATCCGCTTCATATGCAAATGAGACATTCTGAAAAGACATTGCACCTTTCGCCGAAAAAATGTCCTTGGCCTCCGGTGCATCTTGCACTTCGGGCTCAACATCCAAAAGTGTGAACATCTTCTCCATATCCGTCAGTGCTTGTTTGATCTCGCGGTAGGCAAAGCCTAGAACATTCAGCGGGCGATAGATTTGCATCATAACCAAAGAAATCGTCAAAATATCTCCAGCCGTCATCTTTCCGTTCAAAATATTCGCGACCGACAGCATCATAATAGAGACCAATCCCGCGTTCATGACAAAGCTTTGACCGATATTGACCGTCGCGAGAGATGTCCGCGATCTTATCGCGGCCTCCTGATATCCAGCCATAGCTTTGTCATAGCGACCTGTTTCGAAAGCTTCGGCGTTAAAATACTTCACAGTTTCATAATTGAGAAGACTGTCGATGGCCTTGGCACTGGCCTCCGTATCCCTTTTATTCATATCACGGCGAAAGCCCAGCCGCCATTCGGTCGTCACGACGGTAAACCAAATATAGGCGAGCACTGTAGCTACGGCGATCAAAGCGAAGTACCAATCATAGGCAAGGCCAAACGTCACCGCCGCGATTAGTAAAAGGAGTAACGTCGGCCCAATATTGAAAAGTAGAAACCGAAACAGAAAATCAATGGATCTGATCCCGCGCTCTATGATGCGGCTCAGCCCACCCGTTCGCTTTTCCAAATGGTAGCGTAGGGACATTTTATGGATATGGGCAAATGTTGCGGTCGCAACGGACCTTTGCGCGTGTTGACCCACCGGCGTAAAAAAATATTCCCGAGCTTCGCTAACCAATACTGAAAAAAAACGTAAAGAACCGTAGCCCAAAATAAAGAGCCCGACGAAAAGCCAAGCTTCACTCCAACTTTGTCCTTTGTTTGCAGCCGCACTCGCCCTGTCCTGAGCTTGACCCAGTAAAAACGGAGCCCCCACCAAAACAAATTGGCTGGTTATGGTTAGGACTAGCGCCGCAAAGGTTCTGATCTTGAAACTCAAACGACCTTTCGGCCAAAGATATGGCCACAAACGAAAAAAGCTCTTGAGCTGATAGGATAATTTTTCTTCAGACGGGATGTATTCGTGAGTATCAGGTGGCATTTGCTCCATGTGGGGAGCCTCGTGCAAAATGTCTACATTTGGGTCTGGAATTATTATCCTTCCAGCCCTACATAGATCGAAACGGAGACATACAATGAACGCCCTGACCCAATCCATCCTGATCTATTTTATCAGCCCAATCCTGAGCTTCCTTGTATTTTTGATCTTCATACACGTCATTTTGAGCTGGCTGGTTTCTTTCAATGTGGTCAACCTTAGAAACCCAATGATGCGGCAAATTTACTTTGGCATCGAAGCCATACTACGCCCGATTATGGCGCCGATTCAGCGTATCTTACCGCCGATGGGGGGATTGGACTTTTCGCCGATTATTGCACTGCTTTTCTTACAGTGGCTCAACGGCTTTGTGGTGCCATCACTAGTAGACGCCCTCAACTAAAAAACTATTTCCGCTCTGCGACGTGACGTAGGAAGCGGCCATACCCGCTTTTTTCTAAGGGTTCCGAGAGGCTTAAAAGGTCGGACTTGCTGATCCAGCCGTTTTCATATGCAACGATCTCGGGACAACAAATTCTAACGCCTTGACGGTCTTCTACGACTTTCACAAATGAGGCGGCCTGAAACAATGACGCATGCGTTCCCGTATCCAGCCAAGTTGTACCACTGGACAGTTTTTGAACCTGAAGTTCTCCGCGCTCCAAATAAATTTGATTCAGGCTGGTAATTTCAAGCTCATAGCGTTTGGATGGCACAATCTGTTTGGCATATTTAGGGGCATGTTCGTCATAGAAATACAGCCCCGTCACAGCATAATCTGACTTCGGCTTTTTAGGTTTCTCTTTAATAGAAATGGCTCTATTTTCGGAGTCGAACTCCACCACACCGTAACGCTGCGGGTCATTCACCCTATAGCCAAATACGGTTGCGCCTTTTTCTTGCTCCATGACGGCTTTCAGACCATTTGAAAAAGTTTCGCCAAAAAACAAATTATCGCCGAGTATCAAAACGCAGGGGCCCCCGTCCAAAAACGTTTCGCCAATGATCAAAGCATCCGCAAGTCCTCGAGGGGTGGGTTGGACCGCAAAAGTGAATTTAACACCCCACTGAGCGCCATCGCCCAAGAGAGTGACAAAGGCATCTTTGTCATGCGGCGTTGTTATAATCAAAATCTCTCTGACACCCGCTTCCATGAGAACACTAAGGGGGTAGTAGATCATTGGCTTATCATACACAGGCATGAGTTGTTTTGAGACCGCAATCGTACTGGGGTGTAAACGCGTCCCGGTCCCTCCGGAAAGTATAATACCTTTTCGAGCTTTAGCATGTGTCATACGTCCCAATAGACAAAAGTAAGTTGGAAAGAAAGCCACCAAATCGAATGGGGGGCGAGGACAAATTGCCTTAATCTTCGAAACCCTGCGTACACTCCAAGTCGAAGCGGTCCGTATATTCCGCGTCGCCCTCATCTCTCAGACGGTCTTTGCGCCCGAAAGGAAAACGTACCCTTAGACCGTTTAGATTAGCCTATTACTGATTTCACCGCTCTCATCTCGCTAGTGCCTATTTAAAAGAGCCGTTGAGAGCTTTGCGACATTCATTTCCGGACTCCTTTGGCACAAAAACATTGGCCATCGCGCATTTGGGTCGCAAAGCAGACTTTTAGCCCCACGGCATAAAAAAAGCCCCGCTGGACAGCGGGGCGTAAAACTGTAGTTTTGAATGGCTTACTTTTTTAGCAAATCGCGGATTTCAGCCAAAAGCACTTCTGAGGCCGGCGGCGGTGTTGGCGCGGCCTCTTCTTTTTTCTTCGCTTTATTCATGCCTTTAATAATTAGAAACATCACAAAGGCGACGATGATAAAAGAAATAGTTGCATTGATAAACGAGCCAATATTGACGATCGCGGCTTCTTTAACGACTTCGCCGTTTTCAATCACGGCTTCGCTCATCGTAAAACTCAAATCACCAATATCAATTCCGCCAAGTACCGGGCTAATCAGTGGCATAAATACGTCATTGATGAAAGACGTGACAACAGTGGCGAACGCGCCGCCCATAACAAAGCCCACAGCCATGTCGACAAGATTGCCCTTCATTGCAAAGGCTTTAAACTCAGAAATCATACCCATAATATCCCCCTAGGATGTTAAAAAAACCGCTGTTAGCCCTCTTCTCGCGTAGCGTCAATCCGTGCTTTTAGGTCCTTGCCGGCTCTAAAAAACGGCACATGCTTTTCGGGCACGAAGACGCTGCCGCCTGTTCGGGGGTTACGGCCATGACGTGCTTTACGATAACGCGTCGAAAAAGCGCCGAAACCTCGTAATTCAACACGCGATCCCGTTTCAAGTGTTTGGGTAATCGATTCGAGAATAATCGAAACCACGCGTTCCATATCACGCCGGGTGAGATGAGAGTTTTCTTCGTGCAATTTATCGATAAGTTCAGATCTTAACATGTGGATATTAAGCCGAAATCGTCCCGCCGCGTCAACTCATTTCAGCGGCGCGCACGCGAAAAAGCAGCGTATGTTGCTCTTCATTCGCGAATCAGTGCCTAAGTCAGTCTTTGAAAATCTTAAAGATCGGCGAGATGGCTTTTCGGAAAATCAAAGACCGGCGCGCTGCCTTGTTTGATCAACGCCAGTTCAGCGCGGGCATGCGGTAAGATTGCAGCGGCGTGATATTTTGCCAAACTCAACATCTGCCCCGCTGCGGCATCTCCTGCCTTAAGGCCCTTGCAAGCGGCTTTTATCAACAAAGCCCCGGCAACCACATGGCCGGCGAGATTAAGATAAGACGTTGAACCGGATAAAACATCCATTTCATCCGCGTTTAGAATAAACGCTGTCGCTTCGGAAAGACTTTCAATACCGTCTTTCAAAGAGGCGGCACAGTAAGTCATAACTTGCGAATTTTCCTGAGTTGATGACACAGCCATCGCATGAATGTCATTTAAATCCGCGATGAGCGCTTTCATCGCATCTCCGCCATCGCGCCGGAGTTTACGTCCCGTCAGGTCAATGGCCTGAATGCCATTCGTGCCTTCATAAATTGGAGCAATGCGGGCATCACGGTAATGCTGCGCGGCACCGGTTTCTTCGACGAACCCCATACCCCCGTGTATTTGAACGCCAATAGACGCTACTATCACGCCTGTATCGGATCCGTAGGATTTAGCGATCGGTGTCAAAAGGGCTTCTCGCGCGTGCAGAGCACGGCGCTTTTCCTCGTCCGGTGTACATGCTGCGAGGTCACCGGCAGCTGCCGTAGCCATACAAATTGCTCGCGCGCCCATAATGCGTGTCTTCATATCCATGAGCATTCGCCGTACATCTGGATGGCCTATAATCGGCGCTTCGCCGCTTTCATTTATCACCCGGCCTTGAATGCGTTCTTGTGCAAAGCTGAGCGCAGACTGGTAAGCGCGCTCACCAATTGCCACGCCTTGAACCCCCACAAATAGCCTGGCTTCATTCATCATCGTAAACATGCAGGCAAGACCCCGATTAGCTTCGCCAACAAGCCAGCCTGTAGCACCGTCGAATTCCATCACGCACGTTGGACTGCCATGAATCCCTAATTTGTGTTCCAGACTAATGGCTTTAAACGTGTTTCGTTCCCCCAAGGAACCATCTGCGTTGACCATGTATTTCGGACAAAGGAACAATGAAATCCCTTTGGAACCAGCGGGCGCGTCAGGTAGCCGCGCAAGCACAAGATGAACAATATTTTCAGCGCAATCATGATCGCCCCATGTAATGAAAATCTTTTGCCCAGACACCGCGTAGGAACCATCAGCATTGGGTTCAGCCTTCGCTCGCAAAACGCCCAGATCCGAACCTGCTTGCGGTTCGGTTAAATTCATTGCCCCGGACCATTCGCCCGATACCATTTTTTCGAGATAGATCGCGCGTACCTCGTCCGATCCATGTGCTTCTATGGCCTTGATAGCGCTAGAGGTCAGCATAGGGCACAATCCGAACGCCATGTTCGCCCCATAAAACATTTCGGCAGCGGCGGCGTTTACCGCCTGAGGTAACCCCATCCCTCCAACAGCCTCTGGCATGGACAAAGTTTGCCAGCCACCTTCAACCCACGCCGCATAAGCTTCTTTAAAACCGGGAGAGGCGATCACATCATCACCTTCGAGGCGCGCAGGGTTTTGATCCCCGGTCCAATTGATAGGCGCCAACACGTCCGTTGCAAAACTGGAGGCCCCTGAGAGAATATCGCCAATTAAATCGTGATTAACTTCGCTATGGGTTTCGCTTGCTAAAATTTCGTCAATGTCCACAGCGTGGCGCAGAAGGAAGTGCATGGCTTGGGACGGGGCAACGAAGGTCATAGAGCGGTCTCACATGAAATAATTCAAATTTTGCAGACTTTTACGCACAAAGCCGGCCGCTGTAAATGACAAGAACCTAGTATTTATGCGGCAAATTTCCGCGAAAAATCCTGACTTGTGAAATCGCAAAAACCTGCCATAAATAGGCTATTCGAGTGTTACTTGCTCGGAAAGAGTCCTCATGGGATAACGAGCAAAAGTCGCGAGAAACTGCCTGAACTGCCTTCTTTCCAGACATGATTACTTGAGGTGCGGATCGTCCGCGAACGGTTTGTCTGACGTTAAACAGGCAAAAGAAGGAACGGCAAATGGCCACTGGTGTAGTTAAGTTTTTCAATCAATCAAAAGGTTTTGGGTTTATCTCCCCTGATGATGGCGGCAGCGATGTATTTGTCCACGTTTCAGCGGTCGAAGCATCTGGTTGCCCGCCCCTATCCGACGGTGCAAAGGTAAGTTTTGACACGGAAGCAGATAAACGCGGCAAAGGCCCAAAGGCTGTGAATCTATCTCTTTTAGCGGATTAATAAGCGGGCAAACACAATCCAGAGCGCGCCTTTCGGCGCGTTTTTTAAATGCCTCTGAGACGGTGTGCAGAAACAAAGTGCTGCATTGCCATATGTCAAAATACCTCATTTAAATATTACCTAGTTCATGTCATAGTAGGGTTATATATTGCTCTTCATGAGCGTAATTTTCTGGAGTTCACATGACCTCGAAATCGATTATTCTTTTTTCTGCCTTTTCTGCTTTGGCTCTCACAGCATGCGGAGGAAGTTCCGAAGCACCAGCGTCGCAATCTAAAAATGCGAACGCTTCCACGCCTGCGACGCCAACAGCAACCGCAACGGAAGCCGTTGCTGCTGATCGGGGGGCGGTTGTTTTTAAAAAATGCCAAACATGTCACACTCTTGAGAAAGACGGGAAACACAAAGTTGGACCAAACTTGTATGGCACTATAGGGTCTGCAGCAGGTCAAAAAGCCGACTTCAACTACTCAAAAGCAATGCTAGCCACGGATATCATCTGGACGGACGAAAATCTGGATTCCTACCTTGAACGCCCGTCGCGTTTTATTCCAGGAAACCAGATGGCATTCGTTGGTATTCGCAAGGCCGAAGATCGCGTCGCGTTGATTAAGTATCTAAAAGAAAAAACAAGCGCGAATTAAGGACGCCGGTGCCAGCTTAGTAACGTCTCCAGACCCCAGCAAATGTGCCAATTTCCTGAACGGTATTTCGCCCGATTACCGTTCTGAAAACTCCAAACTGAACAGATGTTTTCTTGGAGCGCTTTAAGACAACCGATCCTTGGAGTTTGAAGCTCTCATTGGCTAATATTCTATCGAAGCCGATCAATTCGGCCCCCGTCTGGCTATAAAAGCCTTGCCCGATCACTTGTAGTCTCGGGGTAAGGTGCAAGCCCACCGTGATATCATCTTTAAAAGAGTCCGGCGCGTTCCCGCTACGGATCGTCCACGATGATTGCAAATCCACAAAACCTTCTCGGCCCAAGACCTTGAAACTTTGCCCCGCAAGGGCCGTGAACTCCACACCATTTCCGCCGCCGCCTAAATCTGCATCTGCTATATTTTCACCTTTTCCCGCCCAAACATATCGCCCCTGAATAGCGGCAACCGTTCTGTCCTTTGCAAAAACCTGATAGCGCAAGCCTAGGGTCGAATTTCCAAAACCCTGAACGGATGTTTGTCCCTCTCTCGACTCGAAATCAACGTCTTGATAAGCCGTTGTAGCGAGGAATGTGACTTTAGGAGTGACCCCGTGTTCCCAGTAGAATTGACTATCAAACTTGGAAAACTCCACTTCGCGCGAGAGCGCGCGCGTCTCATCATAAGCGCGGCTAGCGCGGTCTGATATGGTCGTTGAAATGACTTGCCCTTTGCCAACCGGCATAGGCCAGGCCCCGGCCATCGCGGCGCTTGACAGATTGAGTAAGCAGAATAGGACTATGGCGCGTATTGAAATCTGACAATTCGTTTGCAAAATTCACCCCGCGACCAATAAGGCACTTTATATGACGTATAACGAGTATTTAATCAATATATCGCGGTAAGCAGACTATGATACAAAGAGTTTTCACGTCTTCGGACCTGCTTTCATGCTATCGAAGGGGCATATTTCCCATGGCCGATAGCCGAGACGATCCGGCGATATACTTCGTAGACCCCGAAGAACGCGGCGTCATTCCGTTGGACGGCCTTCGGGTCTCTCGGTCCCTTAAAAAGGTCGTACGGTCGGGGCTATTTAAGGTGACCTACGACCAAGCCTTTTCCGGCGTTGTTGATGAGTGCGCGGCGTTTACACAGGACCGACCAGAAACCTGGATAAATGACGGAATTAAATTTTTGTATGGCGAACTTTTCGAAAGCGGCCACGCGCATTCCGTGGAAGTGTGGAGCGATGAAAAGCTTGTTGGCGGTCTTTACGGCGTTTCTATTGCCAGCGCATTCTTCGGAGAGAGCATGTTTTCGCGGGTATCAAACGCATCCAAAGTTGCGCTTGTATATCTTGTAGAGAGGCTCAATCTCGGCGGATATACGCTGCTCGACACCCAATTCATCAATCCACATCTTGAACGCATGGGCGCCGTCGAAATCCCGCGCGCCGACTATCTTAAACGATTGCAAGCGGCGCTGAAAAGGCCCGCCCAGTTTCATATTGATCAAACTTAGACCGGATGACTAAGGTTGGCAGTCAATGACCCAAACATCATATACGGGGTGGTCAAGTGCGGAAATAGCGGGTTTGGAGGCCATCATCCATCCTGAGAAAAGCTTCACGGGCTCTGCGGACTCGCCTTTTCCATCGGTTGTTTCATCAAAAATTTGGAGGAACGCGAACGTCTCTGGGATGTCTTCGGGGGGCTTTTTTTCACAATGTTTGACGTCGACCGTCAAAGACCCATAAATCAGACTTTCGCCAACTTTGACTCGATAGTCATGAGTTGTGGCTGTTACTTTATCAAGGGTTCGGAGCACAACCACTTTCCCAATGATATTCTCTGCCAAAGCAGAGGGAGAAAGAGAGGCTATCGCGGCCAAACAGATAAAGAATTTGGCGAGGGACATACGCATGATTTTAGGCGTCCGGTGCCCAAGCTTCATAATCGCCAGAAACCTTTGCACGTTCTCCGCCGCGATCAAGACTTCCCTTAGGTTTATAGGCATAAACGGTACCCGTAAGATTAGGGTGATGCGGCTTTTCCCACGATTGTGTTTTAAGAGGCGTGGCCGACGGCGCATCGTCGTACATATGGTGCAACCAACCATGCCACTCAGGCGGCACACGGGAGGCGTCGGCATAACCCTTATAAGTTACCCAGCGGCGTTTTCGCCCATCATAGCCGTCGCCGCGTTCCTGATAGTAGGTATTGCCCCACTCGTCAGATCCAACCTTTTCGCCTTTACGGCTGATTTGCCAAAGTGTTCCGAACGTCGCTCCGTTCCACCAGGTAAAAAGTCGTTTTATAAATGTCCACATAATCGGGCCTCTTATTCCTCGCTCTTATGCCGCGAAGATGAACTTTCGTAAAGTGATGTTATGGCAATTTTATGACGCAGGCGCGGCATAAAACGGCGTCTCGCGAAAACTGACAATCTCGTCATGCTCGGCATAGGACGGAGACAGCATGTCAACGATCAAGGGCGCGATATCTGCGGGCGACGGGAGCCTACTCGCATCTTCGCCCGGAACCGCTTTGGCTCGCATAGCCGTGCGCGTGGCACCCGGATTGAGCAGGTTTACCTTTATCGGGGTTATGGCAACCTCTTTTGCATAGCATTGTACGAAAGCCTCCAACGCCGCTTTTGACGCCGCATAAGCACTCCAATAAGCGCGCCGAGAATGTGCGACCCCAGAGGTCATAAATACCGCTCGACCGGACGGCGATTCGCGCAATAGCGGGTCAACCGAGCGAACCAAACGGTAATTTGACGTCATGTTCACAGCCATAACCTCATCAAAGGTTTTTGGCTCAACTTGAAAGGCAGGCGTAATGTCACCAAGAATGCCAGCATTTGCAAAAAGACCATCGAGCTTACCCCAGCGCTCATAGATGATGCGGCCCAGATGATCTATCCCGTCAAAGTTTTTGAGGTCCATCGGAACAAGCGTGCATTCTCCTCCGTCGGATTTAATCGCGTCGTCAAGATCCTCCAGACCACCCTGCGTCCGGCCCACCGCAATAATGTGTGACCCTGCCTTCGCAAGCGCCGTAGCGGCGGCATACCCGATGCCGCGTGTGGCCCCAGTAACCAAAGTCACGCGGCCAGCTAAAACCTTATCCGTCATTTCAGGCAACTTCGACGAGAAATGACATCTGCCGAGAACCACCCAATATCTTGCGGTCACGATCGATGAGCGGTGTAGGGTAATGCCCCGTAAAACAGTGATCTGTATATTGCGGTGCCTCTTCAGAGCGGTATTCTTCGCCCATCGCCCAATATAGACCTTCGATTGACAAGAACCCGAGACTATCCACCTCAAGCATCTCGGTCATGTCTTCAAGGCTATAATTTGCGGCGATGAGCTTTTGACGCGTCGGCATGTCGATGCCGTAATGGTCAGGATGCTTAATGGGCGGAGAGGCAGAACGGAAATGAACTTCCGTTGCGCCGGCGGCTTTAATCATACGCACGATTTTCGTCGATGTGGTGCCTCGAACAATCGAATCATCAACCAAAAGCACACGTTTACCTTCGATCATCGCGCGATTGGCAGAGTGCTTTAGGCGCACGCCCATGTCCCGAATTTGCTGAGTCGGCTGGATAAAGGTCCGGCCTACATAGTGGTTTCGAATAATGCCGAGTTCAAAGGGAATGCCTGTTTCTTGCGAAAATCCTATTGCCGCCGGTACGCCGCTGTCTGGAACAGGAATAATTACATCAACATCGGCAGGCGTTTCCTGCGCAAGCTTGATGCCCATCCTTTTCCGCACATTGTAAACGCTTTTCCCGCTAACGATACTGTCAGGGCGTGCAAAATAGACGAATTCAAAAATACAGGGGCGCGGCTTAACTTCTGGGAATGCCCGGAAGGACCGGATACCATCGGCGTTGATAACAACGACTTCGCCGGGCTCGACCTCGCGAATAAATTCCGCACCGATCATATCAAAAGCGCAAGTCTCGGACGCCAATAGGTAGGAATCGCCGAGACGTCCAACCAATAGCGGGCGGATTCCCAAACGATCACGGGCACCGATGAGGGCTTCAGCCGTCATACCGACAAACGCATAACCGCCATCTACTTGACGGATCGCTTCAATAAATCGATCAATAAATTCGCCATTGCGCGCCCGAGCGATCAAATGAATAAGAACCTCGGTATCACTTGTGCTTTGAAATAACGCGCCGCTCTCAACTAATTGCTCACGAATCGTGAAGGCATTAGTCAAATGTCCATTGTGCGCGAGGGCAAATCCCCCAGTATGCAATTCAGAAAAAAGAGGCTGAACGTTACGCAAGATCGTTTGACCCGCCGTCGAATAGCGAACATGTCCGATAGAGACATGACCCTTTAATCTCTCGGAAGGATCCTCTCCGGTGAAATTGTCGCCAACCAGTCCAAGATGACGCTCAGTATGGAACTTTTTCCCGTCATAACTCGCAATGCCGCAAGCTTCTTGTCCCCGATGTTGCAAGGCATGAAGACCTAGGGCTGTGAGTGAGGCTGCATTATCCAAACCAAATATCCCGAACACACCGCATTCTTCACGTATGCGATCTTCATCCGGGTCAAAATCCGCTGAAATCAAGTCTGAGTTTGAGGCGATCATAGATCTGCGTCCTTAATAATTTCACCCAAATCTTTCCCGTCTTTTAGCTGTTCAGCCATTGTTTTAAACTGCGCAAAAGGGAGGGTTCGTATCATCCCGCCAATGCGATCGAGCACGGGGAAAAAGGTTGAATTTCTGAACATTACGGGAAGGTCAACCTTTCGGTTAAGGTTCACCATATCGCGAATAGCCTTCGGCATATCCTCCAGATGAGCCCGCTGCTCGGCTGACAAATTCTGGACAGCCTGCGCTTCGCGGTAATCGGTCGTAAAATACATGACACAAAGCGACATGACGATAAGTCCACGTAGCGCGCCAAAGGCACCGCCAGCTACGCGGTCTAGTAAACCAACATCTTTGCCCCGCAAGGCCTTTGTCGCGCCGCTGAGAATAAAGAGTACCAGCATATAAGTTAAAACAAACGTACCCGCACCAAGCACTAAATCTGCGAGTTGCGCGGGTTGTATGATGTCTTGAGCCGCAAAACGAAACCGGCCCCATACGAATAAGCTGGCAACTATGGCAACAAGCAAAGCTGTTATTGAAATCAACTCGCGGAAAATCCCGCGTGACGCAGACATGGCCAACGAGACAAAGACAACAAGCAGCACAACGATATCGAAACCGTTAAACACCCAAGGACCAATGCTCATAAGCTATCCTAATGTGGTTCGCGTTAAGGGTCCCAAGCAGAGTCGACGTCGCCTGTCCCATTTGCGCTCGTCTCTACACGGCTTATGAGGTCAGGCAAAGCCCCGATTGCAATTATTGGCAGGCAAGAGGCATCCTTTTTTGCATTTTTCTTTGACGGTTTAGGGGCAATGGCCCGTGCGAACCCCAATTTTGCGGCTTCTTTCAGGCGCGCATCGGACCTCCCAACCGGTCGAACATCCCCGGAAAGACTGATTTCACCAAAAACGACCGCATCTGAGGGCAGGGCAATATCAAACGCAGACGACGCAATCGCCGCAGCAACGGCCAAATCGGCGGCAGGTTCATTAATTCGCAAGCCTCCCGCCACATTCAAATAGACGTCTTTACCGGCGAAACTCACGCCGCATCGCGCCTCAAGCACGGCCAAAACCATCGCCAATCGTCCCCCGTCCCAGCCCACCACCGCACGGCGCGGCGTCCCAAATGCCGCTGGCGCCACCAAAGCCTGAATTTCGGTTAGCACGGGACGTGTACCTTCCAGCCCTGCGAATACAGCGGCACCACTCGCCGCATCACCGCGCCCATCTAAAAACAACGCCGAAGGGTTCGGAACCTCGGCAAGGCCCGTCTCACACATTTCAAAGACACCTATTTCGTCTGTGGGGCCGAATCGATTTTTATGCGCTCTCAATATCCTAAATTGGTGAGACTTCTCGCCCTCGAAATAGAGAACCGCGTCCACCATGTGCTCGACGACACGCGGGCCAGCGATTTGTCCATCTTTCGTCACGTGCCCCACCAATATCACGCAGCATCCGCGCTTTTTTGCAAAACGTGTCAGTTCTTGCGCGCACGCTCGAACCTGAGCAACTGTTCCGGGAGCAGCGCCGAGTTGGTCCGTCCACATCGTTTGGATAGAATCGATAATGACAACATCTGGCTGCTCCGCCATCAGGCCATCTAAAATGGGACCCAGAGATGTCTCCGAGGCCAGCGAAACCGAAGCCCCACCCAGCCCCAGACGTTTGGCACGGCGTCTGACCTGACCAACGGACTCTTCTCCCGAAATGTAAGCCGTTTTCAATCCGCTTTTTGCGAGGCTGCCAACGGCTTGAAGCAAAAGAGTCGATTTTCCAATTCCTGGATCGCCCCCCACAAGAATGGCGGATCCCGGGACTAAACCTCCACCTGTCACTCGGTCAAACTCTGCCAGTTGTGTTTTAAGACGCGGTAATTCCGGGCTTTCTCCTCCCAAATCCACGAAATCGAGCGCGCGGCCTTTTTTGCGCCGCGTACCTGATTTTACAGTGTTCTGAGAGAGCGTTTCTTCAACAAGCGTGTTCCACTCACCGCAGGCGTCACACCGTCCAGCCCACTTGCCATGGGACGTTCCGCAACTTTGGCATACAAACAAACTCATGGGTTTCGGCATAAAGACTCCTAGAAATTAGTCTTCATGTGCTCCAGGCACCCGATAAAGTCAATAATTTGTTTATGCTTTGTTCTTACTTGCGCCTCCCCTCTAAACGCTATTCAAGCCCCACATGGATAAATCTTTATTAAGCTCTCACTGATAATTAAGCGAACAACATCCTCGCGATAGCTCGCCAATGCTAACGCGTTCGCCGACACTTTAGAAAGGGTCGATTGACCCAATGACAAAGCTAAAAACACTCGATCACCAAACCGTATTGCTAGAGAAGTCACGCATAGAAAATGCTGGCCGTCTTCATTGGTTTCATTGGCTTATTATCCTTGCCTCACTTTTATTGACCTACACAGCTTGGAGCATCGCGAACTCGCAACACGAAACTCAGCTGAGATATCGGTTCGAACGTGAGGAGAATCAAACCATACAATTGATCGCCGAACGAATGCGTAAATATGAAGATACGCTTTGGAGCGCAGTAGCATTCATACAAAGTCAAAAGGATGGGGACGTTAGCTCTCAATTGTGGCGCGACTACAGTAAAGCCCTGCAGATCGAAACAAAATATCCTGGGATCAACGGCATCGGTGTGATCTTTCACATGGAGCGAGGGGCTGAAGATAACTTTCTTGAAAAACACCGGCGGGAGAGACCAAACTTCGAAATCTATCCGGCCCACAATCAAAATGAACTTTTCCCGATTACGTATATTGAGCCCGTAGAAACAAATGCAGCCGCTGTTGGCCTAGATGTGGCGCACGAGTCAAACCGGTATTCCGCGGCAAAGAAGGCACGTGACACGGGAGACGCGCAAATCACGGGTCCGATCATTCTCGTACAAGATGCTCAGCGGACACCTGGCTTCCTTTTTTATACCCCCTATTATAAAAATGGCCTCCCTGAAACGTTGGATAGTAGACGGCAAAACTTTGTTGGAATGGTGTACGCACCTTTCATTTTCGCAAAGCTGATGGAGGGAACTCTCGAATCCGAGAGGCGGCATGTCGGTCTAACGATCATTGATGACGGGCAAGTTCTTTATGATGAAAACACACCCGATCAACCCGATTATGACGCAACGCCCCTGTTTAAGACCATCGTACCTATGGCGATGTATGGCCGCAGTTGGAACGTTGAGGTTCGCAGCAACAAATCATTTCGCCTGGCCAGCAACAACAATAAACCCTGGTTGATCCTGATATTTGGCGTCCTCATTGATGCGTTCCTACTAGGCATATTCCTACTCCTGGCCCGGGCGAACCGAAGAGCTGCCACATTTGCAACTCAACTGGCCGAGTCCCACGAGGCCAATTTCAAGAAAATGTCCAACATTATTGAAAGTGCAGTGGACGGCCTTATAACCATTGATGAGCACGGTCGAATTGAGGAGTTTAACAAGGCGTGCTGCAAGCTATTTGGGTACACGCCCAGCGAAGTCACAGACAAAAACATATCGCTGATAATACCCCATCTGTCTATCTCCGAGGACACCTTATTGGGAAAAGCCTTTGAGGTGTCAGCCATGCACAAAAGTGGGCGTTTCTTTCCGGCGGAGCTATCGCTAAGCACTCTCGAAATTCAGGGAAGGAAAATATATAGCGGAATTATAAGAGATATTTCCCTCCGCAAAAACGCAGAAGCCACTATCTTTAAAACCATGAGTGACTTGGAGCTATCAAACGCGGATCTCGAAAAATTTGCGTATGTGGCCTCACACGATCTTAAATCTCCGTTGAGGGCTATCGACAATCTCAGCGCTTGGCTTGAAGAGGATCTCGGCGAAGATATTGACGAGACCAGCAAAGATCGGATTACTTTACTTCGCGGGCGTGTTCGCCGAATGGAGAAACTTTTGGACGACCTCCTCCAATATTCTCGAGCGGATCATAAATCACATAGCCCTGACCGTATGAGCGCCTTTGATCTTGTTTCAGAGGTCCACGACGTTCTCGATATCCCTGAAGGATTTAATGTCAGAATCGACGACTCCCTCAAGGGCCTCGAGGTTTCCCGAATGCCGTTGCGCCAAATATTTCAAAATCTCATGAATAACGCTGTGAAACACCACGGCGGGCATATTGGGCAAATTTCTGTGACAGGCCGCGATGTTGGAAACACATTAGAGTTTACAGTCGCCGATGATGGTCAGGGTATAGATGAAATGTACCACGAAAAAATCTTCGAGATGTTTCAAACACTCAAACGCCGTGATGAAGTCGAAGCGAGCGGAATGGGCCTCGCGATTGTCAAAAAGATCATCCTACGCAATGGCGGTAATATTCGCGTCCTTTCAGAGTCCGGAACCGGCAGTAAATTCATTTTCACGTGGCAAAAACCAACGGGCACAGCAAATGACTGACGGAAGGCGCTAGCCAAGCCAATCGCAACCCTAATCTGGCAGGTTCTCTCTTAAAAAGCGCTCGACGTTCCCCCCCATAACTTTGCGGATAACGGGCTCGGACATACCTGCATTCAAAAGTTCTTGCGTTATCACTGCCAATTCCGACGTATCGAGCATTGTCGTCACTGTACCATCAAAATCCGACCCCAGTGCCACCGCATCCTCGCCTAAAAGATCGACACCAGCCGCAATCGTTGCGGCAATTCCTTTGGGCGTAATATCGCAAATAGCACCGTCAAAGTACCCAATGCCAATGATGCCGCCCCGTCGCGCAATTTCCAGCAATACATCATCAGGCATATTGCGGTTCGCCGTTCGGGGGCAATAGCTCGCAAGACCTCCGTGTGAGATTAAAATAGGTTCGGGCGAAAGCGCCAAAACGTCCCGCACGACCGCCTCAGATGAATGAGCAACATCCACCATGACATCCATTTGCTGCATCTTAAGCACCGCTTCACGGCCAAATTGAGTCAAACCACCTTTTGTGGAGCCGTGCAAAGAACCGCCCAGCTCATTGTCAAAGAAATGCTGCAAACCCATCATGCGATATCCCGCCGCATAAAGTCCTTGAATATTCTCAAGTTCACCTTCTAGAGGGTGCGAGCCCTCTGTTGCCAGAACCCCCAGAACTTCACCTTTCGAACGATTCAAATCCGCTTTTGTGCGAACAATACGAAAATCATTTTTGGCCTTTGCTTCCACCTTTTGTAGGCGTTCGGCTTGAAAAATAGCGCGCTCATAAATCGAATTCCAAGTTCGAATGGGCCAGAGCTGTACCTTGGCGAGCAAAGCGATGTCATCTGGGGCGTCCGCGTCATTGCCATCGAAGTTCAGGCCTCGCGGAGATTTCGTAACAGCGGAGAAAATTTGAATATCCACACCGCCGTCCCGTAACCTTGGCACGTCAACATGGCCGCGCGCGTGGCGATCTTCAGGATTACGGCGCCATAGAAGAGCATCCGCGTGTAGGTCAGCAACGGTCAGCGTATCGTGTAATGTCTGCGCCTGTTCAGAGACCAGATAAGGGTCGTGCTCGATCACGACATTCAGTTTTTTGTCCAATCCGGGCACCATGATAGCAAAGACATAGATCAAACCACCGACAAGCAAAATTCCTGCAAGATAACCAAATCCTTTGAGTAGACATTTCATATATATATCCCCGCGACTTTATTACTGTCATATATGACAGGGCAAAACGCGGTGCGCTAGCTAAAAACCATCCACAACAAACTTCGTAAAAATTCGCCTATTCTTGTTCTATGCCTTGCTGATAAGGTTAACCATTTTTATTCTGCCAAGAAAATTTAACCACAGGATTATAATCATGATGAGTGATAGTGAACGCGCCGATTCTATGGGTCAGGCCACACGCGAGAAGCTGAGACAGTTTATCGCTCGTATCGAACGTCTCGAAGCAGAAAAAGCCGAGCTTGCTGCAGATATCCGGGAAGTTTACGCCGAAGTCAAAACCTTTGGTTTTGACAATAAAATTCTGCGCAAAGTAATCTCGCTCCGCAAATTAGAGGCTCATGAGCGCGCCGAGCAAGACGCCCTTCTAGAAATGTATATGGACGCCATAGAATCCTAGGCGGCAACTTTACGCTTCCGTTGGTATATTTAAGTGAAATCTCGGTGCTAATGCGCGCCGAGTTTTGCATTTGGATCCAGCACAAAAAGCCGATCACAATATTTACACTCAACCTGCGTTCCCTGCCCCATATCGAGCCACGTTTTTGGATGACCGAGTGCGCCACCGCCGCCATCACAGGCGACGCGCGTCGTAGAAACAAGGATCGCATCTTGCGGCAAGTCACTGGTGTTTGACATTCGGCCCTCTTTGCATAATGAGTTATCAAACGACAGATAAGCGAGCGGCTGCGCCGCGTCAATTACCGTTAGGCTAAATATGACCCTTACACCCGCCATAGAGATCACCGATCTTCGCAAGACCTACAAGAAAACACGCAAATCTGAAGCAAAAGAAGCCTTGAAAGGCGTTGACCTGCTTGTCCCTCGCGGTTCGATCTTTGGTCTTCTTGGTCCGAACGGTGCCGGAAAATCGACACTCATCAATATTCTATCCGGGCTGGTTGTTAAAACGAGCGGTGAGGCGAAAATTTGCGGCTATGATATCGACACTCAAACGCGGCAAGCCCGCGCATCTATCGGCGTCGTTCCGCAAGAAATCGCCATGGATGTATATTTCACCCCTTATCAAGCGCTTGAATTGCAAGCAGGCTATTATGGCGTTCCAAAAGCTGAACGCAGAACCGAAGAGATTCTCGCCGCATTAGGTTTGATGGACAAGCGAGACGCGTATGTCCGACAACTTTCAGGTGGCATGAAACGCCGGCTTTTGATTGGCAAAGCACTTGTACACAATCCACCTGTCCTTATTTTGGACGAGCCGACGGCGGGTGTTGATATAGAGCTACGCCGCCAAATGTGGGATTACGTCCAAGAACTTCATTCGCGCGGCACAACGATCATCCTTACCACGCACTATCTCGAAGAAGCGGAAGCCCTGTGCGACCGTATTGCCATTATTCACAATGGTGAAGTCACAGCGAACGAAGAGAAAACCACGCTTCTTTCCCGCCTTGACAAGCGCAAACTTGTGATCACGCCCACAGAAAAAGTCGATGTTATTCCCGATGGCCTCTCCAAGCTTGACGTCGAACTTCTGGAGAACGGCAATTTGTCCATTTCTTACCGTATGGGCAAAGACTCTATTTCAGGCATGCTCAACCAAGTTAAGGCGGCTGGCTTGTCGATTGGTGACCTACGCACGGAAGAGCCCGATCTGGAAGACGTATTTATGGCCCTGACCTACGATCGAGATAGTCAGTAAAGCTAACGTCGACCCTTTATAAGCCAGGAGGCCAAACCCAATGTCCCGAGGCATAGACCCGTAAGCGCGGCGGCTGTAAACGCTAAAAGCTTTGTAAATGTCATCACCCCTGCAATGGAGCCTAAAATCTCCGATTGCGTGACAAGGGTCAAAGCCAAAAAGCTATCCTCGGCAAAATCTGTCAGCAGGAAAGCAATGGGCAAAACGAAAAGTAAACTCCATTGCGGCTTGTTCAGCGACATGCGGCGTATCCCAAACCCAATCATAGCTTCAAACACCAAGGCCCAAAGAATCATAAAAGGGATATCACACACAAGAGATAGCAACTTTATAGCGCGGCCATTCTCGTCTAGTTGGGAAAGAACCTCAACCGCTGCAGCGCCCGAATAGTAGACCTGCCCTTCGAGCGGCATGCCAACGGCAAGGCCGGATAAAGCCCCATAAGGCCCAACGGTGGTAAACCAAATGGAATAAATGAGGGTTACGCCCAAAAGCGCCCAAATTTTCCAGCCCATAAATTTGTGAAACGGCGAACTTTCGTAGGTCATAAACGTAAAATGCCGCCCTTTAACCGGAAAGTCAAAGGGCGGCCTATGAAACTTGATTGAAATGCGGCGTTAGGCGTGTTCGCCGACCCATTCTGCCAACTTGCGTTTCGTCATGGCGCCGACTTTTGTCGCCACGACTTGACCGTCTTTAAAGATCATCATCGTTGGAATACCACGAACGTGAAATTTAGCTGCGGTTTCTGGATCTTCTTCAATATTGATTTTGGCGACTTTCATTTTGCCGTCAAACTCCTCAGAGATTTCTTCCAGT
Source organism: Maricaulaceae bacterium (assembly GCA_048268905.1). Lineage (GTDB taxonomy): Bacteria > Pseudomonadota > Alphaproteobacteria > Caulobacterales > Maricaulaceae > JACOMS01. Next base: position 165,015 of record JBLWUN010000004.1, on the reverse strand, counting down.
GCAGGGGCGATTTGTTTACATGGCGCGCAATACCCTGCCCAAAAATCAACGAGAACGGGGGTGCTGGACGCAATGACGTCGTCTTTAAAGCTGTCATCTGTGACTTTTACACTGGCCATCATTTTCTCCTATGAATCGTTTGAATCTCTAAGTAGGTAGCGCTGCAATAAGCGTCAAGGCATGGTCGAGACGATTCCCATCGAGAATCATCATTTGTGGCCCGTCCGTCCATAAAAGTCCGCAAACAACCTCTCGGTCAGGGTATATTTCGCGAGCAAGCTCCCTATAGGCCGCCATCTGTCCCCAATAAATATCGGGAACATGCTCTTGCGTCTGAGGCGGCGGGCGGTTTGATTTATAATCGACAATAAAGACCTGATCGTCCGTCACAGCCAAACGGTCAATTTGAGCATTCAAATAGATATTTTTAGGCAGCCCTCCCCCCCGCCCAGCAAGCGAAACTTCGGCCTGACTCCCCGGACCAAATATCGCCGCATAATCTGGGCACTCAAGAACGGCAAAAACTTCGTCATAAATTTCTTGTGCGAGCTCAGGGGACAATCGTTTTTGACGCTCAAGGTAATTCCGCGCGGCCGCGTCCCGTTTCTCGCGCGCTAAATCCGGTAAAATTTCGAGGAGCTTATGCGTTATATTTCCCCGCAGAAATCGATCGGAGCTTGCGGAGATCGGCGACCGAACCGGCGCTCCGTTCGAAGGCTGAGCCGCCAGTAGATATGACGGGGTTACGCGGCGAGTACCCGGATGTTCCTCACGGGCAAAATTTGCCGCCCATGACGGTATTGCGCTAACCGCAGGTTGACCCGCGGCTTGCGCGCTTTGGGGCGGCTTCGGCGGCCCGCCGTAAGCCAGCCCTGTTCCGAGGGGCGTTTCCAGTTCATCGGCCTTCAGCCCAATCATGGCATCTCGAACCTCTTGATACCAACTTCCTTGCGCAAAACCGTCACTATTGCGATGTCCTGAATGATACCCACACACTATTAGGCGCGACTCTGCTCGCGTCATCGCTACATAGAGTAGGCGCATATATTCTTCACCAGCACGCGCGCCGAGCATGTCTCGCATAGGTATTAGCGGGGCTGGTGTGTCCTCTTTGCTCGGCACATAGGCAAAACCACCCTCGACAGCAACGAGTCCGTTTGCACCCCGGCTTGTCGGATTTTGCGTGGTATCCGGCAAGAAGACAACGGGTGCCTCAAGGCCTTTTGCGCCGTGGACGGTCATGACGCGAACTTCACTGCCGCCTGCGTCCATTTCGCGTTTAATGTCCTGATTATCGGAACTGAAAGATTGCAGAAAATGTTGGAGGGACGGAGCGCCTTGCCGTTGATGCGCCAGCGCCCTTGCCAAAAAGGCCTCAATAGCGTCTTTGGCTTCAATCCCAAGACGCCCGAACAGCCGCTTGAGGCGGCTTTGACCGTCCGAAGTCCGAGAATCTAAAACCTTGGCATAAAATTCATAGGGCGGGAAAAGCCGCGCATCTTTGCGAATAACGTCCAAGGCCTCAACGGCGTCCATCGCTTTGCCAAAATTCTGTTCACGAAGGGACTGCCACAAGGTTTTGTCACCTCGCCGCTTGGCCGTTTCAAAAAGCTCGTCTTCGGTGAAATCGAAAAGCGGACTTTTGAGCACTTCGGCAAGAGACAAATCGTCGGACGGCAAGAGAACGAACCGCGTTAACGCCAGCATATCCTTAACAGCCACAGAATCTTTTAAAACGAGCCTGTCCGCGCCCGCCACGGGTACGCCCAACATTTTCATGTTGCGTATCACAGCGTCAAAAAATGCATTTCGGCTCCGAACCAATATAAGAATATCGCCGGCCGACATTGGCCGGGTTGCCTGAAGCGCCCGGTCGTAAACAGGCTCACCGCTGTCCAGCCACGTCTTGATCTGCGTCGCGATTTCTTTGGCAAGCCGCTCGCGCGGACTCGCTTGCGAAGGTGCATCAACAGGCCGGGTATCCCACGCCGTTTCGGCCTCAATTTCTTCTGGCTTAGGGGCCAATGGCCAGAACTCGACAAATCCTCGATCTTGCCGAAACGCCGTGTGGCTCACCAATTCAGACGCGACATCCACATGTTCGGCATCAAACATTCGCTGCATCCCGAGTTGATCGTTAAACACAGCGTCCACCACCCGCAAGACATCTGGGGAGGACCGAAATGACATCAGCATTCGGATCGACGTTGCTGCGTCTTCATCCACATATGAGCGTATCTTCTCAATAAACTTTTCGGGCCGAGCACCTTGGAAGGAATAAATAGACTGCTTTTCGTCGCCAACAGCGAAAAAAGTTTTGACCTGCTCTCGCGGCCAATCTGGATCGGGTCTTGAAAACCCAGCTTTTAGTGCGTCGATAATATCCCATTGTTCAGGTGCCGTATCCTGCGCCTCGTCGATGAGAATATGGCCGATCCCGCCGTCGAGCTTATACTTCACCCAGTCCGCCACATCCGCACGCACGAGCAAATTACGCACCAAAAGAATTTGGTCGTTGAAATCTAGCCAACGCCGCTCACGTTTTGACCGCTCATACCGCGCAGTGTAAACTTTAGCGATTTCGTAGACAGCGTCCGTGAGTTCAAGGCACCTCGCAGCCGTTATTTTTTCGAGAGCCGACACCACTCGCAAGGCTTCTGGTGTTGGGTCCATACGGCTATTCCCAAAAAAGTCTTGCGCAGCTGGCGGGGCCTGCAAAGTGACAACAGATTTCCTCAACGTGCCTGCTTGAGTTAAAAATATCGCACTATAGTTCGTAAATGCCGCGACCACGTCGTCTTGCGTTAAGGCGTCTAGAATAGCTGCGCCCTTAGCAGAGTCGTTTCCGTTGGAACTCGATATAAGTGACTGCGCTGCAGGCTTTATTTTTTCTTTTACTATGTCATTCCATGCATTTGCGTAATAAAAATCGACGGATTGACCGATCTCCAACCCGAGGAATACCGCAAGTCCATCAGTGCCCCCATTTTCCTGCCACGTTCCAATGGCTTCGCCATTCCCCGCGATCCATTTAAAAATAGATTCCAGCGACTGATCGGCCTTTAAACCTGCAAGCCTCTCGATAGCTTTCGCCAAAGGTTCCTCAGGTAACCGCCGCGCTTCCTTGTAGATTTGCTCTTCGATCTCGGAGCGAAGCGCCGAACCGTTTGCGTCGTCCATGGGTTCGAAGCCGGGCAGTATCCCAGCTTCAAGAGGAAAACGCGAGAGTATGCGTTCACAGAAAGCATGAATCGTTTGAACTTTGAGGCCATCGGGTGTCTCTAGCGCTTTCGCAAAAAGCTGCCGTGCTTTCCCAAGGGTGTCTTGATCCCTCACTTGAGTTTCGCCAAGTAATTTATCGAGTGCGGCGTTGAGCTTATCTTCATCCATCACAGACCAGCCGCCAAGAGTATCAAAAAGGCGTGTCTGCATTTCGCTTGCCGCGGCCTTAGTGTAGGTCAAGCACAGGATTTTGTCAGGATCAGCCCCGTCCAACAAAAGACGTGATACGCGCTCAACCAGCACTTTCGTTTTTCCAGATCCCGCATTCGCAGACGCAAGGCGGGTGGCGCGAGGATCTGCCGCCATACGTTGATAGATGCTCGCTTGCTCGATATCGGGCCGGACGATCATGTTTCGCCCCCGTCATCACCCAGTTGCGCCCACTCTCCACGGCGCGCCAAATCGTCAAAGTCGCCATAGTCATTCATAAATTGAATCCGAGGCTGGGCGACATAAGTCGTCTCATACTTATCAAAGGCCCGTACCAATTTCTTCAAATCTTCCAGAGCTTCCACCTGATACTCTTCGGATGTCCAGCCATTTTTATTCTCAGGCGATGTGATAAACTTCGCTTCCGTTTCATTCCCAGCACCTTTAACACGGATATAAAGCATCTGCGCCACATCCCCAGCTGAGACTTTATCGAAAGCGCCGCGAGAGACCATCACACCGGTTAAAGGGAGTTGCGGGTCAAATCCGGCTTGAACAACCTTATGCGCAGTGGGGGTGCCGGTCTTATAATCGATCACAGCATAACCTTCCGCGCTTTTCTCAATCAGGTCCGCTCGGCTTGAGAGCGTGAAATCTATCTCGGCAATATTCAAGCTTCCCTTGTTTTCCGCTTGCACATAGCTCCACCCCTCTTCACGCCGAGACCTTATCAACGCTGTCATATCCTCAGCGGCCTGTATAAGCCGGATGCGTTCTTTCGCGAGGTGATGATCAGGGAACCCTGCTTCGATCAAGGCTTTCTCGAAGGATTTAGAAAGCTGCGAAGGCGCATCTTCCGGCAACTTTGTCGTAAAGGCTTTTATAAATTCCTCGAGGCCATTGTGAATGGCCGTGCCATATTCACTAGGTCCGATAGGCTGATCAAGAGCCTCCAGTAGCCGCAGACCTAGAATTTCTTTAGCATAAATCGCATACGGATCACGCACCCAAGTTTTAATCTGGGTGACGGAGAGCTTTCGCTCGTTTGGCCAACGCTCAGTAACATCTGGCTGAGGGGCGGGTCGCGCTGCGGGGCGTACCTGATCCGCGGGGACATGATCCAGTTCCCTCGCCCATTCCAAATACGGCATTGCAGGTGCCAATATACGGGTGTCATCATTCATAGCGCCGCGCACCAAAGCCTGCAGCCGCCAGAGCCACCGCGACGCGACGCGCGGCCCGTCATCCGAGCGCTTGGCACGCGTAAAAATCACCTCAGGATTGGCCGCAAGCTCGGCGAAATCATGCGCTGCTAACCCAAACCGACGTTCGGGTAACGAGAGCCCAAGTGACATGCGCATACCCCGCGACAAAAATGGCTGTGCAGAAAGGCCTGCAGGCCAAACGCCTTCATTTAGCCCCCCGAGTATAACTCGGTCAGCTTCAATCATCCGAGCTTCCAACGGCCCCAAAATGCGTAGCCGTGGATGGGTGCCATATCTGGCCCGAACCACCCGGCCTCGCATTAAGCTCGCCAACAGATCAGCATAAGCCGGGAGCCTCATATTCCCTAAACTGTCGCCGTACAGGATTAGGTCGTCCAGAACACCGGCCGCGGCCTCGCCCGCCTCTCCCTGCCACATCAAGATTTTCCCGGGCGTATGGTCGGTCGCAGAAAAAGCCTCCGCCGCTTCCGATAAGGCGCGCGACCAATCTGACGCACTGCGCTCTGATTCGCCTGATATCAAAGGATATAAAGCCGTATAAATATGGGAAACTAAATCAGAATCATCAGACTGTTTAGGCCGCACGCCGCGGTATCTCTCACGCTCTAGCTTGTACCAGTCTCGGCAGACTGAGCCGGGCTCTCGGCCTAAATTTGTCAAAGCATGTTTACAAACGAATGCGAGATCCACGGGGCTTTCTTTGTCGCCGCTCAGCGCCAATAGTCCCGTGAGAAAACTCCCGACCATTGTTTCTTCCAAGGGTTCCCCTTGCGAGTAATCCACATCCACACCCCATCGCCGCATACGGGCTTTCACGCGGCGCGCCAAAGCCGGGTCCGGTGTTATCAATGCGGCTGTTTTATCTGCCGTCTCCAACGTTTCACGCATTATAAGCGCAATCGTTAGCGCCTCTTCGTCCTCTGTACGCGCTTCAATAATTGACAAACCCTCGAGCGCCGCTTCGAATATATCTCCCCCTAAAAAGTTTTTACGTAGAGACTGAATTCGCGCAGGCCAGTCCGACGTCGCGTCCACGGGCACAAGGCTTTCAGAAATAATGCGGTTGCGCGCGGCCTGCTGCGGCGTACTCTGACAGCCCGGCCAATCTCTCACGGCCCCGCGCGTTACGCCAATCGTTTCAATCAGGTTTTTAAGCGAATTTTGCGGATGCTCGGCAGAGACTTTCTCCCAAGACCTATCAGGCAGGTTTTTATCAAGGCCCGGTAAAACGACCATACCATCGCTCATATGCGCAACGCAGCGCATGAGCCTCGCCGAGGCACGCAGTGTTCCCGTTGAACCGGCTATAATAACCGGATGGTTTGGCGGTCGAGATGTCCAAAGCTCCGTCAACTCATTGAGCAAAGCCACCCGCCGCGTCATGGGCTCCATAACACCTTGTTCTCTGACATAGGTTGGCCAGAACTCTTGTATGATTTTATAAAGCGTGGCCGCATTTTGAAAATGCTGCGCGGCAAAGGCTTCGATGTCTTTGAGCCGGACGAGTGAGGCCAAGCTCACCTCTTCAAGCGCCGCATCATCCATAATTGCAAGGAGTGGATCCGTGAGGGCCAACATTCCAGCCGGTTCAAGGGGTAAGTCTGTGATTGCATGATGATACCGGGCCGTAATTCTCGCGAGTTCGAACCGGCGCTGACTGGACGGCATCAACGGATCGACCAGACCCGTCAGATAACCCGGTTCAAAAGGCGGCTCTTCTGGATCAATATCTGCGAGCGTCCGCATCCGCGGCAAAAGACTTGCGCTCTCGCCCGCCACGAACGCCTCACCCAATTGACGCACGGCCCTCCGGGTTGGCAGTAAAATCAAGGCTTCGCAAAGGCGCTCTCCCAGCGTATCCTTTAACCCCGCTGCTAGCGTCGGTAAAAACGGGATACCCGACGGCATGTTATAGACATTGGGACTATGCACGCGAGCCATTTGCTAATCTAGCCTCCGCCGCATCTCTGGCTTGCGGGTCACCAACATGCATCCAAAATCCCTCTAAAATAGTCCCGAAAGCGCGGCCTTTTGCGAGAGACGCCTCCCACACCAATTTCCTAGTAAATGGAACTGCTTTAAACGCCCTCATTGGCTCTATGCGTGCGATTTGGACACCTGCATATACATACTCAGCCGTTTCATCTTTACGGCGAATTAGACGGCCCCGCGGCCCGAGTTCAAAATCCCCTGGGCCATGATAACCGAGCGTGGCGTCCTTAGCTGCTAAAAGTAGCAAATCATCCATTGCGCTCGGGTCCCATACTTTAAGCATATTCCGGAGCACCACATCGGCATCTTCCACCCAAACCGCGTCAATATTACAAATGAAAATGGGACCATCACCTAACAATGGAAGCGCTTTAACAACACCCCCACCCGTCTCAAGTAGCGCCGCGCGCTCATCCGAGATAATAATTTCAGGAAGACCCGTGCGCGCCTTCAAATGCGCTTCTAACTGCTCGGCATGCGCATGAACATTCACAACAGCCCGGCGAACGCCCACCTCTGCCAATCGGTCAAGCATATGGTCAATGAGCGTCTTCCCATTAACCTCGATCATCGCTTTTGACCGGTCATCCGTAAGCGGACGCATGCGTGTTCCATGCCCTGCAGCCAACACCATCGCCGTCTCAATTTTGTGACTAACTTCGAATATTTGCGGGACATTTTTCTGCACCCAATCCCGTAATTTTACCAATGCCGGGTGAGACAGGTCAGACAAAAACAGTTTAACGACGCGTGGAATGAGATCCCGATATTGTACTTTTCCATCTCGCTGAGCGAGCCTTACAAAAATGCCGAGAATCTTTGCGTTCCTCTGAGCGCCCATCACCGCATACGCGGCCTTGAAGGCCTCATCAAATGCGAGACCTGATTTTTCACAGAACAGTGAAATCATATCTTGGCGCAAACCTTCCGTCACATCTCGGCGCGCGTCCTCCAATAAGGAAACGAGATCATAAGCGGGATGCGCAAAAAGTCCGTCTTGGAAATCAATGAGTCCAACCCGCGCCGTTCCTTGTCGCTCAGGGACCCAAAACAGATTTTCTGCGTGAAAGTCTCGCAATGCCAACCCCGGAGCATGAACGCTCAAAAGTGAGAAAAGGTCTTTCCAAATGGCGTACCATTCTGTTTTCGCGTCCATGGAGATTTGCGCGCCCAAATCAGGTGCAAACCAATCGAGAAAAAGATCTGCTTCAGCCAGTAAAGCTGCGCTGTCATAACTTCTCACCTGCCACGGCGTGCCATGCGCGTCAAAAACCTGTGGAAAACTCGAACGGTAGATTGCGGCAAGCGTCTCAATAGCCGCAGTATATAGTTCTGTTTCTTTCTCAGGCGCTTTTGCAATCACACGCGCAAACAAATCATTACCTAAATCTTCGAGCAAAATAAGGCCAAGGTCATGATCTGATGCGATGATCTGCGGGGCAGAAAAACCCCGCCGCCTTAGTTCTATCGCAATCGCTGTAAAACCCTGAGAGTTTGCACCGGCGATCCGAGCAAGCGCGTTGTAACCTAATGCCCGGCGCTCTTCAATGCTCGCCCCCTCTGGTTCGGACGGTGCCTCCGCAGCCTTTGGGGCGTCCATCAAAACCGCGGCGCGCCCGTTCAATTCTAAACGTTCGTAACACCGCGTCGACGCATCTCCGGGTACAGCAATTCTAACGGCGTCCCCCCATCCGGCAGCGTTTAGAAAAAGAGCTATGTGTGCATTACGTGTCAAAACCAAGCTCTCCCCAACCCTTTATCATTGCAACACGGCGGTCTTCGTCGAAGGCAAAATGTATATGGTACGCGTTTTCAGGCAATAGGCTCCCGAGCTTTTCTGGCCATTCAATTAGGCAAATTGCCTCCTCAAAAGCGTCCATAAGTCCCAGCTCATAAGCATCTTCCGGCCTTTCTAGTCGATACATGTCACAATGCCACACTTCACAGTCGGGAGCGTCATAAACCTGCACAAGCGTATAAGTTGGCGACGGAACTTCATCTTCATGGCAAAGCGCTCGAATTACCCCTCGTGAAAATGTTGTCTTTCCTGCGCCTAAGTCGCCCGTTAATGCCACGACATTGCCAGCGGCCAATCGCCTAGATAGCTTAGCGCCAAGTGCCAAAGTCTCGGATTCATTTGCCAGATAAACAGTATGCATATGCCGTGATACGCACTTGCAAAATGATTGCAACGCCTTACATAACCCCTTGCTTATACGTTAGGAGTTATCATGCCAAAAATCATATATATAGACCATGAAGGCACTTCCAGAGAAGTCGAAGCGAAAAAAGGCACATCGATCATGGAAGCCGCAGTGCAAAATATGATTCCAGGTATCGACGCCGATTGCGGCGGTGCTTGTGCTTGTGCAACATGCCACGTCTATGTTGACTCTAATTGGATCGGGAAGCTCAAAGATAAAGACGATATGGAAGAGAGCATGCTTGATTTCGCCGAAGGCGTTCAAGAAAACTCCCGCCTTAGCTGCCAAATACTCATAAATGATGAGCTTGACGGAATAATTGTGACGACCCCCGAAAGTCAGTAACACCCAACGGCGGAGATGCTGTTAAGCGCCCGCCCCTTCAAAATCAAACTCTGGGTGCGCTTGAGTTGTCGCGGCCTCGCGTGGCAAATAGATTGTCACGTGCGTGCCTTCTCCCTCTTCGGACTCCAAATCAACCCAGCCGCCATGTTGCTCGACAAACTTTTGAACCAGTGACAAACCAAGCCCCGCTCCGCCGCGCGTAGATTTGAAGCTCTCAAAGACCTGTGGTTGACGATCCGACGGAATACCAACGCCGTCATCTTTCACCCAAATTGTGACGCCGCCGTGAACCCCCCGTTTGGCCCCCAATTCAATGACATCGCCGGGCTTGGTGAACCGGACAGCATTTGACAATAGGTTGTAAATCACCTGTTTCAAACGCTGTTCATCTGCCCGTATAATTCCTACATCTTCAGGGCAATCCAATATGAGCTGCTTTTTTGTATCTTCTGCCTTGGTTGCTACATAATCGAGTGAACTCTCAAGCAATTCAAAGACGTCTACATCGCCCAAATCTAAATCGAGGACATTCGCGTCAATCGCTGCGATATCAAGAATATCAGCAATGGTTTTCGCGAGTTCTTCAGACGCACTTTGGATCGCAAATATATATTCACTTTGCTTGTCGTTAAGCTCACCCGCCCCCTGGCTCTGCAGAAAATCCGCATAGCCAGAAATCGTTGTGAGCGGCGTTCGGAGTTGATAGCTCACATGGCCAACGAATTCAGATTTCAATCTGTCCGCCGTTGCCAAAGCCTCAGCTCGTTCGATGAGAGCCGCTTCCGTACGGCGGGCGCTGGTCACGTCATCCCACGCGATCAAGGTCGCGCCGTCCGGTAAGGGTCGCGAGAGCCATGTCAGCATCGAGTCGTCCGATCGGTTGATCTCGCCGTCCACATGAAGCCGGACTTCAGGGTTTGGATCTGTCGTACGCGCCTTAAGCTCGGCCCAAAATATACGGTCATGATAAAGGGGAAGGCACTTCTCGATAAGCTTCGAAAAAGTCGGACTATCCTTTAAGTCGTCATCAGAGAGATTCCAGAGCTTTGCGAAAGCCGTGTTTGACAATTTGAGCCGACCGTCAGGACCGAAAACAGCGATACCTTCGCTCAGCTTGTCGAGCGTCGCAGTTTGCACATTGATGAGCGTATTAAACTGACCCTGAAGCGTCACCGTATTGGTAATGTCACTAAACAGGAGCGAAATCCCACCCTGCGGATCCCGCATCCGTGCCAAACGCAAATTCGTTCCATCGGGCAACGTCCAAATTTCGTCCGGCACTTCTTTTGGCCAATCCGTGTAAAAATTTAGCTCACGACGTTTCCACTCACCGTAGTCCGGTTCATGAGGGAGACGCCGCTTTTCACGCAAGTGGTCTAGCCACTCTGAATGTGTCCGGCGGTTGTTAATCCACCCCTCTTCAAGTTTGAAAAGGTCTGAAAAAGCTGTATTGTGAAAACTCATACGCTGATCGCCACCGAATATGACGATTGCTTCGTCCATATGATTAAGCATTTCGTCATGCGCTTGGATATGGCGCTTGAGGGCATCGCGCAGCACTTCCGCTTCACTGGCGTCCACAGCCAACCCCACAACACCGCCAGAAATGGGAAATAGAATGATGCGAACTGACTTTCTTCGCCCCGCTAAAATGACGTTTCGGTTGATCTCAACGCCCTTTTGTGAGGAGAGCACCTCTTTCACATCGTCGGCCGCTTGACTATCAAGCTGCACCTGTCCGCCCAAGACTTCTGCCTCAGACCCAGCGTCAACAGCTCCCACATAGGCCGGGTTTACCCATGTTAGCCGCCCGCTTCCCGACGTTCGCCAAACAGGAAATGGCGCTCGGCTGAGCATCTCAATGAAGGCCACAGGATCATGGGCGGCTTGGCTTTTCTGCATCTCGAAACGGCTGATCGCGGTGCGCTCATCCTCGCCGCGAATAGACGCATCCTCAAGCCACAACACAACTTGGCGCCCTGCAACGCGGCCATCAGCCTCAATCACATTTCCACCAGGAACCACAATTGAAACGGAAAAGGCCTCGCCGCTGCGGCGCAGCCGACCAAGCTGGGTCCGAAGTGTCTCCGTGGACTCCTCATTGCTGATTGTATCCATGTCCGCCAATCCGTCGAGAATACGTCCCGCGACATCTTTGGATTTTCCAGGCTCTGAAAACCTTTGCATCGAAGCCATTGCCGCAGGGGAACCATAGATTTTGGGCTTGCCCCAATCTGCCGTGTTCCCAGAACCCTCGTCCCAAACCATAATCAAACCGGGATAGGCTCCAACAATAGAGTCGAGGCGCGTGACCTTTTGTTCCAACTCCAAATATTTGTCTCCCGCAGACGCGCTATTGCTGCCGCCAGACGTACGCTGAGTTAAACTCGCCCGCATCGCAAAAATTACGGCGGCGACGGCAACCGACATTGCAATAGCAACCATAAGAAAATTGAAAAGTTCTGGCGAATTTGAGAACACGAAAAGACTTCCCGAAAATTGGGGTTACATTTTAAAGTTCACAAAGACTTACAGCGAAGCGCACCGATAGAAAAGAGTCAATATAGCCGCTTATCCACCAAGACTGACCGTTCCGAAACGAAAACGAATCAGGACGCGGCAAGCTTGAAGCGGTCCATCTTTTGGAGGTTCGAACCGCCACTTTTGCACCGCGTCCTTTGCGGCGCTTCCAAAACGACCATCCGGCAGCGCACGTTCTATTTCAACATTTTCGGTCTCGCCGGTCGCCGCAACGTCGAGGCGCACAATAACCCAACCCTGACGGCCAGTATTGAACGCACGGCGCGGATATTCAGGTAGATCAAAATCGACTGCCGCCAAAGCCTCGCCTCCCAAGCAATCATCAGGCTCTGAATAACCTTTAACCCAAGGGTCCGGAGGGTACTGACTTTGCGGCACAAAAGTCTTCTTCGTGGCGCACCCAGAGAGCACCATAGCGCCCAGCAAAATGGCGGCCAACCATGATAAGGGGGTTGTCATCGCGTTTCTCCGAACCTGTCATTCACGAGAGCGACCAAAGCCTCCAACGCGGCTTGCGCTTCAGCACCCGTCGCGGTGATTGTTATATCCTCACCAAATGCGGACCCCAAAAGAAGCAATTCCATAACAGAGTCTGCGACAACCGTATCTGCGCACACATCATTGTGGCTGGTCACGCCGATCTCCGCATCATATTGCATCGCGCAGGCCATAAACTTATTGGAAGCGCGCGCGTGCAGTCCGCGTTCATTGATGAGCGTTACGCGGGCACTGACCGACTTTGAAGTGATGACTAAGTGTCTCCTGCGAGGATTTCTGAGGCAATTGCTATGTATCTTTGCCCGGCATCTTTGCCTTTTGTCGCCGTTGTCGCAAGGTCGGCCTCGGAACGGGCTTCTGCGACTTTAATCAACATCGGCAAATTCGCGCCGGCAATAACTTCGACGCGCCCCTCGTCTAGCAAAGATATTGCCAAATTAGACGGCGTTCCGCCGAACATGTCCGTCACAATAATTACGCCGCGGTCCGAATCAACTTTGTTGATGGCCAAGCGGATATCCTCACGGCGCCGCTCCATATCATCATCGGGCCCGATGCAAACGGTTGCAACATTGCTCTGAAATCCTACAACGTGTTCCATGGCATGCCGAAGCTCAATGGCAAGTTGGCCGTGGGTGACAATAACAAGTCCTATCATTCACAATCCCAAAAAATAACCAGAATCCAATAAACAGGATTATCAGCAATTGGGAAGCACTTTTGTTTGAAAAACTGTCATATAAATAAAATTTACGAGACTATGGCTTTGGAAACACCCTCGGTACACGTACAATAAACCGCGCCCCATCCACATTTCCGTCTGTCGCTATGTTTTCAGCGCGAATATCACCTTTATGCGCCGTGACGATTTGCCGGCAAATCGCAAGCCCAAGACCGGAGTGCGACCCAAACTGCGCTCCCTTGGGCCGCTCAGTATAAAAACGTTCAAATATCGTTTCGAGATTATCGGCGGGAATACCCGGACCGTCATCCTCGACCTTTATCACGACTCTGTCAGAGCCCTTCATTGGGTCAAGAGACGCGTAAATCCTGACGGTACCAAATGGGGGCGAAAAGGTCAGCGCATTGTCAATCAGGTTTCTTAATACTTGTGCAAATGGCATCTCAAATGCACGTATATAAACGCCTACGCTATTATCGAGAGAGGCCGACATAGGCACATGCACCACTTTCGGACCCTCCCCGCTGAGAGTTTGCTGATAAAACTCAGCGATATTTGCGAGAAAGACATCAACTTTGACACTTTGCGCCGTTTCCCTGGCCAGATTTGCATCCACTTTGGAGGCGCGGGATATATCGCTAATCAGCCGGTCCATACGGCCAACATCTTCCTGAATAATAGATATCAGCTTCTCTCGTTGTTCGTCATTTTTAGCATGGCGGAGCGTATCAGACGCTGATCGCAAGGATGTGAGCGGGTTTTTAATCTCGTGAGCAACATCAGCAGCAAAATTTGCGATATCATCAATGCGCGAGTAAAGACCATTGGTCATAGAACGCAGGACCACGGACAAATCACCTATTTCGTCTCCGCGTTTTGAGAAATCTGGAATATCGCCCCGGCGGGTGCTGGATTTTCCGACGATCTCCGCGGCGCGGGACAGCTGGCGCAAGGGCTGCACGATCGATATCGTCAGCGCAATGGAAGAGAGAAGAGCCGCGACAATCGCCAGACCAATGAAAGGCGTCAGCGCGCGGCGCTCACTCGCGATGATATCCTGAACATCGGCGCTTTCGAGTGTCACCGCGCCCAGTACCTGCTGAACTCGTGTGACAGGAAGACTCACAGTAACAATGAGGTCGTCATCCCGATCATAACGTTCCCCGCCGACTGTCTCTCCAGCAAGCGCGCGGCTAATATCCCCCCGAAGGTCTCGCCGCAAAGCGTCGCGCCGATACACACGCCACGGCAGATTATGCATCGCCTCGGCGGTTTTTGCGCGGGCACGTTGCCAAAGCGTTTCATACCATCTCTGCCCCGCGCTGGGACCATCAATTGGATCCAGCTCTGTGACGGAAATTTCGTCGTGAAAGCTATCTCGGTCAACAAGTAAGTTTCCGCCACTATCGTGAAGGCGAACTCTCCATCCAGGTGGCAGTTCAATACGGTCCAAAAAGTCTTTGGCCCGAACCACGTCTAGCTGCGCGCTTGCGCCATATCCAGAGGCCGTATCCCCCATAACCGATGTAATCAGGCTCGCTTGGGAGCGCAGATTTTCCACACGCGCCTTGATGAGCTCCGCCGTATATTGATTCAGCGCCAACGACCCTAAAATCAAAATAGTCAGACCAATCAGATTCGAAAGAAATATCACCCGCGCAAGACGAGAGAAGACGATAGACCGCCGAGCACTCTTGGGCTTGTTTTTCTCCGCGCGGGCCAGTCTACACCTACGCTTCTTTGTACTTATATCCAACACCATACAAAGTTTCGATGCCGTCAAATGACTTGTCATGTTTCCGGAATTTTTTGCGTAACCGTTTAATATGGCTATCGATCGTCCGATCATCCACATAGATTTGATCGTCATATGCGGCGTCCATCAACTGGTCCCTTGATTTAACAAATCCGGGTCGGCGCGCGAGCACTTCAAGGATCAAAAACTCTGTCACCGTCAAGCGCACGGCCTGCCCGTCCCAGCTACATGCGTGGCGATTCGGATCAAGCACAAGTTTCCCGCGCGTCATGATTTTGGCATCTGTTGTATCGGGTTCTGGCAGTTCAATATTGGTGAGAGAGGCGCGGCGAAGCACAGCCTTTATCCGCTCTCCCAAAAGCCGCTGCGAAAACGGCTTTTTAATATAATCATCTGCGCCCATATTCAGACCAATGGCTTCATCAAACTCATCATCTTTGGACGTCAAGAAAATCACGGGTAAGTTGGATGTTTGGCGCAGGCGGCGCAAAAGCTCAAGCCCATCCATACGCGGCATTTTAATATCAAACACGGCAAGATCGGGTGGATCGCTTTTCAACACTTCCAAAGCCGTCACACCGTCGAAAAACTTTTGAACTTCGTATCCCTCGCCTTCCAAAAACATAGAAACAGATGTCAGGATATTTTCGTCGTCATCCACAAGATATATTTTGGCCATGATCGCCTCCCCAGCCTAAAAACTTCGCTGTCCTGACACTTACGCTTTTGCAAGCCTCAGAACTCTTACAAAAACATGATTAACAATCGATTATGGCAGGGGTTTGGCAAAGCTTGCCTTATTTTCGCCCTATCCGGCGACTGGGAGAAATTTGCGGTGTTCCACGCCGCAGTGAATTGCGCGGATGATGAAAGTGTGGGACTGTATTTTATGGAATCTATTATATCATATGGCGGCCTCGAAATCTCACTTGTGGAGTTCATATTAGGGCTTTGCCTTTTGCTTGTCGGCGCCCTTGGAACGCTATTTTTGACGCGTAAAAAATCCCCCGACCTTGCACCTTTTTTGGCCGAAATGGCCGAACGCCAGCAGGCCCTTCAAGGTCGCCTTTCACAATTTGCCGAAGATACAGCACAACGCGATACGCTTTTTAGAGAGTCGCTCGATACACGTCTCTCAAAGGTTTCTGAGCGAGTCGGGCAATCAATTGTTGAAACGCAGGAGCGTAATTCTGCAAACCTGAAGCAACTTCATGAACGGTTGGCCCTCATCGACCGTGCGCAAAAAAATATCGAAACCTTGTCAGGCGAAGTTTCGGGTCTTCAAAACCTTCTCTCAAACAAGCAAGCCCGCGGTGCTTTTGGTGAGAAACAAATGCAGGACCTCATTGCAGAATATCTGCCACCTGCATCCTATACATTTCAAGCCACGCTCTCGAATGGCAAGCGCGTGGATGCACTCATTCATTTACCCGGCGAGCAGGGCGATGTGGCCGTTGACAGTAAGTTCCCGCTCGAAGCATGGCGGCGCCTGACAGATCCAAATTCACCTGTGGACGAGTTAACGTCTCAGCGCGACTTCGCGCGCGATGTACGCGCGCATCTGAAGGTTGTGGCGAGCAAATATCTTATATTTGGTGAAACCCATGACGTGGCCCTTCTTTTCCTTCCCAGCGAGGCGGTTTATGCTGAACTTTACGCAAATTTTCCACAAATTATCGAAGAAGGCTTTGCGCTCAAGGTTATGATCGTTTCACCAACAACCTTTATGGCAACCCTGCATACGATGCGCGCGGTGATGAAGGATGCCGCTATGCGCGAACAGGCTCATATCATTCAAAAAGAAGTCGGCCTCATGGCGAAAGATGTCACGTTACTGGATGACCGTGTCAGTAAATTACAGCAGCACTTTAACCAATCCTCCGAAGACATTCGGCGCATTCGAATTTCGACAGAGAAAA
Organism: Maricaulaceae bacterium; assembly: GCA_048268905.1. Classification (GTDB taxonomy): domain Bacteria; phylum Pseudomonadota; class Alphaproteobacteria; order Caulobacterales; family Maricaulaceae; genus JACOMS01. The sequence continues at coordinate 148,420 of JBLWUN010000004.1, read as the reverse complement.
TTACGAAGCGTGCGGAAAAGATCGAGTCCCTGGATCTAGAAGAAAAACCCGCCGCACCAAGCGTCACCGATTTTCGCACGGACAAATCGTGATACATTATGATGGCAGGCTCTTTCGCACCTTTTCGGCGTCGAAAAATAGCGAAACCTCAAGCGACACAATTTTCAGGTATAGACAAAGAGACTGGATCGTCACAGCAGATTACTCTGGCGGCAATATAGAATATGGTCAGTTGATCGGACTCGTAGATGAACAAGGGCGCTTAAACTTGCGATATCACCATATAAATCTGGATGGGCATATCATGACTGGGACATGTAAATCCCGCCCAGAAGTGCTTCCAAACGGTAAACTTCGGCTTCATGAGCGCTGGCGATGGACATGTGGTAGCATGTCCAAAGGCACATCCATCATTGAAGAAATTTAAGCCGATCCGTCTTGCTTTTTCGCCCAATCTTTAAGCTCTTGCGGGACACCCTCATGGACGAATGTGTGAATGATGACATCCATCGCTATTTTCAAAACCACGAGCATGAGCAATGCAAATATAGGCGCGCCAAACATCATCACTAAAAAACCGCCAATAATGATCATAATATGCATAACCACAATACGGCCATACGGGAAAAACATCTGGGAATTAGCAAGTCGGCCTACATATTCGCGTTTACGGTAAAAATTGAAAAACAGCGAAAACAGGTGGCTCACGAATAGCGAAGCAACCGTCCAGACAATGGGGCCACCCTCCTTCAGACCGGAAAGAATTCTATTCGCCCCAAACAAATCATTTAAAAATGTATAGTGCCCCCAACTGAACATGCCAAAATGAAATGCAAAGAAGATTGTCAAATAGATTTTGAGGCCAAAACTTCCCTCGCATGCCCACATTTTAGGGACATTCAAAAAGCCGATAATTATGGTCTCTAACCAATAGATGACGATGATGGTCGCAATATCCCAATGCAGCAAGAAGACACCAAAAACAGGAATAAAATTCACGAGAATGAGAAAAATTAGTGCCGGCGTATATTTAATGTTTTCAAGAAATTTCATTAAAATGGCCTCCGGCTCTTCATCGCTGCGGTAATCGTGCCATCATCAAGATAGTCAAGTTCCCCGCCCACCGGCACGCCGTGGGCGAGCCGAGAAATACTCACGCCGCTCTTTTCAAGATGATCCGTAATATAATGCGCTGTGGTTTGACCATCGACCGTCGCGTTCATGGCTAAAATGACCTCGGTAATACCGCCGCCCTCGACACGCGTGATCAGCCCCGAAATTTTGAGGTCTTCAGGACGTATGCCGTCTATGGCAGATAAAGTCCCACCGAGCACATGATATTGACCCCGGAAAGCTCCAGCGCGCTCCATGGCCCAAAGGTCGCTCACGTCCTGTACAACGCAGATGACAGATTTATCTCGGCCGGGTGCCGCGCATATTGCGCAAGGGTCGTTAACATCAATATTCCCGCATGTTTCGCAAGTTATGATCCGCTCCGCCGCTTGCGCCATCGCATTCGCAAGAGGACGCATCACACTGTCACGTTTACGAATGAGATCGAGCGCCGCTCTTCGTGCAGAGCGCGGCCCCAGCCCCGGGAGCTTTGCTAGCAGGCTAATCAGGCGTTCAATCTCCGGACTGGCAGTCGTCGGCATATTCGTCCCTTATTGATTCCAATTTATAAAATCATAACCGAAAAATGAGCGGTGGCGGCGAATAATAACTAAAATCCGACCGCCGCAGACTTGGGCCCTCGCATATCCGCGGCCCCTTGGAAAACGCCGTCCTTATAGGCAACTGAGTTTACTCTTCCCAAAACAGTGTGATCATATCCACCATCCTCGGTGCGAGGTAGAATGAAACCCCGCTTGGCCAGAATATTCAGCGTATCATTGCTAATACCAGGCTCAGTCACGACCACATCAGGCAGCCATTGATGATGCATCCGCGGCGCGGCGGTCGCTTGCGCGACATTCATATCAAACTCCGTCACGTTCAAAACCATTTGTAAAACTGCCGTGATGATCGTGCTGCCGCCTGGACTCCCAGTCGCAAGAACGGCGCGGCCATCTTTTTTCAAAATGAGCGGTGTCATGGAGGACAACGGACGTTTACCTGGTTCAATCTGATTCGCGACCCCGCCTATTAACCCAAACCCATTAGGTGACCCCGGCTTAGATGAGAAATCATCCATTTCATTATTTAGCAGGAAGCCTGCACCATCGACAGAGAAGCCGTTTCCGTAAGAAAAGTTGAGCGTATAAGTGACAGACACTGCATTGCCAAATTTATCCATGACGGAATAGTGCGTTGTTTCATTGCTCTCGTAAGGGAGGGATTTTGCAGGCCCAATGTCGGAAGACAGACTAGCCTTTTCTAAATCTATGGTTGATCGTAAATAATCAGCATATGTTTGATCCGTCAGCGCGTCCACCGGTACATCAAAGAAGTCAGGATCACCAAGGTATTTTGACCTGTCTGCATAGGCGCGGCGCATGGACTCCGTCAGTTTGTGCAAATAATCCGCACTATTGTGCCCATCGGCTTGCAAATCATAACCCGACAGAATGTTTAGCATCTGCACCACGTGAACACCGCCAGAGGACGGCGGAGGCATAGACGCGATTTCATAACCATTATATTGACCGGTCACCGCAGTGCGCGTGACGGTCTTATAATTATCAAGATCGGCTTGGGTCATTATTCCGCCGCCGGAATTGATTTCTTTTAGCAGTAAGTTTGCGGTTTCGCCTTTGTAAAATCCTTTTGCACCGTCTTTCACAATACGCCGCAACGTATTAGCGAGGTCTTTTTGAACCAAGATATCTCCTGGCTTTGGAGCCCCTGCCCCATCATTCAGAAAGTAATGTGCCGTTGAGCCATCAATAGACAAACGATCTCTGTTACTTTCAATCGAAGCACTCAGGCCATAGCTAACAGGGAAACCCTGATAGGCGAGCCGGATCGCCGGGCCAATCACTTGACGCCGGGACATTGTGCCATAAGTTTCCAGCGCGTCCAGCATTCCCATTACAGTCCCCGGAACGCCGGTAGACAAATGAGAGTATTGAGCAAGAGAATTGTCAACTTCGCCGTCCGAACCGAGATACATATCACGGGACGATGCTGCCGGAGCCATTTCTCGAAAATCTATGGCAATGACTTCGTCTTGATCCGCAAGGGACACCATCATGAACCCACCGCCACCGAGATTTCCCGCTTGAGGGTGCGTGACAGCGAGCGCAAATCCAGTGGCCACCGCCGCATCGACAGCGTTGCCGCCGCGCTGCAAAATATCACGTCCAACCTCAGCGGCTATCCTGTCTTGAGCTGAAACCATGCCATTCTTGGCGATGACAGGATGAAACCGCGAATCAAAACTCATAAGGGCGTTCGCCCCCAGAGTTTCTCCAGCCGGTTCTTTGGCGTGAGCTGCGGTCTGCAAAGACGTTAGAAGTCCCGCGCCGAAAATTCCTATCAGTATGATGCGTTTAAAAGACATGAGACCCTCATATTTACATTTCGCCCATGCTGTCAGATTTCAACATAAAGGGCAATTTGGAAATGAGGAATTACGGCTGAAACGCAATCGGCCCGGAGTATAAGTTCATCCGGACCGTTATATTTTTAAAGCGCAGCGATATCGCGCTGCCAATGCAGCGTTAATCATTCAATGCGAGCTTTTCCGACGCTTTCGCTGACGTTTTCGCGACATGATATGCTTCAAGACTTGCGACATTTGAGCTCTCAACCATCTGACCGACAAGATCGTTCACGCACGTCTTGAGAGATTCGCCAGTGAACTGCATCGTCCAACTATCTTTGGCGCAAGCGCGGCGAGATGTTTTGACAAGTTTGGCATAAACATTTTTGACGCCGTTTGGAGCTTCCAGATCTGACTTCTTGAACTTGGCAGTAATGGTCTTTTCAACCAAGAGACTATCCTTACTCGACGCGGACGCTGGCGCACACATTGCAATGCCAATAATGGCGGCCGTTATCGCGGTCGCTGCTGGGCGTGAAGTCTTGACAGAAATGCTCTGGCGCGGCACGGAAGAATTGTGTTTTTTAAGCATGGGATGGTCCTTTCTATCTATGCTTTGGGCACTTTGCGGTGAGGTTGCCCCCTCGCCGCATCTTTCTTATAGAAAACAGAACACCTGCTGAGAAGCGCTACAGCGCCATACCTGCTATGCATAAAAACATAACAAAAACAATAACTTATAACGATGAAAGACGGATGTCAGGCAAGCCTGTCCGTTCTAAAGCTCCAGCCCCAAGATGTTCCCGAGACGAGCCAGACGAACTGACATCAATTGAATGTCTGTTGCAATTAAAGGCAGCGAAAAACCCTCAAAGCAAAGAGTATGCGTAATTTGAGTGCGGATTTGGGCGATTATGCTCGTCTCTTGTTCAACTGAGGCCCAATCTGGCACTATGGTTATTCGGCGAAACGTCAAACCCATTAGGTATATAAACAGTCAGCTCCAAATCACCCGTTTGGTAGAAGCAAGCGGAGATTCCGGACCATCGACCTAGACATGATAATTTTCACTAAATGCCCTTGCGACGCGGTTCCCATCACGCGCCATATCTTCGATGATATGAACGTGCTTATATTCACGGTCTCTGTTTGGCCACCCGTTTACATTTTCAATAAAAGCGTCCACCGCCTCGAAAACGTCTTCCTCAGTCGCTTATGCGTCAATGACGTTGGTTTTTATAGCCAACAGTCTCTTAAAAAGGCAACTTCATCCCGGGAGGCAAAGGCATATCTCCAAATGCCGACTTCATCGTTTCAGCTTGCGCCTCATCCAGCTTTATTTTGGCGTCCTGATAAGCTGCGATGATAAGATCTTCCACAATCTCGGCATCGTCCGCGTTCAAAATTGAAGGATCGACTTTTAAGTGAGTCATATTGTGGCCGCCGGTCAATGTTAAAGTTACCAATCCGGCACCCGCGCGGCCTTCTACTTCGATATCAGCGACTTTCGCTTGCGCGTCTTGCATTTTCGACTGCATTTCTTTTGCCTGCTTCATCAGGCCCATAAGATCTTTCATGTGGTCGCCCTACCTAATCGTCAGAGGATTGCCCGCCAAAATCAGCCGCAATCACATTGCTGTGTGACCCTGATGTAGTGGGCACGTCTCGAATTTCAATGAGCTCCGCAGACATTAAAAGAGGATGAGAAAAGGCGGGGTGAGATTTGTCACGGGCGTCTCGTTCAGCGATGGCTTGCTTGCGCTGTTCAGCGAGAGGAATTTCACCTTTACCGGCTTCTTGATCGATCAACCATAAATCGCCGGTTATATCCCGCAGGGCCTCAACCATACGCCCTACTAGCGACGGCGGGGCGCCGTCGAGGTTTTCAATGGTTATGCTTCCGGGTCGGAACCGGATCGGGCGTACATATTTTTCAACGTCATAGCGAAGGGCCGCCATTTGTTCTGGCAGAGCCGACGTAAAATCTTCCAAACACGCTATCGTCACGGCAGGGGCAACGGACGGCGCTTGCTTTGGTGACGTCATTGCCGCCCCCTGCCCCGAAGAAGTCCCGGACGAAACAGGCGCCGATTTATGCATGGCGGAGCCACCATTTGGGGACAAGCTTGGACTAATTTGAGGCGCAGTGAAGTTCCCCGACCGAATTTCATTAATAATTTGCGCGGCCAACTCAGGCGGCGGCAATTGCCCCGCAACAGATAATTTAAGCAGAGCCATTTCCGCTGCAGCCAGAGGCGCGGGCGCCGTGCGCACGTCATTATAAGCGCCAAGTAACATTTGCCAAATGCGTGTGAGCTGCCCAAGAGATAAACTCTCTGATAGAGCATTAATGCGCTCAACCTGATCCGGCGCAGCGTCCATTTCGGCCTCTCCACCCAGAGTTTTAGCCCGGCTTACTTCGTGGCATATATCCAGAAGGTCGCGCATAACAACGCTTGGATCTGCGCCATCATCATATTGACTCCGCATCTCATTTAGCGCGCCGGCGCCATCGCCCGTGACCGCTAATCCAAAGAGATCCAGAATACGTATTCGGTCGGCGAGCCCCAACATGGTTCTCACCTGTTCAAAACTCACCTCAGAACCGCCCAGCCCCGATTGAACTATAGCCTGATCAAGCAATGAGAGCGCGTCCCGCACAGACCCTTCAGCGGCCCGGGCAATAAGGCCCAGCCCCTCATCGGAAACATGCGCATTTTCTTGAGCACAAATGTTTTTAAGATGATCAGACAACACACCCGCTTCAACACGGCGAAGGTCAAATCTCTGACAACGAGAGAGGACGGTAATAGGCACTTTTCGAATTTCGGTCGTCGCGAAAATAAATTTCGCATGATCTGGCGGTTCTTCAAGGGTCTTTAACAGCGCATTAAAAGCGCCCGTCGAGAGCATATGCACCTCGTCGATTATATAAACCTTATAGCGCGCGGACACCGGAGCGTACCGAACGCCATCCAGAAGTTCCCGCATATTCTCCACACCCGTGCGCGATGCGGCATCCATTTCCAAAACATCCATGTGACTTGATGACATGATCAAATCACAATGACGTCCCGGCTTTCCCAGCTCAACTGATGGACCGTCTTGGTCGTCTGTTTCATAATTCAATGCCCGGGCTAACAAACGCGCCGTTGTGGTTTTTCCAATGCCACGGACACCTGTCAGCATGAATGCATGAGCCACGCGACCCGCCTTGAACGCATTCGTCAAAGTGGTCACCATCGCCTCTTGGCCGATCATATCTTCAAACGTGCGAGGTCGATATTTGCGCGCGAGAACCTGATATGTTTTCGAAGAGGATGAGTCGGTCATATAACCTTATAGAGCGGCATTTCGAGCGGCGAAAGGGGCGGGGTTTATTATAGGCGGAATAAAAAGCGCGGTCGTGTATAAAAAAGACCCGCTAAAAGCGGGCCTGGGATGGAATTAAAGCCTACTCGGCGGCCGCTGTGACTTTGTCTTCGTCCGGTTTTTTACGAACTGGTGCGCGGCGACGGCGCGGCGTTTTCTCAATCGCAGGAGCATTAGTATCGGCCGCCGCTTCCAGCGCCTCATCTTTTTGGGGAGAGACAACTTCCAAACCGGCCGCTTCTTTCGCAGGAGATTTTTTCACAGCACGCGTTTTCTTAACGGGCTTCTCGACAGCAACTTGCGCCTCATCATCCCCGCCTTCAGCATCGTTTTGACGCGCGCGCGAAGGTTGACGGCGCGGCTTACGTTCTTCTTGGCCAGAGGAGTTATCTTCATCGGAATTGTTATGACGATTGCGGCGCTCTTCGCGAGCCTCCGCCTCTTCGAGCGCGGCTTGCTTGGCAGCTTCTTGCGCATTCATCATACGAAGATAATGCTCCGCATGCTGCCTGTAGTTTTCGGCTTTCACGCGGTTTCCGCTAGACGCAGCGTCGCGAGCCAAAGCTTCGTATTTGTCGTGGATTTGGCTCGCGTTACCGCGCACTTTAATATCAGGACCGTTACTATCCATAGAGCGGTTACTGTTATGATTATTATTGTTATTGTTGTTATTCGTATTACGACGGTTACGTCCGCGTTGGCGTTTCATACCCTTATCCTTAAAAATCCCAGTCGCCGGTCTTAACCTGCCGCGTTCGTGTCCTAATTTGGGCTTCTAGCGGGTCGGGATTGGGATAATCCGCCGACGCGCTCGAGTTAACTAGCAAACCCTAACAAGCTGGCCAAGCTCTTTTTTGCTTCGTCAGCACATTAATTTGCACGTTTCCACCCTTTAACAATCCGGTCATGTCCGGCTAGATCCTTCAAAACAGAAACATGCGCAAATCCGTTGGCCCGGATCATATTAGCAACGGCAGGTCCTTGGTCGTACCCAATTTCAAGAAATAGTCCGCCGCCCGCGCATAAATACTCTCCCGCTTGAGCCGCAATGATGTGATACGGTCCAAGCCCGTCAGCCCCGCCTCGAAGCGCAAGGTCAGGATCAAACGCCCTGACCTCCGGCGAAAGCGTCTCCATGGCCGCATCCGTAATATAGGGAGGATTGGATACAATCACATCAAACGTGCCTTCAACGGGTTCAAACCAGTCCCCCTGCAACACAGTCAGTCTGTCCCATACGCCATGCGCTTTGGCATTTATTGAGGCCACGGCGAGAGCTTTGGAAGACAGATCAACAGCCGTGCCCACGGCGTCTATTGTTTCGGCAAGAAGCGAAACAATAATTGCACCGGACCCAGTCCCAAGATCGAGAATATGGGGCACCGTTTTATCCTTTAAATCCTTCAAGACTTCGTCAACAAGCCCCTCCGTCTCAGGGCGGGGCGACAAAACATCTTTGGAAATCTCGAACCGACGCCCATAAAATTCTTTGAAACCCATGATATGGTCTATGGGTTCGCCCGACATACGGCGCACAGCCAGCGCGTCTATCTCCTTTTCCTCTTCAAGGCGCAAAGGCTCTGCACCTCTTAAAATCTGGTCAGTACTATTAAAATGCGTTACCGCTTGAATGAGTAACCTCGCTTCAAGATCGGGCGTCTCCAATTCCGCCTTTCTAAGCTTACTTACAAGCTCATATTTATACTGATCGAGTGTTAGGCGCGCGATGATAATTCTCCGAACACAGACTCGATCCAATCAATATCTTTCATGGACATAATGAGCGTGATATCGGACGCTTTCGCAGTGGACAAAAAGGCAAATCGCCCAAATGCGCCTTTATTTTTCTCAATAGAAATATCTGAAAATGGGATGCTGAGCGGCGCATGACCCGGCCGGAAAATAAACATGACGGAGATAAATAGCGCCGACTGGCTAACCCCAAGAGTCACGACTTTATTATAATTGGAGGGCATCCGTCCCGAGCCCCGCATTGAAAGACTGCGAAGCCGGCGCGTTTCTCTCACGGGATCCTCATCCGAACCATAGACCTCAGCAAGCTTTCTCCACCCCCCCAAAAAAGAAATAAGAACCACGATCCCGTACCAAAATAGAGGAAACGCCATCACGCCAATAAGCATAACCAAATAAACTTCCGCGCCGTACCCCATCATCTTTCCAATCTTTTGCAAACGTCGTCTACGGCCGTGGTCAAGCGTTTCAAATCCTCTGGTTGCGAAAGACTATGATCACCTGCTTTCACAAGCGTCATTGTCACATCATTGCTGGTCAACACTTCAATAAGTCTTTGAGCATGTTCCCACGGCACCACGGTGTCCTGGATACCCTGGAGAATACGCACAGGCCCATCAAAATCAATCGGTCCATCCAAGATTTGCCGAGACCGACCATCTTCAATAAGCTCACGGCTATACTCGTAAGGTTCATCATATTCCGACGGCTCGTAGTGGATCCCATCTTCTATAACAGCCCGCCGCGCCGCTTCATCAAAATTTTCCCACATCAATTTTTCCGTAAAATCAGGTGCCGGCGCGATTAAGACGAGCCCTTTCACATTCTCCTTACGATCCATGGCCGCAAGCAAAGATGCCCATCCCCCCATAGACGATCCGACAAGGATGGCCTCACCTTCGACAAACGCCTCCATGACGGTCAATATATCTTGCGCCCAACGCGACATCGTACCATCGCGGAAACGACCGGTACTTTGACCATGACCAAAATAATCAAAACGGATAAAGGTTCGCCCCTCGTTTTTCGCCCATTGATGTAAATGAAGCGCTTTGCTTCCTTCCATATCGGACTTGAGGCCACCGCACCAAATTATAGCAGGGCCGCGCCCCGACGTCATTTTATAGGCGATCTTTTCTGCATTTGACCCCGCAAAGCCAGAAGCATACAAAAATTTCACAGGCATATCTGTATTCATGGTGTAAAGAGCCCATCATGAGATTCGAAAGTTCAATATGAATGTGCTCCAGATTGTACCGGAACTCAATGCCGGAGGTGTTGAACGCACGACGATAGAGGTTGCCGAGGCTCTTCGAGCAGCGGGCCATACGCCCCACGTCGCGAGCGCAGGTGGCCGCTTGGAAGGCGAACTTCAAGCACTTGGCGGTGTTTTACACAAATTTGACGTGGGCAGTAAGAACCCGCTTCTTTTACGGAAAAATACGCGCACCCTCATAGACATAATTAAAGGGTGCAATATCGATATTGTTCATGCGCGGTCACGGGCTCCCGCGTGGCCGGGACACGCCGCAGCAAAAGCCACAAACCGGCCATTTTTAACAACTTATCACGGTATTTATAATGCGAGTTCGAGTCTGAAACGTCGCTATAACGGGATCATGACGCGCGGCGACAAAATTATTGCCAATTCCGAATTTACCAAATCTCACATTATTTCCGAACATGGCACGGACCCCGAAAAAATTATCGTTATACCCCGCGGGGTCGACATGAAGGAATTCGACCTCACCGTTATTTCACCCGCCCGAATCGAGCATCAATTCAAGCTCTGGGGCGTGCCTATCGAGTATAACCTTATATTACTACCCGGCCGCTTAACCCGGTGGAAGGGACAACATATCGCAATCGAGGCGATGAGCCATCTTCCAAAAAACTTCGCGTTAATTTGTTTGGGCGACCCACAGGGACGCGATGAATATGTGGCAGAACTTCAAAACCTATGCGCCGCTTATCAGTTAGAAGATCGGGTCACATTCCCCGGCCACAGCACTGACATTCCTGCGGCCATGGCCTGCGCTGACGTCGTTATTTCCGCGTCAACAGATCCGGAAGCCTTTGGGCGTATTGCCGCCGAAGCTCAAGCGATGCAGCGGCCCATTGTGGCCACCGCACATGGCGGCGCCCTTGAAACCGTTTTAGACCGGGAAACGGGGTTCCTTGTTAAACCCGACGATGCGAAGGCTTTGGCGGCTGGCATCCAAAAGGCGATCGACTGGAAGGGCTATAACCCCGAAGCGGCGCGTCAACATATCCAAGATAAGTTCTCAAAAGAAAGTCTCCAACGCGCCACTCTAAGTGTTTATCGCGACTTACTGTTGTAAATGCAGCACAAACCGAGACGAAATTAACCGAAAATCGATATGGGTGCTTGAAACTTAAGGCTCCAGCGCCCATATTCGCGGCCCAGATTGGCTAAACAGGAGATTTTTTCATAGCTAGACGTCCACAAGCTGCGCCACCGTCCAAGAAACCTAAAGGACCGCGCACAAATCGGGAGATCGACTCCCCTCAAGTACTTCTTATCACCGAAACAGGCGAAAAGCGCGGCGTTGTCTCACTTGACGAAGCTCTCGCGGCTGCGCGCGCAGCTGGCCTTGACCTTGTAGAAGTTGCGCCGGACCCCAAAGCTCCTGTCTGTAAAATATTAGATTACGGAAAGCTCCGCTTCGAGCAACAAAAGAAAAAAGCTGCGGCCCGCAAAAACCAACGCACGCAAGACATAAAAGAAATCAAGATGCGTCCAAATATCGATACGCATGATTACGAAGTGAAAACGCGGGCGATGACTCGCTTTTTTGAACGCGGCGACAAAGTGAAAGTTACAATTCGATTCCGCGGACGCGAGATGGCGCATATGGATCGCGGTATGACCCTTTTACAACGCGTCAAAGAAGATTTTGCTGAAGACACAAAAGTCGAATTTGAGCCAAAAACAGAAGGCCGAATGATGACAATGGTTCTCGCGCCCAAATAAGTATTCGCCTGCTAGCGTTTACAACGATGACCTCGGTTTACGCCGAGGTTTTTTATTGTTTGGAAATATGAAATTCTTTTTTTCGAGAGGTCTCTCCTCGCACCAAAGTGAGCGACGACTTCGAACACCCTAAGGCTTTGGCAAGAAGCTTGATAACCACCTGGTTGGCTTTCCCGTTTTCAGGAACACAGGTCACATAAACACGGACATCTTCCGCAAGCTTTATCATATTTCTTGAAGCCTTTGGCGTGACTATCACGGCCAAATGATCGCCTTTAATATAGCTTGAAAGATTACGCCCCTCGTCACTAGCCAAGGTCAGCACCTTTGGAGACGCGGCGACATAAAACCATCCCCACGATTGACCAAACAATCTCAAAGCCAAGTTCATAATATGTTTGGGGTGGCCCCGCCCCGTCCAGCCACACTCCTAAAATCCTACCAAATGCAAAACACAGCATTATGAAAGCAATTGCTAGAATGAGAGGTCTTTGATCGGACAAACGCTTTGAGGCGACAATTATAATAAGGCCCAGTCCGAAGATTGCCATCCAAAACGCTCTGATTTGATGCAAGCCCAATAGCGATGGTTCAAACCCCATGAACTCTGCCACGCGGCTTGGCCGCAGAATACCATATAGCCCATATAGCGCAAAAAAATATCCGTTGATAACATTAAATATAGAGGCGAGCTTCATACCCATACGTCCTAATTTATTTCTAGCTCCGACAGCATGCGGGCGGCTTCCGCGCGAATATCTGGATCCGTACTCCACTTCAGCACATTTTGTAGCAGCATACGAACACTGTTCATATCCCCGGCACTAAAAAGGGTAGAGAGTAGGTTAAGGTTTGTTTCAGCAAACTCCGGCCCCTTATAATAATCCATTGCCACCTTTGCCGCGGCCACAGATTTTACAGCAGGGCATTCTGCATGGCTGCAAGCGATCGCATAATAATATGCCGCCAAAGGCCGCTGAGGCTCTTGCGCGGCCAAAGGCTCAAAATAATCTTTTGCGGTGACGAACAGATCCGGGTCGGGTGCCTCATTATATCTCATAACCAGTAGCTCCCCAGCTGCGAGCTGTACCGCGGGATCATTTGGCGCAGCATTGAGCGCGCGGTGGATATGCTCTTGCGCCGCAACGGTCTGTCCGTTTTGCATTAAAAGGACCGCGCGCGCTGCCAGAACGCGTCCGTCGAAGCTCTCTGCCATCCCTAGAACATTTTCCCCGCCATCTGAGAAACGGCTTAGAGCAACAAGGTAATTCATTTCGGCTTCCACCGATGTGAGCGGCGCGATCGAAACCTTTGGCAAATTTGAAGGCGGCTTTTCAGTACCGAGTTTCTCATAGGCTTTTGAGCCTAAATAGTCTCTGAGCCTATTTTCAAATTTCCTCTGAGACAGTCCGAACGCTCTCTTGAAAGCCTTATCTGGACGTGTCCCCGCGTCAAGTTCGTTTGCGTAGTTACCGATACGGCCACTCAGCTTCGGATCAGAGAATATGTAAGATACGGCGAGCCAGCTTTGGGCCGCGTAAAGCCCCTCAGCATCGATTGAATCGTCCTCTGACATGCTGGTATTGAAATCCGGGCCACGAACCACAGCATTTAAAACTTGCTCCATAGGGATCCAGCGCTGACTATTGAGGGGGAATTCATGCCCGCTTTGCATGAATGATCCGCGGGAACTGGCAGCCCCTTCCGTGCTTAATTCCAAGAACACGCTCGCGAAATACTCAGCGGCACCCTTTGCGAGCCATGCAGGATATCGCTGCGGCGCATATTGCTCGACAAGGTAAGACGCATAAGCCCGTGATATTAGTTTTTTCGCCGCGTCGCCACCTTCGAAAAATGCCCGGCTATTAATCACGAAAGCAGGCCCGTATAAGTCCTGTTGGTAGGTTCCCGTAATGTCCGGTCCGCCGAGCATGGCCTCAAGCTTCGCAGCATCTTTGAGTGCGACGATCTTCACGGGCATGGCCTCAGCGCTCATTGCCGCAGACGGATTGATCTGGCGGAGCACTAGGAGGCGAAAATTTTCTAAGTTTTGTAGAAGCGCTTTGGCTTCAGCGCTGTCAGCCTGACCGTAAAATTCAATATTGGGCGACGCGGCATGGGTCCACCCTGTGAACGGGGCCAATGTTCTTGAAGCCGTTTTTTGCGGCGCGGAAACCGCCGTCGGCGCACTCTGAATTTGGGCGAGCGACGGAACGGCCCATGCGGACGCAAGTGCCACACCCAAACTTAAAGAGATTTTGATCATAGCAACCTCATTTTACGCCGCGGCGTTCATGCCAAATTTTAAGGTTAATACGGCGAATGTCCGCAAGACACACCCACTTTCCCCCATCATACCACTTATAGCCCAAACAATTCCCGCTTCAGGCCACAATATGTACGGAAAGCTAAGTTCTCCACGTCAATCAAGCGGGGCATCTTTGCGCTTTGACCACTTGCATTCATTTTTTTTCTCGTTATAAGCCGCTATCCCCCAAATGGGGAGCAGCCTCGCAGGCGACATGGCATGCCTGCTGGCTCACAAAGGCCCGCCGCACGGTAACTTCAATCCGTGCAGCAATAATAGGAGACCGAAATGCCAAAAATGAAGACCAAGTCAGGCGCAAAAAAGCGCTTCAAACTGACGGCCAGCGGTAAGGTGAAAGCCGGACAAGCAGGCAAACGCCACGGTATGATCAAACGTACGAATGATCAGATTCGCAAACTGCGCGGCACAACTGTGCTCAAAGATTGCGATGCGAAACGTATCAAAAAATCATTCATGCCGAACGGCTAATCGCCGCACGCCCCTATCACAAGTTTGGAGTAAACTATGTCACGCGTAAAACGCGGCGTCACGAAACACGCCCGCCACAAAAAAGTTATTGATGCAGCCAAAGGTTACCGCGGCCGCCGCAAGAATACATTCCGTATTGCCAACCAAGCCGTCGAAAAAGCCGGTCAGTACGCCTATATTGGCCGTAAACTGAAAAAACGTCAGTTTCGCGCGATCTGGATACAGCGTATTAATGCTGGTGCTCGGGCTCATGGCCTCACTTATGGACGCTTCATGGACGGTTTGAATAAAGCCGGCATTACACTTGACCGCAAAATTCTTGCAGACATGGCCGGAAACGAGCCAGAAGCGTTTAAAGCGCTCGTCGAAACAGCGAAAAAATTCGCAAGCAAGCCTCACACAGTCGAAGCGTAATTAAAGTTCGCAGGGCGGCAAGTTTATTGCCGTTCTGCCTAAAATATCTCTTGCAAGAGCGAGCGGAGAACGCTAAATCCCGCCCGTTCAGTTTACCAGTGCCCCTATAGCTCAGCTGGTAGAGCACCTGATTTGTAATCAGGGGGTCCGCGGTTCGAGTCCGTGTGGGGGCACCATTTTTCTCATTAGAAACAATGACTTAACAAGCGCGGTAGCGCTTAACAATTCTGTTTGAATATTTTGGAAGCAATTTGGAAGCAGTCAGTTCTTCCAAGGTCGCACGTTTAAATCTGTGGATAACTTCCCTACTCAGTAGAATTTTCTTTAGTTCACCCTCGCGCCCCAGCAGCAGCGTAAGTTTACCCCTTAAGCGGACCTCAGGAAATTTAGTTTTTTACCTATTTAGAATCGGTATATTGCGCTCCCTATCACCGTATTTTTTTTGAAAAGTACAGCTATCGATTGAAGAGTTTTTTAGAAGGAGGTTTAGATGGTTGATCCAACAGACGCATTGGTCTCATTTCAAGAAGCGCTTTCCGCAGGCATTCTAGCGCTGCAACCTACGAGCTTGCATTCAGGTGTTTTTGTTCACTAAGATGAACCGCTTCCGAGTCAACCCCAGTTTACCTATGTTTTACTAGAAGGCAACATAGTCACAGCATTTGCAAACCTTTCTCCTACAGACCCGCTTGAAGGTCATAAGGTTTTTCAAATCGGGTATGCGGTCCCACCTGCGTATCGGGGAAAAGGGTTAGCCAGAAAAATTGCTCTAGCGGCAATCAAAGAAATGGATCACGGGATTAGGAAAAATAACACCCCAAGGTGCTATATTGAGGCCTCCGTCGACGATGCAAATATTGCGTCTCAAAAGGTAGCAGAGAGTGTTTTTGGAAAAAGCGTACAGTCTGGAAAAGATGAACGCACCAGACAGTCACTAAAACTTTATAGAAAGCTAATCGGGAAACGGCCTTTTGAAATATAATATGAAGTAATGACCATCTAGAAGACTTCGATGTAGCCGAAATTATAAGCGGGGTTGAAGTTGAGTAATTCGACAGAATCTATTTCGATAACCCGTCCTTTATCTGCATAACTAGGTTTATTACCGTAGTGAATTAACGCCGTAAGTTGCTCTTCTTCAGTAATATCAGCACTATTTGAATTCAATTCATGATAACTCCGTTCGGGCTTATCGTAATGTAAATGAGTAATGGTTGCCGATGCTCGAACTTTAATATTCACAGTAACTTCCACGACACGATAATCACCGTCGATATTTACTAGCGAACTATCACTCTCTAAAGGCTCTACCGAAAGTGATACGAGCTCAACCATTTCGTCATCCATCTCGAAATAACCGTCGGTTGACACCTCGAAGTGAGCTGGCGTCTCTTCCACAATCCATCTTATATGTTCAAGCACCGCACTACCAAACGCGCCCTCGGGATCATCGATTATGGCTTGAATCAATTCCGATGCTTCAACATCAATGTCGTGTCTCACCTTATTGAGTTGTTCAAATACCGGCAGCAGCGAAGGAATTACATCAAGACTTTCAGAGGTTTCTCCGTAACTAATCCAATCGTTATCTTGTGAGATTGCCAATACACGAGTATCGTGTTTCTGTGCCCAAACCTCAATAGATATCAGTGCAAATGCATCAGGGAATTCGTTTTTCTTGTTTTTAGCTCCATTGAAAGGTGGTTTTCCCGTAAAGTACTTGTCCAAGACTTGTTCGGTGTTAGCAAAGCTAGATGAAATCACTTCGCATCCTGTGGCTGCGATCCACTTTTCTAGCTCCGCCTCAACATATTCTTCTGATGATAACATCTCATCAGAAATTTGCTTCAAATGTGACTTGATGCCCGCAGTATCAAGTGGTGTTTGCGTTAATTTTGATTCTAGTGCCCTAAAGCTCTTCGTGGTTTGCTCAACTTTTTCAAGACGCATTTTACGAATTTCTTCACGCACAATGTCTGAGAGGATAAAGTCAAAGTTATGACGTCTCATTTGGGTCA
This sequence comes from Maricaulaceae bacterium, assembly GCA_048268905.1. Lineage (GTDB taxonomy): Bacteria > Pseudomonadota > Alphaproteobacteria > Caulobacterales > Maricaulaceae > JACOMS01. The sequence goes on along the minus strand of JBLWUN010000004.1, from coordinate 131,588 downwards.
TTTGCGCAAGAACACCGCTAAATAATCTCCTATTATTGGAGTAGGCTACTTGGGTATCTATCGTGAGAGCACCGTAATTCTTAATATCAAAGGTAATATTTTACTCCATCAACGTAGAACAACATGAAATTCTGTTATTCGAATAAAGCATTTACGTGGGATAAGTTCCATAATTAGATTTAAGGCCACAATTAGCTCTAAGGCCACCCCAAAAATATATGAGATACTGCGATTGGTTCAGAGATGTGGGTTCTGTCATGTTCACTATCAAATTCTGAAGCTACAAATATCTTTGAAGGCTTAGTTATATAATCGCCGTCGTCATTTTTTCTTTGTTTAAGTGGAGTTGCTAAACTTCCATCACTTAATGCTGCCTCTATTGGCGGAATAATTTCAGCGGGGTTATTTAACATGATTCCGACCATTGCAGCGGCCAACTGGTCGTCACTATATATTCCATGGACAAACCGTCCTAAACCGTCATCTCCTAAATAGGCTGCGTGAGAAGATTTTCTATTGTTCAATTTTTTAAACTCAAAAACATACATTAATGTCAAAGCTTCATTATTCCAATGGTAGGTTATATCAGTTCTGCGTTCCTCAACCAATTCGGACGTGATGGGATCAAGCGTGCCTATTGTGTTTTCAGCCGACCATGAACCAAGGAGTCCGTTTCGTCTTGCAACAGTTCTCTCAATAAAAATTTTCAAAGTTTTCGTAAGTTTGGGCTCACGCATGGTTGGTTGAAAGCCAGGTATATTTCTCCGGGTGAGTTCATCCCATGCTTCAGAAAGAACCCCAACTGCCTCAGCAGCCGGCTTTATTGGAAACGCAGAAAACCAGTTTTGGACTGCCGAAGATGACGCAAGGCTCATTCTAAAATAGCCTTATTCTCAGCTAAATGAACACGTTGAACATCGCTTACGATATGCTCTGCGTCTCTTATAGCCTGACGAATTGACCAACTTCTACGAATCATCGATCGAGCTATCATCAACGCAGTTTTTGTCCAAACAAAAGTGTCTGGCATAAGCTCCAATCTGCTGTCTGGTGAAACACGGTCTAACCCAGAAGTCCGCAAATGATGTAGAAGAGATAAAACCATTGTGTCGTTCGTCAAATATTCTACGTCTGGCTTTTCTTGCTTGCTCTCATTAAATTGAATGTTGACAACGCTATATCCTCCCAAAGATTTCGCAGAGCTGCTAATAGCTTTAATGTCAAATTTCCCTGTACCCCCCGTTTTTCTTTGCCAATCATTTAATTCATTTGCGAGAGTTTCAGAATATTTGCGAACATCAGCATTGGAAGCGTCAGCCTGAGCACTTGTGTTCAGGCTTTTATAACTCCTTGGCCTTATTGACGGCATTAACACCTCGACCGTTTCTTCAATAAGTTTTTGCTCTAAAATGCTGACATCAAAATAATCATAGATCATCTTGTCAAATTCGGGCGCCAAATCCTCATAGCTAGCTTTTTGGTTCAGCTCTGGAACCTCCGCCAGTTCTTCTAACTTCGCGGATAGTTTTTTGATTATACTTTCTGCTTTTTCTGGGTTAGCTGCATGTTTCGGTTCGTGGAAAGGAAAAGCTGCGATATCTTTGAGATGAACAGCATTTCGTTCACATAACATCTTCCAAGCACTTAGCATTAGGAAGTATTGCGCTAACTTCGAACGTAAATATGCAGCGACAAACCTTAGCAATCGGGCATCGTTTTTCGGACCAGATATAACTCCGATACTCGTACTAAAACTTGCCTTGCCATCAAAAAATACTGTTCTCAAAGAATGATCTTCTCTTGAGAATCCATCAGTGTAAAGTACTCTGGGGCCATCGAAAACGTTTAGTATGTCTTCATCAATATGGGCCACTGTTTCTTGTTTGGTTGGCCATTTGGTCAACAAATCAGGGTTAAGTACTGGAACACCAGCTCTTAGCGCAGGGACTGGGATATGAGGCATTTCTTTCAGCGCACCTGCACTTACTGGCTCGCGACTCCTATCCACAAAATGAACGCCTTTCCTGGCATGCCAACGTCTTTTCTTCTTTGGTCCTGACCAAAAATCTCCCAGTGTTCCAAATGTAGTAAGGCGCGAAAGCAATGATACATCAAATTCATTTCCCCACATAAGAGTAACAAGTATATCTGGGCTCTCAACAACTGACCTGGTAGACAAAATATGCCGATCTGCTGACTGCATAGCCAATCTACCATATGCAAGGCTCATATCGGCTTTAGGCACACAATAATCGAACTTTTCGTTCAATGAAAATGAAGTTGTCTTTTCTTTCCTTCTAGACCCAACAAAGAGATGACAAGTATGTTCCCCAGTTGGGAACAGAAGGTTTTGCAAATCTCCAAAATTTATCAGACGATTTGGCTTGAACTCTTGAAAAACTCTTCGAACAAATTTTGCATTTGTAGACCCCAAAAACAGCGCGATAGGAAGAATTAAACAAATTTTTCCGTCTGGTGCGAGGAAGTCTAAAGCCCGCAAAGAAAAAACTCCGGCAATTTGCCTGCGAACAACTGGTACCTCAGCCAACTTACCCCAGATGTCAGCTGATGTCGTAGTAGAGCCAGGTGCTTCACCCCATGGTGGATTAGATATAATCATTGAGAATTTTTTTTCTGAGAAACCATGTTTCGGAGAGAAGAAATCTGCATTTGGGCCGTGAAGCAAATTACTGCCTGTTAAAGTAGGTAACTTTACTCCATCTTTTTTCTGCGCTTCAACTATATCTGTTGGTGTAAGTCCTTCAAATAAAGACAAGTACAAACTGAATGCAGTTACTCTGCATGCCATTTGGTTAATGTCGGACCCAAAAATTGTTCTCTCTAAGAGTTTCGTTCGCTCTCTAAATGATAGACGTTTTTTATATTTAGCTTCACTTAAAGCAATTAACCGGCGATACGCTGTAGTCAATAGTATCCCTGATCCACACGCTCCATCGAAAATTGTTTCATTTAAAGGGTTCTCCGAAGTAGAAAATGCTTGTTCAATAGCGAGAGTTGCGAGATGTCTAGGTGTGTAAAACGCACCAGTGAGAGACTTTTCATTTTCAGATAAAAATGACTCATATAACCCGGACAGCAATTCAACGGGAATAAAACTGAAATCATAGTTCCAAAAATCTCCTTGACCCGTTTTCATATCCGTTCGATTTAAGAAATCACCTAGAATACTAAAGCCGTCATTATTAAGCTTTGACCAAGGGTCGTGGCGATCGTCATTTAAGAAGTCACCATTAAAATCATTCTTCAACTGATCGAACAGACTGATAACACCACGCTTACTTCTCTGTTCAACAAAATCGTGCAATGTCTTTAAATCATGGTGGTCTCGATACATTTCACCAACGATATTTCTATGTTCCAGATACGAAACAAATAGTACCTGTCCCATCAGCAGCTCAGCCAATTTTTGTGGTACTGCTGTTTTTGGTAATTTTGAATAACCCTTGGCACCAATTTCTCGGACGCAAATAGAAAGGTTGTCCAATAGTTTTCGATCAACTCTTGCATTAACGTCAAACCAGGACGGGAACCTTCTTGGTAAATTTGCAGAAGCTACATCTTGAGCAGAAAACGCGCCATCGGGCCTAGCACTACTGAAGAGAATTGTTTCCGCGGCATCTTTCAATTTGCGAGCGGGTCGGGCAACAATTTTTTCGTTGCTTATTTCGAGAACAATATTTGCTAAATTTTGGTTCCAAATTTTTTGCCTAATAACATCTAGCTGAGTCGAGCTTAATTCTATGCCATCTCCACCAACGAAGACGACCGTTGGCACACCATCAACATCGAAAACTGCCCGTGCCCTGATAGCGCCGTTGATTTGAAGAAGAGCCTCAATCTCAACAGCATATGGATGGGTCTGATCTACCGCATTAGCGCTAGTATGAAGGGATGATGGTTCATCCGCATAACCTAGCTTTTGCAACCATCTATCTAGTGACAAATCAGTCAACGCGCTCACCCAAACATTTACAGATTCTCGTTATGAAACATAATAAGAACAAAAGCGATCTGATTTGTGCTTTGAGGAAAGTACAGTGAAATTTACTTGGCGACAGAACCTGTTTGAGATTGAGTATTGAAGCAACATTATATAGCGGATTATCAGCACTATACATTTGAGCTCCCTAAACTTTATGAATCGATTACCCATCCATAGCAAAGATTAAGTATCACCCTTAATAATCAACGTAAACTCAATTACTGACCAAGACGTTGGCAATTTTTAAGTGAGTTCAGGCATTCCTCTAATGTCTGCTTTGGCCCCTAAGCAGAAGTCGCCCAATACTTCCAATGACTCCATTTTGCCCCTATTTGAGGTATATGGACCTTAAAATTAGCCCTATTGAATATTTCAAGCTTTGCATTTGGGACAAATTTAGACCTAAATCAGGGTCAACTGAATTGGTAGTAACTAAGTCCAATATTTCAAATAAAAAGCAACCTATCCTGGGCTTTAACATACGTTTTCCTAAAGGGTTGGTCTGGATCATTTGTAGCCATTTGCAACTCTGATCTTAAAACGTCTGGAATTACACATGAAATGTCCTCAAACGCAACTCCTTCGCAAACGGCAAAGCCCGCGATGTTTCCACGTATCTGCGCCATATACTCACGTGCCTTTTCCTCGCGTATAACCTCCTTGATGTCGCGGCGTGTGGCATTGGACACGTGGTCGAACAATTGCTCCTGCACGTGCGATTGCACGTGCAGCCACGTGGGGTGGACGGGTCTTCGGGATATATTGGAATCTTCCGAGTCTGGGGTAACCATACGTACGGACTGCGCCGTTTTAGTGAAAAGGTCACCTATACGTACGTAGAAATCATCAAACGTACGTATGTTCCACTTTTGAAGCTCGTTTTTACCCGCCCGCAATTCGATCCTACGTACGGTCTTCGTAGGATCATGGCGGTCAATGCCCCATATCTTAAACCACGCGAATTTACGCTTATCCAATGCCTCTCTGCGCTTGTCGTATATGATCACTTGCCGACCCGGCATTTTGCCAATGGTGATGCCCTCGTATTCATCGCTTCGCATGGACGTATTTATAGCGCCGCCTAGGTCATTCTCATTACACGTGGAGGCGGCAAGTTTTTCACGTGCAGATGGGATATAACGGCCCATTTTTTTCATGCGGGAATGTGCAATAAAATCAATAGGGTGGAGTGTCATGCACGTGTCGAGAAAATCCATGCAATAGTCCACACGGTTGAGACTAATACCGCTCACGTGGAAACCTAAACATTCCAGCACGTGCAGGGCTTCGTCAACTGCTTTGTGCCATCCCTGAGAGGCCAGTGAAAGCGCTCGTATTTTCACAAAACCGTTCCAGTCCGCACGTGACAGATTTTCTTTAAATGAAAGCCTCTGCCCTAATGGCCCCGTTGTGATCACAAAAGCATAGCCCCCCTTCATGCCATTGCACGTGATAGACGCGGACAAGTCGTTTCCGTCCACGTGATAGGGTATGTCGCGGCGTTCCTGCTCTGCCACGGTCTTGGCTTGTCTCATTCGCATTATGGCCTCAGGGCTTAATGCGCCTTGAACGGCAAATACGATTGTATCAAAGCCAGAATATATGATGGTCATGTTTTACGCTCCATTACGCTATGTCAGGGTAGAGGGGGGTGTTACGATAATCCCCCTCTTAAGATCATTTCCCTGAGCTTTTGTTGAGTGAAGAAAGCGTGCGCTGCGCGCACGAACCGCTTTGTGTTTGAGGGCACTTCCGTGCCCTTCTTAAGTGGTCCTGAGAGCGGCTGACGCCGCCCTCAGGACGTTTTCGGGCAAGTGCCCTCAAAGTCCCTGTAGGCGCGGTTAACTCCTACAGGGCAAAACTGGTGCTATTGGAAAGATTGAGAGGTGTAGCTTCTCTTGCGCGCTTCGATCCACTCGATAACATCACGGCGTTGATACCGGATCGACCGTGCGGAGACCTTCACATATCGAGGTCCACCGCCGCGCAAGCGCCAATTTTGCAAGGCGCGCTGTGTGTAGCAAATAAGCTTAGCGGCTTCTTTTTCGGTAAGTAGTTGGTTTGGGTCGTGTAACGTTGCAGTCATCATATCCTCTCAGGTTTAGGTTATGATTTATTATTACGCTGGCTGACTCCAAGCTTCATTGAGAATACGGAATTATTTTTGCGCTTTGTTTTCTACACGAAGTTTGATTTCTTTCTGCACGCTCTTTAGCGCCGTATCTAAACGCCCTAATGGTTCGCCAATATCTGACAGAATTTCCGGATGGAGTGGTTCAATGCACGCGCCCATAAATTCTAAGAACCGTTTGCGTCCTCCGATCCCAGTTTTATCGCGGTTTAAATCTCTCCCCAACTCTTCCATCCAGAAATTACACATCAATGCTATCCAGGTATTTAGCGCATGATTTTTCTTTCGGCTTGCCACGTTTAGGCCATAAAACTTTCCCAATTTTGAATTAACAACATTATACCTGAGAGCCTTGATTAATTCGAGTTTGTGGATGACATCGTTAAAGAAGTCTTTGGGCGTAATTTCGGAAGATTCATCTTCGAAATGATCAAAATAAGAAAGCATTTCGTAAAAGTTTGCGTCACCCTTTGGGATTTGAGACTGTAGTTTTTCAGCTGTTTTCCCTAGGTCGTGCAATTGTTTTAACCAACCCTCATAGGGAAGCCGAACAAAATTATTTCCAAAAAGGCAAATATACGTATGGGCGGAATTTTCGAGTATTTCACCTAACCGCGGTCTCAATGGATCGACGACTTGAAAATCTTTGCAAAGCTTATCGAGTTTACAGCTATAGATATTCAAGGGGGCAAGGATAGTATCAGCAGTTTCACCAACGTGATTTATCACCGTCAAAAAACTAGCATCTTTGATCTTGGGGTCTATCCTACCAAAAACTTTATTACAGTTTTCCGCAAGAACGGAGCAGGTTATAACCTTATGGAAGCCTTCAGTCATGATTTTACAACCTTTAAGTACACCGGCTGATTTAATGAAGTATTAGGCTTAAGTAGGCCAGAGAGTGCATTACTTGCTTCCATCAACTCAGCATCGGCAAGATGCGCATATCGCATTGTCGTCGAAATTTGCGAGTGACCAAGTAGTTTACTTACAATGGCCAATGGCGTCCCTCCCATAACCGCTTGAGACGCAAACGTATGCCTGAGATCATGAATGCGAACGTCATTCAATCCTGCAAAACTCCTGATACGTCGCCAAGATTTCTGTAGATTAACGATTGGCTGCCCTGAAACTTCGCCGCAAATAACGTACGCGTTGTCGGGCAAACGCGGTAAGGCCTGTAGAACTCTGATAGCATCTGCATTAAAAGGGACCCGCTTATAGCCAGTCTTCGTGTCCGGAAACTCCACTCGATTGCCTCTAATGTAGGACCACTTTAGAGTTCTGATCTCGCCCAAACGACAACCCGTCAAAATGAGAAGTTTGAAAGCTGAAACCGCATATATACTTATTGCCTGATTTACCTGCTCAGATTCAAGCGTTTCCCAGAGGGTCATCAACTCAACCTTATCAAGAAACCGGATTCGGCGTTTCTCTTTGTACCGCTCTATCTGAGTGCAGGGATTGCTTGCCCCATCCCTTAGTTCCCAACGCTCGCACATGCTGAAAATCTTGGAGAGCAAGCTCACAGTTCGATTGGCTTGTGTTGGAATGTCCTTCATCTGTAAGTGAAGAGCATGAATATCCTTATAGGTAATCTCAGCAACTTTTCTCATACCCAAATTTGGGATAATATATTTCCGTAAATTGTGCTGATAATCTGATTGTGTCGAGGGTTTCAATTTAAGCTTCACGTGTTCTTCCACAAACCGTTTCGACACCTCTGCAAGCGTTGGTGACTCCCTCAGTTTTCTTGCCGTTTTGGCAGGGCTTTTTCCTACCGCAATGTCTCCAAGTAATATTTGGGCATCCTTACGCGCCTTATGAACGGTCATGCGTCCTACGTGCCCAATACGGATTCTCTGGGTTCTCCCCGCGCTACGATACTGCACAACAAACGTAGCCTTCCCCTGAGGTGACAACCTTAAGCCGAAACCCTTAATCTCATCATCCCAGATGAAGGTGTCTTTCTTAGGCAATTGCAGACCATCAATCGCGCGCTTTGTAATTTTCACATCCCACTCCATTTCAATTTGGAAGCAATTTGGAAGCATATGGCAGCGAAAACTGCTGTATCTTCAGCGTTATTCAGAGCGCGAAAATTGGGATAAAGTCAATATATTCAGATGTTTATGAACGTTCAGCGTATTGCGGCGAAAACAGTGATATTGGCCAATAATATTTTTGTAATCAGGGGGTCCGCGATTCGAGTCCGTGTGGTGCACCATTTGTTTTTATTTAAATTCAATGACTTGTGTACTTTTTGGGGCGATAAGTAGTCCGCGTGGAAAATACGATGCACACAACACGAACACATGCGCGCCGCAAAGTTGGGCATAGTAGTCGCCCTCCTTTATCCTCACTATTGATTGCAAAAATGAAATGAGTATGGTTCCACCTTGGGAGTGGGCCTAAATGATCATTACTGTAAACACGCTTGAAGAGATTCGCGCGGCCAGGCGCATGGTCCACGCTCACGCAGATCAAACCGTCCAAGCTCTCCAAAGTCTTTCCGAGACGTCTGTGGACTTCCTCGCAAAACTCAAGTTTGGCAAGATAGGCCTGCATCCGCTGGAAGATCGTCCACTAAACTTTGTTGAACATCTCAATCAAACCTTCACGTATCTTGTGGCGCTGAAGGCAGCTGAGCTCTTACTTGAGTGGCATCCAGAGTGCGAAGGTCTTCACCTTGCCCCAGGCGCGCACACTCCAAAAGGAAGCCTGGACATTGAATCGAAGCGACCAGGCCTTATCGGGGCGGAAACATTCGCGGCGATGCGATACACCCAGGCAGCAATGGTAAGCTTCGCAAGGACCTCAGAAAGCTGTCCGAGCGCGCTGAGACCTACCGCTATTCTTTCTTTGCCTCCCCGTTATATGCCGAGACAATGAGCCAGGACGCACTGGAAAAGAATGATATACGCGTCTGGTCTAAGAAATCAAAAAATGTATAGCTTTAAATGGCTTTGTCCAAGAAAGATGCCACCTAACGAGAGTTGGCAGCCAATTCATTTTGTGTGGCATGGCCCCATGGTATCGTGTTCTCTCCCTGAGCTTCACTCTTTGAGTTTTTCTATAAACTTTTCATAGTCTTTCCGTGACATGGAACGCTCTGAATCTTCCAGTTCACTTTCGAGGCCGCGAAGTAGTCGGCTCACGAAGTCGCTCCGCCAACATTTACGTTCTTCGCGGACATCTTCCCTATTAAACATTTCGTGCAGCGTATCGCCGGAGGCCCCCGTCATTTCAATTATCAAATGCTCTAGCGTCGAAATACGATCGTAGAGTGCTGATATTTCAGCTGCGCTGGCCATTGCAATTGATAGAACTCGCTCGGCATCCGTACATGACAATATATCTAATTGAGGCCCTTTCGCCGTACGCGGGAGCGGCGATACATTGTTAATTGACTTATTCATTCCGCGGCTCCTTTCTGGGCACCAAATACAAACCAACCGCCTTTCTTACGGCGGTTGGAGGGAACAAGTTCGGAGAACCAATCCTCTGCTTTAAACCCTGCCTCAACAGCGTACGCCCGAAGGTCGATCTCGCTCAGCGTTGCCCAGAAGGGCTCATTATTATAGGCGGCGTCCCAATTATTAAAGAACTGTTCGAAAGCATTCGATCCCTTTGTGGGCACTTCTAAGTGCACCATAAGACCTCCCGGCTTTAGCAAACGAAAAGCCTCGCGGAAAATATTTCTAACGGCTTCGCAGGACACCTCATGGAAGAGAATATGGGACACAACGACGTCAAAACTTTGATCTTGGAATTTCGTGTGCTCTGCATTTTGCTGCGAGAAGTGAATTTTTTTCCCCAGCGCCTCGGCCCGACCATGCGCATAACGCAGACAAGGGGCCGATACATCAATTGCCCATATTTCAGCATCAGGAAATATGTCAGCATACGGTAGGGTAGAGTTCCCACTAGTGCAGCCCAAGTCAAGAATGCGATTTGGATGGAGCTGCGGAAAATGATCCGTTATGTAGCGAGCGCTTGTGATTCCTTTATCGTCATGAAGAGCTCCGTGTCGACGCATCGCAAATACCGCAGAGCCCAGATCCGAGCGAGCGCCAGGGTAAACATCATCAGCGGTTCGCTCCAGACAATATCCGCCGGGCACGCAATGAATATCTACGGTCGATTGATATGACGGATTTTTTATAGACGGATCAAGTTCAAGCGACCCCAATGTCGTTTCCTGAGTAATTTCTTGATAGCGCGCGATCAAATCTGGTAACTGCCGATCCACACAATTTGCGGTGACGTCAACATAGAATTCCTGCTGAGCACGCCGTAAAGCGCTCCAAAATTTTAGGCGTTCATCGTCCTTTAGATTCTCGTCAACTGTCTTCCAATCTCGGCTATCTGTGTTCTCCACATCAATGCCAATTGATTGAAGCTGTAGTTGACAAACCCTCTTTAGCTTCTGGGATATCGTTCCCGAAATCCGCTCTTTGAACGACACTGAAAAGTCAAGAAGTGACGCCTCTTCTCTATTCATTACTGGAAACATTTTATGCATAGTGTCCATATCCACCCTTCATCTATGTGAGTCTAAAGCGCCGGTTGGCAATCCAGCGTTCCGAAAACTCAACAACCTTATATTCCGGCACTTGACCCACAATTGAGCAGCCGAACGCCGAGCTAACACCAACTTCGATCTTACGTACGCCAGTATCATAAAAACTTTTTATCGATCGTTTCTTGACGTCCGTCGGCATCAAACCGTGGCAATTTTGCAGTCCATCCCGCGGCGCAACTTCAGATATAAAGATGGATTTTAACATTAGATTATTTTCTTACTGACTTTCATACCGTTTAAATGTTATATGATTATAACAATAGAACAAGACAAGAGCAAAGGTTAAATGTCCTTACGTTCAAATATGGAATTATCAAACAAAACCGCGAGGCAAATCTATGAAAAGGTCCAAGCAAATCCAGCAAAAGCCTTTGGAACGGAGCGGCGCCTCACAATCGTCAATGTTGCCCCACAAATGGGCCGTACAAAACAGGCTGAGTTATGAGTAGAAAGACACCCCCTGAATCTCTCGACGCTTTGAAAAAGCGCTTCGATATTTCCATACAAAATCGTGTAGGTTCGATAATAAATGGAGAGCAGGTTTTTGGTAATCAGGAATGGGACATCTTTTACCCCGCTACCGAAGAAGTGATTACCACCGTTTGCGGCGCGAGTGCGGAAATGGTTGATAGCGCGGTCAGTATTGCTCGAAATGCTTTCGAGACCGGAACTTGGCGGCACATGTCCCATGCCGAACGCAGAGCGACTTTCTATAAAGTCGCTGAATTGATTGAAGCTAATGCTGAACAATTAGCGTTCCTACAAACGATCGAGACGGGAATCCCCTTTTCACAAGTGCGTTCACGTCATATTGAAAGATCAGCAGAGAACTTTAGATTTTTCGCGGACCTTGCAGGTCAACTTTCTGGCGAAACGTATCAACAAATGGAGAGTTACTTTACCATGACTCTCCACGAACCTATTGGCGTCGGCGTTGTAATAGCGCCATGGAACATGCCGCTTGGTTTGGCTTCCATGAAAAGTGCGGCCTGTTTAATTCTTGGAAACTCCTGCATAATTAAACCCTCCGAATACACGCCCCTCGCCGTAACCCGCTTGGTAGAGTTGATGCATGAGGCCGGCATTCCAAACGATGCGGTTCAAGTTTTAAACGGGACCGGTCAAACGGTAGGTGCCGGGTTGGTCGGTCATAAAAGTGTGGACGCTATTAATTTTGTTGGCGGCTCGACAACTGGCATGCATATAATGGAAAATGCCGCAAAAGGCCTTAAAAAGATCGGGCTGGAGTTGGGCGGAAAATCTGCAAATATTATCTTTGATACAGCAAATCTGAACAATGCGCTGGACGGTGCATTGATCGGTATTTTTACGGCCAACGGCGAACAGTGTCTGGCTGGTTCGCGTATTTTAGTACAGGAAACAATCGCTGACGAATTCATAGCAAAATTCATTAAACGAACTAACGCAATTGAAGTCGGTGATCCATTTCACCCCAAGACTGAAATGGGGCCGATAGCGTTTAAATCTCATGCGGACAAAATTCTTGAGTTCTTAGAGATGGCGAAGAAAGAGGGAAACGAAATTCTCACAGGTGGCTCCCCGGTTGCGGAATTCGATCTCGGCTATTTTATTCACCCCATTGTCGTCAAAGCGAAATCGAATAGTTCAAAGGTATGCCAAGAAGAAGTTTTCGGTCCTTTCGCAACCTTTGTGACGTTTAAAACAACAGAGGAGGCTATACAAATCGCCAACAACTCTAATTATGGTCTCGTGTCTTATGTTTGGTCGGATGACCTACCAACGGTCACGCAAGTGGCACAATCAGTGCGAGCAGGAACAATATGGGTGAACACACCGATGGTTCGGGACCTTAAAGCCCCCTTTGGAGGCTACAAGCATTCCGGGATAGGTAGAGACGGAATACCAGGATCGTTAGAGAATTTTTGTGAACAGAAAACGGTGATGATCCCCTCACGGCCATTAAGTTTGCGAAAGATGGGCGACTATTCGGAAACCGACGATCCCGGCCTCAACAATTCTACTATCGGCCCGCCAACCGGCTATTGATGTTGTTATATCAATATGATAAGTTAGTTGAATTCTAAAGTCTTAGCATGAGGATTTACGTGGCCAAATATACGTTCACAATTTTAGCAGCGAGCATGTTCCTATTGGCATCATGCGGTAGTGAGACGGCGTCAACGGACGCAACCCCAAGTACACCAGTGGCGAAAGGTGCAGAAAATAGCACATCTGACGCCAAGCTCGTTGAAGCTATGTCAATTATGGATCGCCTAAACGCGGCTGATATAGCGAACGGGAAAAGGCAGTTCATTCAATGCAAGGCATGCCACACATTAGAAGAAAACGGCAAGCATCTGACGGGTCCTAATCTTTGGAACATCTTAGATAACCCCGCCGCAGGAAAAGATGGGTATACATATTCACCAGCCTTACAGAGCAATGATATAGTATGGAACGTCGAAACTTTGGATAAATTTATCGAGAAGCCAACAAACGTTTATACAGGCGGCAAAATGATCTTCCGCGGGATTGCAAACCCTGATAAGCGCGCGGATTTGATTGCCTATATTCAACAAGAAACGACGCCATAACTTAAACTTTTCCATTTCGTTTTCCACAGAGGCCCCCGATGTCAGCTTTGAACCGCCGTTTGCGCGCCCTGAATCCGCTATATCTAGGCTGGGGTTTTGGAACCTTCGGGGCCTCGATGCTCCTAAACATTCAAAACGTTGCCGCGTTATTTTTCTTTGTGAAAGTGTTGAAGATCGAACCTTTAATCGCGGGATCCATTATCACGGGAGCAAAGCTATACGATACCTTTACCGATCCAATAATGGGGGTTATCAGCGACAATACAAAGAGCAAATGGGGGCGTCGGCGCCCCTATCTTCTTCTGGGGGGTCTGCTGTCAGGCTTAGCGATATTCTCACTATTCAGCACACCTGAACTTAGCGAAACCGCCACAACTATTTATATTTCCTTGTCACTGCTAGCCTTGGCGACGGCCTACACAATATTCAACGTCCCCTATCTCTGTATGCCCGCAGAAATGGTGGATGGATATCATGACCGCTCTCGGCTTATGTCATATAGGGTCTTCTTTATATCTATAGGTACATATTTAGCGACATCAGGGGCACCAGCATTGCTAGGCTTGCTTCAAGATTATTACGGCATCAGCGAAAGATCCGCCTATATTTACCTCGGCATCATTATGGGAAGCTTAATTTCGATCGCAATGATTGCCTCGTTCTTTGGTACAAAGAATGCACCAATGACTTCTCAAGTCAAAACAGATGTAAGTATATTTAAGAAGGCCACTCTGATTTTAGACAACAAGCCTTTTCTCATATTCCTGGGCTTAAAACTGACGGGGCTGTTTGCTCTTGCAGCGACTCTTGCGGCCAAATTTTTCTTTATCACCTTTTACATGCAGAAATCACTGGCAATTGCGGCAATCTTCGGAACAGCAAGTATGATCGGTCAGGTTGCATCTCTGCCGTTTTGGGTTCGCCTCTCTAAATGGAAGGGGAAGAAGGCTATATTAGTCTATTCGTCAATTGCGCAAATAGCTTTTAGCGCCACTTGGTTTCTCTCAGGTCCGGAAGAATCTCTTTGGGTTTACGGTCTAAGAGGGCTGCTGTTAGGCATAGGCGGATGTGGGACTCTACTCGGGACACAAGCCATGCTTCCTGATGTAATGGAGTATGATTTCAAGCTGACTGGCATGCGTCGTGAGGGCGTGTACGCGGGATTCGCAAGCTTTATTGAAAAACTCGCCTTTGCACTTTCTGGAATTGTTATCGGTGGCTTCCTGTCCTTCATGAGTTTCGACAGAAACCTGGGTGTTGGACAACAATCTGAGCAAGCTTTATTTGCGATATTGGCATGCCAAGCTTTAATACCTATTTTCATGTATGTGCTAAAGCTGGTCTTGCTCTACTTCTACAGACTCGATGAGAGAACACTCAAAGGCGTAAAAGCCTCGCCGACCTAAGCAGTTTAAATTTCTCGCTCAATTTTTAATGAGTGGTGTCAACTCGCAGAAAATTTTTGACGAGTGCCATGTGGAAACTGGCCGACGTCTACAGAATGTCTGAAATTTCAATAGCTGCCTGTAATCCTGAAGACATGGCCGCTTCCATTCCCATTTCGACAGACATTGTGTGCTCCCCCGCAAAAGCAAGATTGCCCTCTAGCCCCCTAAAGGCATTTGCAAACTTCGCATCTCCCGGTCCCCAATAGTGGAAAGTCCCATTCGAGAAGGGGTTCTCGGTCCATGAGAAGCGGAAAAGTGGCTCCAAGGCCTCAGCCATAGCCGGACGAACCGCAGCAAGAGACGTTAAAATAGAGGAGAAAACCTCTTTATCCGACTTTCCCCTAAATTTTTCCGCTTCTGGGCCTGTAATGTAGTTCCAAATATACTCACCAAATGAGTTTCTCCATTTGAACATTCTACCGAACTGCCCATCAGTCCAAAGGGACGCCGGGAGATTGTCTTTCTCCCAGTAATTTTCTTTGATCTTGAAATATACACATAGACCATGTCCAAAGTTCATTTCTTTCACGGCTTCACGCCTAAAACTTGAGAGCGTTTTTATGTCGATCGTCTTGATGATGGGTAGGGGGACCGTCAAGATCACGCCCCTTGCTTTGTAACTTGACCCATCCTCACAGTAGACTTCGCTATGATCCCCCTTATCAACAATCGCGGCGATTTTTTTTGAAAAATGGACAGGTTGAGGGAGCGCGGAGGCCATAGCTTTCGGAAGCGAATCCATACCGTCGGACAAATGATAAAAGCGTTGCATTGCGTTAACGCGTGAGAACTCTTTGCGGCGCCCTTCCCACAAAATGGATGTATCATCTATGGGGGAGGTATTGGACGCCTCTAGCAAACGGATCGCTTCTTTAGAAGCGCCCACTTCCTCCATATAGGCCTTAATGGACAGGTCGTATTTCTTAAGTTCAGGGCTCCCCCAGTTCTCGATATTTCTGTCAATCTCTACCGGGTGATATAAGCTTTTCAACCTTAAGGGTGCCAACTTTAACTCGGAAGGTATCAGTAGATCTTTGAAAGCAGCATCAAAACTCGACTTTGAATAGATCTTACCGTCAACTAAATATGTATATCCATTGAGACCGAGATCAACCGTCTCTTTCTTTAATGAAAACCTATCTATGGCGCTCAAAGTATGAGAATACATGCCGCCGACCTCTTGTCCGCCGACCTCGACTCCCCATCCATTTCCCCTATACGTAAATACCCGACCACCGACGCGTTTAGACCCTTCTAGAACTAGCGGCGAGTAGCCCATATCGGCCAATGATAGCGCTGCATTTAACCCTGCAAGCCCAGCGCCCACAACAATGACATCGTGAATTTTTGATGGCGTTCGAGAGCTGCACCCCCCTAAAATCGCAGTTGATCCTATGGAAAGAAAAGCTGACGCACTGTGAATAAATCGGCGGCGGTCCAACATAAATTGGCTCAATCAGAAAGATTTAAAATATATAAATGAAAAGCCGCACAATTCTCAATGGTGCGGCTTTTCAGGGTAAATATTAGAACCGGCGCGTAGCGCTTATACCAAACTCTCGCCCCTGAGGAATAATCGCAGAGAACGCTCTTTGGGTTGGGTTCGGACCGGGCGGACGAAGACTGCCATCAAATCGAATGGTCCGCACGAGGGCCAATGGGGTTTCGTCATCCGTTAAATTATTTCCGAAAATTTCAAATCTCCAGTCCCCATTTTCGATACCGCCTCTCATGTTGAGGTTAGTGCGGTCGCCAGATGAAGCTTGACCAAAGACACTCGCAAATTGTTCGCTCACCCATGAAAGGTCAGCCCTCGCAAACCACTCATAAGACGAATTTGCAATTGGCGCGCCGAACTCAGATGTCGCGCTAAATGACCACTTTGGTGACGCCGGTGTCGGCGTTCCGCTGACAATGACCCCGCCTGTTGCGCTGTCCGGGAATCCAAACCCCCGAGCTTCCTCAAGAACGCTACCTGATCCGACAATTTCGTAAGATTTAATTTCAGAATCGGTCCAGGATCCCGTGAGGGTTACATCCCAAAACTCGGGGACCGGAGAGAAAGCGAGTAGAGCTTCAGCACCGATGATATCTGTTTGGCCCAAATTATCAGTGTAGGTAACCGAGTTTGCGCACTGAGGCGGAAGACAATTCTGGGTGAGTTGTTGGTTCTCCCATTTCATCACATATCCCGCGACCTCGTACCGGATAGCTCCATCCATCATTCGGCCTTTAGTCCCGAGCTCAAACATCTCGTTATGTTCTTCATCGATAGGAATGAGCGTTGGATCTAAATCGCCTAACAAACGCGTGTTCACGGAACCCGGCTTATTCCCTTTCGCATACACGCCATAAAGCATCATATCTTCAGTGGCTTGAAAGTCGACGGTCAAGCGCGGCAACACGGCATCAAATTTTGAAACAACAGGGTTAAATCCCGCGGGTACAGTGACACTATCCAGTTCAATGTCATCTTCCTGATAACGCACTTCGCCCGTCAAGGTTAATCGATCTGTGACATCAAACTCCAAAGAGCCGAAAAGCGCAAAGTTTTCTTCCGTGTAAATACCGCGGTCTTCATCCAAATATGTTGCAATTTCGCTACGCTCAGACTTAAAATAATAGCCCCCCAAAAGTAGCTCTAAATTCTCTGCCATTGAACGACGAAAGCGTAGTTCTTGGGAGAAATCAGTCCATTCGCGCGAAATATCGACCGCCGGACCATCTGGTAATAATTGTGACGACGGGACGCCGCGGTTCGTGGCATCTGAGCCCCAACGCTCATCCTCATTCTGCCAACTCGTGATAGATTGGAGCGACGACTTTTCATCAATGTCATAGTCCACTATCAGTGCCGTACGAAATGACTCGCGATCCGTACCGCCAAACCCGCCGACGTAGCTTGGGTCTTCATTAATTGCTCTGATATTATCATAATCAATAACAATATCTCCGCAATAATACTGACGGGTGGTTGTCAGGTTGCAATTGTTGAACTCTGGACCTTGAGTGTAGATGCCAGTCGCATCGTTCGAAATGTCCGAATATGATGCTCTCCAATAGACGGATAAGTTGTTAGACGGCTCAAACAGCACGGATCCATTGATTCCGTAAGAACTTTTCCCGCCCAAGTCTTTCTTCTGCGTGACTTGATTGAAGAACTCACTCGCCTTGTCTCGGACACCACCGCCGATCATAACAGATAGATTATCTGCAATTGGGCCAGACCAATGCCCATGCAAGTTGTAATCGTCCAAGGTCGTTGCTGTGGCCGTTATTTTTCCTTCAGCTTCGCTCGAAGGACGACGCGTCACATAGTTTACCGCGCCAGCAAGCGTACCGCGCCCAAACTGAGCGCTTTGAGGCCCTTTGATGATCTCAATACGCTCGAGCGATTCCAAATCTAAAGCTGTGGCAGGACCGCTGATATATACGCCATCAATAAACACCCCGGCGTTCGATCCGCCAGTTGTGGAAACTTGCGAAAAGCCACGAATTGTGATGCGATCTGAACGGCCACCGGATGTAGAATTAAAGACGCCTGGCGTAAGCAGGAAAACATCATCAAAACTCCTGAAACCGGCCTCTTGAATATCCGTTTCATCGAATGCCGTTACCGGCAATGGAACGTCCAGAATGGTTTCCTCTTTGCGCC
This sequence comes from Maricaulaceae bacterium, assembly GCA_048268905.1. Classification (GTDB taxonomy): domain Bacteria; phylum Pseudomonadota; class Alphaproteobacteria; order Caulobacterales; family Maricaulaceae; genus JACOMS01. The sequence continues at coordinate 113,190 of JBLWUN010000004.1, read as the reverse complement.
GCGCTGTAACGACAATTTCATCGCCCTTTTTACTGCGTTGAGCGTTATCCCCTGCGTCTTGAGCGTAAGACACCGATGATATTGGTATCAATAGAACACAAGCAGTACTAAGCAGCAAACGGCTCGCCAGTGGTTTGTTAAATTTCATAATGGTCCCCTTCATATATATAGCCTCAGAAAGCATAATCATGATGTTATGACATTATGATAACATCATATCAAAGCTCTGCAAGATTTTATTTGGCCGAGCTGAAGAATATTAATATTGTGTTGCTTATTTAACACTGTCTGGTTCTTCGTTTGATTTCAATTCCGATGGAAAACGTCTATCGTCATAGCCTCAATTCGGACGACGCTTTTCAGCAACATAAACTTGCCATCCTCCAGGCCCAGCGGTTTTAGACAGAACAGTTTCCTCAACCAATTCCTCATCGAAGCCAGCTTCGATCAACTCACTGACAAAGTCGTTTTCAGCATATTCAATCCAGAAATGCTCGTTATTGTGATAGAAGTCCCAAGAACGCTCTGCTTGTTCCCAGAGTTTTTTACCGTGAAATAACAAATCGACATCTTGATGAATTGCGAGCCCATCAGGAGACAATAGCCGCAAAGTCTCTTTTGCGATTTCTTTTCGCTTTTCTGTCGAAATTTCATGGAATAGATTATGTGAAATAATCAAGTCGAAATACCCGTCAGGGAAAGTTGTCTTTCCAGCATCCATCTGATGAAAATGTACAGTCTGCCCCATGGCTTCGGCGCGCGCATGTGCATATCTGAGCATAGACGCGCCAAGATCAATGGCGTGCACTTCGGCATCAGGGAATGCTTCCGCATAAGGTACTGATCCACCGCCGGCCGAACACCCCATATCCAATACGCGCTTGGGCGTCCAACCAGGCCTTTTAGACTCGATATACGCCAAGACGGATCCCGCTTTAGAATCCCTCGCCGACATTCCTCGACCCATAGAATATAGGCGCCCACCCATTTCATAAAATGCGCCCGCCAGAATATCGCCGTCCGTCTCCTCCTCGAGGACATATCCATGTGGTTGCAAATGGATAGGCTGGTCAGTATAGGCTGGATCAGCTTTAAAATTTGGGTCCAGATTTAGACTTCCACGCTTTTTATCTGATTTAATGAGCCTGGCAGCATTATCTTCCAATTCCTTTTTCGCTCGATAAATCGACTCAGAAACTGTTGTCCACATGAGTTCTTGCGACGTCCGATTTAGAGCTGACCAAAACTTATAATGCGTAGTTGACGATAGTGCTTCTAAGGCTTCGTCCCTATTCGCTGGCGCGTGGCCATGCTCCTTTATAAACGCCGGCTCACCATAAACTTCATATGCGAGACCATTTGCTTTTCTGATTGACCCCACAAGATGACGCTTGAATGCCAATACAAATCGCGACCGCGCTGTATCGTCCGGCGTCTGCGGAGCCAACATTTCGTGCTGTAAATGATAGACCATAAATCTTCTCCTTCAGATTTGGTTTGCGGCTAATAATTTCATTACTTATTTTGGGCGCGCATTAATTCTGCGGCTCGCAAAATGGCTTTCAATATTCTTGGGTACGTTCCGCACCGGCATATGTTGGTGATGCTCGACTTGATGTCCTCAATCGACGGATTCGAATTATTTCGGAGGAGATTCACAACAGCCATTATCATACCGGACTGACAATAGCCGCATTGTGGCACTTGTTCGGCAATCCAAGCCTCTTGAACGTGGTGAAGCTTCCCATTCTCGGAAATACCTTCAATTGTCGTTATCTTTGCGCCATCAACAGCATCGAATGGTGTCACACAAGAGCGTACAATATCACCATCAATTTCCACCGAACAGGCACCGCAAAGGCCAATACCGCAGCCAAACTTCGTTCCATTTAACTTCAGATTGTCTCGCAAAACCCACAACAGTGGCTTTTCTGGGTCTTCGGAAATGGCGTGTTTTTTACCGTTCACTTTGATATTGAGTTTAACCATCACTGCTTATCCTTGCTCAACCATAGCGAAAACTTCCCGCTCGGCACTTTCACAGGCACCTTCCATCCCTTGTTGGAACTCAGCCGCATGTTCGCCTATCCAGTGTATGCGCCCGACCGGCTTAATAAGGTCGTTCCCATAGGACTGCGTTCCGCCAACACCAAAGAAATGGTATGCGCCCTTGGAATAGGGATTGCGGCCCCAACTTGTGACATCTGCGACGCTGATTTTACCCTGCGAAGCGGGGCGAATACGTTCAAATTCTTTTAGTACCGCTTGTCCGATTTCTGATGCCGGCAATTTATCTAGTTCAGCGGCTTGCAAGCCCTTAATCCAAATATTGAGATAATGCAGAGATCCATCTTGGCCATTTACGGCGGTAACGCGTTCAACGAAACTATCGCAATACATATTCGGCGAGAACCCATCTTGCTCCCAAAATCGTTCGGTGAATCCGATCTTGACCTGCGTAATGTGATTATAGGGCAAAGATTGAATAGCCTTGGGCAAACGCGTATGCGGCGCAGGCGATATCGAAATATCTTTTAGAACTGAAAAAGGTACGCTAACGAAAACATGTTCAGCCTCGATTTTATGGCCATCTTCGCAAGTAACCCTAACTAACCGCCCCAGATCTTCAATTGCAGAAACAGGCGAAGATAATCTGGGATATTTCTTTAAACCCTGCGCCATTGCTTCAGGAAGTCGAGAGCTTCCGCCTTTAATCCGAAAGCTTGATGTTTCAAGTTTCGCTGCCTCAGATTTTCTGCAAGCAAATAAGGCAGACATATTGTCTAAGCCGCCACCATCAAACCAGCGCTCCATCAATCGCAATGCTTCGTTGGAGGCTCCTGCATTTTGCATCGCCGTCTGAACAGACAGCCCGTCAAACGGCCAATATTTCTCGGAACGCCAATCGTAAAGACCTTCAAGCGGGTTAATCTTATCTAGATAATACGAATATAGTTTTTCAGGCGGCAAAGTACGTTCACGTTCCGTCATCTTCGCATCTCCCGTAGGAAAACTTGCGCCCGCGCGTGATAGATTGCCATTCAAGAAATATGTTTTGCCCTCGACCGCTTTTACCCGATTAAATTTTTGTAGATTAAATCGTTCAACAAGGCTGAGAACCCGCGCATACATCGGTCCGATCGTTTGCCCCCCTGCTTCAGGTGATCCGGCAAGATGATCTAAGGTTTTCATGCGGCCCCCAACTCGGTCGCTCGCCTCAAGCACTGTTGCCTCAACACCCATATCTTGCAGTAATGTTGCGGCATAAAGCCCAGAAATCCCCGCCCCGATGACCACCGCTTCATGTTTTTGAGTGCGCGTTCGTGAGCCGCAAGCGGATATGGCTGTCAAAGCTGCTGTAGCCCCCAGCCCCTTGAGGGTGCCGCGCCGAGATATAGGCCACTGGTTTTTCATTGAGTCCCAGCCCTTAAATCTCTGGCAACCCGAAACCCGAACATGAAATAACTCGTTTCGACTGGATCACGTCCACGAAAACTCAAGCGGTTCCTGTCCGGCCGTGTCATCCAGCTGCCGCCGCGCACAGAGCGTCTGTCACAAGACTTTGAATCTGTAAGCGCAGTGCCATCAACCGGTGCATCTTTGTAATAGAGAACATAACAGTCCTCGGTCCACTCCCAGACGTTGCCGACCATGTCATAAACGCCGTAATCATTTGGAGGAAAAGATCCAACGGGAGACGCTTCACGATACCCATCAGAACAGATTGAATGCTTCCACGGGAAGTTATTGCGCGCGCTTTCAGCATCATTCATATTCGCAAAGGCACACCCTTGCTCAGGGTCATTCCCCCAATGATAGTTCGTTTGCGTGCCGCCGCGCGCCGCATATTCCCACTCTGCTTCTGACGGCAACCGGTAAATCTCTCCCGTTTTATCGCTCAACCAAGCCACATAGGCTTTCGCATCCAGCCAGCTTATACAGGCGGCGGGATAGTCTGGACGAGATCCCTCGACATAGCCCGGATTTTCCCAATCAAAGACCTCATCCGATTTCATACGCTCGTCCGGCCATAGACGACAATTTGACGCCGCGACATAGCCCGTTGATTTTATAAATTCTGCAAACTGGGCCTGCGTAACTTCGTAGGCAGCGATCGCAAATTTTTGAACACTGACCTCTCTTACCGGACCCTCTGGTCGCCCCTTTTCTCCACCCTCGCCGCCCATAAGGAAGCTGCCAGAGGGGATCAAAACCATCTCGGGACACTCGGCACAGTCTTTAAATGTCTTCGTCAGATTGGCGCTGTCAACTGTGATTGGCGCACAAGATAACAACAACACTGAAGCCGCCAAGAAACATGAAAGTCGAACCATCATGACAAAGTGTACCCGAAATCAACCAATGGTAACGTGCGGTGACGCTCGCCTGTCGCCGCAAAAATTGCATTGGTGAGAGCCGGCGCAAATGGCGGCAACCCTGGTTCGCCAGCGCCCCCAATATCCCAATCACCCTCTAAAATATGCACGTTGATTGGCGGCGTGTTCGCCAATGTTACCATTTGATAGTCATGATAATTGGACTGCATGACAGCGCCGCCCTCAATCGTTATTTTACCGTAAATCGCCGCTGACAACGCAAAGACAACGCTGCCCTCCACCTGCGCCTTAACGCCGTCAGGACTCACAGCAAACCCGCAATCTAGAACGCATGTCACGTTCACAATCTTTAACGCCTTCTCAACAACTTCAACCTCAACCACATAGGCGCAAACGGAGCCATACGCCTCAGCAATCGCGACGCCAAGACCGCGCCCATTACCTTTCTTAGGTTGGCCCCAACCCGACTCTTGTTTTAGCTTTGAGAGCACGGCCTGCATTCTGGGATGAGACTTTGTATGCATCATCCGGAATTCGAGCGGATCTTGATTGGCCGCCCAAGCGAGCTCATCGATAACGCTCTCTAAGAAAAATCCGTTTTGCGAATGACCGACAGAGCGCCAAACGCCCACGGGTATTGGACTTTCGATCGGCAACCAAGACACCCTTAGGTTTGGTATTTCATACAAGAGATCACTTAGACCCGATACGCTCAACGGATCGACCTTCCCCTTCAGACGGCCAGGCCGTCCCCACTCGAGAATAGAGCCATTTGACGCCCGCAATTCGAGCGCCGAAATCATGCCGTCTTCGTTCAACGCAGCGTCAAAGCCCAATGCAGAATGAGGCCGATAATAGTCATGCTGAATATCTGTTTCGCGAGACCAAATGAGCTTAACGGGCACGCCGCTGACTTTTGAGAGCTCGACGGCCTGCATCGCGAAATCAACCTGCCATCTCCGCCCAAACGATCCGCCCAAGTAACAACGCTCTACACTTACAGAACTCTGCGGTATCCCTAACAGCTTCGCTGCCGCATCTCGAACGCGAATGGGTCCCTGCGTTGGCGCCAGCAGCCTACATTTGTCTTTCGTAACCTTGGCCGTGCACGTCATCGGTTCCATAGGCGCATGCGCCAGATACGGCACCTCAAATTGACCTGAAACAACCCTCTTTGACAACTTAAGAGCACCTTTGGAATCACCGAGCTCTCGCGAAAGGCGTCCAGAATTCTGTATGTTCTCCCGAAGAGTTTCCGACATGCGCTGAGAATCTACGCCCTCAAAATCCCCCACACTAAAAATCGGCGCGGCAGCCTCCAGGCCCTTGCGGGCTTGCCAATAGGTTTTTGCGACAACGCCTAAGCCGGCAAATTCACCCGAGAATGTGGGAATAACATGGGTTACCCCATCCACACTAAGCGCAGATTCCTTATCATAGCTTTCAAGAACACCGCCCAATGTTGGCGACATTTCGATTGTTGCAACATGGAGATTTTCCATCTCGCAGTCCAATCCAAATACCGCTTGCCCATTTACTTTCTCAAGCAAATCTTTTCGCATGATAGGCTTACCCAATATCCTATAGTCTTTCTTAGACTTAAGATTTGGCTCTTCAGTCAACTCAACAAAGGAAGCATCTAATGCAACATCATAGTATGAGAGCCGTCGCCCCGTAGACCCGTGCAGAACGTAGCCCTTTTCAGTCGCGCATTCACCGACGGAAACACCCCATCGGTCTGCCGCCGCGGTCACTAACTTCATACGTGCTTGAGCCCCGATACGCCTTAGCATCGTATAGTAGCCTCGAACACTCATGCTTCGGCCTGTCGCCTGCAAATTTTTCATTGGATTGATATAGGCTTCATTCGCCTGCGAATGCCGGGTCTCTACTTTGCCCCAATCCAAATCCATCTCTTCAGCGATCAGCGCGGGAAGCAACGTCATCACCCCCTGCCCCATTTCTGCTGCCGGACAAACGATAGAGACTGAGTTATTCGAATTTACTGAAATATAAGACGGTTCAAGATCGAGTATTATATCATCTTGCGCCTGATCGGAATGAGCACCCTTGCCCCTCTCCCCAGCACGGCAGGACCAAAATGTCATCAGAGTAACTGCGCCGAGAGCTGACAAAGCCCCCCGACGAGAAATCTCCAACTTTTGATTTTGGGTACCTTCTTGTTCTGTTTTCACAATTACTAACCGCCTGATTAGGTTATTATTTGATTGTTATGTTGTCATAATAACATTATTAGATTAAGGCAAGCCAATAACTACGGATTATAAACCTAATCTCACAAATTTTGCCGATCGACGGCAGTACGCAAAGGTGACTCATTGATGAGAAAAGCACATTTAGTTCTATTCCTCGTTGTCTTTGTAGACTTATTGGGTTTAGGCATTTTGGCACCGCTCATACCTTTTTATGTAGAAAGACTGGGGACGTCCGCAGATATTATTACGTTGGTCATCGCTGTGTATTCCCTTTCCCAATTCATCGGGACTCCGTTCTGGGGGGGTATTAGTGATAGAATAGGGCGTCGCCCCGTCTTGATGATCAGTATGGCGGGACACGCTACAGCGTATTTGCTGCTCGCCTACGCTGATACTTTAGCTCTTTTAATTTTATCACGGGTGGTTGGAGGATTCACCTCCGCAAACCTGGCGACCGCTTACGCCTATATCGCAGACACAACATCAAATAATGACCGCGCAAAAAATCTTGGAAGGATTTCCGCGGCTTTTGGAATGGGCTTCATTTTTGGCCCTGTCATTGGCGGGGGCCTAGCCAGCATTGGCGCAGGTCCTGACGGCGCAAATTTTGTGCTTCCCGCATTGGCGGCCATGTCATTATCATTGATCTCGTGTCTTGGAATATTTCTCTATATTCCTGAGAGCGCACCAAAAGCTGACAAAAGAGTTAGTGCTGGGAAACCCAATCTCATCAGAAGTTTTTCTACGATTCTAAATCGCCCAATTATATCCATGATGACCCTTCTTTGTTTTATAACGATACTTTTTGTTGCAGGTCGTGAAGCTATATTCCCGCTTTGGGCCGACGCAAAACATAACCTATCCATTAAGGAGGTTGGCATAATTATTTCATGCGGTGCTCTCACCCTGACTATCTTCCAGCTAACGCTAATTGGTAAATTCACACAAAGGTTCGGTGAAACAAAACTGATAAGAGCTGCGTTAGTCTTATTCGCATTGAGCTGGTTTGGGCTGACCCAGGCGACGGGGATGATGCAGATCATACTGGTCACAATAATCGGCTCAGTTGGACTTGCAATGTTCCAAACGTCGATGCAAAGCATGTTATCAAAAATTGCAAGGCCCACAGAACGCGGATCCGTCATGTCCGCTTATCAAGCAACCAGTAGTTTGGGACGATTCTCTGGACAAGCTGTATCAGGCTCGATTTACACATATATAGGGCGAGACGCCTTGTTTACCGCCGGAGCAATTTTGATGATACCAGCGCTAATTCTAGCATTTGCGATTTCCAAAGCGTACAAAAACATTGCGCCAGAAAATGCGAATGTTGACGACTTTGTTTTTCAAGACACTGAGTTGCCAAAATCATGAAACGAAGTTGTTTTTTAATCCAATTCGGGATTACCGCGTAATAGAATTGGTGACCTCAATGTCATCATGATAGAATAACAACAAGATGTCAGGATTTTAGGTAATGAAAAAACTAATTCTAGGAAGGCTAATGATCGCAATTCCGACGCTTTTTATTATCATTACGGCGTCTTTCTTTTTAATGCGCGCTGCTCCGGGCGGGCCATTTGATGCGGATGCGGATCTTGATCCAACTATTATTGAGAATCTCAGGATAACTTACGGATTAGATAAATCCATATTCCAACAATACGTAACTTTCTTGTCCGATATGCTGAAGGGAGATCTCGGCCTTTCTTTATCGCGGCCGGGACAAACTGTTTCGGAACTCATGGTCACGGCATTCCCGGTCAGCATCAAGCTTGGGTTAGCAGCGATTGCGCTCGCTATTATTCTAGGTGTTTTCGCGGGAATACTTGCGGCGCTTAAGCAAAACACAATTGCGGACTATGCTGTCATGACAATGGCGATGACGGGCATTGCGATTCCAAATTTTGTAACGGCACCAATATTGACACTTGTTTTCGGGTTATATCTGAAATGGTTGCCAATAGCGGGATGGAACAATGGCGCAATTGAGAACATGGTTCTTCCCGTTATTGCCCTTGCTTTACCACAAGTCGCTGCCATTGCGCGAATTATGCGTGGAGGAATGCTAGACGTGATGCGCTCAGACTTTGTAAGAACTGCGCGATCAAAAGGGTTACCAGAACAAAAAATTATATCGCGACATGTTCTAAAAGCCGCAATCATTCCGCTTGTCAGCTATCTAGGGCCCGCTATCGCCGGCATTATGACGGGATCTGTTGTTATCGAAATTGTTTTTGGATTACCTGGCGTGGGCCGGTTATTCGTAGAGGGCGCACTTAATCGAGACTATCCTGTTGTTATGGGCGTGGTCATTGTTTTTGCAGCGACGATCATTGTTCTCAATACTCTGGCGGACCTACTTTATGGGTATTTAGATCCGAGAACGCGGAGGACGGCATAATGGCCAACTCACAATCAACTATTGATACCATTGAGCCTATCACTCAAGCGGCAGAAAGTCGGTCTCTTTGGCAAGACGCCTTGAGAAGGTTTCGCCGCAATCGGGCAGCCATGGTCAGTATCGGAATCCTGATTGCTATAGGCATTCTCTCTATATTTATTCCCATGGTCTGGCCTTATTCTATTGAAGATGGCTCATGGGAAAGCATATTAAAAAGTCCCTCATTGACAGATTTTCATTGGTTTGGCACCGATGCAAATGGGCGAGATTTGTTTGTTCGCACATTCTACGGCGCCAGAATTTCATTAACTATCGGTATTTTGACATCCGTTGTCGCCCTCATTATTGGCGTAACTTATGGTTCCATAGCCGGACTTAAAGGTGGAATTGCCGACAGCCTTATGATGCGTTTTGTGGACGTATTATACTCTCTCCCACTGCTGTTTTTAATCATCATTCTCGTAACGATTGTTGGCCAGAACATATACCTTATTTTCATTGGAATTGGCGCCGTTGAATGGTTGACCATGTCTCGAATTGTCCGAGGGCAAACCATCTCAATAATGCGCAAAGAATATGTTGAGTCCGCTTATGCTATTGGGCTGTCGACTCCAAAGATTTTGAAGCGCTACATAATCCCAAATGCAATAGGCCCTGTGATTGTCTATGTAAGCCTTTTAATTCCCATAAATATCGTTGTCGAAAGCTATTTGAGCTTTCTAGGACTTGGCGTCCAAGAACCTCTTACCAGTTGGGGGCTTATGATTTCGCAAGGAAAGAACTCCATTGATACCGCGCCATGGCTCTTGCTTTTCCCTGCGTCATTTTTAGCCATCACCCTGTTTTGCTTCAACTTTATAGGCGACGGCCTACGTGATGCCCTCGACCCGAAGGACATATAAAATGCCAGCTAACAAAGCCCCTCTTCTAGAAATATCCGAACTCTCAATCGAGTACGACACTCCAGAAGGCGTTGTCCATGCTGTGAACGGCGTAAATCTGAAACTAATGCCAGGCGAGTGCTTGGGGATTGTCGGCGAATCGGGTTCTGGAAAAAGCCAAACTTTTTTGTCTGTCTTCGGGTTACTGGCAGATAATGGGAAAGCAAAAGGGTCCGTTATTTTCCAAGGAGAAGAGATTCTAAACGCGTCGCGCGCGAGGATGAACAAGCTACGCGGAGATAAAATGGCAATGATATTCCAAGATTCGATCACCGGCCTGACCCCACATATGAGCGTAGGGAAACAAATGAGCGAAGTGCTCATGGAACATCACGGAATGTCTCAGAAAAAGGCCGAAGCTGAAGTCATAGAAATTATGGAGGTCGTTCAAATTCCAGAAGCAGGAAGACGTTTTAGAATGTACCCGCATGAATTTTCGGGTGGCATGCGCCAGCGCGTTATGATTGCCCAAGCGCTTTTGTGCAAACCGAAACTACTCATCGCCGACGAACCAACGACGGCCTTAGACGTCACCGTCCAGGCGGCGATATTAAGGTTGTTCAAAAAGCTCAAACAGCACACAGATACATCGATTATTATGATAACGCATGACCTCGGCGTTGTCGCAGGCCTAAGTGACCGTGTCGCCGTCATGTATGGCGGCAGGTTGGTTGAGACCGGCAACGTAGATGATATCTTCACCAAACCGATGCACCCCTACACGCAAGGCCTCTTGGCCGCTATCCCACGCGTTGATACTGAAGTGGACATGAGTGTTGATCTACCAACCATACTGGGTCAGCCACCAAATTTGAGAAAACCGCCAGTCGGATGTTCCTTCGAGGAACGCTGCACTCACGCGTTAGAGCGGTGTGCAAATATCAAGCCACCGGAGATATATTTGTCCCCAGATCACAAAGCATTTTGCCATCTTGAGGTCGAGAAATGACCACACCATTAATATCTGTCCAAAACCTGTCTGTTCACTTTCAGATAAAGAAAAAAACTTTACGCTCGCCCGCAAAAATTCTTAAAGCGGTTAACGGAGTCAGTTTCGAGGTCGCCCCCGGCGAAACACTCGGAATTGTCGGCGAATCGGGATGTGGTAAGTCAACATTGGCCCGCGCCATTTTGAAATTCGTGGATGTTGCGGAAGGGGAAGTGCTCTGGGAGAACACAGACTTAGCCAAATTAAATAAAAATGAAATGCGGCCCTATCGTAAAGATATTCAGGTTGTCTTTCAAAGCCCTCTCGCCAGCTTAAATCCAAGAATGACGATCGGCAATATCATCATGGAACCGCTTGAGGTTTTTGAAAGTGCGCTATCCCGAGAGGAGAAGCTCTCAAAGATGCGCGATATTATGAGACTGGTGGGTCTAAATCCAAATATGGCCAATCGCTATCCAAATGAATTTAGCGGCGGTCAATGCCAACGCGTGTCGATTGCCCGAGCCATGATACTCAATCCGCGCCTCATTATTTGCGACGAAGCCGTCAGTGCTCTTGACGTATCAATCAAGGCACAAATCATAAACTTACTGAGAAAGCTACAGCGAGAAACGGGGGTTTCGATTATATTTATTAGTCATGATTTATCAATTGTGAGGCAAATCAGCCACCGCGTCATGGTAATGTACCTCGGGAAAATTATGGAAATTTCGTCTGCAAGTGAAATTTTCGGGACACCAAGGCACCCCTATACAAAAGTGCTGTTAGAAGCCATTCCGAGGCCCGACCCAGCCTATGAGAGAACAAAGAATATTACTGTATTGGACGGGGACATCCCCTCTCCTATTTCTCCACCATCGGGCTGTGTGTTTCGAACAAGATGTCCACTTTCAAATCCGAAATGTATAAAGTCCGTCCCGAAACTGGAAGAGACGGAATCGGGTCATAAAGTTGCCTGTTTATTTGTGGAACGGGTGCCAAGTCATCATTCAACGGAAAATGCTTAATCTAAAACCGTACCTCCACTAATATTGATGACAGCGCCCGTTATTGCGGCAGCAGAGGCTGAACATAAGTAGTGCACCATATCAGCAACGTGACCAGCATCCGCAATAGCACCAATTGGTGACATCGATATGATTTGCTCGCGCTCACTTTCGTTAAGCCGGCTCAACATGGGCGTGTCGACGGGACCCGGAGCCAAACAATTCACCCGCACACCATAAGGCCCGAGCTCTTTTGCTAAATACCTCGATAGATTTAAGACACCCGCTTTAGCAACTGCGTAAGCTGGGCCCGACAAGACAGAGCCTCCATTTCTTCCATTTGTTGAAGAAAAGAATATTAACTGCCCTTTTGACCCAATTAGATCCTGACGAGTATCTCTAGAAATGAGGAAAGCCGAGGTGAGGTTTGCATCGAGAACCTTACGCCAGCTTTCGAGCGATACATTTTGAATCGGGCCACGCCCAACAATACCGGCGGCATGAACAACAATGTCAATTTTACCATAGAGTTCTCGGATTTTAGATAGGCATAAGGCTAACTGATCCTCATCGGTAAGGTCGCAAACGAGAGATATAAAAAGATCATTTTCAGGAATAGCCGCGGCCAATACATCAAGACCGACAACAATGTCTCCATTGAGGAGAAATTTTTTACAGACCGCCAAACCAATGCCGCCCCCCGCACCGGTAACAATAACGACGCGAGGGGCGAGATTTTCGTTTACGAGAACGGACATAAGGTTTTAAGCTGCTTCTTGAGCATCCTGTTTGATCTTGGCGTAGATCCCATCAAGCAATGAATAACGCTGCTCTGTTGATGCGCGGACAGTTGCAATAGCTCTCTTTTGTTTTATCGCTGTATCCGCATATTGATAGCATAATTTAAGGCCAACCTCGGCGTGTTCATCATCGTTTTCTACATGCACATGGAAAAACTCTAGCTCTTCCTCTGTAAAGCCCATTTTCCGCATTGCATCAATATATGGAGGATATAGAGTTGGGAGCTGCCCTTCCAAAGCCACCATAATGCCGGCACACGCTTCTTCCAAAGGACGTAGCTTTGCAAGCTCCCATATCCAAGACCGCATCGCACGAGTGGTTGGTAGAATTTCACCACTATACTCTGCATCAACAACGACGTCGCTATTCAGGCCACAAGCCGCAGCAAAGTATAGCAAAAGCTGCGGATGGGCTTTGCCTGGCTGATCAGGCATATCTTCTCCAATCAGATTTTCAAGCAGCATGTGCCGACCTTCCATATCAGGCATGCGGGAATAAAGCGCCGCGAACTGAGGTGGAATAGCGTCAATATAATAGAAGTGTTGAATAGCCCATTGGCCAAGCTGCTTTCGTGACAATTCGCCATTTGCCCATGCAACACTCAGCGGATGTTTTGAACTGCCGCGCGGCTTTCGCGCTGCCTCAAGAGCCGCTTCAAATTCCTTAAAAGATAGTTTCTCTGACATTATTTTCTCCGTTTTCAACCTACTCACTTGAGTTTTCTATTTTTACGCTTAAACCACTCCTCGCTCTGAAAAGAAAATTGTTTTGAGCAATTTATTCCAAACCGATTAGATATCTGGCAAGTGGCGGAGTGGACGCCATTTGCCGGATATGCTACTTAGCCATTCAAGGCCAATGCCTCTGCAAATTCCGAAATTGGTCTCGGTGCGCCGTGTTGCATGATCAAAGCTTTCTTTCGTAAAAAGCGATGGATGCTTGCCGGGCCCATTCTGGAACCCCCAAGACCGGATAAATTAAATGACGTCTTTTCCGGCTCGTACGTCATATAGGTCAAGCCGCAATCATTTATACTCAAGCCGCCAGCATTAATCTGCATTGCCACCTGTTTTGCGGTTGCCACATCAGGACCGATAACAGACGCAGACAATCCAAAAGATGTGTCATTAGCTAAGCGAACAGCCTCTTCCACTGATGAAAACATCATGACGGGCATTACCGCACCAAAAGTCTCTTCAACCATAACCGACATTGAATGATCAACATTGGTGAGTACGGTCGGCCGCACCCATTTTCCGCCGCCATGCTCTTCGATACGGCCGCCACAAAGAACTTTCGCGCCCTTACTTACGGCGTCTTTCAAATGACGATCTATCACAATACTCTGTCGGTCGAAAATGAGCGGGCCAACTTCGCCGGAATGTATATCGGGGTAATTCAACTCAACGGCTTTAGCTTTATCAACGAGCTTAGCCACGAAGGCCTCGCCAAGCGACTGGTGTACATAAATACGTTCAATCGAAAGGCAAACCTGACCGGCATTCAAAATAGATCCCCGCAACACAGCATCAGTCGCGCGCTCCACATCAGAGCCTTCTAAAACAATTACGGGATCTTTCCCTCCGAGCTCAAGAAATGCAGGAATGAACTTGCCCGCAGCAGCTGAAGCAACCTTCCTGCCGGTTTCAACACTACCGGTAAAACAAATCAGATCGACATTTTCAATCAAAGCCGCACCTGTAACGCCGTCACCCAAAACGATGTCGAGCACCTTATTGATTTGAGGTGTCGCCTGTATTGCCTCTAAAAGGGGTTTAGCAAACCGAGGGGTAACCTCGCTTGGCTTAATCAATGCGGATGAACCGGCAGCTAATGCAGGCACTGCATCAATAAGAGACAAGGTAACAGGAAAGTTCCAAGGCGATATAAAACCCGCAAGTTCATACGGAACGAATTGGTTTTCATAAGTTACGTTTTCAAGAAGATTGGACTTTTTTTCTTCACTCGTCATTAATTTGGCGGCGTTTTGCGCCCACCGCCGGATGTTGGAACAGGCACCTTTTACTTCCCTTTTGGAAAAATAATATCGCCCCGTGTCGATTGCGAGCGCATTCGCAATTTCATCCGCACGGGCCTCTATAGAATCGGCCAACGCCAACAAAGCGGCACATCGGCCTTCAACTCCTAACGCCTGCCAATCCTTTTGATTCCGGCGGAGCCGCTGTGCTTTTTGCTCTACAATTTCACTGGAGGCCGCCGTAAATTCAAAATCAATTTTGCCGGTCCTGGGATTCTTAACTTCAATAATCATAGCGCTTTTTCGTTTAGAGCTTTCATCTGCTCAATGTCTTGATGTAGAACTCTCAATATACGTGCAATATATTCGCCATGCCCCGCCAACCGTTCATCCTGAACCTCTTCTGACGGCCTGAAAGACTTAAGGGCTTCGCGATCTAAAACTCCACTGCTCTCTAAAACTCGCTCAAGTGTATCAATATGCTCTTTTGTCACCGCAAGTTCAGTCGCAAGTGACATAACGATATCCAGTACGCGCTCTATATCTGGATTGGAAAAAACTGTTTGACGTGGCATGTTCACTGCACGAACAGACTTTTCAACGGCTTCGGCGCTATTCTTTGACATTTCCCACCCTATTTCTAATTCAGCATTGGCAAATACATAATTGTTAGGTCATTATAATAACAATACAAGTTCGTGCAAGAAGTTTCTCCGTCAAAAACATATTCACGCGCGTTGAGATTTGTATATTTCAACTATCACAAACGAGAAATTTTCTGATAATAAGAACTCGCGCTTTATTTATCTGTAAGAAAAGTAGACGCAGAAAGCATCAGTTCGTATAGCTCATTGAGTTAACGCAAACATAGAATTAAGATTGGGAACTCTCCAGATGGTCACAGAAGCATACGACACCAAAGTACCGCGTTACATTCAAACTTATGCCATTATTAAAGAATGGATTCAAAAAGGCAGTTATGCTCCAGGCGCGAAGCTCCCGTCCGAGGGGGAGTTATGCAAAATGATCGGGGTCTCGCGTATTACAACGCGGAGATCTATCGAGATGCTTACCAATGATGGGCTGGTCAGGAGAGTTCAAGGCCTCGGCACATTCGTCGCCGCAAAAATACCTAAAACCGTTGAGCCTTTCGGGGACATGACGAACCTGTCTGAACGGGTCAATCGCCTATCCGAGCGTACAAAGCTAAAGGACATTGAAATTGAACGGGTGAAGGCAAATGTGACGGCGCTACGAGAATTAAGGCTGAACGAAGGGCAGTATGTTATAAGAACATCCTACACAAGGATGGATGGGAAATCCCCTATTGGATGGACTCAGCGATATATTCCTGATGAACTCGGTATAGAAATCACTGTTGCTGACTTGGAGCGAAACTCTAGCCCAACATTGTTACGCGAAAAAGGTATCAATATTGTGGGAACCCACCAACTCATCGGATCTACGCTTTCAGATTCAAAAACATCAACGAAACTACGCATTGATGTAGGGTCTCCCCTCGTCCGGATTAGACTTTTGACACTAGATGTGAATCAAAAGCCCGTAGAGTATCTTGTGGCCCATTACCGCGCCGACGTTTATGAGCATCACGCCTTTTTATCGCTGAGCGAAGATTAGACTTTCCACCACCCCGATATTGGAAATGTTATTCCGAAACATCCAAATACCGACTAGGAATATTTCCACCGGGTGTATTTTTCCAGCCTTTCACTTTTTTCGTCACCATTCTATTGGCTTTTGCGTAGAAAATTGGAATAACCGCGTAATCTTCTAAAATCAGTGCTTCAGCTTCAGATAGCATTTTAGAACGGGACTCAACATCTGGCTGCTCATCAGCCTTTATGAGCATGGCGTCATATGCATCATTTTTATATTTGGAGTAATTCGTACGCGAACCGCCCTTAACCAAATTCAAGAATGTGGTCGGATCATCGTACGGCGCGTACCACTGATACCGTATAACGTCAAAGTCACCTTTGCGAATATCCGATGTAATACCCCTAAAGTCGCTTGCCTGTAGATCTGTCACCACACCAATGTCTCGCCACATAGAAGCGACCGCGACAGATATCTCCCTTGTTTGCTCTTTGGAATCATACCTCAGCTCAACATTTAAGGGATTGCTTTCACTATACCCAGCCTCCTTTAATAGCTCTCTCGCCATGGCTTGTCGGTCCGCGATATTCACGTTTGCGATATCTGGGACTTTTGGATCATAATTAGCGGATGCGGGGGGTACAATTCCCCAAGCTGAGCTGACAAAACCTTTCAACAACTTTTGAGTAATGACGTCCCGATCAATAGAAATAGAAAGGGCTTTTCTCACTTTAATCTCATCGAAAGGTTTTTTTTGAGTATTTATTACCCAATAGAAAAGTCCAAGATTGGGTGAAATATTCAGCTCTTCCGAATACCTTTCTTTGATCAGATCAATCTGGTCCGGCGGGAAACCTAAAATGATATCCAGTTCGCCCGCCCTAAACCGCTTGAAGGCTGTTCCAACATCATCAGTCGGATAAAACCGAACGGTGTCAATTGCGGTATTGTCATTATCCCAAAACTTGTCGTTTTTACGAAGGACGATCTGAGTATTAGGAATCCAGTCCGTCAGAATATAAGAGCCATTAACCACAATTTTCCCGGGACGGGTCCATGATAACCCATGCTCCTCAATCGCCTGCCGCGGAAGTATCACCAGCGCATTTGCGGACAAAACTTTCAAGAAAAAGGGAACCCGCTGGTTCAGTTCAATCGACACTGTACGTTCGTCCAGGGCCTTCACGCCTAATTCTGAAGCGTCAAGTTTACCCGTATTTACCTCAAATGCATTTTTGATAAAATAGAGATTCCCCGCATACCTTGCCGCCGTCTCTGGAGTCATTAATCTACGCAGAGTATAGACCACATCTTCAGATGTTATGGGAGCACCGTCTGACCATTTTAGATTCTCACGCAAGGTAAAGGTATAGAGAGTCCCGCTTTCATCGACCGTATGCGATTTCGCCAAGCCGTAAGTTTCATCGCCGTCCTTATCAGTCGTCATAAGGCCCATGAAGAGATCATCAATTATAACGGATGACGCGTTCCCCAACGCAAGGTGAGGATCCAAAGTCGAGGGTTCGCTAGACGTTGCTCGATTTAGGACTTTGCCATCATCCATATCATTACCGGACGACGAACATGCCGCTAAGGCGATCGCGAAACAAAATACAAAAATATTTCTTACGTAACTCATCATTCGGACACCTCCAACAAACCACAAAGGGCAAACTTTAAACCACTCTTATATTCCGCCATGACATCGCCTGTCTCGATATGACGTCTTTGTACAACCCCCTCGAGGAAATTGTTTAGATAAAAATAGTGTGAGTCTGGTTTCGGCAGGCTAATGCGCGTCCAGCCACTGGGAATATCTACATTATAGGACTTCAAAATCTTGCCTTCAGGTGAAAGTTGGCAAGCACCTGCGCCTGTCCCCATTAGCATTATTCCATTCTTCATAAGAGCCAGCCCGTAAGTGTGAGCTTCAGAGTTCTCATCAAATTTATGGAAACTCTGAAGTTGACGCTCGGCTCTCAAATCAAAGCAAGCAATGTCGTGCCCCCCCTCAGAAACATAATAGATTTTCTCTTTCATCACATCCTGAGTTAAATTGGTTACGCAATGCCACCCCGTACGACCACCATCAATACGCGGCGTGTAGCCTACAACTTCATTGGTACGCTCATCGAATAAGATGATTTTTGATCCACCATATTCATCGTCAGGATCTCCCTGACGATTAGAATGCACGCCTAATATCAAACGGCCTTTCCAATCAAATGCCAGCGTGCCATAGGGACGCCTCGGAATTCCCTTTAAACTTCCAATACGCTGACCATATTTATCAAAACAGGTTACGGTTTGCGTAATCGGATCAGCCGCATAAAGATTTTGGCTGCTCGGACTTAAAGCGAGTCCAACGACCAACCCAATTTGATTGGTTAAAAGCGTATTCTTGACGTTAAAATCGTTATCAAAATGTATTATGCGGCCAGGACCTCGCGCGCGGCGAATATCAGCATTGTTCGGATCTATATCCGTTAGCGCAACTAACAAGTCACCCTTTGCATAAGGTACCTTTGCCATACTTTCCACCTATTCGAGTCTAACTCGTCCACTCTTTTGACGGCCACACATCGTTTTCTGTACGAGGCTTTGTGGTTGGAACGGCCTCGTGCGCCCATCCTTTTGGGTCGTCGCGACGAGCCGGACTCGGGATTACAAAAACTTTTCTGTCATAGTTTTCTTGCATTTTATCAAAATCGATTTCCCACCCTTTATCAATAAGACTGAAAACATAGTGCCTGAAAGTTGATTCCATTTCATCCGCCTTCACCAAAACTTCTTCTCTGTGAGGCGTAGGTCCCAAACGAGGACGAACTTTTGTACTAATCGCCAAATCTTCTTCCATTGCCTGGCGACGCCCCGCCAAACGCTCAGCATCCCCTTCAGGTTCAATAGCATAGTTGCGCGCCTGCAATCCAAAGAAACGTGTCCTATATGGATCAATAGGCGTTGACGTTCCAAGGGTAACTTGCGCCACTCCAGGTCGAAATTCAGGATGTATACGATGGCAGAGACCTGCGACAGAAAACTCCAGACTAACTTTTGTTTTCGCACGTTCTTCACTTAATATTGCACCGAGCCTGCCGCTCTTTTGCGCAGCTTTCGGCGCCGTTCTTTCGCGCTCGACCAATGCTCCATATGGCTTTTTCTGAATTGGAACGATAGTCGCCTTGGGGTCTTGGCGCGCCCCAAATGATTTATGTACAAATGATAGATGCGCTGTATCAATATTGTTTTCCTCCGCCTTTGTCCAGTTCACATCGGCCTCATAAGACATGCGTGTCGTACGCCATTTATCTGTCTGATAGTATTCTGGCAGCAAATCCGGCACAGGCGGGCGATCTTCTTCAGGCAGGTCACCTAAAAACACCCAAACCCAGTCGTACTTTTCTACAACCGGATACGCATCCACCTTTGCCCGAGCCGGTATTTTCGCATCGGGCCCCATTGAAGGTATACTAACGCACTTGCCCGATCCGTTAAATTGCCAGCCATGAAACGGACACTGCACATTGTTACCATCGACTTTTCCATCGCAGAGCGAAGCCCCTCGGTGACAACAAACATTACTTAAGCAAACGGCCTGTCCACTTTCATCCCGATAAAGAACGAAGTCGCAGCCCAACATTTTTACGCCCTTCGGCTCACCAACTTTTACGTCCTCAGACTCTGCTGCGACATACCAATTATTTATCAACATAAAAATACCTTACTCCAAATTTGCCTGCGCTGAGCTATATATTAACTAGCCAAAGCAAAACATAGTTGCCATATTAGGTTATTATGTGTTTATAACAACATTGCATCTTATGGCAAGGTATTATACGAGTAACATCAGCATTTGGACTAAATTATTTTAGGGAGAGATTTATGACTGAACAAATGGTTAGGCACGACGGCAAATACGACGTTGTACCTTTGCGTAGCGACAACATTTCGGTTGGTATCATTCAAACCCCGGTGCGAGGCGTTGATGGCGATAATCCCGAGCCTGGCATCAAAGAAAATATGAAGTACCTACTGGAAACGATTGACAAAGCGCAGACAGTTGGCGGCAAATGCGACTTGATTTGTTTTCATGAGTTTCCCATTCATGGTTTTGCGCCGTGGAATCTCGACCAGTATTTAAAGGTCTCTCGCCATGAAGATGGTCCAGAGTTTAAGGCAATCGGAGAAAAGGCGAAGAAATATAACTGCTACATTTCACTTGGCTGCCAAATGCTACATGATGGATGGGATGGGCACACAGTCAATACGCAAGTCCTTATCGCCCCCACTGGAAAGATCATCGCGAAACATTGGAAACAAAGGAATATGCGCGGACTCTTCCCTGGGATAGAGCAGTTCACGACGACCATCTACGACGTTTACGACCGCTATGTTGAAATGTATGGGCTTGACCAAGTCATTCCCGTTGAGAAAACGGATATCGGAAACATTTCATTGTCATCTGTTCAGTTTGAACCGGAGCTTTTCCGGTGCATGGCCCTTAAAGGAGCGGAACTAATTCTTCGCACGGCGACCGGCGGGTGTGAACGTCAAGACATGCGCCTGACATCGTATCATAACAGTCTTTACACCGTTATCGTCAACAACAGTATCGATATACAACCAAACCCAAATTATTTTGTAGAACAGGCCTCCAAGAATGATTGGGTCGGCGGGTCGGCCATTTATGGACCGAGAGGGGTCACCCTGGCGGAAGCTGACATTTTTGAAACAAAACGCCGCGCCGTGCTGCCCATGGCGCAATTTCGGAAAACACACCGTATCCCAGACACACATCTATTTATGTATCGGCATGTTTTTGACCAATACAAAGAACGATATGACCCGAATATGTGGCTGGATAGACAACCAAAAACCAAACGTGAAGCCTCCGAATATCTAAGCGAAAAATTCCGCTGGAGCTCTCATTGGTAACCCTAAGCCTTATCGGGGCGCGGTCGACCTATAAATTTTTCCGAATTTATATCCTTTTGCATTAGGCCCCTTGGCGGCCTGATCGATCGCTTAAATTAATTGGAAACGACATGCTAAATTCACGCAGCGCGCAAGTTCAACCTTTGAAAGGTATCAGGGTCGTTGAGTTCACCCATATGGTAATGGGCCCTGCCGCAGGTTTAATCCTAGCTGACCTTGGCGCTGATGTAATTCGGGTCGAATTGGTTGACGGAGATAAGACGAGAAATTTACTGGGATCCGGCGCAGGCTACTACGCCATGTACAACCGAAATAAACGAAGTCTTACACTTGATTTGAAGTCCCCCGAAGGACGAGTAGCGGCGTTGAAGCTTATAGATACAGCAGATGTATTTATAGAAAACTTCCGGCCTGGCGCCCTCAAGAAACTTGGTTTTGATTACAACGCACTATCCGAGCGAGTTCCATCGCTGATCTATTGTTCGGAGAAAGGTTTTCTTTCGGGGCCTTACGAAAGCCGCACCGCTTTGGATGAAGTAGCTCAAATGATGGGCGGGCTGGCGTATATGACTGGAAAGCCGGGGAAACCAACCCGCGCCGGCGCTTCCGTCATCGACGTAACAGGCGGAATGTTTGGGGCAATCGCCATACTCTCTGCCATTATTGAACGCACGCAAACGGGGAAAGGTAAGCACATCGTTGCCGCCTTATTTGAAACAACCGCGTTCTTGGTTGGTCAACATATGGCACAGTATGCCGTTACTGGAACCGCTGCTCCGCCCATGCCTGCGAGAGTTTCGGCATGGGCAGTTTATGATGTTTTTGAAGTCGCAGACGATGAAAAAATTTTCATCGGCGTTGTCTCGGATGCACAGTGGAAACAGTTCTGCCAAGCATTCGGATTTGAGGATTGGATAGCCGACAAATCGCTGGCGCTAAATAATGATCGTGTGAAACAGCGCGGAGAAATCCTGTCTAGGTTAAATGAAGTTTTCAAATCTATATCCAAAGAGGATTTGATGCATAAACTTGAAAGCATTGGGCTGCCTTTTGCGCCGATTTCAAGGCCAGAAGATCTTTTTACTGATCCTCATTTAAATGCCAATGGCGGGCTGATGGAGATGAACTTACCAAATGGACAAGTTGTATCTTTACCCGCTTTGCCAATCTCCATGGACACCCAACGAACCCATTTGTCGCTAAACCCACCACGGGTAGGTGAGCATTCAAGAGATATCTTAGCCAGCCTTGGATATAGCGATGACGAGATCATGAAAATGAAAGACAGAAGGCTCACTTCACTAGATCCAGAAAAGCCTTTTAATACAAAGAACTGATAGCTCGGAGCGAAAAGACTATGAGTAATATTGACCATAACATTGTTATATTGGGGGCCGGCCCCGTCGGCTTATTCACAGCCTTAAGGCTTTCAGATTTTGACATACCATGCGTCGTTCTGGAAGCTGAAGAGAGTATAAGCGAAGACTTACGTGCCTCAACTTTTCACCCGCCCACATTAGATATTTTAGATCCATATGGCGTGACCGATAAATTAATTGAATTGGGCCGCATCTGCCCGACCTGGCAAATCAGAATGCATGAAACTAATGAAAAGGCCGAATTCGATCTTTCTGTTCTCAAAAATGACACTGCACACCCCTACAGGCTACAGTGTGAACAATTCCGCCTGTGCCGCATATTGATTGAGGAACTAAAGAACAGAGACAATGTTGATGTGCGATTTAGCCATAAACTGACGGATATTTCACAAAATGATAGCAAAGTAGAACTTTCGGTTCTGACCCCAAATGGCCTTGAAACAATGACAGCAAAGTACGTTGTTGGTGCGGATGGTGCGAGCAGTACGGTAAGGTCGAAGCTGAACCTTAGTTTTGACGGTATGACCTATCCAGAAACAACGATTTTGGCCACGACGCGCTTTCCATTCGAAAAACACATTCCAGGTCTTTCAGGTATAAATTATGCATGGGCGGATGAAGGAACATTTAGTCTATTGCATCTACCCTCTTTATGGCGTTGCAGCCTTTATCCCGATAAAGACGAGACAATTGAAGACGCTCTGAAACCCGAGGTCATAGAAAAAAAGCTTCAACGAATCTACACCAAAGACACGCCATATGAGGTTATGGATATCCGCCCTTATCGCATTCATATGCGTATTGTGGATGACTATCGCGTTGGGCGCATTATTCTGGCTGGGGATGCCGCACATATCAATAGCCCTAGCGGCGGTATGGGTATGAATGGCGGCCTGCATGATGCATTTTTCCTGACAGAAGCATTTCGTCAAATCTGGAGTGGTGCAAATGAAGATGTCCTTGACCTCTATACGCGGCGAAGACGTCCTATTGCATTTGAACAAATACTGAAACAATCCGATGCCAACCGCAGACGTATGCAAGAGCGAGATCCCGCGATCCGGCGCAAATTATTTGAAGATCTATTGGGCATCTTAAGCAACCCAGACCAAACTTATAACTACCTACTGAAGACCTCGATGATATCGGGTTGGCGGCAATCTTTGGAGACACGCTAATGGTCGAATTTCACAGCACATATGATTATGGACGAACAGCTCGCATAGGCATAGGAACACCTCAAGCCAATCCTACTGTTGAGGCCGAGTTTTCAATCCTTTTTCCGCGCACAATTTCTATTCAGGCCACGCGTTTGACTTGCGAGAGCACCGATCCTCTGGTGCGCATACGTAATTATCTTGAGAACCTGGATACGAGCCTGAAAACCTATCATGGTATGAACCTAGATGCCTTTGGGTTTGCATGCACGGCGTCAGCTTACCTTTTAGGTCAAGAGACCGAAAATAAGCTATTGAATGACCTCTCTGACAAATACGGCTACCTTGTCCAGTCCGCAACGCAAGCTATTGAATTAGCGTTGAATAAAATCGGGGCTGAACATTTGGTTCTTATTTCACCCTATCCAAAAGCCCTTTCAAACGCGGCGAAAGCCTATTGGGAAGAGAAGGGTTTTACATTTAAGGAGGTCGCATCCGTAAAGACAAGAACAAGCGATACCGAAACCATTTACGAACTCACGAGTCACGATGGAGCGGTAGCGATTGAGTCTATCGCATCACTTGACTCTGTTGATGCTATTTTGCTTAGCGGCACGGGCATGCCTACGCTTCCCGCGATTAGCGCTGCAGAGATAGACATTCCAATCTTCTCATCCAATCAATGCTTGGCTTGGAGCTTGCTGTCGTCTCTAGGTTTAGACGACTTGCTTAGTCCCAAACATCCCCACATCCTGGGATGGGAAACACGTTTGAAGGACAGTATTATTAGTTAGAAATTCGCCATCATGAAACAAAGATTTAATCAATGATCTTTCCCGATTTTGCTCTTTGCATGACTGCCCAATCCGCCTTTTTTTTGGAAGTTGAGGCGACATCGCACCTGACGCAAAATTGACAATTCAGATTTCGCGCAGCAGATTCTAACTACGCTCTAACCGGCAAAGGGCAAACGACGCCGGTGCCGCCTATGCCGCAATAACCCGCAGGGTTCTTTGCAAGATATTGTTGGTGATAATCCTCAGCGGGATAATAGTCCGGCGCCGGCCGGATTTCGGTTGTAATCGCGCCAAAACCTTTTGCGGTGTAGGCGGCCTCATAAGTCTCTTTCGCGGCTTTTGCCGCTATCAACTGCTCGTCTGTGTAGGTGTAAATCACACTACGATATTGTGTGCCGCGATCATTGCCTTGACGGTTCCCTTGCGTCGGGTCGTGATTTTCAAAGAAGATCTTTAATAGCCCATCAAAGGTAATGACAGAGGGATCAAAGACCACTTGAACCACTTCTGCATGGTTCGTCGTACCTGTGCAAACTCTCTTGTAATCGGGGTTTTTATCATGCCCGCCCGCGTAGCCAACGCTCGTAACATAGACACCGTCCGTTTTCCAAAAAATGCGCTCTACGCCCCAAAAACAGCCCATGCCTAGCAGAACCTTTTCATAGCCATCAGGATAGGTGCCAAACATATCATTCTTATTCACAAAGTGGATCGGGTTCTCGGTTAGCATAGGGGACCTCGGATTTTGGCGTTAAGGTTATTTTTCAACAAATGGCGCAAGCTGCGCAGCGAGGAGCTTCGCCATGTCCAGCGCTTTTTCATCTGTGTCTATGTGGGACTGGTTGACCTCTATCGCAAGGTGGCGAAGACCACATGATGCAACGGCCGTATCAATCGTATAGTTTAAGACGTAGGCCGAATACGGCTCGTTCACTCCGACCTTAAGCTCTGGATGGTTCGCGGTAAGCCGGCCCTTTAGGGCGGCGGCAGAGGCTTCGTCATGTTTCACTAAAAGGCCAATGTCCACATGCCGCAAATCACCTAAATGCGGTTTAGGGGTGAAACTATGCATCGAAATCACGAGCGGATCGTCATAGGCTGACAGGGCAGATTTGAGCGCCGCGTGATACGGCGTATGATAGGTATCGATACGGGCCTGACGCTCAACCTCGGAGAGGTTTTCATTTCCGGAAATGAGGGTGCCGTCGCTATCCACAGGGATAGAACTTGGCATAGACGTATCTCGGTTCAAATCAATGACAAGACGTGACACGGCGGCGACCTGCCCCGCCGCACCGAAATGCTCGCAGAGATGCCGGACGATAACGTCTGTCCCAATATCCCAAGCAATATGCCGTGTCAGATCGTCGCCGGACAGGCCGAGATTGTCCAGTCCATCCGGAATATGACGAGAGGCATGATCTCCAAAGATGAAGAGCGGTACGTCCGTTCGGGCTTCTATTTTGTGGTAGGCTTTTGTCATTCGCCCTACATAGTCGTCGACGCCCGGAATTTAAAGCCCCATCACGGTCTCTTGAATGAGACTATCAACCACAGTTTTCATCGCCTCGGGCTTACGCTGCCCCGCCCCAACCTCTTTATCGAAAACGGCTTGTTGGCGGCAGGCACTTGACCCTCGGCGGACGATCTCACGGGCATGTTCAACCTCTTTTAGACAGCCCAGCGCGTCGGCGTCTTCCGAAATCATATCGATCAACTCGTCTAAAAGTTCGGGGTAGCCTCGCCGCTCCCCGCGTCCCAGATCGACCAACTCACCGGTAACGCCAAACCGCTGAGCGAGCCAACGATTTTCCTCGATTAAAAAGGCCGGATATACCCGCCACTTCATGTTTTTCTTTTTCAACCGAACAATATGGCGCGCAAGAGACTGGTAAATCGCTGCAATGGTCATGCCGTCATCAATACGGGTACACACATCACATATTCGCATTTCAACCGTAGGAAAATTCACGCTCGGGCGAATATCCCACCAAATTTTACTGGCGTCTTCGATGACCCCCGCATTCACCGCGACCCCGACAAGACGTTCAAAATCGCTATATGACCCCAGCTCTTCGGGGATTCCTGTGCGCGGCATACCGTCAAACACGGACAATCGGTAAGACTTCATGCCCATAGGTTTGCCTTCCCAAAAGGGGGACGACGTCGAGAGTGCAAGCATATGCGGCAAAAAATAGCGCATTTGGTTCATCACATCGATACGCGTATTGGGATCGAGCAGACCGATATGGACATGCATTCCGCAGATCATCATTCGCCGAATAGCTCCCTGCAGGTCGGCGTCGAGCTGGATATATCGTTCACCTTTGGTTGGTTTTTGTCGTGTCCACGGGGTAAATGGATGGGTCGACGCCGCCATCAAAGCCAGATCGTGGTCATTTGCTATTTGAGCCAGTTTCCCGCGCATCTCCGCCACTTGTTCGCGAACGTCTGCCACGGTCTGGCAAACGCCAGTGACAATTTCGATCTGGCACCTTAAAAACTCAGGTGTGACCCGGTCGCCCAGCGCCGCCTTGCAGGCCTTAAAAAAATGCGGTGACGGGTTCGCTGCAGCCGCCCGTGTTTCAGGCCGGACAATAAGGTATTCCTCTTCAACCCCGAGCGTAAACGTTTCTTCAGTCATACTCTCTCCCCAGATATTTTATAGGGCGGTAAGAGATTAAGGCCAAGGGCTTTCTCGCGCAGGGCTCGAAGCCCCTAATTTCACGCCCAAAATTGCGTGAAAAGGCATTGCGATTGGAAAACGTCGATGCTAAAGGGGCGCGCTGTAAGCGAAGCAAGCAGACCCGAGATAAGCGATAGCCTATCCGAAACCCCTCGGTAAATTCCGAGGACAATGACCTCAGAGGTGAGGTGGCCGAGTGGTTTAAGGCGCACGCTTGGAAAGCGTGTGTGCGTTAATAGCGTACCGAGAGTTCGAATCTCTTCCTCACCTCCAGTTGTCAATGTTTTGGCGAGGGGCTGATGTAATCTTCCATTTTGAAATTAATGCGAAATGTCAGGCCTTTGGCTTCCACGTTTTCGCCGTCAATGCGCCTTGGGAAAAACTTCCACTTCATCACAGCGCGTTCAGTCGCGCATACGAATTCCGGTGCGCTGCACACCATTGTTTGAACGGTGTCCACGGTTCCCGCCGCCGAGACATTGATTGTAACGTCGCATTTACCTTCGATCCCTTCTGACATAGCGCGAACGGGGTAGGCCGGATTGATACGGCGGCATACCTCCGCGTCACTATTGTCCGAGCGGTCCGTCATATTTTTGATGTTACACTTATCGCTATTTTCAAAGACGGCTTGCGCATTCTGATGTTTTCTCTTCCTGATAGCATCAGCTTCTGCTTGGGTAAGAAGCTTTTTTTCGAAGACCACCCGGCCGTCATTGATCACGGCATCTTTCATCAGAAGGAACTCCGATTGATATCCAGCGAGACTCAAATGAAAGAGATTTCCGGGGTCAGGTTTTGCCTTAAGGGTACAGGGCGTCGTGCAGCTGGACCGTTTATACCCATTTACGCCGTTGGGCGTAGCCAACACAATTACCGCCCCACTGGGCGCAGAGTTAAATTCATAGATCTGTTTTTTAGTGCCCGCGTGAGCGGCACTTGACGTAAACATAAGCGCCAACAAAACAGTCGATATCCTCATATGTGAAGGATATATCTTGGGTTTGTTTTGAAAAGAACTATTCTCAAGCTCGAGAGCAAACTTACTGCACTAAACGCGCGCTATCATCCGATTGACGCATCAGGTCGGGTAAACCATTGCCCTCATTGTCAACAGAGACGCTAATATCGGATCCACCTTCGAACGCCACGCGGTAACCAATATAGGACGTCGCCGGCGAATGCGTTCCCATACCGCTATTGCTACCGACTTTGAGCTCCTGCGTCGGCAAATAAACTGTGCCCAAAACACTCATAGACGAACCGCCTTTGAGCTCGCTGGTGGCCGTCGGAAATTGAGCTAGTCCGGTGCCCTCTTTTATGCGCTTGCCATTTCTATCGATGAGAGCGGAGTCGGCATTTTGGTAAATCGCCATACCTGCAAAAGCACCATCGACAGGCGCTTTGAGGTTAAGACTAGAACCACTCTCAATTTTAATCCGAGAGTCGTTCCCGTACATCACAAAGACCACGCCATCAGCCGTAGCGGAGGCCCCTTTTTTAAATTCGATCGGGGCATTATTCATAACATAGACACCCGGTAGGAACTTCACATTGTAACCCTCAACCCTTAAGCTATCGCAATAGGTTCCAGGTGCGAGTGTGAGGTCGTTACCAACAATCGCAATCGTTTCGTCAACGATAAGGTTTCCATAAATTGACAAATCTATTTTCTTTTCAACCTTGAAGCTTAGCTTGCTATCATTGATGCAGGGCGCAGGAACAACTGGCGGCATATTCTCATAAGGATCAGTAACAGCGCTGCATTCTGTGTTCACATAGGGGAAGAAATTTCCAATTGCCCCGCCAACAATGCAAAAAGATTGGGCACTCGCCTTTGATAGGGGGCCGACCACGGCCGCCAAAATGTTCGAGGAATTAACCTGAACCGCGCATTCAGAGGCCTCAAACGTGCTTCCGTCCGTCACGGAGAATGCGCCGGCACCATCCGGATCCAGCGTTAAAACACATATCACATCGTTCTTCGTTAAAGTCGCGACGCTGGTTTCTGAAATATCGATGGCTTTTAAACCAATGGCGCGGCCGACAGTAACATCAGAGCTACCCCTCGCCGTTAGCGCCACACGTTCAGCTGTGGCAACGTCTACGGTAAGGTCAAATAAATTCGCGTTCGAAAAATTTTCATTGAAATAGGCTTTCGCATACTCTGCCCGACCATGACTTGAGAGGGATTGATTAGTGACCGTTGCCAAAGCCGCACTATCCAACGCGCCTTTCACGTCGAGACGCACACGCTCGGCGCGATTATAGTCCACAGCGAAAGAGACAGCGGACAAAAGAGGAAGTGCAGCAAGGCCGATCCAAATCGCAAATTGCCCGCTTGTATCGCGGCGATAAGCGATAAACCACTTCTCAAGGGCGCTTTTTATAAATGTCATTTCCCAACCTCAATATCGGCTTTATCGCCGAAATATCTAGACACTCCGAAATTCCACATCTTATCGGGCATGTGTCCTAACTATAAGAAAGACGTTTAAATGAGTTTATCGGTTGTAGTTAATATACAGTTATTTGGCACCGGTGTCACAAAGGCTAGCTCCTGAACAATCAGATATTTAGGGCCTCGCCATTTCACCAAGGTCTCAGTGGCGACAATGATGCACATCTTGACTTGATCACTCTTCGTGCTGCCCTGTTGACGTTCCGCTCGCAAAGCGTCAAAAGACGCCAAATTTTATGATGGATGTGTCATGAGCGATATTGAAGACATTAAAGCCAAATATAGCGGCGAAATCTCAGCAGCGAGCGAGCTTCGCGCGCTTGATGACATACGCGTCGCTGCACTTGGGAAAAAGGGCGAAGTCTCTATGATGATGCGAGGCCTTGGTCAAATGAGCGCCGAGGAAAAGAAAGTCATGGGACCGGCTCTCAATAGCCTTAAAAACGACATCTCCGCACTGATTGACGCCCGTAAGGACATTCTGGAAAATGCCGCGCTCGAGACCGCGCTTGTGTCCGAGACCATGGATATGTCTTTACCTGTAGGTACAGCCAGAGGAACCCTGCATCCCGTCCAGCAAGTCATGGAAGAAATGGCCGCTATATTCTCCGATATGGGATTCACAGTCGCAGAAGGCCCAGACATAGAAGATGATTTTCACAATTTCACGGCGCTGAACTTCCCTCCGGGACACCCCGCACGCGACATGCATGATACCTTTTTCATGGCGCCTGATGCCGATGGCGAAAAGAAAGTCCTGCGCACACACACGTCGCCGGTACAAATTCGCACCATGATCAATGAAAAGCCGCCCATCCGTATCATCGCGCCAGGCCGAACATATCGTTGCGATAGCGACCAGACCCATACCCCCATGTTCCATCAAGTAGAAGGTCTGGTTATTGATAAGGAAACGCATATGGGGCACCTGAAAGGCTGCCTCATGGATTTCATCTCGGCCTTTTTCGAGACCGATGTAGACGTTCAGTTCCGCCCGCACCATTTCCCGTTCACAGAACCCTCGGCCGAAATGGATGTACGTTATGAACGCGTAGGATCGGAGATCCGCATTGGTCAAGGCGAAAAATGGATGGAAATTCTAGGGTGCGGTATGGTGCATCCCAATGTGCTGCGCGCCTGCGGAATTGACCCCGATATATATCAAGGGTTTGCGTTTGGGATGGGCGTTGACCGACTGGCGATGCTTAAATACGGCGTGCCGGACCTGCGCGATATGTTCGCCGCGGATACGCGCTGGCTCGGCCACTACGGATTTGACCCTCTTCTGCAGGCAAACTTGGCGACGGGCTTGAGCTGATGGCGACGTCCTTTCTATTCATTTATGTTACGAAGATGGCCCAACCCATTTCTCTGCAGTACGAAAATATTAAAGTAGAAAAGCAATGAAATTCACTCTCTCTTGGCTCAAAGAGCATTTAGACACGGACGCGACCATCGACGAGGTTGTCGAAGCTATGACACTCGCGGGTCTAGAAGTTGAAGGCGTTGAAAACCCTGCGGAACGACTGTCAGAGTTTTCAATCGGAAAAGTCCTGACCGCAGAAAAACACCCGGACGCTGACAAGCTACGGGTCTGCACCGTGGACACGCGCGACGGCGTAAAAACCATTGTTTGCGGCGCACCCAATGCACGGGCAGATATGACAGTGGCGTATGCCCCTATGGGCGCCTATATCCCCGGCGCGGATTTCAGCCTTGATAAAAAACCCCGCAAAATAAGGGGGATCGAATCCTCAGGCATGATGTGCTCCGCAAGCGAGCTTGGCCTCGGAAATGACCATGACGGGATCATGGATTTGGACAGCCGTTTCAAGGTCGGCACCCCTCTCGCAGATGCGCTTGACATGAATGACCCCGTGATTGATTTTGAAGTGACTCCCAACCGCCCGGATTGGCTTGGCGTGGATTCTATTGCCCGTGATCTTGCCGCAGTAGGCCTTGGAACACTGAAGACGAAAGCAATTGAACCTGTTACAGGCACCTTTCCCTGCCCGCAAAACATCATTATCGAAGCCACAGAGGCCTGCCCAGTCTTTGCTGGACGCGTGGTTCGCGGGGTCAAAAATGGTCCCTCGCCGGCGTGGCTCCAAGATCGCCTCAAAGCCATTGGTCTGCGGCCAATTTCTGCGCTTGTGGATATTACGAATTTTATCACCTATGATCGCGCAAGGCCTTTGCACTTTTACGATCTATCAAAACTGTCTGGCTCGGTCACGGTTCGTATGGGCCGGGACGAAAGCTTCGACGCTTTGGACGACAAGTCCTACACAGCCACATCCGAAGATTGCGCGATCACAGATGAGAGCGGAATTATCGGCCTCGGCGGGATTGTTGGCGGCGAAAGCACGGGTTGCGACGCAGCGACGACGGATATTTTAATTGAAGCCGCTTGGTTTGACCCGCTTACCATTCGCCGGACAGCGAAACGGCTAGGTGTAAACTCCGACGCAAAATACCGGTTCGAACGCGGCGTTGATACCGGCTTTGTTCTCGGCGGCGTCGAAATGGCCACACGCATGGTGATTGACATATGCGGCGGAGAAGCCAGTGAGATCAATCTTGCCGGGACCCTACCAGAACCGCCAGAAAATGTGGAATTTGATCCGTCACAAGTCGCGCGCCTGACAGGCATGAACATCTCCGATGACGATATGGAAAAGATCTTGATCGATCTTGGATTTGGCGTTTTGCGCGGCGAGCGCTGGAGCGTGACCGTTCCCACCGCGCGGCGTGATATTACCGAAAATGCCGATCTCGTTGAAGAGATCGCACGCATTACCGGCTATCATAAACTTGAGGCGGTCAGCCTGCCACGTCCCTCCGTACGTAGGGCCCCCACGGCGACGCTCATACAGAACCGCACCCGTCTTGCCCGCCGCGCGCTGGCCTTGGCGGGACTGTCAGAAGCTGTGACATGGTCATTTGTGTTGACGGCGCACGCAGAGATATTCGGCGGCGGTGCGCCAGAAATGAAACTAGAAAACCCGATCTCATCAGACTTGGATTGTATGCGTCCTAGCGCACTGATCCACCTCTTGCTGGCTGGACAACGCAACGCCGACAAAGGGTACCCTGGAGCGGCGCTGTTCGAAGCTGGCCCCACTTACCGCACAACCTCCCCTGACGGGCAGGATTTGACCATTGCAGGTATGCGGCGCGTTGAAACGGTCCGTGACTGGACCGGCAATTCCGCGCCCGACGCACTCACAGCTAAGGCCGATGCGCTGGCCGCTCTTTCAGCGATGGGCGCAAATGTCGACAATTTGCAATTGGCAAAGCCTTCGGGAGACTATTGGCACCCAGGCCGTTCTGGCCGATTGCAAATGGGACCCAAAAACATATTAGCAGACTTTGGCGAACTCCACCCACGCGCGCTCAAAGCCCTTGGTATTGAAGGCCGCGTTGT
This sequence comes from Maricaulaceae bacterium, assembly GCA_048268905.1. Classification (GTDB taxonomy): domain Bacteria; phylum Pseudomonadota; class Alphaproteobacteria; order Caulobacterales; family Maricaulaceae; genus JACOMS01. Next base: position 80,119 of record JBLWUN010000004.1, on the reverse strand, counting down.
GGCGTTTGAACTGTGGCCAGAAAAAATTCCAGCGCCTCGGTCCAAAAAGGCTGGAAGCAAAGCGAAGGGCGAGCTTATTCTATCGGATTTCATGCCGGTTCATCGCGATTTTGCTTTCGTGGTCGCGAGCGACATATCTGCGGAAGATGTTCTAAAGGCTGTAAAAGGTGCGGACCGGCAGCTCATCACGCATGTCCGGCTCTTCGATATCTATCAAGGCCAAGGCATTGAGGAGGGATATAAATCCCTCGCGATAGAGGCCACGTTATCGCCAAAAAACGCAACGCTTACGGACAAAGATATTGAGCTTATTTCAAGCAAGATCGTTCAAGGTGTGGCGAAGGTCGGCGGTGTCCTTCGCGGCTAGCTTTTCGATTTTCAACGACTCCCAGTTTTCAGGCATCACCTCGAAAGAGGTGCTTTAAGAGGGTTATTGCCAACCCTCTAATTGCGCCGTATGAAAAGGTTAACGGGGAGCTTTTATGGCAAAGATTTTTGAGCCGCTGACATTGCCGAATGGCGCAATGATTTCAAATCGCATATGCAAAGCGGCCATGGAAGAAAATATGGCCGAATATGGTCAAATCCCGGGTGAGGCTTTAATTAATCTTTACACACGCTGGGCCGCGGGAGGGCCCGGATTGATACTCACTGGTAATGTTATGGTCTCGCCAGATGCGATGACCGGACCCGGAGGAATTTATCTTGGCAAGGGTGTCCTGGATGATCCGTCGCGGCGGGATGTTTTCGAACGCTGGGCGAAAGCCGGAAAATCTGGTGGGGCACAGTTTTACATGCAAATCAGCCACCCCGGGCGGCAGGTCTACGCATCCATGGGCACCGACGTTGTCTCCGCGTCAAATACACGCCTGAAAATGAGCGGCCCCGCCGAGAAAATGTTTGTCGAGGCACGTGCGCTCACAGATGATGAGGTAAAAGCGATGATAAAGCGTTTTGCGGATACCGCAGAAGCGGCGAAGTCGGCTGGATTTGACGGCGTTCAGATCCACAGTGCACACGGATACTTGGTCGCGCAGTTCCTCTCGCCATTATCAAATAAGCGCAAAGACAAATGGGGCGGCGTTTTGGAGAACCGTGCGCGCTTCTTGCTTGAAATCGTACGCGCGGTACGAAAACGGGTCGGCGACAAATTCGGCGTTGCAGTTAAGCTAAATTCCGCTGACTTCCAACGCGGCGGCTTTGACATTGAAGATGCCCGGCAAGTGGTTGAATGGCTGAACGGCGAAGCCGTCGACTTTGTGGAAATTTCCGGCGGGAACTATGAAAGTGCGGCGATGATGGGCATGGCAGAGGACGGGCGCGCGCAAAGTACCAAGGACCGCGAAATGTATTTTATTGACTTCGCTCGCGATATTTCCACTTCGGCTCATATGCCGCTCATGGTCACTGGCGGAGTCACAAAGTACGAAACCGCAGAAGCGGCACTCGCAGGCGGCGAAATTGACATTATCGGAATCGCGCGGGCTTTTGGTCAAAACGCGAACATTCCATTAGACTGGAAAAACGGCGTGAATTTGATAACGCCTCTCCAAATCATCAAGTCTAAAAACAAGACGATATTATCGTTGGGTAACATGGCTTTGACCAAAGAAAACCTATACCGGATGGGCGCAGGGTCATCGCCCCGCAAAAAACGTAGCCCCATACTCGCTATCATAAAGGGTCAGTTGCGTCAGGCCAAACAAACACGGCAATATAAAAAATGGTTGTTAGAGGAACAGAAATGAAGAAAGCACTCCTAGCAGGTCTCGGACTATTCCTTGTTGCAATTTTGTATTTATGTTTTTGGCCTGTTCCTATCGCTCCTCAGAGTTGGGAGGCGCCGATCTCAGAAGGCTATGTGGGCGTATTTTCACCCAACGAACAATTGGCGAGCCTTGATCGTCTCGACATTGGGGGCATTCACGGCCCAGAAGATGTCGCGGCCAGAGATATTGACGGCAAGTTAATGCTCTTTGTCTCTTCTCAAGATGGGCTCATCCGCCAAATTGATCCAAGCTCGAAATCCTTTGCGACCTTTGCCGAAACTGGCGGGGTCCCCTTGGGGTTGGAGTTTGACGGCGAAAACAATTTAATTGTCGCCGATGCCTATTTAGGTCTTCTCTCGATCACCCCCGACGGAATCGTCAGTGTTTTAACAAATGAAGTGGCCGGGACTCCGATCTTATATGCCGACGATCTCGACATCGGTCCAAACGGTATCATTTACTTTTCTGATGCCTCCACAAAATTTGGAGCTGAAGCCAGTGGAAGTACAATGCAGGGGAGCCTTTTAGAGATTATGGAACACGGCCGTACTGGACGCCTATTGTCCTACGACCCCGCTACAAAGGAAACAAAAGTCATCAAAACCGGCGTGAGCTTCGCAAACGGTGTTGCCATGGCACCAGATGGGCAGTCAGTTTTGATGAATGAAACAGGCGAATATCGAATTTTGCGAATTTGGTTGGCAGGCGACCGCGCCGGTGAAACTGATATTGTCATCGGCAATCTGCCCGGGTTTCCTGACAATATTAACGCAGGGCCTAAAGGCACTTTCTTTGTAGGCTTGGTCAGTCAACGCGCAGATGCACTGGATAAACTTGCAGCGAAGCCGTTTATGCGCAAACTCGTTTGGCGCTTGCCAGAGTTCATGAAGCCATCCGCTCAAAATTACGGTTTTATCATGCAACTTGGCACAGACGGTTCAGTCTTAAAAACATGGCAAGACCCTAGCGGCGCTTATCCATTAACCACAGGTGCGCTCGCCCCAGGCGATGGTTGGATGTACATCTCCAGCCTTGGCGCAGAATCTCTAGGACGCCGCCCATTCCCCTAAGCTCTGATAAGCGGCCAAACAGACAACCGTCGCTTAATTCTTGATACGGCGCGCCTTATATGCAACTTTGTGCATAATAAATATGAGGGAATAAATATGTCTGAGAGAGAATTTGACGTTGTCGTTTATGGCGCGACCGGGTTTACAGGGCGCCTTGTCGCGGAATATCTGAACGATGCCTATAATGATACAGACCTTCGTTGGGCAATGGCTGGGCGTTCCGAAGAGAAGTTAGCCGCTGTACGCGGGGAAATGGGGATTCCCCAAAACGTCCCGCTCATCACCGCGAATTCATCAGACAACGCATCTCTCGTTGATATGGTCAAACGCACAAAAGTTATCCTCACAACTGTTGGCCCGTATCAGCTCTACGGCACCGATCTTTTGAAGGCCTGCGCAGAATATGGGACCGATTATGTTGACCTCTGCGGCGAGCCCGCATGGATGCATGATACTGTCGCGCAATTCCAAGACATGGCAAAAGGTTCGGGTGCGCGGTTAGTGCATTCCTGCGGATTTGATTCCATTCCTTTCGACCTTGGCGTCTACTTCGCTCAGCAAACAGCGAATACGAAATTTGGAACGCCCTGTCAGCGCGTTCGCGGGCGGGTTCGAAAGATGAAAGGCACCTTCTCCGGCGGCACGGCTATGAGTTTCATGGTCACAATGCAGCGCGCCGGTAAGGAGCCTGAGGTGCTAAACTGGCTAAAAGATCCGTTTTCCCTTGTTCCCGGGTTTGATGGCCCAAAACAGCCATCCGGACATAAGCCAATTTACGAAGACGATTTAAATAGCTGGTCTGCCCCCTTCATAATGGCATCGATCAACACGAAAAATGTTCACCGATCCAATGCCCTGTTAGGTCACGCATACGGCGAAGACTTTGTCTATGACGAGATGATGCTGACAGGCCCCGGCGAGGAAGGCGAACAGATGGCTCACCACGTCGCCAATGACAAAAGCATGGCAACCAATCCACCAAAACCCGGTGAAGGCCCATCCAAAGAAGAACGCGAAAATGGTTTCTACGACATTATGTTTGTTGGGGAGACCGCCAACGGCGACAAAGTCATCGTCGGCGTAACAGGCGACAAAGATCCTGGATACGGATCAACGTCAAAGATGATTGCAGAGTCTGCGATTTGTCTTGCGAAAGACATTTCACGAGACCTGACACCCGGCGGAGTCTACACGCCTGCGCCGGCGATGGGGCAAGCGATCATTGATCGGCTCAAAAAAAATGCCGGCCTGACTTTCAAAGTCGAAAGTTAAACCGGCACAGCGACGTCGGGGAACGTCTAAAGATCAGTGATTATTTTTGTGCTTTGAGCGCAATAAGCGCAGCTTGGTTTGTCTCAGCAGCATCGTACCCAGGCCGCATTTCCAGCGCGGTTGCACAGGCTTCAGAGGCTTTTTCAAGATCTCCTGCACCTGCATAAGCAGCACAAAGATTTGAATGCACGATTGCGGCGCGTTTAGAAGACAGAGGCGTCTTCAACGCAGCGCGGCTAAAACTTATGCTGCGTTCGAAATCACCCTTATTAAAAGCGGACACACCCGCGCGAATACGGCCATCAGCGGCAGATGTCACAACGAATGACGCTGCTGTTGGCTGCGTCACATCCGCAGCAAAAGCACTTACGGCTGGAAATGTCATTGCAGCTGCTGCAAGAGAGACAAGGCTACGGCGAACAATTGAATTTGTCATAATGAAGTTCCTTTCGATTGACAAATTGCATATAGGAATGAACAAAATCGAATGATATTGACAATTATTGAATATTGTTTATTCGTTTTCGTATGAATACTTGGTCAGACTATCCAATTTTGCTCGCGGTTGCTGAAACTGGCAGCCTCACAGCCGCAGGGAAGAAACTTAATATGAGCCAACCAACGGTTGGCCGGCGCATCCGCTCACTCGAAGAACACTTTCAAACCCCTCTTCTGCATAAGGAAGGCGGCATTCTCGTTCCGACAGCATTTGGACACTCTGTGCTGGACCATATTCGCCGTATGGAAATCGAAGCCAGCGCGATCAACCGCAGCTCGGCCTCTCTTGAACAATCTTTAGCGGGCCCAGTCAGGATTTCTGCAACGGAAGGTTTGGGAACAAATTGGCTGCCAGCTGCCATGCAGGTTTTTCGCGCGTCACACCCCGATCTCTTGGTTGACCTCTCTGTTGATTTTCGCACCTTCAATCTCGCTCAGCGAGAGGCCGACATTGCCCTTAGATGGGTCGGTCCCGGCAATCAGAATAGCTTGATCGGCCGAAAAGTCGCCGAGGTTGGATTTGGCCTATTTGCCTCTGAAAGATATTTGGAAAAGAGGACTGAACCCGTGACATCGAAAGCTGACCTGGCGGATCACGATAGTGTGGCTGTCCATATGTCAGAAACCGACTACCTCTGGCCCAAAGATGAAAACGGCGTCAGCCATCCGCTTGGGCGCCTAACCTTCAAAACCAACAATCTTGAAGCCCATAAAAATGCCATTCTTTGCGGATACGGTATTGGTATCTTACCGATTTGTTTTTCTGATGCAGGGCTAAATTTACGCCGCGTTCTTCCTGATCATACGCACCATGAAGATTTGTGGATTGTCGCCCATGAAGACCTGACAAAAAGTGTGCGCATCCGCGCCGTTTTCGATTTCCTTGTTGACGCTATCGGCCAAGACAAGGGATTTTTCTACTCAGGTGCAGCCTCGGTTTTCACGGACATTGACGGCCTTCAATGCGGTGACGGGTCCCAAAGCAGCGTCAATCATCGGCATATTATATCATCGCGCGAGAACGCATAAAATTGTATAAAAAAAACCGCCCCAATCGGGCGGTTTTCTTAAATTTTTGTATAAACTACATACCGTTTCGCTGCGCATTTGCCTCAGCATCAGATTTGGATTTATAGCTTTCAGATGAAGCACCCGTGATCTCGCCGTTCACGGCCGTACGACGCCAACGATATTCGCCCCGCTTATCTTTATACACTTCCCACTTGTCTTTTGCACCAAGGCCTTCCGGATTATTATCCATGCCATGACGTTGTGCATTTGCCACGCAAGCCGCCTTTTGCGTGTACCCTTCGCAAGATGACCCAACGATATTACCGTTGGACGCTTTTCGTCGCCACCTATGTTCGCCGCGCTTGTCTGTATAGATTTCCCACTTATCATTTTCACCGGACATGAGTTTCTCCCCTTAAAACTGAAACTTCGCAACCAATACCCCGTCCCCATAGCTTTGTGAAGCGACCAAACTAAAAATTTGAAGCCGCAGTTAATCAGCGCTTGCGAGACCTTGCTCAATAAGGCTATTTGCCGAAGCCAAAATCGCCTCTTTGGCAGAGCGCGGAATAACCTGCGTGAGCGTTGCCACATAGGCGGAATCCGCTTCATGAAAGATGCCAAGATCCGGCAAGACGCCTTTAATCCGGTCATCAAACAATGCGCCCAGACGCACTATAAAATTTGGCAGGTCACCCGATGGGAGTTTGTCGGCGTCGGGATAGTTTTTCCGTAAGATTTTCGCTATATCGGCGAGCCACAAAGTCTCACCTGCGGCCATCACGCGCCGCCCACCCGCATTTTCGGCTGTCATGGCAGCCACATGTATAGACGCACAGTCTCGAATATCGATGATGGGGTAAGCAACTTTTGGTACACGTGGAAAGCCGCCTCTAAACATCGACAAAATTAATTTCAAAGACGTTCCACCGTTCTCAAACGGATCTGGCCCCAATACAAGGCCAGGATTTATAACCGTGAGTTTTTTCTCGAGCCCTTGAGCCTTGGCATATGCCCATGCCGAAAGCTCCGCTCGCGTTTTAGACACGGGATACGCCGTCATGGGCCGCCAATCCGGGTCGGACCAATCGTTTTCGGACACTTTCATATACCGCGAACGGCCCGGTTGCCCCATCATAGCCGCCATCGATGACGTCATAACAATACGCTCAGCGCCCGATGAAAACCCATTTTCTAATACGCGTTGCGCTCCGGCCCGGGCTTCCGGCACCAAGGCTTCCCGGTCCGAGGGCGTATCAGTCGGAAAAGGCGACGCTATATGCTGAATATATCGGCACCCTTTAACCGCATCAGACCAACCTGCATCTTGCCCGAGGTCTGCTTCAACCAACTCCAGATCTGCGTCCGGTCCGGCGGCAGCACGAATTTTCTCTGCGACAACCTCGCCTTTCGTTTTGTTTCGGACAGTTCCCCGAACGGCATACCCTTTTTCAAGAAGTCTCAGCGCTACGTGCGATCCAATAAAACCGCTGACGCCGGTGACGAGTACGAGGTCACTCATGATGGTCCATTTCTCTACCTGATCTTTGCCGGGCAGTTTTGATTATATATCTCTATCGCTTCGGGCATCCAATTCTTAAAGTTCTGGACGCGTGTTTCCGGCGCGGGGTGGGTACTTTGAAACTCTGGCGGCGTTGCGCCCGCCTGCGCGCCCATACGCTCCCACAGTTTTGGGGCTTCCCGTGGATCGTAACAAGCACGCGCCACAAGGACCAACCCAATATAGTCCGCTTCCGATTCGTGCGCCCTCGAAAATGGGAGCGCATAGCCATACTGAGAAATACCGCCAAATACGCCCATCACCGCGCGCTGTGAACTTGCATCCATACCCCCGGCCCCCAAGGACACGCCGGCGCCAATAATACGCTGCATGTTTTGCTGGGCCATCCGCTCTGCGCCGTGATGAGCGAGAGCGTGACCGATTTCGTGGCCCATCACTACGGCCAATCCGTCAACATTCTCCGCAATTGGTAGGAGCCCCGTATAAACAGCCGTATATCCGCCCGGGAGCGCAAAGGCGTTCGCTTGCGGAGAGTCGATCAGATTGAAAGCCCACTCAAAACCCGGATCCTCGGGCGCGGCGACTTTCGCGATATCTTGTCCAATTTTTCTAACCGCATCATAGTTTGTGCCCTCCAGAACAAGATTTCCACGATTATCGGCAAGTATTTGCTGATATGATTGCAGACCCAGCTGCATTTCCTGCGCAGGCTGCATTGTCCGAAGTTGCTTTCGGCCCGTCAAAGGGACCGTTTCCTGGTTTGCGAAATAATAAACGGCGGCGCCAATTGCAAAGAGCACCATGATCTGCCAACGAAATCCACCGCCTCTTCGGCCGCCGAGTTGAGAACTATAGGCCATGTTTCCCCCAATAACCAATTTATCTGCTCATAGCACAAAATTCCCGCCCGCAAATACTTGTATCATAGCAATGCTTTCTATACACGAAGGCAATTTGGCTTCTCCGCCAGATTCTGAAATGAAAAAAGGTCGAATTCCATGCCAAAACGTACAGATATTGAAAGCATTCTCATTATCGGCGCGGGGCCCATCGTTATTGGTCAGGCCTGCGAATTCGATTATTCTGGCGTGCAAGCCTGCAAGGCCCTGCGCGACGAAGGATACCGCGTTATCCTCGTAAACTCCAATCCCGCGACAATCATGACAGATCCCGGCATGGCCGATGCCACCTATGTTGAGCCGATAACGCCAGCAATGGTTGAGAAAATTATCGCCATTGAGCGACCCGACGCATTGCTACCAACGATGGGCGGGCAAACCGCTCTCAATACAGCTCTCGCACTTGAGAAAATGGGCATACTGGAAAAATATGGCGTCGAGATGATCGGCGCAAAAGCGGATGTTATTGACAAGGCCGAAAACCGGGAACGGTTTGCCGAAGCCATGACAAAGATTGGGCTTGAAAACCCGCGCGCGACAATCATCACGGCTCCGAATGGAAATATTGCAGAAGGTGTCGCGGAAGCGGTCCGAAAGCTCGATTATACGGGCCTGCCCGCCATTATACGCCCAGCCTTTACACTTGGCGGCACGGGCGGCGGCGTTGCCTATAATATCGAAGAATATGAAGAGATTGTCAGATCCGGCCTCATGGCCTCACCCACCAATCAAGTTCTCGTGGATGAAAGCTTGCTCGGCTGGAAAGAATACGAGATGGAAGTTGTTCGCGACAAAGCGGACAATTGTATCATCATCTGCGCGATCGAAAACATCGACCCGATGGGTGTTCATACGGGCGATTCTATCACGGTCGCGCCCGCGCTAACGCTCACCGATAAAGAATACCAAATCATGCGCGATGCTTCCATCGCTGTCCTTCGCGAAATCGGTGTAGAAACCGGCGGCTCCAATGTTCAATTCGGGCTCAACCCCAAAGATGGCCGTATGGTTGTTATCGAGATGAATCCCCGCGTCTCGCGCTCGTCCGCATTGGCGTCAAAAGCCACAGGCTTTCCGATTGCTAAGATCGCAGCCAAGCTCGCCGTCGGCTACACGCTTGATGAGTTGGACAATGACATTACCGGCGCAACACCCGCCGCCTTCGAGCCGACCATTGACTATGTGGTAACAAAAATCCCGCGCTTTGCTTTTGAGAAATTTCCGGGAGCGAAACCCATTCTGACAACCGCCATGCGCAGCGTTGGTGAAGCCATGGCCATTGGTCGTACCTTTGGGGAAAGCTTCCAAAAAGCCCTCCGGTCACTGGAAACAGGCCTGACAGGATTGAATGAAATTGAGATAGAAGCGGTTGACGGAAATATTGAAAAAGCGATCAAAGGGCGCCTGACGCTCTTGGCGCCTGACCGCTTGTTGGTCGTCGCGCAAGCCTTCCGGCACGGACTAAGCGTCGATTCTGTCTATACCTACACCAAAATCGATAAATGGTTCCTACGCCAAATAGAAGACCTCGTCCGAACAGAAGACCACGTCAAAGCAAATGGACTGCCTGAAACTGCCGCCGAGTGGCGCGCGCTGAAGGCGGATGGATTCTCCGATGCGCGGCTTGCAGAACTCGCCGGTACCGATGAAAAAGCTGTTCGGATTGCGCGGCGCAACATTGGCGTTCGGCCAGTCTATAAACGCGTAGATACATGTGCGGCAGAGTTTTCGGCGAAAACACCCTACATGTACTCAACATATGAAATGCCTTCTTTTGGGAATGCACCAGATTGCGAAGCGCGGGTGTCAGATCGTAAAAAGGTTATTATTCTTGGCGGCGGTCCTAACCGTATCGGCCAAGGCATTGAATTTGACTATTGCTGTTGTCACGCGGCTTTTGCCCTCGGCGAGATCGATATTGAATCGATTATGGTCAACTGTAACCCTGAAACGGTTTCAACAGACTACGACACCTCTGATCGTCTTTACTTTGAACCTCTCACCGAAGAAGATGTGCTTGAGCTCATCGAGACCGAACGCGCATCCGGCCAACTCCTTGGCGTTATTGTTCAGTTTGGCGGCCAAACACCGCTCAAGCTCGCAGAAGCCCTTGAGGACAATAATATTCCGCTGCTTGGGACGATGCGCGATGCCCTTGACCGCGCCGAAGACCGTGAACGCTTTAAGGCATTAATCGAGAAGCTCGGACTCAAACAACCCAACAACGCCATCGCGCGCACGGCGGACGAAGCTGAGAAGGCTGCAGAGGCGGTTGGCTACCCTGTGGTCCTAAGGCCCTCCAACGTATTAGGTGGCCGCGGCATGGAAATTGTTGAAGATACACCTGACCTTCGCCGATACGTAAACGAGGCGGTAAAGGTATCCGGTAAGTCTCCCCTTCTGATTGATCAATATTTGCGCGATGCCATTGAAGTGGACGTCGACGCCATATGCGACGGCACGGACGTTTTCGTCGCGGGTGTTATGGAACACATTGAAGAAGCGGGCGTACACTCTGGTGATAGCGCCTGTTCTTTGCCTCCCTATTCTCTTTCCGATGACGTCGTTGCAGAGATGAAGCGGCAAGCGAAGGTCTTAGCGTTAGAGCTCGGCGTTGTGGGCCTTATGAACATTCAGTTCGCCGTAAAGGAGGGCACGGTTTTCCTCATCGAGGTAAACCCAAGGGCATCACGTACGGTCCCTTTTGTTGCCAAAGCCATCGGTCTACCTGTTGCGAGCATTGCAGCTAAAGTCATGGCTGGTAAAAAGCTTTCCGAGTTTGACCTCTCGATCAGGGTTAGCGAACACATTGCCGTCAAAGAAGCCGTCTTCCCGTTTGCCCGCTTCCCTGGCGTGGATACCGTTTTAGGCCCAGAAATGCGTTCAACCGGCGAAGTTATGGGACTCGCAAAAACCTTCGGAATGGCGTTTGCAAAAAGTCAGCTTGGCGGCGGCGTAACACTTCCGTCTTCGGGTAAAGTCTTCATCTCCGTTCGCGACGACCATAAGGCGCTTATGGCAAAACTCGCAAAGGACCTGATTACAATGGGCTTCGAGATTGTCGCAACAGGGGGCACAACCAAATATCTGCGTGAGCAAGGCCTTGAGGCGGAATATGTGCGCAAGGTGCACGAAGGACGTCCGCATATCGTTGACGCCATGAAGAACGGTGAAATTGCCCTGATGTTCAACACAACATCAGGCAAGCAATCCTTAAAAGATAGTTTCTCTTTGCGGCGCACAGCGTTAACGCAAGGCATTCCTTACTTCACAACAGCGGCGGCTGCGAGAGCCTCTGTTGAGGCGATCAAAGAGCTCGCGAAAGGTGACTATCAGGTCGAAAGCCTCCAAAGCATAGCGGCGAGCTAACTCGCCGCTGCTTTTCGTAACAATTCGTTCTTAACCTGCTTTAACAGGGGGAACGTCTCCAAAGCGGTTTGGACCAGGAGTCCCAGCTTTTGCGAAAAAAACCAAAAGCACAATAAAACCGACGACGGGAATTAAAACCAACAACATCCACCAACCAGACCGATCAATATCGTGCAAACGCCGCACATCAATACCAAGAGCGGGTAAGAAAAGCGCAAGAGATATTAGGCCAGATATTTTTTCACCAACTCCGCCTAAAAAAGATGTTAAAACAGCAACAATTATTCCAAAAATGAGATAGGCGAGAATCCAATGCCAGAACGAAAATCGGCTCGTTCGCCCGTTGAAATTCACGTAATTATTCGTGATAGTGTTTGTGAAAGCTGTTTTTAAATATCCCACGTCCAAACTCATAAGTCCCTCCAAATTAAGCGTTCGTGTTTACTACTGAAAAGATGTCACGATTTTCGGGGCCAAACAAGCTCTATTGCGACATTTTGTCAAATGTTCACAAAAGGCGACCCACCTCGGCAAAAGTTTTGGGGCCTAACCGAGGCGGGTCTGTTCCCGCGAAGTCTCAGAATCTATGAGACCGCGCGAAAATAAATGGTCGCGGCCTAACCCGCAGCTTTCAAAGTTTCCTGATGCAGGGCCGCGAGTTTGCCGCTTTCAAGCTGACGAACAAAATTATCCATCATAGCACTCACGCAAGCTTTTGACGAAATACGCTGCTCAAGGCGCAGAAAACCCTCGTTTGCACCGCAGAGGTTTTCAGCCTTGCGTTCTAGCGTTCGGTAAACGCGTTGCGTTCCCGCATCTGATGCAAGCTCCGCGCGGTCGACTTTCACCGCAACTGTTTCCTGAGTGGCCTGCGCAGGCGCAACTGCTATTACCGCAAAAGATGCCGCAGCGATGAAGGTCACCAAGTTCTTTGAAATTGTTGTAAGTTTAAACATGTCTCGTCTCCTTTTGTTACATTTGACCAGCCGCAGGGTGGCACCCCTGCGGCTGGATAAGCAGAAAGAGATAAACGTTCGAAGGGGTTTAACTGGACTTTCGACTTATTGTTTATCAGTAACATAGAACGACATATGTCGCAACACTTTATTTATCGATAAACAATAATTTTTTGTAATGTCCAAACAGGAGTCCTCTCATGGGCTCCTCAAGAGCCCACGCCGCAAAAAAATTAACAATTATGGAGGTGGTTAACCCTAGCGCTTTTCAAGCTCGAAGGCATTGTGAAGTGCGCGCACAGCAAGCTCTGTGTACTCCGCATCGATCAGAACAGAAATTTTGATCTCTGAAGTGGCAATAACTTTCACATTTATATTACGGCCCGCAAGGGCTTCGAACATGGTTTGGGCCACGCCTGTATGACTGCGCATGCCGATACCAACGATAGACACCTTCGTAACATCGCCATCTGATTTGACGGCCTCAAATCCAATATCATCCTTCGCGTCATCGAGTGCCGCCAACGCAATGGCCAAGTCTCGCTTTCCGACAGTAAATGTCAAGTTGGCCGCGTTGTCTGACCGGGAGATGCCCTGAACAATCATATCAACAATAACATTCGCCTCAGCCATCGCCCGGCAAACTTTAGCGACCATACCTGGCTGATCCCTCAAACGCAGTAATGTAATTTGCGCTTCATCGCGGGAATAAGCCACGCCGCTAACGACTCGTTCTTCCATAGTTTCATCCTCATGACAGACAAGAGTGCCCGGATTATCATCTCCTGCCCCCGCAAAGCTCGTCAAAACCCGAATAGGCAGATTGTTATTTAAAGCCAGCTCAACAGAGCGCGTTTGTAGAACTTTTGCACCTAATGATGCTAGCTCCAACATTTCTTCGAACGCAATACGGTTCAATCTACGAGCGCCCGGAACAATTCGGGGGTCCGTTGTATAAATACCGTCTACGTCCGTATAAATATCGCATCGATCAGCTTTTAGTGCCACCGCAATTGCCACGGCAGACGTATCAGACCCGCCGCGACCGAGGGTCGAAATCCGGCCGTTTTCATTAATTCCCTGAAAACCTGCCACGACAGCCACATTGCCATCGCCGAGCGAGGCATTCATTGCGTCAGTTTCAATTTCGGCAATTCGTGCCTTTGAATGGGCGGAATCCGTTTTAAGCGGAATTTGCCAGCCCAACCAAGATCTCGCTCGAATACCACGTCTGCGCAGGGCTATTGCCAAAAGGCCTGACGTGACTTGCTCCCCTGAAGAGACAATTGCATCATATTCATCTTCAATGGCCCCGCCGTCGGCACTGTCGGCGCCAAGAGCGTCCACATAACCGACCAAGCGATTGGTTTCACCGGACATAGCGGACACCACCACAGCAACTTCATGTCCTGCTTCAGCCTCTTTGGCGACAAGTTCCGCAACATGACGGATCCGGTCCAAATCAGCGACGGATGTTCCGCCAAATTTCATCACGATACGTGACATAACATACTTCCAAATAACTCCGCGGCGCTTTTAGGACATACATTTCAAAGATGGAACCATTTTGATAGATATCAGCGAAATAAATCTAAAATCAGTCCTAAAGGGGTTGGATCTTGCACACACGGTCGTGACAACCTATCACGAAGCTATACGCCACTGAGATTATTGGTGAACGCTAGAGAGTAATTGTGAAGCAACCATTTCAGGATATTTTTTCGGCCTCTCCCGCGCTCTTTCCGCATATGCTGGATATTCCGTCTGACACTATTCTTGTATCAGAACTGAGTGAAGAAGCTTACCGCGCAGCGAGCTTTCTAGACCAGCGCATTCTAACCCAGCAATTGAGACGACAGACCGTGCCATGGGGCGCACTTGAAACGATTTCGCTCCCCTCAAAGCCCCTGCCCTATTACATATTTCATATTGGCCACGTGGGCTCAACGCTCATGTCTCGCCTGCTTGGAGAACGACCAGAAATATTTGCGTTGCGCGAGCCTCACATTCTTCGAAGTTTTGCAGAATTATCGCAAATTCGAGGCTTGCCTCAATCCATTTGGTCGCCGGAAACATATCAATCGCGTCTTGCGACGGCGACGATGTGGCTATCGCGAACATTTAACCCAGAATCCCGCGCCATGATAAAGGCCAGTAGCTTTGCGAGCGAACTCGCGAAGGAACTCCTTCTCGCGGACACCAAGGCGATGTTTTTGTTTGTCCCCCTTGAGCGATATATTGAAACAATTCTCGCCGGAGCAGGGTCGAGGCAAGAAGCCAAACAACTTGCTCAAGCTCGCATACTACGGCTGAACAGGCGTCTCGGACAATCTGTCGGAAATCTGTGGGAGTTGCCAGAAGCCCACGTCATTGCGCTCGGCTGGATGTGCGAGATGACAACGCTCATAGATGCCGCGCAGGTTTCTGACAGCCAGAAGATTTATTGGCAGAATTTCGAGAGTTTTTTACAATCGCCAGCCCCGTCTTTATCCCGCATTACGGAGCACTTTGGCCTCAATGCCAACCTTGAGGACTGTGCAAAATTAGCAGAGAGCCCGATCATGCGCAGCTACTCTAAGGCACCTGAGTATGATTACAGTGCAGATCTACGCCAGCAGCTTCTGGAGCAGGCCCGCAAGGAGCATGGCGGCGCGATCAACGCTGCTATCAAATGGGTTGTTGACCTTTCAAAAAACCACGCTTTGATAGAAGCGGCCCTCAATCAAACTGGGAAGCGCTAAATATGTTTAAAGAAATTGATGTCCTAACTGCGGCGCAGGTTTCGGAGCTTCGTGCAATCAGCGCGGAGGCGACCTATGTGGACGGAAAAATTAGCAATCCACATTCAAAAGTGAAGAATAATCTTCAGCTTCACGACCAAGCTGCTTATGCGAAATCTGCCAAGCTACTCGCCGACGCATTGATGACCCACCCCGAGTTTCGAGAGTTCGCTTTCCCCGAAAAGCTCGCACCGCCTCTCATGACGCGATACATTCCCGGTATGAATTATGGCCTTCATGCGGATGCATCCATGATTCCCTTGCAACGCGACCGAATTCGGGCGGATTTAAGCTGTACAATTTTTCTCTCGGATCCAGAAAGTTATGAAGGCGGCGCGCTTCATGTTACACTTGGTGGAGCAGATCTTCGATTTAAATGCAAATCGGGGACAGCCATCGTCTATCCTTCCAGTACACTTCACGAAGTTGATCCGGTTACGTCTGGTGAACGCCACGTTGCAATCACGTTCATTCAAAGCCAAATCCCCGATGTTACAAAACGCAATATTTTGTATGAACTCAACGAGGTCGCCGCTCTGGCAGGCACCAACATGTCCTTTGAAAACTTCACCCGGCTTCAAGCTGTTCAGTCCAATCTCGGGCGCCTTTGGATGCGCTAGTAGGCAAGTATAATGAGGCGGCGCATTTGCCGCCTTTTCACAAACATCTCGCAGCGATACAGTCTTCTGAAATGAAGGAAAGAATATGGCCCACGCCGAAACTGCACCTGAAACACTCGCAAGCGTCTCTGTAGATCCTCGCGAAATGGAAAGCTTCGCTCGAATGGCGGCAGACTGGTGGAATCCGTCTGGGAAATTCAAGCCCCTTCACGATATGAACAGTTTTCGGATAAACCTTATAAAGGATATTCTTTGCGAACATTTCCACCGCGACCCCAATACAGCAAAACCGCTCAAAGGTTTGCGCGTTCTTGATATTGGTTGCGGCGGAGGCCTTCTTTGCGAGCCAATGACCCGGCTGGGAGCCATTGTGACTGGCGTCGACGCTCTTGAGAAGAATTTGAAGACGGCAAAAACCCACGCAGAGCAAATGGACCTCGAAATTGATTATCGTCACGGTACGATTGAGCAACTCGTCGCCAGCGGCGAAGCACCGTTTGACGTGGTGTTGAATATGGAAGTCATCGAACACGTGGCCAATCCACCGGACTTCATGAAAGATTGCGCCGCAATGGTTCGAGAAGGCGGCCTGATGATTTGCTCGACAATAAACCGGACGTTTAAAGCTTTTGCCTTTGCCATTGTCGGTGCCGAATATGCCCTACGCTGGCTCCCGAAAGGCACTCATCAATATGAAAAGCTGATCAAACCCACAGAACTGCGCCGCTGGCTAATTGATGCAGGGGTTACACCAAATGAACCTGTAGGCATGAATCTGAACGTTTTAACAAATACGTGGGCGACAAGCGAAAACCTTTCGATAAACTATATTGTCGTCAGCGAAAAATAATTCATTAAAATCAATAAGATACACAAATACAACCAAAGCATATTGTTGTATTTTAAATTCCCTTAAGGTTACATTATTGAATTTTCAATAATAATTACAGCATGCTGTACAGACATCGGAAAAATAGCCGAGCTGTATGACATGTTAGGTGATTATATAATTGAAAGCTAGGAGCATAAAAGTGCCCAGTACCCAATATGTCCAATCGGATATCTCAAATTTCGTAAAACCAAATTCTGTTGTACTGTATGGAAGTAGCTTGAAAGCAGTAAAAACATTGCAATCGTCTATCGCGCTCTTTGGGTTGCTGTCTCCCATCTGTGTGACGCGAAAAGGGGATAAGTTTATCATCCTCGATGGACACAAACGTTTAACCGCCCTACATCGACTGCGATTTGAGCAAGGGCCTCATCCCCACTTCTCGAATATCCCCTATGTAATCGCTCGTACCGTTCTGCATCAACGACTGAAAAACAGCGAGGAATTTCTTCCGCTACTCAGTAATGACGCCCAATATAATTTAGTGATGGACTTGAGAGACAGCGGGTTGGGGGTCCTTGACATCTCCAATGCGCTTTATACGTCGACCCAATATGTACGAAACTTATTATCGCTTGATAAATTAAGCCGCAATCTGCAAGCGGCGTTTTTAGACGACTCGCTCACCTTATCACAAGCTCACGCATACGGCACAATTGAGAACCTTGATGCGCAAGACAAGCTATTAGAACTTCTCGGGAATAATTTTGATCACCCGAGCATCATCCAAGCGCTAAAAGCCGGCGAGACAGTTATAAATGTGAATGATAAAAATGTTGTTTGTCTTCACTCTAGAAAAAACATTTCCAACGAGAACACCGATTCACAAAGGAGTTCCTTTGGCTAGACCTCAAAACTCAATTTAATGACTTCTTCGTTTTTGGCGACAAGATTTCCGGGAGCGGCGCGACCTGAACACCTTCATCTATTAACGCGGCAGCTTCGCGGGGCGTAGCCTCGCCATAAATCGCTCTCTCGACTTTTTCACCGTAATGGATGGCGCGCGCTTCATCAGCAAATTTCCCGCCAACATATTCGCAATTTTTCTCTATCTCGCGACGAATTTTTGCAGCGACCTCATTCACCATCTTCATGGCCTTCTCTTGCTGATGAGCCGTCTCTTCCTTTTTACGAGATGTGGCGACATTTGGAGCCATAATAGCTTTGACCACCTCAACAGACCCACAAATTGGACACTCGATGAACCCCTTGGAGGCCTGTTCATCAAAATCCGAAGACTTTGAAAACCAGGCCTCGAATTCATGAGAATGCGCGCAAACGAGACTATACTTTATCACAACGAAAATTCCGGGTTATGTTGCCATGCTGGAATCTTCGCGCGGGCTGTACTCACAAGCTCCAGATCTAAATCAGCAACCAAGACACCTGGTTCATGTCCTTCAAGGGAAGCTATAACCTTACCCCACGGATCTATGATAAGCGAATGACCCCATGTTTCGCGGCCGTCAGCGTGTAATCCGGCCTGAGCGGGCGCCATCACATAGGCCCCTGTCTCGATGGCGCGCGCACGAAGAAGGGTTTCCCAATGCGCCTCGCCCGTTGGCCGCGTAAAAGCGGCAGGAACAGCCAAAATTTGCGCGCCCGCTTGTGATAACGCTCTGTAGAGCGAGGCAAAGCGCAAGTCATAACAAATTGACAAGCCCACAACCCCCTCTTGGACCGGAGCAATAACAGCTTTCTTACCGGCACCGTAAACACGGCTTTCTTTCCAAGTCTCCGACTCTGAGACTGTCACATCGAAAAGGTGAATTTTATCGTATCTGGCTTTGACCGCGCCGTTAGGCCCGAACAGGAAGCTACGGTTCGCAGCGCGGCCCTCTCCGATTTGAATAGCCAGCGACCCAATCAATAGATCAATGCCCAGTGAGGCCGCAAGGGACGAGAAAAATGCAACGCCCTTATCTTTTTTCTCCGGGCGGATTGCGGCGAATAGATCTTTCGCCGAGCGCTGTAAAATATGAGTCATTTCCGGCGTGGCAATAAATGTCGCGCCTTCGTCCGCCGCGCGCCTAATGAGTCCCTCTGCAGCATCGAGATTGGCATCGATGTCAATGCCAGAACACATTTGGACACAGGCGGCGCGCATATTAGGTTCCGAGGAGCGGGTCTAATGCGCCCCGTTTGTCCAACGCGTTCAGGTCATCAAATCCGCCAATATGTTCGCCATCGATAAATATCTGTGGGAACGTATTGCGGCCCGAGCGGCGGTTCATTTCTTGACGCTTTTCTGCGCTCATCCAAGCGGGAATATCAATAATGTCGACGCCTTTTCTTTCTAAAAGCGACTTGGCCCGAATACAGAACGGACACATGGCCTTGGTATACATTTCGACTTTAGCCATTGAAAACTCCATTTATATTAACTGCGCTTCGTACTGTCCGCGCGAGTGTGACAACATCTATATAGGAAGCCCCTGCCCGTTTCAAAGTCCGGGCGCAAGCTTCGAGAGTGGCACCTGTTGTCATCACATCATCTATGAGAACAACCCTTCGGCCTTTCAATCGCTCCTTGGCTTTTTCTGGAACATGGAAAGCGCCTTGCACATTTCTACGGCGACCCGACGCCGTCTGCGCGCCTTGACTGGGCGTATCTCGGACACGGAACAAAATATCTGGCTCAAAACTCGCGGGAACCGACTTCGCAATCTTACGTGATAAAAGCGCCGCTTGATTAAATCGGCGCTTTATCAAACGCGAACGATGTAGCGGCACAGGAATGATATAATCTGCGTCTGCCCAAAAATGGCGACCCGCACGGCGCATATGCGCCGCGAATACAGAGAGTCCCTCAGTCCGGCCACCATGCTTAAACCGGAGTATCGGTTGCCGGCTTTGCTCATTATAAATAAATGCGGCGCGCGCCCGGCTATAGGCGGGGGGTGACGCAGCGCAATCCCCGCAAAGGCTTTCAGCGCCCATATCATATTCAAATGGAAATCCGCATATATAACAACACGGATCATCAAGGAACTGAATGTCGGCCCAAGATCCAGCGCCTTTTTCAACATTCTGCCCAAGCAAAGGTGATTGCGGCGGTAAAACCACATCAATGGCGAGCTTGAAAAATTGCCTGATTTCACGCGCGGGCATATTCTCTCTTTATTTCAACGGCAATAAGAAGCATATCCCACACAATGACAGAAACCAAATCTCCGCCAAAGATATTTAATCCAGACGCAACGCAGGCCTTTCAACTACGTGCCGAGCGCCGGAGCGAGTCGTTTATAGAAGTCAGGTGTGCAATAGATGCCGCCGAGCGGGTGTGTGATATAAACCGCACATTCAAGCGCGCTTTAATTCTCGGATCAAAGGATTTCTTTGAAACAATAACACGCAACCTACCAGCCTTGAAATCTCCTGAACATATGCTTCACATGGCGCCAGCCCGCGTCCTCGCAGAACTCGGTACAGGTGACACAGAGACGACACCACATAAAGAATTCGATCTGATCATATGTGGCCTGTTCCTCCATTCTGTGAACGACTTACCGGGCTGCCTCATACAGCTCCGGCGCGCCCTTTCACCTGACGGGCTGTTTATGAGCGCCATGTTTGGCGGAGAGACCCTCACAGAGCTGCGCCAAGCCTGTTATGAGGCGGACGAAAAAATCTTTGGCGGAATTATGCCGCGTATTTTTCCATTCGCAGATTATTCGCAAAGCGCCGCTCTCCTGCAGCGAACTGGATTTGCCCTCCCGGTGATAGATACAGACAGATTCCGGGTAAATTACGAAAAGCTTGAAACCCTTATTCATGACATCCGGGATATGGGAGAGCAAAATACGCTTGAGGCGCGGCAACCGCGAGGGCTTACCCACACCTATTGGGAGGCGCTTAAGGCAGCCTATGCAAAACTCTTTTTAAATGATGGGAAATTCCTAGCCACATTTGAAATCATATGGATGACGGGGTGGTCACCCCATGAAAGCCAACAAAAGCCGCTAAAGCCCGGTAGTGCGAGAATGCGGCTCGCGGATGCGCTTGGTGTCAAAGAAAACAGCTACGACCCGAAATCTGAGGCATTTAAAACTCGTTAAATTGAGTTGGTCAGGCTTGTACTCGCATTGGTTAATGTATTGTTGACGCTTGACCCCGCCACCCTCAGTCCGCCGATCAAGGCAACGGCGATGAGGCCAGCGATGAGCGCATACTCAATGGCCGTAGCGCCGCTTTCGTCATCCATGAAGGATCGTAAAGACGCTTTGGCAGTTGCTATGTTAAATCCTAGGATCATACAAACCTCCGGCCTTTCTTGAGCCTATCGCTCAATTCCTGCGCCAGCGATATATCCGCCGGAACAAGATCCAATTCGAGCAATCGATCTGGAAATAACCATTTTATCGCCTGCCCCTCCTGTGGACGAGCGAACCCGTCCCATTGTCGACAAAGGTATAGAGGCATGAGGAGATCAAAATCGTCATAAGCGTGACTCACGAATGAAAAAGGCTGTAAACACCGCTCACACGGTTCAATACCTAATTCTTCGCGCAGTTCGCGCACGATCGTTCTCTCCGGCCGCTCCCCCACCTCAATCTTTCCACCCGGAAACTCCCATAGTCCCGCATGATCTTTGCCTTCTGGCCTCTGGCACATCAAAATCCGGCCATCCGTATCAATCAGTGCGCACGCTGCCACCAGCAAAAGCATAGTCTCTCCAATAACCTAGAAGGCTTAAATTTCCCTAAGATTTCATACTTAAGATTTTATGACGTTGCGGCTAATCCTAGCTGCGGTAATCCGCATTGATGTCGATATAGGCATGGGTCAAATCGCAAGTCCATGCTGTAAAGCTGGCCTCTCCCATACCCAAATCAACATAAATATCGATCTTGCTATTCTTCATATAAGCAGATCCCAGCGCCTCTTCATAGGTCGGCGCGAGGTTTCCGCGTTCTGCTAAAAGAAGATCTCCCATACGAATAGATAATAAGTCGCGATCCACTGGCTCACCCGATTTCCCAATCGCCATCACAATACGCCCCCAATTCGCGTCTTCGCCCGCAATCGCCGTTTTAACCAAAGGGGAATTCGCAATGCTCATGGCGACGCGCTTCGCCCCTGCAGTCGTTTCAGCACCAGTCACCGTTATTTCAACGAATTTGGTCGCACCCTCTCCGTCCTTCACCACTTGATGCGCCAAGTCGAGCATCACGCGCGCCAGCGCATTCCGGAAGTCACTCAATGCCGGATCGTTGGCATCTTTAATTTCTTTGTGATCTGCGGCTCCGCTCGCTGCCATAAGCACCGTATCTGACGTCGAGGTATCGCTATCCACCGTTATAGCATTGAAGCTCGTCTCGCAATTATCTGACAAAAGCGATTGCAAAACTGATTGCGACAAAGCCGCGTCTGTCGCCAAATAGCTTAGCATTGTCGCCATATCCGGCGCGATCATTCCTGACCCCTTCGCAATACCATTAATTCGAACCTCAACGTCATGTATTTTTGCCGTTGCCGTGGCCCCTTTTGCGTAGGTGTCTGTCGTCATGATGGCCCGGGCACCAGCTTCCCATCCATCGGCATCCATTCCCGCCACAAGCTCCGGTATGCAAGCGACGACTTTCGAGGCATCGAGAGGCACACCAATAACACCTGTTGAGGATAGAAAAACCGATTGGGGCTCGCCGCCATAGGCGTCAGCAAACGCACGCGCGGTTTCTTCAACTGCAGCTTTGCCCCGCTGCCCGGCAAAGACATTTGCCGTTCCGGAGTTCACGGCAATAATTCGCGGTGCGTTCGTCGGATGGTTCAGAGCATCTCTTGACCAATCAACCGGCGCGCCCGGAGCTCGGTTTTTCGTGAAAACGCCAGCAACCTGTGTGCCGGGTTGTCCTCGAAGAACCCATAAATCAGTCCGGCCTTTGTAGCGAATTCCGGCTTGAGCTGCCGCCATATCAAAACCGGCGATAGGCGGAAGAACTGGAAATTCTCCCGGAGCGAAAGGTGACGTTTTCATATTCTAATCCTGTTTTGGCGGGGTAGATGTCTCCGCAGCCGGAAACCGTTCTATGCGTGCTTTGCTTCTCAAGGACTTAAGAAGTTTCGATATTTCATCATAGGTCATGATACTTTTTATGTCGTCTTGCACCTCGTCAAACGTCGGCTCGCGTGCCTGACGTTTATCCAAGACCTCTAAAATATGCCAACCAGCGTCAGTTTTAAACAATGGAACACGTGTGCCAACCGCTGCGGAAAATGCGGTCTGTGTCAGAATTGGATCCATCATATCATTGGTAAAATAGCCAAGGTCTCCGGCGCTTTCACGGCTTGCGCGGTCGATAGAGTATGCGAGCGCCAAGGCCTCAAACGACTCCCCCTTGTCAAGCCGGTCCAAGATTTGCTTGGCAGAGGTTTCATCCGCGACGACGATTTGCCTTGCTCTGACCTCTTGCCCACGATCTCTAAGTGCCGCCTGCGCCTCAAAAAGCTGCCGAGCGGTTTCATTGTTCACGGTTTTACGCAGGTGACTCTCAACTAAAACATTACCCAATATTCGCTCACGCGCCTGCGACAGTCGCCGCTTGGCCTCTTTTTGCTGATCGAGGGAAAGGGTCAGCGCTTCAATGGCCATAAGGCGTTGGTCTATAAGTTGATCAAGCACTTTACGAAAAACCGGATCACCTGGCTTCAACGTGTCCAAATCTATGTCTGGGTACTCAGCCTGCGCAACTTGCCGGACATCACTCATATAAATTGAGGTGCCGTTGACTTGCACCACAGGCACATCGCCCAGACGGACGATTCCCTCTCCAAGCGGCGGAGCCTCAGAATTAAAATTACGGCTCTGAAAGGTCGTGACAGCAACCAAAAGTAAAACGCACAAACCCAAGAAAACGATCAATATCGTTCTAATCAGCTGTTGATGTCTATCCATTTCCCGCCCTTTTGCAAAAATAAGGGTTTGTTACAGGCCCGTTCATTGACTTACGGCACCTCCGTCACTAAGTCACCCAAAAGTATTGTTACTAGGAACGCGCAACGCGCGAAACCTGCCAGGAGACCCGATGTTAGGCATCGCTAAAAAACTACTCGGTACTGAAAACGACCGAAAGCTCAAAAAATTGCGACCCATCGTGGCCCAAATCAATTCACTCGAGCCCTCGATTTCGAAACTTTCGGATGAGCAACTGAAAGAGAAAACCAACGAGTTTAAAACTCGTTATAACGGCGGTGAAACGCTCGACGAGCTTCTTCCCGAAGCTTTTGCAGTGGTCAGGGAAGCCGCCAAGCGAACGCTTGGTCAACGCCATTATGACGTGCAGCTCATCGGCGGTATTACTTTGCACCGCGGTGAGATTGCTGAGATGCGAACAGGTGAAGGTAAAACGCTCGTGTCGACCCTCGCGGCTTACTTGAACGGCCTGACAGGGAAAGGCGTGCACATCGTCACCGTGAACGATTACCTCGCACGCCGCGATGCGGAATGGATGGGGCAAGTTTACAATTTCCTCGGTTTAACCGTGGGATGTATCAATAATTTCGAGGCCTATGGGAACGAGCGTAAGGAAGCTTATGCGTGCGACATTACCTACGGTACAAATAACGAATTTGGATTCGATTACCTACGCGACAATATGAAATATTCCGTCGCGGAAATGGCGCAGCGCGGCCATGTTTACGCGATCATTGACGAAATCGATTCAATTTTGATTGACGAAGCGCGGACACCTCTCATTATTTCCGGTCCGACGGATGATAAATCCGAGTTTTACCAAACGATCGATGCCTTGATCCCGCTCATTGATCCAGAGGGATATGAGGTTGACGAGAAGGCACGATCTGCCAGCTTCAATGAAGCCGGCAACGAGCAAATCGAACAGCTTTTACGCGAGCGCGGGTTACTTGAAGGTGATGATCTTTATGACGTCGAGAACGTCACGATTGTTCACCACATCAACCAAGCGCTCGTCGCCCACAAAACTCAGATCATTGACAAGAACTATATCGTTAAAGACGGTAAAGTTATTCTGGTGGACGAATTTACCGGTCGCCTTATGGATGGCCGCCGCCTCTCGCAAGGCTTGCATCAAGCCATTGAAGCCAAGGAAAAAGTCGAAATTATGCCGGAGAACGTCACCTTGGCGTCCGTAACTTTGCAAAACTATTTCCGCCTGTACGACAAACTATCTGGCATGACAGGGACCGCGCTGACCGAAGCGTCAGAATTTCACGACATTTACAAACTGTCTGTTCTGGAAATTCCGACGAACCGTCCCATCCAGCGGATTGACGATGATGACGAAATTTACCGTACCGAGCGCGAAAAATTCAACGCGATCGTATCCGAAATCAATGAATGCCAACGCAAGGGTCAACCCATCCTAGTGGGGACTGTTTCGATTGAAAAGTCCGAAGAGCTTTCACGTTTCTTGACAGAAAAAAATATACCGCACCAAGTTCTCAATGCACGCTACCACGAACAAGAAGCCGCGATTGTTGCACAGGCCGGTGTTCCCGGAGCGGTAACAATTGCGACAAATATGGCGGGCCGCGGCACTGACATTCAACTTGGCGGCAACGTTGACATGCGTGTTGAGCAAGAAGCGCCCGAAGGTGCTAGCCCTGAAGAAATTGCAAAATTACGCGAGAAAATTTCCGAGGAAGTCTCAGTTCTTAAAAAGCAGTCACTTGAGGCCGGCGGCCTTTATGTTCTCGCGACGGAAAGACACGAATCTCGCCGTATTGACAACCAACTGCGCGGCCGTACCGGCCGCCAAGGTGATCCAGGGCGTTCCAAATTCTATCTTTCGACAGAAGATGATTTGATGCGTATTTTCGGCGGCGATCGCCTGAAAAACATGATGGGAAAAATTGGTTGGGAAGAAGGTGAAAACCTGACCAACCGCTTTATGTCAAAAGCCGTTGAACGCGCCCAAGTCCGCGTGGAGCAGCGCAACTTCGATATTCGGAAAAATCTGCTGAAATATGACGATGTTATGAACGACCAGCGGAAGACCATTTTCGAACAACGCATGGAATTCATGACTGATGAAGATGTGTCCGATGTTATCGAAGACTTCCGGCATCAAGTCTGTGAGGACCTCATCGACACTTACGTCCCAAAAAAGGCTTATGCCGAACAATGGGATATTGAAGGGCTAACTGAGAAAACCAAGGAAGTGCTCGCGATGGAACTGCCTTTTGCTGAATGGGCAAAAGAAGAAGGCATTGCCGACGAAGAAATGCTGCAACGCCTGAAAAATACAACAGACGGCGCTTTCAGTCAGCTTACAAGCGATATCAATACATCCGAGATGCAGCAGGTCGAAAAACAAATCCTGCTTCAGGTCATTGATACAAATTGGCGCGAACATTTACAACAACTCGACGCCCTGAAAAATGTCATCGGTCTTCGTGGTTACGGTCAACGCGATCCCCTCAATGAGTATAAATCAGAGGCCTTCACCCTATTTGACCGTCTCCTCACAAACCTTCGTGAAGGCGTAACCAAAAGCATGAACCGCCTTTTGATCAACGTTCAAATGCAGCGTCAGGAACAGCTACAAAAAGTGGCACCTCCTCCCCCTGTACCCGATGTTTTCAAAGGCCGTGCGCCGATGGATGCCATCAGCCAACGCTCCACTCAAGAGCAAGTATCCGATGGCAGCGCGCAAAATGGATCTACGCCCACTGATTTAGGCGCAGGTGACTTGGAGGGTATTTCCCGCAATAGCCCCTGCCCTTGTGGTTCAGGCAAGAAGGTTAAACACTGTCACGGCCGTATCGCTTAAGTTTTGAGCCTCGCAGCGTTTTGCGAGGCCCTTTTCTGCATCACATTATTTTTTTTCCGCACAAATAATCAGCATTGAGATATCTCAATCCTGCCCCGGCGCGATTGTAGATGCTGTCTCGTACAGATTTCCATATCACTCGGGCATTAACAGACGGGCACATCCCTTCGCCCGGATACGGAGTCAAAAATGAAAAATATATATCTTTCCGCGAGTGCCGCAGTACTTTCAATCCTCGTTCCAATGTCAGCGTCCGCAGGCGACATGGATATCAGCGTCTCAACCTCCATTGATTACACGACAGATTACGTGTTCCGCGGTGTCAGCCTCGCCGATTCTGCTATTCAACCTGGCGTTGAAGTGGCATTAGGCAATTTCTCAGCAGGCGCTTGGTTTTCAACAGGTGTGGGTGACACGTCTATCCTCGCAGGCGACGAAGTGGATCTGTACGCCAGTTACGGCTTTGCACTTTCAGATAAAATAAGTGCAAGCGTCGGCGCAACTTATTACCACTATCCTCAGGGCGGGTCCTTGTTTGAAACGGATGGCGGCGGCGCTGGATCGTATGAGATTTCCGGAGGCCTAGAGTTCGATACCGTTTTATCTCCTTCGGTCACAGCATATTATGATCTCACACTGGAAGCCTTTACGCTTGAAGGCGGCATTGGGCATTCGATTCCCTTGGGAGAGAAAACAAGCTTCGACCTCGGCCTTTCGGCGGGTCTCGTGGACGGCGACGGCTTCTCTTATGAGTACGGGCAAGCGTCTGCGTCGGTCGGTTACGCCTTCACAGATGCGGTTTCTGCTTATATTGGCGCGAACTTCGCCCTTAGCTCGGAGGATTCTCTCAACTACACGAAGATACTAACGACGGGCGGGAAAGACTCGCTTCTATTCTTCGGAACAGGTATTTCTGCAGGCTTCTAGCCAGCAAGCAACGACCGACCAATATTCAAGAACTTTTCCCGGCGCTGTTTTACAAGAGCGTCGGGATCCATTTTTCCCAATTCCTTCAAAGACTTCACTATCTCAGACCCCACGGTCTTGATCATTTCATCCGGTGAGCGGTGCGCCCCTCCGAGAGGTTCTTTGATAATCTCATCAATAATTTTAAGCCGCTTCAAGTCTTGCGCGGTCACCTTCATCGCTTTCGCGGCATCTTGAGCCTTGGTACCATCGCGCCATAAAATGGACGCACATCCTTCCGGTGAAATTACCGAATAAATGGAATGTTCGAGCATCATAATTTTATTGGCCGTCGCGATGGCCACGGCACCGCCAGAACCGCCCTCACCAGTGATAACCGTCACAAACGGAACACGCAAAGATAGGCCTCGGTCAATTGACCGTGCAATGGCTTCAGCTTGTCCGCGTTCTTCAGCCCCGCGCCCCGGAAACGCACCGGCTGTATCGACAAACGATACAACAGGCAAAGAGAAGCGCTCAGCCATGTCCATAAGGCGCACGGCTTTGCGATAGCCTTCAGGCTGCGCCATTCCAAAATTATGCTTAAGCCGAGTATCCGTATCTTTCCCTTTTTCATGTCCCATCACGACAACGCTATGACCACGAATTTTACCAAGACCGCCTAATAGCGCATCATCATCGCCAAATTTCCGGTCGCCCGATAGAGGCGTATAATCAGACACAATGCCCCTGCAATATTGGCTAAAATGCGGACGAGATGCATGACGCGCCACATGCGTTTTTTCCCAAGGGCCAATTTTTTTATAAACAGATTTAAGTTGGTCGCTCACCTTGCTTTGCAATTGCTTGATTTCAGCTTCAGAACCACCTGACTGGCTGAGTTCATCAATTTTATTGTCAAGGTCAGCAATAGAGCGTTCAAAATTCAGATATGTGCGGGCCGTACTCATAAATAATCCTTACGTGTAAGGGGCGGGACAATAGCAAAGCCTGCGCTGAGAACAACCGAAGAGTTGATACAAAGGCATGTTATCACTTTGCTCACTATTTTGGCTCATAGTTAACAAACTATATCATTAAAACAGGTTCGAGATGCGACAAAAATACGTCACTCCTATTTTTTTAGTCATCATTGCAGTTGCCCTGATTTCTTGCAGTTTTGGGTCCAAAAATGACGGCCCACATACATTTGATCCGCTTGTGGATGTCTGGCCTCAAGACCTGAGCGACATACCCGTCGACCCGAATGTCACCTATGGCCGCCTTGAAAACGGCATGCGATATGCCTTGCAGCACAACATTCGTCCTGAAGGAGAGGCTGTTGTACGCCTTCATATTAACGCCGGAAGCCGCCACGAAACAGAAAAAACGCTCGGCATTGCTCATTTTCTAGAACATATGGCCTTCAACGGCTCTGAGAATGTTCCTGAAGGTGAAATGGTTAAATCTCTCGAACGCCTGGGGCTATCCTTTGGACCTGATACAAATGCATCTACAACATTTTCAAGAACGCAATATATGCTCAATCTGCCAGATGTTGGCGATGAAACCATGGATTACGCGCTTTTCCTTATGCGGGAAACCGCCGATAAATTACTCATTGACCCCGATGCAGTTGCCCGGGAACGCGGAGTTGTAAAAGCGGAGGAGGCCCGCGGAAACACGCCAAACCGCAAGGCTCAACGCGCCTATCAAGACTTTATCTATCCAGATTTGCTCTCGACGAAACGGCCCGTGATCGGTTTACCCGAAACGCTAGATACCATCTCGGCAGCGCAAATTCGCAAATTCTACGACACATACTACCGGCCAGATCGGGCATTTCTCGTTATCACCGGAGATGTCGAGGTCAGTGACATAGAGAACAAAATCAAGTCTGTTTTTGGTGATTGGCAGAACACACACTCATCAGCAAAAGAACCGGATATCGGAGAGCTAAGCCCCCGCGAACGGGAAGCAGCTGTTTACGACGATGACGAACTTACAACGCAAGTCAGCCTTTTTAATACTAAACCCAGCACCTACGGCCCGGACACTTTCGAAACGCGACGCGACAACTTTATCAGAACCTACGCCAATGAAATTGTAAATCAGCGCATTCGCAAGAAGATCCTCGACAGTGGGGCACAAGTTCGCGCGGCGTCCCTTGCCTATATTCCAGGCAAATCTGGTGATCAGCTTTCTGCGGGTGCGTCTGCTAAAAATGACAACTGGCGAGGTGCCATTGAACTTCTGGACAATGAAATTAGAACAGCGCTTAAATTTGGATTTCAGCAGACAGAATATGAAGAACTCCTCTCAAATACGCGGCGTAGTCTGACGGATGCTGTGAACTACTCCGCCAAGCGTCCATCCCGAGCGCTCGCCTCCGGCATCTTATCTAGCTTCGAAGGCGGATATGTGCGCACAACACCTGCGCAGGAACTTGAGTATTTCGAGAACCACGCCGCCAATATAACCGTCGAGGATTTAGAAGAGGCCTTCAAATCCATGTGGTCATACTTTAACCCCGTCATTTGGCTTCAAGGCCCAAAAGTTGAGGGCGTGACGGAAGAGACTCTTATCGAAACCTACCTCACCGCACGCATGCGCGACCTTGAAAAACCGCAAGACAGACAGAAGCTAACCTTTGCCTATCAAGATTTCGGCAGACCTGGGAAAGTCATATCAGAAACACATATTGACGATTTCGACATCGACGAAATCATTTTCAGCAATAATGTTCGCTTAAACCTGAAAAAAACAGATTTCGAAGACAGTTGGGTCAATATGCGTGTCACGGTTGGCGAAGGCTGGAACGCGTTCCCCAAAGATAAACCCGCACTTCTTACGCTTGCCAGCGCCTTTCCGTTGGGCGGGTACGAAGCCCACAAGGCGAGCGAACTGTCCGAAATTTTTGCCGGGAAAAATATCGGTGTAAATATGGGTGTTGGCAGCGAACGCCTTCTATTTGTCGGCTCGACAAACCCGGATGATGTTGAAGATCAGCTCAAAGCATGGACGGCACTGCTAACCGCGCCAGGCTATCGCCCTGAGTGGAAAGAGAAATTTATCGAAGGGCTCAAAGCCAGCTTCCATACAATAGATTCCACACCAGGCGGAGTTGCCGCCCGTGACCTTGGACGTATCTGGACAAATGGAGATCGCCGTTTTGGTTATGTGGATCAGTCTGAATATGAAGCAGCCACACTCGAAGAGGTTCGCGGCGTTCTTGCTCCGATCATGAGAGACGGAGCAATTGAGATCGGAATCGTTGGCGATTTTGATAAACAAAAAATAATCGACGCGATCGCAAAAACCTATGGCGCTCTCCCGCCGCGGCGGGCTTTCTTTGACCCTTTGAGTGAGGCATTTAAGCTTCGTTTTCCCGCCCCCGACCGCGTGACCCTCACCCACACCGGGGCCGCGAATCAAGGGGCCATATATCTCGCATGGCCAACAAAGGAAACTTGGTCTTTAGAGCGCTCCCGCGCCTATTCCGTTTTGCGGCACATCTTTCAAAACCGCATGACGGAAATCATTCGCGAAGAAAAAGGGTTGGCCTATTCCCCAAGTGCCTCACTGCGATTTGACCGAAACAATGTGGACTATGGTTATATGTCTGCGTCCATTACCTCAGACCCGAAATATTTTGAGGCATTCGAGGCCGCAGCATCAACAATTGCTGGGCAATTGCGCGCTGGCGGTATTTCCCAAGATGAACTGAACAGAGCCCGCAAGCCCCTTCTCGAAGGCTTCCAAAGAAGTGATAAAGAAAATAGCGGGTGGCTTCGTTTGGTGTCCCAAGCACAAACAGAACCAGAAATGCTAGATTGGCGTCGTTCGCGAAATTCAGCCTATGCGGACCTGACACCCTCAGATTTGGACGCTGCTGCAAAGGAACTCTTTGATCCGCAATCTCTCCATGTCGTCATGATCAAGCCGGAACCCGTCAATGACCCGCCTGTAGCGGCACCATAACACGTTTATTTATCCCGATTATCAGCCAACGGGTGCATGTCGAACACAAGCGCCTTCATTCTTTCATCTAATACATGCGTGTAAATCTGGGTTGTTGAGATATCTGCGTGACCAAGCAGTGTCTGCACACTTCGCAAATCAGCCCCGCGCGCCAAGAGATGCGTGGCGAAAGCGTGGCGCAGCACATGCGGGGATATCTTTGACGGTGGCAGCCCGGCAGCAATTGCGATATCCTTTAGCATTTGCGCGAACCGTTCACGGGACAAATGCCCTGACGTCCCGCGAGACGGAAAGAGATACGGTTCCGCCCGTTCTTGCGCGGCCAAGCCCTCAGGCAGCGTTTTCTTTCGAACGCCGACCCATGTTGAGATTGAGCGCATTGCCGCGCCTGTCAGAGGCACCAAACGCTCCCGACCGCCTTTTCCTTTGATAATCAAGCAGCCATCGCGGCGTTTCATTTGCGATGTCTTGAGGGAGACCAACTCATTCACCCGCAAGCCTCCTGCATAAAGAATTTCAAGAAGGCACTGCATACGTACCCCCTTCACCGTCACATCTTTACTTGCCGCAGTAAAAAGCGCGTCCACGTCGTCCTCCGATAGTATTTTAGGGAGGGGCCTGCCGCGTTTTGGGGCACTTAAATGATGCGCGGGATTATCTTGCCTTAAATTATCGAGCTGTAGGAACAGATAGAATTGTTTGATCGCAGATAGCTTTCGCGCCGCCGTCGAAGGAGCCAAACCCTTCGCCGCCCAGCGCGCAAGAATAGCTTCCAGATGCCCTGTACCCGCAGACAAAAGATCTTGTCCAGTTGCCGATAGCCCCGCATGCAGGTCTGCTAAATCTCGTTCATAGGCGGAGAGCGTATTGGGCGAGGCCCCACGTTCGGCGCTCATCATATCAAGAAAACTATCTATGGCCTGCGCGGCATTCATTCGAGATCCGTCAAGAAGTGTTCTGCAGCGAGGCGGCCAGCGAAGTCCGTCAGCCCCACACGGCTCAAGGCTGAAATCACTGTATAGAGCCCTTCATTATTGAGGGGCTCGCCTTTAAGAATTCGCGCCGCCCAAAGCGCTGTCTCCGCAGTTGCGCCCGCGCGCGCAGCAGACTGCAATCCAATCTTAAGTCCGGGAGAGATCTCCGCCCCCTGCCCCTTTCCAAGCTTGTCTATTTTGACTGATGAGACACTCGAAAGAGTGGCCCCCATAGCAAGAGCCACAAAAACATCTCGCTCAGCGCCGGCTTTAACTTTGCCGTCACCCTCAAGGCGGGTTTCAATATCGATACCTAAAGGACCACCGATAAAGCCGTAACCTAGGGCATCTGCGATTAAAGCTATCCGCGCTTGAACCTCCGGGCGGTCAGCAATGACTCCGTGAATGGCCTGCAAAACAGGTATGTCCCTGCGGCGCACGGCTGCACGTACGAAAAGAGGTAAATCCGTAATCGCTTGCTCTTCCGGCGAAAGCGTTTTTATATCTGCGGCAAGAAGGTCCGCAATTCTTTCGAAGGCTTTGTTCATTGACGCTCGGCGAAGAAGTTCCGCCATCGCGCCCGGACGATCGACTTGCGGTCCTGATTTCGCGATCATGTATAGCTGAGCCGTCCCTTGCGGAAACGGAGCATTCATCGCCGCGTTCAGCGTCGGGAGCTTCGGTACGGCCCGAGGATCAACCGGCGTAGAACCGTCAGGGCTTTGCTCGGATGCATCACTTTCCCCGCCTTCCGTCCGATCAATGTCCGCTAGCGCAGAGAAAACCTGTTCGATTTGAGTATCCGAAAGAGCTGGACCGGCCGCGTAGATCGCAGCTAACCGCGCCTTTGGGTCCGCCACGTCTGTCAGAGCTTGCCGCGCAGCTAAAACTTTAGATCCAGTCCCTGTAGGCCAGTCTAGCGACGCCTTCGCCATCAGCGCCACATGTAAAGCATCGTCTGCGCGAACTGATTTAAGGTCGGGTTTACCGGTTGCGCCGCCAATCATACGCATCAAACTATAATAGGCGGGGTCTTCATAACCGGCAGCACGAAGAATATCAGTTGTAACCTCGGCCGCGGGAGTTTCACCCCGCAAGACATGGCAAAAAGCCCGAAGCCT
Organism: Maricaulaceae bacterium; assembly: GCA_048268905.1. Lineage (GTDB taxonomy): Bacteria > Pseudomonadota > Alphaproteobacteria > Caulobacterales > Maricaulaceae > JACOMS01. The sequence goes on along the minus strand of JBLWUN010000004.1, from coordinate 46,730 downwards.
CGCCCAGTTCGGCTGGGAACGGCCTTCAAGTACGCGGTCTGCGACTAAACACGCCGCGTCATTGTTCCCTGACAGAAGTGCTATGTCTGCTTGAAGGAGATTGTCCTCTGAAAGGGTCGGCGTACGGGCGACAATGGATTGCGCCGCAGCCATCTCTCCTAAATCCAAGATTGCCGCAATTCGAGCGTGGGCAAAGTCCGATGAAGATACGCTTGGTGCCTCACTAAACGTCTCGGTACTTGGCGGCACGCCGCCGGACAGAACAACCGCCCGTACAAGATCGCGAGAGAAAACTTGTGACGGCGTCTCCGCTCCAACAGGAACAACGCTTTTGAGCAGGTAGACCGCGCGGGACGCGAGCGTTCCTCGCCATAGATTTTGATCCAAACCGCCATTTACGCGGGATAAAACGCCGACGTCATAGGCTGAGGCGCTCTCAAGCTCGCCAACTTCAATCGTTTGCGAACTCGCGTTGACCGCAAGTACGGACGCCAAACATATCAGAGAGACAAATCCAGACCGCATACTATTTGGCAATTTGATCGGTTAAGTCCACCGTTACCTCGTCTTGCGGTGCATTCCCAGGGCCGCTTTGCGAGAGCAACCAAACAAATCCACCGCCAACAATAAGCAGAACGAACCCAAGACTAACGACAAGCTTTTTCATAATAGCGCCTAGAAATAAATTGTGACTACCTATTGAGCATAACGTCATTTGCGCACATATTAAGTAAAATTTGCATATAGGCCGCTTATCTTTGAGCGCTTGGTGCAACACATAGTTAAAGGCAGGATTATGCCACCCGATTACGGCGCCATAGGCGCACACCCCATAGCCCTGGTGGGACTTATGGGCGTTGGTAAAACGACCGTGGGTCGCCGATTGGCGAAACGGCTAAGCTTGCCTTTTTACGACTCCGATGAAGAAATTGAAAAAGCCTCCGGGCGGACAGTAGCGGGATATTTCAAAGATCATGGCGAAGCCGCTTTTCGAGAAGGCGAACGCAAGGTCATCGAGCGTCTTTTAGATGGCACACCCATAATTTTAGCGACAGGAGGAGGCGCTTTTATCCCCGAGGAAACACGTCTTCTTCTTAAAGAGAACGCCATTACAGTTTGGCTAAAAGGGGATTTTGACACCATTATGGAGCGTGTGAGCCGGAAGAACACACGGCCGCTCTTACAAGTGGCTGATCCCCGGGCAAAAATGCGAGAGCTTATGGATATTCGCTATCCCATTTATGCAGAGGCAGATGTGACAGTTCCCATCGCACGCGGTCCACACATCCGAACAGTCAATAAAGTCATTCGGCTTCTTGGCTCACATATTCAGTCTATTGAGAGCCCGATATCATGACAACAAACAGCCCGCTCCGGGTCTCTGTTGCGCTTGGCCCGCGAAGCTACGACATTCTTATTGGCGAAAACCTGCTAAAAAACTTGGGTGAGGTGATTTCATCGTTCACAGCTGGAAAACGCGCCCATATCGTTACAGACCAAACAGTTTATAACCTCCATGGACACTACTTAAAAAATCTAGACTGCGAATTCAGCCTAACAATCTTGCCCCCCGGCGAAAGCCAAAAGAGCTTCACAACCCTTGAGACCGTTTTGCAGGCAGCTTTGGAGCAAGGACTTGGTCGAAATGATGTGTTTATCGCCTTCGGCGGCGGCGTCATCGGAGACCTAACGGGATTTGCGGCATCTATTTATAAAAGAGGTTGCCAATTTATCCAGATCCCAACAACACTTCTATCGCAAGTCGATAGCTCTGTTGGCGGTAAAACAGCGATAAATGTCCCTCAAGGGAAAAACCTCATCGGAGCTTTTTATCAACCCCGCCTCGTTCTATCCGACATTTCTGTCCTTAATACACTCCCCGAAAGGCAAATAAAAGCCGGCTATGCGGAAGTGTTAAAGTACGGGCTTTTAGGTGATAGAGAGTTTTTTGACTGGTTAGACAATAATGGCGGCGACGTGCTTTCACTTTCACCGGATGCTGCGGGGTATGCCATTGCGCAGTCCTGCCGGACGAAGGCACGTATCGTCGCCGAGGACGAAGAAGAACGGGGCTGCCGCGCTCTTTTAAACCTCGGCCATACATTTGGTCATGCGCTAGAGGCAGAGGCTGGCTATGGCGGCGACCTTTTGCACGGCGAAGCCGTCAGCATTGGAATGGAAATGGCCTTCGCATTCAGCGAGAAAATGGGCCATTGTAGCGCGGAAGACGCAGCGAGAGTCACGGCTCACTTGACGCAAATGGGTATGCCGCGCATTGGATCGGTTAAGCGCCTTATCAAACCTGACAATTTGCTAAAACACATGGGGCAAGACAAAAAGAATGAAGGCCAGAACCTCACACTTATTCTAGCGAGAGCGATCGGTGACACCTTTATTGAAAAACACGCAAACCGTCAGGCGGTTTACAATTACTATAATAGCCTTCGGCTAGAGGCATAAGCATCATGCTTGAAAAACTCCTACATACTGACTCTCTGATCAAAATGGGCATCATCATATTATTGCTGGTGATATCGGCGTTCTTTTCTGGTTCTGAAACGGCCTTGACCGCCGCATCGCGCGCCCGCATGCACGCCGCGGAACGTGATGGAAATAAAAACGCAGGATTAGTCAGCGCTCTTCTTGCGAGCCGAGAACGGTTGATTGGCGCTCTTTTACTAGGAAACAATCTCGTCAACATTCTGGCCTCGACTTTAATGGCTGGGCTTGTTCTGTATGTGGTTGGCGAAGGTGTTTGGGCGACAGCCATTGCGACCTTTACGATGACGACATTGGTCCTTATTTTTGCGGAAGTCCTGCCAAAAACTTACGCCATTACACAGCCTGACCGGGCCGCTCTAAAGGCCGCTAAACCTGTCAGTTTTGTCGTTGCCATATTCGCGCCCGTCGTTTCCGTTATCCAGCTCATCGTAAACGGCGTCCTGCAGGTTTTTGGGGTGAATTCAGATGCAACAGCCTGGACCGCCGCGGAAGAAATCAGAGGCGCTGTGGACCTTCATCATAAAGAGGGCGGCGTCGCGAAGCGCGCGCGAGATCAAATCATTGGGGTCCTAGAACTTAGCGAATTGACCATTGAAGAAGTCATGATCCACAGAAAGAACCTGTTAATGGTCGATGCGGATCTTCCTCCGGAACAGATTATCAAAGCAGTTCTCGCGTCTGGGCATTCCCGCCTTCCAATTTGGCAAAACGATCCCGACAATGTGATCGGGATACTTCACGCAAAAGATATTCTGAAAGCTCTGTCCCGGGGGGAGGGCGACATGTCGACGATGAATGCCAAGAAATTAGCGCGTGAGGCGTGGTTTGTGCCAGAGACGACACCCGTCGTGAGGCAACTTCGGGCTTTTCAGCACAAACGCGAGCATTTCGCGCTTGTCGTTGACGAATATGGGACATTGATGGGCGTAATAACGCTTGAGGACATTTTGGAAGAAATCGTAGGTGACATTCAAGATGAATATGATGACGAATTAGAAGGCATGACACGCAACCCAGATGGGTCAATTACAATCCGCGGAGACATTCATATCCGAGACCTCAACCGAGCCATGGATTGGTCATTGCCTGACGAAGAAGCCGTCACGATTGCCGGGCTTGTTATACATGAAAGCCAGACCATTCCTGATGAAAAGCAAGCTTTCGCCTTTCATGGCTACCGGTTCGAAATCATATCTCGCCATCGCAACCAGATTAAACACATTAAGATTACAAAATCAGTAGAGCCCGAACAGGAATAGAATGGAAGATGAACTTCGGCCTGTCATTGAGCGCTCTCACAAAGATCAAAATCAACGCATAAAGGCCCCTCGATCACAGGACGTTCTTTCAAACATCGTCCGTATTTTAAGCGCGGTCATTGGACTTCTTGCCATAGCTGTAAGTCTATGGGAGTTTGCGGGATTTACTGAAAACGACGGCGGCTTATTGCATCTCCTGTCTGCTGCGGGGCTTAGCTTTGCCATAGGAGGATTGTTCTACATCCCAGCGTTCTGGATTGCGTTTTTAGCAAATGGCGTCGTTCGTTCACCGGGAGCCCCGAGGCCCGTCTGGCGTCCCATCTTACTCATCTTACCTTGGTTTCCCTTAGCGCTCTACCTCTTCTTACTTGGACGCCTTTGGGTTTTGTTGAGCGTCATCCTTACGCTTTATGCGCTTTTGATACTCTATTGGGCTACGAGAAATGCACGCGGATCCCGCGGCTGATCGATCCGCAGGGATATTTTTACAGTTCAAAATTTGGCATTCCTCGTGCGAGCGCTTATATATGTCTGGTGGCTCATGGTCTAAGGGCCGGACGCATTTTACTCAGGAGAATAAGTGATGCGAATTTTAGGCAAATTGACAGTCGTCGCCGCAATAGCGCTACTTTCCGCCTGCGCCACCACCACACCTTACCAAGCGGCCTCCAATCCAGGAGCGTTTGACGGGTATTCCCAGACCATGATCGAACATGACCGCGCGCGTGTTTCCTTTGGTGGAAACTCCCTCACAGATAAAGAAACCGTCGAAAACTACCTCTTATACCGCGCAGCGGAAATTACGAAAGAGCGCGGCTTTGACTATTTTATGCTAACGAAGCGCGACACAGAAGCAAAAACCCGCGTGGATATCTCGCCGCAATTCGGCGTCTATGATCCCTATTTTGACTATGCCTTCTATCGGCCGAGTTTCGGCTGGAGTCGATATCACCGGTTTAGTCATTTCCACGATCCATATTTCTATCGCCGGAGCGGGTTCGGGTATTTCGGGAGATCATACGACCCGTTCTTCAACGATTATGATGTCAGAGAAATTACGAAATACCGCGCCAGCGCAGAAGTTAAATTTGGGAAAGGCCCGAGGCCCGATGCTGACAACGCCTTCAACGCACAAGAGGTCATGACGAACCTTGCGCCGTCTATTGTTTATCCCGAAGAAAAGGGATAAACGCCAGCGCGCTTAAACGCTATAGCCAGAGAACTCTCGCAACTTGGTTTTGCGGGCGTTTTTCCTGTCTGGTCCTTATTTTTTCATTCAGATGTTGGTGAGCACCTTACCAACACATTGCTTCCAACCTTTAATTTGACGCGCGCGATCTGCGGGGTTCATGTCCGGGTCAAAATGAATATCCAGCCCCCAATTTGCAGAGACATCTTCGAGGCTGTCATAGAGTCCGGCTTGTAAACCCGCGAGATAGGCGGCCCCCAGCGCCGTGGTCTCCATAATTTTGGGTCGATCGATGGGAAGGTCGATAATATTGGACAGCGTTTGAACCAGCCATTTATTCTCAACCATTCCGCCGTCAACTCGGAGCGTCTTGAGATTCGCACCATCCTCCCTCATAGCCGCAAGAAGGTCGTGAGTTTGGTAACAAACACTTTCGAGAGTCGCATGGATAATATCCGCACTATTCGTTGCCCGGGTTAACCCAAACATAGCCCCGCGCGCATCGGGGTCCCAATAAGGCGCTCCAAGCCCGGTAAACGCGGGGACAAGGTAAACCCCCTCCCGGCGCTTATGATTTCGCAGAATACCTTCCGTATCGCCAGCATGCTCTATCATACCCAATTCATCGCGTAGCCACTGGACTGACGCGCCAGCCATAAATATTGACCCTTCTAAGGCATAGGTCGTCTGACCCTTTAATCTGTAGGCGACGGTGGACAAAAGGCGGTTTTTTGAGAGGAGGAATTCGTTTCCTGTGTTGAGGAGAACAAAGCATCCCGTACCGTAAGTACTCTTGATCATTCCCCGCTCGAAGCAGCACTGTCCAATACTCGCAGCTTGCTGATCACCGGCGACGCCTAGAATCGGGATCGCCGTCCCCAGAAGATCAGAATCCGTAAATCCGAACGTATCAGCGCAATCTTTAACGACAGGAAGTACAGACGCCGGGACATTGAATAACTCCAAGAGCGCATCGTCCCAGCATTGATCGGCGATATTGTACAAATTCGTACGGCTCGCATTTGTCGCGTCTGTGACATGAGACGCGCCGCCCGTGAGGCGGTATATCAGAAAACTGTCCACTGTTCCAAATGCGAGCTCTCCTCTCGCGGCACGCTCCCGAGCACCATCAACATGGTCTAATATCCATGCCGCTTTTGACGCACTAAAATACGGGTCAAATAAAAGCCCTGTTTTTTCAGTCAGCGCCCCCTCTCCATATTCAGCTTTAAGCGCCAAACATTTCGCTGCTGTGCGGCGGTCCTGCCAAACGATCGCATTATAAATCGGTTTACCCGTTTCACGGTCCCAAATCAGGGTCGTCTCACGTTGATTAGTGATCCCAATTCCCGCGATCTTAACATCCAAAGCCTTCAGAGCATTGTGGACATCAATAAGTGTCTGAATAGTAGTTTGCCAGATCGTTTCGGGGTCATGCTCGACCCACCCATCGCTAGGGTATATTTGCGGAAACTCTTGCTGAGCGGACGCCAAGACCTCGCCGCGCGTCGAGAACGCCATTGTGCGCGTGCTCGTGGTCCCTTGGTCTATCGCAATAATAGCCGGTCCGCTCATAAAGTCCTCCCTTTGGACTTTAATACGCCGTGCCGAGTCCTTCCGTCAAACCCAATATAAGCGCACTTGAGGACACACCCTTCGCAATGAAAAGTCTAGCTCTTGCGACGAGACGATGCTGGGATAAACCCGCTCGCGATAATCGAGAGCGCTTCCTTTAAGACCTCTTGCGTCACTTGACGGGTCGCCGGATCCTCCAACAACGCTTGCACATCTTCTATAATTGCAATGGAGGTTTGACCAAGAGGTGGATTCAAGGACACGATATTATCCGGCGTTCTCATGTCATTTTTGCGATAGAGAGCCTTGATCCTGTCAGCGGATGTCATCAAGCGTAGCGTATTGGTCATAGTTTCTTACCCACAGTTTGAAATTTCTGGCATTTTGAGATGAGTGAGCTCAGGCGCTGATTGCAATGGCACCGTCATATGCCCGACTGGCCCCTGAATCCGGGCTAAATCGCGTGTTCGCTTTAGACTTTCTTCCGTCATGTCAGAAATAGCGGCAATGTAGTGCGCATCATCTGCTTCAAAATATTGGGGAAGCCCCAGCGGGCGCGTCTTCCACATTCGCAGAGCGAGTGGATAGGAACGTTTGTAGCTCACCCAGCTCACCTGCTTAATGCTCGCCGCCAAGCAATACTCAACAATCGCCAGACTTATATGGGCCTGAGCCCGTAAATTCACCGCACGCGGAACGCCTCCTTTTCGAACAAGAAAGCGGGAATATTCGAAAATTTCATCCGATTGTGGAACGCCGTTAAATTCACAAAGATTGGAAAAGACATCGGTCATCAAATGCGGACGTGTTGTGGGATTCAGCCGAGCCGTCGCAATGAGTGATCCGTCTGGAGCGTAGTGTAAAAAATAGATCGTATCATCACGGTCATACGCATCCTTATCATATTGCGTGAGCATATCAGGAAGCGTCCAGCCTAGTTCGTTGACCGCCACATGGAAACGCAACCTGTACATTTCCTCAAGCTCGCTTCGATAAAACAATCTGTTAGCTGGTGTAACAATATGTACCACAACGCCCCCTAAATTACAGTCGAAGGTTGCGTTATTTTTACAAAAGTTGCAACCCCCTCAAAGGAGGGGGTAATTACACCACTTTAAGATGCAAAACTTTAAAGTATGATGTGGCCATCCCGGATTGCAATCAGAACACAATGCGCACGGTTTGCCGCGCCCATCTTTTTTCGTGCATTGGCAAGGTGATCTTTCACCGAATGGTGCCCGAGGTTGAGTAGCTGGCCGATTTCCATATCTGTTTTCCCGCAAGCCACATAATGCAAAACGTCAACCTCACGGGGAGTAAGCTTTATTCTCTTATCTTTCTTGTTTGCCTCATAAATATCCAAAAGCCGAGAATAGCTATGCACCGCAATAAGTTCTAGAATCTCAATGTCTGCAGGCGTTAGATCTCGACCTTGCCCCGCATATGAGACTAATCCTGGAGTCCGGTCCTGCAAATGAATTGGAACCGTTAAGCCCTCAGGCATGCCAAAGGCTTTTGATTCCTCAAATACCGTCCGCCCACGTTTCGTCGCGCCGTCAATCAACCCGGCCCACGCAAATGCGTCCTGCGCCACGAGTGCATGGCTGATAACCGGGTCATGCAACAGGAAGTTTTCTTTCATGTATTTTTGCTGAAATTCTGCGGGGTAGTTACTTACTCCCAAGTCAGCGTAATCTATGTCCTGAAGTGACGGATGTATAAGTTGACCAATAGTGACATATTCGAAGCCGTATCTCTTACCAAATTCGAGCACGATTTCGAAAACCCCTATCTTGTTAGATTGGGCCTCAATCCTATCAATCGTCTCAAGCAAAAGATCGCTTGCTTGACCAGTATCTAACATGCAATCCCCACAAAAAAACCAAAGCCCTAAGGCTTTGGTTTATGTATAGAATTAGATTGACGTCAAACCAAATGGAATATTGCGAGAAATTAGCCTTCTGAACTCTCCAAAGCTTCGCACAAGCGCAACAGAGCTGCACGCGTATCACCGCTCTCAATATTGTCAAAAGACATCATCAAGCGGTGGTTTTGTTTACTTAGGAGTTTTTCGCTCCATGTATCTTGCGCCAAAGGATTAGGTTCAGAAACACCTTCTTGTTCCTCCGACAATCCATCAAAGAAAAAATTAGGCTCTGCTTCAAAAATTTCGCAAAGGCTCCACAAACGGCTGGCACCGATTCGGTTAGCGCCGCGTTCATACTTTTGAATTTGTTGGAAGGTCACACCGACTTTGTCGCCAAGTTCGGTTTGTGACATTTTGTGATTGAGTCTCAGAAGCCTTAACCGCATCCCTACGTGGCGGTCGATTACCTTTGATTCTTCGCTAAGCTTTCGTTGAGCCATAGACTTAACCTTCTTTGCTAATATTACGCTGGAGCCCCGAAGCCCCTCAAAGTTCCTAGCACGGTATAGTTGAAAATAAAACTATAATCCTGAAAAAAACATCTCCAATTATTTAACATCAAACTTGTCTTTTCTCCGCTCACCAAACAAGAGACGGCTTTCTAAGCGGCCTCGTAAAGCGCTATAATAGGCTTGAAGGAAAACAAGGTCATCTTCTGCCAACCCGCGCTCCCAGCCAATTTTCTTTCGGATACGTTTCGCGACATCAGCTAAAGTCGCGCGCTCATTTCGCCGAATGACGTCTTCCAAAACATGTAACTCATGCACACCATAAGCATTGACCTGCTCTGGCGTAAAAGAAAAGTTTGCTGTACCGATTTCGTCTTTGTCGGTCAAATCTTTCGCCAACATGGGGCGCGGCGCGGCGACAACCCAAGTCCCCGCGACAATATCGCCAGCGCGAAGTCGATCTCTATTAAACATGGGGAAAAATAAAAAAACTAAGCCCCATATAAGCCCAAATGTTGAAATCCAGCCATCGACAGAGTTTATATTCGCGCCAATATATGACAGTGGTAAGAAAAATTCTATTTCTCTAAGGGCGTTCCGTGCAAATACTGCGTTTGCCGTTAACCGTGCTTTACCGCGCGCAGCAACACGGATTTTGAGGAGCCGCTTACCCGGCGTCGCGGCCTTTGGCCCCATTTCAAAAAACATGAAATAGAAGCTGCGCAAAAAGAAGAAAAACAAAATCCATATGATAACCGCAAAATCGCCCGCGCCATCAATTCCGGCAAAAGCGATCAACACAGTGAATATGACAAGGGACGTGACCATAATAATCAAGTCTATAAGAAATGCGCCTGCACGAGCGCCCAAGTCTGCGAGACTAACCTGTAGATCGACGCCCTCCGGCGTAATTAACTCGCGCACCCCCTTGGGTTTATACTGATTATAAGCTGCGCCGCTCATTTACCGTCATCCGAATTCAGGTGACCAGACGGTCCGTAAAAATATAAGCACCAGAGGAAAAATGTCACTATAGCTACACCATATCGAACGAAATCATTTGTAATCATTTGGCGGCCAAAGCCCTCTAATAACCCCGCAAAAAATAGCATGATCACGACACCGGCCATCAGCGTTCCGGCCCTTTGGCCAGCCGCAGCGGCAGATGCCATGCGCGATTGCCGCCCAGGGAATGCCATGGCGCGTCCAATATGCAGCCCCGCCGCCCCTGCCAAAATAATCGCGAATATCTCGGTCGCTCCATGAATAAAAAGCCAACCGCCAACTTCAAAACCGAGGCCTCGGCCAGCAAACAACGCGATAAAAGCCCCCATCATACATCCATTATAGAGTAGCAGAATAGCGGTGGGGATGCAGAAGGCGAACCCAAGCGCAAAGGCGAAAATAGCGACTTTCGAATTGTGACTAAACAAAAACGTGGCAAACGTCGCCAAGCTGTCCGTATCACCGCTATTATATAAAGTCGCTTTAAGAGCTTCAGTTGAGCTTGCAGGGCTCCGCCCTCCGGCAAGGCTATCAGGCATAAACGTGAAATACCATTCGGGATTGGAGGTCACTAAAACATACCCAACGACGACCCCAAGCAAGGTAATAAGAGCCGCGATCAGGGTTTCAAGCCCGAGAGCTTTAGCGGCCGCAGGCCAATCTTGCCGAAAGAACTGGTTCAGTCTCTCGAAAAGGTTCGCCTGGGTTCCATAGAGTATATAGTAAGCCCGCGCACTCAGGCTCTCGAGATAGGCAATAACATTTTGGTCAAGAGATGTCGCCCGTGCCGCAGACAATGATGACAAGGTTGATCGATACAAATTTGGTAGATGAGCAAGTTGCTCATTTGACAATGACCGAATTCCGCTGCGTTCAATTTGCAAAAGGAGGGCTTCGAGCTGTTTCCAACCCACCTCACGCTCCATGCGAAAACGTTGACTTTTAAGGTGAAGCTTTTCCATATCAGATGAGCTCCCGGCGCTTTAGATCCAAAAACTTATTGAGGACATTGATGTTTAGGCTTTCCACATCCGTATCCACGACATGCACACCCAAACGTATCAAACGAGCGACCACAATATCGCGTTCGCGCCTCAAACTATCAGAGATTACCGCGCGTGAAATATCTTCTGTAGTCTCCGGCGATTTCTGGATCATATCCTCAAGAGTTTCATCGCGGTAAGCCACAAAGACAACCACATGACGCCGAATGAGCCGCGAGATATTTTCAACCATCAACTCGGCATTCGTACTATCGACGAAATCCGTAAAGACGACGATCAGAGACCGCCGTTTAAGGTTTTGTGAAAGCTGCGATAAGCCCAATGTAAAATTGGTTTCAGCGAGCGAGTAGTCAATATTCGCCGTCAGGTTTTGTATATGTCCAAAGCTTCGCACCCCCCCAACCGGCTGCGTGTAAAAATATGGACGCTCATCAAATGCGTAATAACCCACGCGATCACCGATCCGCAAACAGACATACGACATAATAAGAGACGCGTTGAGAGCACGGTCCAGTTTCGTCACCCCCCTGACCGGTTCACACATAAGGTGACCGCTATCAAAGGCGAAAACGACATTATGATTCCGCTCCGTGCGAAATTCTTTCGCAAGCAGTTTTCTATGCCGCGCAGAATGCTTCCAATCAATCGCGCGCCGATCCATTCCCGTTTGAAACTCCTTCAATGCGTCAAATTCAGTCCCTTCACCGCGCTCTTGCTGAATTTTATGACCAAAACTGGCATCTCTTGAAAATATCTCAAGCGCCGTTTCCTTGACGCTTCGGATATTCGAAATAATTGGAATACGAATATTGAGCGGCTCGACATTTTGTTTCCATATCAATCCAAATGGCCCCTGCCATCGCACCCATAGTCGCTCTAGATTTCCTTCACCTCTGCGTTTTGACGTGATGCTAAACGTTGCAGCTGTGCCGCTCGGTGATGATTTTGCCTCAAAAATCTCTGGAGACGCACTCAAACGCTTATTCGCGGTGAGACGGAATTCGGGCAAAGATAAGGCCCGGCCCGACTTATTTTCATAGGAAAATGTCACGTCTTCCGTTTCGCCAATGTAAAGTAATTTAGGCGCAATGGTTTGCAATGTTTGAGCCCGCCGAGGGGCGGCCAAAAAGCTGTCCAGAAATATGAGTCCCGCGATCGCCGCAATCCAAGCTGCGCCCAATGTCCAAAGCCCCGGAAAAAAAAGGGCTAACACGAGCGTTACTGGCAAACCTGATGCCATTAATAAAGTTGCACGGATTGTCGGGTAAATCATCTATCAACCCAACGCTTATCGCGGCGCGCTTGTTTGCTCAATGATTTGACCAATAAGCTCATCTGGCGTCCGCCCTTCAATTTCCGCCGCAGGTGATAAAATGGCACGGTGACGCAAAGCCGGTAGAGCAATTGATTTAACGTCATCGGGAATGACGAAGTCCCGCCCGTCAAGCGCCGCATGCGCCCGTGAAGCCGCGGAGATCATCGCCGCCGCTCGAGGTGAGGCGCCCGTTTCAAAGAGCGGGTTATTGCGTGTTCCGCGCACTAAATCGACGACGTAGTGAGTCACCTCATCAGTCAGTTTCACCGAGGCCACAGCCGCAACGGCCGCATCAATTTGTTCTTTGGAGATAAGGGACTTGATGCCCATTTGTTCGGGCGTCGATGATCCTGATTTCGCGCCGTGACGATTCACAATGTCGATTTCTTGTTCTCGCGTTGGATACCCAAGCACGTGCTTAAACAAAAAGCGATCGAGCTGCGCCTCCGGCAAAGGATAGGTCCCTTGTTGTTCAATCGGATTTTGCGTGGCAATCACCATGAAGCGGCTTCCCAAATCAAATCTCTCACCATCAATTGTAATGCTGCGCTCTTGCATCGCCTCAAGCAATGCGGCCTGTGTCTTCGGTGGAGTCCGGTTAATTTCATCCGCTAACAATAGGTCACAAAAAATAGGACCTTTTACGAGCGAAAATTTATTGGTTTCAAAGTTAAACAAATTCGTGCCAAGCAAGTCTCCGGGCATCAGGTCCGGCGTGAATTGTATCCTCCCAAAATCGAGTTTTGTGACATGAGAGAAAATTTGCGCGAGAAATGTTTTAGCCGTCCCCGGAACACCCTCCAAAAGAACGTGACCGCCAGAAAAAAGGGCGACAAGCAGAATATGGATTGTATCCTCCTGCCCTATGATAGCCTTGCCAACTTCGCCTCTTATCGTTTCCGCGAGGTCCTGTACGTCATTTACGGTCATGCGTAATCTCCTGTCTCCATTTATAAAGGGCTTTAGCGGCGCTTAAAAAACTCACCTTATCCGCCGTATTTCCAAGATGTGCCGTAAGTTTCGACCACCCCGATTTAAGCCCCAATTTTCTTTCTCGGCTTGCAAAGAAAGCCTCGATTTTATCCTGACTTTGTTTGTCCATATGGAAATCTTTGGCCGCTAACCGAGTGACAACTTGGACGTAACCCTCAGCCATTCCTGTTTCCTTCCCGGCTATACGAATGAACCGGGCACCATTATCCGCGAGCGTATATTTCCCAAGAGCGTAATCTCGCTCCTCGGGAACAGGGTCACCAAACCGCGCAAAAGCTTGCCACGCAACCAACACACCTGCCGCCAAAAGACATAAAGTCGCCGCCAGAAAAGGCGGAGACAAGAGCGTTTTTATGAGGTTTTGAGTGCGGCCAAATCCATGAATGTGCAGATCAAACGTCAATTGCCCTTTGTTGGCGCCGCTGAGCTCTTGCATTCCCGTAAGAACATCTCGGGCATAAAGTGCGCGGCTCTTCTGAGATATGCCCATCGTATTCAATATATCTGGCTCCGAGAGAATATATGTTTTCGTTCCCGGCAACCGCCCAAGGATAACTTTTCCGTTGGCTCTTATGATGGGGACAACCACTCCGCCCTCAAGCGACTGCAAATGGCGGATTTTTGCCGCGGGCAGATCTGGCATAGATATCTCATTGCTCGCCAAATCATAGACAAAGGTGCCATCATCTTTTTTAACCTGCCGGACAGAAACCCGTTCCAGAAGCCGTGCCACGCCTGCTGACAAGACAAGCTCATTAAAGATGGGGGATGAAACACCTTCCGGAATTCGGACCCAACCCGCATGCTCTTTGGTCTCAATGACTCTCCATTTCGGCAAGACAATGAACGTCGGTTCAGCCTTATCAATGTCCTCACCCTTCGGAAATTGGTAAGGATCACTGAGCGTAATGACACGCAAAATGTTTCTGTCTTTATTCTCGAAATCATCAGTGCGGTCCAACACGACGTTCTGCTCGCCAGCGCGCAATAGAAAAACTATTCCTGAATAGCCGATCGCCGAGTTGGACAGTGCATGAGCACGCCCATTGTTTTTACTTTTAAGGTCTCCTGCAAATCCAGACAGTGTAAAGAGCGCCGCAAATGAGAACAATCCGATCAGCAGGACTGCAATCAAAATATGCGGGCGCATAAATTGATCTAGACCTGCTTTAACCGCCCGGCCTCCTAATTTATTTTCGAGCCGCGCGCTCATCAGGTCCAAGCCTTTGCGACAGCGAACTGTTCATACGCATCGCGGCAATTTTGAAAATCGCTCTGGCCGAGTTTTCGACCGCCAAAGAAACTATTCTCAACAACACGCCCAATCAGAACGAAGGCAACACGCGTTTCTTCCGTAAGAATGTCGAGCTGTGATATTTCACGGCTCGTGAGCGATCGTCGAATACGATTTGGGCGCTTTAAGTCAATGTCCTGAATAGAGCGAAACAAGAGTGTATGAACAGCCTCTTCAAACCGCCCCTCAGCGGCAAGCGCATCGACGGTTTTCAATAGAACACGTGCTTCTTCACTGGTTGGCGCGTAAAGCGGTGCCGGTGGTTCCTCAACGGCGACTTTTTCGGAACTCTGAGGAAACTTACGCCCGATCACATCTCGCAAAATAAAATATAGAACGGCTGCAACCGCTAGTCCTAGCAGCCCATAAAATATCCACGGCAAAAACGGGGCTAAGAATGCAAATATTTTTTCAAAGAAGCCAAAGACTACATCCATCCACGCCGGTGTTTTAGGCGGCGGCGCAGGAGCATGTGGCACTGGAATAGGCAAATCAAACTGTAATTTCTCATCACGCTTGAGTGCCCGAAAAGCGGCGTCAAAATCTTCGAATGTTTGCGCCGCAGAAAAACATGCGAGGCTGCCCAAAACAAATAGAGCCGCTCCGGCGCGGCGGCGTCTAAAATAAATATGATTAAGCACGCGCCACATATTTTTACGATTATAAAGCGTCATTCGAGAGGCGCCACTATAAATTCAGCCTAAATCAAAAAATGAACACTGTTATTCTCGGGGTTTCCCAGTGAAAACGTTATCTGTTGCGCTTCATACCTGAGATTACAGCGAGAACGGCATAGGCCGCATCAAGAACATTGGTTCCTGGACCGAAAATCTCGTCCACCCCATTCATCCGCAGAAAGCTATAATCTTGCTCAGGGATAACGCCACCGACAAAGATTTTAATATCAGTCGCATCTTTCTTTTTCAAATGGTCAATCAGTTCAGGCACAAGAGTTTTATGGCCCGCTGCCAAAGACGAAACGCCGATAGCGTCAACGCCAAGCTTGATCGCCAGATCCGCCGTTTCTTCGGGCGTCGAGAACAAGTCGGTCATGTCGACTTTGAATCCCAAATCCGCAAAGGCGGTCGCCACAACTTTAGCGCCGCGGTCATGCCCATCCTGCCCCATTTTAGCGATTAGCACATGCGGCGCTCTGCCTTTATCAGTCGCGTAATCACCTATCTTTTCTTGAACCGATTTATAGGCCGGATCGTCTTTATAAGCGTCGGCATAAATACCTTTGATAATCCGCGTCACTGGCTTGTGGCGGCCAAATACGGCCTCCATCGCGTCGGAAATTTCGCCCAGAGTCGCCCGTGCTCTGGCCGCTTCGACCGCCGCAGCTAAAAGGTTCCCCTCACCGCTCTTCGCGATATTTGTGATGGCTTGCAATGCCGACTGACACGCTACTTCGTTCCGCGCCGCCTTCATTTTCTTGATACGCTCAATTTGTCCCGCACGGACTTTAGCATTATCAATATCAAGAATATCGACCGGAAGCTCGTCATTCAACCTGAACTTGTTCACGCCAACAATGACGTCTTCCCCCTTATCCACACGTGCTTGACGGCGGGCGGCGGCTTCTTCGATTTTAAGCTTCGGAATACCTTTTTCGATCGCCTTCGTCATGCCGCCTTCGGCTTCTATTTCCTGAATTGTCGCCCAGGCTTGGTCGACCAAGCTCTGCGTCAAAGCCTCCACATAGTAAGAGCCGCCCAGCGGATCAATTACGTCCGTAATACCCGTTTCGTTTTGCAAAATGAGCTGGGTGTTGCGGGCAATCCGCGCGGAAAACTCGGTTGGGAGCGCAATCGCTTCGTCAAAACTGTTGGTGTGAAGGGATTGTGTGCCACCTAAAACAGCAGCCATCGCTTCAAAGGCCGTGCGCACCACATTGTTATAAGGGTCTTGCTCGGTTAGAGATACTCCCGACGTCTGGCAGTGGGTGCGCAGCATTTTTGACTTTTCGTCTTGCGCTCCGAAATCGCTCATAATCCGTGACCAGAGCTGCCGCGCGGCGCGAAGCTTTGAGGCCTCCATAAACACATTCATTCCGATACAGAAAAAGAACGATAAGCGTCCCGCGAAGGCATCAACACCGAGCCCCTTCGCCATGGCCGCACGGACATATTCCATGCCATCCGCCAGTGTAAATGCCAGTTCCTGCGCGACGGTCGCACCGGCTTCTTGCATGTGGTAACCCGAAATAGAAATAGAATTGTATTTTGGCATTTCCTGAGACGTATATTCGATAATATCGCCGATAATTTTCATGCTGGGCGCTGGCGGGTAAATATAGGTGTTTCGCACCATAAATTCTTTGAGAATATCGTTCTGAATTGTGCCGGACAGCTTGGCTTTATCGACGCCTTGCTCTTCCCCTGCGACAACGAACATCGCGAGGATCGGAATAACCGCCCCGTTCATGGTCATAGAAACGGACATTTTATCAAGCGGGATACCGTCAAACAGGATTTTCATATCCTCGACGCTATCGATAGCGACGCCCGCTTTACCCACATCGCCAGACACGCGCGGGTGATCCGAATCATAACCCCTGTGAGTTGCCAAATCGAACGCCACGGATAATCCCTTCTGACCCGCTTCTAGGTTTTTGCGGTAAAAGGCGTTAGATTCCTCGGCTGTCGAAAAGCCCGCATATTGACGGATTGTCCATGGACGGTTGGCATACATGGTCGCCCGAACCCCCCGCGTAAAAGGCGCAAAGCCAGGAAGCTCTTCCATCTTTGGTGCATCGTTCGCCGTATAAATCGGCTTGAGATCAATTTCTTCCGGTGTCTCGGTCGTTAAGCTCTCAACGGAGCGCCCGCGCAATTCTTTCTCAGCAAGCGCATACCAGTCTTTCATTGTATTTTTAGTCATAGCGTTATCGCTCACACTTCAAATTCCATGATGACTTCATCCACGGCGAGGTTTTCACCGGGGGCCGCGTTAATCTTGGCAATCACGCCCTTCTTTTCCGCCCTGAGAGTGTTTTCCATTTTCATAGCTTCCACCACGGCAAGGGCCTGTCCGTCTTGCACCTCTTGGCCTTCTTCGACCAAGATAGACACCACAACACCAGGCATTGGACAGAGAAGCAGATTGCTTGTGTCAGGGGGAACCTTTACCGGCATTAATTTGGCCAGCTCAGCCGCACGTTCATTGCGTACAGCCACTTTGAACTCAACCCCGCGGTGACGCACATCGAACCCCTCAGGGCGCGGCGCAACTTTGAAATTGAAAGGTTTGTTATCCACCAAAGCCCGCACCAAAGGCTGTCCCGGGGCCCAGCTGGTTGTGACATCCATTTCAACCGCGGCTTTGTCGCTCTCATCATTCATAACAATTGTGCGATTACCAGAGTTCCCATGGATGGTCGCAGTGTAATGCATATCCCCGACCTGCACGGCCCAATCATCCGGTACATGACGTTCGTGGTTGGCGAGAGATCCACTAATCTCGGCGCTACGATTTTCCGACATATCATGCATCAAAGCGCAAACAGCGGCGATTTTACGGGCATGACCTGTGTTAATCGGCGCGCCTTCAAACCCATCAGGGTATTCATCCGCGATAAAGGCCGTAGTAATATCTCCGCGCTCAAAGCGGTCATGATCATAAACCGCTTGCAAGAATGGAATATTGTGGCCGATGCCTTCAAGCTCGAACGTGTCGAGCGCGCTTCGCATGGCTGACAGCGCCTGACCGCGATCTTCGCCGCATGTACAAAGCTTGGCGATCATCGGATCGTAAAACATGGAAATTTCGCCGCCTTCAAAGACGCCGGTATCATTGCGAATTTTCGCGCCGTTCATCAACGTCCCCTCTGCAGGAGGTCGGTAACGTGTGAGACGTCCGATCGACGGCAAGAAGTTGCGGTAAGGGTCTTCGGCGTAAATCCGCGATTCCAGCGCCCAACCGTTTAGCTTCACGTCATCTTGCGTCATGGAGAGCGGCTCGCCGTTTGCGGAGCGGATCATCTGCTCGACCAAATCCACACCGGTAATCAGCTCGGTCACGGGATGCTCCACCTGCAAGCGGGTGTTCATCTCAAGAAAGTAGAAGTTCTTGTCCTTGTCGACAATAAATTCAACCGTCCCCGCGCTGTCATATTGCACAGCTTTGGCCAGCGCGACAGATTCGGCCCCCATGGCGGCGCGCGTTTTTTCGTCCAAAAACGGCGAAGGGGCTTCTTCAATGACTTTTTGGTTGCGGCGCTGAATGGAACATTCGCGTTCACCCAAATAAATGACGTTGCCGTGCTTATCGCCCAAAACCTGAATTTCAATATGGCGCGGCTGCTCGACAAATTTTTCTATAAAGATTCGATCATCCCCGAATGACGACGCAGCTTCGTTCTTTGACGATTGGAAGCCTTCCCGCGCCTCTTCATCATTATAGGCAATGCGCATCCCCTTGCCGCCGCCGCCCGCGGACGCCTTAATCATAACGGGATAGCCAACTTTTTGCGAAATTTTGACGGCCTCTTCTGCATCCTCAATCAGGCCCATATGACCGGGAACACAGGACACACCCGCCTCTTGCGCGAGCTTCTTAGAGGTAATTTTATCACCCATAGACACAATGGCATGGGGGTTCGGGCCGATAAAAGTAATGCCGAGCTCATCCAGCTTTTTCGCGAACGCAGGATTTTCTGACAAGAAGCCATAACCAGGATGCACCGCGTCCGCGCCGCTCTCTTTGATCGCGCCGAGAATTTTTTCCATGACAATATAGGATTGGTTCGCGGGGGATGGGCCGATATGAATCGCTTCGTCCGCCATCTCGACATGCAAGGCGTTTTTATCCGCATCCGAAAAAACCGCCACAGTTTTGATGCCCAACCTGCGCGCCGTTTTAATCACGCGGCAAGCAATCTCGCCCCGATTTGCTATGAGAATTTTTTTAATCATATGAAGTTCACTCTGGTTCTGTTGAGCATCAATTTTAAGTAACTTGAATCCGTTTCAAACACAGCTAAAGCGGCATATTCCCATGTTTCTTCCACGGATTATCGAGCTGTTTGTCTTCCAACAGCGCGAGCGCTCTCGCGATTCGTTTGCGGGTACTTTGAGGCTGTATCACCTCGTCAATATAGCCCCGCTCGGCGGCGCGAAACGGAGAGAGAAACTTGTCTTCATAGTCGGCAATGTGAGCCGCGGTTTTCTCGGCATCGCCTAAATCTTTGCGGTGCAGAATTTCCACCGCACCTTTTGCGCCCATAACGGCGATTTGCGCCGTTGGCCACGCATAGTTGATATCTCCGCGAAGATGTTTCGGCGCCATCACACAATAGGCACCGCCATAAGCTTTCCTCGTAATCACAGTCACTTTCGGCACGGTCGCTTCGCCATAAGCATAGAGCAATTTCGCGCCGTGCTTGATCACGCCGCCAAATTCCTGACTTGTCCCCGGCAAGAAACCCGGCACATCCACAAGCGAGAGAATCGGAATATCGAAACAATCACAGAACCGAACAAACCGCGCAGCTTTGCGCGAGGCGTCACTATCGAGACAGCCCGCAAGCACAAGCGGCTGGTTTGCAATAACGCCGACTGTTTTACCTTCGATCCGGATGAACCCAACCAGAATGTTCTTCGCGAAGTCTTTTTGGATTTCGTAAAAATCACCCTCATCTGCGATTTTGGTGATAAGCTCATGCATATCATAAGGCAGGTTTGGATTCTCGGGGACGATCGTATTTAGGCTTTTATCTATGCGGTCATGTTCGTCATAGAATGGGCGCTCTGGCACGCCAGAGCGGTTATTGAGCGGCAGAAAATCAAACAAACGCCGAATTTCCGTAAGCGCTTCCATGTCATTGTCAAAGGCCCCGTCGGCTACTGAGGATTTTGTCGTGTGAGTTTTCGCGCCGCCAAGTTCTTCAGCGGTAACAACTTCGTTCGTTACGGTTTTAAGAACGTCCGGCCCAGTTAGAAACATATAGGAGCTGTCGCGCACCATAAAAATAAAGTCGGTCAGCGCCGGCGAATAGACCGCGCCGCCTGCCGACGGTCCCATAATGACGGAGATTTGCGGCACGACGCCAGAAGCCAGAATATTATTCTGAAACACATCCGTATAACCGGCCAGCGCCGCAACGCCTTCCTGAATCCGCGCCCCGCCAGAATCGTTTAATCCAATAATTGGCGCGCCTTGCTTCATTGCCATTTTCTGAACCTTGCAAATTTTCTGGGCGTGCGTTTCAGAAAGCGACCCGCCGAGCACGGTAAAGTCCTGTGCAAAAACGAAGGTCTTGCGGCCATTGATTGTGCCCCATCCGGTGACAACCCCGTCACCCGCATAGTGTTTATTTTCCATTCCAAAATCGGTGGAACGGTGCTGCACGAACATATCGAATTCTTCAAATGACCCGGGATCAAGTAAAAGCTCAAGGCGCTCCCGCGCGGTCAGCTTGCCTTTGGCATGTTGAGCAGCAATGCGTTTTTCTCCGCCGCCAAGTCTTGCTTGTGATCTACGAGCTTCCAGTTGTTCATGGATTTGCATAGGTTCCCCAGCCTTCAGTCTAATAACAAGGCGCCATATCTTCACAAAAATGTAAAAGAGTCTCGTACTTTTTTGCATTATTGTGTAAAAGAATGGTTTGCTAATTCAATTTTGTAAACTTGTGAAATATGACAAATCGCCGACAGAAACTATTTATCGGGGTAAAGCTCAAAGAAATCCGTCAGGAGACCCTCTTAACGCAGGCACAATTCGCCGCAAAACTTGGCATTTCCACCAGCTACCTCAACCAGCTCGAGAACAATCAACGCCATGCCAGCGCCACCGTCTTAATGGCACTGGCGGAGAATTTCTCGGTGGACATCCGTACACTTTCAGACGACGAGTCAGACCGCATCCTGGCCGACTTGCTCGAAGCGTCGCATGATACACTGTTTGATTCGTTGTCTCTCAATGAAAGAGAATTAAAACTCAGCGCCCAGAACGCGCCCGTTTTTTCCCGCGCCTTCATCCACCTCTACGAGACCGTCAAAAATATGCGAGAGCACTTGAACGAGTCTGATGCGCACCGCACAGGGCTTTTGCCTTCCACACCCTACGAGGAAGTCCGCGACTTCTTTCATTACATTGGCAACTATATTGATCCACTTGACCGTGCGGGCGAAAACCTCGCGGAGCAGATTAAGCCCTACGGGTCTAAAACCTACTATCGATTGGTTCGGTATCTCAAAGATACATTCGGGATTGAAACTGTCATTGAACTCGGCGAGGTGGCCTCTCAAACGCTCCGCCGGTTTAACGCTGAGAAGAAAACTCTCATTCTCAGCCCGCACTCGCCCGAATCCACAAAAGCCTTTCAAATCGCCCACCAGATAGCCTTGTTACAGCAAAAGGATACGATTGAGGAGATTTCAAGACACGCGAAGTTTCAAACCACCGAAGCCGAGGAAATTTGCCGGATCGGCCTCGCCAACTATTTCGCAGGCAGCGTTCTTCTTCCCTATACGGAATTCGCCGCGGCGGCGAAGACGCTCAGGCATGACCTTGACCTTCTAAGCGCCCGTTTCGATGCCAGTCTCGAACAGATTTGTCACCGGCTCAGCACTTTGCAGCGGCCGGACAATAAAGGCGTTCCATTCTTCTTCGCCCGCGTTGACCGCGCGGGAAACATCACCAAACGACACAGCGCTACAAAATTGCAATTTGCCCGATATGGATCGGCCTGTCCGCTCTGGAATGTTCACGCAGCATTCGAATCGTCGGGGGAAATCATACGGCAACTCGCAATTACGCCTGACGGAGAAAAATATATTTGCATCGCCACAAATATTTCGTCGCCCAGCGGTGGTTTTCACGATCCCGTTCGCCGGTTCGCTTTGGCGCTAGGCTGCGAGATAAAGTTTATAGACGAGATAGTTTATGGCGATGGGCTCAATGAAGCAGAAGACAGTCAGTTTGACCCGATCGGCATTTCCTGCCGCACTTGCGAACGCAACACCTGCCACCAGAGGTCCGTACCGCCCGTACAAAAGAACCTTAAAATCGACGCCAACAACCGAAAACTCATTCCCTATTCATTCTAGGGCCGATACCCACTTTCTTTCACTCTGCGGCCTTACGTGGATTTAAGGTGCGCTCGCGCGCACATTACGGCATTCACATGCCAACCAGATGGAGTTCCCTATGTCCACTTCCAAACCCACACGCCTTTTTGCGGCGATCATGATAACAGGATGCGTATTTTTTGGCGTGCAAATGGTGTCCACGGCGCAAGGCGTCGAAACCTTGAGTGGCCAGAAAAGCAATCAACCTCCATCCCGCCCCAGCGTTCGGGGACCCATTACAGCCATCTCGCCGGCAGCGCTTTGGTTCGCCACCCTCGATAAAAATCAGGACTATATCATCACGCGAAAAGAATTTGAGGCCGGCCTCAAATCCACATTCGAGCGGGAAGATAAAAATAGTGATGGAAAAATGAGCCTGTTTGACCTTGAGGATTGGCGCAAACGTGCGCTTGGCTCAGTGGATGCCCAGCCTCACGTTCTTCAATTTGACAACAATTACAATAGCTCCATAACGCGAGAAGAGTTTGATGCGACAATGCTCTTCATGTTCGAAGCCGCTGACAAAAACAAGGACGACGCAGTCGCCTTTGGCGAGATGGTCGCGATTATGGACCGCCCGCGCGTACGCACGAGTGAGAATAGCAAAGATGATAAAGATCTTGAATCCGGTAAGCGCGGCCAGCGCCCACCGCGTAACCGTTAATTTCGCATAAAATCCCCGCGCAAATGGGGGGATTTACGCGGGGACGAGAGCCGTAGGTGAACCCGGCTCATTGGGTTAAGGTTTCAGGGGACAGAGGTTACTAGATCCCTTGCACCCGATCCTCAAAATCAGATGAGGCCGTATCGGGAAACGCGGTTAAATCACGTATCAGCGTTTCTACTTTATCGGCTAACTCGCCAATATTAAATTCAATATCGTCAGCCGTAACTGCGCCGAGCACATCGCCCGTAAAGCTGTTGACAAGCAGAGCTTTGGACTTGGCCGCATCCCATGCAGCGCAATCAGGACCAACCGTTAGTCCCGTCTCAACCAGCGCCTGCCCGCCAAAACTCGCCCAATTCGCGTCTGGGCCTACGCCGTATATCAAAACATAGTCCAAACCTTCGTTTGCGGCTGTCAGGCGAATCTCATCAATCGTGTTCTGAGATGACTTTCCTCCCTGCGGAAGCTCTGGCGTATAGCGAATATATTGCGCGGATCCGAGCTGTATAATATTGGCATCCACGCGGCGATCCAAATAGGTCCAGTCTTCCACCTCGCCATAGGGCGTTGGAATAAGACGTCCACCATCAAGACGCGCCACAGCGATGGTGACATCCGCAGGCAATCTTTCAGACACAACATGAAGCGGTTTAACGTCTACTGTTTCGTATAGCGCCATTTGGGTCATGACGGGGGCTTCTGGTGCGCCTTGAAAAAAGTCTTGAGCCGAAGCGGGCGCTGCGGTCCACAAGGCAATTGCGGCGATAGATGTTGTTACAAGGGTTTTCATGAGGCTCTCCTACTGTTGCGATGAGACCTAAATGGCGCAGGATAAAGGCATAGCTTTGCTGGCATTTAGGTCATTTAGAGACTAAAATCGGCAATTATGACGGACATGTGGCCAGCTTTGTCAATTAAGGCGAAACCATGTTTATGGTTAACCGGCGTTAACCCCTTTGTTCTTGGCAGGCTGCAAATGTTCGCGTACTGTTCTTTTATGAAAAACGGGATTCGTATATTGGGTATCGACCCCAGCCTTGTCGCTTGCGGCTGGGGCATGGTCGAAATTGAAGGCACGAAACTGCGCCACATCGCGCATGGCGTTATTCGTCCCAATCCAAAGGCTGAGCTACATGTTCGCCTCAAAGACATATTTGAAACTCTCACAGACCTGATCCGTCTGTACGATCCATATGAAGCCGCCGTCGAAGAGGCTTTCATGAAAAACAACCCGTCAAGCGCAATCAAGCTGGGGCACGCCCGCGCCGCTTGCCTTTTGGCGGCAAGCACCACAGGGCTTGGCATTGGCGAATATGCGCCGCGCGCGGTCAAGAAATCGGTTGTCGGCACAGGTACGGCAGATAAAGCGCAAGTGGCTCACATGATGAACGTTTTAATGCCCGGCTGCGGCGTGAAGGCAGGCGATGCCTCAGACGCGCTCGCTATCGCAGTGTGTCATGGCCACCGCGTCAATGCGGCCGGAGCCTTGTTTCGGAGAATGGCATGATTGGAATGCTCACAGGGGTCTGCCTGATGGCCGGATCCGGAGAAGCCATTATCGATGTGAACGGCGTAGGTTACCTTGTGCAATGCGGGTCAAGAACGCTGGGGAATATGGGCACAGGTGAAACAGTCCGTATCCATGTGGAGACCCATGTTCGCGAACAAGCGATTACGCTTTACGGTTTTGGGTCCGAGGAAGACCGTGCGTGGTTTGTGCGCCTACAATCGGTCCAAGGTGTTGGCCCGAAGGCTGCCTTGGCTATTCTCGACATTCTGACCCCGGGCGAAGTTTTATCCGCAGCAAGTCTTGGCGACAAAGCGGCCTTTGCAAGAGCTTCCGGGGTTGGCCCCAAACTCGCCATGCGTATTGCCACAGAACTCAGCGGAAAACCCCCACCTTCAGGGCGCGGAATTGGCGGCGTCTTTACAGCGCCAAGCGGCGGGACTCCGTCCGGCACGGCGCGCAATGAAGGGCTATCGGATATACAGCTGAGAAATGATGCCGCGTCCGCATTGGTCAATTTAGGTATTGGTCAGTCGGAGGCGCTCCGCGCGGTCGCAAGTGCTTATCAAACCTTCGCGGATGACCCTGACCTTGACATCCTTATCCGCGCAGCCTTGAAAGAGATGAGCAATTGATGGAAGAAGAACGTCTTATTTCCGCTGACGTGCAAGACGGCGATGGACGCGACCGGGCTTTACGGCCGCTCAGCTTTATTGATTTCGTTGGACAGTCCGGTGCGATTTCAAATCTGAAGGTTTACGTGGAAGCGGCGCGGCGGCGCGGCGAGGCACTAGATCACCTTTTACTTTCCGGGCCCCCAGGCCTCGGTAAAACAACGCTGTCGCAAATCGTCGCGCGTGAACTTGGCGTGAATTTTCGCGCCACCTCTGGGCCCGTTATTTCCAAAGCTGGCGATCTCGCGGCGCTACTGACCAATCTGGAACCCAGAGATGTTTTATTTATCGACGAAATTCACAGACTTAATCCCGTTGTCGAGGAAGTTCTATATCCGGCCATGGAAGACTTCGAGCTGGATTTAATCATTGGCGAAGGCCCCGCCGCGCGGTCTATCAAAATTGATTTAGCCCCCTTTACGCTCATCGGCGCAACAACCCGCGCTGGTCTCTTGGCGACGCCTTTGCGTGATCGGTTTGGCATTCCCGTACGGCTCGAATTTTATGATACAGCCGAACTCACAAAGATCGTCATTCGCAACGCGCAAAAGCTAGAGATGAACATGAGCGCGGACGGCGCAGCAGAAATAGCACGCCGTGCACGAGGGACGCCGCGTGTGGCCGGACGGCTTTTACGCCGTGTGCGCGACTTGGCCGAACATGCCGGCGCGACACTTATTGACCGCGCCGCAACCGACGCGGCGCTTATTCGGCTCGGCGTCGACGACATTGGGCTTGATAAACAGGACATGCGCTATCTTCACGCGCTATGCGAAATGTTTGGCGGCGGGCCTGTGGGGGCGGGAACGCTCTCTGCCGCGCTCTCAGAAGCGCGAGATGCCCTTGAAGATGTGATTGAGCCATATCTCATACAGCAGGGCTTCCTTATGCGGTCACCGCAAGGCCGCGTCGCCACAGGACGCGCCTACACCCATTTAGGATTGGCCGCGCCCATAACCCCTGCTATGCCGTCCTTGTTTGATGAAGATAAATCAGAAGGTAGAACCGGATGAACCCAGAAGCCTCTACACCAGAGCAGCCAACGATGGGCCGTTTCGAAGGACGGGAGCATCATTATCCGATACGTGTCTTTTACGAAGATACGGATTTCACCGGTATTGTTTACTACGCAAACTATTTGCGGTTTTTTGAACGGGCGCGTTCAAGCTATTTTCGGCTTGTCGGGTTTGAGCACGCAAAGCTTTGGGACGGAAACGATCCCCTCGCTTTCGCTATTAGCAAGATCGAACTCGACTATAAAAAACCGGCGCGCATTGATGATCACCTGACGATCAAGACCACTTATGACAAATTTAAGGGCGCCCGCCTCTGGGTGTCTCAAGCCGCGTATAGAGGCGACGAGCTTCTTGTCAAAGCCATATCCGAAGCCGCTAGTATCACTCCCGATGGCCGCCCCAAACGCGCCCCGAAATGGATGATCGAGACGCTGAAGCCCTATTTGTTAGACGATTAAGTCACGCGCGAGATATCGGGCTGTGTTCCGCCGTTCCAGATAAATAAGGTTTTCAATAGAGTGATTGCCAAGGGTCCAGAAACTACGTTAAAAAAGACTATGAACCAAGATACGCTCTTCCTCCTCCCGCCCGGCTTTGCGGATAATAGCCGCCGCGAATATTGCCCTGAGTGTGCGGAAATGTGGGGCATCTTGTCTTGGTTTCCAGCCATCAAGGAAAGTCTAAACATTCATTATGTACCGATCAGCAAACCACGGCTAGCGATCACGGATTTAATTGGCGACAAAAATCAGAACGCGCCAACACTTATACTGCACGAAGACAGCCCGAGCTTTGAAGGATGCGGCATCCTAAGCTATCGCGGGTACAGGTTTATCAATAATGCCAGAGATATAGGCAAATACTATGCCCATCGATTTGGCACACCGTTTCCGCGCGGGAGTTAGGCCAAGGCCTGCGTCAAGGTCTCTGTCAATCTCGCCAGGTCTTTTTCACCGCTATAAAGATGAGGCGTCACACGCAATGCGGAGCCGCGTACAGAGATAAATATTTTCCTATCAGCTAGAGTGGCGGCAAGCGTATTCGGTATGCCGCCGCGCCGCCGCAATCCAAGATAATGAGGCGCTCGCAAGTTCGACGCCGTCAAACCAAGCGGCGCGACGCTTGCCGCAATTGCCGCAGTTTTGATCGCTAGAGTGTCTTGAATGTTTTCAACACCCCACGTCAATATCTGCCGCATCGCGGCACTGGCCCCGCCAAGTTGCGACGCATTGGATTTTTCGCCCATATCAAACCGGCGCGCGCCGACGGCAAATTGCGCGCGGTAGTCCGTTAACCGGGTAAAATCTTCGCTGCCTTGCCGGTTGATCCAGTTATGCTCAAGCGGCTCACCACCGTGCCATTTCACATCGACATATAGAAAGCCAATCGAATAGGGCCCCATCAGCCACTTATAGCTTGCCGCAACCGCAAAGTCGGGACGTATGGAATTTATATCAAACACCTGTGCGCCGAGCGACTGGGTCAGATCAAGCACAAGCGCTGCACCGACCTTATCCAACGCTTCACGAATGGCCGGTAGGTTCAAGGTTATGCCGCTTGACCAATGGGTTTGCGGCAATGCTGCGATGGCCGTGGATGAACTGATATGTGCCAGAACGGCTGAGGTCCAATCATCATCTTCAGGCACAGGAATAATTTTGACAAAAGCACCGACCGCTTTCGCTTTTTCCTGCCATGGATAGATATTTGACGGAAATTGATCCTCTAGCACTAATACCGTCTGACCTTTTCGAGGGGCAAAATATTTGCAGCGGTCTGTATCCCATAGCTAGCAGACGGCACTATCGCGATGGAATCATTCTCACTACCGTATATTTGCGCCGCAAGGCCCCTTGCCTCCTCAGCATACGAGAAGAAGTCTTTAGGGCTAATGGTCCATGGCTGCGCCTTGGACCTAATCCCGTCCTGCATCGCCTCCACGACGCCGTGCATGAGCGGCGAGATATAGGCATTGTTAAAATATGCGACATCAGATGGAATATCGAACAGGTGTTTTTGGCAAGGCAAGATCATCCGCGCAGTATAAACGGATCCGATTTAATCACTAGCGACTAGTCGCGCAATTTTTTGTAAAAGCCGCCCAGACTTAGTCCTTGGCGTTCCCAGCGTGAATGTTATGGTAACAAAAAACTTTGGGGATCAGAATGACGTTCAAGACAATATTTTTAGCTTTCACCGCCGGGCTTGTATTCACGGGGTGTCAGGACCCGCAAACTCCGGCATCTTCCGATGTGACCGCGCCCGGCGAGGCCTTCGTTTCGCCAGCGGTGAAGTCTGCGAACAAAACCCTCTCCGACTATCTCGACTTTTCTGACCGCGAAGATTTCGCCCTCGCGGAACGAGGCTTCATTGCGACGTTTGAAGACACTCGAATTCTAAAGGAAGACGGCAATCTCGCTTATGATTTCGGAGCCTATGATTTTCTTTCTGGTGCCGCGCCAGACACCGTAAATCCGAGCCTCTGGCGGCAAAGCCAGCTTGCGGCCAAACATGGTCTTTTTGAAGTCACCGATGGTATTTACCAGGTTCGCGCCTTTGACCTGTCCAATATTACCTTTATTCGCGGTGAGAAGGGCTGGATTGTTGTTGATCCTCTTATCAGCAAAGAAACCGCCGCTAGGGCCAAGGCACTCGTTGACCGAGAACTGGGCGTACGTCCTGTCTCGGCAGTTATCTTTACCCACTCCCATATTGACCATTATGGCGGTGTCCGCGGTCTGGTGGACGAGGCGGACATTGCCGAGGGCGTCAGGATTATTGCACCAGAAGGTTTCGTTCGCGAGAGCATCAGCGAAAACATCCTCGCGGGTAATGCAATGGCTCGGCGCGCGAGTTATATGTTTGGCGGACTGCTACCGCGAAGTCCCGAAGCGCAAGTCGGCGTTGGCCTTGGCCCCGGCATTTCAGCCGGCACACCAGGTCTTTTACACACGACGGAGGGTATATCCCATACCGGTGAAACGCTTATCGTTGACGGCGTCGAAATGGAATTCATTATGGCCCTTGAATCCGAGGCACCTTCGGAGTTTATGTTTTACCTTCCCCAGTTCAAAGCATTTTGCCAAGCGGAGGTTATCAATCATACGCTGCATAACATGTACACGCCCCGCGGAGCAAAAGTGCGTGATGGACGGCGCTGGAGCGGATATATTGATGAGGCCATCTATTCCTATGGAGACAAAACGGAGGTATCTTTTGGGTCTCATCATTGGCCCGTGTGGGGAACCGAAGAAGTGGTGGACTTCTGGGAAGGCCAACGTGACCTTTATCGCTATATTCACGACCAAACGGTTCGGCTTGCCAATATGGGATACACCATGCATGAGATTCCTGACCATCTAAATATTCCGGATGGAATTGCGAAGCGTTTCTCGAGCCGGAATTATTACGGGACGGCGAGCCATAACTCAAAAGCGCAGTACCAACTTTACTTTGGCTATTTCGACGGCAACCCCGCTAATCTCGACCCTCTCCCCCCCACAGCTGAATCTAAGAAATTCGTTGAATATATGGGTGGTTCCGCCGCTATTCTTGAGAAAGCGAAAACAGACTTCGATCATGGGGAGTTTCGTTTCGCGGCGACAGTGCTCAATAAGCTCGTCTTTGCCGAGCCAGAAAATAAGGCCGCAGCCGATCTTCTGGCGAAAACCTACACGCAGCTTGGATATATGGCGGAATCAGGATCTTGGAGAAACTTTTACCTGACGGGCGCACGAGAGCTTCAGATGGATATAGGAAACTTACCCACGACAAGAACCGGCGGGGTAGATAGTATAAAAGCGATACCCCTTGACCTGTATTTTGATCTTCTCGCCGTACGCCTCAACGGCCCTGAAGCAGCGAAGAAGGATCGGGATTTGAATTTTGTAATCACAGATACCGGAGAGACTGCGCATCTATTGATCAGTAACGGCACGCTTCATCATCGGATGGGGCAAACATTGGACGGCGCGCCGACGATTAAAATCACCCGCGCCGGGTTTGATCAACTCAACCTCAAACAGAAAACCTTCAAAGAACTCACAAAGGAAGGGGCCGCATCGATCGATGGAAACCCTCTTGCAGTTTTGGGTTTCTTTAATCTCATAGAAGAACCGGATTTTTGGTTTGAGATTGTGCGTCCATGATGATTAGCGCTAGGCTAAGCCGACTAATATAAGCAGAAACACAAAACTCGGCATTGAAAATTGTCAAACAATGTGCGCGCGGTGACACTATATCTCAGCGCCACATTACCGCGCGGTAATGAGTCAGATAGGCAAAGTAGGTTTTAAAGGAAAAGATAGCTTCATGTTCGGAGCCAATTTCGGTCTCCGATATTCTGGAGTTAAGACAATGAAACCGACTGTCACAAAGATCGCATCCATTCTTATTGGAGCCATAATGTTGACACCTGCTGCCGCATTCGCGGGAGAGCGCACCACCTCCTATGAAAGCCCCTGGCAGCTACGAGTACGTGCATTGAGCGTCATGCCCGACGAAAGTGCGGAAATTGGAACCATTGGCGGTGATGTAGATATCTCAAATACCATTATTCCTGAACTGGATATCTCCTATTTCTTTTCCGATCACTTTGCTGTTGAGCTCATTCTGGGAACAACCAAACATGATGTAGAAGCCGTTGGCACCGCTTTAGGCGATGTGGATCTGGGAAATATATGGCTTCTGCCGCCGACTTTGACTGCACAGTATCACTTTGCGCCTCATAGTAATTTGCGGCCCTATATTGGGGCGGGCGTTAACTATACTATGTTCTATGGCGGCGACTCCGGCGCTGTAACCGATGTTGACTACGACAATGGATTCGGCTGGGCGTTGCAAGCTGGCATCGATGTAGATTTAGGAGACAAATATTTCGCGAACTTTGATGTGAAGAAAATATTCCTCGACACAGATGTCACAGTGAATGCAAGCGGAACAATTCTTCCCGCAGCAGTAGATATAGACCCGTTGATTGTTGGGGTCGGTGTAGGCCGCCGATTCTAAAACAAACACGAAATACGCTATAAGTCTTTTTGCCCTCGCCATCCGGCGGGGGCCTCTTTATCTCAACGGCCTTATCTATGAGATTTGTACTTGGAAGAAATACCTCTCTATCGGCGTCTAGTGGCTTAACGCGTCTTCAGATTTTTCATCGACGAGTTGGCGTTCCCGCGTCTTACGGCTCTCAAACTTTTGCGCCATCGTGCCGTCACGGTCACCTCCAAGGACGTCCTTAGCCGTTTGGAAGATGTCTTCTTCTTCCTCTGTTATGTGGTGTAAATAATCGTGCTTGAGCGTTTTGAACCGCGTCAACCATCCGGGCGATGACATCTCCAAAGAATTGAGATCTTCCATGATATCGTCGAGGTCTTTATGTTCCGCGACAGAGTGGCGAGACTCGGATTGTCCTGCAACCGTCTCCATTAAAGGCGCGTAAAACGCCTCTTCCTCTGCGGCCGCGTGGGCCTTTACATCACAATAGAACTTTTGCCACACCTTTTGCCGAACCAGGCTATCGCCTGACGTATCAGCTAACTCATTCAACCAAGAGCGGTGTTTGTCGTGGTCTTTTTGGATGCGGTCATAAATATTCATATTCTGATACTCCTTTGATTTCCACTTGATCAACCCGCCAAGACACCAAGGAGTTCCAGAATAAATAAAAAAACCCGCCTCAAGGGCGGGTTTAAAATTAAGGAAATGGAGGACGTGCGTTATGCGTCTTCAGATTCCATACGAGCGCGGTCAACGGCGCCTTTCGCAGATTCGTCACGATCAACAAACTCAATGACAGCCATCGGGGCGTTGTCGCCATAACGGAAACCAGCTTTAAGAACGCGAATATAGCCGCCTTGGCGATCCGCGTAACGTGGGCCTAAAACATCAAAAAGCTTCTTAGACATCTCTTTATTCCGTGTTCGCGCAATTGCGATACGGCGAGAATTCAAATCACCTTTTTTAGCAAGCGTTACAAGCTTCTCGACGAATGGGCGAAGCTCTTTCGCTTTAGGAAGTGTCGTGACAATTTGCTCATGCTCAATCAAGCTTGCAGACATGTTTGCAAACATCGCTTTACGATGGCTAGCAGTACGGTTCAGTTTACGGTGGGCAATGCGATGGCGCATGGCATGTTCCTCTTATATTAGTGCGTCGACCTAGATGTGGTCGTCATATTTCTTGGCAAGCTCTTCAATGTTTTCCGGTGGCCAGTTTGGCGCATCCATACCCAAATGAAGACCCATAGCGGCAAGAACTTCTTTGATTTCATTAAGCGACTTACGGCCAAAGTTTGGTGTCCGGAGCATCTCTGCTTCTGACTTTTGGATAAGGTCACCGATATAAACGATATTATCGTTCTTCAGGCAGTTCGCTGAACGGACTGAAAGCTCGAGCTCATCAACCTTACGCAGCAACGCCGGGTTGAAATCAAGCTCAGGTTTTTCGTCTTGACGCAGGCTATCTTCAGGATCGTCAAAGTTCACAAACACTTGGAATTGATCTTGTAGAATACGCGCTGCAACCGCAACAGAATCCTCAGGTGTCACCGCCCCATTTGTCTCAATATCAATGATCAATTTATCATAATCAAGAACTTGGCCTTCACGTGTGTCTTCAACGCGATAAGCGACACGCTTTACGGGTGAGTATAGAGCATCAATAGAGATAAGACCGATAGGCGCATCTTCTGGACGAGACGCCGCCGCAGGAACATAGCCCTTACCAGAAGTGATGGTGAGTTCCATGCGGATTTCCGCACCTTCGTCCATCGTACAAATAACATGGTCAGGGTTAAGAATATCAACATCCGCAGTCGCTTCAATGTCCGCGCCTGTCACTGGACCAGAGCCGCTCTTCTTGAGAAGAAGACGCTTTGGACCGTCAGCATGCATGCGGACATTCAGATCTTTAAGGTTCAGAACGATGTTAGTTACGTCCTCACGCACACCTGGAATAGATGTAAACTCATGGACAACGCCATCAATGTGAACAGCGCTAACAGCGGAACCTTGAAGCGAAGATAACATAACGCGGCGAAGGGCGTTCCCCAATGTCATACCAAAGCCACGCTCTAGCGGCTCAGCGGTTACAACAGCGAAGCGCTCCGGATCACGACCAGGTACAATCTCTGGGTTGATCGGACGAATAAGTTCTTGCCAGTTTTTTTCAATCACGATTTGCCTCTTAAGGTCAACAGCAAGCCCGAAAGCTCACCTTATTATAAATACAGAGCAGGAGCCCTGCAAAACGTCACCAATTATACGCGGCGACGCTTGGGAGGACGACAACCATTGTGCGGAATGGGTGTTACGTCACGAATAGTTGTGATCGTGAAGCCCGCGGCTTGGAGCGCACGAACAGCACTCTCGCGGCCTGAGCCTGGACCATTCACGTTAACTTCCAACGTTGTCATACCATGCTCGGAAGCTTTTTTTCCAGCTTCTTCGGCGGCAACCTGAGCCGCATAAGGTGTAGACTTCCGCGATCCTTTAAAACCCATCGCGCCGGCGCTACACCAAGCAACGGTGTTGCCTTGCGCGTCAGTGATGGTGATCATTGTATTGTTGAAGGTCGAATTAACGTGTGCAACGCCGGACGTAATGTTTTTCCGGTCGGCGCGGCGAATACGTGTGGGTTCTTTTGCCATAGCTCAGATCCTACTTCTTCTTGCCAGCAATAGCTTTTGCTGGACCTTTGCGCGTACGCGCATTTGTATGAGTACGTTGTCCGCGAACGGGAAGGCCACGACGGTGGCGAAGGCCACGATAGTTCCCCATGTCCATTAGACGCTTGATATTTTGTGAAGTCTCGCGACGAAGGTCACCCTCAACCATCATCTCAGCATCAATTGTTTCACGTATTTGCAAAACTTCCGCATCCGTCAGGTCATGAACCCGGCGCTCGTCTGAAATATTTACGCGTTCACAAATGGCTTGGGCCTTTGCAGGACCAATTCCGAAAATGTATGTCAAAGCGATTTTCACTCGCTTGTTCGTGGGAATGTTTACACCCGCAATACGTGCCACACTGGCCTCCTTAAAATCTCGTTCTCCGCCCGAAGTGTGTCAAAAACCGTCGCCCCATATAAAAAGAGGCGGATGGTGAAGTTCACTCCGCGAAAGCGGGTACTTATATCTTCGTTTCACTCGGCGTCAAGCGCCGTTTGTGTCAGTTTTACGTTTTTATGAACGGCCGAAAAGGCGTGCCCAGAAAGACGGTTTCGTTTTTTTTTCGTCAATATCATTGGCGTCAAGAACTTGTGCGACGTTTGCTGCGACAACTTCGATTGCCGCCATACCGTCCACTTCAGCCAATTTCCCTTGCGCGGAATAGAAAGGTAAAAGCGGCGCCGTTTGTTTGTTATAGTTTGCAAGACGAACCTTAAAGGTTTTTGGATTGTCGT
The DNA here is from genome assembly GCA_048268905.1 of Maricaulaceae bacterium. Lineage (GTDB taxonomy): Bacteria > Pseudomonadota > Alphaproteobacteria > Caulobacterales > Maricaulaceae > JACOMS01. The sequence goes on along the minus strand of JBLWUN010000004.1, from coordinate 11,878 downwards.
CCTTTCGGCCCTCGTCCTCAAAGCGTTTCGTGATCCGCGCGACGAGTGCCTCGTCGTCTACACATAGACGCACAACAGAGTCAACTTGGGTCTGGCGCTTTAGCAAAGCCTCATCGAGAGCCTCGGCTTGCGCAACCGTGCGAGGAAATCCGTCAAAAATAAAACCAGCGGAGTCCGGGTTCGCATCGAGCTGCTCTTCGATCAAAGCAATCACAATTTCGTCCGATACGAGATCACCGCGATCCATAATACCCGCGACTTTCTTACCAAGATCAGAGCCTGAGGCTTTCGCCGCCCGAAGCATATCCCCGGTCGACAATTGAATCAGTCCGCGCTCCGCAACAAGGCGTTTCGCCTGAGTGCCTTTACCGGCGGCCGGCGGTCCGAAAAGTACAATGTTCATCTATCGCCCCCTACTTCTTCTTGCGACGCATCCGGGATTTCTTGATCAATCCCTCATACTGGTGCGCAATCAAATGAGATTGGATCTGGGAAACTGTATCAAGCGTAACCGACACGATAATCAAGAGCGACATACCACCGATCAGCATGGCGACGGATGGTAAACTCTTGATATCGTCATTTTGGGCAATGATGATCTCTGGAACGATACATACGAAGGCCACATAAAAGGCACCGATGAATGTTAAGCGAGAGAGGACATAAGATAAGTACTCGGCCGTCCGATTGCCTGGACGAATTCCCGGTAGAAATCCGCCATTTTTACGAAGATTGTCCGCTACGTCATCTGGTTTAAACACGTAAGGAACATAGAAATAGCAGAAGAAGAAGATCAGAGCGGCGTACATAACGAGATATGTCGGTGAACCATAGCCCAAGTATGCGAGCACGGAGGTAATCCAATCACCACCCTGTCCCTGACTTTTGGACAGCATAATCTGTCCGGCGGTTGCGGGTAACAAGAGAAGCGAACTAGCGAAAATTGGCGGGATAACACCTGCAGTATTAAGCTTGAGGGGCATGAATGAATTTTCGCCGCCAAACGACTTTCCACCAGCCATTTGCCGCTTGGGATATTGAACCAATAGTCGGCGCTGCGCGCGTTCCACGAAGACAATAAGCAACGACAAGACCACAAATAGAACAATAACGCCGACAACGATAAAGCCACCAATGGCCCCCGTCCGGTTCATGTTTAGAACCTGGAAAATAGCCCGTGGAAGCTCCGCAACAATACCGGCAAAAATAATCAAAGAGACTCCGTTACCAACGCCGCGAGCTGTAACCTGCTCCCCCATCCACATCAAAAACATCGTGCCGCCCACAAGCGTCACAACGGTCGAGAGATCAAAGAATAGACCGGGATTTATCACAGCCGACGCAGGCAAGGCACGAGCAATACCGAACGCCTGAAACGCCGCCAAGAAAACGGTGAGATAGCGTGTGTATTGGTTGATTTGCTTGCGGCCCTGCTCGCCATCCTTATCCAGCTCTTTTAGAGTTGGAATTGACCCTTTCATGAGGGTCATAATAATTGACGCCGAAATATACGGCATAACGTTCAAAGCAAAGACAGCCATCCGTTCGACGGCGCCGCCAGAAAACATATTCATCCGGCCGAGAAGGCCTCCGCCGGAATCACCGCCCATGATTGATTGAAAGGCTGCAATATCAACGCCGGGAATCGGGATATAAGTCCCGATCCGATAAACGACGAGAATCATTAGAGTAAAGAGAAGGCGCTGATGCAGTTCTTTCGCTTTCGCGAAGGTGCCGAAATTCATATTTGCGGCGAGTTGTTCAGACGCTGAAGCCATGACGGTCCCGTTTCTTTCTGTAAATAAATTAGCCCCTCATATGGGGGCTAACTCAGATATTTAAAGGTCGCCGAGTTTACCTTCGTGTTTAGCGAGGAGATAATAGAAAGTCACACGGTCTTTCATACGCTGCTTCGCAGCCTTCATCTCGTCACAAACAGCGACAACCTTGGCATCGAGAACATCGTTCTCGTCAGTGAGGCCCAATTTCTTCTTAAGGAAATTGTCACGCACTGTATTGCGTTCAGTTTCGTCACCACAAGCAACATATTTGGCATCTCTATCGTTCAAAGAAGCGCCCAAATATTTTGTTATAGCCATAACGACAGCTTCATCAGCCTTCGCGTCATATTTCTCGGTGATGTTCGCGAAATATGGCAAATGTTTATCATAGTCACCTGCGTCAGACGTCTTCGCCGCTGGCTTTGCTTTTGCTTCAGCTTTGACAGGCTTCGCTTTCGGCTCGGCTTTCACCTTTGGAGCTTTATCCTTTTTCGCGACTTTGACTTTATCAGACTTAACGCCTTTTGGGCGCATCGTCACAGATGAGTCAACAACAGTCACGGAGCCTTTTGCGGCCTCCACAACAGAAACCGCTCCTGCAGTTGCGCCGGAGACAACGAGCTTAACAGCTTTCGACAATTCACCGCCGCCAATAAGGCGAACGCCGTCATGCGCACGTCGAATAACACCAGCAGCAATAAGAGCGGCTGCATCAACGTCATTTTTCAAATCAAGTTTACCCGCCTGAACTGCACGCTCAAGAGTGGCGACAGATAGCTCTGCCCAACGCTTCCGGTTTGGCTTATTAAAGCCGCGCTTTGGAAGGCGCATGTGAATTGGCATTTGCCCACCTTCAAAGCCCTTAACCGCAACACCTGAGCGCGATTTTTGACCTTTGACACCACGGCCAGCTGTCTTACCTTTGCCGGAACCGACACCGCGGCCGACGCGAAGGCGCGCTTTAGTGGCGCCCTGATTATCGCTGAGTTCATTTAAACGCATGTTCTTCTCCTAAGAGTTGGCCCAAATTTAATTGGAACGCTACTCTTCTACAATCTCTACCATGTGGCTGACTTTGCTAATCATACCACGCACAGAGGGTGTGTCTTCCAGCTCGCGTACGCGGCCGATTTTTCCAAGGCCAAGACCTGTTAAGGTCTGACGTTGATCCTTTGGGCGCCGGATCGCACTTCCGGTCTGGCGCACTTTCAAAGTAGCTTTTTTCTTCGCAGCCATGATGACCTACCTTTAATTCTAAGACTTAAGCTTCGATCGCTTCAGGAGCGCTCGCGCCGTCTTGACGGCGACCAACTAGATCACCAACTTTTTTACCGCGTTTGGCTGCAATAGAGCGAGGGCTTTCCGCACGCTTTAAAGCGTCAAACGTAGCACGCACCATGTTGTATGGGTTAGATGTCCCGAGAGACTTCGCAACAACATCTTGAACGCCTAGGCATTCGAGAACGGCGCGCATCGGACCACCGGCAATAACGCCCGTACCAGGAGGGGCTGCACGCATGATGATTTTACCAGCGCCGTGACGGCCCCGTAGATCATGATGCAAAGTCCGGCCTTCGCGAAGCTGAACACGTATCATCGTCTTCTTAGCTTCTTCCGTCGCCTTGCGAATAGCTTCAGGCACTTCGCGCGCCTTACCTTTACCAAAGCCAACACGGCCTTTTTCGTCACCCACAACAACAAGTGCTGCAAAGCTCATGTTACGGCCACCTTTTACAGTTTTAGCAACCCGGTTAATATGAACGAGGCGATCAACAAATTCGCTGTCTTCTTCACGTTCCCGGCGATTATCATTTTGACGTGCCATGGGGTCTCCTAAAACTTCAGTCCGGCTTCACGCGCCGAATCTGCCAGAGCTTTCACTCGGCCGTGGAACAAATATCCACCACGGTCGAAGACAACTGCTTCAACCTTGGCTTTCTGGGCCCGTTCAGCAATCAACTTGCCGATGCGTGCAGCGGCTTCTTTATTAGAACCCTTTTCTGAACGATCTTCGAGCGTAGACGCTGCGGCCAATGTTGTCCCAGTCGCATCATCAATAATTTGAGCGGAGATGTTTTTATCACTCCGGTAAACGGATAGACGCGGGCGTCCATTCGAGTTCTTTTTCAAGCGGCGACGCACGCGGGCGGCGCGGCGCTTTGTATTTTCACGAGCCGTTTTCATCTTACTTTTTCTTACCTTCTTTGGACCTTACAAACTCGCCAACATAACGCACGCCCTTACCTTTATAAGGTTCTGGCTTACGGAATGCACGAATTTCAGCCGCAACTTGGCCAACCTGTTGCTTATTAATACCGCTAACAGAGATTTGAGTCGGCTTATCTGCCGTAATTGTAATACCTTCGGGCGGGGTGTAATCCACATCATGCGAGTAACCCAGCTGCATAGAGAGCATAGTGCCCTTCATTTGTGCCCGGTAACCCACGCCGCGAAGCTCGAGTTCTTTTTTAAAGCCTTCGGTCACGCCGACGATAAGATTGACGATCATCGTGCGGCACATGCCCCACATAGCTTTTGCGACCTTATCATTTTCACGTGTGGGCGTCACTGTGAAGGAATTATCTTCAAGTTTACCAACAATTGACTCCGGAAGCGTGAAACTTAGCTCACCCTTTGGACCTTTTGCTGTGACGACACGCCCCTCGTGAGACAGAGTGACACCGGCAGGAATTTCAATAGGTTGTTTACCAATACGAGACATATAACCCTCCTCTAGGAGACCTGACAAAGGATTTCGCCGCCGACGTTATTTTCGCGGGCAGCATGATCACTCATCACGCCTTTAGGAGTTGAAAGAATAGCAATGCCAAGACCGTTCCGGATCTGAGGCAAGCTTTTAACGGACGAATAAACGCGGCGACCGGGCTTTGACACACGGCTGATTTCGCGAATAACGGCTTCGCCTTCGAAATATTTAAGTTCGATTTCAAATTCCTTGAAACCATTCTTCTCGACTTCGGTGTACCCGCGGATAAAGCCCTCATCGACAAGTACGTCGAGAACGCGGCCGCGAAGATTAGATGCCGGAGTGTTTACATTGCTACGGCTCCGCATGATTGCATTACGGATACGTGTGAGCATATCACCAAGAGGATCACTAAATGACATATCGTTCCCCTACCAGCTGGATTTAACGAGGCCCGGAATCAAGCCCTGTGAACCAAGTTCACGAAGAGCGATACGGGACATTTTCATTTTACGGTAGTAACCGCGAGGACGTCCAGTAACCTGACAACGGTTACGGACGCGGCTTGGCGCAGAATTGCGCGGTAGAGCCGCCAGTTTGAGCTGGGCAGCAAAACGCTCTTCGACCGGAAGGGACTTGTCCCGAGCACGATCTTTTAGCAACGCACGCTTACCTGCGAACTTCGCGACGAGCTCCTGGCGCTTAACATTGCGCTCGGTTGCACTTACTTTAGCCATTAAATTTCTCCTATGTGCAAGGCGCCGGAACTCATTTTCCGACAGCCCGCTTGATCTGCTGCGTTAGTTACGGAAAGGAAATCCGAACTCGGCCAGCAGTACCTTGGCTTCTTCATCAGTTTTGGCACTTGTTTGTACCACGATATCCATCCCGCGAACCGCATCGACTTTGTCGTAATCAATTTCTGGGAATACGATATGTTCTTTCAGGCCCATGGCGTAATTGCCATTACCGTCAAAACTTTTAGCGTTGAGGCCGCGGAAGTCACGAACGCGCGGAAGCGCGATGTTAACGAGGCGGTCAACAAATTCAAACATGCGGTCGCGGCGAAGGGTAACCTTTGCGCCAATAACCATGCCGTCGCGAAGCTTAAAGCCTGCGATAGATTTCTTTGCAACAGTTGGAAGAACCTTCTGACCTGCGATAAGTTCGAGGTCCGCAACCGCAGACTGAACTTTTTTCTTGTCGCCAACACCTTCACCGACGCCCATATTTAGGACAACTTTCTCGATGCAAGGAATTTGCATGTCGTTCTTATACCCGAACTGTTCTTTCATTTTGGCCCGGATTTCCTCACGGTAAATCGCGGCCAAACGGGGTTCATAAGGCTTAGTCATCGATCGCTGCCCCTGACTTCTTAGCTACGCGGATTTTACGGCCATCCTTAGATGTGCCAAACCCAACGCGCGTCGCAACATTTTCATTCGGGTCGATATGCGCCACGTTTGACACATGAATCGGAGCCTCGAACTGCTTAATTCCACCTTCAGGATCGGCTTGGCTAGGACGCACATGGCGCTTTACCATACGGACACCGGAAACGATGACCCGCTCTTCCTTTGGGAACACTTTCGTGACTTCGCCCTTACGGCCTTTGTCCTTGCCAGTAATGACAATGACATAGTCACCTTTTTTAATCTTAGCCGCCATGACTATAGTACCTCCGGAGCCAGAGACACGATCTTCATGTGGTTCTTGGCGCGGAGTTCCCGCGGCACTGGGCCAAAGATACGTGTGCCGATTGGCTCACCATTATTATTGATGATGACCGCGGCATTACCATCAAAACGGATCACTGACCCGTCCTTACGGATAATGTCTTTCGCAACGCGGACCACAACAGCCTTACGTACATCACCTTTTTTAACCTTACCGCGAGGAATAGCTTCCTTAACGGATACAACAATTATGTCACCCACATGGGCATAACGACGCTTAGAACCGCCCAGCACTTTAATGCACTGCACGCGGCGGGCGCCGGAATTGTCGGCAACATCTAGATTTGTCTGCATTTGAATCATGCGACGTCTCCCTTGAGCTTAAGCCCGATAATTGGTCTCGCCTATGCGGCGACGACCTCCCACCGCTTGAGTTTACTTTTTGGCGGACATTCGATGATTCGAACCATGTCCCCCACCTTATGAACATTACCCTCATCATGGGCATGATACTTCTTAGACCGGCGAACAATCTTCTTGAACAAAGGGTGCATATAGGTACGCTCGACCTTTACAACAACAGTTTTGTTGCCTTTGTCACTCACAACTGTGCCCTGCAATATACGTTTTGGCATCGTTCTTTCCTCTAACCAGCTGCTTTAGCAGCGGCTTTTTTCTCGGCCATCACGGTTTTGACCCGTGCAACATCGCGGCGAACCCGGCGAACATCAGCTGTCTGATCGAGTTGGCCTGTTGCTTGCTGAAAGCGCAGGTTAAACTGCTCCTTCTTAAGGGCAACCAGCTTATCATTAAGCTCGCTCTCGGTCATTGCGCGGACGTCAACGGGTTTTAAATTTTCACGTTTAGCCATTTTACGCTCCTATTGCTCGCCCGGACGGGTGACAATTTTGCATTTTACCGGCAGCTTCGCCGCGCCAAGACGCAAAGCCTCACGCGCAACAGCGTCGCTGACGCCATCAATCTCAAACATAATCCGGCCAGGTTTAACTTTACAGGCCCAGAATTCAACAGAACCCTTACCTTTACCCATCCGAACTTCAGTCGGTTTCTTTGTCACAGGTACATCCGGAAAGATGCGAATCCAGACCCGACCAGCCCGTTTCATGTGACGTGTAATAGCCCGGCGAGTCGCTTCGATCTGACGGGCAGTTACCCGCTCAGGCTCGAGGGCTTTTAGACCATATGAACCAAAGTTCAAGGCCGAACCGCCTTTTGCGACACCTTTGATTCGACCTTTGTGGGCCTTGCGAAATTTCGTACGTTTTGGCTGTAACATCGCCTAATACCTCTAGTTTGCGCGAGCCGGACGGCGATCGTTGCCGCGTGGACGATCATTACCGCCATTGCCGCGTGGACGCGTGTCGCCTTGCTGGTTCATACGCTTTTCTTGGGCGTAGGGATCATGTTCCATGATCTCGCCCTTATTGATCCAAACTTTAATGCCGATGATACCCATAGCCGTAAGCGCGCGCGCCGTACCATAGTCAATATCAGCCCGCATAGTGTGAAGCGGTACAGAGCCCTCCTGATATTGCTCATCACGAGCAATCTCAGCGCCGCCGAGGCGGCCGCCCAATTTGATTTTGCAACCGATAGCGCCCATGCGCATCGCAGATTGCATTGACCGTTTCATCGCACGACGGAAAGACATGCGGCGCTCGAGCTGTTGGGCAATACCCTCAGCAACAAGATTCGCGTCAACTTCCGGCTTACGCACCTCAATCAGATTGATGAACACTTCGCCGTCAACCATTGTCGCCACTTTTTTACGAAGGGTTTCAATGTCAGCGCCCTTTTTCCCGATCACAACACCCGGACGTGCCGTGTAAATTGCAATGCGGCATTTTTTGTGCGGGCGCTCAATAATGATACGAGCAACGGATGCGTTTTTAAGTTCTTCCGCGAGGAAGTTACGGATGGCAAGATCTTGATGAAGAAGGTCGCCATACTCGCGAGTATTCGCATACCAGCGGGAGTCCCAAGTCCGGTTAATACCGAGGCGAAGGCCAATTGGATTAATCTTCTGACCCATTACGCGGTCTCCTCAACTTCACGGACGACAATTGTGAGCTCGGAAAACGGCTTCAAGATACGTGCCCCACGACCACGAGCACGTGCCCGGAACCGCTTCATGACAAGGTTTTTACCAACATACGCTTCGGCAACGACCAAATTGTCAATATCGAGACCGTGATTGTTTTCCGCGTTTGCGATCGCGCTCTCAAGACACTTTTTGACATCTGTCGAGATGCGCTTGTGTGAGAACTCAAGATCAGCAAGAGCTTTTTCAACTTTCAGACCGCGGATCATTTGCGCAACAAGGTTAAGCTTAATCGGGCTTGTACGGATCATCCGTAGTTTTGCCATTGCTTCATTGTCGGCAACGCGGCGTGGATTTTTTGTTTTCGCCATGACTACTTCCGCTTCGCTTTTTTGTCCGCAGCGTGACCATAATAAGTCCGTGTCGGCGAGAATTCACCAAGCTTGTGACCTACCATGTCCTCGTTGATTGTAACGGGTACAAATTTTTGACCATTGTGAATCTGAAATGTCAGACCCACAAATTGCGGCATAATTGTTGAACGGCGCGACCAAGTTTTGATCGGCTTTTTGCGGCCTTCTGCGTGTGACGCTTCTGCTTTTTTCAGCAGATAACCGTCAACAAACGGACCCTTCCAGACTGAGCGAGGCATATCCGGCTCTCCCTAGCGTTTCTTCTTCGCATGACGCGAACGAATGATGAATTTGTCAGTCGCCTTGTTAGAGCGCGTACGTGCACCCTTCGTTGGCTTACCCCAAGGGGTGACTGGATGACGACCACCTGAGGTCCGGCCTTCACCACCGCCGTGCGGGTGATCTACCGGGTTCATGGCAACACCGCGAACAGATGGGCGTTTCCCAAGCCAACGTTTACGGCCAGCTTTACCTAGGTTAATGTTCATGTGATCCGGGTTTGACACCGCACCAACCGTTGCAAGGCAGTTTTGGTGAATCATGCGCATTTCGCCAGACTTTAAACGAACCTGAGCATAGCCATCACCGCGGCCAACCAACTGGGCATAGGTACCAGCAGAGCGCGCAATTTGACCACCCTTACCAGGCTTCATCTCGACGTTGTGAATAATTGTACCCACGGGCATAACACGCAGAGGCATTGCATTCCCAGGCTTCACGTCAGCCGTTTCAGAGCAAATGATCTTGTCGCCCTCAGCAAGACGCTGCGGCGCAAGAATATATGCTTTCTCACCGTCTTTATACTCAATCAGAGCGATAAAAGCGGTCCGGTTCGGGTCATATTCCAACCGCAATACCGTTGCCTCGATATCCATTTTCGCGCGCTTGAAATCGACCATGCGATAGAGGCGCTTATGGCCACCACCTTGGCGGCGCATTGTGATACGGCCCGTATTGTTACGGCCACCTTTTTTCGTCAAACCCTCTGTCAACGATTTTTCCGGACGACCCTTATGAAGGTCCGAACGGTCAACCTGAACGAGGTGACGACGACTTGGTGATGTCGGATTAAATGTCTTTAAAGCCATTGTCTTCCCTTACAAACCGGTTGCGATATCAATTGTGTCACCGTCTTTAAGCGTAACGATGGCCTTCTTGATATCCTTACGGCGACCAGGAATACCCCGGAAGCGCTTGGTTTTACCTTTTAAACGCAATGTGTTCACTGCGGTCACTTTGACCTTGAAAAGTGCTTCAACTGCATCCTTGATTTCTACTTTATTCGCTGACAACGGCACCTCGAAAACCACCTGATTGTGCTCAGACAATATTGTGGACTTCTCAGTAATAACTGGCGTCAGGATTGTATCATAATGACGGGCGGCTTCACTCATTTTAGTCGAGCCTCTAGATCTTGGACAGCCTGCTTAGTCAACACCAATGTATGGCGGCGCAAAATGTCATAAACATTCGCACCCTGGCTTGGCAGGACGTCTAGGTTTGGAATATTGCGTGCGGCTTTAACGAAATTCTCGTCAATTGAGCTGCCTGATACGATGAGGCCGTTTGTAATGCCAAGCTTCGCAAGTTGCTTGCGAAGATCAGCCGTCTTAGGCGTCTTTAAAACCGCGTCATCAAGAATAATGATTTCATTGGCGACAGCTTTTGCCGACAGCGCGTGCCGCATAGCAAGCGCACGAACTTTCTTTGGCAAATCATGTGAATGATCCCGAACGCGTGGACCGTGGGCTTTACCACCACCGCGGAACTGAGAGACCGAGCCGGAACCATGACGAGCTGTACCACCACCTTTTTGACGGCCAATACGCTTCGTTGTCTTAGAGACATCACCGCGTTCTTGAACCTGATGTGTGCCAGCTTGACGGCGAGCAAGTTGATAACGCACCATACGATGCAGAATATCTTTGCGCGGCTCCAGACCGAATACGCCAGCGTCAAGATCAACAGATCCGGATGCCTTTGCGTCGAGTGTTTGGACTTCCATTTTCATGACTATTCTTCCTCACCCTTAGCTGCAACAGGCGCGGCTTTGTCAGCCAACGCAGCAGCGCGGAATTTTCCTGGCATTGGAAGATCTTCAGCCTTAACACCCTTAACGGCGTCGCGAATTTCTACCCAGCCGCCTTTGGATCCAGGCACAGCGCCCTTAACCAAGATAAGACCCTGATCGACGTCTGTACGAACGATTTCCAAGTTTTGGAGCGTGCGACGGACAGCGCCCATATGGCCCGCCATCTTTTTGCCTTTGAAAACCTTACCAGGATCCTGACACTGACCTGTGGAGCCATGTGAACGGTGAGAGATAGATACACCGTGAGTCGCGCGAAGACCGCCAAAATTATGACGCTTCATCGCACCCGCGAAACCTTTACCAACAGTTGTCCCAGCAACGTCGACTTTTTGTCCAATGACAAAATGGTCTGCAGTGATTTCAACACCAACATCCATACAAGTCTCATCAACAACGCGAAACTCTACAAGCTTCATCTTTGGAGCAACTTTTGCCTTCGCAAAACGCTCCCGCTCAGCTTTAGAAACACGCTTGGGTTTTGCATCGCCAGCACCCAACTGAAGCGCTTGATAGCCGTCGCGCGCCATAGTTTTTTGCGCAACAACCTGACAGCCTTCAAGAGACAGCACAGACACGGGAACATGTGAACCATCCTCAGCATAAACACGTGTCATGCCCAATTTTTTAGCTACTACACCAGAGCGTAACATGGCTATGCCCCCAACTTAATCTCGACGTCCACGCCAGCGGCGAGGTCGAGCTTCATTAGCGCGTCCACAGTCTGCGGCGTAGGGTCAACAATATCCAGCATGCGCTTGTGCGTGCGGATCTCAAACTGCTCACGTGATTTCTTGTTCACATGCGGTGAACGGTTCACAGTAAATTTCTCAATACGTGTCGGCAACGGGATCGGGCCCCGAACGGTTGCGCCGGTGCGCTTCGCCGTAGATACGATTTCCGCTGTGGAATTATCCAAGATACGGTGATCGAAGGCTTTTAGCCGGATACGAATGTTTTGACGTTCCATAACTCAATCCAGTTCCTTTGGGTCACTTCAAAGGGATCACTTTTCAGTCAGACCCAACGCTGTCAAACAACTTGAGGGCTACCAGAGGCAACCCTCAAAACTTCCTACTCAATAATTTTCGAGACGACGCCGGCTCCGACGGTGCGGCCACCTTCACGGATAGCGAAGCGTAGCTTCTCT
>JBLWUN010000003.1:0-567294 GCA_048268905.1 Maricaulaceae bacterium | reverse complement strand
CTGACCCATTCCCCACCGTGATGTCATCAAGGGCAAAGCCCGTCACGTCTTCCGAGAAGGTGAAGGTCGCCGTAAACGCCCCGCTCACAGGATCCGTCGCACCCGAGGTGATCGCTACCGTTGGCGCTGTTGCGTCACTCGTAATCGAGAATTGTGTGGCCGCAAGATTGTCATTGCCGGCACTGTCCTGAACCGCGCCCGCCGCCACATCGATCGTGACCACACCATCCGCCGCAGGCGTAATCAAGGCCGTATAAACAGTCGTGCCACCCCTTCTAAACACCGTCTGGGTCGTCTCAAAGTTCGACGCCGCGCCGTTTCCAACGGTAACGTCATCAAGGGCAAAACCGGTCACGTCTTCCGAGAAGGTGAAGGTCGCCGTAAACGCCCCGCTCACAGGATCTGTCGCACCCGAGGTGATCGCGACCGTTGGCGGAGTCACATCGTTCTGAACGACCACAGCATTATTGTTCGTTCCCGTCGGTGTCGCGCTCGCAAGCAAATTGCCAGCTGGATCGGCAATATTATTAGTCGGGTTCAGACTGACCGTCACAGTGCCGTTCAGCTCTACCAGATCACCGCCCGACAGCGTTACACGCGCTACGGATGCGCTGAGCGGCATGAGAGTCACATCGGCCGTCGTTCCTGTCACGAGACCATTCGAAACATTCAAAGAGCTTGGATCGAGGTCCTCACTATAGGTAAAGATGAAAGAGAGTGTATCCGCATCTGTGGGTGAAACCGTGCCAGAATCTGGAACAATACTCACCAAGGCGGGCGCGGTATTATCCAGCGTATAGCGGGTTTCGTTCGCACCCGTCGGCGTTTTATTGCTAAAGACGTTGCCGAATTCATCGGTCGGCGTCGTTGCTGAGAAGCCCAATGTTACATCGCCATTCAGACCCGCGAGATCGCCCCCATCAGCCCGCACAATAAAGCCAATGGAATAACGCGTCACGGAGGTGACTGTGGCGGTCGTTCCGCTCAGCGTGAAGTCAGCGGGCGTAAGAGCGAATTGTCCCGAAATAACGCCGAACTGAACATTCCAAGCTAAACTATCATCATTGGTCAGTTGAGGGGCCGGCGCCTGTGTCACCGTATCAACTCGCGTAATTGTGTTGATCAACGGTGCGCCATTATTGACGGCGTAGCTTTCGACTGTTCCGCTCGCTCCCGTATGGGTCAGTGCGTTCCCCGCACCATCTTGAATTCCCGGCGCGGCAGCGAGAGCGAGAGAGACCGTCGTTCCACCCATGCCTCCCCCAAGCCCTGCAAGGTCTCCACCAGAGGCCACGACTGCATAAATTGCTCCATTTCCAGAGACAGCTAAAGAAGCCGTCGTTCCGTCTATTTCAAAGTCGCTAGGATCAACGTTTTGAACATTTTCGCTAAACGTAACCGTCCATGTGAGGCTATCCGCATTCGTCGTCGCACTCGTCGGGTTTTCTCGTATAATTGAAGTTAGCGTCGGGGCTATCGTATCGTTGACAAGTTGATAGGTTTCGTTCGCCCCTGATGGTATCGTTGATTCCAAGACATTCAATGCCGTGCGGTCCGCGATATTTTGTGCACCAGAAAAAGCAAGGCTAATCGTTCCGTTGACACTGGCCAGATCTCCACCCGAAGCCGTTACCTCATAGACCGTCGCACTCACAGTTGAGGCAGAATATACGGTCGGATTTATGGCAGTAACTGTAGCTGACGCACTTGTGCCCAAAAAGGCGAAGTCGGAAGCGTCGACATTTCTGACCTCTTCACTGAAGGTCACGATCCATGTCAGACTATCTGCATCGGTGCTTTCGTCGGAGGGTGTCTTTCGCTGAACACTCACCAGCGTAGGCGGAATGGTATCAGCATCAGGGATAACAAAATTGAGACAAGTTGAGGGCGCGGAAAGCCCGAAGTCGTTCTCAATTACAATGTTGAGGCTGGCCGTTTCGCCAGGCCCAACTCCGCTCGCACCCGTCCTATCTAAGAGAATTTCGCCTTGCGTTGAGCCAAAAAATCGACCTGACTTGCTAATGCGTGTACCCGAGCAACCTCCTCCCCGAAAAGACTCAAACTGAAGAGGCGAGAACACTGTATCTGTTGGCCCATTTAAGTCCCCATTGACCCAAGAAAAACTGACCTCCGACAAATTGCTGGCGTTGGGAGACCCAGCAAACTGCGGGGATGGGCTGACCAGACTGATCAGCATCGGGTTAGTGACCGCATCGGGGACTTGCCCAATAGTGACACGGCTCGAGTCGGTTGTCGTCGTAAACGGTCCAGGATTGATATTTCCAGCAGAATCCTGAAGGTTTGAAATTGAGATGGCCGCTAAACCGAGGGGCATCGATACTGACACATTCAACGCCGCAGACCAGCTGGTATCAGAACCTGTCACAGTGGCCACTTCACCGGCAATGGTCACCGTTGGCGCGACTCCCAAGGCCTCATCTATCTCTATCGCCAGGGTAATTATATCACCCAAAGCTGCGAGGTCGGCATTCCTATTATTTGAACTGATCGACACCGACTGAAGACTGGGCGCCTGTATATCATTCACAACATTATAGGTCGACTCATTCGCTCCCGTGGGGGCCGCAACAACAAGCTTGTTTCCTGCTCGGTCCCTAATATTCTGAGTTCCATTAATTGAAAAGGAAACTGGTCCAATCAGATTCTCTAAGTCCCCGCCGCGAAGCCGGATATTTATACTATTGTTTTCTGTTGTTGGGATCGGGAGCACACTGGCCGTTGTACCTGTCACTGTAATAATAGATGAATCGAAATTGGAGACAAACTCGTTGAAATTCACCCGCCAATAAAGCGTGTCGGAATTAGTGGTTTCGTCCGTCGGAGCTATTCGGACGATCGACGTGATAAACGGCACGGTATTATCAACGTTGTAGGCCTCGCGGGTGCCCGTTGCGTTCGGTTGCAGAACTTGGTTGCCGGCCCGATCCGTCGCCGTTTTAAGTGCACTCACGGTAACTTCTGTTAAACGGTTCATATTAGCGATTTTCGGATCAGCGAAGGTCACGTCGACGGATTGACCTGTCGTGCTAGATATCGACGTTGGAGCCGAATCACCAGGCTCTCCACTATTCTCGCGGAAATCCACGCGGGACATATTGATCATGGGCTCGGAAAAATTAACGGTAAATGTCAAACTGTCGGCATTCGTGTCCCGTTCCACAGGCATCTTCCGCTGGGTTGACGACACCGTCGGCCTCGTGACATCAATAATCACGTTAGTCCTATCCGTTGTCGACGTGACGGCCGTTCCGAGGTTTCCGTTTGTATCCTGGAAGGTGGAAATAATCACCTCCACTTGACCTTCCGTCGACACCTCCGAAACCGTTGTCGTCGCGATCCAGTTTGCGCCGCTCCCTGTCACCGTCGCTAATTGACTGGCAATCGTAACCCTTGGCGCGCCTGCCAGCGGCTCATCAGCCTGTAGCGTGAGTGTGATCACATCGCCGGATTTAGCCCATTCACTATCCGCATTATTTGACGTTATCGAAACATTAGTGAGCGTCGGCGGAGTCGTATCAGCGACGGGTATCGTTGTGGACACGCAATTGGAGGGCGTCGAGGACCCCACGGCGTTCACCGCCTGAATAGTAAAGCTGGGCTTTGAACCCACGGAGAAAGCGGCAAGGTCAAGCGGCAGGTCGGCGGACGTCACCGATGGCAACCCGATGGCTCCAGTATACACCGGCGACGCACAAAACTCATCTGAGTAAATGCTAACATCTTGCCGCGTGATGACGCTTCCACCGTCATCGGCAGATACATCCCAAGACAAACTCACACGTGACGTGGCACTGTCGTCCGGATTCGGGTTCAGCACGCCTGTCACAAAGAGACTAGATGGCGCATCAGGCACAGTATCATTAACCACTTCAATGCTATTGTTATTTGTTCCGCTCACACTTGTGTTAACAAGAGGATTACCCGCTTTATCAGTGATGGTTTGGCCGGATGCGAGACTTACGGAAACTGTGCCGTTAAAGTTTATCAAATCCCCATTTGCCGTCGACACCTCATAAAAGCTATCGCTCACATTACTAGCGGACTTGCTCGCCGTTGACAGTCCAGAGAACACAAAATCAGCACCGTTAGAGTCGAGCGTAACGTCTTCGCTAAACCGAACGCCCCAACTGATGAAATCACTATCTGTCGGCGACACTTGACCAGGAAATAAGTCAATGCTCGATATAGTCGGCGCTGTATTATCTAGCGTGTAGGTTAATTCACTCACGCCGCTCGCTGTTTTGTTTGAGAACACATTTCCAAATTCATCTTCTGGGCTCGTGCCAGAAAACCCGAGAGTCACATCGCCGTCCAGATTAGCAAGATCACCGCCTACGGCTCGAACAATAAATCCGATACTGTAACGACTGACATACACATTAGCCGTAGACCCAGTAAGTGTGAAATCAGCCGATGAAAGAGCAAATTGGTTAGAGATGGAAGAAAAAGTAAGATTCCATGCTAAGTCATCGGCATTGGTAAGACCCCCAACAGGAGCTTCCGTTGAGGAGTCCACACGCGTAACCGATGCCAACATTGGCGCCTGATTGCTAATATTATAACTGTCATTATTTGTACCTGTTGGAGCCGTGTTAGCCAGAGCATTGCCAGCGAGGTCTTGGATATCCTGACCCGCAGCAAAACCAATAGAGATCGTACCGTTAAGATTATTGAGATCGCCGCCTGCTACAGTTATGGCGTAAAATGTACTCGAATTGGCTCGAACACTTGTCACTGTGGCCGTTGTCCCCGTCACAATGAAGTCATCCACAGAAACGTTTTGAACCGCTTCATCAAAAGTAAATTGCCATCCGACAGAATCGACATTTGTATTCAAAGGTATGCCAGGTCGATAAATTCCTGTTAGCTGCGGGGCCGTTCTATCCACCTCAACGGCGCTGCCGTCTGTTGTTGCGGTCACAGCTGTCCCGGTATTTCCGGCCGCATCTTTAAATCCGGAAATATTTATGGCGGCGGCGCCTTCGGGGCTGGTGCCGTCAACGGTCGAGACCGCTGACCAACTTGTCCCCGACCCTGTAACAGTCGCCCCGCCGCCGTAGATTGTGACAACGGGCGGCGTGTCCAGCGCCTCGTCGGATGTAATGCTGACAGTGATGGCATCGCCGTCTTTAGCCTTAGCCGTGTTTGCGTTATCTGACGCAATCGTTACCCCAGTGAGAGTGGGTGCGGTGGTATCAGGCGACACCGAGAAGGCTCCACCGGACACGGTCACATTGCTTACAATCGTTGTATTGTTCGCTACATCGAACGAGCCACTAACCAAGCCTATCTCGTCAGTGTAAGAAAAATTATAGTTACAAGGTCCAGCACCTGTGAATGCTTCGCAAAGATAAAAACCACTAAAATCCGTCCCACACCCTGTGCCGACGCACGTTACAGACAGGTCGGTTGGACTAGGATTTGCGATTGCGAAAAACTGGACGTGGCGTAGGGGGTCCTTGAGACTATTTAATATCAGAACTCCGGACCCCCCTAGCGAACTACTTATGCTACAGGTATCTGTTGTAGATGAAATGCTTGCGCCCATACCATCATCATATGCTGGGCAAGTGACTGATGGCAGCGCCGCCTGTGACGCTTGGGGCATGGCCGTCAAACCCAAAATCGCTATCATTAAAACCGTTAGATATTTTGCCTGGAAACTGCCCTGAAACCCTTTGGATAAAAATCGAGTTATATTATTATTCATGGTCTAACCCCAGATTAATCGCGGCACAATCAGCGCTTACCTTTTCGATAATCCTGTTATTGGAAAAACATACAATCACCCGAATGGGTGATATTGAGCGCCAATCACCCTGTTTTTGTTTGCAAACATGCGAACTCACCGTGTTTATTGAAGAATTTTTGCCAATCATGAGCGCATCAAGACTGAGACAATTTCGAGAATTCAAAGGGGCAGGATTGATGACGGCCAAGCGCGGGATCAGCAATCAAGACATCGAGAAATATGCCATTTTAAATCAATATTTGAGATGTCTCGCGTTGAGTGGTGTGAGATGTGACTTCACTATCAAATAGCGCCGAGGACACTTGGGCCGCCGCGCCAAAATAGCCGTGCCAAATTGTCATGAAACCTTCTTATTTGAGTTGCTACGATTTCTGGGCAGTTTTTGGAATTCAATCCTTATTTTTTTCGCTGGAAATTCAAATAAAAACAAGAGGTTAATATCAAAGATAGACAAAGCCGTGCCGTTTTATGGTTTTTAGTCGTTTTTGTATGATAAGTCGAATAACAACACGATTCTAACCTTCTAACACTGGGTTTATGAGTGTATAAAATACATAGTAGAACGGACTTATCAGGCTGAACACTTTTGACCTCAAATATTAAAATTGCGATTTTGGATGACCATCTGATATTTTTGGCCGCAATTGCCCTACTCATTAAAAATATCTACCCGTCTTGCCGTGTGAAGCGCTATTCCTCACCGATTGAGATTTTACAAGACGTCGAAGAGGGGGCGGTATTTGATCTGATCCTCTGTGATCTTATTATGAATTCCATGAACGGCCTGGCCTTTATTGGAGCGTTGCGGTCATATTCGAAATCAATACCTGTCATCGTTCTATCCGGTATAAATACATCACCACCTATTGAAGATATAAAAAGGTTGGGCGGAAATGGATTTGTACATAAATCCGCTCAAAATGACGACTTTAAGACAGCCATCGATATTGTCTTGTCTGGCGGATATTATTTTCAAGATATTGAGAAAGTCGGCGTTTCTGAGCAACCCACTAAATCCGAAATATTGGAAGCCATACGTTTGGATGGAACAGAGCTTCCAGCTTTGGCACCGCGTCAAATTGAAGTGTTAAGACTCATTGCGGATGGTCACACAAATAAAGAAATCGCGGAGACGCTTTTTATTAGCGAGAATACGGTTAAAACGCATTTGAAGATGATTTTCAGAGAATTAGGGGTAAACAAGAGAACGGCCTGTGTCCGCAAAGCACAATCAATGGGCTTGATTTAGCGAGACACTATACTCGAAATTGTTTGTCTCAGATCCGAAGGCAGGATTGGCTTGATCATAACCTGCACGTCCCGCAAACCCGAAACATTGTCAAATCCCAGAACATCCCCCGTCATAAGAATAGCGGGTGTATCCTCATTGACTTCTTCGCGAAGCGCCTCAATCGCTGAAATTCCACTTTTTCCAAATGCAAGGCGTTTGTCGATAATTAATAAAGACGGCGTTTCCAGAGTTTCACTCAATAAGGAGATGGCACTGTCTAATGTCTCTGCCGAGATAACCTGCAGACCCAAGTCCGTTAACTCTATTGCCATGCTCTCGCGGATTAAATCGTCATCATCGATGACAACAACCAAAGGATTGCTTTCAATATTAACGGTGGGGGTGACTTGCTTGATTTCCTTAAAATCCATAGTTTTTGCCAAAGGAATTTCAAGTCTAAAACGGGTTCCAACCCCTATTTCGGATCTCAATTCTATAGGCAAATTCAGTAATTTGCTAAGTCGCCTGACAATTGATAAACCTAATCCCGATCCCGTATTATCCGGGCAGTTTAATGTCTGATAATATTCTTCAAAGACATGAGCCTGCTCTTCTGGCGTCAATCCCGGACCGGCGTCACAGATACTTAAAATAACCTTGTCTGGGGTCCCCTCCGTCAGCAACTCAACGGCGTCCCCGGCAGCGGTGAATTTGATAGCATTATCCAATAGGTTTCTAACAATACGGTTTAGTAGTACGGGATCGCTTGAGACGAGTATGTCCTTAAGCTCAGCAGAAAATTGTATCTTTTTTCTTTTTATCTTCGGTTCAAACTCAGACACCAAATGCGCTAATTCTGATTTCAGGTTAAAGGTTATAATGTTAGGAGAAATCGCTCCACTATCAAGGCGGGTAATTTCTGCGAGCCCGTGCAATAAATCGCGTTGTGCCTTCCAACTGCTTTTTACTTTATCCAGAAAGTCTTTTTGCTCGTCTGTTGTTAGGCTTTTGCCGAGTGCTTCTATGTAATAACCTTGCGCATGCAAAGGCTGCGAGAAATCATGCGTGGTCCCGACTAAAAAGCGCGCTTTTTCTTCACTGATTTTCTGAATTTCAACATTTTTGTCAAAGAGCTTTTTTGTGTAGGCTTGGCTAGCTCTGGCGATAATGCCGTCCCGTGTATTAATTTCTGCCTGAGCGCTGCTCAGGACGCCAAAGCCGAAATAGCCGAAAACACCGATAGCAAGGAGCCGGGCGTTATCCGGTAGAGTGAGCATTAAAAATACCGCGAAAGGGAAAAGCGAGCAACTCGCGAGGGCCAAATAGCCCCGGCGATATGCGGAACTTGGAAGCATACCACCAACAGTAATTGTTAAGGGAATGAGGGCGGCAATGATGAAATTTGCGGGGACCGGCCAATCAAATATATAAATCGAATACCCCCCCCAGATGATGCCCGTTATTGCGCAAATAATCGTATGCCCATTGAGATAACTTTCGAAGTTGTCCGAGGAGATACCTTGGGAGGCTTTAAATCTCGCATATATCAGTGTCACAAGAACCATTGGCGTCGAAACACACAACCAGATTAGCGACTTTAATGGGGAAACTAATACCGCGATCAACAAGCCGAATATAATTATAAAAGACTGAACAATAACAGCGGATGAAGTTGCACGTTCTTTTAGGAGCCGGGCTTGCTCTATCCTGATATGTTTCAGGTCGGTCGCGATATCGAAAACAGTCTCGCCCATTTATTTATGCAGCGCTTCGGTTTTGGGCATTTTTAAGACAATAGCAATTGCTATCAACCTCAGGATCACGGGCAGTCCCGCATAAAAAAACAACAAGGTTGACGTCGCAGCGAGCGTGTTGGAACCGCCAGAAACAAATCCCACAAAATCCAAGACAGGAAATGCTAAACCCATTGGTGCAACAAAGGTAAGTTTTGAAAGGGCATTTTTCATGGCGAGATAAAGCGCAGCGGGGCGACCTTTACAATCTATTTCATCTTTATAAACAATGTCCGCCAGCATGGACGTCGGCATAATAGCATCGCAGCCAAATGACGCCCCGATTACTATGCAAAAGACGAAAACCGCGGGCACGTCGCCCTCTCCCAAAAAAGGCACGATCAAGAGCATCGTTATCGCAATAATGATAGAAGTGGCCCACGCTGTTTTCTTAGACCAACGCCTGGAAATCCCCAACCAGACAGGAAAGAACAGCACGGATGATAGAAATAATACACCTAAAAACAGGCCCGTGAGGCCCGGAACTTTTATAATGTTTGTCACATATAAAACGGTCAGCGCGGCGATTAAAGCGTTCGCTGTCTGAACAACGCAAAATGCGGTTATCAAGAAACGGTAATATCGGTTGCTCCATGCTGTTTTAAAGGACCTAAAAAAATTGGGCGGCTGTGACTGCCTGATATCAGTTTTGCGTGGAACAAACTTCAGGAAGAATAAAAGGGCAAAGACGCTCAAACAAAAGATAATTTGCGAGATTAAAATAAGCGAAGCCTTCATATCCAATAAGAAAATAAAGGGAATAAAAGCCGCTGCTAGCGCCCCTAAGACCTGGAAAGCGCCTTTAACGCTCGCCAAGATTGAGCGCTCATGAACATAAGGAGATATTTCCAGGCCAACCGAAGAATAGGGCGTATCTAACGCGGTATAGAATAGAAAATATGCGGCGCTGGCCAAGGCAAGATAGAGAAGCGAGGGATCATCTGGCGGCATGAACAAGGCCCCGGCCGCAAGGCAAAAGAGAGGCACGCCAAGAACCATCCACGGGCGCCTTGGCCCCCATTTAGTTTGAGTTTTATCGCTCAAATAACCAATGACCGGATCTGTAATAATATCTAACAAGCGTCCAATAACGAAAATCAAGCCAACCAAGCTCAGCCCTAATCCCAAATCCACGGCATAATAGGTCGGAATATAAGTTACGAGGGCAAACCCTCCCATCGCGATGGGTAAAGATAAAAGACCATAGCAAAAAAGCTCCCACGGATTGAGAGGTGGCATTGTTGAATCTTGCGAATCAAAATTTCGGGCGGTCGGTACGTTCAAAACGGTCTGCATTTTCCATGAGGCGATGCGCAAAACATAGCACCGTGTGACGCAATTAACGAGCGTTTTTGAAAAATTGATAAATGACTGTCAAAATAGCGATCAGAGATATTTTCAGAAAACACCCCAGATGGCCCCAACAGAACCACGTCCAATTGAATCAAAAGTCGAATTTCCAGCCGTGTCCGTCAATGTTGGCGACCCCTTGGCTCTGGCAATCAGAGACGCCGACGCTTGGCGGTAGGCCGGATCCATTAGTTTCCTGCCGCCCTGAAGCGGGGCGGCAGGAAAAGTTTCGATCGCATGTTCAATAAGTCTATGGCTTGAAGTTTTTCGCTAGCGGCATGTCGTCAGCGACCAAATTTCCAACGAATACCGCCAAAGACAGATCGAGGTTCGCCTGGAAAAAAGCTTGAACTGTCCCCACCCTTCACATTGTCGCGAACCAAGGTCGTCGAAATGTAGTCTTCGTTGGCAAGGTTCCGAGCATCAAAGAACCATTCCACCGAGTCCGCCAGATCTCCCGACAGTCCGAGGTGAACGAGCGTGTACCCGTCATCTCCCACCGTGTTCGCGTGGTCGATCCATGTGGTTCCACCTCGCCACTCAATCATTGGCGAAATCGTCAGCCAGGAAACGGGTGCCCATGACACTTTGGCATTGAGGCTGTGTGGCGGCACTCCAGCGAGCTGGTTATCGTCAAATGTTACATCATTCTCAAAGCGGAAGTCGCTCCAGTTGTAGCTTACCCTCAAATCCACCGTTTCAGTGATCGGAAGACTCGCACCAAACTCGAATCCTTGATGCACGGTCTTATCGGCATTGGTGGTTCCAAGTGAAACACCTGCGTCGCTGATCAGAGCCAGGAACTCGTTGTCGATCGCCGAGTAGTAGCCGGTCGCCTCAAGAGCCACATCACCCGCACGACGCCGCCAACCAAGCTCATAGGTCGTAGCCTCCTGCACATTGGGCACGGGCAGGTCTGCCAATACCCGCGCTTCGCCAAATGGCGCCGGCTCAAAGCTTCGGCTTACATTCGCGTAGAGTTGATCAGCGTTGCTTAGATCGTACAGAACACCAAGCTTCGGGCTGAACCCTTCAAAGGATTCATTATAACTGCCTGCGGGTGAGGCAAGATTGTCCAATTTTCGATCGGCGACGGTGTATTGCGCGCCTGCTTGTACCGTCAAAGTATCCGCCAGACCGTGCGAATACTCCGCATAAGCGACATAAGTTGCGCCATCGAGTTCTGTTCGCCCCCGATTAGTGCCTCTTACCCCACCGACATTGGTGTAGCGATCCTCGGTCCCATCATAGCCAACGGCAGAAATGCCGGTGACGAGGCGCCGCATCGCGTTGTCGCCGGCGAAGTCGACAACGCTGCGAACATCGACTCCGGTCGTTTCAGCGTCCTGATCCAGTATCCCGAAGATAGTCGGATGAAACCGATCCCGGTTAGAGATATAAATCGACGAGACGATTTCGGCACCTTCAACGGGCGTCCATGCAATCTGGAAAGCAGCTCGCCCCATGGTATAGTCGTTCGAAGCGTTCGACTCATCGTAATTCGGAGCAGCCTGTAAAGAGCCATCGGCGATTTGCGCGCGCGACAGGGCCCCGGGCATCTCGAGTTCAGAGTCGACATAATTGAGGAGTAAACGGCCTTCCAGGCTATCGCTGATGCGGTAGCCAATGTTTGCCGAGGCGCGTGTGGACGCGGTCGCCGACTGGTTTCGCCATCCGTCCTGCTCTCCAACCGTTACCGTCAGCGCACCATCCAGATCATCCCGTACGCCGCCTATCTGGATGTTTCCCCGCCGCTGGCCAAATGAGCCGGCATCCAACCGCAACGACAAAGGATCGACCGTCCGCCCCGATGGCGTTACGAAGTTGACGGCGCCTCCGAGCGTGCTTGAACCGTATTCTAGAGCATTACCGCCACGCCATACTTCTATGTATTTTACGGCAAGCGGGTCTATGGATTGGAAGTCGCCCCCGCCATCGGCAAGATTCAGTGGAATACCGTCCTGGTAAAGCTGGATGCCGCGAAGTTGAAAGCCCCGCTGAATGCCCGATCCACGAATGGACAATCTGGTCTCTTCTCCATGGCGGGTCTGGGTCAACACGCCCGGTGCGAACGCCATTAGGTCACTTAATGTTGTCGCGCGCGCGTCTTCAAACTCTTCCGCGCTGATGAGTGATGTCCCACCTGCACGTAGGTCCAGCTCTTCTTGAGCCTCCACCAGTTCAAGCTTGAGGCCAGTAACAACAATGGTGTCCTGCCGCAAGGACGGGGCCTCTTCAGTGGATTGCGCAAAGACAGGCGCGCCAAGCGCAAGGAGTGCCGCTCCAGACAGGAGGCGGTAGGTAAGTTTTGTTTTCATGGTAAGTGTCTCACAAATTGTAGGTGACGCGCAGTTCATACGCGCATAAAAGCGGCCGTCATCGGAACCGCGATTCAATGTCTAGCTTCAGATGTGAGAGGGCGGACCGCGCGAGCCGAGCGGTGGACCTTGCGCCTCGCGCACAAGACCCGGCTCGAACTGGACGAAGGCTGTCTCCCGCGCAAAGGCGGTCGGGGGGTCTAAGGCTATCGGCTCGGGCAGAGGTACGCCATGAACAAGCGTGCAGAGCGGGCAGTGATCGCCCGAAGGCTGGTCATCCGGAAGGTCTTCTCCGAGGAGCTTTGCAATCCGTTCTGCGGCGGCGTAGGTTTCCAGCGAAATCTCGCCCGATGGCGCACACATGAAGCGCGAAACATCGACGCCGTTCGATTCGGCAACAGCCATCGTTCCCGGCAGGAACACCTGCAGGATGATTGCCAGCATCGCCAAAAAGCGAGCCAGTGTGAGACCGGTCACGCGCTTCATGAGCGTTCTGTAGGCCCAATACTTTTGAGAACGCAACTCATTTTTTGTCGCAGCAACGAGATTGCAAACCAAAGACCTGACGTTGTCACATTAAGTCGTGTAGCCTAGCTTTTCCAGTTCGCGACTTTGCGCCGGGACAGCCTTAGGCACAACAAACCATTTGCTTTGAGTTTGATAACGTAAGGTTCTGAGTGTGTTTCCGAAAATACGATGGCGTTGACAATTAATCAGATTGTAGATTTGGCACCAGCTGGTTAAGCGCAGTTGTGCAGATGGAATGGAGTTAAATCTTTGGATCTCCGCTTGATTGGACAATGATCTCCAAGATTTACTTGATACCCAAACGGCCATCGATTGAAACCAGCAGCGCACTATGCTCGGATTTGGATAAAATAGCAGAGCAATAAACTCGTAACTGCAACTATACTGCATCAAAACTGCATCGTGCATCGCCAAAAGCGGAGCTCCAAAATCGCGTTCAGAGATATTTTGAGAAAATGGCCTTAAATGGCCCTATCAGAGACGTCTCTGGTGCACCTTTGGGCGCTCATAAAGCGCTAAACCCCGTTAGTAGGGGACTAATCTTGAGTGAAAATTGTCGGTAGGTTTGCGCCAAAGGAAAGTGGCGGAGAAGAAGGGATTCGAACCCTCGATGAGCTTTTGGCCCATACTCCCTTAGCAGGGGAGCGCCTTCGACCACTCGGCCACTTCTCCGCCGGTGGGATTAGCGAAAACGGTCTCTCCCCGCAAGCTTTAAGTTTGTTTTCTCGCACACGTTTCAAAACTTAGTCATCTCATCCATAACCGTTCCGAATAGGTAAGGATTTTTGGACAGATATGGGAACCGCCCCAGAACACTTACTTAAATCCCCAAAAGAAAAAATTTTCCTCTTTTTTGCCCCTAACCGCGAATTTTAGAGGAAATTAACTACAAACTTGGCCTTCTGTTTCATTTCAAAACAGAAATCGCAACAGTCGCGCAATTTGCCCCGTCTTTTTTTTCGCGTTGTTTACGGGATGTTTGCTCAATTCCCATAAAAACAAAATTGAATGATGGGGATCAAAATGGCCACAGCAAAAAAATATATATCAAATACCGTGGAAGAAATTTCCGCAAAGACAAGTCAGACCTGCACTCATAAACCTGCGGAGAGCCTTGATAGCTTTAACGCACGAATAAACGCACCTGCGCGGTCTGACAGCACAGTAATGCCGCCACTCCCGGCAGCCGATCACCACGGGGCACAGCCGGTTCAAGCACCGCGCAAGAAGCTGGAATCAATCAAGGTTCCCCGGCAACAGGTGAACGCCTCAGCGTTAATGTTTGCGCTGCGCTCTTCCGATGTTTTGTGGATATGTGCGATTATAATGCTCGTGGTGTGGAACGGATATGTCGGCGCGAATAACCGGGGCATCCTTGCTCCAGTATCTGCGGCCATTGTCGGTACAATCATGTTCATCAGCTCTCTGATGATGAGCGGCGCGCACCGCTTTCATCCAACCGAGAGTTATATTGCGCACCAGAAGAAAATCTTCTTCGCCGCTTTCGCGTCACTCGGCGCATGGCTTTGCCTTGCATTGATTTTGAAACCAGACACATTCCATCCGACGGCATTGGCATGGGCTGGGCTAGCGGCGGCGGGAGGGTTGTTTGTCCTTCACTCCCTATACTTTTTACACATTCGGCGTCTTCATCAAAGCCGGGCCTTGGCGCCCAAAATAGTGATGCTCGGCGCGACAGAATCAGCGCGCCGGCTTATCGAGGCCAATGCGAGATCGCGGGAACTAAACATCCTTGCAATTTTTGATGACCGCCTCGCACGGGCACCTTCAGATATTCACGGGGTTCCCGTAGTTGGAAAAGTTCAGGATTTGATGGCGTGGAACGAGCTTCCTTATATTGATCGCATTGTCGTAACATTGCCAAAAATGGCGGAGCACAGAAAGCAGGTTTTCCTTGACCAAGTCCGGCTCTTACCCAACCGACTGGCGTTCTTGGTGGATGAGTTTGAAGACCTCAATCATGTCGATCAGCGGGTTTCGCAAATCGCCAATATCAGCATGCAGGACCTGGCCGGGAAGCCCAAAAGCGGTCGCCATGTGGCCATGAAGCGACTGATGGATATTACAATTAGTTCAGCGGCGCTCTTATTTGGCGCACCTGTTTTGGCCTTAGTCGCGCTGGCTATTAAACTCGATAGTCCTGGCCCCGTCTTATTTAAGCAAACGCGGCACGGCTTTAATAATCGTGAATTCAAAGTCTATAAATTCCGCTCTCTTCGCGTTGAAGAGGAGGACAAACAAGCCGCACAGCAAGTCACGAAGGGGGATAGCCGCGTGACAAAGGTCGGCAAATTTATTCGTAAGACGAGTCTGGATGAACTTCCGCAACTATTAAACGTCTTAAAAGGCGACATGTCTCTTGTGGGGCCACGTCCGCACGCCATTGGTATGCGAACCGGCAACATCGAGTCTTACAAACTCGTAGAAGAATATGCCCATCGCCATAAGGTTAAACCCGGGATGACAGGCTGGGCACAAATCAACGGGTCACGTGGACCTCTTCACGATGCTGCTGGTGTGGCACGCCGTGTACAGCTGGACGTCGAATATATTGAACGGGCCTCGTTCTTTTTTGACCTGATGATTATCTTGAAGACGGTTCCATGCCTTCTCGGCGACAGCGAGAATATCCGGTAGTGACCCCTCAGCAAGCACATATTCTAAGCTGGGGAATTCTATGATCGGGCGCTCCATGTTGGCCTATATTCCGGTCAATCTGGCGAACATTGTCGTCAGTTTCGGCACGATTGTCATCCTCACACGCCTCCTCGGGAGCGAAGAGTTTGGCCGCTATGCGCTCGCCATGATTACACTTCAATTTGTACATATGGGACTATTTACTTGGCTGGAAGCGGCAATGGTACGCTTTCAAGCACGCGCCGAACATGAAGGCGATATGCAATCCCACCTCAAAACCCTCTATGCTTACGCGGCGATTTTTGGCGGCGCGGGCTGGATTGCCATAATGCTGGGTTTGATGCTTTTGCCGCTTGATCACAATATGAAAGTTCTTCTCGGTTTTGCCCTGTCATCAACCTGCCTGACGCTCGTTCTAAATTTGGGTATGGAAGCTCACAAAGCCGATCAACGTATCGGCAGATATAGCTTTATCTATTCCACCCAAATGCTGCTGAGCTTTACAATTGGCATTGCCCTTATTTTTCTTACGCCGCTGCGCGAAGTTGCGCCGTTTATCGGAATTATAGTGGGAACTATAATTGTTCTGCTTATCGATTTGCCCTTCATGGTTTCTAGAATGCACGGCGGTAAGGTCGAAACTCAAAAAGCGAAGAACTATTTCACCTACGGGATGCCCATATGCATTTCCTTACTTCTGACCTATGCTCTGTCGTCTGGGGATTTATTTATTATTTCAGCGTTCATGGGCGACGCAGCCGTCGGACAATATAATGCGGGCTATAATCTCGCGAACCGAAGCCTCGACGTCTTGTTTGTTTGGATTGCAATGGCCGTGACGCCAATTGCGATTAATGCGCTCGAGAAAGAGGGCGTCGAATCCTCAAAGAAAATCCTACGCGGGTACGGCTCCATGCTATTATGGCTCTCCATGCCGGCGGCCACGGGCATCGCTTTAGTTGCAGAACCCGCAGGGTTCATTTTGGGAGAATCCGTTCGCACCGAAGCGGTAAAAATTATGCCGCTGATTGCGTTTGCAGGAGTGCTAAATGGTATGATTTCCTATTACGCCCAACGCGCTTTTATGCTGAGCGGACGAACACAAATGTTTGTCTGGGTCATGGCCCCGCCTGTAATTCTCAATCTTGCGCTCAATGTCTACCTCATACCGTCGATGGGATTGATGGGCGCCGTCTATTCAACGGTCGTGGCCTATCTCTTGGGGTTGGTCTTAACGCTTGTCATAGGTCGCCGTTATTATCCCCTGCCCCTTCCTTTTAGAGCTTTTTTTGAAATTAGTTTTACATGTATTATCATGGCGGCAAGCGTTCATTACTTCACTCTGCCCACGGGTCTACCTGATGTCATAGTCGTCGGCATCAAAGCCTTTATTGGCGTCATTGTTTACGGCTCAGTTTCAATCCTCATAAATGCAGCAAATTGCCGCGAGACACTATTTGATATCGTTTCAAAGTTCAGAGAACCTCAAAGCAGTGAACGACCAGAGGCATCTGCCAATGTCTGATTTCATCTTGATCCAGAGTGAACCGTACGACCAAGCGGCCGCTTCAGCGCCGCTCCTGTCCATTCTCATCCCGTATTTCAGGGATAACCCCGCCGCATTGATTAGAGCGCTTTCATCCCAGCTTAAAGGCGGCCAACCCGTAGAAATTCTTGTCTATGACGACGGCACAAATGATGCCGGAATCACATCGGATATTCGCGAAATTATTGAACAATCCGAGTCTCCCATTCGCGCGATCATCGCGCACGAGAACCACGGTAGAGCGCACGCCCGAAATACACTGAGAAGCTATGCCCATGCGGAGTGGGTTCTATTTCTGGATGCAGACATGCGCCCCGTGACGCGGCATTTCGTAGATGACTATCTCGGCCTAATTAGGTCTGAGAAGGCCGATATTATTTTCGGCGGGTTCGAAGTCGACGTCAAAGCAAATAGTCCCGAGCAAGAACTACACAGAGCCTTCTCTCAATCATCGGATTGCCTGAGCCTGGAAGATAGGCAAAAAGGCGGACCGAAATATGTTTGCTCGTCAAACCTTTGTGTTCGCAAAGAGGTCCTTGACCAACAACCTTTTGATCCTGGATTTATTGGCTGGGGCTGGGAAGATAGCGAGTGGGCCGCGCGAGCGGCAAAAGAGTACACCCTATTGCATGCGGACATTCCAGCCCTGCATTTGGGACTGGAGACCACGGACACTTTGCTCAAAAGGTTTAAGGAAAGCGGCCCTAACTATCTTTTATTCACGCACAAACATCCCGAGCTTGCGCAGTCCCTATCGCTCTTTAAAGCCATTAAAACCATTCAAAAAATACCCGGACAAAGGCTTTTGCGACCAATTCTAAAAATGCTCGTTAAGTTCCAAAAGGCCCCTGTTCGGCTACGCCTTATCGCGTTGAAAGTCTGGCGCGCGAGTTGGTATGCGGAGGCCTTCCGATGAACGTAGTATATGAACCTTCACGTTCTTTAGGGGCAAAAATATCACGGCGCGTGACGCCCCTATTTTCACAGCGATATGTCCGTTTCAACCTTGAACGCCCCATTATTAGCTTCACATTTGACGATTGCCCGGTCTCCGCAATAGAAAATGGTCTCAAACCCTTGGCCGTTAATGGGTGGATGAGCACGGTTTACGTTGCGGGAAGCCTGCTCGGACAATCAAATCATCATGGACGGCACATCACAGGGCAGGACGTTAAAGCGCTCCACGATGAGGGACACGAAATAGGCGGACATACATTTTCTCACCTAGATGCGCAATCGACCACGCTCGCCGCATATCAAGAGGATATAGACCGCAACCAAAATCTCCTCGGCAGTCTTGGCGTATCGCCTTGCCCAACGTTCGCCTACCCCTTTGGGCAAACTAAACCAAAGATCAAGCAAGCTTTAGAATCGCAGTTCGCTGGGCTTCGGGGCATTCAGCCGGGGATTCACGAACGCGGTGCGGACCTTAACCAAATTAAATCGATGCCTCTATTTGGCGGAGAACGCGTCGCCGCCGCAATACGGGTCATTGAACAATTAAATGCGCGTCCCGCATGGGTGACATTTTTCACCCACGATATTCGGCAAGACCATAGCGATTGGGGCTGCTCACCCAATGACATGAGCGCCATTATTGCTGCTGTTTTAAAGAGTGGGGCGGACGTTCTCCCCGTCGCAGCGGCGATTGACCGCCTGCGGGGGGAAACATGACGTCCGGCGTAAACTGGGAGGACGGCGTATCCATCATTGTCCCAACATACAAACGTCCTGAGGGGATAAGGACGGCCCTTCAAAGCTTGCTTGCGCAAAACTCTGGTGGCCGCCTCTTGGAGATTGTGGTTGCCGATAACGACCCTGCCGCGAGCGCGAGAGACGCGGTTTTACAATTTGCAAAGACCTGTTCAATAGACGTGCACTATATTCACGTACCCGAGCCCGGCGTGAGCAACGCCAGAAACGGCGCAATGATGAAGGCCCGGGGCCGCTTCCGCGCTTTCCTCGACGATGATATGGAAGCGAGTCCTGCTTGGCTTAGCTCATTATTGAGAACAACCGAAATCTACGGCGCTAGCGTCTGTTTTGGACCGATCCAAGCCTGTATGCCGTCACCTGAAGACCCCCTCAATATTTACATGCAGCCTTATTTCTCCCGAAATTTTAATGGCAGCGAGGGACTGACAGACGGAATAGCCTTTGGCATGGGAGGCTGTTTGCTCGATTTGACCGCATGCCATATGCCGAGCCCCCCGTTCAATACGGACATGAACGAGACGGGCGGCGAAGATGACTGGCTTTTTGAGTACCTGATGCACCGCGGAGCCAAAATGGCTTGGGCCCCCAAGGCATTGACATTTGAACATGTTCCCGCTTCGCGGTTGACGACAAAGTATTTTTGGAATCGAAATTTTGCTTACGGACAGGGACCCACCCAAATCGCCGCAGACCGCGGGTTTCGCGGCGCTTTGAGTGTCGTAAAATGGATGTGTGTCGGGGCCGCCCAGACTGTTTTGTTCGCGCCCGTTTATGGCATTCTCCGGCTCGCGCACCGACCGTCTTCCGTAGCCTACCTTGCCAAGCTCGCGCAAGGCGTGGGGAAGGTGTTTTGGTGGGGCAACTTTCGTCCGAGAATGTACGGAAATGCTAGTTAAACACGTAAGGCTTACGAATTCTGTCGCGCCAAAATGGCCGCTCAAAAGCAAAAAGTTTTGCGCTGGTGGCCACAAACATAACCCAGCTTAGGTCATTTTGTTGTAAGATTGTACTCTCAGACATCGAGAACATCAGAAACATAACAGTCGACAAGATCACCCAATATGTCTCGGTGCCACCCTTTTCTATCCGGTCCATTGCAAGCATTAGAGTTGAGATAAAGAGCCCAGAAAAGAGTAGGACTGCCACCAAGCCAGCTGAAAGCCATGTGTCAAGCCAACCATTGTGAGCTGAAGGAACGCCCCACTCGAGTTCGAGGCGCACATAGTAAGACGGCCCAACAGGGTCGAGCCAATAGACTCCGTATCCGTAACCTAGCCAAGGGCTTTGTTTAATACTGGTTATGATGCCGTTCCAAATATCCGTACGCCCGGTAAATGTGCGGTCTTTTCCGATGAGTTCAAACATCGCGTCAGGCACGGTCACCATCAGTGTGGCAAAAACACCGATGCCAAAGATAATTCCGTACATCAACGGAATCCTCAGGACAGGAAATCGCCGAAAAACACGAATGGCAAAGAACCCACCGATCATCGCAAGGCTAATTAGGAGCGCCGTTTTGGACGTCGACAGAACAACGAGGGCGAAACAAAGTAAACCAAGCGGGACCCATAACCATCCTCTGTCCGGGCGCATCGCAAACGCGCACATCATAATGACGACGCCTTTCGTCATGGCGCCCCCCATATAATTTTTTTCGACCCATGCTCCGCGCCAAGCACCCTCATGAATTTCACTCATGACGCCATACTGGGGGAATACAAGGGCAAGGAAGACGCTCAGAATAGCCAAAACACCAAAGACAGCGGCAAACCTTTGAACCATCGCATTCCAGTCATAACGCGCCGCAATAACCAGGCCGAAAAGCGTCGTGATCAAAAGCGCAACACTTCGCCGAAGTGTGACGCCGGGATCTACAGACCAGATCATACTAACACCGCACCAAATAACACAAAGAACGAGGAGCGGATTAAACACTGCAAGCCGAGCAACCAAAGGGAGGCGACGCAAGGTCAAGAGGATAACAAGAACATATCCAGGGTACCACAATAGGCGGGCAATCGGAGATTCGTATTCAGGATTACTTAAGTCAGTGAAAAGTAAAGCCACCAAAGCCGTTGAAAATTGAAAAATGAGGCCGAGAAAAACGAGCTGCTCCACAGAGCGCATGAACTTGGTTGCCGCTTCGTCCCTGTCCGCCGTGCTGGCTGAATAGTATGCTAGGTCGGCACTCACGAAATATAACCCAAATGAGAACCGGGGTTCACCCCCGCATTTAGGATAAGTCCCGCACACTCACCACCATTTTGCCGGATTTTTCTTGCCAACATTTCATGCGCTGGATCCGAAGCATGATGCTCTGCGCTTACAAGAACTGTTTTATCCGCGTCAGCGATCACATTCATCGCCATATCGGAACGCTCGAAAGCTGGACAGTCGACAAGGATAAGAGAAAACTGTTTTCGCGCAGCTAGCCAATATTCTTGAGACCGAACCAAATGAACTGATTGACCATTGCGAACGCTTGTCCAATCGAACTTCGACACTGCCAATGCCGTCTCGCCAATCAAATACAGACCACAATGAGAGGACGCCTGATGCCGCTGTCCGTCTATCGACATTACGTCTGGACTCACTTGCCAAAAAGGTTTCTCCCCGAACGTTGCATCAAAAGGTCCTTGGGCGGCGCCGTACATACCGATGGACCTTGGTGTATCGAATGCCGCAAATTGAGTTTGCTGATTGATGTCAAAGTCAAAGAGCGCAACCCGTCCGCCGGTTTGACCATAAAAGCTCGCTGCCAAAAGTGCTAAATCTCGGGTCACGAAACTTGTCCCACACCCAGAGAAAGATGAGGTCACAGCGATAAGCGACGCCAACCCATCCGCCCGAGGTTGAGCTGTCAGCGACTCCAATGTCTCCCATAAAGGATGAATGGTCATGCTGTATGGCCCGCCGAAATAGCGAAAAATATCATGGACTTACCCGTATTCGGACGACGGGAGCGTCCCGATGACCGGCACTGTATCTGCGGAGTGCCCGTACATCTCTGGCCTGCCGTGCTGGCCAAATAACGTCGATGCGCCGGGTTGGTAAGTTTGAGGAACATGAGATCTTTCTTCTGAGACGAAGGCCGGAGAAGCGGCAACGGGCTCGGGTATATAGGGAGCCGGCGCAGTGGAATGGGAGGTCCCTCGACGATCGTCTCGACGACTTTCACCATATCCGTTCTGGTCACTATTTCGCCGCCCCAGATTTGTATGCCGTCCATAAAGTTTCGGATCCAAAAATACTCTTAGCAAAGCCGCCATAAATAACGTGAACCCCCATCCGACAACGATAAGGAGAAACATGATGGCCCGCATATTTTTTCCTTTACGCGGAAGGTCAGGCCAAGAAATAACCGTGACGTTTTCGCTGCTTGAATCAGACTGGCTTTGATTAATCAGAGCCTCTTGTTCTTTGGCCGTATAGCCGGTGTGCCGTTGTTCCAATGCGGCTTGTTCCCTTAGGAGGACTTGATAGGCGGGGCTTAGTTGCTGCAATTGTTTCACCTTGGCATCAGAGATGACCAATTGACGCTGAAGGGCAAATTCTTTTTCACGAAACGAATCAGCGGTGGATTGCAAAAAATTCCGGCGCGTTAGAAGTTCTTGATAGACTGGGTTTTCACCAACGCGGCGACCTCCAATGGCTTCTCCGGGCCGTGTGGCCTGCAAGGATTTAATTTGCGCGATTTGAGCACGCTTCTCCCGAACAGGGTCGCTGTCGGGGAGATACCGGGCGAGCAGGTCTTTCAGCTCCAGCTCTGCTTGAGCAACGCGCTGCCCCGCACTATCATCCACATAGATATTGTAGGTCGGAGCTGTACTTCTCAGCTGAGCCTCAACACTCGCGAGCGCGGCCTCGGTTTCAGATATTTGGGCCTGCAACGCATTAGTTTCGGCACGTAAATTTTCAAGTCGCGAGGTGGCGCCCGCGCGCTCGGAATCAAAATCGGAAATGTTGTTGCGTTTAAGGAACGTCTGAATCTTTTCCTCATTCTCTCTGAGTTGCGCCTCAGTTGCCTTGCGGCGTTCGGAAATGACATCGGCAGAGCCATCCACAAAAATAGATTGCCGTTGTTTGAGGTAGGCATTGATGAACATTTTCGTCACCTCAACCGCGACGGGTCCATTTTCGTGTTTAAATGTCAGGTCGATAACGAAAGATTTTGGCACTGGCGACACGGTGAAGTTTTTCTCAAGCATCTCGTGAAGCTTCAACTGCGCTTTGGTCGCTCGAACAGGGTCTTGCCCCGCAGCGGCGATGTCAGCGTAGATCTTTGGCGCGAAAACTTGCTGCAAGTTTGCTTTTTCAATCTCATTTTTGACGTTTTGGATGACCTCCTGACTTTTCATGATACGCGCTTCGTTGAGCGTAATAATATCAGGGGTCAGCATGAGACCTCCGCCCGAGGACGCTTGGCCGGATACCGGATCGAAGACATACTCCGTACCAAGCTGGGCCATAACCTGACCTTCACCTTGATAGGTCCGCTTAATACCTTTTGTCAGAAAAAAGGCCGCGACCGCTCCGAGAAGTAGCATCGGTATAATCCAGATGAATTGCCGCATGAGAGACTTGATCATCTCGCCAATGCGGATGCTCGGCATTCCATTAGCGTAGTCGCCAACGGTCATATCAGCGAACTGCGGACGCGCCCCGCTCGTACGTCTGTCGCTACCGTTATAGTTTTGCCCGTATGGGGTCATCGAAAATCCTTACGATAAATTCCTAAATACCGTTGGACGCTCTAAATTTTAATTTTTCGTTATCCATTCTTGTTAACACTCAAAAAAGATCAGAAATTTTGGGTTCCAAGGCAGTTTTCATGAAGTTAATGAACAAAGGCGGCTTAATCGCTTGTATAATAGGGGTTTCGGCTCTTACTTTATCCGCATGTTCGGCTCCCTATGGTCGTCAATCGGGTATGAAAACGAATCACTTTCGATCGCCTTTTGTTAAGCCTATGGTCGGCCCCAGTGGAAATGGCCGCTACGCGGCTCAACAAAAGCGTCCAAACTCCCGCATTTCGCCTGTCCCGATGCCGCAATTTCAGCAATGGGTCGAATATGAACCGCAATATACTTTGTATCCCGGCGACCAAGTTGACATAGTCGTATCTAGCGCGCCCGAACTGTCTCGCACGCTCACTGTCGGCCCTGATGGTCGAATCGTTATGCCAATGATTCAGCCCGTTATGGCGGCCGGGCGCACCTTCGCAGAGGTGCAAAATATGATTAGCGCTCAACTGGCCACACAATTACGCGACCCGCGCATTTCCGTGACACCTCGCGCATATGCCCCGGCTCAAGTTTTTGTGGGGGGTGAAGTTGGCGCGCAAGGAACATATCCTTTGCCCGGCCCGATTGGGGCGACCGAAGCGATAATGATGGCTGGGGGGCTGACAGCAACAGCCCGGTCATCCCGCGTGGCCGTTTTGAGACGTGCGCCGAACGGAGGGATGATGTTGCGCACGGTGAACATTTCCAAAGGGATGAAAAATATAGCGCAATATAATGATGTCTTACAATTAAGACGCGGCGATATTGTATTCGTTCCCAAAACTGATCTCGCGGAGATCGCGTCTTGGATGCAAACCTTCCGGAGCGCCTTACCGGTAGATATTAGCTTGTCCTATCAACTCGGGAATTCCAACGGACTTACGCCCATCATTTCCCCGTAAGTCGGAACGCTTCAGTCGGGAATAATGACCTTAAGCGAAGCTGGCTTGGCGCGGCATCAAATTTGCGTTTTCACGGATCCATCCGCGGGCGGCTTTAAGCGCAAGAGAGACATCCTCGGGACTCATTTCGGACCGAATTTCCTCGCGATAAGCTTTCGCGGGTGCTGAACCCATCATAGCGGCCAAATTGAACCATTTGTGCGCTTCAACAAAATCTGGGCCGCGGTCCTCAATATCGGTTGAAAAGATCAAACCAAGTTTAAAAAGGTCTTCGCTCTTTGCTTCTGATGAGATAGCGCATTCGGCTTCTCTTATGTCGACGTCTGTAAAGGCCATAATGGTCCCCCATTTCTATTCACCTACACCTTCGGGAGAATTCCCGTGGCTCGCGATGAAAAGGTCTACGCCCGATCTATCGCTTAAGTGAATTTTGGCGAGTGCGCCTAAATATAAAGTTAATAAAAATAAAGGCTAATTAGGCTTAGACTTCGTTAAAGTAAGTAAAAAACCGTTATTTTTAAATTTATATTGAGTTAAACATTTATTGAAAGAAGTATAAATGACATTGACCTCAAGTGTTGAATCTTGAAATATCAATGAAATGGTCGTCGGAAAAAATTGTTTGAGAATAATTTATCAGATATTTTCGTCGGAAATTCCCGTTTTAGCGCTCTATTTTCTGAGGTCAGCGCCAGCCGTCATGCCGTTAATAACACCTGGACGAGATGCCAAACGTTCCCGCCAAGCCTGCAAATGAGGAAAATCATCCATATTCTGACCCAATGGTTTTGGGAGAATCCAAGGGTATATCGCCATATCAGCGATGGAATACGCACCTGCGATGTAGTCATGGCGCGAGAGCTGCCGATCCAAAACACGATAGAGCTGCTCTATTTCCGCCGTGTACCTCTTCGCTCCGTATGGGCTCGCTTTATCCTTCGGGAGTGCTCGAAAATGATAGCATTGGCGACTCATTGGGCCGATGTTGGCCATTTCAAAAAATAGCCATTGATCCACATCGCTCCGGCTCCGTTCAGTAATCGGATAAAATGCGCCTGTCTTCCGCCCCAAATACTGTAAAATTGCACCGCTTTCAAAAATAGTCAGAGGTTCTCCACCCGGGCCATTTTCATCCGTCAAAGCCGGTATTTTGCTATTCGGCGAAATTTTAATGAAATTTGGGTCAAATTGCTCACGTTGGGCAATATTGACTGGAATGATCCTATAAGGAAGACGGGCTTCTTCCATAAATATTGTCAGCTTTTTTCCGTTCGGGGTCGGCCAGAAATATAGCTGATAGGGTTGTCCATTCTCGGTCATAAATTTTCTCCGAACCTCAAAGTATGATGCTTCGGCTTATCTGAAAAGAGGGAATATCAGACAGACAGTTTCGACACGTCTTGATATTTGTAAATAAACACCACTCCAATCCTTGCAAAATGAATGAAGTTCGATAAAATTGAACAAAATTCACTAAAAGGATAAACAATGGAAAATCCATTCGATACTGCTGAACGCAAAGCCTTTAGGGACTCCGTTGAAAAATTTGTCGCCAAGGAAATATCACCCTTTGCATTTGAATGGGACGAGGCGGGACATGTGCCCTGGGAGTTACATGCCAAAGCTGGGGCGCTGGGCCTATGGGGTTTCGGTATTAGCGAGAAGTATGGCGGATTGGGGTTTGATGATCCATTTATGCGAACGGATGCGGCAGTGGCGATGTCTATGTGTGGTGCAGGAGGCGTGCCCGCCGCCCTCGGAGGCCGCGGAATCTCTATTGATCCTATTCAAAAACTTGCAAACCAGGACATCAAAGATCGCTGCCTCAAAGACATCGTTGAGGGACGGAAGGGATCGAGCCTCGGGATAACCGAACCCGGCGGCGGATCCGATGTGGCCAATATGAAGACAACGGCCAAACGCGATGGCAATCACTTCGTCATTAACGGCTCGAAGACATTCATCACTGGCGGAATGGAATCGGATTATTTTGTTATTGGCGCGCGAACGGGCGGCGAAGGACTTCAGGGAATATCCCTGTTCTTCGTCGACGTCGACACACCGGGATTTTCTCGAGCCCCTCTCAAGAAGAAGATGGGATGGTGGGCGTCTAATCAAGCATCTCTCTATTTCGACGATTGCCGAGTCCCCGCTGAGAATATGATGGGTGAACAAGATATGGGCTTTATATCGATCATGCACAATTTCAATTATGAACGCCTTGGGCTCGCGGCCGGCTGCCTCGGAATGATGAAGGTCTGCCTTGAAGATTCAATTGCGTGGGCGCAAGACCGTGAAACCTTCGGAAAACCACTCATCCGCCACCAAGTCATCCGGCATAAGATTGCCGACATGTCAGCAAAGATCGACGCCGTAGAAAGCTTCATGCGAATTGTCTGTTGGCAGATAGAGAATGGAAAAACGCCAGTTGCGGAACTTTGTAAACTCAAGTTCTTTGCCTCGAAATCTTTGGAATTTTGCGCGTCGGAAGCCATGCAGATATTGGGCGGTGCAGGCTATCTTCGCGGCAATCGAGTAGAAAACGTCTACCGCGAAGTGAAAGTTATGGCGATTGGCGGAGGATCGGAAGAAATCATGCGCGACCTCGCGGTTCGGCAAATGGGGCTATAGCATGCGGCTCAAACTCGTTTATCCGCAAAATCATGAGCTTACGCCCTATTGCGTAAGCCCTTCCAGAATTTCTAAACTCGCATCGAAATCATCTTGAATGTGGTCGCGGCGCTCATCAATAGCCGCCCGGGCCTCTGCATCATTGAAAACATAAAGCTGATTGCGCGACACGGCTTCAACGGTCAAAGCTGCATAGAGGTCCGCTTCCATCCCATTGTCGACGAGAGCCTTTGTCGCTTGATAAACTGCATTGGCTTTCTCGGCCTGCTTCACACCCGTCGGCTTATTTTGGCTCGAATCCGCGATATTGGATTTAACCCAAGTTGGGCACAACATGGTGACATGAATATTTTGGGGATTTAACTCCTGTGCCAAAGCCTCGGAATATCCAACGACGGCAAATTTAGTCGCATTATAGGGCCCAAGCATGCTCATCGTCGCATGACCGGCCATAGAGGCTGTGTTTACAATATGACCGCCCTCGCCGTGCGACTTGATAAGCGGCGTAAAGATTTCGACGCCGTAAACCACGCCCATCAAATTAATATCGACAATCCACCGCCAATCCTCCAGAGCGACTTTCCCCGTTGCCCCGGCCAAGCCCACGCCGGCATTATTACAAACCACGTGAACTTTACCAAATTCTTCAATGGTGGCATCCGCGGCAGCCTGTACAGATTTCGGATCCCTTACATCACACACGCACGTGGCAATGCTCGCACCTGTGGCCAAAAGCTTGTCCGCCTCAATTTTAAGATTTGCGGTATTAATATCCGCCATCATGACCTTGGCCCCGCGTGCAAGGAAAGCCTTTGTCAACGCCAGTCCAATGCCAGACGCTGCGCCAGTGATGAAAACGATCTTATTTTGGAAGTCGGTCATTTTATATCCATGAATTTTCTAACAATAACAAAGGCGGTTCTGTGACCATCTTGCCCCAAAGCCAACTCTCTTATTCCATCGTCAACACGACTTTACCCATCGCTCGGCGGCCAGTAAGCTCATCAAACGCCTTTGTAAATTCAGCGAGCGGATAGGCGCCGCTGATACGGGGCTTGATCTGGCCCTTTTTATACATCTCTAAAATTTCACCCATATTTTTCTGATGTTCTTTCGGGCTTTTCATCGTCCAGGTTCCCCAAAAAACCCCTCGAATGTCGATTGACTTTAAGAGCGCTAAATTCAATGGAATTTTCGGAATTTCACCGCCGGCAAATCCAATGACCAAATAACGCCCATACCAATTTAGCGTCCGCATGGCAGGTTCTGCGAATTTATCACCCACAGGGTCGTAAATGACATCGCAGCCGCCCAGCTCTTTCATGCGCGCTTTTAGGTCTTCGGTCTTGTAATTGATAATCTCGTCAGCGCCGTGCGCTTTACAAACATCTAGTTTCTCTTGAGAGCTTGCCGCCGCGATGACCTTTGCGCCCATTGCTTTCGCAAGCTCGACCGCCGCAAGACCCACGCCCCCAGCCGCGCCCAAGACAAGAACGGTTTCACCCGGTTGAAGCTGCGCACGTTGTTTCAAAGCGTAATATGACGTGCCATATACGAGCGCGAGACCCGCCGCCACATCGAAAGGCATATCGCCGATCGGCCATGTCACCATCATTGGTGATAAAACTTCTTCGGCAAATGCGCCATTGCTCACCATGCAGGCTGCGCGGTCGCCGACCTTTAAATAAGGAACATCGTCCGCGACCTCGGTTATAATCCCCGCACATTCAGACCCGGGTGTAAACGGAAATGGCGGCTTGATCTGATATTTTCCTTCGACCATCAATATATCAGGAAAGTTCACGCCAGCCGCTTTCACAGCGATACGAACATGCCCTGGTTTCATCTTTTGCGGCTCAATCTCTTCCACCTTATGCTCTGCGTAAGGTTTAAATGCGTGGACTGTGAGGGCTTTCATGGCGTCTCCTAACTCTCTTTTCTGCGCACGCCTTTTGCTGGCGGCGTTTCAGGGCCGCCCGCAAAACATTGTGCAATCTTCATCCATTTAGTGGCGGCTTCACCAGAGGTTTTCAAGGACGTATCCGCAATATTTCTACATTGGGTCACAACCTGACAAAATTCTGCAGCGGCCCCCTCAACTTTATTGTCCTCTTGAGGTTCATTCCATTCCCAGACTTCACCGGACGGCGCGGTTAATCGAACATAGGGCTTGGGCAATAATGGCTTTTGTCCGTTAACCTTAAAGGACCAACTGTAAGTGGTTACGCCAATATGAGCGACGTTTTTAAGCCGATCTTCATTTTGGCGTTCAACGCCCAGCGCGTCAAAAATGGCTTGCGCGTGAGCCCAGTGCTCCATCTGCCGTGCGATAATACATGAACGCACGGACATATCAGGCCCCGCCCATTTAACACGGGCGTCTGGTTCCGCAGCTTGGAAACGCTTGGCCATATCTGGATAGTAATCCGCCCAATCTTCGAAGAGGGCACGCCCCGATTTTCCATTGAAATACTCAGCTTGCATTTCTGCATGCGATTTTTGCGAAGATAGAGCGGTGAGAGCGAAAACGAGAAATTTCTGGAACTCCTCCGGTTGGCTCAAGGTCTGATCCGCGGCTATGTTCCATAGATGTAGATGACCGATAATATCGTTTATGGTCCACCCTTTGAACAATGTTGGTTTGGCGAAAACGGCATCGCTGCAATCTGTTAGGAGCGCTGCGATACTGTCGCACTCGGCTTTGAAATCCAAAGCTTCGATCATTGCGGCGTCTCCTCTTCTTTTATTTCAATCATCAGCGTATCCGCCGCCACCTGGACTCCCGCTTCCACATGAATGTCGGTAACCCGACCGTCCACTTGCGCTAAAATTTCATGCTGCATTTTCATCGCTTCAAGAATTGCGAGCCTCTGGCCTTTCTTTACAAGATCGCCTTCTGTAACAAAAAGCTCGATTAAGGCGCCATGCATTGGCGCAACAACCGCACCCCCGCCGCGTTCACCGCCGACATTCGCAAAAATACCGAATCTGTTCTGTAACGAAAAATTATTGCGCTCTAGCGATATGTCGATATGGGCCGAATCCTTCGCATGAAACGATACGGCATGACGGCAGCCATCTACGTCAATGAGCGCCGTATCGGCACCGCGCGACAAAACCGAGACCTGCAGTGTTTTTCCGAGTAAATCCACGCTGTAAAGCGTTGTCGATATTGGCGTAATCGCGGCCCGTATGGCCGCATCGTCCTCGCCATACTCATACGGCGTCGTAATAGGCGTCGCCGAAGACCAGTTCAAAATTGCGCAGTCTACTTCAAGTGATTTCCCTAGGGCAGCTTGCCGGGCAAGCTCGTATTGAAGAACAGCGCCAATGGCGACTTCTGTTGCCGAAAGAGGCGCGCGCGCAAGATCATCTTTTTTAAAATTTTCAGAAATAAACGCTGTCGTCGCGATGCCCTCTATGAAGGCTTTTTTCTCGAGAGCGTTAAGCAGAAATGACCTGTTGGTCGAAACGCCCACGATAGAGGTTTCCTCAATAGCGCGTATAAGCTTTCGCCGCGCGTCTTCCCTATTATCTCCGTAAGCGATGATCTTCGCGATCATCGGATCATAGAAGGGGGAAACCTCACCCCCGGACGCAACGCCGCTATCGATGCGGATACCCTCGCCGCACGCCGGATTCCAATAATGGATCGGGCCCGTCGCAGGCAAAAAGTCGGCAGTTGGGTCTTCGGCATAAAGCCTCGCCTCGATAGCATGACCGGACAGATGAACATCATCTTGGGTCAATCCAAGAGACTCCCCGCTTGCAACCCTGAACTGGAGCTCCGCCAAATCAAGGCCTGTAATACATTCGGTGACCGGATGTTCGACTTGCAGGCGCGTGTTCATTTCGAGAAAGAAGAACTCTCCTGTTTCGGAAAGCAAGAATTCCACTGTTCCCGCGCCCACATATCCAATGTCCATGGCCGCTGTGACGGCCGCGGCCCCCATCGCCTCGCGAAGTTCAGGCGTCATCACCGGGCAAGGTGCTTCTTCGAGAACCTTTTGGTGACGGCGCTGAACGGAACAATCTCGTTCGGCGAGATGAATAGTTTGACCATATTTGTCAGCAAAGACTTGAATTTCCACGTGGCGTGGTCGCTGAACCGCCCGTTCTAAAATGAGGACGTCGGATCCAAAAGCATTCAAAGCCTCAGACCTCGCGTCTTTAATGGCATTCGGCAGGTCAGCGAAGGCGTTGACAAGACGCATACCACGTCCGCCGCCGCCAGCGGCGGCCTTGACCATAATGGGGCATCCAATTAATTCAGCTTCCTTAATAAGCGTGGCATCATCTTGCCTCTCACCTTGATAGCCGGGAACACAGGGCACGCCGGCCTTCATCATCCGCCTTTTGGACTTTGCTTTATCGCCCATAAGCTCAATGGCATTTGGACTTGGCCCGACAAAGACGAATCCGGCCTCCTCACAGGCAGCGGCGAACGCAGCGTTTTCTGATAAAAATCCGTACCCCGGATGAATAGCTTCCGCGCCCGAAGACTTCGCCGCAGCGATAATCTTTTCGCCGACTAAATAACTTTCCCCAACGGGCGCTCCCCCGATGTGGACGGCTTGATCGGCCATCTTAACATGAGGCGCCCCGCAATCTGCGTCGGAATAAACGGCAACCGTTGTATATCCCATGCGTTTCGCTGTGCGAATAAGACGGCATGCGATCTCGCCTCGATTAGCAATTAAAACGGAAGTGAAGGGAGTTAGTTTTGGAGCACTCATTTAATTCGCCCAGCTTGGTTTACGTTTTTCAATAAAGCTCGCAATACCCTCGCGCCCCTCAGGCGAGGTGATACACTCAGCAAATTTCTCCGCCGCGAACACCTTTTGCTCTTCTCGGTTCAAATGCGGGGTTGCG
The DNA here is from genome assembly GCA_048268905.1 of Maricaulaceae bacterium. Classification (GTDB taxonomy): domain Bacteria; phylum Pseudomonadota; class Alphaproteobacteria; order Caulobacterales; family Maricaulaceae; genus JACOMS01. Next base: position 535,192 of record JBLWUN010000003.1, on the reverse strand, counting down.
AGGAGAATTTCCTTTGTTACCCCATTCGCACCGGGGGCACATTTAAGCACACCTTTTTTAAGCTCGGCTTCCACTGCCGTGAATTGCTCTGAATCTGTGACCACATAATCAGAAAGTCCCAGCTCAGCCGTCTGTGCGCCCGTAAAGCGCGCACCCGTAAGCATGAGTCGGCGCGCCTTTGGTAGTCCCACCCGCGCGACAATGATCGGCGCAATCTGTGCGGGTACAATGCCAATCATTGTCTCAGTGAGAGAGAATTTTGCGTCTTCATTCACAGCAATAATATCGGCGCAGCACATAAGCCCAAGACCGCCAGCAATCGCTGCGCCTTCGACATATGCAATAACAATTTGAGGCATCGACATGAGTAAATCGAACATGTCCCCCCCCTTTCGGTTCATGGCAGCAAATTCATTGAGGCCGCTGGTGCCCGATTGAGCCGCGCTAAAGCTCTTAAGGTCACCGCCCGCGCAAAAAACACCGCCCTTACCCCGCAGCGTAATACCACGAACCGATCGGTCATTTTTCACGGCCAAAAGGGTTTGGGTAAATTCATCTGTCAAAACATCGCCGAGCGCGTTTCGGTTCTCTGGTGAATTAAACCAAATGGTCAGCCACCCTCCTTCGAGTTCATTGATAATTTTGGTTGTCACAGGGAGTTTCACCATTAAAGCCTCGCAATACCAAAACTGTTGTCTTTGATCCGGCGATTGCGCGCCTCCCAGACGGTGGCCAACTGAAAACCCAAAACATTTCGCGTATCGCGTGGGTCTATCATGCCGTCATCACATAGATGTCCGGACGTGTAGAACGCGCTCGATTGGCTATCAAATATATGCGTCAACATCGCTTTTTGCTGGGCTGCCACTTGTGGATCGATATCAACGCCTGCACGTTTGGCCTGAGCGCTGGCCACAATGCCCATAACCGTTGCGGCCTGTTCACCGCCCATAACCCCAGATGCCGCGTTCGGCCATGTCATCAAAAAGTCGGGGTCGTACCCCCGGCCACACATGCCGTAGTTCCCGGCGCCGAAACTAGCCCCGATCATCAGAGTTAATCTTGGCACAGAGGTGTTGGTGACCGCTTGGATCATTTTCGAGCCATGCTTGATCATACCCGCCTGCTCATAGTCCTTACCAACCATATATCCCGTCGTATTTTGGAGAAATATGATCGGTGTATCTGCCTGGTCCATAAGCTGAATGAACTGCGCCGCTTTCGTTGCGCCATTGGGATCAATGGGTCCATTATTTGAAATAATTCCACATTTGTAACCAAATATCTCGGCCTGCACGCAAACCGTTGATATGCCATAACGGGACTTAAAGTCCGTAAAATCCGATCCATCGACAATACGCGCAATAACCTCTCGAACATCATAGGGCGTTCGGTAATTCACGGGGACAATTCCGCAAATCTCGTCGGGGTCAAGAACCGGTTCCCTGTAAGCCGGCTTGGACGGAACGGGACAGCGCGAGTTCCAATCCAGCCGCTTGATGATCTCTCGCATCAGCAGAACGCCTTCACCGTCATTTTCCGCGAGGTATTCAGCAAGACCGGAAACGCTCGCATGCATGTCCGCGCCCCCAAGCTCTTCCTCGGTCGCTATTTCACCAGTTGCGGCGAGCAAAAGCGGTGGACCCGCAAGAAATGCCTTGCCCCCGCCTTTAACCGCAACCACATAATCGGAAAGTCCGGGCATATAGGCTCCGCCTGCGGTAGATGACCCGTGCAATATAGACAAAACGGGGATACCCATTTTTGAGAGACGCGCGAGGTTAGCAAACAAAGTGCCGCCCTTAAAAAAACCTTCGACAGTGTAATTCATAAGATCACCGCCTGCGCTTTCGACAAGGTGCACAAAAGGCAGTTTTTGCGCCATCGCAATTTCTTGAGCGCGCCCGAGGCGGTATCCGCCTGCGGTAGTCAATGAGCCCGCTTTTATGCCGCTATCATCTGTAACGATCACGCAGCGCGTGCCTTGGATAAATCCAATCCCCGCCATTATCGTACTTCCGGGGATAGACCGCTCTTCTTTTTTTGTATCCAAGAGATATCCGGCTAAATTCCCAATCTCGAGATAGGGCATGCCAGGGTCAAGAAGTCTCGCTAATCTTTCCCGCGGCAATATTTGCCCGCGCTTATCAAATTTGGGCTTTGCCGACGCGGAAAGCTTGGGCGCACGGGCATTTAATTCTTGGAGTTTACCAATGAGGGCGAGCATGTCCTCTCGGTTTTTTTTGAAACTCTCGGAGCTTTTATTTATTTTACTTGAAAAAAGAGCCACTAAAGCGCCTCCGCTATGGATGGGGAAACTTTTACTTTTTGCGCCAAAAGAATCTGGGCGAATCCTTTTCCTTGAGCATCATTTCGTAGAGACGCCGGACCGCCGCCGCCTAGAACAGCGTCGATTAGAATATTTATGGCATTGACGCCTGGCAAAAAGAACCGGTCGATAGCCGCAGGAACTGCCCCGAAATGAGCGTAGGTTGCGGCAATCATTTCTGGAGTTAAGGCGGCCCAGATATAGGGCATATATTCCGCGCGGCGGGCAATAATGCCGATATTGGCTTTATCTCCCTTATCTCCCGAACGCCCCCATGCAAGTTTTATCAAGGGAATCTCAATAGCTGCATCGGTTGGACTTTTGGGCGGTGTTATGTCCTGCTTGGCAGCATCGGACGCCGCCGCTAAAATGTCTTTGTGGATTATGGTTTCGCCGTCAATTTGAATGTGAACGCTTATATCTTTTTTGGGAGTTAAATAGGAAAACAGACGCATTACGGGCGAGGGTTTCGGCCTCCCGCCACCTGTAAATCCCGATAGACCCGGCGGCGTCGCAAGGCCCAAACCGGAAAGTTCTTTGAGAAAAATTCCGCAGGCCATCGCATCTGGGTGTTTTACGGCGATCTTCATGACAACTTCATTCGACGTTTGGGCCAGGCCCATCTGAGATCCCGCTCCCAGAATTTCGTAATTGAAATCGGAATATTCGCCCAAGTTAAATAAGCGCAGCGTTTGCTCAGCGCGGCTCAGGACGGCCTTTGCAAACGTTTTTGCTTTTTCATCTGCGCGCTCGCCATAGAAAGTCATGTATGTTCCGGTGCGAAAGCCATCCATAAAGGTCAGGCAAGTTTTGTAACTTAAAGGCGCTGGGCGGCCTTTGGCCGGGGACACCTGAACCCTGTCGTCTCCGATTTGTCTCACGGTTACGACAGAAAAATCACATGTCACATCTGGCAGGAGATAGGATTGAGGATTTCCGATTTCGTATAACATTTGCTCGGACACTGTCCCGATGTTGACGACGCCCGCCGTATTTTGGGGTTTTGTCGTCACGAAGCTTCCATCGCTTGATATTTCCGCAATCGGGTATCCAATATTTGAGATATCGCCCGCCATCTCCCAATCTGTAAAATTACCACCTGTCGCTTGGGGACCGCATTCTAAAATGTGACCCGCTAAAGACCCGCTGGCAAGCAGATCCCAGTCCTGCGCGCGCCATCCAAATTCATGAATACAGGCCCCGAGCGTCACAGCACTATCAACGCAGCGTCCCGTTATGACAATGTCTGCTCCAGCGTCCAGCGCCTTGGCAATCGGAAATGCACCGAGATAGGCGTTAATGCTGGCGATTTTGCTTTGCTCCGGAAACGGCACACCAGAAAACATGTCGACGATGCCGCTCTTAGACAGCTCTTCTCGCCTCGGCATCAAATCATCGCCAGAAATAATTGCGACTTTCAAGCTCAACCCTTTTGCGACGATAAGCGCCTTCACAGCGGCTCCGCACGCCTCAGGATTAACACCGCCCGCATTGGCAATAATTTTGACACCGCTTTGGGCTATTTCCGGCAAAAAAGGCTTCATGACATAGTCAATGAAATCACTGGCATAGCCCTTTTCAGGGTCTTTCAATTTCATCCGGGCCATAATCGACATTGTGATTTCAGCGAGGTAATCATACACAATGTAATCCAGTCCGCCCGACTTTAGAAGCTGGGGGGTTGCCATAGCGGACTCACCCCAATAACCGCTCGCGCCTCCAATTTTTATGGTCTTTTCGCTCACGTAAACCTCTTGACTCAACACGAAATTGAATTGTACTCAGATAATATGAATAATCCTCAAAATGAAAGAGTCAAGTCTCAACCCACGACCCGGCAGGCGCGCGTACAGCTTAAAGAAGCGGGTATTGTGAAGGCTGCGCGTGATATTTTTTTGGAGAGCGGGTTCAGCGGCACAACAATGGCCCAGATCGCGCGGCGCGCCGGCGTCGCAGACGGAACACTTTATACGTACTTCCAAAATAAGGAGGCCCTCGCAGAAGCCGTTATTTCAGATTTTTACGCACGATTGACACTCTCTGCACAAGCAGGCGTCGACGCTTTATCTCAGACATCCGAGCAATTGAAGTTTCTCGCCAGACACCACCTCACCCATATCATTGAAGAGCGAAAAATTCTTGAGATGCTTCCATTGATAGATGTGAACCTAGAAACCTATGAAGGTAGCGACCTGTTTAACTTGAATAAAAGTTACGTGGTTATCTTTGATCGTATGGTCAAATATGGTCAGGCACAGGGTGCTATTCGCCCCAATCTCTCTTTATGGGTTTTGCGCGACATCTTTTTCGGCGCCATGGACTACGGCTCTCGGACAATGATCATTAAGGGCCGCGAAGGGGCGCTGGAAACGTTCGTTGATGAAATCGTCGACTTAATAGCAATGCCTCGCCAAGTCCGGCCATCCGGCGACTTAGCGCAGCTTACAGATCGACTCGAACTGACCGCAGAACGCCTTGAGAATCTCCTCGGGTCTCGATCGACAAACAAAACATAATAGCTTGCGCTCTAGGGGCGGTTTCGGCCAAGGGCGTCATGGCTGGAAACCCACTCGCCAGCAATCGCAGCCGCCGCGAGCGATATCTCTCCGGCGAGAACTGTACCCGCGATAATTTCGATGAGCTTTCCGACTTTCCCGCTACCGTAACACCCCAACATTTCGAGGCATTCGCGTTGCGTCGCGAGGCCTGTTCCCCCGCCATATGTGGCGACAATCAGAGACGGGAGAGTTATTGACCAATAAAGATCACCATTGTCACGTAAATCCACATATGTCAGCCCTGCTTGCGACTCCGCAACATTCGCGGCGTCTTGGCCCGTTGCAATAAACGTTGCCGCAAGTCCATTTGCAGCATGTAGCCCATTATTGGATGTCCCACAGAGCATACCGCCAACCATCGAAACTTGCCGCGCCTTATAGAGGTCTTTTGTATCCGCGCGGGTCATGGACAGCATAAGATCTCGAGGTAGAACCGCTTCGGCCACAACGCGTGCGCCGCGAGAGTGAAGCGTATTAATCTGAGAGTGTTTTTTGTCAGTATCGATTGCGCCGGATAAGGTGTATTTTACCTTGCCAGGAAAGTTATCCATAATCCAATTGCAAGCCGCGAAAGTTGCTTTCCCGCACATGTTCTGCCCAGCGGCATCACCCGTTGTATAGTTAAACCGAGTGTACCACATTCGGGCGACGCCATACTCTTCAATATGTGAAAGCTTCCCGACAGAGGTTGTTGCTTCGGCGGCGGTTTTAATCTGTTCAAAGTTTTGACGCATCCAAATGCCAAAATCCCGGGCTTGCCGCGCATCCTCAAAATGGAAGACCGGAGCGCGCTGCATGTATCTTTCAACAATCGTGGTTTTCACACCGCCCGCTGCAGAGAGGATCCGCATACCCCGAGAATAACTCGCAACCAAGGTTCCCTCAGTTGTCGCCATAGGAACATAGAAATCTCCACGGGCGTGTTCACCATTCACGCGAAGAGGCCCCGCCAGCCCAATCGGAACCTGAGCCACACCCAACGGGTTTTCAATATTTCCCATCAGCGATTGCGGATCAATTGAACTATGGGCCACATGGTCCATAGAGGCGCCCGTTTCTCGGGTCACAAAGTTCTGTCGTTCTTGAATGATGTCAGGCTGGAAATTGTTTCCCGATACTCTCGGAATCGACTTGGCAGATTTATCCATCTGACTCTCCCCTATGTTTTAGGAAAAGCCTAAAGTCTTACTCAAACCACCGCAAGATAATTGTCGGGCTGACCGGTCTATGAGGGGCCAGTAGGGTTTCTGGGAGCAGGTTCGATCACAACAAAACGGCCATTTTGGATTTGATAAATAGCTAACCCGCGATCCGGCGTCCCGTTTGCATTAAACCTTAGTAGGCCATCTGCACCATAAAAACCTGTGGGGTCTTCTGCGCGCGCGCGGCGACCTGCAGGATTACCTTGGGCAATCACAGACCCAACGCCAACGGCATCAAACGCCAGTGACGCAAGTTGAGACGCAGGTTCACCATATTGGGCATCAAAACTTTCTTCAAAGGCTCTGCGAGCGTCTTCGGGCGGCCCCGCAAAAATACCGCCATTGAGCGCCGGCTCACGCACAACCTCTTCCTTGTGCCATAAGCCTGTACCCAAGAATTGAACATTGGCGGGGTCGATATCGTAATAAGGCAGTAGCGGCGCAAGAGACCGGAGGGGGGTTCCACCTTCTGGAAGGAGAATCGCTTCAAAAGCCGCCCGATCTTGCCCCTTCGTGCGGGCCGCGTGGTTTTTATAGTACCGCGCAATCTTTTGCGCCGGTTCTTGCATGACAGAGATATCATTCCCGTCATAAGCCTCCGTCGCGGTAACCGATCCGCCAACGCCATTGACTGACGTGCGGTACGCACCGAGGACCCTTTGACCATAGGTGCTTTGAGGGCCGAGAAAGGCAAACCGCTTCACGCCCGTCGTGGCGGCATATTCAACGATTCGCTTAACTTCTGCTTCAGGTGGAAAACTCAAAAGATAGGTTCCGTTTCCGGCCACCGTTTGATCTGTTGAAAAGGCAATAACGGGCGTGGCCGTGCGGCGCGCCTCATCACTTGCTGCGCGAACGGACCCGGCCAAAACCGGCCCCAAAATAACGTCTGCTCCAGAACGAACAGCCGTTCGCGTTGCAGATTGCGCGCCCTCGGGTATGCCGCCCGTATCAAGGGCGATGAGGACCACATCCGCATCGTTTCGCGCAAATACCGCCATTTCGGCGGCCTTATACATTGATGCCGCCTCTGTACGAAGTCGATCGGACGAGCTCGAAAACGGTAGTAAAAGCGCCAAACGCTTAATATCCCGGCCTTTCATATGCGGCGGCGTCAGTCCGTTTTGCGCCATAGCGGGCGGGTTAACCGTCTCAGGGTTTTCGGGAACCTCAATCACGACGGGGCCAACGGGCCCTGAAGGATTGGGGTTTTGACTTGGCGGGACATTTGGCACAGGGCTTTGCCGCGGTGGCATGGGAGTTGTCGCGCAAGCAGACAGTAGAAGCGCCGCCACGGACGCTGTTATAATTTTCCGCGCGCAGAATATATTATGGCGAAACATATTTTTAGATGCCATAGTGGCGGTTCCTCATATTAACGGCGAAACATGTCCGCAATTGACCCTATAATCGATACAGCTTCAGCGCAATCCAGCATCGCGGCTAGTTCACACATGCCATGTCCAGACCCCGGTCTTTATATCGTCGCAACGCCTATTGGCAACCTGCGGGATATAACACTGCGCGCACTGGACGTTCTGACCCATGCCGATATTATTCTCGCTGAAGATACACGGCAAACTCAGAAACTCCTTAACGCGTATAATATTCGCGGAACGTTAACAGCCTATCATGACCATAATGCGGCAAAACGCATTCCTTCTGTGTTAAAAGACCTCGAGTCGGGGAAAATTATTGTTCAGGTTAGCGATGCAGGGACACCTCTCGTCTCGGATCCCGGCTTTAAGCTTGTCCGGGCGGCCGCCGAGGCAGGATACAAAATTACGCCGGTCCCCGGGGCATCCGCCCTACTCGCGGCGCTGACAAGTGCAGCACTCCCGACAGATAGGTTTATGTTTGCAGGGTTTTTACCCAGCAAATCATCCGCACGGATAAAATCTCTCGAATCATTAAAGATGGTTCCCGGAACATTGGTGTTATTTGAAAGCGCAGGACGCCTCAATGACAGTCTTGAAGATATTCTCGATGTTTTAGGTGACCGGTCGGCCGCGATTGCGCGTGAGCTAACAAAGAAATACGAAGAAACCCGGCGCGGGAAAATCTCAGCCCTTCTTCAGGAACTGGCCGAAGACCCTGCGCGAGGCGAAATTGTTGTCGTCATTGGCCCATCAGAAGCAAAAGATGTTTGGGACGAAGCTGAAATAGATAAAGCCCTCCTCGCCAATTTAAAAGACATGGGCGTCAAACGCGCCAGCGCCCACATTGCGGAAATGTCGGGCTGGCCAAAACGCGACGTCTATCAACGTGCACTCTCGCTCAGCTAAGCGCTTTGAAACGCCGCGCAAAAATCGAGAAGTCCGGACGCTTGGCCGAAGCGTTGGCGGCAATGTATCTAACCTTGCTGGGCTACAAAATATTATCGCGGCGCTTTAAATGCGCTCAAGGTGAGGTTGATATTATTGCCAAGCGTGGCCACGTCCTCGCCATCATTGAAGTGAAGAAACGCAGAACACTTAGCGAAGCAGAGGAAAGTCTCTCGCCGACAAATAGGCGCAGGGTCTCTCAGGCGGCGGATGCTTTTATCGCGCGAAATCGCTCTGTTCAAAATCTCGCTGTTCGATTCGATGCCCTATTATTTTATAGGGGGTGGAAGATAAAACACCTTAAAGATGCGTGGCGAGATTTCTAGAAATTAAGGGTTTTGGTAACCATTAAATAAGTTTTACCGCCTAAATACAATATTATGCGTAAATTAACCATGATAGCGTTTGGTCTGGCTGCGATAGCGGTATCCGGCTGTGCGGTGACAACAGCCGGTGTCAAACCCGGTGATGAACGAAATTTTGTCCGGTCCCTTAACGATATTAACGCGGGGCGCGCCATCAAGGCCCGCCTTAGCCGCGCTGAAGGGTTTGACCTCTCCAAAGTTAATGTAGAAGTCGCGGAAGGTATTGTCGTACTGACGGGAAGCGCTTCGCGCGACGAAGACCGTCTCGAAGCCGAGCGTATTGCATGGTCCGCTCAAGACGTTGTACAGGTCGGAAATGAAATTCAATTGGATGAGAATTCCGGATTGCTCAGCGCAACAAAAGATTCTTTTCTCAACGCCGCTATACGCACGCGGTTGACGGCAGACAGCTCGGTTAAGGGACGAAATATCAATATCGAAGCACAGGACGGCATTGTCTACCTCTTGGGTGTTGCCAGAACGCCGCAAGAATTAGAGCGTGTGGCTTATATTGCGAGTACAACAAAAGGCACACGTGAAGTTATATCCTATGTGGTCATTCCAGATGCCATGATGGAAAATGTAAACTATAGTGCCCCTAGCCAAATTGATGGGCTGAATACATCTCCTTACAGCAGCGCCCCTTCTGGTCGACGGGCCTTACCGCAAGGGCTTCAATCCGAGCCTGCACAACCTTATGGAACACCACAATCAACGCCGCAGGCGCAACGGGAAACAGACGCTCTTCAAAGCAGCGAGCCCTATTATCGCGATCCAAAAACAGGTGAACGAATTATACTCCCGCCTGGCACTGTGACAGTTCCCTACAATCCCAATGCCCCCACTGGCGACCCGGGAGATGCGGCGCACTATATTGACCCAGAAACGGGCCAACAGATCCCGATCACCTATTACCGTACACGCTAAAGGTCCAAGGACATAAAAACACTGTTGGGGTCTTCTTGGTATGCCCCGAACGGGCCGCAATAGGAAAAGCCGTGGCGCTCATAAAGCTTGCGCGCCGCAGCATAGCCCTGCGTCGGGTGTGTCTCGAGCTTCAGAGATGAATATCCTCTCTCCCGCCCAACTTTAATCATATGCTCAATCAGCGCTGAACTTACGCCTTTGCGGCGGTGGTCTTTCGCCGTGTGCATACTCTTTAGCTCTCCAAGAGCTGGCGCTATTTCACGTAGGGCCCCAAACCCCATTAGGTCTCCACCGGACCAAACAGTCCAAAACGAAACATCCTTGTCTTTTAGCGCGGCAATCGCCAAAGCATGACTGTTGCCGCCGGGGTTTTGATCCCGAGATTCACGAAGATGAACGTCCAGAAGCTTTTGAACCTCTAGGCTTTTGAGATCATCGAGCTTGATATTCATGGTCAACTTTCATGTGCTTAAAAATATTGGGCAGGTACAGCGCCAGCGTTGCCGCGCGGGCAACGTAGTAAATAAGAAACGCCGCCCAAATTCCATAACCTCCATAGGTAGGCTGAAGAACGAAATGCGCCGCAATGTAAATCGCCACCGCCGCAATTCCGGCATTTCGCATTTCCTTCGTTCGCGTTGTCCCGATAAAAATTCCGTCAAGTTGCCACGCCGGAAACCCCAGTATTGGCGCGAGCGCGCAAAATGGTAGAAATTTGAGTGCGCTCTCTTGGACCGCGGGATCTGCCGTTAAGAAAGGAATCATTATTCCGCCGGCGGTATAGATTAAGAGACCGCAAGCGAGCCCAAAGAAGGCGGAAAACTCAGTTGTTAACCGTACGGCGCGCCCGAACCGCTCGCGATCCTTTGCCCCGAACGCGGCGCCCGTTACCGCTTCCGCGGTATGCGCAAAAGCATCCAAAATAAGCGCTGAGAGCGTAATGAATTGAAGAAGAATATGATTACCTGCGAGAAAAATTGTGCCTTCGCTTGCGGCAGCGTTTCCAAAGAAGTTAAAGCCGATGGTGAGGGTCATTGTTCTGACGAAGATGTTTCCATTTGTAATTCCGAGTTTTTTTAAAGCCGCTGGGTCAAGAAGAGATTTTCGCTTAAAAACACCGCTGACAAACCCGCCCCGCAATTTAATTTCTCGCCATGCTAAAAAGAGGCCTGCCGCAAGGCCCGCCCATTCCGCGAGAGCCGAGGCGATGCCCACACCAAAGAGGCCCCACTCCAAACCGATGACAAAATAGAGAGACAATATGACGTTCACAACGTTTAGGACAATTTGCATGAAAAGAGCGCGATGAGACCGGCTAATCCCCACAAACCACCCGATGAGAGCGATAGAGGCAAGCGTCGCCGGAAGCCCCCAAAGACGCGCCATAATATAGGTCCGGGCAGCACCCTCAATACCTTCATCAGCGGTGAAAATTAGAAATGCGCCCGAAAGTAAGGCCGTTTGCAAGACAAAGACGCTCAGACCGATAGCGAGGCCCAGCGGAACGGCCCTCACCAAGTGGCCTTGGACCGCCTTTTCATCGCCCTCGCCGTCGGATTGCGCCGCGAGCCCCGTAGTACTCATCCGAAGGAAACCAAATCCCCAATAGACAATCCCGTAAATTACCGCCCCAAGCCCAATCCCTGCAAGCGCGGCTGTGCTGGCATATCGCCCAATAACAAAAGTATCCACAAGACCAACGATAGGTGCAGCGGCGTTGGCCAACATAATCGGCCAGCTTTGCGAAAGAACCTGCGACCGCGTGAGCCGACGTTTGCCGCTAGTCATCTCCTTGAGCAATCATAAAATGACTGTGCAAGGTTGCGATCGGCGTCTCTTGATCATCTTGCCATGCGCGAACTTGAACATTGGCGACCCGGCCACCATGTTTTTCAATAACGGCAACAGCATAAGTGTCCACAGGCTTCCCCCGGCGTAAGTAATCAACATTGATGCCGATAGGCTTGGGAAGCGTGGCAGCAGGGTGCTCGAACATTAGCTGGCAGATAGCGGCCGTCTCCATAAAGCCTCCAATACATCCGCCGTGAAGCGCGGGAAGGAGGGGGTTCCCAATATTTTCCTGCTTGAACGGCAGAATAAATTGAAGCGTTCCGTCAACGAGCTCAGCCTTGACACCAATCGTCTTCGCATAAGGCATCCGGGCAAGCTCTATGTTTATCTGGGCAGAGTTCACAGCTTACCTTCCGGAATCATGGCGTTCATAAGAAATTTTGGCGAGGATCCCGTCGCCATAAATGTCGCTTGGGAAACAGCGACCGGATCTTCTTCGTCGCCGTCATGCGCGATACCTCTGACGAATGCCACGTGGCGCGTAACTTTGAAACAATGCGCCGAGGCAATAACGGTCTCGCCTGGCCGTGCCGCGCGCATATAATCGATACTGAGATTAAGTGTGGCCACCGACTTGAAGGTGTCAAACCCGGCAATCGCGGCAAGCCCCGAAGCTTGATCTAAAATTGTCGTAATCGCTCCGCCGTGCAAAACCCTCGTTTTTGTATTTCCGAGAAACTCTGGATTATAAGGCAAGCTCAAAGTCGCGCGGCCAACATCCACGGAGACGAAAACAAGTCCGAGCTTTTTAGCATGAGGGGCGCCCTGAACAAACATTGGGCCCACTTCCCATAATCGCTCTATGAGAGAACTCTGCGTCACATTTTACTCCTGATTCGCATTCAACATATCGCCTTCATAGCTTCAGGGCCATATATCGTGAGCAACCCATCGGATTTTCATAGTAACGCTCAATATCTGTAAAGCCTAGGCGCTCATAAATCTTATTTGCGTGCACGAGGCCAGGATCAGTATCAAGATATATCGTTTTATAACCGAGCTGACGCGCTGCACGTAAGGCTTCCGCCATCAGCCTTTCTCCCAGATTATGGCCTCGCCCCGCTGGCCGGCAATAAAGCCGCTTTAACTCGCAGATATCATCTTGAAACGGTTTGACACCGCAGGCACCAACGGCGGCTCCGTCAATTCGTCCCAAAACAAGCGCATCGTAGGACACCGGAAAATCCGCAAATTCCTTTTCGGTTCCCTGAAAGTCTAAAGACTGGCCCAAATACGCCTCAATAAACCCGATATATTCCAAGAATACGCCTTTAACCGCAGCAATATCGATTTCGGATTGAGCAATATAGACCTCGGCGGATGTCACGACTTGGTAATTTCAACAACATGTGGGTAAGGGATTGAGATACCGCCTGCATCAAACGCTTCTTTGACAGCTTTCAAAAGGTCAAACCGAACATCCCAATAGTCAGAAGCTTTGCACCACACCCGCATTTGAATATCCACGGAGCTATCATTCAAACATGACACTTTTGCCCAAGGCGGGTTCGGATCTTTTATCACGCGCTCATCTTTAGCCGCCGTGGACGTAATAATTCGAATGGCTTCATTAATATCATCGCCATAGTCAATTCCGAAATCCACATCCACACGCCGAATACCCAGCGTCGTGAGGTTTTTAATATTCCCACCTCGTACTTCGTTGTTGGAAATGATGATCTTCACATTATCCAGCGTCCGCAAGGTCGTTGCAAATATGTTCAACTCCTCAACAACGCCTTCTTCTCCACCGACCTCAACATAATCTCCCACATGAAAGGGGCGAAGCACAATGAGCAATAGTCCTGCCGCCACATTACTCATAGAGCCTTGCAAAGCGAGACCAACGGCCAATGTCATCGCAGCAAAAATCCCGAGAATAGAGGCAATATCTGCGCCCAATATGGTAACAGCAAATAGCAGAGCACCGATTAAAACAAGGTAGCGCGCCACAGTTGCAAAGAAAGACCCCAACGTTGTGTCAACCGCCGCACTTTTCGTTGTCCATCCCTTCGTCAGGGTAAAGACTCGGCGAGCCAAACGCGCGCCCACCCATATGACAAACAAGGCCAAAAGAATACGCGGTGCATATGAGATCATATTATCAAGCGCGAGCTGCCCATAAAATGTAACGGCTGAATTTAGGTACTCTAAAGACCACTCAAAAGTGGGCGCGTCTTTTAAGACTGCTAAAGGTGTGTCATCGGCCATCTTAACCTGCCTTCATTGGAATGATCATATTATGCTCGTAAGGGATCTCGATGCCGGCAGCGTCTAGAGCGGTCTTGATCCGCTGCCCCATGTCCATCTTAATATGCCGGTAGTCATCTGCGCTGCACCAAAGGCGGAGCTGAATATTCACAGCGGAATCTCCAAGACCCGTTACTTTCGCCCATGGCGCTGGATTTGATTTTATACGCGCGTCGCCTTCGGCCGCGCTTAAAATAGCGGAAATAGCGATATTGAGGTCAGCGTCATAACTCACTCCGCAATCCATATCGAGGCGCCGATCTCCAAATGCGTAATAGTTTTTAATCGTACCGCCAAATGCCTGTCCGTTTGGAACGCCAATTTCGATATTGTCGCGCGTCACCAATTTGGTGGAAAAAATACCCAAATTAGTCACAACCCCTTTAACACCGGAAATCTCCACTTCCTCGCCAACGCTATAGGGCCGGAAAAATGCCAGCATGACACCCGCCGCTAGGTCTCCAAGGGTTTCCTGCAAAGCAAATCCCAACGCAATAACCAACGCCCCAACTATCGCCGCCAGAAAGGCGAGATTGATATGCATCGCTGCGAGAGCCGCAATAAGGACAGCGATGGTTCCGAAGATTAAGACGACAGATCCAAAAAAACGGGCAAGTGTTTCGTCTATATTCGGGACACGCTGCGAGGCCTTGATCGTCACACCCGAAAGACGGCGAACAATCATCCGGCCTACAATGAAAATAATGGCGGCCAACAAGATGCTGGGCGCGTATAAAATGAAAAGATTAGGGAGCCCTTGAATCTTTTCGAGTATTGTCGCCATAAAGTCCATAAATCCCCCTTTGCCAGGATGTATAAAGGTAAAACGAGGTTACGAAAAGAGCCTACCCCTTGTTTATGAGGCTTGTATAAAAATTACAAAGTGAATTGATTGTGAAAGCGAGCGTCGCGTAAGTTTCACGGAAGTGTCACAAAATACCTACAGTTTTGTCATAAAAATGATGCAAATGACCGCTGTTCTGCGCGCATGGCCCAGATCTGACATTTCATTGGTTTCTAGAGGTTAGACAATGACTCGATTTTTACTGGGCGGGGCGTCTGCTTTGACGCTGGCCGTTTTCTCGTTCGCTGTTCCAAACACAGCATTTGCATCAGATTTTACAGCAAAAGTGAATGGCCGTGTTTTGCTCGACTATACATCAGCCAACATTGACGCGCCGGACAGTAGCATTGATGACACCGAGCTTCGCAGCTCACGTCTAAGCGTGTCCGGCAATCTTTCTAAAACTTTCAAATACAAGGTCGAGATCAACAAATCCACGGGTAGCGACGTGCAGTTCGAGGATGTGTACGTTCAGTTCTCACCCAAGAACACCAAATTCAAGATCAAGGCGGGACAGTATAAGACCCAAAACTCCCTTGACGAGCAAACCTCTTCGCGGTTCATGTCGGCTCTCGAGCGTTCCGCCTTTACCGACGCCTTCGCCTTTGATCGCCGCGTCGGCGTATCCATTGGTCGCTCCGGAAAAAACTATACGTTTGATGCTGGTGCGTTTGCGAGCAACTTAACGGACAGCGGCGGAACAGACGATGGGCACGCTTTTGCCGCGCGCGGCACATTTAATCCAATAAAAACGGACGATACACTCGTTCACCTCGGCGCATCTTGGCGCTACCGTTCAACCGGCGACAACAATTCTGATTTCAGGTATCGGCAACGCCCCTATACCCATGTGGCGCCTAACCGAATTGTCGACACCGGAAGGTTTGCAGAAAGCGACAACTTCTACGGCGTAGAAGCGGCCATTATTTCAGGCCGGCTTTGGGTTGCGGGTGAATATGCCCTCTTAGACGCTTCGGGCAGTGGAACCCATGCTGACGGCGACTTTAATGGCTTCTATGCTGAATCTGGAATTTTCTTCGGTGGACGCCGCGCTTACAAGGGTGGTAAATTTGATCGCCCGGTTGTTGATAAGCCTCTTGGTGAAGGCGGCTATGGCGCCCTTTCCCTTCTCGTCAGATTTGACCAATTGGACGTTGAAGATGGAATTTACCAAGGAAAACTCGATACGACCATCCTCGGCGCAGATTGGTATCCAACGAAACATACCCGTGTTGGTGTCAACTACTTCAATTCTGATGCGAAAAACGGATCTGCGGACAAGGGCGAAGGCATTTTGGCGCGTTTTCAGTTCGATTTTTAGTCATTGATAGACCGAAATTTAAGTCAATATTGACGCATAAATTTTTTTGTGGATGATTCAAAGTTTAAACTGTCACAATCGGTCGTGACAGTCTAAATTCCCCTGACTTTTAAGTAACAGGGTGTTCCAATGTCAGACCATTTAGAAAGCCAGCATGCCATCACAGACGGCAGCTGGTACGGAAACTCGGTGCGCCTGTTTTTGGCTTTAGCGTATTTAGCGGTTATCCTTGTGATCATTAATGGCTCGATTAGCATCGATGTCACAAATTCCACAGAGCGCATCTTCCTTGTTATTGCGGCCATTGTTGGCGGTTATATGGCCATGAATATTGGCGCAAATGATGTGGCTAACAATGTCGGCCCCGCCGTTGGCTCAGGCGCGGTTACATTGACGGGCGCCATTATTCTGGCGCTCATATTCGAGTCTGCGGGCGCGTTGATTGCTGGCGGAGATGTCGTAAAAACTATTAAGAACGGTATTATCGATCCATCGATGATCCCTGACCCCCAAATTTTTGTCTGGGCGATGCTTGCTGCCCTCCTCGCCGCAGCCATTTGGCTAAATATTGCGACCGCCATTGGCGCGCCTGTTTCCACGACACATTCTATCGTTGGGGGTGTGCTCGGTGCCGGGATCGCGGCGGGAGGATGGGCCATCGCGGATTGGACCAAGGTACAACAAATCGTAGCGAGCTGGATTATTTCCCCCGCTATGGGCGGGCTCATCGCTGCATTCTTTTTATATGCGATCAAGCATACAATAACATATAAGAAAGATATGTTGGCCGCCGCGCGGAGCCGCTTGCCTATTTTGCTAGGAATTATGGGGTGGGCCTTTACAACCTATATCATCCTCAAGGGTATAAAACGGCTCGTGAAAATCGAATTTCCTTTAGCGATGGGAATTGGCTTTATCGCAGCCGTAGCTATCTTTTTGATCACCCGGCCAATTATTGCCAAAGCCTCACTAAAGATGGAAAACAACCGGGACGCTATCGATGGATTATTTGTAATACCTCTCGTGGTCGGGGCTTGTTTCTTAAGTTTTGCCCACGGGGCAAATGATGTAGCGAACGCCATTGGCCCCTTAGCCGCGATCAACGAGGCCGTACATGCGGGCGGTATTTCCACGGAGGCGAAGATCCCGTTCTGGGTCATGTTGATAGGTGCAACAGGAATTGCCGTAGGCCTCGCTCTTTATGGACCAAAGCTCGTGCGCACCGTTGGCAGTGAAATTACGGAACTCGATAAAATGCGCGCGTTTTGCGTGTCTCTTGCGGCGGCCCTCACAGTTATTATTGCCACCCATTTCGGCCTCCCCGTTAGTTCCACGCATATTGCCGTAGGCGCTATCTTTGGCGTAGGATTCCTCCGCGAAATTTTGACGTACAGGTATAATCAAAGACTCGATCAGGTTCGCGAATATATGGCGGAAGAACTCGATCAAAACGCCGCAGAAGCTTTTATCAACCGTTTTGACGAAGCAACGATGCCAGAGAAAAAGCGCATGCTTAGCGAGCTTAAAGGCCGCAAACGTGGCCATGGACAGCGCAAACGCTTGAAGAAAGCCTACCGTGAAAAACTTGTTCAGAGATCTCTTCTTGTAAAGATCGTTCTGGCGTGGGTGATAACAGTTCCAGCTTCCGCAGTTTTCGCAGCAATGCTTTTTTATATGATCAAAGGCTTTATGATCTCCCTGTAAGAAGCTGATTTTTCAGTTTAAGAAAATCTATAAAAAAGGCGCCCGCGTTTAAACTATGGGCGCCTTTAATTTGTCTATCGTTTGTAAAATTCGCTATTTAAATCTAGCGCGTAATCCGGCAAAAACGCCCCGCCCTTGCGTGGCGTACCCCAAAACATCTTGGTACTCCTCGTCCAGAAGATTTTCACCTCTGAGCGTCAGAGTCAGAATCTCATTTACATCATAGGCCGCGTTCAAACCAACAAGCGTATAAGCATCTAGCTTCACAGCTGCGGTTGGAAATGCTGAAAAATCAGAATCGATTTGCCTGCCCGTGTGATCCACCGAAGCTGTCAATGACACAGCGTCCATAGGCGACCATGTGATCGTCGAACTGGCCATAAACTCCGGCCGGCGAATTTCTTGAACGCCATTTTCTTCTGATTTCAAAAATGTCATAGACCCGTCAACGCGAAGTTGGTCGCCCAATATCCACCGCGCTTCAACCTCCACGCCCTCACGCGTGCTATCAAAATCGCGATTTCGCGCCGTTGACGGTGAAACGCCAAAATCTGTATAGATTTCGTTTTCAAGATCAGAGTGAAAGTAATCGACGGAGAGCTTCAAAGATTCATTGAGCAAATCTTGCTCATATCCAAGATTATAACCCAGCGACCTTTCTGGAAGCAAATCTGGATTGCCCTTAAACGATGCCGGATAATATCCGAACAACTCAGTCATGGTCGGGTTCTTAATACCCGTCCCCACAGATGCCCGAAATCGGCCTCCGATACCTTTAACGGCATAGCCGCCGCCAATCCGCCATGTCAGCTCATTTTCGAAACGGTCGTTAAAGTCCTGCCGAAGGGAGCCCGTCAATGTGACCGCCCCTTCTTGAAAACGGTAGTCTCCTGCCAAAGCGTCATTTCGAGTTGATTTGGTTTGGTTTTGGGCTGCGCCTACGCCGCCAAAATTTGTGAATGTTTCCTTTTCCGTCTCGGCAAGAACGGTCAGACTATGCGCGCCCCAACTTTTCTTCGCCGCCCAATTCGCAGTTTCCCGCTTCCCCGTTGTATCATTCGGGAAGCTTGCATTGGGGTTCTTGGAAATCGTTTTGGAGCCTGAAAGCGTCAGCCGGTTTTCAAATCCGGAAATATCAAACCGGGCATCTACGCGGCCAGATTGTGTATCACGGTTGGTCTTGTCGTCCGTATTGATGGGAAAAGGGAACCCTGAGTCAAAATCCGCTTCGAGCTTCGCCGCGCTCCCCTTTGCGCTCAAAGTGACGGGGCCAATGACCACATTGTTTAGCCCTACATTGATGTTTCGGCTTTTTGTACCGTCTTTCTCGCCGTCTACGCCAGCGATGTCATGACCATCGGACGTCAGTAAATTGCCATTCACTGATATGGCGGCCCCCTTAACCGGAACAACAGCGGAAACCTGACCGCTAAAAGAATTGCGGCTGCCGCCCTCAAGACTAACCGTCATAGACTCGGTCTTTGCGCCAGCCCGCGTTATAATGTTGATCACACCGCCAATGGCGTCAGATCCCCAGAGCGCGGATTGCTCGCCCCGAAGCATTTCAATCCGAACGATGTCCTGAGCATTTAAGGCCGCAAAATCAAACTCACCTGAATTCGCGTCCGACACATCGACGCCATCAATAAGCACAAGAACATGATTGGCCTCTGCGCCTCGCATACGAATTTGGGTGAGGGCGCCCGCAGAGCCTGAAGAGCTTACAGATATGCCCGGAAGCGACCGCAGTAAGTCGGAAACAAAGGTTTGATTGCGGGCTTCGATATCAGATTCGGACAAGACTGAAACGGGACTTGTCAGCGTATCAACACGCGCGCTCCCGACCCTGTCGGCAACCGTCACAACTTCATCATCTTGAATGTTTTTGGCTTCGATACCCGCATAGGCAGAGAAGCCGGAAAGAGAGACAATCGCTGTCCCTAGTAATAATCGTTTCATAGCACGACTCCATAGCGGCGCGAAAAATTTCGCGCACAGTTTCTGAAAGTGCCGTCATTGGAAGGGCAGCGCCCATAATCCATGCTCCCGGTTCATCCCGTCCGGGCCGCGCTGGCGACGTTGCTGGCAGGTCTTCTGACTTTTAGCTCAAACGCGCCCTGAAACCTTCCCAGTTAAAACCAGTGGTGTTCATCAGGCCGCTCGCCAATTACAGCTGCGGGAGCAGTCGAGGCCTAGGGTAAAACCCGCACCTCATTCCCGTTTAATCCCCTCTCGGAGAACCAACGGGAACGCGAGTACGCTGACAGCTATGGATATGCAACCCTTTTGTCGGGAAAAATTTCGGATGAAACGCGCCCTTTTTCAGCCACACTGTTAGTGATAAGTGTTTGTTAACCTCAGCCCTTCAAGCGTTAAGATGGAAAGGCGGCGATAAAGAGACATTATGAGTCACGCGTTGATATTTGATTCGGGCGTCGGAGGCCTCTCTGTGACAGAGAAAATCCACTCGTTATTACCCGGCCTGCACATCACATACGCCGCTGATGACGCGTTTCGACCCTATGGCAATAAATCGGAGGCAGCCCTACGGGCGCGGCTTCCAGAGCTCCTGTCCATATTAGAAATCATGACCCGGCCAGACGTCATAGTCATCGCTTGCAATACGGCTTCCACCATAGCTCTGGGCGATATAAGGCAGGCGGTGACCTGCCCTGTGGTCGGCGTTGTACCCGCCATAAAACCAGCCGCGCGGATCAGCCAAACAAAAACCATCGCCGTTTTGGGAACTCCCGGAACCGTTCGGCAAAAATATGTAGGGCGGCTCATTTCGGAATTTGCGTCTGACTGCCGTGTCATTCTTCACGGATCAGTTGGACTTGTTGACCTTGCAGAGGCCAAGCTTGCCGGGAAGCCTCCCTCACCAAGTGATGTCTATAATGAAATCAAACCCATGTTTGAGCAAGAGGGCGGGAGTGAAATTGACGCCGTGGTTCTCGCGTGTACCCACTTTCCCCTACTGAAAAACGAACTCAGTGCCGCCGCACCGCGCAAAATGCGCTGGATAGATTCAGGGGAAGCCATCGCTCAGAGGGTTCAAACAGTTTTAAGTCAATTGGAGGCGATAAATATAGGATATGCTGACAACAGCACAGCGCTCCTGATTGGCCCTACACCATCTCTTGCAAGAAAAGCGGCGTTCAAACAGTTCGGGTTTGAAAAAATCGTCGGCCTAATGCCCGGTTAAATTTCTGTAGAGAAGCCACAGCACAACACAGGCCGCAAACACCGCAACCGTAAACCAGCCGAAGTGCTCCTTCATAATACGTTCCGCTTGCGGCCCAAAAACCCTGACAATTCCAGCCACAGCGAAAAAACGCATCGTCCGCGCCACAACACTTGCTGCAATGAAAACACCGAAATTAATCGGGATTGCACCGCTCATGATTGTAATAACCTTGTATGGGAAGGGCGTTAGGCCGGCGCCAAAGACCGCCATACCGCCATATTCTTGAATTTTTAGGCGAAACTCATTCATTTCAGCCGTTTTTCCCAACATGTTCAGCGCCGGCTGAGCGAGAGTTTCAAAGAGGAAATATCCCAAAAAATACCCAAAGATACCCCCCAAAACTGAAAAGAGGCTCGCATTTAAGGCTATCTTCCACCAACGCTGATGATTGGCCTGAACCATAGGAATAACCATCAAATCGACCGGCAGAGGAAACACGGAACTTTCTATGAAAGCGATGAAAGCCAACCACCGATCAGCGTGACGGTGGCGTGCCAATGCCTTGGTATTTTCATACCAACGCTCTAAAAATTCAAAACGGCCTTTCATTCGGCGCTCATAGCAGGAAATTATTTAATGTCATGCTTAAAAACACTCACTTAAGGCCAATAGCATATTGGATTTGATAATTTTGATGAAAAAGAGTGTGGTTTTTTAAATTTGGCTGCTCTATAGAACGGTTTCTTGGTTCGCGGGTGTGGCGGAACTGGTAGACGCGCGGGATTCAAAATCCCGTTCCTTTGGAGTGTCGGTTCGATTCCGACCATCCGTACCAAGATAATGCTTTAGACTTACATCAATTTTTATAATGTGAACACGCTGTAAAGTCTGAATGATTACGTCCTAATTTTCGATTCAAGTACACAGACTGAACCTTGCTATCCAATTGGATTATCCAAAGTCGTTGGTGGCGTGCTGAAGTATTTTGGACCGCTAGGCGTCATGTAAAGACAATCTTCAAGGCGTACCCCAAATTCACCATAAATATACAGACCCGGTTCGTTGGAGAGACACATGCCCGCCGCCAATGGCGTTTTCTCACCGCGCACGAAATTGACCTTTTCATGACCCTCCATGCCAATACCGTGACCCAAACGGTGCGGTAGGCCAGGCGTAGCATAATCCGGGCCGTAACCCCTGCTTTCATAGAATGCACGGACCTTATCGTCTATTTGTCCGGCCGGCGTCCCTAGCTGTGCTGTTTCAAAAGCCATTTGTTGGCCATCGCGCACCGTATTCCAAACTTCCCGTTGGCGAGCACTAGGGTCACCCACCACAAATGTGCGGGATATGTCAGACTCATATCCATAAACGCTAGCACCGCAATCCATCAACACAATTCCACCCTCTTCTACAACTTGCGGCTTTCCAGAACCATGAGGATAGGCGCTCGCTTCGCCCAACAGCGCCAACACAAATTCGCTCGATCCGCCAAGTTCCGTCGTAGCTTTCACCATGATGTTTCGAATGTCAGACGGCGTCATTCCGACCTCGACTTGAGGTATAGTATGCCGATAAGCCGCCATTGTGATGTCATTGGCTGTTTGCATCAAAGCCAGTTCGGCAGCGGATTTATACATACGGCAGCCCCAAACCAGAGAGCCGCCGGAAACGATCTGATGCTCCGGTGCAGCGTGCTTTAAACCATCGACAGCAAAGAAACGAACCGTGTCTTCGGCGGCAATCGTGCCATTGGAGATATTTCGGTCCCTGAGAATACCGGCGACGAGAATAGATGGGTTTTCGTGCTCGTTCCAAACCCGCACATCGCCCTTAACCAAAAGACTTTCGCGAATACTGGGCTCTTCAAAGTGCGGCGTGACGATGGCTATTTCACCCTCAGCGGGAATGACCGCCGCAGTGAGCCGCTCACTTCGCCACCACTGGATGCCGGTGAAGTATTGAAGGGATGCCCCTGCCTCTAAAAGCAGTGCATCGATGCCTTGGACCTGCATCAAACGCTGAACTTTTTCCACACGCGCTTGATGCTCGGCGGGCGTAATGGGCGCTGCATTTAACGCCAGCGACCTAAGTTTAGTCGACTTTTCATTACGCGACCCGCAAGCCGGCAAGCCCGTTGCTGCCAGCGCTGCGGATCCGGTTAAAATGAAGCTTCGTTTCGTGAGATTCATAACCACTCCATCTTTTTCTGGGCTCGGGACTTTACTCGCTATCTTTTGTTTGTTCGAGGACGAAAGATTGAAATGACTTATGTAGTGGGGGTTCTTCGCCAAAATATTGAAGCATAATAATCCCGAAAGCATCATTAGGCTTATCAATCCAGAATTTTGTGTGGGCGAGGCCGCCCCATCCATATTGGCCTTCGCTCTCGCCTGTCAGCGCAACTGTTTCTGGATCCGTATGTAAAACAACACGGCCGCCATACCCGAAACCGGCATGCCCGGGATCGCCGAACCATGGCATCATAAATTTATCGTCTGGATCCATTTGGTTTGTCATCATTGTGCGAACGGTATCCTCGTTCAGAACCCGCTTCCCATCATATATGCCACCGTCCAATAGCATCTGAGCAAACTTTGCAAAATCACCCAGCGTAGAGACTAGGCCGCCCCCACCCGACTGATAGGCATTATCAATTAAATATGAGCTCGTCTGCGCATCGTCTTGCAAGACAAAGCTGCCATCCTCCAACCGCGTATAATTAGAAACAAAGTTCGCCGCTTGCTCAGGTTTAACATAAAATCCCGTGTGCGACATGCCGAGTGGTTCAAAAATTCGGTCTTGCATGATTTCACCGAGAGACTTCTCTGTAACAATTTCCGCTATGCGGCCCAAAACATCAATTGAATAGCTATAGTACCATCCGTCTCCGGGTTGCGCGAGCAGAGGAAGTTTCGACAATTTCGTCATTTTGATGGAAAGGTCTTCGGAGGGATCAAAAAGGCCAGCTTTTTCATATGCCACTTCGACGGGATTCACGGGACCAAAAATTCCGTATGCAATTCCGCTTCGGTGAAGCATCAAATCCTTTATTGTCATGGGCGGGTCTTGAGGCGCGAATACCGGGGTGCCATCTTCGCCAGCGCTGATCACCATCATTTGCGCCAGCTCTGGAATATATTTCGCCGCAGGGTCGTTCACGTTCAGCAACCCCTCTTCTTGCAAATCCATAATTACAGCGGATGTGATCGGCTTCGTCATAGAATAGATCCGAAACACCGATTCCAAGTTAACCGGCAAATTGCGCTCTTTATCGCGAAGCCCAAATGCACCTGAATAAACAATATGCCCCTCATCAAACACAAGAGCAGACACACCGACCTGTTCCCCCCGCTCAACCGCGCCGCTAAGTAAAGTGTCCATCGCAGCAACATCAAAGTCGGGTACAGCCGAAGCCGGACCAGATATATCAGGTTGTGCGGCGCATCCCAAAAAGAGCAAAGCGGACAGAAGAAGTGTATGTTTCATGAGAATTCCCCGAATGTTTTGTAAGGCCTACCATTCAAATTGATAGAAACATACGAATTTTTCTGCCTTTGCCCCTACCAAAACAATGTTGTCCAAGGCATAAGGCTCGCAAAGCACATGGAAGGCGTGACAATGAACAATTCCGATTATCGCGCTCCGTTGGACGAAACCACTCAGAACATGATGGCTGAGAACTATAACGCCGTATTAGAAGCGCTCGCCGAACCCACCGAGCAAGGCCTTCGCAACAGATTGTCTGACGTCCATCCCGCAGATTTCAGCGATCAGTTTGAACAAATCAGTGCAGAGCAACGAGAAGAGTTTATCCGCCGCGCCGGCGACCTTATCTCCGCAGATGTCCTTGCTGAGCTCGAAGACGAGATCGTGGAAGATATTCTCCCCCTTCTATCTTCAGCGCAAATTGCGGGCGCCATTACCGAGCTCGATAATGATGACGCGACCCAGATTATTGAAGAGATGGAAGACGAACAGCGCGCGGAAGTTCTGGAAGCCCTCGATCCGTGGGACCGCGCCGCACTTGAAGCCAGTTTCTCGTTTGATGATGAGACCATCGGCCGCCTCATGCAGCGAGAGTTTGTGGCTGCGCCGCCATTTTGGACCGCCGGCGACACTATCGATCATATGCGTAGTAAAGGGGATGATTTACCGTACCTGTTCTTTAACATCTGGGTCATCGATACAGGCTTCAAACCCATAGGCTTCGTGCCTGTGTCCAACCTTATTCGCTGTAGCCGTGACAAAACACTCCGGGAAATTATGCAGACGGATCTGACCCTTATTTCGCAAGAAATGGATCAGGAAGAAGCCGCCTATTTGTTTGAAAAATATAGTTTGATTTCGGCACCTGTTGTAGATGCGAATGGGCGTCTTTGCGGAATGATGACCGTTGATGATATTATCGAAATTATTCAAGACGAAAACAAAGAAGACATTCTTGCCCTCGCCGGGGTCAATGATGCGGGTCTGACAGATACAGCCCTTATGACTGTTCAAGCGCGGGCCCCCTGGTTATTTATCAACTTGCTAACGGCGATATTGGCTTCATTGGTTATTTCCGTATTTGATTATGCCATTACCGAGGTGGTTCAGCTCGCCATTCTCATGCCGATCGTTGCCTCAATGGGCGGCAATGCCGGCACACAAGCGCTCGCGGTTACGGTTCGAGGCCTGTCCGAACGCGACCTAACCTCGCAAACGGCGTGGCGGGCCATTCGGCGAGAAGGACTGGCCGCGCTCATGAATGGTGTCATTTTTGCTGCGGCGCTCGCTGTCATCGCCTATTTATGGTTTGGACGCTCCGACATCGCCATCGTCGCCTTTATCGCGATGATCATAAATCATATTTTCGCAGGGCTGGCGGGTATCCTCGTTCCATTGGCGTTAAAACGTTTTGGCGCCGACCCCGCAGTGTCATCATCCGTTTTTGTGACGACAGTTACGGACGTGGTTGGATTTTTAGCATTCCTTGGATTTGCTGCAATGATGTTGGTTTAAGCATGAATTTTCGCCGAAATATCCTGGTTGGCATCCTGTTCACCTCAACAGTCAGTGCACTCGCACATTCAGAGAGTCCGAATGATTCCATGTCAGTTTTTTCTGGAACATGGGAAAATGAACGCGGGTCCGAGGTCGTCTTCAGTTCAGCGAATGGACTGCTCTCGGGTTTTTACCAAACAAATGTCGGGCAGCCGGATAAAGGCCAAAAATTCCCTCTCACGGGTTTCGAGTCGGGAGATCAAATCACGTTCACGGTAAACTTTGGCAGATATGGATCCATGACAAGTTGGACAGGACAGCTCACAGAAGATGAAGACGGACCCTATATAAGAACGCTTTGGCACCTCACGCGCGACGTCGCGGACGAGAAGGAAGACCATGACCTGTGGAAAAGCATAACAGCGGGTGCCAGTGAATTTCGACGCGCTCACAAGCCCTAATATTTTACGTTGCATCCGTAAGGTGATGTTTCCGGTGTCTCGACAGGCTTACCAGACTTAACGGCCGTCAGAGCGGCACGCACATAATTATTTGCCTCAAACACTTCAATCGGGTTTGTACCGCGCTTATCATCAATCGCACCTTGATAGACCAACGTTTGCTCAGCATTTATGACGAACATATGCGGCGTGGTTTTGGCGCTAAACGCGCGGCCAGCTATTCCGGACGGATCCAAAATAACCGCATACGGCGCAGCATCTCTTTTATCTGTAAGCGCGTTTGCATCCTCGCCGGACACATATCCTTGACTACCGGGTTTTGATGAAATGACGGTTAGCCATACAACATCTTCATCCGCGGCGGCTTTCTGAAGGCTTTGCATATTCCCGTCATTATACGCCCTATTGTAGTGCTTCTTAACATAAGGACAGCCATGGTTCGTCCATTCCAGTACCAAAGTTTTTCCCGCAAAATCAGAGAGACTGTGAACGTCACCGTTTGAATCTGTGACTTCGAGGTCTGGGATTTGACTGCCTGTCGCGACGTAAGCTTGCGCCGCAGAAGATAGGGCAAACCATCCAAATGCGCTTAAAGCCAAAATCGATTGAGTATGAAACGCCATGGGACTTCCTTCTATTGAACAGATTGGATAGCGTCTTCTACAATATTTTTTGTCAAAATTTGAGGCAAAATAACAGGACTCACATCATCGTGACCCGCTGGGAAGAGAAGGTATAGGGGCACGCCCGATCGGCCATGCCGCGCAAGTTCCGCCGCGATAATATCGTTTTTATTCGTCCAGTCCGCCACAAGAAATGCCGTATCGGTAGATTTGAAAATCGCCTGAACGTCGGGTTTATCAAGTACCATTTTCTTGTTTAGTTTACATGTCACACACCACGCTGCGGTAAAATCGACAAAAACCGCACGGCCCTCGCCACGAAGATCTGCCACTTTCTCCGACGACCAAGGCTCCATATTTGGATAGGTTAATTCCACAGCCTTAGGGTGCAGCGTAAACGGCAAAGCCATTGCGCTGATAAGGACGATGGCCGCAACAAGGCGTGACAACATTCGCGTGCTCCGTGCCAGCCATATCGCGAAAGCGATCAAAAGCATCGCCGCAAGGGCGCCCAACAACCCTTTTTCTCCCGCTTGCTGGGTCAGCACCCACAAAAGCCAAATGGTGGCCGCAAACATCGGGAAGGAAAGAAATTCGCGAAACCTTTGCATCCAAGGGCCGGGTTTCGGGAGGGATTTCAATAGAGCGGGAAAGTAGGATAAAATCAAGAACGGCGCGGCAAACCCGATGGCTAGCGCCATAAACACAGCGAAGGTCACCATTGCGGATTGCGCAAGTGCATACCCGATCGCGCCCGCCATAAAAGGCGCCGTACACGGGGTCGCCACAATCACCGCCAAGGCCCCGGTGGAAAAGGTGCCAAGCCAGCCCTGTTTTTGCGCGAAGCCGGAGCCTACGCCTTGCAGCTTTCCGCCAAATTCAAAGACACCGACCAGATTGAGTCCTATGACAAAGAGTAAAATCGCCAACCCCGCGACAACTTTCGGAGATTGTAATTGAAAGCCCCAACCAATTTCATTTCCGGCAGCTTTAAAAATAAGCAAAGCACCCGTAAGGACGAGAAAGGTCGCGACAACACCGGCCGTATAGATCCATCCTTCGCGCCGGATCTGCCCCGCAGATGTATGCGCTTGTTTTGTCACTGAGAGAGCCTTCAATGAAATCACTGGAAACACGCAAGGCATGAGATTTAAAATAAGGCCGCCTAATAGGGCGCCCCAAATCGCGGTCCATAAGCCCAAAGAGGCCACTTTTTTTGGAGGCGTTTGAGCGCTCGGAACTGCACCGATGGCGGCGGATGTCCCGACCTCGACGTCAACATATTGCCCAATTGGCTTCCCGTCCGACTTGAAACGTAAAACACCCATTGCACTATCGGGCTGCCCCTCATCCCAGGCGAAGCCGGCCCGCGTTCGGATTTGCAAACCCTTTTCTGCGTTTATCGCCTGCTGCGGGGCGCTATGATCTATAACCCCTTGTTCAATGGGAAAAAAATATGCGCTGCTTAGGTCAGCGTTCGGTGGAAGGTCAGAAAACGAAAAGACAGTATAACTACCGTCTTTAACAACACCGGCTAATATTTCGCCGCGTTTAGGCGCCGATGAGATGGCATCTTGGATATTTGAATTTGATAATTCATCGACAACCGGCTCGCCGACAGTCAGCCAAAGTGAAAGCTTCGCCGATTCCGGAACGCAAATATCCTTGCATACTAAATAATAGACATCGCCCTCAACCGTAATCGCTTCGCCGGGAATAGCGGTCTCTGAAACCTTAAACTCGACGGGGAAAATCGGCGATCCTTCAAATCCATAATTAATAATCGGCCCCGTTGCAACGGGGCTCGGTAATGGCCAAATAATTTCGCCGTAAGTCAGAATATCGGGTGTGGTCCAGCTTATTTGGACTTGTTCGCCGCTATCGCCGGGGTTTTGCCAGTAAGTATGCCAGCCCTCGTCGAGATCCGTGCGAAGCGCCATATAAAATGTCTGTCCGGGTGCAACTGTATCATGGGAGCTGATCAACTGCGCGTGCACATAGCCCGTATCAACAAGCTCCGTCTCGGCGGCCCAGGCGGGGCCTCCCAAATATAAGAGAGAAAGAAACAAGATAAATGCGCGCACAGACGTACTCCTTTATGGGGGTCTTAGCGAAAAGGGATTAATATTCCTATGAGTTTCATAAGTTCTCACGGAAGTTTGACCACAAAAAAACCCGGCCACAAAGACCGGGTCTTAAATTTAAATGAGCAAGAAGCTTACGCGTTCTGTTCAGCGGCAGAACGGCGGAGTGTCATATTGACCAATCGCTGCCAGTTACCCAAAGAAATCATGTGAGCGTGTGCAACGGCAAGATAGCCATTTTCCGCAAATTCTTTAAGTGTCTTGGCGTCAAGGCCCCGAAGACGCTCCTCCGTGACTGCAAAATAGTCCGCAATTTTCTGACGCTCAGCGGGAGTGCCATCTGCGTTTTGACCTTGGAAGTGCATGTCTTTTTGCTCGAAAAGATCAAGTTCTTTAAACCTTTTGATCATGATGTCCGTTGATTGACGATCACGCTCAAAGTTCTGCAAGAACGTAAAAGCTTCTTTTGTGAAGGCGCTGGTATCGCCATTCTCGAAAAACTTTTGAGTGGGCCCATCTTTCGTGACGCAATCCGCGTCTTCGTCAATGCAAACAACAAATCTGTCATTCTCTTTGTCACCAGCAAGAACGAACGGATAGCGGCGAGCGAAAGCTGGCATATAAAAGTCTTGCTCAAAAGTTCCGTTATTCACGAAAAGGTTTTCACCTGTGCGTATGCCCATAACTGCGAGGGGAGAACGATCCTCACCAGCGAAAATAACAGGGAAAGAAGCCGCTGCAGAACCAAACTCAGGCGCTGTGATCGGCATAAAGTGATGGGTCGCCATAAATTCGAAAGGTTTTTCGATTTGCTTAACGCCAAAGCCTTCGTGCTTGTCTTTTGCTAGGGGCTGTGGGTTTTTGTAAAACATAACGTTTCCAGAAACGGAAACATTACCTTGGGGTAGTGGAGCTTTAGCCATGTTATC
The DNA here is from genome assembly GCA_048268905.1 of Maricaulaceae bacterium. Classification (GTDB taxonomy): domain Bacteria; phylum Pseudomonadota; class Alphaproteobacteria; order Caulobacterales; family Maricaulaceae; genus JACOMS01. The sequence continues at coordinate 505,247 of JBLWUN010000003.1, read as the reverse complement.
CTCGTTGTTAAATATTCTATAATTTACGTAGAATTTTGAGGCGTCCTAGCGAAAAATACGTGATGTATCAATCAAAAGAATCTTTTATTGCCCATACGTCGATGTTCGCTGATTCGACTGGGCAGCCGGATAATTTGTGATAGAGTACCCAAAAGGAGATCTCATGAGCGAACACAGCCATCCCCCCTTGGATAAATCCGAACGAATTGCCAAGGCGCGAGCAACTTGTGAGGCTCATGGCGAGCGGTTTACGCCGCTTCGCGCCCATATTTTCGAGCTTTTGGTAGACGCCGACGGGCCTATTAAGGCCTATGACCTGCTCGAGCAGATGCGTCCAGAGCGCGGGTCCCCAAAGCCGCCGACAGTTTACCGGGCCTTGGAGTTCTTTTCTCGCCTTGGTCTGATACACCGCGTTGAAGCGCTTAACGCCTATATTACCTGCGACCACGTTCATGAAGGCCATGCGGCAGAGTTTTTTATATGCGAGAAATGCGATAATGTAGAAGAGCGGCATGCGCACGACCATGCTGGTTGCCGTCCCGCTGGGTTCAAAATTCGCCACAGCGTTATCGAGCACTACGGCACTTGCGAAAGCTGCGCGGTCTAAATCATGGGTGACTTTTTTACCTCTTGGGCCGGTGAGTGCTCTGCTTGGGAATGCGACGACCTTGGGCATTTGAACATGCGTCATTATCTGACCAAGACGTCGCAAGCGCGGCAAATGACGATTATACGGCTAGGCCTGAACGAAGCTTTTAAAACAGATGCCATCAGCTCTGTGCGGGTGGACAATTTTCACATCAAATATCTTGGTGAAGCGAGGCCGGGAGACCCGTTGCGGATCAATTCTGCCGTGCTCGAAATAGGCACAACGACAGCTCGGCTTTGTCATATAATGTATCACGCCGACAACCGACTTGCGGCAACGGTAATTGAGACAGTCTCGCATATCTCTCTTCGTACGCGAGAGCCGTTTCCATGGCCTAAACGCGTTCACCAAAATGCGGAGGCCCTTTATATTTCTACCCAGCCCGCGCCGTCTATGCCGCGAGGCTTTAAATATTCGGATGTTTTCATTACCCCGAACGAGAGCGAACTCAAATCTTGGGGCGTCAAACTAATCGGTGCCGGGGTTTTTCAGCCGCACGAAATGGGTTTAACAGGGCGGGCTAGCTCTCAAGCTCTCATGGGCCGAGTGACGGAAACACTTGGTCAATATAAAGAAGCCTGGCCAGAAATGTACCAAGAAGAATACCGGGCGTCGGGCGGTTCAGGGGCATTACTCGAAGCCCATGTGACAATGGGAAAGCCTGCAGAAATTGGAGACGGCTACCACTTTTACTCTGCCATCAAAGGCGCCGACGCCTATACGCGCCAACTTGTTCATAATGTTGTAAATTGTGTAACCGGAGAAAACATCTTTTCAATGACCGGGTTTGGATGCTTATTTAATTTAAATACCCGCAAGCTTGTCAAAAATGACGAAGCCGGGATTGCTGAATTGAACCGCCACGCCATACCCGCTTTTTCACGGCAAGACGCAGATTAGCAAGCCTTCCCCAAAGCCCGCGACAAAGCAGCGATCGAAAACTCCGGTTGGTGAAACGGAAAGAGATGGTGTAAATCGGGATGAAAGCCAACCTGTCCACCGCTGAGTTTCTTCGCGGCGAGTTGCCTTGTTGCCTTGGTGCTCACCGATGCTTTTCCACCGTAAATAATTTGTGAGTTTTCGGGTAGCGCGGGTAATGCCGCAAACAAATTATGCCTTTGCGCTACAAATATCGCTTGCTCCCATGAAGGATGACAGGCGAGCTCAACGCCATCTTTATGATTTTTTAAGCCCCCTGAAAGGTAATCCCGAAGCGCAGCGTCACTCATTCCTTTGAACGCACCGCGGTTTTGATATCTTTCAAAGGCTTCATCGAATCCCTCGAATGTATATCGGCGGCGGCCCGCATTTCGGGCGATGGGGAACCTTTTTTTCATGTAGGCACGGCTTCCGGGAAGGTAGGAGAACTGCCGCGCGGCCCAAGGAAGACTTACCGGGTCAAACCCCACATAACCTGAAATTTTGTCTTTCATTTGGGGCGCGGCGAGGGCCGCACTGACAGCCCCAAATGAATGGCCCGCAAGGACAATAGGCGTGTCTAGATGTTTTTGAGCAAAGTAAGCAATATCGTCACGGAAAATATTCCAGCTTTTTAGCGCGTCTACATCTGTGGGGAGCTCACTCATCCCGTGGCCGCGTAAATCCAGAGCAATCGAATGCACCCCAAGCGGCTCTAAAATTGACTTATAAGACAAACCATTAAATCCGTTCGCGTGCGCGAAAAGAACCTTCGGGGTTTCAGCTATCGGTCCAAAGTGGACAGCTGACATGCGCCCATCAGGCAAGTCATAGAAACGGCGTATCATTTGAATTCCGGGCCCGCTTATAAAAACATCGAAAGATTCGAAAATGAGTGAATTATTTCGAGGTCTTTATGCATTACATCGCATGCACTTTTGCAGGGTCAAGGTCATCTTCTATGGCTTGATCAAGAACGGCAAAAATAGCCTTCCGCGAACGGCGTTTCGTATTTTTGAAAGCCGTTTCATTTAATTGAGAAAACATTTGTCCGGCCATGGGACCTGCCATAGACATCTGCTCTGCGGGTATGACTTTATCAAAAAAGCCCGCATGCATCGCGCCTTTTGGATTGAAAATCTCGGCATTTATCACGCAGCGATTAAAGTAATTAAGCGGCAACCTATAACGCGCTAGCTCAATACCAAAATTATGCATCGTCATCCCAATAAGCGTCTCATTCAGCCCGATTTTAAAGTCACCCTCTCCGATAATTCGGTAGTCACACGCAAGCATTAAAAATGCCCCCATAGCAATTGTATGGCCCGTTGCCACCGCAATAACGGGACGCGGGAATGCCATAATGCGGCGCGCGAGTTTTGAGCCTTTGGAAGTCAAAACCAAGGCGTCTTGCGGACCCTCTCCCATTTCTTTGAGATCAAATCCACCCGAGAACATACCCGGACGGCCTGTTAGAACAACAATCGCATTATCGGCTTCGGCCTTATCAAAAGCGGCATCAAGTTCGGCGAGCATCGCAGAAGATAGCGCGTTGGCTTTGCCGTCGTCCATCGCGATGGTCGCGATGCCGTTTTCGAGTGTATAAGTCACTTTATTTGACATGAGATATCCTTGGAAACCATAGCGAGTAAAGCCGCTTTACGCGGCGGCCTTTGGCGCGAATTTAACGTAGAATGACTCTTTCTTTTCAGCCATTTCACGGAGCATCTCTGGCACTTCAAATTGAGCCCCATATGAATCGCGAAGTTCGTCTGCCCGTTTCACAAAATGCTTGGCGCCAATTGTATCGATGAAGCTAATCGCGCCGCCTGTGAACGGTGCAAACCCCCAACCAAAAATGGACCCAAGATCCGCTTCACGCGGGTCGTGGACAATCCCCTCAGCCATTGTGCGCGCCGCCTCGATAGCTTGTGCGTACATAAGACGGTCTTTAACCTCCTGCACATCGGGCTGTTGCTCGAGAACACCATTGACAGCGAACTGATCGAGCTCTTCCCAGAGATGCTTTTCACGGCCATTATACACATAGAAACCCTTGCCATTTTTCCGGCCAAACCGTTCATATTTTTCAACCATAGCGGTAATGATGGGATCCATCGTGCCTGCTTCATAGGCATTTCCAAGATCGGCTTTTGTTTGCTGGAGCACTTTGTAGCCCAAATCAATCGCCACTTCATCCTGAAGGGAAAGGGGTCCAACAGGCATGCCGGCCATCTTCGCGGCATTTTCTATGAGCGCGGGCTTCACGCCCTCGGAAAGCAAATTATAACCTTCGCCAATATACCGCATCACGCAACGATTAGCATAAAAGCCGCGTGTATCTTCAACAACAATAGGAACTTTGCGAATTTTCGATACAAAATCGATCGCGCGTGAGATCGCATAATCAGATGTTTTTTCGCCTTTAATAATCTCTACAAGCATCATCTTATGCACAGGACTAAAGAAGTGAATACCGATGAAATTATCAGGACGTGATGACGCCTTCGCCAGATCCGTAATCGGAATGGTCGACGTATTGGACCCAAATATCGCTTTGTCGCCAATGACCTCTTCAGCCATTTTTGTCACTTTTGCTTTGAGCTCTGAATTTTCAAAAACCGCTTCAACAATCAAATCTACATCTTTTAACTTGTTATAGTCTGTGGTGGCATCAATACGGTTGATAATCGCATCCGCTTTTTCTTGGGTTGTGCGTTTACGTTTCACGCTTTTGGTTTGCTCATCAATTGTGAATTGCTTGCCTTTGTCGGCACCTTCTTGATCTCGGTCGATAAGAACGACGTCAATACCGGCCTTGGCTGAGACATAAGCCACCCCGGCGCCCATGAAACCCGCGCCAATAACGCCGATTTTTTTCACGGTTCCTTTTTCTTGGCCCGCAGGGCGCGCCTCGCCTTTTTCCAAAGCTTGTTTGGATAGGAAGAGCGAACGAACCATGTTGCCGGATTCTGGGCGAAGAAGGAGGTCGCAGAAATAGCGACTTTCAATTCGAAGCGCTGCGTCCATCGGGACCATAGAGCCTTCATAAACACACGCGAGAATGTTGCGCATTGCCGGGTAATTGCCAAAACTTTCCTTGGCGATCATCGCATTTGCGCCGGCAAACATCTGGTAGCCTTGTGGCGTATAGGGCGCTCCGCCCGGGAATTTAAAACGGTCCTGATCCCAAGGCTGCTTTGCTTTTGGATTGTCCAGACACCATTTTTTCGCTGTTGCGATCAAATCAGCGGCAGGAACAATGTCCGTAAAGATGCCCATAGATTTACCCTCTGCAGCGGTAAGGTTTTTACCCTGCAAGAGAACGGCGGATGCGCCCATAAGACCGACAAGACGCGGTAGACGTTGTGTGCCGCCACCGCCGGGTAAAAGACCGATAAGAGCTTCGGGCAGGCCGACTTTAACGGCTTTATTGTCGGAGGCCGCGAACCGGCCTGTACAAGCCAACACAAATTCGAAACCACCGCCGAGTGCCAATCCATTGAGCGCACAAGCAACAGGCTTGCCGCACGTTTCAAGTTCACGGAACATAAGGTTCAGACGAACCGTTTCATTAAACAATGCTTTTTTTGCCGCTTCCGGGTTCTGGGTTATCGCGCCGCGCGCCTTGGCAATGCTGCCGCCCATTTCTTCAAGGTCGGCACCTGCGCAAAAGGCGGGCTTTCCAGACGTAATGACGGCACCTTTGATGCTGTCATCGGTTTTCAACATTTCGGTGATCTCGCCGATGTCCTTCATGGACCCTTGTCCAAGGACGTTCATGCTGCGCCCCGGCATGTCGAAAGTCACAAGTAATATGCCGTCGGCGTCTTTTTCCAGTTTAAAATTTTCCATAGTCAAATCTCTTATAAATTCGGTCGATTAAACGCGTTCGATAATTGTGGCAGAGCCCATTCCGCCGCCAACGCAAAGCGTGATCAGCGACGTTTCTTTGTCAGAACGCTCAAGCTCGTCGACCATTGTGCCGAGAATCATGGCGCCGGTTGCACCAAGCGGGTGACCCATTGCGATGGCGCCTCCGTTCACATTGATTTTGTCATGGGCAATATTGTGCGCTTTCATAAAACGGAGCACCACAGAGGCGAAGGCTTCATTAAGTTCGTAAAGATCGATATCTTCGACGCTCATACCCGCGCGCTTCAAGGCTTTCGCGGCAACGAACTCAGGGCCGGTCAACATAATTGTTGGCTCGGACCCTATTTCTGCGAAGGCGCGAATACGGGCGCGTGGTTTCAAACCCAGTGCTTCACCCATTTCTTTTGTCCCGACAAGAACCGCTGCAGCGCCGTCCACGATCCCGGAGCTATTACCGGCGTGGTGAACGTGATTGATTTTCTCCACCTCGGGATATTTTTGTATCGCAACGTAATCCATACCCGGCATCGTTGTCCCCATCGCAAGAAACGCAGGGTTCAATGAGCCCAAAGACTGCATATCTGTTTCAGGACGCATATGCTCGTCATGGTCAAGAATCGTGACGCCTAGCTGGTCTTTAACAGGGACGATTGATTTCTTGAAACGTCCTTCATCCCACGCACGCTTGGCGCGTTTTTGCGACTCGACGGCGTAAGCATCACAATCATCGCGTGAGAAACCATTGATCGTTGCGATAAGATCCGCGCCAATCCCTTGAGGAACAATTCGATGATCGAAGGCGATCATGGGGTCAACTCCCATCGCGCCGCCGTCACTTCCCATCGGGACACGGGACATATGTTCAATACCGCCGCCTATGGCCATGTCCGCCATACCAGACATTACTTTCGCGGCCGCCATATTCACAGCCTCGAGGCCAGATGCGCAAAAACGGTTGATGGTGACGCCCGCCGCAGTTTGAGCGTAACCAGCGGTGATTGCTGCAACACGGGCAATATCGGCACCCTGCTCTCCCACTGGAGACACACATCCCATGATGATGTCGTCAACCTTGGATGTATCGAGTCCCGTTCGGTCACGAAGCGCTTCAAGTTGCTGTGTGAGCAACGCAAGAGGTGTAATCTCGTGCAAACTTCCGTTCTTTCTACCCTTACCGCGCGGAGATCTTACCGCGTCGAAAATATATGCGTCTGCCATTTTGGCCTCCTAGAGACTTTTTGAATTTAGATTAATTAAAGGGAGCGAGCGATGACCATCTTCATGATCTCGTTTGTGCCGCCATAAATACGCTGCACCCGGCTATTGCGCCATTGGCGCGCGACGGGATATTCGTTCATGAAACCATAGCCGCCAAAAAGCTGCAAGCATCGGTCCATAACTTCACATTCTTTATCGGTAACCCAATATTTCGCCATGGAAGCCGTCACAGTATCCAGTTCGCCGCGGAGGTGTTTTTCAGCGCAATCATAGGCAAATGTCTTGGCAACCTTGGTAATTGTTTTACATTCAGCGAGTTCGAACTGCGTGTTTTGAAAATCAATAATGCGTTTACCAAAAGCCCGGCGTTCCTTCACATATTCGATTGTGTGGCGCAGCGCTTTTTCCATGCTTGCGACGCCCTGAATAGCAATATTGAGACGCTCTTGTGGAAGTTCAGATTGAAGCTGAATAAAGCCTAAACCCGTATCTTCACCGAGAAGCGCATCCGCAGGGACTTGCATCTCGTCAAAGAAAAGCTCGGCCGTATCTGCTGCGTCATGCCCAACTTTATCAAGAACACGCCCGCGCCGGAATCCAGGATTTCCGTCCGTCTCAACAACGAACAATGATTTGGAATGTTTGCCTTCACCGCCGGTGTCAGCAACGATAATCACGAAGTTTGTGCTTCCACCGTTTGTAATAAATGTTTTCGATCCATTGATCACCCACCCATTCCCAGATTTCTTGGCCGTCGTCTTAATATTAAGGAGGTCAGACCCAGTTCCCGGTTCTGTCATGGCGATAGACCCGATTAACTCACCGGTTGCCATGCGTGGAAGCCATTTTTGCTTCTGCTCTTCCGTACCATAGTGAAGGATGTAGGGCGCAACGATCGCGTTATGAAGGGAAAGGCCAAAACCATCGACTTCGGCGTTTTCCAATTCTTCCATAATAATCATCTCGTGGCGATAGTCGCCGCCACCCCCGCCATATTCCTCTGGAATCGCGGTATTAAGAAGACCCATCGCGCCTGCTTTGCGCCAATACTCCTTCGGTACTGCCTTATTTTTGCGGAACTCCTCTGAATGCGGCGCCATTTCGCGCGAATAGAAACCGTTGACGGCTTCACGAAAGATGTTGATGTCTTCTTCGTCATACCAATCGGGGTTTTTGAAATCTAATACTGACATGGCTATTCCTTATTCATGAGTTGAGTTCAGATCCGGGAAGGACCTAGAAGCGATCCGCAGCAAGAGCCATCACGGGTTCAGCGCCGCTTTGCAATTTCGCGAGGTGGGCCCCCATTTGTGGAAGCTGGCGCGCGATGAAATATTTTCCGGTTATGATCTTGTCTTGATAGAATGGATCGTCAGAACCTTCTTCGATCTTGGCAAAAGCAACTTTTGCCATTTTCGCCCACATATAGGTTAACATAGCGAGGCCCATCATGTGCATATAATCAACGCTACCAGCGGCGGCATTATCGGGATTGCTCATGCCATTTTGCATGATCCACATTGTGCCGTTTTGTAGGCTGTTCTTCGCCTCTTTCAAGCCATCAATAAAGGGCTTCATCGTGTCGTCGCCCTCATTTTCTTTTATAAATGCGTCAATCTCAGCGGAAACAGCCATAAGTGCACGGCCGCCATGGCGCGCCAGCTTTCGGCCCACGAGGTCAAGCGCTTGAATTCCATTTGCACCTTCATAAATTTGCGCGATTTTGGCATCACGAACAAATTGGCTCATGCCCCATTCTTCGATATAGCCGTGACCGCCATAGACTTGCTGGGCATTTACGCAATTGTTAAAACCAATGTCAGTTGTATAACCTTTGATGACGGGCGTCATAAGACCCAAGAAATCGTCAGCTTTCTCGCGCGTTTTTTCATCGGGCGAATAGCGCTCAAGATCTTCTTGAAGCGCAGCAGAGTAGATAAATGCGCGGGCAGCCTCGTTAAATGAACGCATATCCATCAACATCCGGCGCACGTCCGGGTGCACCATCAAAGGATCGGCAGGGCCGTTTTCGTTTTTTGGACCCGTCAACGCGCGTCCTTGAAGACGGTCATTCGCGTAGGTTACGGCATTTTGATACGCCACTTCGGATTGACACAGGCCTTGCATGCCGACACCTAAGCGGGCTTCGTTCATCATGACAAACATGACCTTAAGGCCCTTGTTTTCTTCGCCAATTAATTCACCAACCGCGTCATCATAGTTCATGACGCAGGTTGCGTTTCCGTGAATGCCCATTTTTTCTTCAATTGAACCACAAGAAACGCCGTTTTGTTCGCCAATTTTCCCATCAGCATCCATTTCATATTTGGGGACGATGAAGAGAGAAATACCCTTCACACCTGCCGGCGCGTCTTCGATGCGGGCAAGAACGAGGTGGATGATATTTTCGCTCATATCGTGCTCACCGGCCGAGATGAAGATCTTTTGGCCAGAAATCTTATACTTTCCGTCGGGCTGAAGGACAGCCTTGGTTTTCAACAAGCCAAGATCCGTACCGCAGTGAGGCTCGGTCAAGTTCATCGTACCTGTCCACTGACCTGAGTACATGCGGGGAAGGTAGAAATCTTTTTGGGAGTCTGAACCGCCTATTGCGATTGCTTTGGCCGCGCCGCCGGTCAATCCCGGATACATCGCGAACGCCATATTTGCGGCAGAGGTCATTTCAGACGCAGCAATACCCAACACGCCTGGGAGGCCCTGGCCGCCATAAGCAGGGTTAGCGGCAAGACCCATCCAACCATTATCACGCATTTGATCGAACGCTTCTTTAAAACCTGTTGGCGTGGTCACTGTTCCGTCCGGATGACGCGTGCACCCTTCTTCATCTCCGACTCGGTTCAAAGGCGCGACAACGTTTTCCGCAAATTTGGCGCTTTCTTCCAGAATGGCGTCGATCATTTCGGCGTCGGCGTCTTGAAAAGACGGTAAATCTGAATATTGCGACAGATTAAGGACTTCATGCAGAAGAAACTTCATGTCGCGGATAGGAGCTTTATAAGTTGGCATAAGTGATCCTCTAAGCAGGGGTGGAATTAATGGTCATGAGCGAAATCATCCGCCATATGTTCGCGGAGCGCCTGATCATAGGCCTGCGCATATTTAAAAACGCCAACGTCGGTTGGCGCCTTACGAATAAATGTGTCAATCCGAGCGCAAAGTTCGGTCATTTCCTCGGACAAAATATCAATGTCTTTTCGGCGGCGGTTAAGAGAACGAATAACTTTAAGAAAATTTTCTTTTCTCGAGATAAGCTCCTCACGGTCTGTGACGAGGCCGTCTGTGACATCAAGAACGATCTTTATGTCGTCCAGAGAAAAGCCCATTCGCTTGGCCCGCAAGACACGTTCCATTCGAGCATGATCTTCAGGTCCAAAAACACGTGCTCCCGCTTGGCGCAGAGGGCTAAGTAGGCCTTTATCTTCATAAAAACGTACGGCCCGCGCTGTAATATCGAAAAGGCGCGCAAAATCCTGAATTCCCCAGCTCGGCTGAGACATATCTGGTTCAATAATCGACGCTTCGACCTTAGGCATGTCCGGCTCTTACTTTACGTTGACGTTAACGTCAACCCATTTGAACACTTTGGGCCAAAGTCGTTGCGGCTCTGCGGCGTCAACTTGACCAAAATCTCCCCGCGTGAGATGGGAGCGAATGTTCAGATCTTTGTTTTTTTCAGCATCTATCCTTCTCCTCGCTATGGCCGCTCCAACTTGGGGTCAGAGCAGCCCAATAGAGAGTTCCGTCACACCGCGTCAAATATACACCTCTTTTGTATCCGGGATTCCCGTGCCAGATTTGAGGTATAAACCCTTTGAACCGCAAGATTATGTCAGCATTAACGAAGCCCCGGCTCTTCGAAACGCTTTACCCCCCCTATTGCAACCCGGCGAAGAAGAGGCCGAGGACCAAAGCGCAACAAAAGAGGCCTTACCAGAACCCCCGCAGGACTCGTTTATTCAAACCGATAATTCGAGCAGTCAAAATAACCTGCCCCTCGCATTTTTTATCTCGGCAGCCGACTATTTGAAAGCGCGCAGCGGCGGGTCAGAAACGCAGTTGGTTTTGAATTATACTATCAGTGTTGCGAGTGCAAAATCTGGTTTAAAGGTCCCGCCAAGAACCCTCGAACTCATTATCGGGCCGGATTATGCGTCCGTAAAAAAGGGCGAAAGCACTGAAATATTCGACTTTAAGACAAATCGCTTACTGCGTTTTGAAGTGGCTGGTGAGACACCGTTTTTCAGCAATGTATCACTATATCCCGCAGCCTACAAAGCCTACAATACAGTGAAAACCTCGACAAAGGACGGTAGATTGGACCAGATCACCATTGGCCCCAATGCCGCCCTAGACGCTTTTTGGCTTGAATCGAGCATGGGGTGGGCCGCACGTTCATCGTTCCCGGACCTTAAAGTGAAACGAGAAGGTCAGGAAATATCGTCAAGCTACAAAGGCAAAATACCCTTTGCTGCGAGTCTGACCGGACCCGAATTTCCAAGTAGCGCCCACATGCGCGTATTAATGTCTTACTGGCTTCACGATATTCCCATCCATCCCGCTATTTTACCGCAAATCGGACGACCTGACCGCGCACCAAAATCTCTACAGATATTGACGTTCAGTCCAAAATTCCCAGATGGCCTTGTCTCCGACTGGACCCTTACGAAATCCGAAATCCGAAATGCACCGTTTCCGCTGGACAGCAATTTAAAGAACAGTTTGGAAGCCAAGCAAGGCACAGCATTATCTTACATTATTTCGGGGGCCATTAAGGGGAACCCGGTTACTCCTAAGCGGAGCGATAGAGAGCTAAAGGAAGATATTCGCAGGGAACGTGAAGCGGGAAATAGTTATGCCGAATGGCTGATATCTCAGGACTTGGCCGCTCGGCAAGGCGGCTGCGAGAAAACATCCATACCTCTTTGCAACGATATAAAAGCGCTAGAAGCGGCTCAAAAGAGTAATAGCGAAATCGCGCAGCTATCAGGGATTATAAAAGACATTGATAAACCGCGATCAAGACTGACAGCTTTCGAAGCCCTGTTCCCCTATATCAAGGACGGTACGGCGCCAGCGTTTTTGGTTAAGAAAGCGGGTCAAGCACGGTCAAAGATTCGCACAAACTCCATAAAGTCCGAAGCCCTAAAAAGCGTACGCGCAGATCACCTTCTTGAACAAGCCTTAATGAAGAACCCTGAGGACCCCGAGGTTTTTCTAAATCTGGCACAAGTTTATGCAGCCCAAGGCCGTTTCGCGGAAAGCTGGGACCTTCAAGATGCGCTTCGTCGTCTGCCGGGTGTTCCAGAAAAGCTGACGAACCCTATAAACACTGTAGAGACCACCCTCAGAGAGGTAGCCCCGGGCTTTTTTATCACTAAAGTCCCGTAGACTCTTCATTTTCGCGAAAAAAGTTCCCGCTCTTAACTGCTCGTTAACTACAATTAACGTCTATCTGACATGTAGTATTGAAGTGATTTGCGACAAGATTCGCAGCACACAGTAATTGTTAAAAGGGATTATGGCCAAGTATCCGCCAACCGGGACGTCACACCCTTCATCCTCGGGCGCGAATTCGCCTGATAGCGGTACTTCTACGTCTAAATCTAAAAGAAAGCGGGAAACGCTCGCCTCGCTACGCAGCGATCTAGACGATGTCGTCGCAAGATTGCGCCAAGCCGATAATCTCACTCAGCAAAGTGTCAAGTCACTTCAAACAGCCTTTTCGGTTCTTGAAAAGCGCGTGGCGGAAGATTCTCACGTTAATAAGGCGGCTTTAACTCTCAGAGTTGATCAACTCTCCGAGCACCTGACCGGATTAATCAAGAAAACGCAAAGTGCGGTGGCTCAGGATTTGAAGCAAGCCCGTGAAAACCCGACGATCGAAAAGCTTTCTGCGGCGGTAAAATCAGCGGAAGCCAGAATATCCGATACAGAAATTTTGCAAGCCGCTGCCCTCACCAAGGTGAATCGTCATATTGCTGATTTGGCGAAGGCGGTAGACGCGCGCCTCACAGCCGATGCCAAAACACACAAAGCGAACTTTGCCGCTGTCACCGAAACAGTCAAAAGCTCTCAAGAGCGCACGGAGCGCAAACTTTCAGAAATCGAACGCACGAGCGCTGAGGCCATCCTAAAGGTAGGAGAACGTGTCGTCTCACTTTCCGATGACATCCGGGAGAGAACTGAGAAAAGCACGCAGATATTGAGTGACAAAGTTGCAGAGATAGCCTCGAAGACAAAGCAAGATTTCGACGTGTATCGCTCAGAGGTCGAAGCTTATCGCACACGCTTTGAACGGCGCGTAGAAAGCCTCGAAGAAACACAAAGAAACCTGGATTCTTACACTGATCGGTCCATTGCTAAGCTCACCGCGCGAATAGACAATCTTGAATATGGGCTGACAAACGTCGCCCCCCCAGCCCCTGTTCAAACATCACATGGCGCCCAAGCGGCCGCGCTCAACGCACCTTCAATTGATGATCCGTTCGAGCCAGACCCCATAATGGATCTACACACGCACCGCGGCGATACAGCAAGAACGGGTGGACCTGCGGCGCTCACTCTCGTTCCGGCGCCTGTAGAAAATTCACAAACGGCGGCCGCGAGACCCAAACCCTTTGGCGCCCCGTTTACAGGTCATGCTGCGCCGTCTGCAACCACTCCGGCAGAGAATCAACCGGTTCAGTATGATAATACGGGAGCATTTGTTCCGACAGAGTTTGTTCCGAGTTCTGCCCCAAATAGTTCTCACGTGGTAAATCAAAATAGCAGCCCCCGCCCTTATCCAGAGCGGCCAAGCCATCTCGCCCCTAGCGAGCCGGAAGAGCTGTATCATCCCGCTCAAGAATATGTCGGCGGACCTAAGGTCTATGTCGCAGCAGATAATCCCGAGGCGATCATGTCTGATGATCTCCCATATGACGATCCAGCTTACGCAGAACATGGAGAATTGGGACTTGAACCCAGTATGCAGCGGCCTGCAAGCTTTTCAAAACGGGCGAAAACGAGCCTGCCGATACCCAAACTCACAAACCGCAAACTTCAAGTCGCGGGCCTCGCCATCATCGTCGCGACCGTAGGGTATTTTGCTTTACGCGGAACACAGGGTCAGCCTACTCGTTTGGTGGAGGTCGATACGGCCCCCCCCGTACAAAGTGTCAATCAAAGCCCTGACACTCCAAGCCAAAATGAAACCTCTCTAGAGAACAACACTGGCAATATCACCGCATCGGCAGACCTTTCGCTCCCTGCGATTGGAGAATACCAAGACAATCAGGGCTTAACCCAGTCAGGTGAACCCGCAAAGCCAGGAACGCTAGAAGATGCGGCTCAAAATGGCGATCCAGTAGCGGAATTTCAGCTTGGCCTGTCGAAATTACAAGCGGGCAACACTGAGGAAGCCATCAGCCTCATCCGTTCTGCGGCGAACAAAGGCCAGCCAGCCGCCCAATATCGATTGGCGAAGCTTTACGAAGCCGGACAAGGCGTTACGGCAGACGCTGCGATGGCACGGCAATTGACGGAGCGCGCGGCCATTAACGGCAATCGAATCGCAATGCACGATCTCGCGCTTTATTACGCCGAAGGGCGCGGAGACGTTGCCGTCAACATAAAGACGGCGGCACAATGGTTTGAAAAAGCCGCCCAACGCGGCGTGGTCGACTCGCAATATAATTTGGGTGTGCTTTACGAGTCTGGACAAGGCTTACCCAAGAACCTCACGGAAGCCCTCGTCTGGTATAGTATTGCCGCCGGTCAGGGAGATCAGTTCGCGAAGAAACATATTGTCGTTCTCAAAGAACAAATTGCAGAGGGAGATATCCAACGCGCCGAGCAACGCGTCAAAGCCTTTACCCCCGTCGCGATTGATGAACCGGCAAACGGAATATTCCGAAATGTGGCCTGGAAATTACCCGAAGCGGAAGCCGCAAAAGACGCACGCGCCCAAGTCACTGAAACTCAGATACTCTTGGGGCAACTTGGCTACGATGCCGGATCTGCAGATGGTTCTATGGGCCCTAAAACCCGCTCCGCTATCAAGAGCTTTCAACGGGAAAAAGGGCTCACACAGACAGGTCAAGTGGACGAATCTCTTCTCCTACAGCTCCAACAAGCGTCTGGAGCCTAAGGAAAAAGAATTTGCTGCGTCTCAGCGGCGGTTTTTTGCTTTCCGAGCCGCGTATTTTGCGTCGCGGCGAGCTTTTTGAGCTCGAACGAGCTCCTCTTTCGCTTCTTTACGGGCCTTTTCCGCAATAAGGCGCTTACGTTCCTCTTCGGCCGCGTTGGCCGCGCGCGCTGCTTCTTCAAGTTTGCGCTTCTCCGCGCGTTCTGCTTCGCGTTTTTCCCGGCGAGCATTGCGCTCGGCGCGTGCCTTGAGCTTACGAGCCTTCTCCTCAGGGTCGAGCTGCTTTTCCTGAGCCCGTTTGAGCATAGCGAGTTTGGCCTCCTTTTGGGATTTCAAACGATCATTAAAATTGTGGCCGGGTAAGCCTGACATACGAGAACCTCATTTCGTGAATTTGTCGCGCCTTAAAACACAATTAGCGCAGAGATTAAAGAGCCGACTGTATTTTTTTTCAGGTTTGTTTGAGCAAATTGAATTCGGTCACCTATTAATGTCGGAATAGGTGATAATCGCGGCAATTACGGGCAAAAATCACTATATAAATAGTGCTACAGACTGGGTACCTTCCGCAACCAAATCACCTTCGCTATTCCAAAATCGCATGATTTGGCTCGAATATCCATCTTGCGAGGCCGATTGCTTCGTTTCAATATGCCACCACCCGTCCCGAGTTGTCGGTTCTTTCAGTATATTCAATTGCCAGTTTATAGAACTCACAGGTCCAAATGTCGAAAACGTCGGCATAGCCGCAGGCGGAAGCACGTCACCAATCGCGACGAAAGATCCAATACCCTCGCGTGACATCGAATCCTTATGCCGGCACCAAGTTCGAATATATCCCTCTTTCGCTCCGCTCATCGGCCGCGCGCCCTCAATTAGATGCATATCAAATTGACTTATAAAAGCCGGAAATTGATTTAGCATATTCGGCGGCGCAAACATTTCGTACTCTGCGGGGTCCCCGGCAGCGGGTGCGTGCAGTGACTGTTTCAGCACGGAGTCTCGGCTCGCGCCAAAAATGAAGACGACAGTGGCCACCAATTGCGCCTCGCAAAACGCATCAACCCGAACCGTGGTCACATTTCGACCTTTACGCAAAACCGTGGGCCGAAATACAGGATCTGAAATTACAGGGCCAACAAATGTCATTTGCAAGGACCTTAAAACTGGAAGACCTGGGAACGTTCGCAATGCAGCCTCGAGTGCGAGACCTGTGGTTACGCCGCCATAGGCTGTTCGGCCTTGTCTCCATTCACTGGGAATTTGACCCTGAACCCCGCCATCGACGCCCGTTAAACCCTTAACAAGTGCTTGAAAACTCATGACTTTCTCCTTTTTCAGACGCATTATAAAGGGTCATAAGTCAACAACCACAGAAAACTCCCCCTAAATCATGAAGAGCGTCCATTCAGATGTGGTGCTACTCGTACCGCTGGAATGTTTCACGTGAAACAAAAAGTCAGCGCCAAAGAATCAGCGGCCCCTACCACCTGAATCGCCGCATCTGTGCACCATGTTTCACGTGAAACACTAATCTTTTCAATATTTTAGACATGTTCACCCTTCGGCAAACTGCGAACGTTAAAAATAGGAACCACCAACACTTCATACAAAAACACACCAATGTTTCACGTGAAACATAAATGATTACAATCGCTTATCAGAAACCAGGCCGGGATTGCAGGCTTGGTATCGACATTTGAAAGGACCGGGCCTAAAAGCGGTTCAAATGGAGAGTTCTATGTCTCAAAATTGGGATGTTATCGTAATTGGCGGCGGACATGCCGGCTGTGAAGCCGCTGCGGCGTCCGCTCGTGTGGGCGCTAAGACGCTTTTGCTTACACATAAAAGTGAAACGATAGGGGAAATGTCATGTAATCCTGCCATCGGAGGCTTGGGGAAAGGACACCTCGTTCGGGAAATCGATGCTCTCGGAGGCGTCATGGCCGAAGTCGCCGATGCCTCGGGCATTCAGTTTCGCCTACTCAATCGATCCAAGGGCCCTGCTGTCCGAGGCCCCCGCACCCAAAGCGACCGCGCGCTGTATAAATCAGCCATGCAAAAAACGCTCTTCGCTTATCCAAACCTCGAGATCATTCCCCAGCCCGTCGAAGACCTAATTGTCAAAGACAATCAGGTCGCGGGTGTTGTCACCGCAGACGGTAGAGAGTGGTTTACGTCCCGTGTTGTTCTAACAACCGGCACATTCCTAAAAGGGGTCATCCATATCGGACACGAGCGCATCCCCGCCGGCCGTCACGGCGAGGCGCCGTCTATTGGCCTTTCAGAGCGTCTTTATGCGCTTGGCTTTGACATGGGCCGCCTGAAAACTGGCACACCGGCTCGTTTGGCAAAATCTAGCATTGATTGGGACGCCCTAGAGCAACAGCCCGCGGACGACGAACCGGTTCCGTTCTCCTTCCTCACCAAAAAAATAACTATCCCCCAAGTGACTTGCGCCATTACCCACACAAATGAAGAGACGCACAAGGTTATTTCAGACAATATAAGCCAATCCGCGGTTTATGGAGGCGGTATATCCGGGCGCGGACCGCGTTACTGCCCCTCTATTGAAGATAAGGTGGTACGTTTCGCCGATCGTGGACGCCACCAAATATTTTTAGAGCCAGAAGGCCTTCCCGGCAGCGAAAATGGTGATACCGTCTACCCCAACGGCATCTCCACATCTCTGCCCATCGACGTTCAGGACCAATTCCTCCGCACGATAACGGGGCTCGAAAATGTTCACGTGAAACGCTACGCCTACGCCATTGAATATGACTATGTTGATCCCAGAGAGCTTTTAGCCACGCTCGAAACACGGCGTCTTCCAGGGCTTTACCTCGCCGGGCAAATTAACGGGACGACGGGATATGAAGAAGCGGGCGCGCAAGGACTCATGGCGGGAGCAAACGCTGCGCTCGCCGCGTCAGGTTCGCAGCCCTTCATTCTTGACCGTTCAGAGGCCTATATCGGTGTTATGATCGATGACCTTATTACAAAAGGTGTCACAGAGCCCTACCGCATGTTCACGTCGCGCGCCGAATATCGTCTCATCCTAAGGGCTGATAATGCGGATCAACGTCTGACACCGATTGGCGAAACACATAATCTCGTAAACTCGGAACGTTCGCATCTATTCAAAGAAAAAACAAAGGCACTAGAGGCGGCCAAAGATCTTGCCCTATCCTTATCAGACACACCGAATGTTTTAAGCAAATATGGCCTCAATGTGAGCGCAGATGGCGTTCGTAGACACGTTATCGACTTGCTCGCCTATCCAGATATCCGTTTTTCCGATCTTGAAACCGTTTGGCCAGAACTTAGCGCACTGCCGCCCTTCGCAAGAGAACATCTTGAAACGGAAGCCCTCTATAGCGGCTATATAGAGCGCCAAGCACGTGACATCGCTGCCTTCCGGCGCGACGAAGGACTTAGAGTCCCCACAAATATTGATTATACCGCCATTGGGGGCATTTCCAATGAGGTCCGAGAAAAGCTGAAAAACGTGCAACCCGCAACCCTCGGCCAAGCCGCTCGGATTGAGGGGGTCACGCCCGGCGCTCTGACGGCTCTACTCGCTCACATAAAAAAGGCAGGATAATGGTATATTCTGTTGGACGGTTTTCAAATGAAGTCGGTGTCACGCCAGAGATTCTCGAAGAGTTTAAGCTTTGGCACGCCCTGCTCTTGAAATGGAACGCCAAGATCAATTTGGTATCAAAAACTGCGATGACTGACTTTTGGCAGCGCCACGCCCTGGATAGCTGGCAAGTTGCCCGTTTTGTCCCCGAAGACGCAAAAACAATTTTAGACCTGGGGTCCGGTGGGGGCTTCCCTGCAATCGCTTTAGCTATTTCAGCAAAGCACGCGGCCACAGTCCGAAGCGTAACCATGGTCGAATCAGCCGGGAAAAAAGCCAACTTCCTAAGAACCGTCGTCCGCGAACTTCAATTGCCCGCAAATGTCATCTCTGAGCGTGTTGAAAGCCTTCAGCCACAAGCTTTTGATGTAATCTCTGCCAGAGCATTTGCCCCGCTTCCCGCGCTCCTCACTTATGCTCAATCTTTTTGGGGAGAAAACACGCAGGCCCTTCTATTAAAGGGTCAAAGCGTCAATGATGAAATCAAACAAGCGCGCTTACAATGGAGTTTCGATGCCGAACTCTTTCAAAGCCAATCCGACCCAACTGGGTCACTTCTTAAACTGACGAATCTTCAGTCAAATATTTGATTTAAAGGGATTACCACATGACAAAGACCGCTCGTACAATCGCTGTCGTCAATCAAAAAGGCGGCGTCGGGAAAACGACAACCGCAATCAATCTCGCAGCGGCTCTGACGCTTCGCGGGAAATCCGTTCTCCTTATCGATCTTGACCCACAAGGTAACGCCTCAACCGGCCTTGGTATTAGCCGGCGAGATCGCGGCACGACCCTTTACGAAGTTTTGATCGACGGCACCGATATGGCCGACGCTGTGCACGAAACAACTGTTCCCAATCTGTGGCTTATTCCCTCTCACATCGATCTCTCCGCTGCTGAAATGGAGATCGGGACACAGACTGGGCGCAACACACGCCTGCGAGATGCCCTCGCGCCAATCCAAAACAATTATGATTTCATACTCATAGATTGTCCGCCGGCGCTTGGTCTATTGACCGTTAATGCTCTGGCCGTGTCCCACTCTGTGATGGTGCCTTTACAATGCGAGTTTTATGCCCTTGAAGGCCTGTCGCAACTTTTGAAAACCGTCGAAATGGCCAAAGGCTCGATCAATCCAAATCTCGTTATTGAAGGTGTTATGCTCACAATGTACGACGTTCGCAACCGCCTTTCGTCACAAGTCGCCTCGGACGTTCGAAAGCATTTAGGCCGGGCTGTCTTTAAAAACATGATCCCACGAAATGTCCGGATCGCCGAAGCTCCGTCTTTCGGCAAACCGGTGATGATGTATGACCCTAACAGTACGGGCGCCCAAGCCTACATGGCCCTCGGCGACGAACTTCTCGCTCGGCATACAAAAAAACAAACTGCATAAGGACCCAAAATGGCCAACTCAAATACGAATCCAACGCCAAAACCCAAAAAGCAGGCTCCAAAACGTGGCCTTGGCCGCGGCCTATCTGCCCTTATGGACGATGTCAGCATGAACACATTTGTGTCAGATGACGAACAAATCATCGACGACATCATGGATAATCCCGAACCAATGACGGACACTGCAAAAAGCACCAGCGCAGCAGCCTTCTCATCACCAGATATTTCAACCGACGCCGTATCCGGCTTTAAAGCCCCGCAGTCTCAACCGGCTAGCTCCAGTGCGAAAAGCATTAAAGACGGTGTGACGTTCGTTGAAATGGGCCAATTAGAACGCAACCCTGAACAACCGCGCCGGAATTTCGATCCTGAACTTTTAAAGGAACTATCAAATTCCATACGCCAGAAAGGCATTTTACAGCCTATTTTGGTCAGGCCGCTTCCACAAAATAAACGGAACAAACCCGCCTATCAAATCGTGGCGGGCGAACGCCGTTGGCAAGCAGCTATGATGGCGAATGTGGAGACGATGCCCGTTTTTGTTCGCGAGATCACAGATCAAGAAGCCTTGGAAATTGGCGTCATTGAAAACGTCCAGCGCGCCGAGCTTAATCCCATGGAAGAGGCAATGGCCTATAAGGCTCTTATTAATCAATTCGGCCGCACACAGGAAGATGTCGCTGGCGCTATCGGAAAAAGCCGATCTTACATTGCCAACATGATGCGTTTGCTAACATTACCTGAAAAAGTACAAGACTTCCTCGCGGTCGGCGAAATTTCAACGGGTCATGCTCGCGCAATTATTGCTGCTCCCGACCCTGTAGACCTGGCACAAACAATTGTCGAAAAAGGGCTCTCCGTACGCGACGCTGAAGAGTGGGTTCGAAAACTCAAAAACAAAGAAAAAGCACCGCAACGAGCCCCAGCGAAAATCAAACCCGCTGATGAGAAACGGCTCGAAGCCGAGCTTATCGATGCTCTGGGACTCTCCGTTGATCTGCGCCACCGGGGACCCGGCGGCGAATTGCGGATCAGATATACAAATAATGATCAGCTCGATGACATCATCACGCGCCTAAAGAATGGCTAGAGCTCAAGCTCAAAAAGGAAAAGCCTTAAAACGAAACAAGCCGTCTCTCGCGTTCATCCCAGAGCGCGAGGTTTACGCACTTAAAACTTTGCCAAAGTGACAGACGGCAAACGTTTTTAAGCTCCGGAAAATCCCTTAATACACGTGGTAATTTATAAAACGGGATCCGCGCAGACAAATGATGGATATGATGGATCCCAATATTTCCCGTAATCCACATGAGCGGCCTGGGTAGATCATAATAGGAACTGCCAAACAAAGCCGCATTTTCTCGGCTCCAGTCTGAATGACGTTCCCAGTGGGTCCCTTCGAATTGGTGCTGGACATAAAACATCCAAATTCCAATTGAAGCGCCGACCAAAACCGTCGGAATTTGAATCAGCAAAAATGCTTTCAAACCAAACGCGTAGATCACCGCACCATAAAGGGCGAGAAGCCCAACATTCGTTATCATCGCACTCAGCCAAGGCTTGAGCCCACCCTTCATTGCCCCAACAGGAATGCGGTGCTGCAACAAGAATAGATAGGCGGGAGCAATTCCGAACAAAACAACGGGATGACGATAGAGACGGTATTTTAGGCGCCCAAATTTCGATAGCGCCCGATATTCCTCTACCGTGAGCGTCAAAATATCATCTCCGACTCCTCGGCGATCAAGATTTCCCGACGTTGCATGATGAAGCGCGTGGCTTCGCTTCCAGTGATCATATGGCGTAAACGTCAACAAGCCCAAAAAACGTCCGACCCAATCATTGACCTTTGTTGTGGAAAACATAGAGCCATGACCGCAATCATGCTGAACGATGAACAGCCGCACAGTGAGCCCGCCTGTCGGGATAACACCCAGCAAAGCCCAGTAATGACCTATCCCTAAGAGATACCACATTCCAAACCACAATGCGAAAAACGGCACAATTGTGATGATAATCTCGCCAAGGGCTCTCATATCATCAGACCGTCTATAAGGCGCTAACCGCGCGAACCACGTCTTCGCATCATCCACGTCCATATGTATTCCGATCTTAAAAATTTCACGCTAGGTACACGAGGTAAAAGAAAGGTTTAAAACATGCTTACCCCGCATGACCAACCTAAAAAACTCTAACTGGACAATTCTTCATGCGAGCCTAAATTAAGCAAAGGAGATCCTTATGACCGTTCGACCCTTCGCCCTCGCCTCGCTACTTGCCCTCACCGCATGTCTTGAACCCCAACCGGCACCCGAGCTCACAAAAAAAACTCTGTCAGACTTCAAAATTGAAAGAGTCGCAACAGATCTAAATACACCTTGGAGCGTCGCGCCCCTTCCCGCCGGTGGATATCTCGTTACCGAGAAAGAAGGCAATCTCAAGCGCATAAACTCCGACGGCAGCATTGACGAAATTGCCGGAATGCCGACGGATATCTACACAGAGCAACAAGCAGGTCTTTTTGATGTCGTCCTTGGCCCTGACTTTGAAACCACTGGGAAGCTCTACCTGACCTACGCGTATGGGGATGCCGGAAATAACGGGACAGCACTTGTGAGTGCCAATTTATTAGAAAACTCCCTGACCAACACCACACTTTTATTCAAAGCCAACCCTGCGAAAGACACTGCAGCGCATTTCGGCGGCAGAGTCGCGATACTACCAGACCATTCGTTGATCCTGACACTGGGTGAGGGCTTTGTTTACCGTGAAGCTGCTCAAGATAAATCATCACACCTTGGGAAAATCGTTCATCTCACACCATCGGGACGGGCGCATCCCGACAACCCATTTATAAATGACGGCGGCGCAAAACCGGAAATATATTCTTATGGACACCGCAACGTTCAAGGTGTCTTCTTTGACAATATGACCGGAAATCTCTGGGCAAGCGAGCACGGACCTCGGGGCGGCGATGAACTCAACCTTATCAAGCCCGGCGAAAACTATGGATGGCCACTAGCAACAAAAGGCACGGACTACACAGGCGCGAAAATTACGCCGTTTACCTCACTCGAGGACACAGTCGCGCCAAGACATAGCTGGGTGCCGTCTATCGCCCCCTCCGGACTTACCATATATCATGGCGCAATGTTTCCCGACTGGGAGGGTGATGCGCTCGTTGGGGGCTTGGCGTCTAAAGATCTGCGCCGGGTTAATCTCAACGCCGACATATCGGCCGGAGAAGAAATTCTTCTCTCGGATTTGAACGCACGAGTAAGGGACGTCCGCGTCGATGCTGACGGGGCCATTCTTCTTGCCATCAATACCAAAAAAGACATGGAACCGGCCGGCGGACAAATAATACGCATATTGCCTAAAGATTAGGCCTCCGCGCCCGAGAGGCGCAATCATTTAAACTCCGTCATAAAACAGACATGCAACCGCCCTATAGCGCTGTCATTATGATGCGTAAGACGCCTGCATACAGGTCAATTTTTATATCCGACCTTCATCTTGGCTCCAAAGGTTGCCAAGCTGACGCTCTTTGCGATTTTCTCAAAACACACACCAGCGAGAAACTCTTTCTCGTGGGTGATATTGTCGATGGTTGGCGGATACGCAAAAAATGGTATTGGCCGCAAAGTCACACCAACGTTATTCGGCGTATTCTGACCGCAGCCAAACGCGGCACCGAAGTCAACTATATCATAGGCAACCATGACGAGTTTTTAAGAGCTTTCCTTCGCTTCCATATCAGCTTTGGACGCATAAATATCAAAAACAAAGATGTTCACACAGGGATCGACGGTAAAAAATACTTCGTGTGTCACGGCGACATGTTTGATGGCCTTATGCGCCCTGGCAAAAGGTGGATCATGTTCCTGGGCGACAATCTTTATAATTTCCTGTTATGGGTAAATACAAAACTCAACACCGTGCGGCGTATTTTAGGTCTTCCTTATTGGTCTCTTTCCAAAGCTCTCAAAACTCGAACAAAGAAAGCCATGAATTTTATTGAGGGCTTTGAAGAGCAAGTCGCGGACTATTGCCGACGCAAAAACTATGACGGGGCCATTTGCGGTCATATTCATGTGGCCGAAATGCGAGACATAAACGGTATCACCTACATGAATGATGGTGACTGGGTTGAAAGCTGCACCGCGCTCGTGGAACATCACGATGGGCGCTGGGAGCTCATCGAACACAAATTTGATCGCGAAAGAATTTCGTTCCGAAAAAAGGTAAAAGTTCCTGCCTTACTTACGGCGACATAAAACGGGCTCTCGCCCGCTTTTACCAGATTTTCTAGGTATTCATGCTGTCGAAGAAATCAGCATTGTTCTTAGTATCTTTTAACTTCGCCAGCAAAAACTCGATCGCGTCCATTGTACCCATTGGGTTTAGAATACGTCGAAGCATGTAAGTTTTATGCAGCTCTTGCGGAGGTACTAAAAGTTCTTCCTTACGGGTACCGGACTTCGTGACATCCAGCGCCGGGAATATACGTTTATCAGCCACTTTGCGATCCAGAACAATCTCACTATTACCCGTACCTTTAAACTCTTCGAAAATAACTTCGTCCATGCGGGAGCCTGTATCAATCAACGCTGTTGCGATGATCGTCAAAGAACCACCTTCCTCAATATTTCGCGCAGCACCAAAGAAACGTTTAGGGCGTTGTAGGGCATTTGCGTCTACGCCGCCGGTTAAAACCTTACCTGAACTTGGAACAACCGTGTTATAGGCTCGGCCCAAACGGGTAATAGAATCAAGCAATATGACGACATCTTTGCCATTTTCTGTCAGCCGTTTTGCTTTTTGGATAACCATCTCCGCTACTTGTACGTGACGCGTGGCAGGCTCATCAAATGTCGAACTGACAACTTCGCCTTTCACCGAGCGCTGCATGTCTGTCACTTCTTCTGGACGTTCATCAATCAAAAGAACGATCACATAACATTCGGGATGATTTGCTTCGATAGAGTGGGCAATATTCTGCAGCAGAACTGTTTTACCGGTCCGCGGCGGCGCAACGATCAAAGCGCGCTGCCCTTTTCCGATCGGCGAAACAATATCGATGACCCGGCCCGACCGGTCTTTAAGCGTTGGATCCTCAACTTCCATTTTCAGGCGCTGATCCGGATAAAGAGGTGTTAAATTGTCAAAATGAGCTTTATTCCGAGATTTCTCCGGTGTTTCAAAATTCAACGCCGCCACTTGAGTCAGAGCGAAATAACGCTCATTGTCGCGCGGACTTCTGATTTGACCAGAAACCGTATCACCTGTTCGAAGGCCGAATTTACGAATCTGGTTCGGGCTTACGTAAATATCATCTGGGCCCGGCAAATAGTTCGCTTCCGGCGCGCGCAAGAACCCAAAACCATCCAATAAAACTTCAACAACGCCGCTACCGTTAATCTCGATATCGTCTTCAGCAAGGTCTTTTAGAACAGCGACAAAGATATCTTGCTTACGCATCGTACTGGCATTCTCGATGCCCACTTCTTCGGCAAATTTAATAAGCTCAGCCGGTTTTGCTTTTTTTAAATCATCAAGACTTATAGACTTGATTTCATCAAGGTTAATATCATTCAAAGACATAATTATCCGTATGGTTAGACAATCTCTTCACGCATTTTGGAAATGTTCGGAAGAGAACGGCCAGAACAGCCGCCTTATAAATTGCCTTTACCAGAGTTTTTCGCGCCGTCAAGTTATTTAGAACGGCTCCACAACTGCCATAATGACGATCAAAATCGCAATCAGCGGGGGAATCTCATTTGCGACCCGGTAAAATTTCTCACTTCTTGGCCGCTCGCCTCGTTCAAATTTCTTTCTATCTTTCGACAACACCATGTGAAAACCGAGAAGCACCAATACACCCGATAATTTTACATAGAGCCATGCAGAACCAGAAAGAGCATCCCAGCGTAAGTAAAGCAAAGCAATTCCAAAAAACAGCGCCACGATCATTGAAGGGTTCATGATGATTTTCAAAAGCCTGCGCTCTTGAGTTTTCAGCGTCGTATCAAGTTCACCGCCAAGCTCCGCTGTACTATGATAAACAAAGAGACGGGGCAAATAAAGTAAACCCGCCATCCAGAAAATCACCGCAATGATATGGAATGAGCGAAACCAGTCATAAAACTCATACATAATGACCATCACCTGTTCTCACATGATTTATCACGGCATGAACATTTTCAATCTTCACATCTGGTGACACACCGTGCCCCAAATTAAAAATATGTGGTCCTTGGATAGACTCTAAAACGTCATTGACCGCCTGCCGCAAGGCCTCCCCGCCAATTCTTAAGGCTAACGGATCCAAGTTTCCTTGTACCGGCATGCCGACCGGCAAAAGCTCTCTAAACAACCCAAGAGGCACATCTGTACCTGCCGCTATGGCAGATATAGGAACAGCGTGAGCATAGCGCGCAGCGTTAAGCCCTGCCCCTCGAGGAAATCCGATAATAGGAACTGTAATACCCGCAGCGCGAACACGGCGAACAATGTCTTGTGTTGGTTTTATCACAAGCCGTTCAAACATAGCCGGAGACAAACCTTCAGCCCAACTCTCAAATATCTTCAAGACATCCGCGCCAGCCTTTGCTTGACCGATAAGATATTCGGCGCTCGATTCCGATAGCGCCGCCAACAGATCATCCATCGCCTCCGGGTGCTCATATGCAAACCTCTTAGCAACTTCCTTTGTCGGTGAACCTTGTCCTTCAATCATATAGGTGGCAACTGTCCAAGGACCTCCACAAAAACCAATAAGTGCCTTATCAGCATCTAGTTCTGATCTGACTTTTGTCACAGTTTCGTAAACAGAACTAATCCGATCAGCGGCTCCTTCTATCGTCAATTTCGAAATATCGGATAGTGTGATGGGATCCAAAACAGGGCCTGTTCCTTTTACAAACCTCACGTTTCGACCGAGACCAATGGGGATTAGTAAAATATCGGCAAAAAGGATAGCTGCGTCCATATCATAACGTCTAACGGGTTGCAGCGTAACCTCTGCGGCCTTGTTAGGAGAAAAACAGAAATCGATAAAATCTTTCGCTGTACTTCGAACCTCCAAATACTCTGGAAGATGTCGTCCAGCTTGTCGCATCATCCAAATCGGGGGAGGGCTGTTGGTTTCTCCAGAGAGAACTTTTAAAAGTTTAGAGGCCACTTTTATACGCTTTCGTTCTTTAGGCCTCTACTCTTCTATATTCTTTTAAAAAGAAGTGATTGTAGTAAGGCCTGTGGATTTGTGGATTATCTTAACCTTTTGCTAACCCATATTAATATGTCTTAAAATGCCGCATGTTTATGAACATCTGGAGCGTTTAGTAACTTTATTCCTTATTTGTGCAAATAGCTAAAATTCATAAATATAGCGTGTGATTTTTAGGGGATAAAGATGTGGATATTATTTAGTAAAATTTTATCCCCACTTTTAACGCTAAGCGTAAAACTTTTGATTCACATGCGGCTAATTTGAAAGAAACTTACGAAACGTTCCCAACTTATTAACAAAAGGTTAACGGGCTCCTTCATTCTGTGGACAAATTGTGAACCCTTGCGTAGAACGCGAATGTGATAAGCCGTAACCGAAACATATCAATTTACTTTCACGTTCACCTGGTGTCCGATTCTACTGGTGAAACCCTTGTGGGCATGATGAAAGCGACTTGCGCTCAATATCGTAATGCCACCCCGCTCGAGCATATCCATGCTCTCGTTCGAACCGAAGAGCAAATGGAACGAACCCTCAAAGAGATTGAGGATAAGCCAGGCGTTGTTTTATATACGATCGCAAATGATGCTCAGCGCAAGATCCTCGAAGTCTTTTGTGCTCGTTTGAATATTCCTGCCATATCAATATTAGATGCAACTTTAGCGATGTTGGGACGATATTTAGGTGCCGCGCAATCTCATCAGGTTGCCGCACAGCGAACCCTTGATTCTCAATATTATGACCGTATTACCGCGCTAGACTTTGCGATGGCCCATGATGATGGGCAAAATGTGCAAGGCTTAAAAGATGCTCAAATTGTCCTGCTGGGTGTCAGCCGTACGTCGAAAACACCTACAAGCATCTATTTGGCCAATAGGGGTTTTAAAACAGGCAATATCCCGCTTGTTCCGGGCATGCCCCTTCCTGCAATCCTCGACACATTTAAAGATCCTTTTATTGTGGGCCTTGTGGCCTCGCCTGACCGTATCGTTCAAATCCGACAGCAAAGATTGACGGGTCTCAATCAAACAGAAGCCACAGATTATATAGATCAAGACCGGGTTCGAGATGAAATGCGGCAAGCAAAACGCCTTTTTGTTAAAAAAGGTTATGCCGTCGTCGATGTAACTCGGCGTTCCATCGAGGAAACATCTGCGCAAATTATTAATCTCTACCAGCGAGCAAAGCAGGAATGACATTACCGATTATTTTAGCGTCCGGCAGCACTATCCGCCGCGAAATTATGACGTCTGCGGGTCTTGATTTTGAAGTCATCACGAAACCTGTAGACGAATCTGCTATAAAAACAGCCATGTTAGCGGAAGGGGCGCTCCCTCGGGATATTGCTGATGCACTTGCCGAAGCAAAGGCGGTTAAGGTCAGCCGAATACACCCCGGTCTTGTTATTGGTGCAGATCAGATCATGGTTATGGATGGACAAGTGTTTGATAAGCCCGTCAGTATGGAAGACGCGCGAAGCCGGCTTTTATCAATGCGCGGAAAAACGCATCATCTTATTGGAGCGGTTGTTATCTGTGAAAACGGCCAACCGATCTGGCGGTATATTTCAAAAACAACGCTGAGCGTCCGAGAGTTCAGTGAGGCCTTTCTCGACCAATATCTTTTCGATGAAGGCGATATCGTATTAAAAAGCGTTGGCGCATATAGGTTTGAAGGCCGCGGTGCTCAGCTTTTTTCCCACGTTGAAGGCGACTTTTTCTCTATTTTGGGGTTATCATTATTGCCTGTGCTGGATTATCTGCGTACGCGCGGTGCGATCGCTGAATGACCGATAGGGGCTTGATATTAGCGGGCGTTTGCGGATGGCCGATTCACCATTCTTTGTCGCCTTTAATGCATAGCTACTGGCTTAAAGAGATGAATATCTCTGGCGCATATGTGCACTTCGCTGTCAGACCTGATGAAGCGGTCGAGGCTTTTCAATCTTTAAAACGAACGTCAATCGCAGGTGTGAATGTTACTTTACCGCTCAAAGTTAAAGCCTTTGAAGCCGCTGATGATTCAACACCAGATGCCCGCAAATTAGGTGTTGCAAATTGTCTATATAAGCGCCGCGGAAAACTTATTGCCCATAACACAGACCTAGAAGGATTCGCAGCGCCACTTTTGTCTGCTTTTGGCGCGCAGAAAATTGCCAATAGTTCAGCGCTCGTTATCGGTGCTGGAGGAGCCGCGCAAGCCGTTATTGGTGCGCTTTTGTCTCTAAACTGTCCCGAAATTCGGCTCACAAGCCGAACAGATTCGAAGTCTGAGGCCTTATCGAAATCCGTGAATGTTCCAAGTCTTTATACGGTCCCATGGGCGGCGCGAGAAGATGCACTTGGCAAATCAGGATTAATTATAAATGCTAGCGCCGGCGGCATGACGGGAAAACCCGCACTTGATTTTGATCTTTCACAGGCTCTACCGGGCGCCTTTATTTATGACTTGATTTATACACCCAGAACGACGCCACTTTTAAAACAAGCCAAAAAACTAGGTTTGCCCTATCTGGGGGGGCTTGAAATGTTGATCGCGCAGGCACGTCCGTCCTTCAAGTTGTTTTATGGTGTGAGGCCCCCGGACAATTTAGATCCGACGGATGTTTTGCTAGAGGCCCTGGAGGGTCGGGCGTGATAATCGTGGGCTTGACGGGGTCTATTGGCATGGGAAAGTCGACGACGGCGGCTATGTTCAAAGATGCGGGATGTCCGGTTTTCGATGCCGATGCGGTCGTTCATGGTCTTTATGCTAAAGGCGGGGAGGCGGTTCCGCTTATTCGCGCGGTTTTCCCGGACGCAATTGCTGACGGGGCGGTAGACCGTAGTGCGCTCGGTCGGCATATGCGCGCTGACCCTTTAAATTTGCCCGTCCTTGAGAGTTTCATTCATCCAATGGTCGCGCGAGCACGACAAGAATTTTTAACCCAAGCCCGGGAGAGCGGCGCGGATATTGTTGTTTTCGATGTGCCCTTACTCTTTGAAACGAGTGGGCACGAGCACGTGGATAAAATTGTTGTCGTGACGGCGCCTGAACATGTTCAGCGCCGCCGGGTTTTAGAACGGCCAGGGGTCACAGAAGATATGTTCCAATCTTTGCTGGCGCGGCAATTACACGATAGTGAGAAACGTAAACGGGCAGATTTTATTCTACATACTGATAAGGGACTGGAATCAGCGCGCGAACAGGTGCATGAAATTCTCAAAGAGATCAGGCATCAATCATAAGCGGATAGGGAATAATGTCGGGAAAGCGTGAAATTGTCTTCGATACGGAAACAACAGGATTTGACGCGCGCGGCCTCGATAAATTAACTGAAATCGGCTGTATTGAGGTTATCGACTTTATTCCAACCGGAAAGACCTATCACACCTACCTCGACCCGCAGCGGGACGTGCCGGAAAAGGTCACAGAAATTACAGGATTAACGCGGGAGTTTCTGACAGGAAAACCCTTGTTTGCAGATGTTGCGCAAGATTTTTTGGACTTCGTCGGTGATAGTGATCTTGTCGCTCACAATGCGGACTTCGACCGCGGATTTATAAACGCCGAGCTTGAACGCGCTGGATTTCGTCCCATCCCAAAAAAGCGTTTCATTGATACGCTTCGTATCGCGCGGTCAATGTTTCCCGGGTCTCCGGCGTCCCTAGATGCCCTATGTAAGCGGTTCAACATTTCTCTTTCCAGCCGAAGTAAACACGGAGCTGTTATCGATGCTGAACTGCTCGCAGAGGTCTATTTGGATCTCAATGGCGGCCGAATGCGTAAACTTGAGTTCGAAGATGAACGTAAGGCCCCTGACACGATTTTAGTTCCTGTTGCTAAAATGCGGCCCGCCCCGTTGGCACCATTGTCAACCGAAGACGAAAGACAGGCACACCAGAAATGGATTGAAAAACTAGGCGGCTCTGACGAAAAAATGGTGTGGCAGTATTATTGGAATAAAACGCGCCGCCGAGTCTCCTAACTGCCGTAGGGCAGGGGGTTCATAGAACAGACAGAAGGACTATAAATGCCCGATCCAGACCTTGTTTTTTCCATTGTCAATTTTTCTGTTTTGCCCGCTTGGGGACTTCTTATCTTGTTTCCGCGCTGGAGTTGGACCCAAAAGATTTCCCATGCGGTTTTATACCCGCTTGTACTGGGGGGTCTTTATCTGTTTTATATGCTCTTTATGTATTTTAATGTTGAGGCCGACCCAGACGGGAGCCTGACCTCCATTAAGGGCGTTCAAACCCTTTTTTCCCACCCCATTGGAATGGTGATTGGCTGGACGCATTATCTCGTTTTTGATTTGTTTGTTGGGGCTTGGATTGGCCGGGACAGTCAAAGACGAGGGGTGAATCACCTCGCCGTTGTGCCCTGTCTTCTTTTCACATATATGCTCGGCCCTATCGGACTGTTTATGTATATTGGACTTCGTAGATTTACAGGGAAGGGCGGCTGGTCTCTGATAGAGACTTAAGAGGCGTCCAAAACTTCGATCGTCAGATTATTGTTGGTAAACACACAAATTCGGTCTGCGATAGCCATGGCTTTCCGAGCTAGTTTTTCGGCGTCTTCCTCATATTCGTCCATTGCCAGCGCCGCGGCTAGCGCGAAGTTGCCACCTGACCCAATTGCTGTAATGCCGGACCCGCTTTCAGCTGTGTCAGGTTCGACAACATCACCGTTCCCCGTTAAAACATAGGTTTGGTCTTTGTCGGCCACGATCATCATGGCTTGAAGTTGCCGTAAATATTTATCAGTTCGCCAATCTTTGGCGAGCTCTACGCAGGCACGTGCAAGCTGCGTTGGATATTGCTCCAATTTGGCTTCAAGACGTTCCAATAAAGCAAAGGCATCTGCTGTGGCTCCAGCGAACCCCGTAATAACTTGGCCGCCAGCTATACGGCGCACTTTGCGTGCGCCTGCTTTCATTACAGTATTTCCCGCGCTGACTTGACCGTCGCCGACAACAACGACTTTTCCATTTTTGCGCACGGTTAGAATTGTCGTGCCTCGCCATTGTGAAGCATCTGCGTAATCTTGGTTCATAATTATCTCCGTCATATTCAAAGATGGGGAGACTGCGGCCATGTTCAAGGTTGTAACGTGCACAACACGTCAATTAATTGGAGCTTGAAATATCCCGTGCTTCATCAATCAAGAGGATTGGAACCCCTTCGCGTATCGGGAATGCAAGTTTTGCTTTTTTTGACACAAGTTCGTTGGCTTCGCGGTCAAATGTAAGAGGCGAACGAGTCTTTGGACAGACCAGCGCACTGAGCATCATCGGGTCGAGCGTTTGCTGGGTAGGTTCAGCGGCACTTTTTGCTGATTTCGATTTTTTAGAAGGCATGTGAGTCCTCACCTTTAAGTCCGTTATTGTACGGGCCGATCATTCTCGCCGCCGGGCATTGTCGCATATAAATGCATGAGCCCGATTAAGAGTCTACGGCGATCTTCGGAGCTTGCGGCCTCGAGTAAAGATTGTTTGTCCTGAGGTTTAAACGGACTCACCATTGCCGCCTGATCAACCAAATTGGGTAAGGGAATTTCTGAAAGGCTGTTCCAGTCAACCTTAACGCCGAGCGCCTTTGCGAGAGATTTCATCGCGACGGTCAGTGCCGCTCGGTCGTTGCCGCCTTTATCTAAAAATGCTTCGGGGATGCTTTTTGTATCGTGAACGTTCGCATCTTCCGCAAATTCATCAAAACTGATTTTTGCTTGTCTGTAGGGTGTATTTGATTCGATTTCTGATAAAATACGGAACCGTTTGAGCCCCTTGAGAACCACGAGATAACGGCCATCATCCGTTTCAGAAAACTGGGTAATGCGGCCAAGCCCGCCAATTTCTGATAGCTCACCCTCATTCGTTTGCACCATCCCGATCAGCCGGTCGCCTTTAAGGGCGTCGTCAATCATGTTGAGATAGCGCGGTTCAAAAATATTAAGCGGCAATTCACAAGCTGGAAACAAGACCGCCCCGTTTAAGGGGAACAGGGCGATTGTCTCCGGGTTGGTGCGCCGGGTTAGACCTTTATAGTGTGTGCTCATTGTTTCCTTTTAAGACGTTAAGCAAAAAGAATGGAAGATAGGCGGCGTCTGCCATCTTTGGAAATGTCTGACTCCACGCCTTCCGCCTCAAAAATCGTTAGAAGGAAGAGCCGCGCGGCTTCGCCGTTATGGGCTCGGTTCTTTCCAACGGAATAAATTAGGTGGTCAACGGCTTCGGCATTTCGTCCACTGGCCGCGAGGGCTTTGGCAAGCTCGAGACGTGCGTCCAAATTATTCGGCTCGGCCTCCACTTTCGCTGAAAGCTCGGCGGTTACATCCGGTTCAGGCGCGACTTCTGTCAACTTTAAAGCCGCTTTCGCAGCATTTATCTCGGGATGGTTGGCGATAGCTTCGGGCGCGCTACCGAGAATTTGTGCGGCGTTTTCCATATTTCCGCTATCGATATATATGCGGGCCAATCCTGCAAGCGCTTCGGCGCTTTCCGGATTTAACTGAAATGCTTGAGCGAAATCTTGCGCCGCTCCGCCTGGATCACCCGCTGCGAGGCTATCTTTGGCGCGTGCCACAAGCTCAGCAGCTTCTGCGACAACATCGCTTTCACCCGTTAGGCGGCCAACAAATTTCTTAAGCTCACTTTCAGGTTGCGCGCCGCCGAAGAAATCGACGGGCTTGCCATCTTTAAAGGCAAAGACGGCCGGGATAGATTGAACGCCAAGCTGCCCGGCAACACCGGGGTTTTCGTCAATATTAACTTTGACAAGTTTAACCTTGCCGCCTTCCGCCTTCACGACCCGTTCCAGCGCGGGCATAAGTTGTTTGCAGGGTCCGCACCACGGCGCCCAAAAATCAACAATAACCGGAGTAGTCTTACTGGGCTCGATAACATCAGCCATAAAACCGTGGTCGGAGCCGTCTTTTACAATATCAAGCGCAGCATCTGTCATATTCTACCTCATCGCCGGCCCATGAAGGCCCCTGTTTTCTATTGTGACTATGTGGGCATTTAAGTCTCAACTTCAAGACTCGTTTCATCGCTTACCGTAACAAAGTCGGGAGGTCCCCGATACGGCCAGAGGCTTCTTTTATGAAGATTGATCTGGCCGGCGGGATTGAATTGATAAGCCCAAGTCCCAACCGCCGCGCATGCTTAATGGGCCCGATATTGTTAGAAAATAATCTGTTAAAGATATCGGTCGCTCCCGCGAGCATGCTATTGTCGAAATTTCGCCAACGTTCATAGTCCGCAATATTAACCCCAACATCAAGGCCGGAGGAAAGTGCGTTCCCCGCAACATCCGCGAGCGCTGCGGCATCGCGAAGGCCCATGTTTAGGCCTTGACCCGCGATGGGGTGAATAGCGTGCGCCGCATCTCCGATAAGCGCGAGCCGCTTATCTGTGTACCGTTCTGCAAGTTGAAGGGATAACGGATAGGACCACCGCGGGGCACAGGGCTCGACTTTTCCGAGAAAATCACCGAACCGTCTGGCAAGTTCTGCGGCAAAGGCATTATCCGATAGTGCCATAGCGGCATCAACCGCGCGAGGCGTATCGGTCCAAACAATACTGGAACGGTTTCCTGTTAACGGCAAAATTGCAAAAGGTCCGCTAGGTAAAAACAGTTCATGCGCGGTACCAAAGTGTGGCTTTTCATGTTCAACGGTCGTGACGATCGCCTTTTGATTATAGGCCATCGTCGTGACGTCAATCTTCGCCTCCTTGCGGCAAAAAGAATGGCGGCCGTCGGCGGCTACGATGAGCTGGGCTGAGATTTCATGACCTGTGTCCAAGGTGATTTTCACGGCTTCGTCGTGGCGGTGAATGTTTGAAATAATTACGGGTGCGTCAAAGTCGATGTTTGGGTGATTTGCGATGGCGTCTAAAAGTGCGCAACGTAAACGCCGGTTTTCGATCATATATCCCATCGGCGTATCGCCTGCATCGCGGCTGTCAAAATGGAGTGTTAATGGCGAAATAGCGCGCCCTAACTCGCCGTCCGAAATTAAAATATCCGTGATAGGTTGGGCGTTCTCGCCAAGAGCGTTCGCAATTCCAAGATGCCGATACATTTGAAAAGACGACGCGGCGATCGCGGAGGCTCGGCCGTCAAAGTCTGCATCAATATGAGCTTTCGGGTCATCGCGGTCAAAAATAACAATTTTCGCGCCTTTCGACGCACAAGCAAGTGCGACCGTTAATCCAGCAAGCCCGCCGCCAACAACCGCGATGTCATAGTTTTTTTCCATGATTGACACTTAGCTTTAAAATCCCCGTGACGCCATAGGACGTTTTGTCTGTTTTCTTGAGTGGAATAGAGCTGGTTTGTTCCTGTTATCTTCCGCAATCTTAACTCGACATTTACCCCTCAAATTTACGGTCTTTTAAGACTAATTTTGACCTAAAGAGAGAAATATGCCGCGAAGCGCGACGTTCAACGGGAACTCTGGTGATTACGATGCCGCCTATGCACAGTCCTTGATGGATGAGCTGGGTTCCGAAAGCACAGGTGTGATCCGTCGCGCTTTGACGTGTTTGTTTAGCGTAGGATTTGGGGTTCTGATCCTTTGCGTGGTGCTGAGTTATAGTCCTTTTGATTCTACCGCAGATACGGCAGGCATTGGCCCCACCCAAAATTTATTTGGAGCGCCGGGCGCTGGTTTGGCGAATGTTCTGATGCAAGTCATGGGCTGGGGCAGTGTGGTCTTGGCGTTTCTTTTGGTCTTTTTGGGTGTTCGGGGTATTTTCCGTCCGCGACCGCGTGGAACAAAATTGGAAAGATGGGGCCGGGCCTCACTTGGTATCTCATTGGTGCTGTTTGGCACGATAACATTATCCGCTTTTCCGATTCCTCAAAGCTGGCCGATGGCGACCGGCCTTGGTGGGTGGATTGGGGACGCCTTCTATTTGTCCTTCAAAGGTGGACTCGATTACTTCAATGTCCCGGTCTCGGGTTTGATTGTCGCATTTATCACTTTTCTTATAAGTGCTTTTTGTTTGGGCCGGATTGTCGGCATTGTCGGGCGCGATCTTTTAGATGTGCTCGACGCTGCGGGATTGGTCTGGGCGACGTTCCGCGTCTGGCTTGATCGTGTGGCAGGATTCATTCATCGCCGATTTGTCAAAGCTTATGGTGATGAGGGTGTTTCGGATGAAACTGTAGATCGATATTTACGGGATCTTCCCGACGCGCCAATTGCAGCGCCGCGGCGCGCAAAACGCGTTAAAAAGTCCGATCAAAAAATAAAGGTTGTGACACCTCAAGCCGCTCAATCTCCGACGCCGGCTCAACGAACGCCGGTTAAGAAAACGACAAAACGCGCGGCCAAACCAAAAAAAGAAGAGTTCAATTTTCCGGAAGGTGCGGACTTCGTCCTGCCCCAAGTTGACCTATTAAAAACGCCGCCGCCGCGAAAAGTTCTCACAGATGAAGGTGCGTTGCGCCGCTCCGCCGAAAGTCTGCACAGGGTGATGGATGAATATGGGGTTAAAGGTGAAATGGGGGCTGTACGTCCAGGACCGGTCGTAACCTTGTTTGAATTTGAACCCGCCCCAGGCGTTAAATCTCAGCGCGTGATTAACCTTGCGCCAGATATTGCGCGAAATATGAGCGCTGAATCGGCGCGGATCGCTGTTGTCCCGGGGCGGAACGCGATGGGCGTCGAGCTTCCAAATCGCCGCCGCGAAACAGTGTGGCTCAGAGACATGCTGCTGAGCGATGCCTATGTGAACTCAACTGCGGGCTTGCCCTTGATTATGGGCGAGGACATTGGCGGGAGCGCCTTTATCGCTGATCTGTCGAAAATGCCCCATTTGCTCGTCGCTGGTACAACAGGTTCGGGTAAGTCGGTGGCGATTAACGCCATGATCTTGTCCTTGATGTACCGGCTGACACCGGATGAGTGCAAATTCATTATGATCGATCCGAAAATGCTCGAATTGTCTGTTTATGACGGCGCACCTCATTTGTTGGCGCCCGTCGTGACCGAACCCAAAAAGGCGGTTGTGGCGCTTAAATGGACGGTTCGGGAGATGGAAGATCGTTACCGTAAAATGTCCAAAATGGGCGTTCGCAACATGGCGGGATATAATGAAAAGGTTCGCGAGGCTATGGCTAGCGGCGAAGTGATGTCGCGGACCGTTATGACGGGATATGACAAAGATTCTGGTGACCCGATTTATGAAACTGAAGAACTCAATTTTGAGGTGATGCCGTTTATTGTCGTGATTATCGACGAGATGGCTGACTTGATGATGGTTGCCGGTAAGGACATTGAGGGTACGGTGCAGCGCCTCGCCCAAATGGCGCGAGCGGCCGGCATACATATGATTATGGCAACCCAGAGACCATCAGTTGACGTTATTACTGGGACGATCAAAGCCAACTTCCCCACGCGCGTGTCCTTCCGCGTGGGTTCCTCCATCGATAGCCGTACTATTCTTGGCGAAACGGGCGCGGAAACACTGCTCGGAAACGGGGATATGCTTTATATGGGAACGGGACGGCCGCGGCGTTTGCACGGACCGTTTATATCCGACGGCGAAGTGGAGAAAATTGCGTCCTTCGTCAAGGCGCAAGGGTCTCCCAGTTACCTTGAGGAAATCACAGCCGAGCCAGAAGAAGGCAGCAGTCTTGATTCGGACGGAGGGGACAGCGAAAGCAACTCCCTCTTCGATCAGGCCGTTGCGATTGTTGCCTCCGACCGCAAAGCGAGCACGTCATATATTCAAAGACGTCTGTCTATCGGATATAACCGCGCCGCTAACCTCGTGGAGCGTATGGAAATTGAAGGCATGATCGGTCCAAGCGGCGCCGGTGGTAAACGAGAAATCTATCTCCCCGAACCCGGGGGTTTCTAAAGAGGTAAATATGGCTGAATTACTCTCGGTAATTGTTGGTCTTGGCGCCATATGGGCGGCGCTTTACGCAGGCTATACGGTGTCGATGAAGCATTTTACCCAGCGCCACTAAGGCTCTTTGCGAGGGTGCGGCGTCTTGAAACTGCAGCCTGTATATTGACGCCTTTACCGCTTTCGCGCATCAACGTCTTATGAAATGGACTTTGCTATTTTTGCTGCCACTGGGCGGCTGCGCGGGCCTTGCCGTACAGCTCCCGGAAATAGACGCCGCCGCCATTTCGGCCGAGCAATCCACTCAAGAAAAGCGCGGTTTTGAAGACATGCAAACCCTCAGAGCTCATTTGGAGGAGGTTGCCGCGCCAATATTGAAAGCGAATGTGGACCTTTGTTCGCGAACCGGCCCCTATATTGGAGCTGTTACCCATACACTCAAATCCTATCCGAAAAAACTGCGCCTCGGCGCTGCGCGTGAACTTGGCGCGCAAGATGAGCCATCGATCTTGATTGTGCCGTTCGGATCACCCGCAGACAAAGCAGGCCTGAAAGCGGGGGATATTCTTAAGCAAAAAACAGCCAAGCCCTTCGCCATACCCAGTAAAGCTTTGACGGAGGCGCTGGAAGAGGGCGCTAGATTTCAAAGGATTCGCGCGGGAGAGATTGAGACAATAGACCTTAAGCCTGTGTCTCAATGTGATTACGCCGTTGAGCTCAAAATGACGCCAACGATTAACGCCTATGCCACAGGAAAGACGATTATTGTGACGTCGGGTATGATGAAATTTGTCAAAAATGACGAAGAACTCGCGGCGATAGTCGGCCATGAACTTGCCCATAATGAGCTGAAACATATTCGCAAGACCCTTACCAACCTCGTCCTATCTGGATTTGCGACCCGCTATACGCGTGCGTTTGAATCCGAAGCTGATTATGTAGGTCTCTATTATACGGCGAGAGCGGGCTATGATATAGACGGTGTCGAGGACATATGGCGGCGCCTGTCACGTTTATCTCTACGGCCAATTGCCCGTGCAAAAACCCATCCCACATTCCCCGACCGCTATGTTCGGCTTGCGGCAGCCCGCAGCGAAATAAATGCAAAACGCAAAGAGGGTCTACCCCTTCTCCCCAATTACAAGGATCGTTCATGAGAATATTTTGGGCGGCGGTGGTGGTGAGTGTTTTGCTTCTGGCTTGTGAGCCGTCCACGCCAGATAGCACTGAAACGTCTCAAGATATCGCTCCCCAAAGCGATCAAGTTCTTCGCGCGAGCCCCTCGAACGAAATTGGCGTTGGCGTGGATGAGGAGAGTGTCAATTTTCAAGACGTTCTTGTACAATATCAGGCTATAAACGCCCGTGTTGAACGCATTGCCTATGCTTTGCAAAAATCGAATGCCAAGCTTTGTCCGGTGACAGAGCGCTCGATTGGAATTCATGTGCATAATGTATTTGATTATCCTGAAAGCTTGCAACCGATCGCGCGGGTGCTTTTGCCTGTTTCCGAGGATTTGTCTTTGCGGGTTGTTCGGCCTGGGTCGCCCGCAGATGTGGGCGGTTATAAACCAGGTGACGAGATCGTCGAGATCGGCGGCGTTTATTTACCGAAAGGCTCTAGCTCTAAAACTCTCTACAGCTATGCAGCGCCCACATTATATACTCAAGACCATGTCAGCCTTAAAGTCACGCGAGGGCCTGATACATTCGAGAAGGTCTTAGCACCCGAAATCATTTGCGGCTATCCGGTGAGCGTTTTCTATTCTGAACGCATTAATGGTCACACAGATGGCAAAGATGTTTGGGTCACATCAGAACTGGTTCGAAGTGAGCCCAATGATTCTAGCCTTGCACTTGTCATCGCTCATGAAATGGCTCACGCCATTGCGGGTCACGCGGGTGCTGCGCCGTCAAAACAGATAGAACTTGAGGCCGATCGAATTGCTTTGGTGATGATGGCGCGTGCTGATTTTGATATTGATAGCGCCGTGGAGAATTGGAAATTATTCCCGCACCCGCATGGCGGCAACGCCACCCATCCCACGCCTGAAGAGCGGCTGCTTAATTTTCAAGCCGTTCAGGCGAGAATTGACGCCGCAAAAAAAGCAGGCCGAGATTTAACTCTCGACCTGTTATAAATGAGTTAAAAAAAACTATTCTTCGAGGCTGGCGCGTAGAGGTTCTTCTTGGGGCATACCAATGGCATGGAAGCCGCCGTCGACGTGATGGGTTTCGCCCGTACATGAGAGACCAAGGTCTGAGAGAAGATAAAGCGCAGCGCCGGCAACGCCCATTGGGTCTGTGTGATCCTGCAAGGCACTTGCGGCTTTATTGAAGCGGAACATATGCCGGCCAGACCCGATACCTGCCGCCGCGAGTGTTTTAATCGGCCCCGCTGAAATCGCGTTCACGCGAATGCCGCGCGGCCCGAGATCAGCCGCCATATAGCGTGTTGACGCTTCGAGCGCGGCCTTGGCAACACCCATAACGTTATAGTTCGGGATGACGCGTTCAGACCCAAGATAGGTCAAAGTGATCATTGATCCGCCGTCGTTCATCATTTGGCTGGCGCGGCGGCCTGCGTCAACGAAACTGTAAGCGGAGATATTGAGCGCAGACGCAAATCCATCGCGGGTGGTGTTATCAATGAATGAGCCCGCAAGCTGGTCTTTTCCGGCAAAAGCAATGGCGTGGACAAGAAAATCAATTTTGCCCCATTTCTCTTGGAGCGCAGCGAAAGTCGCATCCATACTTTCATCATCGGTGACGTCGCACGGCAAAATAATATCGGAACCAATAGATTGGGCCAGCGGTTCAACCCGCCGAAGCAGGGCTTCACCTTGATATGTGAAGGCGAGTTCTGCACCTTGCGCCGCGAGTTGACGGGCGATGGCCCAGGCGATGGAGTTTTTATTCGCGACGCCCATGATGAGGCCGCGTTTGCCCGCCATAAGAGTGCCGGTTGGAAAGTCTTGCTCTGCCATAAGTGTGTCCTATTTTGTTTAGACATTAAAATAGGGACAATTCGCTCGCCTGACCACCCGAAATCTCTATTTTGTCAAAATAAGATTGATGGATGTGGCCTTAGGCGGCGGCGTAGGTCCGTTTCCGTGACGGCAATATAATGACATTATCCTCACTGATAGGGAGCACTGTTTGGCCGCGCGACACGGCTGACAGCACATCAGGCTCTTTGGCAAAGGCACCCAAATATGTCAAAAGTGAATCTTGGGCATTGGGGTTTGCGAGGGTTACCAGCGCCGAGGCCTGCTCCAAGGTGAGCGTATCACGGATAAAGGCCTCTTTGAGGCGTGGTGAAAGTGCGTCCAGTTTCAAATAGTCCCTTATGGTATCTTGAGGCAGCGACAGGTTCAAAGCAATCTCAGCCACGGATTTACCGGCTTTTTGGAATGTCTTTATATATAAATAGGTTTCACCTGCGCCTTTTGGTTCCGGATTTGCACTGTTCTTGCAGCCTTGGTCCGCGAGAATGTAAGGAATACGGCTCAAGCTCGCTGGAAGGTTTCCGTTAAATCTAAGACGCCGCAGGGCCATAAGACGCTTGCGTCCATCTATGACAATTAATCGATTTTGGATTTTTGTGGTAATGAGGGGAGAGGTCAATCCGCGGTTTTTAATAGAGTGTTGAAGGCGTTTCACATCTCTCAGTAAGGAACCGCATAGAATTTTCGGCGTTGCAGACCGGAAATGAGATAAACGAGCGTATTTCGGCGTCAATGTTAACATTTTGACCTCCTTGTCTTAGCGCTAACACCTCAATAACGCGTATGGACTCAGGGAGTTCCGTGAAAAGGCTGTAACTATGGTTAATCAAAATTAACCATAGTGTTTATCAGTGAAATTTCGTTAGAAATCCGGCGAAGGCTTTTGCTTTGTCGCCAAAGATTGTTTCCGTGTAAAATGAACTAGCCGCGCGTTTGACCGCTTCGCCTCTCGTGGGATATGGCGAAATGATTTGCGCGAGGCCAGAGAC
Source organism: Maricaulaceae bacterium (assembly GCA_048268905.1). GTDB lineage: Bacteria > Pseudomonadota > Alphaproteobacteria > Caulobacterales > Maricaulaceae > JACOMS01. The sequence goes on along the minus strand of JBLWUN010000003.1, from coordinate 463,326 downwards.
CTTTACATTATTTGTCATGGCCACAGATATCATCTGTATAAGATCACCCGCATTTTCGCCGACGATAGAGGCCCCGAGGATTTTGCCTTTATTTGTCGCAATAATTTTGACGCCGCCAAGATCGGAGCGTTCGGCAATCGCGCGGTCATTTTCCTCGAAGTCCCACGAGAGCGGTTTAATGTCATACCCTTTCTCGCGGGCCTCGGCTTCGCTCAGGCCAATATTCGCCAGTTCGGGCTCGCAATATATTGCCGCAGGCATACGGTTTGTTGTGGCTTTCCCTAAGAGACGGTCGAGTAAGGGCGGTAAAAAATAGAACGCTTTAATAATGATCCCGGCATGATAACCTGCCGCATGAGTGAGGCCTCCGCGCCCAGAGACATCGCCAACGGCAAAAACACGTTTGTTCGATGTGCGTAAACAATCATCCGTCTCGACACCGCTTTTCCCATATTTAATGCCCGCCTTTTCAAGCGCGAGGCCCTGTGTCACCGGTTGACGCCCTGCCGCCACGAGAAGGTGCGATCCTTCAAGCGTTGTTCCATCTTCCAAATCGATGGCGACTCCTGTGTCCGTTTTGCGGATGAGTTTTGTTTTTGCGGGCGTATGGAAAACAACGCCTTCGGCTTTTAAGGCGTTCACTAAAACTTTCGCATGTTCGGGCTCATTTCGGCCCAGCGGCGGCGCAATATCTATGATCTCGACTTTCGATCCAAGGCGCGTGAAGGCTTGTCCGATCTCCAGTCCAATCGGGCCCGCGCCCACAATCAATAGGTGCTGGGGTTGATCGCTGACTGAGAAAATCGTCTCATTGGTCAGATAGGGGACCGCGTCTAGCCCGGGAATGGGCGGGGCTGAGGCTCTCGACCCGGTTGCGATTATGATGCGCTTGGCGCGAACTTCGCTTGTCTCTGATTCCACTGTACGCGCGTCCTTGAAACGGGCCCGTTCACGAATAACAATACAGCCCAGCCCCTCAAAGCGCTCTTGGCTATCAACCGGGGCAATGTGGGCAATAACCCCTTCGATATGGGCTTTTACAGCCGCAAAATTGACCTTGGGTTTTGCTTTGGCAATGCCGAAATCGGGGCCAGTGGTCATGGCATGTGCATGCTTACCAGCGGCAATCAGCGCCTTGGACGGGACACATCCGAAATTAAGGCAGTCTCCACCCATTTCTTCGGCTTCATACAAAACCACAGACCGGCCAAGCTGAGCTGCGCCTGCGGCGATGGAAAGTCCGCCTGAACCGGCCCCAATAATACAGAGGTCCACATCGTAGTGAGTTTTTGTCATCTAATTATCTCGACTTTAGAATTAGGCGGCGGTTTTTGCCGCCTTGAATTTTTTGTAAACAATGGGGATGAGCGACAGAAAGATAAGTCCAGCGATCGGCGCGAGAACGCGGGGCTGGGTCATTAAACCTGATAGTTTTACGTCGTCTCCAGCGTCAAATACAGCGCCGATACCGTCGCCAATACTGGCGTAAACAAGCGCGCCCGGTATAATTCCAAAAAATGTGCTCAAAATATAGTTTCGCAATTTTACATCGAATAGTGCGGGGACAATATTGACAATGAAGAACGGGAATGCGGGGATAAGACGTAAAATAAACAGATAAGACAACTCGTTCTCTTTGAGGCCCTTTTCGAATTTCTTCATATAAGGTCCTGCTTTTTGTGTCAGCGCGTCCCCAATGGCGTAGCGCGCCGCGAGAAAAATAGCTGTCGCGCCAAGGGTTGCTCCGATCACATTCGCTGCGCCGCCCATAAATGTCCCGAACAAGAAGCCGCCGAATATTGAAAGAAATCCGGCGCCCGGAAATGAAATCCCGACGAGAACGGCGTAAATCGTCATAAACCCTAACAGTGTGAGGATAAGGTTCGCCGTAACAAAGTCTGAAAGAACATCCCTGTGCGTCCGAAGGGCATCAAGATTGACATATTGAGGCCCGCCCAACGCGAAAAACAATGTGAGCGCGACGAGAATAATGCCCAGCGGCGCGAATCTTTTCATCAGGCTTTTGTCCGCGGGTTTTTGCTCGGCGGAGATATCAGGTAAGCGTGTCATCATATTACTCGTTCAGCGACCAGCTATAGCCGTAATCGACAATCTTTGCGCCGGAATCGATAGCTTGTGCCAGATCGTCATCGGCGTAGTCCCTTAAGTGGGCAAGGACGCCAGCTTCATTGCCGCCGAAGTCTTCTTTGAACCATTTATAAATAGAGGAAACCTTCAGGCCTTTCTGGGTGATCCGAACACCGCGCGGTGAATTGATAAAAGCTCTCGCGGCAATGTCTCTGTCGGCGTCGAGGGTTTCCGCCGTCCACGGCTTGGCGCTCAGGTTGGGGCAGCCAATGCTCGCACAATTGATCATATAGTGAACTAAAGGGGACGGGTATTTCTCCCGCAATATTTTATGTTCAATATCATCCAGACTTAACTTGCGTCCGGCAACCGTCACAAGATCGCGTTTCCACGGTCCGGCGCGCCACCCAGATTTGATATCTCTGATGGAGGTCACGGGATAGTTGTCGACCACGACCTGTATGGTGACGGCATTGTAAAGATTGGCCCAAAAGGCGGTGGCCGCCTTGGTCGAAAGCGACGACACATCTGTTGCTTCCAGAGAGGTGATATAGTCTTTCAACGCGCGGCGATCGGCGGCGCTCGCATGTAGAGCGCCGTAGTTGAATCTTGCAAGGCCAATGCTATCGGGAGTTTGTACATATTTGTTTAAAATCATAGTCCAGCTATACTCAGTTGCCGGACCTGCCGCCACATTATAAGGGGTGAATGTGGTAGCAGTATCCGGACTTTTATCGGCAAGGTTCTTTTCCGGGCTCGCGGGGATGCGAGGGGGTGCAAGCACGGGACCTGATACCGATAATGTGGTTGATGCGGAAAGGGCAGAAAGATCTGCGAACGCTGGCGAGGCGAGGCTCGCTATGGCGGCCGATATAATGAATTTACGCATGATGACTCCAATGTTCGCCACAGGCTATAGGACGGTTTCGAGTGAAAGACACGTCACAAGCGTTCACGAAACCGTGCTGTTTCACAAATCGACATATGCGTTTGAAAAAGATCCTACAGACAGCATCCGACAATATAGATAATGGTACGTCCGTTTTGATTTTGGCGGTGATGAGGACTTCTTGTCTCTTTTGGCGAATTTCCAGACCATAAGGGTTGACTTACCTTATTCGGACGCTTATTGGACGCCGCTTATGAATATTACGGCCTCGACGCCGCCCTGGAGATTAAAATGAAACGGACTTTTCAACCCTCAGAATTGGTTCGCAAACGCCGCCACGGCTTCCGCTCCCGCATGGCTACTAAAAATGGTCGTCTGGTTTTGGCTCGCCGCCGCGCTAAAGGTCGTAAGGTCCTTTCCGCGTAAGCAAACCTAATTGAACGGACACCTATGTCCCAAGAAACACATTCACTCGGACGGCTGAAAAAGCGGTCCGAGTTTTTGTATGTTCGGGAGGGGCGTTATAAAGCCATTGGCGGGGTTGTCATCCAGATGCGTGCGAGCGCGAAAGGAGACAAGGAGACCCGTGTTGGCTTTACAGCGACCAAGAAAGTTGGCAACGCGGTGGTTCGAAACCGGGTAAAACGTCGATTACGGGAGGCTGCACGTGAAAAACTTCCAGAATTTGGCCGTCTTGGTCATGATTATGTTTTCATCGCTCGGCAAAGCACGCTAAAGCGCCCCTATAAAGATCTACTAGCGGATGTTGAAAAAGCTTTGTTAAGTCTCACCTGATACGCGCCACTCACGATAACGAAAAGAAATTCCATGCAAGACCAGAAAAATTTTATCGCAGCGCTCGTTTTATCCGGCCTTGTTATGTTGGGCTACTGGTACTTTTTCGCCAAACCTCTCGCTGAAGAAATGCGGCAGCAGCAGGCGATCGAACAAGTCCAGACAGCCGAAGTGGTTGAAACGCCAGTTATTGCGCCGCTAAAACCTCGGGGTGCTGTCCCCCAAGAGGGCCAACGTATCAAGATTGATACACCATCGCTCTCTGGATCGTTTTTGGTTGAAGGTTCACGTTTTGATGATGTGCACCTTAAAAACTATCGTCAAACTATTAAGCCAGACAGCGACTCTCTTATTCTATTGTCTCCTGAAGGTACGGAACACGCCGCCTATATTTTCGATAATTGGACCCGGGGTGAAGGTATAAGCGGGGCCGACACACCTTGGTCCGTGGTTTCCGGCGACGTTCTGACGTTAACGTCTCCAGTTGTTCTCGCCTATGAAGGTGATGGTTTCCGCGTTGAGCGCACAATCACCGCAGATGACCGCTATCTAATTACCCTGAATGACAAAGTCACCAACACATCCGGCGCAGAGCTCAGCCTCGTGCGGAAAGGTGTGTCACGTCAACACGGATTGCCGGACGATCTGACCAACTTCTTTATTTTGCAGGAAGGCCCGATCTCTATCATCGATGGCAAGCTTTGGGACATGAAATATAAGAAGATTGCAAAAAAACGTATCGCGACGGCCGTCGGAGAAAGCGGATGGGTCGGTCTGACGGACAAATATTGGCTCTCTGCCGCGATTCCGCCTCAGGGCAAACCCATGACCAGCGAGTTCTCTTACAAGACGATTAATGATATTGATGTGTATGAAGCGGCGTATGCCCTTGATCCCACAATTCTCACGCCGGGCGCGACGATCGAATCCAAAGGCTATATCTTTGCCGGCGCCAAAGACCGCGATGTTCTCATGAAGTATCAAACCGATAAAAATATCGGGATTGCCGAGATGGACCGCGCTATTGATTGGGGTTTCCTCCGCATTCTAACGCGTCCCATGACGTGGGCTCTGTCAACACTTGGCAATAAAATTGGCAATTTTGGCGTTGGCATTCTGGTACTCACCTTCATCATTAAGGTTCTGCTCTTCCCGCTCTTTAATAAGCAATATGAGAGCCAAGCAAAAATGAAGAAGGTCCAGCCAAAGCTCAAGAAGATGCAAGAGCTTTATAAAGATGACCGGATGAAGCTTCAGCAGGAAATGATGGCGCTGTATAAAAAGGAAGGGGTGAACCCCATGGCGGGCTGCCTGCCTGTTATTCCGACCATTTTCATCTTTTTTGCTCTCTACAAGACCGTGTTGATCAATGTTGAATTGCGCCATGCGCCATTCTTCGGATGGATGAACGACTTGTCTGCCCGTGACCCGCTCTCCATTTTGAACGGCTTTGGCTTGTTCCCGTGGGACGGTGTTCCGTTTGAGTTCTTGTCGTTCTTCGCGATTGGGCCTCTCGCTATTCTCTATGGTGCGTCTATGGCGTCTATCTATACATTGACGCCACAAGGTGCTGGCGATCCAATGCAGCAAAAGATCTTCAAATTTATGCCGTGGATATTTATGTTTATCTTGGCGCCGTTTGCGATGGGTCTTCTGGTTTACTGGGTCTGGAACAACATTCTGTCCTTTATCCAGCAATATTACATCACGCGAAAATTCAACGTGGATACGCCCGTCGATGAGTTTTTCCGCAAAATTTTCAAACGCGAAAAAGCGGACATTAGCGGTTAACCCCCGAAGAGTTAATCCTGAAAAGTCATTAAGGCAGGTGTGTTTTGAACGAGGCAGAATATAATGACTACCTAGAACGGGGCCGGCTTTTATTTGCTCGTCCCGTCGAGTTTATGCTCAGCGCGGTCAGCCTCGATACGCTTCCGGCAACGGATTTGTCAGAGGTCTGCTTCGCGGGCCGTTCAAATGTCGGTAAGTCCAGTCTCATAAATGCGCTGACCAATCAAAATGGCCTCGCCCGCGCCTCGAATACGCCCGGCCGCACGCGTGAACTAAACTATTTTAACGCAGATGACCGTATTCGTCTCGTCGACCTTCCCGGCTATGGTTACGCCCGGGCCTCAAAGACAGATATTGACCGCTGGACCAAGCTAACGCGCGCCTATTTGGCAGGGCGTCCCGGTTTGCGGCGTGTGTTTTTGCTGATCGATAGCCGCCACGGCCTAAAGCCGGGTGATCTTGATATTATGGCCATGCTGGACGAAACGGCCGTGACCTACCAGATCGTCTTGACCAAGGTTGATAAAGTCAAAATGGCGGACCTTGAAAAAGTTGATGCAAAAACCCGCAAGGGGATCGCAAAGCGTCCGGCAGCCCACCCAGAGCTAATTTTAACATCTTCGGCCAAAAAAACCGGATTGGATGTGCTCCAAGCTGAGATTGCTGCCTTGGCCTTGCCTGATCATAGAGTATAAAGCCCCTATGTTAAAACGTGGACAAGACGAGACAGGTTGGGAAAATGCGAAAGCATTGTCGGAAGCGCTTCCGTTCATTCAGCGCTATGCTGGGCGTACGGTCGTCATCAAATTTGGTGGCCATGCGATGGGCAGTCCAGAGCTAACGCGGGACTTTGCAACAGATGTGGTCCTCCTTAAGCAATTCGGGATTCGCCCCGTGATTGTTCATGGCGGCGGCCCGCAAATCGGTAGAATGCTTGAGCGCTTGAACATCAAAAGTGAATTTGTTGATGGATTGCGCGTTTCGGATATTGAAACGGTCGAAATTGCCGAAATGGTATTGGCCGGTATCAACAAATCACTGGTGCAGGCCATTAATAAAGCCGGCGGCCGAGCGGTTGGTATTTCCGGCAAGGATGCCGGTTTGATTATCGCCAAAAAAATGCGCGAAGACCTTGGTTTTGCAGGTGAACCCGTTCAAACCAATGTGGCTGTTCTTGATGTTTTGGCGGGTGCTGACCCGGGCTTTATTCCTGTTGTGTCCCCCATCAGCGCCGGGATTGACGGCGGAAGTTACAATGTAAACGCGGATACGGCGGCAGGTGTTTTGGCGGCGGCGCTCAAAGCGTCTCGTCTCATGCTGTTGACCGATGTGGCGGGGGTCATGGATAATGAGGGCAACCTGCTCACACGGCTGTCTCGTGAGGATTCGCAAAACCTCATTGATAAAGGCATTGCCAAAGGCGGCATGATCCCAAAGCTCGAAACGGCGATGAACGCTGTCAGGGACGGAGTGGACGCCGTTGTTATTTTGGATGGCCGACGCGCCCATGGCCTTTTGGTCGAGCTCTTTACAGATCAAGGTGCAGGAACCCTCGTCGAATGATCCGCTTGCGGCATATCACGCTGACATTTTCCATTAGAGCGCTATGCGCCGTCATCGGCCTCGCGGGGTTTGGGGCTCAATCATTTGCGCAAACACCTACGTCTGTAAAACCAAGTGCGAAGGCCCCGTCCAAAACAGGTAAGGTCAATGATTGGGAGGTTTGCAATGAAACCTCCTTTGTTGTTCGCGCGGCAACGGCGACCCAAGCCCAAGACCATCTGATTTCACGGGGTTGGTCGCGCTTGCGTCCGGGTGAGTGCATTACAGTTAAATTTCCAGAAGGTGCGCTTAGATATGCGTATGCCGAAAGCACCACTGCCTATCAAGGCGGAATTCGTGAATGGAAAGGATCGAAAGTCCTTTGTGTGGGCGAATCTGATTTTTACGCGGACCCGGCATCAAAATGCGCCGAGCAAAATTTAGATACGCGCCAATTTATTCCTATAAATCCAGATGATTTAGAGACCAAATTTGTCGAGCCTGATAATTATGGCGCCCGCGCCGAGATAGCTGGGGTTCAACGGCTTTTGATCGACAATGGATATAAGATCACCCGCATTGACGGCTTAGAAGGTCGGCGGACAACCCGGACGTTGGATCAGTTTGTGAATGATAAAAAACTCGCGGCAAATTTAACCACCGCGCAGCAGATCGATGCTCTTGAAGCTGCGGCCTTTGCGCGGCGCGGCACTGTCGGCCTCACGCTTTGTAATCGGTCCTCACAGAAATTTTGGACGGCGGTGGCGCGGCAACGGAAAGACTATTGGGAATCCCGGGGCTGGTGGGCTATCGAACCGAACACTTGCATTCAGCCGGTCTCCGAAGACCTGTCCGGAACGAACATGCATTATTTTGCTCGCCAGCAAGTGAGTGCGGACCCGAACAATACGGCTCCTGACAAAATATTACGTTCTGACGCGTCTTCCGCTAGCGAATTCTGTATAACCGAGGCGCGTTTCTCGGCTTTGGGGCGCGAAGCCTGCTTAGAAAACGGGTATGAAACAGCGGTGTTCCGGGCAGTTCCAACAGATAATGTGGGATTTGTTGTCAATCTAACGGATGCGGATTTTGCCACGCCCGGACTTTCAGGTCTGCGGCGCTAATGGACACGGCACACATCACAAACTGGATTTTTGATCTGGATAACACCCTCTATCGGGGCGATGCCGCGTTCTTCTCTCAGATTGACAAGAAGATGACAAAGTTCATCAGCCGCTATTTGGCCCTTCAGCCGACAGAAGCGCGAATTTTACAAAAACAATATTTGGCGGAATATGGGACATCTTTATCGGGGCTTATGGCGGTGCACGATATGGACCCCGCTGAATTCCTAGACTATGTTCATGACGTGGATCTGGATTTTCTTACCCCTGATCCCAAACTTCGGGAGGCGATTCAGGCGCTTCCGGGACGAAAGTTTATTTTCACCAATGGATCACGGGGCCATGCCCACAATGTCGGAACGCATCTTAATCTCTATGACTTGTTCGATGGCGTTTTTGGTATTGAAGATGTTGATTATGTCCCAAAGCCTAAACGGTCACCCTACATAAAATTTTGCGATGTTTTTGATATTGATCCGCAAACGGCGATCATGTTCGAAGACAGCCAGCGCAACCTTGAAGTTCCTAAACATATGGGGATGGCCACCGTTCTTGTGGCGTCGGAACTGGATTGGGCGGGCGATTTAAAAACAACTGGCGTGGACGGAAGGGTTGAAACCGCAGATTGGGTTGACGAATTTACTGATGATTTAGCGGGCTGGCTCGCTGCCAAGGCTTGACCCTCTGGCTTCTCGTCACTAACTAACCTCCATGACCATACGCCCCATATTGACTGTGCCAAATCCGGTGCTCAAAGAAGTTTCCAAGCCTGTTGACGACGTGACGGATGACATCCGCACGCTCATGGATGACATGTTGCAAACTATGTATGCGGCGCCGGGTATTGGCTTGGCTGCGGTCCAAGTTGGCGTCCCGCTCAATGTTATCGTCATGGATCTGGCGCGTGAGGGGGAAGACCCGCAGCCGAAATATTTCGTGAATCCTGAAATACTCGAAGATGTGGATCATCTCGTCCCTTATGAAGAAGGCTGTCTGTCTGTTCCTGAGGTTTACGACACCATCGACCGATCAGAGCGGGTTAAAATTACTTATCTGGACTATAATGGTGAGCGGGTTACAGAATGGGCTGAAGGTCTTTATGCCGTATGCATCCAGCATGAAATGGATCATTTGAAGGGCATTGTCTTCATCGATTATCTCTCACGTTTGAAGCGGGAACGGGCCGTCAAGAAAGTCCTAAAAGCCGAGAAAACGAAAGCGGACGCTTAATGCTTCGCGTCGCCTTTATGGGCACGCCGGAATTTGCTGTTCCGTCTTTGTCGGAATTAATAGCAAACGGCTATGATGTTGTAAGGGTCTATACCCAACCCCCGCGCCGCTCTGGCCGAGGAAAGCATTTAACAAAAAGCCCCGTTCATCAGTTCGCCGAGATTATGGGCATCCCTGTGGAAACACCGGAAAAATTTCGGCTGTCTTCGGTGATAGATGATTTTTCCGAACTGGGCGTAGATGTGGCATGTGTGGTGGCCTATGGGCAGATCTTGCCGCAGCGGGCGCTCGACGCGCCGAAATTTGGCTGTCTGAACTTACATGGCTCTTTGCTACCGCGGTGGCGCGGGGCGGCGCCTGTGCAGCGCGCGATTATGGCCGGAGACCCCCAAACGGGTGTCCAAATCATGCAAATGGCTAAAGGTTTGGACACAGGAGATATACTCTTGTCCGAGATTGTAAAAATCGATGCGAAAGATACGGCGGAAACTTTATCATCGCGTCTCTCTCACATTGGCGCCGGCATGTGGCCTCGTGCATTGGCGGCGCTTGCGCGCGGCGGCTTAACGCCCACAGCGCAAACGGGTGAGGCGACTTATGCACACAAAATCGAAAAGTCCGAAGCCCGCATAGATTGGTCGCGCCCCGCGCAGGACCTTGATTGCCACATTCGCGGCTTGGCTCCGTTCCCCGGCGCGTGGTGCGAGGTGGACGGGCAAAGACTAAAAGTTCACTTGGCGGTCCCCGAGGCAGGCAGCGGCACGGCAGCGGCAGGAACTGTGTTGGATGATAGGTTTCTTATTGCCTGCGGCGCGGGCGCACTGCGGCTCTTGGAAGTGCAGCCCTCCGGAAAACCCAAAATGAGCGCCGCTGATTTCTTACGCGGGAATGCGCTATCCGCCGGGGACACATTGTCCTGATGCCGCGCTACAAGCTCACCATCGAGTATGACGGTGGCCCCTATCAGGGCTGGCAATGGCAAGATCACGGCCCCAGTGTTCAAGGCGCCCTCGAGGAAGCCGTCGAAAAACTCAACGGTGAACCGGCTTTGGTTTACGGCGCGGGCCGAACAGATAGCGGTGTTCACGCATTGGCGCAGGTCGCCCACCTCGATTTAGTAAAAGAGTTACGTGCTGATAAGGTCCGCGACGCACTGAACTATCATCTGGGCGAGCATCCGATTTCAATTCTTGACGCTGAACTTGTCGATGACGAATTTCACGCGAGGTTTTCAGCGGTCGAGCGCACTTATCTTTACCGGATTGTGGATCGCCGCCCGAAACTTGCTTTGGATAGAGGCCGTGTTTGGCGCGTTCCCTACCGCGTGGATGTGGATGCTATGCATGCCGCCGCGCAGTCCTTGGTGGGAAAGCATGATTTTTCGACCTTTCGCGATACCCAATGTCAATCCAATAGTCCTGTAAAAACGCTGGATGAATTGACGGTGCTTCGGGCCGGATCCGAAGTTCACATTCATGTGCGCGCGCCGTCTTTTTTGCATAAGCAAGTGCGGTCTATGGCAGGTACATTGGTGGAGGTTGGCCGTGGCAAGTGGCCTATTCGGCAAGTGGAAAAGGCGCTCGCGGCAAAATCAAGAACGGCATGCGGGCCTGTCGCACCGCCGGATGGGTTGTACTTGACTCAGGTTACTTACCCTTAGCGTAGCTCCATCGCGAGCGCGTCGATTTCAGCCATATATTTTAATTTCTGTGCGTCGGTTAAATACGCGCCTTCAAAGCTATTTTTTGCCAATTGGATAATATCTTCATTGGTCAGGTGAATGGCGTTCGCCGTTTGAATATAATTATCGTTGAGGTAGCCGCCAAAGTAAGACGGGTCATCTGAATTCACGGTGACCTTCATGCCCATGTCCAGCATCTTTTTGAGCGGATGCGCCCTCAGATTATCAATCACGCAGAGCTTAAGGTTCGAAAGTGGACAGACCGTCAAAAACATCTTTTCGCGAACCAATCGTTCCACAAGGGCATCATCTTCAAGCGCGCGGTTTCCGTGGTCGATGCGGTCTACCTTCAAAAGGTCGAGGGCCTCATAAATATAGTCTGGCGGACCTTCTTCTCCGGCATGGGCGAAGATTTTCAAGCCAAGATCTTTTGCCTTGGCAAAGACATTTTTAAATTTCGATGGCGGATGGCCCAGTTCCGAGGAATCCAGCCCAACTCCCAATATATGCGGGAGGTAGGGTTTGGCTTGCTCCAAGGTTTCAAAGGCGGCGTCTTCCGATAGGTGACGCAAGAATGACAGAATAAGGTGTGAAGAAATGCCGAAGTCAGCTTCGCCTTGCTTGAGAGCGTCCAGAATACCTTCAATGGCGACGCTGAACGGGACACCGCGTTCTGTGTGGCCTTGTGGATCAAAGAAAATTTCCACATGGCGGCAATTATCTTTGCTGACGCGCTCGAGATAGGCGTAGGTCAGGTCAAAGAAGTCTTGCTTTGTCAGCAAGACGGACATGCCTTGATAATAGATATCCAAAAACTCTTGCAAATTATTGAAGTTATAGGCCTGCCTTATCTCGTCAACGGTTTCGAACGGGAGTTCAACGCCGTTTCGCTCGGCCATCACGAACATTTGTTCGGGCTCCAGACTGCCTTCGATATGGAGGTGAAGCTCAGCTTTCGGCAGAGCACGGATAAGCTTTCTGCGGGCCTTCATATACGCTTGATGGGCTTCATATTCAGGGATCAAAGCATTGCGGAACGTTACAGGCGCGCGGCGGTGGTATCGGCGCGCCGTGAGATAAATAATTAATCCCCAAAAACCGATCACAGAAAAGAAGATCATAAACTGCCAGACGAGATAGCCCGGATAAACCACATCAGAGCGGCCTGTGGCAATCCACAGCTGCTCGAGCGCAAAGTTTATAAAGGTGAACACGGGGTAGGTCAGGAGCAATATGACTATCATTGCCCCAGCCACATAGGCGAGGCCACGCGGCGCATGGTACCGGCGGTAATCTTGAACATAGGCGCTATGGCTTTCCCAGCCCCCTAGCAAGCCCTCGCGTTGTCTAAAGGCGTAGTCACTTTCCGCGTCTTCGGCGACGCGGCGATATCCACGTATGGCACGAACCGTATAAATAGCGGCAATAAGGCTAACGACCAAGCCAACCCAAAAGAGAGAATTATCCATAGGGTCTATATCGGACGCGCGGCGTAAAACCGCAAGCCTACAATCTGCATTGATGCAAAAACTGATTGGCGTTCATTTGCCTTTGATATACGAAAATAGCGACTGCTCGGAGATTTATATGACAAAACGGCCTCTGGCTCTGCCCCGTTCCATGGCTATTCCAAAAACGTGGAAGAATATGAACTTTGGGAGCGTCTTCTCAGCGTTTTTGTACCCCGCGCTTGGACTTGGCCTATTGATCGCGATGATTTTGGTTGCGGTTTTCGTCGGGCATGTAAGCCTTAAATGGTGGTATCTTCCTTTGGGTCTGGCCGTCTTGGGGGCTGGTATTCTCGTTTGTAATGCCGGCATCGGTCCGCTTCACCGGGTGATGCAGCATAAAGCCGGTGAATTATCAGCGCCCGCGCAAATCATCACCATGATAAACCTGATGATCGCGATGCAAGGCACCGTGAAGGACTGGGTGAATTATCATAGCCAGCATCACCGTTTCGCCGATAAACCTGGTGACCCTCATAATCCTTTTGAGAGTAAGCTATGGGCGTGGACAGGCTGGATTATTTTCCGCGACGAGAAAGACATGGCTCGCCCCATGCCGCTCTGGCTAAGGAGTAGCCGGATTGTCGTATTTATGGACAAGCATTATAACGCGCTCTCCATTTTGATTCATTTCGCCCTCCCGGCGATTGTTTACCTGATTGTTTGGCTTGCGGGCGGGTCCCTCGTTTTAACGGCTATTTTGCATGCCTGCCTGATCCTTGGCCGCGCCGTACAGTTCCATGCGACCGTGTACGGGATTAATGTCCTCGGTCACTTAAAGACACCGAAATGGGCAGATTATTTAATGGCGCTTTTAACGGGAGGTGAAGCTTTTCACGATCATCATCACGATGAACCGGTCAGCGCGCTTCACTTGCCGCGCAAAGGGCTGCGTAACCGTGTGTTTGATTACAATGGAACACTCCTCTTGATATATGAAAAGCTGGGATGGGTCCGCGGACTGCAAATCGCTAATCGATTCTCTTAGAGGCCCCGAAGCGCTTGTGAATTGACCGCATCTCCCTATAGTGTGGCCAAGTTCTCAATTCTGACACGTTTTTCCCTGAGTTTATTATGACCCGAACTACTCCTCGTTTTGGCCTTATGTGCGGCAGTTTACGCGCTGACTCCATAAATTTGCGCCTTTTAAAAGCCCTGCAATCCAGACTTATCGAAGCCGGAGCCGAGGCTGACTATGTCAATATTGGTGACTATGACCTTCCATTGTATCACGGTGACCTCGAGCAACCTAAGGGCGTCAAAAGGCTCATTGAATGTCTCAAGGGTTATGACGGCGTTATCATCATAACACCTGAATATAATGGCAGCCTGCCGCCTGTGCTTAAAAATGCGATTGATTGGACCAGCACAGTTGAAACGGGCCATATTAGCGGTCCCGTATATGGCATAGGGTCCTGTTCGCCCGGTCCCATGAGCGGGATCATGGCCATGCGCGAGCTGCAATTTTTGTTGATGCGTTTGGGTGCTGAGCTTGTGCCGCAGCAAGTCGGGTGCGGACATGCGGACAAGGCCTTCGACGCAGAGGGCCATCTTGTCGCTCAGCCCGCGTCAAAATTCGCCGATAATATGATTGGGCAGATGCTCGAGCGCATTGCCCGCAAGGCCTAGGATTCTCGCCGTGTCTTCAAAACCGGCAAAATATCTGGCGAAAAACCTTCCCCGTCCGAAATTAACGCGGTCGCAAATCTCTGAGATTTATGCGGCTTTGGCGAAGCTCGATCCTGCGCCGCGAACGGAACTGAATTATTCGAATCCCTACACGCTTGTCGTCGCTGTTGCCTTGTCGGCCCAAGCCACCGATGTGGGTGTCAATAAGGCGACAAAAGCGCTTTTCGAGGCGGCGGATACACCGGAAAAAATGGTGGCGCTCGGCGAAGAGCGCGTGCGGGAATATGTTAAAACGATTGGTCTTTTTCGAACCAAAGCCAAGAATGTTATTTTGCTTTCGCAAATGCTGATTGACGAATTTGGATCGGTTGTACCGGACAACCGAGAGGATCTCATCCGTTTGCCGGGTGTTGGGCGCAAAACGGCGAATGTGGTGTTAAACGAAGCCTTTGGACAGCCCACAATGGCTGTCGATACGCATATCTTTCGGGTTTCCAACCGTACAGGTATGGCGCCGGGGAAAGATGTTTTGGAGGTGGAGTTTAATTTGCTGCGGGTTACGCCGGAAGAATATGCCCTACACGCGCATCATTGGCTGATTTTACATGGCCGCTATACGTGTGTCGCGCGAACGCCCAAATGCTTTAATTGTGCGATACATCATATCTGTAAGTATAAAGACAAAACCAAAGCCGCGATTTAGGTGAACCTACCGCTTTGGCCAAAGTGTATGGGTGCAATCTGTGCACCGAAATTCGATAAAATTCTTCTCGCCGCGGTAAAAGGCCATGCCTTGCCAGTGATCGGCCTGATCGTAATAGGTCGCGTATTCATACTCACCTGAGACATCGAAACGATCGCCTTTAATGTCCGGGTGATTCTCTTCTGAGCTTTGGATGACAGAAATGCCGAACGCAACGGCTTTAATGGTGTCGAAAAGCGCTGCTTGTTCGAGGACGATCTTGTTCCAGTGATTGGACGGCATCAGCGCGCCCTTTATATACATCTCAGATTTGTCGCCGTCTTTATCTAGGGTGACGACATATCCCTCGCCCGTATCCGTAGCTTTGGTGTAAATATCCTTTCCGTTGCTATCTGTCTGGGTTTCAACCGATACAAGCTGTTCGCCACACCAGCTTTCTTTTGACACATAATCATATTTAAATGCGGTGACAAAGGCGACCTTGACCCGCATACGCGTTTTGGATTCCACGTTTAATTGTGAGCCCGATTTTTCAAACCGGATTTCATGCGTGCCAATATTGCTGCCATTGCGAAACACATCATAAAGATTGGCGGCGCGTTCAGTGGGTGCCCTATTGGCCTGCTTCGCGCAATTCGCGGGGATATTCGCTTGCGCTGACGATGCAAGCATTAAGCCGCCGGCCAACGCCAAAAGATACCGCACCTTAGAGACCCAGACGTTTTGCGAGCGCCGCAGCAAATCTTTGTGCGCCTATATTTTCCCCGCCTTCACCTTCGGCATAAGGCAAATAAAGATAGGGCTCAATTAATTCAAGTTCGATGAGTTTAAGCTTCCCGTCGGTGCCGCGAAGAAGGTCAACGCGCGCATATAGGGGGGCATAGTCAAGCGCTGCCAAAACGGTTCTGGCGGACTCGCGATCGGCTGCGGTGGGGGCGTAAGGTTCTTCCGTGCCGCCGTAACTGGACTGAATGCGGTAGTCTCCGTCCTTGGGACGCTTGACGAGAGCGTGTGAAAGCTGCCCGCCAAAATATAAAAATGAATATTCCCCCTCGGTCTTTACGCTGGGCAAAAACGCTTGAACCATCGCTTCTTGGGGCGGCAACTCGCTTTTGGCTGGAAAAGGGTCACCCTTTTTATAAAGCACCTGTCTCCAGGCCCCCCCGCCCACAAGCGGTTTAATGACAATTTTGTCTTCTCCCAGTGTTTCAAAGGCTTTCGCAATCCCGGTCTGGGTCACGCGATCCAGGACGATCGTTCGAATGGTTGGCGCGCCGCGCTGTGCGAGTTCATCAAGATAGGATTTGCGGCAATTCCATTTCAGGATTTCGAAATTGTTGAATATTTTCGTTGTCTCCGACGCTTTTTTCATCTCAGACAAAAACGCCGCTTCATTTTCTTCAAAATAATCCCACACAAACAGCGGCATCATCGCATCAAACTCATGGGCGCGGCTGGCCGCCTCTCTCCAGCGCACGCGCTCGAGCAATATTCCTTTATCCGCGAATGCCGGAACAAGCTTCTCCATTTCTTCGACGAGCTCGAAACGGTCAACGCGGCCATCTACGGCGTCTGGCAGGAGGTTATCCGAGACTAAAACAGCGGCTTTTTTCATACGGGGTCCTTGCTTATAGAGCGTTGCAAGCGCGGGCATAATCGGTTAGGCGCTCATCGACAAGTTCAAAGGAGAAAATTGTGACACGCAAATTTGACGTACTCGGAATTGGTAATGCTATCATGGATATTATCGCCCCCGTTTCTGACGCTGACTTGGTAGAAATGGAGATCGCAAAAGGCGGGATGACATTGATTGACCAAGATCGGGCGCTGTCAATTCACACCCAGCTTTCAGCAAAAGGTGGTGAGCCGCGTGAAATTGCGGGCGGGTCTGCGGCCAATACATTGGTAGGCGTCGCTATGCTCGGCTCAAATGCCGCCTATATCGGAAAGGTCGCAGATGATGAGCTCGGCGGACGCTTCGCAGGCGGAATGCGCGAAGCCGGTGTTGAGTTCGATACGCCGCCGCTTGTGGGCCAAGACGCAACTGCGCGCTGTTTGATCGCTGTGACGCCAGACGGCGAGCGCTCCATGAGCACATTCCTTGGTGCGTCGGTGAAATTCGGGAAGTCGGATGTCGTAAAGTCTTGGATCGAGTCGGCAAAAGTGACTTATCTTGAAGGTTATCTCTTTGACAGCGATGAAGCCAAGGCGGCCTTCGTGGCCGCTGCTGAAATTGCCCAAGCCTCTGGCGGTGACGTGGCTCTAACTCTATCCGATTCATTCTGCGTCGATCGCCACCGTGACAGCTTCAAACACCTTGTGGAAAACCATGTGGATATCTTGTTTGCGAACGAGACGGAGCTTTTGTCTTTATATGAACAAGATGATTTTGAGGTGGCGCTTGATATGCTCGCCCAGCATTGCAAAGTTGCGTGCGTCACGCGTTCAGAAAAGGGGTCGGTGATTTTGGCTGACGGCACACGTCATATCATTCCTGTATCCCCTGTGGATAAAGTTGTGGATACAACAGGCGCCGGCGATCAATACGCTGCAGGTGTTTTGTCCGGGTACACAAAAGGACTGAACTGGGCCGAAGCGGGTTTTCTTGGAAGCCGCTGCGCTGCTGAGGTCATTTCCCATTACGGTGCGCGGCCGGAAACGAAAATAGCGGTTTAAGCGTCTCGATATTGTTTAATTTAGGTCGTCATTGTTCCAAATGGCGGCCTTTTTTATTAATAACCCTGTCCTAAATTTAATTTGTAGAGCTGCTTTATTCAGATTGGATTAAAGCAAAGAGCGGTACACCTCTGTTAAATAATTATGGCGCATAGGATATATGATGGCACATTTTAAGAAACGACTTGGGCTTTTACTGCTTCCGATAATGGCGGCGGCTCCGTTGGCGTTGGCCCAAAACCAAATGATGCAGGGGCAGGCGGCTCCAATAAATGCGCGCCCCTTTACGGACCCTTCGACGGTTGAGGCAGATCTCGCCCGGATTGATGCGGCTTTAAACGGTACAGAGAGTTTTTCAGGCCGCTTTACCCAGTATGGCGCGGACGGCACCGTGGACAGCGGTGAAATCTATCTTAAGAAGCCGGGACGGATGCGGTTTGAATATGATGCGCCTAATCCCCTATTAATTGTTTCCGACGGGGTGACGTTAATTCAGCAAGACCGCGCTCTTGAAACCGCCGACCGTATCCCTCTTGCGACAACGCCGCTGAACTTCTTTCTCAAAGAAGATGTTGATCTGGCCCGCGACACTGAAGTGACAAGTCTTCTGAAAGATGCACAAACCCTGAGCGTTACAGCGCGAGACGGGAGCGGTGAAATGGAAGGCGCGATTACGATGGTCTTTGACGCTCGAAACTTGGCCCTTATTGGCTGGAATATTGCCGACAGCTTTGGCGGTGTTACCCGCGTACAGCTCTCTGACCTTAAATATAATCAGCCGCTCAATCCGCGCTTATTCATTCTTCGCGATGATAGCCGGCGGGATCGCCGCCAAAGATAGGGCGTTTTAACGGCGCGCGTCGAAAGGCAACCTTCGTTCTTGACGAAAATAGATTTCCCGCTCATAGACTGACGTTCATCAAGACCGACTGAGGGACAGGCCCGGTAAGATTATTTCTTGAAGATTTAATCTTGGGACGTCGGGGCAACCTTGTGAGAACACAAAGGTGCCAAATCCTGCGAGACCGTTCAATTTATGCGCTGCATAAAATGTTGGCTCGGAAGATGAAGTGAGCCTTCGTGCTATTCTCCCTTCCCTCGCAAATTTGGCCCAAAGCGGAGCGCCAAATGGCACGGGACATTAAATTTGATCTGGGTGACTTTAAGCTTGAACGCGGCTGCGTTTTACAAGCGGATCAGGTGCGTGGCCGGATGTATGGCCCTGAAGGCCAACCCGTTATCGTGGTTCTGGGCGGGATTTCGGCGACGCGGTTTGTGGCCGATGATGGGCAAGGTGGCCGCGGTTGGTGGTCGACTCTTGTGCGCGAGGGAGGTCCGATTGATACGTCTCGCTTTCAGGTCTTGGGTTATGATTTCGCGCCCGCCGTCGAGAGCGAAAATCGCCCCTCGTCTATTA
The DNA here is from genome assembly GCA_048268905.1 of Maricaulaceae bacterium. Classification (GTDB taxonomy): domain Bacteria; phylum Pseudomonadota; class Alphaproteobacteria; order Caulobacterales; family Maricaulaceae; genus JACOMS01. The sequence continues at coordinate 444,253 of JBLWUN010000003.1, read as the reverse complement.
CCACGCGCGACCAGGCGGCGCGTCTTAAAGCGCTTCTGGATGGCTTAAAAATTGATAAGGTGGCCGCGATTATTGGTTCATCTTATGGCGGCATGACGGCTTTGGCCTTTGCGCAAGCCTATCCGAAGTGCGTTGAAAACCTTTGTATTATCGGGGCGGCGCACAAGCCCTATCCGATTGGCGTGGGGTGGCGTGGCATACAGCGCCGGATTGTGCGTCTTGGCATTGATGCGGGACGGCCGAAAGAAGGCCTGAAATTGGCGCGGGAGTTGGCCATGACCACTTACCGCACACCCGAAGAATTTTCTGACCGCTTTAATTTGAATGAAACGGCGACCAAACCCTCCACGTTTGATATTTGCGACTATCTTGGCTCTCGCGGGGATGCTTTTGCCGAAATAATGGACGCGGAACGGTTTCTGGCACTCTCAGAATCCATTGATCTTCACCGCGTGGAACCGGAAAAGATCACAACGCCCACACTTTTAATGTCCGCAATCTCGGATCAACTGGCACCCCTGCCGGATATGCGGGAACTCCGGGACCGCCTCGCCGGACCATCAGAGCTCTTCACCTTTACGTCTCTCTTTGGCCATGATGCATTCCTCAAAGAATATGATATGATGGCGCCAAGGCTTGAAGCCTTCTGCAAGGACCTGCCATGACACGAAAACCGCCTCTATCACAGCAAACGCGCCTCGCGCAGGCGGGTATCGGGCAAGACCCGACCTATAATGCGGTGGTTGCGCCGCTGCACACCTCTACAACCTTTGTCTGGCCGGGCCTTGATGAAAAAGGGCCTTATGATTATGGCCGCACGGTTAACCCAACTCGCGATATATTGCGCCGGGCTCTGGTTGATCTGGAAGGCGGCGCGGACGGCGAGATTACAGCCTCAGGCATGGCGGCAATTGATTTGGTGTTTAACCTTTTGCACGCTTCGGATTTGGTTGTTGCGCCTCACGATTGCTATGGCGGCACGCACCGTTTATTGACCCACAGGGCACGGCAGGGCCGCTTGCGCGTTTTGTTTATTGATCAAAATGACAAAAATGCCGTGGACGAGGCGATGGCGCAAAACCCGAAACTGGTTTTAATCGAAACCCCCAGCAATCCTTTGATGCGGGTGGTGGATATTGCCCTGTTGGCCGAAAAGGCCCGCGCGGTCGGCGCACTGTCAGTCTGCGATAACACATTCCTGTCGCCTGCCCGTCAACGGCCGCTGGACCTTGGATGTGATATTGTCATTCACTCGACCACGAAATATCTCAATGGCCATAGCGATGTGATTGGCGGCGCGGTCATTGCCGCAGACCTCGAAACCGCCCAAAAGCTGCGGTGGTGGGCCAATTGTACCGGGGTCACGGGCGCGCCGTTCGATAGCTGGCTAACATTGCGTGGTCTGAGGACGCTTAAAGCGCGTATGGACATTCAAGAAGCCAACGCCCGGGCGCTGGCGGACTTTCTCGCCGCGCATGACCAAGTGGATCATGTGTATTATATTGGCCTTGCCAGCGACCCGGGTTACGCACTCGCAAACCGTCAACAAAGCGGTCCCGGAGCGATGCTCAGCTTTGAGATCAAAGGCGATATGGAAAGCGCAAAGGCCTTTGTGTCCCATTTGACGCTTTTTCAGCTCGCAGCCTCGCTCGGCGGAACGGAAAGCCTGATCTGCCAACCGGCCTGTATGACTCACGCGGGGATGGAGCCAGAGGCGCGGCAAATAGCCGGGATAAAAGACAATCTCATCCGTGTTTCTGTTGGAATGGAAAAGGAAAGTGACCTTATTGCGGATATGCAGGCATCTTTTTCCCGAATTGTGCCTTAAAAAGAAACGATATTGCGAAAGAGGGGCTTCGAAATCGTCATTCGAGAAAATTTTCTTCTTGTCGAACGGCGTTTTTTCTGTCTTAAAGAAACTGAAAAGGACGTATATGAATCCAGACCCAAGATATCAGGCCCCTAAAGTCAAAGTCGCGACCCGCACGCAGTTTTCTGCTGCGCCTGTCGTCGTGCTTATTGGTCTTCTATCTATTGTGGTGCTCCTATTGCGTGGGGCCATAAGCGGGACATAGGAATCTAACAGCCTAACATCAGCCCGCTCCGATACGAGCGGGTTTTTTTATGCTTTGTGAACGCTGTTTTCAAAGCGTAATATGCCTGAGCTGAGGCGGTGTTGGTCAACAAAAGCTGCGGTGCAGCGAGAGAAGGAACGAGATTATGAGCAAACGCTCTGATGCGATCGTAAAGGGTCCGAGCCGCGCCGCGGCGCGCGCAATGCTCCGCGCAACCGGAATGGATGACGATAATTTCGAAGGTCCACTGATTGCTGTCTTTAATACGTGGACGAATATGGGCCCGTGTAACATGGACCTCGACAAGCTGGCCGTACCAGTGCGTGCAGGCATTCGCGCGGCGGGGGGAACGCCGGTGGATTTTAACGCGATTGCCGTTTCTGACGGGATCACTATGGGCAGCGAGGGTATGCGAGCGTCTCTCATGAGCCGCGAAGTCATCGCTGATTCGATTGAACTGGCGGTTAAAGGCCATAGCCTTGACGGCGTCATTATCCTTGTAGGCTGCGATAAGACCATTCCGGCTGCGGGTATGGCCTTGGCGCGTATGAATATTCCGGGCGTTGTGCTTTACGGCGGGTCTATTATGCCCGGTCACCATAAGGGCCGAGATCTGTCCGTTCAGGATGTTTTTGAGGCTGTTGGCGCCTGTGCGGCGGGCATCATTGACGATGAAGAGCTCAAAGACATTGAAAAAGCCGCCTGCCCCGGCGCGGGCGCTTGCGGCGGGCAATTTACGGCGAACTCCATGGCTATGGCTATGACGTTTTTGGGCCTGTCCCCCATGGGCGCAAACGATGTGCCTGCGATTAGCGAAGATAAAAATGCGTCGGCCTACCGCGCAGGCCAGATTGTTGTGGAGTGCGTGACGGAAAACCGGCTGCCGCGCGATATGATTACGAAACAGTCTTTGATGAATGCCGCGATCGCTCTGTCGGCAACGGCGGCGTCAACCAATGCGATATTACACTTGCTGGCAATTGCCACGGAAGCTGGCGTCACGGACTTTAATATTGACGCTTTTGACGAAATTTCACGCTCAACACCGGTCATTGGCGACTTAAAGCCGGGCGGCAAATATATGGCCTATGATCTCTATGCGGCTGGCGGCTCTGGCCTGATCGGCAAGCGTCTCGTCAATGAAGGCCTGATTGACGACAGCCCGACTGTTACCGGCCAAAGCCTCTTTGCAGAAATCATTGCCTCCAAAGAAACCGAGGGACAAGATGTTGTGCGCAAGTTTTCTGACCCTGTGAAATCTCGCGGTGGCTACGGAATTCTCTATGGGGATATGGCCCCGGAAGGCTGTGTTGTTAAGCTCGCAGGGCATGGGGCGTTGTTTTTTGAAGGACGGGCCCGTGTATTCGAAGGTGAAGAAGCCTGTTTCGAGGTGGTTCAGAATAACGGCATTGAAAAAGGTGACGTTATTATCATTCGCGGTGAAGGCCCGGCAGGTGGCCCCGGCATGCGCGAAATGCTCGGCGTCACCGCGGCGCTTGTCGGCCAAGATTTGGCCGATCATGTGGCGTTGATTACAGATGGCCGCTTTTCCGGCGCGTCCTATGGGTTTGTGATTGGCCACGTCGCGCCCGAGAGCGCTCACGGCGGTCCAATTGCCTTCGTTCAGGACGGGGATCTTGTAACCATCGACGTTGAAAAACGGACAATCAATGTTGACGCTGACCTCAAAGCCCGCGCCAAAGGATGGACGCCGCCGGCGCCGCGCTATCCATCTGGCGCTTATGCAAAATACGCAAAACTCGTCGGCAGTGCCTCCAAAGGCGCTGTTACCTCTTTCCCTTTTGACTCTTAATAAACACACTAAGGACCCTCTCATGTCTCTCGAAATTTTCTACGATAAAGATTGCGATCTCTCACTTATCAAAGGTAAAAAAGTCGCCATTCTTGGTTTTGGTTCTCAAGGCCACGCGCATGCTCAAAACCTGAAGGACAGCGGCGTTGACGTTGTTGTGGGATTGCGTGCAGACAGCTCGACCCGCAAGAAAGTGACAGCCGCCGGTATTCCCGTGAAGGAAACAGCCGATGCCGTCAAAGGCGCTGACCTTGTGATGGTTTTGACCCCCGACGAACACCAAGCCCGTATTTACCGTGAAGATATCGAGCCGAACATCAAAGAGGGCGCGGCTCTGGCATTTGGGCATGGTTTTGCCATTCACTACGGCCAAATCGCGCCGCGCCGTGACCTGGATGTCATTATGATTGCCCCTAAAGCGCCGGGCCACACGGTTCGCAACGAATTCGTCAATGGCCGCGGTATTCCCGATTTGATCGCGGTTGCCCAAGATGCCAATGGCGGCCACGCGCTGGAACTTGCGAAATCCTACGCCGCTGCAATCGGCGGTGGCCGTACAGCGATTATTCACACCACGTTTAAAGACGAAACAGAAACCGATTTGTTTGGGGAACAGGCTGTTCTTTGCGGCGGTATTGTTGAATTAATTAAGATGGGCTTCGAAACACTCACAGAAGCAGGCTATCCACCAGAGCTGGCCTATTTCGAGTGTTTGCACGAAACCAAATTAATTGTCGATTTGATCTATGAAGGCGGCATCGCCAACATGAATTACTCGATCTCGAATAATGCTGAGTTTGGTGAATATGTCACCGGCGAAGCCGTTGTGAATGACAGCTCACGCGCCGCGATGCGTCAGGCGCTGAAAAATATTCAAAACGGTGATTATGCCAAAAGCTTCATTCAGGAAGGCGCGCTTGGATATCCCTCCATGACGGCTCGCCGCCGCAACATGGAAGCGCACCAGATCGAACAGATCGGTGGTCAGCTTCGTGAAATGATGCCGTGGATTTCCGCGAACAAGATTATCGATAAAGATAAGAACTAAGACAAACAACTCAAGGCGAGGCGCGCGGTAGCGCGGCAGGGAAACAAAATGACCACAGCCACACAATTTGCTGCACAGCAAACACAGATTATTGAAAACCGCGACCCGAAATCGGGCGCGCGTCTTTTGCTCGAATCTATTGCCGCGCAGGGTGTGGATATGATCTTTGGCTATCCGGGCGGCGCGATCATGCCAGTCTATGATGTTTTGCCAAGTGTCCCGCAATTGCGGCACATTCTTTGCCGCCACGAACAAGGGTGCGGCATGGCGGCGATTGGTTATGCCCGCGCCACGGGCCGCACCGGTACGGCTTTTGCCACGTCTGGCCCCGGCGCAACCAACCTCGTCACCGCCATCGCCGACGCCTATTTGGACAGTGTGCCCGTCGTATTCGTGACCGGACAGGTTACATCGGATTTGATGGGGACGGACGCCTTCCAAGAGGTCGATATATTCGGCATCACGCTCCCGATTGTGAAACACTCCTATATTGCGCGTGACCCGGCCGATATTCCGGGCATGGTCGCCGAAGCCTATTTTATTGCTTCCGAGGGCCGCCCCGGACCTGTGCTGATCGACCTTCCCAAAGATGTGGCAAATGCCATGACCACAGAGCGCCACAAATGGCGGCCTTACCCCAAGCAAAAGCCAGAAATGGGGCAAAGTGATTGGATTAAAAAGGCAGAAAAGCTCATCCAGAATGCCAAGAAGCCGCTCTTTTATATTGGCGGCGGTATTGCGCAAGGCGATGGCGTAAAAGAACTTCGTGATCTCGTCGAACGCACAGATATCCCCGTTGTTTCTACCCTCAAGGGTCTTGGCGCAATGCCGTCCGACCATCCGAATTATTTGGGAATGCTCGGGATGCATGGTCTTAAAGCCGCTAACTTCGCGGTTCAGGAATGCGATTTGCTGATCGTGGCGGGCGCGCGTTTTGATGACCGCGCGACGGGCAAGCTTGATACGTTCGCGCCCCACGCCAAAGTCATTCATATGGATATTGACGTGGCAGAGATTAATAAACTCCGCCAAGCAGATGTTTATCTCGACGGAAGTCTCAAGAAAAATCTTGAGGCGCTTAATCCGGGACGCTCCAATTGTGATGATTGGCGGACATTATGTTTTGATCGCCGCACGGAACATGAATGGGATTACGACGCCCCCGGCACTGGCGTCTATGCGCCAAAACTGTTGCACGATCTGTCTCGCCGCGCCCCCGAAAGCGCGATTTTTACCTGTGATGTGGGCCAACACCAAATGTGGGTCGCGCAGCATTGTTATTTCGACGATCCAAAAGATCACATCACGTCCGGCGGCCTCGGCACAATGGGCTTCGGCGTTCCTGCGGGCCTTGGCGCACAGCTCGGTGCCCCTGACCGAACAGTTATCACGGTTTCTGGTGACGGTTCGATCATGATGAATATTCAAGAACTCGCCACGCTCAACCGGTATGGCATCCCGCTTAAAATTGTTCTGCTGGATAATTCGGCGCTAGGTATGGTGCGTCAATGGCAGGAAGTTTTCTTTGACAAGAATTACTCGGAAGTGAACTTGGACGATAACCCAGATTTCGCTTTGGTGGCCAAGGCTTTCCAAATCGATGCGTTTACTGTCCGTGATCGTTCTGAAGTGGATGCGGGTATCGACAGGCTGTTATCCACCCAAGGTCCCGTCCTGATGCACGTCAAAATCGACACCTATGAAAATGTCTGGCCGCTGGTCCCGCCAGGCCGTTCCAACGCCGACATGATGGAGCGGTAGTCATGCGGTATGTGCGCGCCATTCTTGTTATGGCTCTTGCGGCGGTCCTCGGACTGGTTGCATTCCTGTTAGTGGGCTGGGCGCAGCAATCCGTGTCAACGATGGGGATTGGGCTATACCCCGCTCTGTTTTTCGGCGCGGTATCGTTGCCATTTATCGTCGGCGCGGCGGCCTTTTCGTGGATTGCCATCTCAACGCTGCGCGTGAAAACTGGAGTTTTAAAATGACCGAACTACAACGCGATAAAACATTTACCCCGTCTGGGGTCTCCGGCAAGCTTAAGATCGTTTTGCACGATGTATCGGGCACGCTTTTGCGGGCGCTTGGGACGATTGAGCGGCGCGGATATGATTACCGTGACGTTCATTGTACACAGCGCGTCGATGGTGATTTTGACTTGTTGGTTCACGTGGAAGATACGGGCGGGCCGAGCGATCTGGATATTCTGTGCAAACAGCTAGAGCGACTTTACAACGTCGTCTCAGCCGAAAAAGTGGGACGACGTAAAAGAGCGGAACGGGCCTAGGGGCTCACCTCTCATTCCATATTAATTAATGAAATGAGTTGGACCAAACCATGAAAAACCACGTAAAAATATTCGACACCACATTAAGGGACGGCGAGCAAGCTCCGGGCTTCTCGATGACATCCGGCCAGAAAATCCGTATGGCCAAAGCGCTTGAAAGTCTGGGCGTTGACGTGATCGAGGCGGGCTTTGCCGCCGCCTCGCCTGGCGATTTTGATGCCGTACAAACCATTGCCCGGGAGATTAAAAACTCGACCATCTGCTCGCTGGCGCGCTGCAATGAGGGGGATATCCGAGCCTCTGGCGAAGCGATCAAGCCTGCGCGTTCGGGCCGTATTCACACCTTCATCGCCACCTCGCCCCTGCACCGCGAGTTCAAGCTTAAAATGTCGATGGACGAGATTGTCGCGCGGGCCATAGCGGGCGTCGAGCTCGCCCGGACTTATACCGATGATGTGGAATTCTCGGCTGAGGACGCGATCCGCACAGAGCGGGATTATTTAAAGCGGGTGATCGAAGCCGCCATTAAAGCGGGCGCGACCACCATTAATATTCCAGATACGGTGGGCTATACCACACCCGAAGAAATACAGGGCTTGTTTTCGTTTTTGACGCAAGAGGTCGAGGGCGCGGACGGTGTTGTTTTCTCGGCCCACTGTCACGATGATTTGGGGCTGGCTGTGGCGAACTCTTTGGCTGCCGTGCGCGGCGGTGCCCGGCAAGTGGAATGCGCGATCAACGGCATTGGCGAACGTGCGGGGAACTGTGCCACCGAAGAGATCATTATGGCGCTCAACACCCGAAAGGATTTTTTCGGTCTGACCACAAATATTAAAACCGAAGGCATTTACGCGGCATCTAAATTATTGGCGACGCTGACGGGGAATCCTGTGCCGCGCAATAAAGCCATCGTTGGTAAAAATGCATTTGCTCATGAAAGCGGTATTCACCAGCACGGTGTTTTGGCCAATCGCGAGACCTATGAAATTATGCGCCCTGAAGATGTGGGTGTGTCTAAAGATAATTTGGTTTTGGGTAAACACTCGGGCCGTGCGGCGCTTAAAAACCGCGCCGAAAAGCTCGGGTTTGAGCTATCGGACAATCAGCTGCAAAGCGTTTTCGTGGCGTTCAAGGCCTTGGCCGATGAAAAGAAAGAAGTCTTCGATGCGGACATTGAAGCTTTGATTTTGGGCGAAGCTGTCGGCGCGCAAGGCCCTTGGACGATCCATAGTCTCTATGTGTCCGCGGGCTCAGATGAGAACCGCCTGCCCGTTGCGACGGTGAAGCTTGCACATGAAGATGGACGCACCGTCACCGCCGTAAAAGAGGCCGCGGGGCCGGTCAATGCTGTCTTTCTGGCGATTTCCGAAGTCACGGGGCACCCGCTTCACCTCGAGAGCTTTTCCGTGCAGTCAGTCACCGAAGGCGAGGATGCGATGGCCGAGGCGTCTGTCTTAGTGACCACAGAGTTTGAGAGCTATCATGGCCGAGGCGCGAGCACGGACACGGTTCTCGCGGGCGCAAAAGCCTATCTTGACGTCATTAACCGCATCGAACGGCGCGCCGGACGCGTTCAGCAACCCATCGCCGCACAGCATTAGGACGAATTATGCCAAAGACACTTTTCGATAAGGTCTGGGATCGCCATGTTGTGGTTCCCGAAACCGCAGAGCACCCTGCAACGCTCTATATTGACTTACATTTGATTCACGAGGTCACCAGTCCGCAAGCTTTCACCGTCTTGCGCGAGAAAGGCCTCTCTGTACGCCGCCCTGACCTGACATTGGCGACTATCGACCATTCGACGCCCACATTGGTCAACGCTGACGGGACGCGCCCCTATATAACGGCGCAGGCCGAACGGCAGGTCGAGCAGCTTCTCTCGAATGCCAAAGAATATGGTATAGAAACCCATGGCTGGGAAAGCCAAAACCGCGGCATCGTCCATGTGATGAGCCCGGAAATCGGCGCAACTCAGCCTGGCAAAACCATTGTTTGCGGCGATAGCCACACCTCGACGCACGGCGCCTTTGGTGCAATTGCATTTGGCATCGGGACAACGCAGGTTGGACACGTGCTTGCGACGCAATGCCTGTTAATGCGCAAGCCTAAAACCATGGCGATTCATGTGAATGGAACCCTTGGAAAAGGCGTGACGCCCAAAGATGTCATTTTGGCGATTATCGCGAAGGTTGGCGTGGGCGGCGGTACAGGTTACGCGCTTGAATATCGCGGAAACGTGTTTGATGAGATGAGCATGGAAGGACGAATGACCGTTTGCAACATGTCTATCGAAGCGGGCGCGCGCTGCGGCCTGATCGCGCCGGACCAAACCACATTTAATTATCTCGAAGGGCGAAAGCTCTCGCCGTCCACGGAAAACGGTGATTTCGCGGCCGCCTGCGAAGATTGGGCATCGCTTGCCACTGACGAAGGCGCGGTTTTTGACAAAGAGGTTTATTTGAAGGCGGAAGATATTCGCCCGATGGTCACCTACGGAACGCATCCGGGGATGGGTATGCCGATTGATGGGATTATCCCGGCGGCGAACGATAAAGCCGATGAGAACGCCCTTAAATATATGCAACTCACGTCGGGTACATCTATTGCCGGAACGCCTGTGGATACCGTCTTTATTGGGTCATGTACGAATTCACGCCTTGAAGACCTTCGCGCCGCTGCGAGTGTCCTTAAGGGCCAAAAAGTGGCCGACGGCGTTACGGCCATTATTGTCCCGGGGAGCGTCATTATTAAAGCGCTTGCCGAAGACGAAGGCCTCGATGAAATCTTTACCGCTGCGGGCGCGCAATGGCGCGAAGCCGGCTGTTCTATGTGTATTGGCATGAACGGCGATATTGGCGCGCCGGGCGATTTAATCGTCTCTACGTCCAACCGGAATTTCGCGGGGCGGCAAGGGCCGGGCGTTCGGACTGTCCTGGCGTCCCCTGAAACGGCGGCCGCGTCGGCCATATGCGGGGTGATAACGGATCCGAGATTTATAGGAGGCGCGGCATGAGTTTCGAACCTTTAAAAACCATCCAGTCAAAAACGGTTGTCTTGCCGGCAGCAAATATTGATACGGACCAAATTATGCCGGCGCGGTTCTTGACCATGACGACCAAAGCCGGTCTGGGCGAACATTTGTTTAATGACTGGCGCTATAACAAGGATGGCTCCGAGACAGATCACGAACTCAATACGGACGCCGCGAAAGCTTGCCAGATTTTGGTCGGCGGTCATAATTTTGGATGCGGGTCCTCGCGCGAGCATGCGCCGTGGGCGTTGACGGATTATGGGTTTCGCGTGGTTATCAGCTCTGAAATCGCTGACATTTTTCTTGGTAATTCGCTCAAGAACGGCCTTCTGCCGATTGCGATTGAAAAGGGCGCGCATCAATGGCTTCTCGATCATCCGGGCGAGGAGATTACTGTGGATCTGGAGCGCTGCGAAGTCCGCTTGCCGAAAAACGGCGGGACTTATGGATTTCAGATTGATGCGTTCTCCCGTCATTGTCTCATGGAAGGCGTGGACGAGATGGGCTATTTGGCCGCTCAAGATGCAGACATCGCGAAATATGAAGAGGCGCATCGATGAAAATTCATTTCACCTACCTGCCGGGCGACGGAATTGGCCCCGAAGTGGGCGCGGCGGCCATGACAGTTTTGGAAGCCGTGGCCGAGAAATTTGGTCATGAATTGGCCGCCGAGGAGCATTTAATTGGCGGGGCAGCGATTGATGCAGGCTTTAAACCCTTGCCAGACGAGACTTATGCGTCCTGTGAAAAGACAGGCGCGATTTTATTGGGTGCGGTGGGCGGTCCTAAATGGGACCACCTTAAAGGGGCGGACCGGCCTGAGCTGGGATCGCTTTTACCGCTAAGAAAAAACCTGAATCTTTATGCCAATATTCGCCCTTGCAAACCTTATCCGGCGCTGATCGACCGCGCCCCGCTCAAGCGCGAGCGCCTCGAAGGTACGGATTTCGTTGTCATGCGGGAACTGACCGGCGGGATCTATTTCGGCGCAAAAGGCCGCGATAATCTGGGCGCTTATGATGAGTGCCGCTATAGCGAAGCCGAGATCGAACGCATTGCCATTAAGGCGTTTGATTTGGCGATGCAGCGGCGCAAGAAAGTCACCAGCGTGGATAAATCCAACGTGCTGGAAACGTCGCGTCTGTGGCGCGAAACCGTGATTAAAGTCGCTGCGCGCTATCCCGAAGTGGCGCTTGAACATCTTCTGGTTGACGCCATGACCATGCATATGCTGACCAATGCTCAAAGTTTTGATGTTGTCCTGACAGAAAATATGTTCGGCGATATTCTGACCGACGAAGCCTCTGTTTTGGCCGGGTCGATGGGCGTGATCCCGTCCGCGTCACTTTCTGATGGCAATGTGGGCATGTATGAACCTATTCATGGAAGTGCCCCCGATATTGCGGGGCAAGGCAAAGCCAACCCGCTCGCGATGATCCTGTCTGCCGCATGGATGTTGCGCCTCTCTTTTGGTCTTGAAGACGCGGCCGCGGCTATCGAAGCCGCCGTTGAAGCGGCGCTGGAGGCGGGGCAGACAACCGGCGATTTGGGCGGGCCGCTCTCGACGAGCGGCGTAGGGAATTGGATTGCGGACTATGCCTCTCGTTAATTTAAACGATCTGAAAGCACGGATCGAAGCGGCAGACGTTTACGCGCTCGCGAAACGCACACCGTGCGAATATGCGCCAAAACTCTCGCTTGAACATGGCCGTAACATTTGGCTAAAGCGCGAAGATCTACAAGATGTGTTCTCGTTTAAAATTCGCGGCGCCGCGAACCGTATTGCAGGCCTGACAGATGCGGAGCGGGCGCGCGGCGTGGTCGGCGCGAGCGCTGGGAACCATGCGCAAGGCATGGCGGCGGCGGCGGCGCATTACAAAACCAAAGCCATTATCTTTATGCCGGTCACCACCCCGCCCATTAAAGTGAGTGCGGTTGAGGCCGGCGGCGCAGAAACCCGCCTGATTGGAGATAATTATGATGAGGCCTGCGCGGCGGCTTTGGCGTTTGCAAAAGACACTGGCGCGGTTTTTATTCACCCTTTTGATGAGATTGACGTGATCGCCGGCCAAGGTACGGTGGGGAAAGAAATCCTCGAACAAATGCCGCGCGTCCCGGAAGCTGTCTATGTGTGTACGGGCGGCGGCGGCTTGGTCTCGGGGATCGGAACGTGGATTAAAGCCATGTCCCCGACAACAAAAATTATCGCGGTCGAACCGGTTGGTGCGGCGACGCTGAAAGTCTCTCTCGATGCGGGTGTTCCAACACCGCTGGCAAAGGTTGACGGATTTGCCGACGGTGTGGCTGTCAAACTGATTGGAACCAACACGCTTGATATCGCGCAGCGCGTGGTTGATGAATTAATTACGGTTTCCAATGACGAAATCTGCGCCGCTGTTAAAGACGTATTCGAAGCCACGCGAACCGTGGTTGAACCGGCGGGGGCGCTGGCGCTTGCGGGACTTATCAAACATGTCCGTGAGGGTAAGGCCCCGGAAGGCGATTGCGTCGTGACGATCTCTGGCGCAAACGTCAATTTCGACCGTATAGGTCACATTGTGGAGCGCGCCGAACTTGGTGCGGGCGGCGAGATGTTATTTGCGGCGACAATTCCAGAGAAACCGGGCGCGTTCTTAAATTTCTGCCGCGCGCTTGGCCGCCGCGCCGTCACCGAATTTAATTACCGCTACGCCGATGCGCATTTGGCGCACGTGCTTGTGGGCGTAAAATTGAAGGCTCCGGGCGAGCGGGAGGATGTGTTGTCTGCGATGGAGGACGAAGGCGTCAGCGTTGTTGACCTGTCCCATGACCGCCTCGCAAAACGCCATTTACGCCACATGGTTGGCGGACGGACGCAGGCCGATATCCCAGAGCGGATCTATCAATTTGAATTTCCCGAGCGCCCGGGAGCCTTGACGGATTTCCTCGTCAATCTGGATGCACGGTGGAATATTTCTTTGTTTCACTACCGCAATCACGGCAGTTCGACAGGGCATGTATTGTGCGGTTTTCAGGTGCCCAATGATGATGTTGCTGCGCTGGAAGCAAGCCTCGGGAAAATTGGTTACCCCATGAGTCAGGAAACAGACAATATAGCTTACCGATATTTCTTGCAAAGCTAGGGTATGCAAAACCCCAACATATGGCTGTTTGAATATTTAAATCTCGCATCAGCGCCAGAGCCGAAAACGCAGATCATCTCTCTCATGACGGCCATGACGCATTTGGGTGATGGGGAGATACTGATGGGCGCGGCGGGTCTTGGCGCGGTTTTCCTCGCGGTGAACAAAACACCAAAAAAAGCGTTGATCTGGGCGGTTTGGGTCGCGGCTATTTTTGCGTTATCTGCCGGGCTTAAACAGCTTTTTGATCTCCCGCGCCCCGACGCGGCCTACCATCTTATCGAGGCTTCAAGTCCGTCATTTCCCAGCGGACATGCCCTTCGCAGTGCATTTATCTATCCGGTTTTGGCGGGGCTTTTTTTCCAAATGTATGACGGGCCCAAGCGGCTCATGCTCACCGCATCTATTTTATTGACGGCGGTCATCGGTTTGTCGCGAATTTTGCTTGGCGTTCATTGGCCCCTCGATGTACTCGCGGGATGGATCATTGGCGGCGGCGCAGCGTTGCTTTTTGCGCGGCAGAAACTATTTGCGCATGAACCCGCCAAGGATACCGCGAATTAGTTTACGGCCCTCCGAGCGAAGAATTTGCCGTCCCACAAGTTTAACCTCATGCATCACCGTATCCGCCGCCGATTTTGTGCGTCGGGTGGAGGTTTTGCGCCTTACAGGCGGCTTCTTTTTCGCCGCTTTTGCCTTTGCCGCCTCGGCTTTGGCCTTATCGGCGGCTTCTTTGGCGAGCGCCTTTTCTTGCGCCTTTATGGCCGCGTCGCGCTTCGCCGCCAGCATTTCGTAGGCGGACTTGCGGTCGACGGTTTCATTATAAACTCCGGCAAGCGGGCTGCTAGCCATCGTTTCGGACCGCTCTGCGTCCGTGGCGGGGCCAAGACGCGATGCGGGCGGACGAATGAGGGTTTGCCCGACAATCTGTGGACGGCCCTTGGCGTCGAGAACGGACACAAGCGCCTCTCCGGTCCCTAGCTCCGTAATGACGGTTTCCGTTTCAAAGGCCGGGTTTGGCCGAAACGCGCCGGCACAGGCTTTAATGGCCTTTTGCTCTTTGGGCGTATAGCCGCGAAGCGCATGTTGAATGCGGTTCCCAATCTGCCCCAAAACATCATCGGGGATATCGGCGGGGTTCTGGGTCACGAACCAGACAGACACGCCTTTGGAGCGGATCAACCGTGCCACCTGCGTGATTTTATCAATTAAGGCCTTGGGCGCGTCATCAAACAGCAAATGGGCTTCATCAAAAAAGAAGGCCATAATCGGCTTGTCAGGATCGCCCAGTTCCGGCAGTTCCTCAAAAAGCTCGCTGAGTAGCCAGAGCAAGAATGTTGCGTAAAGTCGCGGCGAATTAATCAGGTCGTCCGCAGCCAGAATATTGACAATACCCCGACCGTCTTCCGCCGTTTTCATCAGATCACTTAACTTCAGCGCCGGTTCTCCGAAGAACTGGTCGGCGCCTTCGCGCTCTAGAACCAAGAGATTGCGAATAATAGCCCCGACGGACTGGCTCGAAATGTTGCCGTATAAAAGTGTGAGCTCTTTGCTCTGCTCGGCCACAAAGGTCAGAGCCGCCTTGAGGTCCTTCATATCCACAAGCGGCCAGCCATTATCATCCGCCACATCAAAGGCGATATTCATGACGCCCTCTTGCACATCCGTCAGGTCCATCAAGCGCGACAAAAGCATGGGGCCCATCTCGGAAATTGTTGTTCGAACGGGATGGCCTTTTTTGCCAAACAAATCCCAAAACACTGTGGGCATGGCGCTATAGGTATAGTCCTCAAGTCCAATCTTTTCAGCGCGGGCGAGTAATTTTTCGTGTAGCTTATTCTCGGCTGTCCCGCTTTGGGAAATACCCGATAAATCGCCCTTCACATCGGCGGCGAAGACCGGCACCCCCGCTTTGGAAAACCCTTCGGATAGAATTTGCAGCGTCACGGTCTTTCCGGTTCCGGTGGCGCCAGCCACAATGCCGTGGCGATTTGCGCGGTTCAGCAAAAGTTCTTGCGCCGTGCCGTCCGTGTCTTTTCCGATGAATATTGTGCTCATAAATCCCCCAAAACGATGCCAAATTGATAAGGCGGCAAGCCCGCGAATGCAATATAGTCTCGGCATCAATTTCGCACGCGGGCGGCGGCTTGAACCTTACGCAAATTTCACCTGATAGCTCCATTGTAGGTGTGAAAATTGCACGGCTGGAGGCGTAGCCGCAGCGCCCCCGCTAAGCGGCATGTTTTGGGCGAACATAACGTCATGATGGAATTTTTGTGGAAACGCCGCCGGAAGGTCATGCTCAAGGACGCGCATGTTCAAGCGCTTCGCCAGCGCGTAACGACACTCCCCGATCTGCGAATGAGCAAGCATTCGCGCGTGCTTTGCGCCATCGCGATTGTCGAGGATCAGCCAGATTGGGACTTCGCTTTAGATAGTGAAAAATCCTTCGACGCCGTGATCAAAGCCGCAAGCTTTTACGGGTATAACGCGCCGTTCACGCCCGAGCAGAAAGTCTTGAGAGATTTTCTCGTCAAGAACATCGCGGGCCGCAAAATCGCTATGTATGCGTGGGGTGTCTATGCGGACATCTCCGGGAATGTGCGCGGTGATATAATGGAACTGGGCTAGGCGTTCTTTCGCTTTGATATTCTGTAAGGTCTGATATAGCTGAACGCTATGCCGGATCTTAGACCTGTCTTTTTTGTTGTGGGCCTGATGTTGGCGACCCTTGGTCTGGCCATGTTCATCCCCTGTCTTGTCGACAAGCACAGCGGCGGTTTTAGCTGGCCATCATTTGCCCTCTCCGGAATTTTCACCACGCTTGTGGGTGCAGTGCTCTCGCTCGTCACCTATATGCCCAACCCGTCTTTGCCTGCGCGCGGGGCCTTTTTGCTGACGGTTTTATCGTGGGTGTTTCTGTCGGCCTTTGCGTCCATGCCGTTTTTGATGTCGCCCTTGAATATTAGCGTTACCGATGCATTCTTCGAAGCGACTTCGGGCATTACCACCACGGGCGCGACGATCCTTACGGGGCTGGATACCGAGGATAAGGGTATTCTTTTATGGCGCGCTATCCTGCAATGGATTGGCGGTGTGGGTATTATTGTTACGGCGATGGCGGTTCTGCCTATGCTGCGCATTGGCGGGATGCAGCTCTTTCGGCTTGAAAGCTCTGATATGGGCGAGAAGATTTTACCGCGTGCTGCGAGTCTGGCCGCGGCGATCGGCGTGATCTATCTGGGTCTCACATCCTTGTGTGCTTTTGGATATATGTGGGTAGGGATGAGCGCCTTTGATGCCTGGGCGCATGCCATGACCACTGTTGCGACAGGCGGTTATTCCACATCTGATTTATCTATGGGTGGATTTATGGATAACGGCGCTGACCTTGTCTGTATCGCCTTCATGATGGCAGGCGGGATGCCGTTTGGTGTGTATCTTCTGATGATGCGCGGCAATATGAAAGCGCCGCTCCAGGACGCACAGGTCCGAACCTTCGTCTTGGTGATGGCCGCGCTCATTATGGTGGTGACAGTCTCGCTCTGGGGCAGCAGCGAAATGGGCGAAACACGCGCCTTTCGCCTTGCGGCGTTCAATGTGGTCTCTGTGGTCACCGGAACGGGCTATGCGACTGCAGATTATAATAGCTGGGGCAGCTTTGCCGTTGCGGCCTTTTTTGCCTTTATGTTTATCGGCGGGTGTGCGGGATCAACCGCCTGCTCCGTCAAGATCTTCCGCTATCAAGTGGCGTTCGAAGCGCTCAGGGTTTATCTTTTACGCATGCCGCGCCCCAATCTGGTCACGCCGCTGCGCTATGGCGGGAAACCTCTATCCGAAGGCGTTGTCTTCTCGGTGATGAGCTATTTCTTCTTATTCTTTATGACGTTTGCCGTTATCGCGATCATACTCTCTATCTTGGGACTTGATCCTTTGACAGCTTGGTCGGGCGCGGGGAGCGCGGTTGCAAATGTGGGGCCGGGGCTTGGCGATATTATCGGGCCAACGGGCACTTACCAGTCCTTGCCGAATTCTGCGAAATGGGTCTTGATGGTCGGTATGATTGTGGGCCGCCTTGAGATCGTGACGGCGCTGGTGGTGCTAACGCCCGCCTTTTGGCGGGCGTAGCTCGCATTTAAATATCGCTGAGGTCGTAAATATATTCCGCTGCGCAAAACTCGCAATGGGCGGAAATCTTGCCGTCTTCCGCCATCTCTTCGACCGCTGAACGATCAAAAGATTTAAGCGTTGCATGAAGACGCTCGCGCGAACAAGAACACTTCGCGATTACCGGGGCGCGGTCAATAACCAAGACCCCGCTCTCGTGGAACAGCCGGTAAAGAAGATCATCTTGGGAGAGATCCGGATCAATTAATTCCGCATCCGTAATAGTATCGAACAAGGCTTTGGCGGTCTGCCAGCCATCTTCGGTATCCCCGCGAGATTTATCTCCGGCAACCTTTTGAATCATAATGCCGCCGCCGCGCCATTTCGGCTCTTCGCCGGGAATGTGTACCTGTCCGCAAGCCAAATGGATGCGAGACGGCACTTGTTCTGATTGCGCGAAATAATGCTCGGCGCTTTCGGCGAGCGACGCACCGGTGATGGCCGCAAGGCCTTGATATTGGTCCATGTCAGGCCCCTGATCGATGGTCATCGAAAAGGTACCGCCGCCCAAAAGAACATCGGCTCCCGGGTTGCGATTATCCAGCGTAATCATTTTAAGCTGCGCTTCGTCCCAACGGGCATATCCGCGAATGTGGCCGTCTGTGGTGCAATCCGCCATTAAAAGCGAGACAGCGCCCTCATTGGTGCCGTGGCACTGAATAATCAGGCGGCCCTCGAACTTAAGGGCGCGCGCCACCAAAGAGGCGATCATCATGGCCTCGCCTAAGAGCTTTGCAACAGGCTCGGGATATCGACCCGTGCCAATGGCTTGGTGAAGGGCATCGCCCAAATGAATGGCTCGTCCGCGCACATTCGTACCGTCGAGCTGAAATATGGTGACGAGGTTATCGTCGAGGTTTGTCATAATATCGGTCATGGGCGGGAAATGGCCCCTTTGGGCGCCCATAACAAGGGGGCCGGATGATTTAATGATCTCACCACATGATTTTTCAGGGAATTTCGCCTGACTTTCCTCTTGGCATAGGCCCCGTTTTGGCCTATACGCCGCCCCTGTTCATGGCCAATGTCGTGAATACCTATGGTTTGGTGGGGTAGCTCAGCTGGTTAGAGCGCAGGACTCATAATCCTGAGGTCGTGAGTTCAAGTCTCACTCTCACTACCATTTTTCTCTTTAGATAGATGACGTGACAAACGACTATCTCCGAAAATAACGATGTCTATCGGCCTCCATGATCCTAATCATGAAGCGTATAGGGTCTTAGGCTTTTGAGCCTCTGTTCTGAGACGATGTAATTTCAAACAGACTAGGCGAAAGCAATGGACTCACAACGGATCGTTTGTGCGCATGCAGCCAATATTGGATTTAACTGCGGTAAACCGGCGAAATGAGCATTGACATATCCCTAGAGTATTTAAGTCGTTAGTTGACTTTTAAATCTCTTTTCGTTTGCCGCTTCGCCCATATTTACGCTGATAATCACGACGTTGTTTTGTTATTTCATACAGTACGATTCCCGTTGATGTTCCAAGGTTTAGGCTTTCAATCATACCGAACATGGGGATGCTAACGCACATTTCGGCGTTCTCGATTGCGGCGTCGCTTACTCCCCTAGATTCATTTCCGAACCACACAGCCAATTTCGTAAACACGGTGTAGTCGGCCTCGTGGAGAATAACATTTTTCTTACCTTTGACGTGAGGCGACGTGACAACTGAAACAAAGTTTTTCTTGGTTAGGTGAGCTATACAGTCTTCGGTGCTGTCGAACCGTTTAATAAAACTCCATTTAATCGCTGAAACAGAGACTTTTGATAGTGATTTCCTCTCCCTCATATCTTGCCAATCATCAGGAAGCGCTCTTCTTGGGTCAATTATGTAGGTCTTTTCGACTCCTAGTGCATTTACATTTCTAATAACTGTACCAATGTTTTTGATCAGAGCTGGGCACTCCAACACAGCAATCAAGTTTTTACACCTATATTCCTTTATCTCGTGCGCGCGTTTCCGAGCTTGGGGTGATGTAGAAGGAGAGTTATCTGTAGTCATTATCGAACTCTTTAAAATTTATTTTTTATAGCCTAACCCTCTAGTTGTTTCCAATCCAGACCTTCATGTCGGCATTCTGGCGGTGGCAGACAAAAAAGTTAGACATCTGATCTACTATCCTTTTGATTCATATTGCCCTTTCTTTGTATGGTTAGACGCCGTAAGTTATTGATATATCAAAGAAAGAAAACTTCTAATGGGATTGCCACTTCTCCAATGTAACGCCGTGCAGCGTAATGTGTTGAATGCCTAGTTATGCCTTAATACGTATCTTCAAGGCGTGTGCGAATGTTGGAAGGCCTCTCCAACTACCATTTTTCTCTTTAGATAGATGACGTGACAAACGACTATCTCCGAAAATAACGATGTCTATCGGCCTCCATGATCCTAATCATGATGCGTATAGGGTCTTAGGCTTTTGAGTCTCTGTTCTGAGACGATGTAATTTCAAACTATTACAAGGCTAAGGAAATGGACTCACAAAGGATCATTTGTGAGACTAAAGGTAATGTTTGCTCCTGCGGCAATTTAGAGCATTAGCCCAGAGTCTTAAAACGCCCAAATAAGCCACTGACTTATTTTTCTATTTTCTTCTCAGAGCAATTTTTTGGTTGTTAGCGGAATAAATAATGCACTCAAAATGAGGAGTAGAAATCCAAATAATAAGGCGAGTGGGATTTTAAATATTAAATCACTAGGTAAGGCAAAAACTATTACAAAAACACTCATGCCTATAACAAAGCCCTCCCATTGAGACATATAAAGTTTTTCGTTGCAGTTATTGCAAGACCTTCCTTTAAACGTCATATTAATCCTTTGCAGGAGAGTAAACTTTGGGGACTTTAAGCAATTTGGATAATTAGCTGTTTTCATATTTGAGAATATAGCAGAATTGCCTAATATGTCTAAAGTAAACATGGGTCTCCCAAAAAACAGGACTTGTCGTCCTAAAATCGCTTAAAGTATGCCTCTGTGTTGGGCGGCTATGGACGCCCAAAAACGGCCGCTGATAATGTTTTCTCATCCTGCAATATTTACCAAAAATAAGCCGCTCGGTAATGACGGCTATTCAGAGACTTTAATGCTTCATAAAAGACCTTTGCATAAAAGTGGACTTGAGATCGTACAAGAGGGAGTGCAAAGCGTGGCAAATAGTATAATTCCTCATCAAAATAGGTCAGTCGGATTCTGGGTGTTAACAATTTCATGCCTTGGCTACGCGCTTGTCATGAGTTTTTGTGCAGTTTATTTTTACTACCAAGTTTATTTAGGCAACTCGATGAAGGTGTTGTCTGAAAGCATGGGTGCTAATGAGTACAAAAACTTCCTATCCGAAACGCTCGGAACTAACGCGATGGTCTTGGGTCTAATTTCTTTAATTGCGTTTACATTCTCGATGCTATTATTAATCAAAGAAAAATATTCCCAAGCAAAAGCCTTATTAGTTGTTGTTGTTGTCTGCGCGACTTTTAATTCAATCAGTGCGTTCGCGCGATTTGATATACCGTTTACTATAACTAATGTAATTCCGTGGTTTTATCCACTTGGAATCATCGGTGCACTATTTTGGTACATCCATAAGTATCAGAACTAGGTACTTAGTTAGTATTTCAGTCGTAGCAGCCCTGTAACTTCGGCAGTGGTAGCGGGCAAAACTGAATTGCTTAAAATCGCCTCGAGTAAGACACTGGCTGAGGTCTGCTATCGGGGATTAGCCGACAAAAAAAGTTAGGCAGTCGTTTTGCTATCCTTTTGCAGGGTTAGACAACGTAAGTTTATGCTTTTCGTGACTTAGCGTACTCCTGCCCAGATTCCCAACCTCTATCGTAAACTCATGCAATTCGCTCAACAGTTCTTTTCCAATTTAAATGCTTTGGGGTTTCACTCAGTTCCGTTGGGAAGTGATGTAGTAAGGTGCCTATAACGCTTGGGGCACATCATTCTTTTTTACTGCCTTCTATCTCATAGAGCTTCCAAAACCCTCGTACATCACCCAGTAAACGCCTCCCTTCGCAGCGCACAGAAAAATGTGTTGGAAGAGTGTTTATAGTTGAGGGAGAAAGACACCCCCTAAAAACAAGCTCGTCATTTTCAGGATGCTTAAAATAAAGAACCATACACTTATCACCAAAATTGTCCGTAAATATTGCATGTCTGGAGGTGATTTCTAAGTTTATAGGGTAGCGTTTGAACGGTAAATTAAAATAGTTATTATCTTCAATTGGCTTGATGTCCCATTTACCTACGCACGAGTTTGGTTCCGCTGCTGACGCTATTTGCGGACAAAAAAATGTATACACAAGCGCCATCTTAACAATAAAATTTCTCGGAATCATTCTTGTACTCCTATGTAGCGTCGATAAACAACTGGGCCAACTGCTTTTGGATTGTATGAAAATAGGCAGTATTGTCGGTCTTTAGAATCTTTCCCACCTCTTGCAGAAACAATTGTTGGCTCTCCATCATCGCGTATTCTAACAACGATTCCTACATGTCTCTTAGATCATTGTCATGCTATCTGGCCAATATCCAAGATACTAAACTCTTAGACCTCGACAGAATGCTGCCATGGAACTATGTCGAGGAAAGTTAAACCGTTACGTTTTGGAAATGTATGGATAAGCTTGGATCTGTTTTTGCTCTTCTTGAGGGCCTACCCAAAGAAACATTACCTAATGCCGTTGGGTACATTAAGGAGAAATAAGCGGGAGTCTTAATACGCCCAAAGAAGGACACACCCAACTTCGGCTAATCCCCATCAAGCAAACATTATCTTGCTATCGGTTGCTCCTTTTGATTTACAGAAGGTATGAAAAACAGACTTGTATATGTGGAATGTAAATCGGGTGGTGATGATTACGGTCTTGCTTGGATTGGAATCGCTGGTGCGTCAAAAACTGGCTCTACAGTTTACTCAAATGGAAAAGCATTTAAAAGCCTCAAAGGAACTGGAATAGGCGCAAACTATTTCGATATAGAGTCTGGCTCAGAATACTGGATTTCTGGAATAAAGAAGAACAATCAAGACCGTCATTGGGCAGGTGGTGGTGATATCCTGATAGACCAATCTGCTATTAAATTGTATTTAAAAGAAACGGGTTTTGCCTCTCTACCTTCAAACTTAAAGCCAGCATCCCTAGCGCCAGCTAAACAGCAAAGTATACACTCAAACCTTGAGCACCGTTTCACTGAAGACCAATCTGATGAATACCAAAATGCCGTTGCTTGGAAACGAACTAGTCCGGTAAAGCGGAAAATATAAGGTCTGCTTTTGCCGCCAAACCGGAGGTCACGCGAGCGTCCTTAAATCGCTCCAAGTGAGACACTGGCTGAGGTCTGCTATCGGGGATTAGCCGACAAAAAAAGTTAGGCAGTCGTTTTGCTATCCTTTTGCAGGGTTAGACAACGTAAGTTTATGCTTTTCTTGACCTAGCGAACTTCTTCCCAGATTCCCAACCTCTATCGTAAACTCAAGCAATGCGCGGCGCGCGGGGGAAATTAACGGGCGGCCTTAGACCGTGCCGAACAAGACAATCCGGAAGACGAGAGCGGAGTTTGGGGGGACGGACGGGCCGTCGCCAGCTTTTCCGTAGCCCAGAGATGGCGGCATATAGATAATCCACTCGTCCCCCGGCTTCATGAGGCTCAGGGCTTCTTTCCAGCCGTCCACCATCTGATCGACTTCAAGCTCGGCGGGTCGTCCGCGTTCAAACGAGTTGTTAAATAACTGACCATCAGGCAGCGATCCGTAATAATGCACTTTAACCGTCTGTCCTGCGCCCGGGCTGACGCCGCCGCCATTGCCGGACGAGATAACCTTATATTGAAGCCCGGACGGCAATGAGACGACGCCGTCTTTCTCTGCGTTCGCCGAGAGCCAATCCAGCGCTTCCGCTTCGGCTTGCGCCAATTTTGCATTGTGGGCCTCGCGCGCCGCCTTTGTGGCCACCTCAACAGCGGGCGGCGTATATATTTTAAGGGGTTCGGGATCGGAACTGCCGCCGCCGCCGCCGCAAGCGCTCAGTGCTAAACTTATTGCCGCGCATGATACGAGAAGTTTTTTCATAGGACCTAAGCTGATTTCGCAAGTATTTCGTCTCGAAATAAGAAGAAACCCATTTCTATTTCGTTAATAGCGCGCGAAAAATTTTACGCTATGTTTACCAGTTTTTCCTATCCGAGACCTACCTATAATAGACGCGATCGACTTATGAAAAATTCTCATCTCTGCCTAGCGCTGGCTCTCTCGAGCACCCTTTTGTTCACCGCGGCCATGCCGGCTCAGGCGCAGCTCGTTTCAGGCGGCATCACGATTAGCGAGGTGGACGGGCAAAACGTCATCACGGGCACGGGTGAATATGATCAAGTCAACTATGACGGTAAATTGGCTGATTACACTTTTACGCGCAATGCCGATAATTCCGTGTCTGTGGCGCGGCCGGACGGCAAAATTGACCGACTCATTCTGATTGATGGATTTTGGTTTATTGGCGAGGAAAAATGGTACGCGATGAGCGAGGTGCTTTATAGCCAAGCGGGTGATCAGACCATCACAGGGACACCGGATGATTATGATCAGGTGGACTACCCCGGAAGCGCGGCCGATTACAATTTCGTGCGCAATGATGATTTGTCTGTGACGGTGACCAAACCCAATGGTACACGGGATACGCTGATTGATATTGACGGGTTCTGGTTCCTCGACGAAGAAGCGTGGTACGCGATCAATTCACTTGCCGAGCGCGTTGTTGGCGGCCGTACATATACAGGGTCGCCAGACGCGTATGATCAGGTTGATTATCCCACGGGCGCTCTGGATTACGAGTTTCGCGTTGTCACAGCGGGCACGGTCGAAGTCACAAACCGCGGCAATGATAATGTGGATACATTGATCGATATTGATGGAATCTGGTTCCAAGAGGAAGAGCAATGGTACTCCATCTTTGATCTCACCAGCCAGTCTGGGCAAACCTATACAGGCACAGATGAGTATGATCAGGTTGATTATCCGGGTTCTCTGGCTGATTACATCTTCACCCAAAACTCTGATGGGTCAGTGAGCGCCGAAAAACCAAACGGCACGACGGATACATTGATCAATATTGACGGGTTTTGGTTTGGCGGCGAAGAAGCATGGTATTCGATTGAAGACGCGCTGGCCCCGCCGCCTCCTCCGCCGCCGCCTGTGCCAACGGACCCCTATCTCGAGCCAGATCATCCGAGCTATTTTGGCGAGATTGTCCTTGAAAAAAGGAGCGGGTTTTGCTTGACGACGGCCACGGGAAATACGGGGAATGAAGTGACGGGCGATGTCTTTCAATCCGCCTGTACGGGGGCCGCGAACCAGCGCTATTCTTTTGCGCCTTACCAAAATTACTATCAAATCCGTTCCGAAAACGGGCAGTGCCTCGGCGTAGCGGGATCTTCCAATAGTTTGGGGGCGAATATTCGAGAGTTTTCCTGCTCTTTTGACGACAATATGCTTTGGAGCGTCGCTGGAACAGGGAATAGCCAGACATTGGTTGCGAAACATTCAGGAAAATGCGCCCATATCGAAGAAAGCGGCGCGACGCCGAATAATGTTCATCAATGGGATTGTGTGAACAGTCTGAACGAACAATGGCGTATCGATGCGCCGCTGGGTGACGGGAAGCTTCGGTTTAATAGCAATGGTCTATGGGAAGGCCCCTACCGCATGCCGCTGGTGCCGTCTGCGGCCGCAATTTTACCCGATGGTAAAGTGGTCACATGGTCGGCCTATGCCAAGATGACTTTCGGCGGCAATAATGGCCGCACGGCCACATCCATATTCGACCCTGTGACGAAGACAGCCACAGACCGGAATGTGTCTAATACCTCTCACGATATGTTTTGCCCGGGCACGACGATGCTCTCTGATGGCCGCTTAATGGTGACAGGGGGAAGCTCGGACCGTGTGACAAGTATCTATAATCCTGCCACGGACCAATGGTCCCGAGACGCCAATCTCAATACACCGCGTGGCTATCACGCCATGACGCCGCTGTCCGACGGGCGCGTATTGGCTCTTGGCGGCTCATGGAGCGGTGCGCGGGCGAATAAGCCGGGCGAGGTTTGGAGCGAAGGCTCTGGATGGCAATCCAAAAGCGGCTTGGCCGATACGCGGCTCTATACGGCCGACCCGGAGGGGTATTACCGCTCTGACAATCATATGTGGCTGTTTCAAGCGCCGAACGGAAAAGTTTTCCATCCGGGCCCTGCGAGAAACTCGAACTGGATCGACGTGAACGGCAACGGAACTGTGACGCCGTCTGTGGCGCGCGGCGACGATGTGGACGCCTTGAACGGCAATGCGGTCATGTATGATGTGGGCAAAATATTGGCCGTGGGCGGGTCCACGCGTTACACAGGGTTCGACGCCTCAAAACGCGCTTATGTCTTTGATATTAACGGCGGTGAGGGCGGCGTCACCGTAAAACGCATCGCCGATATGGCGTTCAAGCGGGTGTATGCCAACAGTGTCGTCCTGCCGTCCGGGGACGTAATTGTGATTGGCGGGCAAGAATTCGGCAAGCAGTTCACGGATGAGAAATCTGTCTTTACCGTTGAAATGTGGAACCCTGAAACCGAAACCTTTAGTCAACTTGCCGATATGCGCGTACCGCGAAACTATCACAGTATTGCCATATTGATGAAGGATGGCCGCGTCTTGACCGGCGGCGGTGGATTGTGCGGAAGCTGCACCGCCAACCATGCAGACGTTGAAATTTTCACGCCGCCATATTTATTGGGCCCCGATGGGGCGCTTGCCACGCGGCCTGTGCTGTCCAATGTTCCGGCCCAAGCGCGCCCGGGCAATACGATTTCTGTGGATATGGATACGGATACAAGCCACAGCTTTGCTTTGGTCCGAACCGCCGCTGTGACCCATTCGGTCAATAATGACGAACGGCGCATCCCGCTGCAAGCCACGGCGCAGGGCGGCGGGACCTTCTCGCTGAGCTTGCCGTCCAGCGCAAATGTGCTCATCCCCGGAAATTATTTCTTGTTTGCGATGAATGCCAGCGGCGTGCCCAGCGTTGGCGAGATTATCAACGTTCCGGCCAATTAGAGAGCGGCGGTTATGGTGAGCGCCATATCCGTCAAACGCGTTGGCATCGCCGCAATTCTCGCGGCGGCGCTCATTCTGGGGGGCTTTGCGGTTAAACAGCTCCCAGTATTTACGGGCGCCGGCGCACAAACCTACCCCGCCTATGCTGAGGCCGCTCTGATTGACCAATCGGGCCACACATTTGCGCTGAAAGACTTTCAGGATAAACCCGTGCTGGTCAATTTCCTGTTTACGGGCTGCTCTGTTTATTGCCCCGTACAGGCAGGCGAGCTTGTGCTTCTTTATGATGAGCTCGAAGAGAAATTAGGGCCGGGCAATTTTCAATTTGTTTCCATCAGCCTGACGCCAGAGTTCGACACGCCTGAAAGCCTTGATGAATTTCGCCGCCGCTTTTCCGCCGAGCGCCCAAATTGGGCCTTTTCGAAAGGCAGCCCCGAAGATCTGGACGCGATGGTCGCGGCGCTGAATGTGCGGATCACACGCGGAGCGCGCAAAGATCTGGATGTGGTGCATGAACCTGACATCCATGTGCTGGAAAAAGGCAATGTCTATGAAGGCCGCTATGGCGGCGTGCCGCTCAAGCAGGCGTCGATCGCGCGGGCAATCATCGCGGCCAGCAAGCGCCCCGCGCCCTAACGCCTTTTAATCGCTCCGAGCGCGCCTAACACTCCACCACATTGACCGCAAGGCCGCCTTGGCTGGTCTCTTTATATTTCGAGCTCATATCAAGGCCGGTCTGGCGCATGGTTTCGATGACCTGATCGAGGCTCACCTTCATTTGCGCGGGCGCGTGTAGCGCCAGACGCGCGGCGTTCACGGCTTTCACCGCGCCGATGGCATTGCGCTCGATACACGGGATTTGCACGAGCCCCCCCACAGGGTCACAGGTCAGGCCCAGATTATGCTCCATACCGATCTCGGCGGCGCTGGCCACCTGATCGGGGTTTGCGCCCCAGACCGCCGCAAGGCCGCCCGCTGCCATAGAGCAAGCCACGCCCACTTCGCCTTGGCACCCCATCTCTGCGCCGGAAATCGATGCGCGCTGTTTATAAAGCATGCCGATCCCGCCTGCCGTTAAGAGGAATTTACGGATATTGGCGGCGTTGGCGCGCTCACCGGCGCAGTAATGTTTCAGAACGGACGGAATAATCCCCGCTGCGCCGTTGGTCGGCGCTGTGACCACTTGACCGCCGCCCGCATTTTCTTCGTTCACGGCCATGGCATAGACATTCAGCCAATCAAATAATTGCTCGCGTTCATTCGATAAAGGCCCGCCGTGCAGCTTTTGCCAAATGCCCGGCGCGCGGCGCTTCACTTTAAGGCCCCCCGGCAGGGTCCCTTCCGTATTCAGCCCCCGTTCGATACAGGCGAGCATCACTTCGGCGATACGGTCAAGGGCGGCATTGGTTTCTTCGCGCGGGCGCATGGCGTCCTCATTGGCGAAGATCACCGAATGAATATTGAGATCATCCTTGCGGCAATAGTCCAACAGCTCCGCCGCCGACGTAAACGGATAGGGCACATCAGGCCCGACGGTGATAATATCATCTTCCAGCGGTGTCGCGAGTTGATCGTGGGAGGCAATAAACCCGCCCCCTGTGGAATAATAGGTCTGCGCCCGAAGCTCTGTCCCCGCCGCGTCGAAAGCGGCCAGTTTCATCTCATTGGGGTGAAGGTCCGTGGCGGTCTCATAATCAAACAAAAGATCGGTTTCGGGATTAAACCGAATCTCTTTCCCGCCGCCCAGCGCCAGCCTGTGTTCCGTATAAACCACCGCCACCTGTCCGTCCGCCGCGTCCGGATCGAGTGTTTCCGGCTCCAGCCCCAAAAGACCCAGCACGCAGGCTTTTGGCGTGGCGTGTCCCGTTCCGGTAAAGGCGAGCGATCCGCGCAGCCAGACCACAACCCGCGCTGTGTCGTCATAAACCCCGCGCCGGGACAGGCTGTCCACAAAGCGTTTGGCAATACGGATCGGCCCCACCGTGTGGGAACTGGACGGGCCGATGCCGATACGGAAAAGATCAAGAACTGAGAGCATATGCGCCTCCTAGGCGGGGGTATTCCCCATCGCCTTGTCCACAGCGGCAAGACCGTCCACCTCGGGATGATGCCCGCGAATTTCCGCCTCTTTTTGCGCCCAAAGCCGCTTTTGATATTTACTGGAAATCACATCGGTCACCACAAGCACCCCGACCACGAAATAGAAGGTCGGCTTGGACATGGCGTCGATCTTGAACCCGAACAATTCCAAATGGGCCAAATGGGCCCCTTCGGACACCAAAAGAACCCCCACGAGCAAAAGAATAAATAATCCCATGATCTGATACATGCGGTTCTTTTTCAAAAAATCCGTCACATAGTCCGCCAGCAAAATCATCCCCACACCCGACAGAATAATCGCAATCGCCATCAAAGGCACCTGATAGGTGGGCGCGGCCCCGTCCACGCCCGGCACGGACGCAATCGCCATCGCCGAGAGGATGGAATCAAACGAAAACACAAGGTTCATCGCCACGATAAAGGCAATGGCTTTCACCACGGAGTTTCGCCCCGTGCCCTCGGAATGCTCAATATGTTCCACGGCGAGCATGTGATTGATCTCTTTGATGGCCGTATAAATGATGAACGCGCCCCCGCCGAGGGTCACAAGCGATTGAAGCGTAAATTCACCGATAATAAACCCGCCCCAATGCAGGCCAAACAAAGGCTTCGCCAGCGCTCCGAAAAGCCCGACAATAATCACCAAAAGCACAATCCGGAGGACCACCGCAATCCCGATGCCCCATGTGCGCACTTTCTTCGCCGCCGCCGGGTCGCCGACTTTGTTACTCTCGATGGCAATGTATAAAAGATTGTCAAACCCCAAAACCGCCTGCAACAACACAAGCATCAAAAGCGTAAACAAGCTCTCGACTGTCAATAAATCCGCCAAAACCACCTCCCAAATTCAATGGCATGTGCCTAATCTAATTTGCCGCGCGGGGAAAGGGGGTTGTGGGGTTGTGTTTAGCCGTATTGTTTGTACAATTCTTGCCATTCATACAAAATAGACGCATATCTTTCAGTGAATTCGCTTTCCTCAGTTCCCCTTAAAGGCGTGTCTGCGATAGAAAATGTTTTAGAGCGCATTACGTCTAAAATACGCAAATCCGTGGGATCGTACTCCGTCAAGGTTTCTCTTAGAAGCCACAATCCCAAACGAGCGATATCATCGCTCAACTCTGGTTTCTTTGTGAAATATGGGTAGATAAGTCGTTTTTCTTGTGGGCCATTTTTTGGGTCGCCGATTAATATCGTGAGTAAGTTTTCAACCTTCACCAAAGCGTTGAGATTCACGAAGTCGTAACGTTCCTTCACACTGTAAGGGAAGGCTGTAACGGGAACATTTCTGTTGCGACGTTTTAAGTGCCACCAGTTTAGAAATCCTTTATTTAATTCCGGATAAAGGTGACTTCTTCTCTCGTTCTTTGCGATTCTACCGAGTGTCGCAAGATTTAGATCAATTTCCCCTGAAGCATGATTTTTGGCATCACACCAAAAGGGCGCGTAAAAATCCCCTCCACCCGATTTATTACCACTTAGCTTTTTTCTTTCAGTTCGAATGTCATTTCGTAAAAGAGTAATCTTTTTGACTTTTGTATCGCCAAACGCGCGAAGAAGCTTTCGTAAGTGGATGCGATGTACCGACATGTAGTATTTTCCTTACGCTTAAGAAGCGGCGAGATATCCTTTTGAGCAATAGTTTATCGATCAAAAGGATATCTTTCGAACCCGTCTCTATATTGCTATTTTTCCTTACGCACACCTTTGAAAGGCGTCTTGCTGGATGTCTTAACATCCATAAAACGCCCTGTTGAAGTATCTCGCTTTACGTAATGCCCTGACGGGGTTTTTGTTTGTGAGCGACCTTTTACGGCGCCGTTTCGATGACCGTCTCCGGAAGGTGGATTTGTTGCCATGGTTAATTCTCCTTTTTGGCTTTTGCAAGAATCGTCTGAAACGATAATGTATCATATCACCTTACGGGTTGTAAGAGTCAAGTACTTATGATATGAAATTGTATCATTTTATATTACGACGTGGCTTTATAAACGAGTTGCGTCTTTTTGATTCTGGAGAAGAAAATGGGACTTCCAAATAAACTAATTACTTTAAGGACCAATAAGGCTGTTTCTCTGCAACATTTGGCGGATGCAGTTGGTGTATCCAAAACTCATATTTGGCAATTGGAGAAGGGAATTACAACGAACCCTACACTCGGCCTTATTCAATTGATCGCTGATTTTTATGATGTCAGCACTCAGTATTTAATTGGCGATGACCCCGAATCAAATGAAGCTGACGAATTCGCTTTGGCGATGTATCGAAAAATGGGTGACTTGGACCAATATGACCGAGAGGTTATTGGCGAAATGATCGCATCCATGCTTAAGCGAAAAAAGAATAGAGATAATGAAATTAAACAGAATGGACATATCTGATATTGGAGACAACCCGGTAAGGCTGGCGAAAGAAATACTTCGGCAAATAGGAAATCCAGATTGTGAAACTCCATTATTAGAGATCGCATCTGCATTGGGAATTGAAGAGATATTGGAGGATCCAAAACTACCGGTTGAGGGCGCTCTATATGCACCTGAGGGTAAAAATTTCGGACTAATATTACTTAATCCGTCCAAAGATGACCGACGTACGAGATTTACGCTGGCTCATGAAATAGGTCATTATGTTCATCCGTTGCATTTCCCCAGTGAACATGCTTCCTTTTTGTGCTCAAATAGCGACCTCCAGTCGAAGCGTTCTGAAACCGGTACTTTTCGTGAAAATCAAGAGGCGCAAGCAAATGAGTTTGCTGCAGAGTTGATTCTTCCCAGTCACTACTTATCCAGATACATTGAAAAATCCGATTTGATATCAACAGACTCAATCGTTGAAATGTCTGATCGTTTTTTAGTAAGCAGAGAGGCGGCTTTTAGGAGGGTTGTGGAGAACAGTAAGCGCAGCATTGCGGCCTTCTATATTAAAGATGGAACAATTAGGTATTTCTCCAAATCGAATAGTTTCCCATTTCCCCGCGTTTGGGGTAAAAAAGCGGTTCCAAAAGGAAGTTGGTCGGCTACCATGGAATTGAAAGAAAATTTCTCATCGCAAGTGCGGGAAGTGGAACCAAGAATTTGGATTAACGATGATAGGGAAGTTTGCATGACCGAACAAACATTCATGCAAGAAAATGGATATCAAATTGTCTTGTTAAATTTGATGAATATTTAGTAGTTATTTCAACATGTAATTCGCTCCGTTAGTGAAAGTGGCTTTGCGGAAGCTAGAAGAAGTGGCGAGGACAATCGTGAACTAATATTTCTAGTTCTTGCGCTTTAAAACCGCAGTCTTTTCAAACGCATAAATCAAAAACTACATAAATAATCCTCAATCCCCAAAGCCGGTCTATTGTCATCCTATGATTTATGACCCGATAGACATCTCTCCCCATCAAACGACTGGCCGCGAGCCTCCGCGCGGCGTGACCGAGCAGCAGCTACGGCCGAGCGGTGCGTTTGAGGCGTCCGAGGCGCGCGCTTATGGCGGCGTTCCGGCAAGAGCGCTGGCTCGCCATGCGCGGGACGCGGCGGCGTTTTCGCGGGGGCAAAAACCTCACGGCGCAGCGCAGCGGACGCTGCAGGTGCGGGGCAAGACCGCCCGGGCGCTGGAAATTTATATCACGGTCAAGCGCGCCCTGCGCCTTTGGGCGCGGCCGCTGATGGAGGGGTTTCGCCCTCGCACGCCAAGCCCTCGCCAAGCGGGGCGTCCGCGCCGCTCATTTGTGTGGCGCACTAAGCCGCCCACCGCTGCGGATTGGGCCGCCAAAGATGCCGCCTATGGGTTTGACGTGCGGGCGACCTCTCCTTCGCATATTCAGCGGCGGGTTTACCGCCTTCGCGCCAAACGCCGCGTGGCACTGTGCGGCGAACTTGACCCTGCAGCGGCGAAACCGGCAAAGATGCCCCCGCCGCGCGAAGCTTACGGCCCGCCCGCGCCCAGAGATTATAAAGACCCGAAAGACCTTTTCACGGTCTGGCCCCCTGTGTTCCTGAGGCCCGCAGACGCGGGGCTCCCGCCAATAAAGCCAGCGGCGACCGCCCCAAAGACATCGGTCCATGCGCCAAAGGCGGCGCGTGAGGAAATGCCAGATCGGTTTTCTGATCAGTCCCTTGACCCGTCTTTGGATCTGTCTCTGGACCCATCTTGGACCGCGCAGCTTGACTGGGCGCGGGCGATGTACGGCGAGGCGGGGGCGCGAAACTTTCTGCTCTCCCTTGGCCCCGCTGAGCTTGCCAGCCTCAAACCTCCTTAATTGGGGCGCAAAAAGACGATATGGCAGAAAAGCGCCGCGCGGCCTGTTGACCCGCGCGGGGGATAAGATAAGAGCAAGCCTATGACTGATATGACACAGATTGCGATGAAGGCGAAAGCCTGGCCCTATGAACAGGCGAAGCTGATTTTGCGCCGCCTCGACATTGAAAAGAAGCGCGGCATTGACCGTGGTGACCGTCCGGTAATTTTTGAAACCGGCTATGGCCCGTCCGGCCTGCCGCATATCGGGACCTTTGGCGAGGTCGTGCGCACGACCATGGTTATGGATGCGTTCCGGGCGCTGACGGGCGGGAAAATTCCGTGCAAGATGATCTGTGTGTCCGATGATCTGGACGGTATGCGCAATGTCCCGGGCAATGTGCCTAATCAAGAGGCGCTGGCCGCGCATCTGGGCAAGCCGCTCACCGTTGTGCCGGACCCGTTCGGTACCCATGAGAGCTTTGGCCATCACAATAATGCCAAGCTGCGGGAATTCCTCGATGGCTTTGGATTTACCTATGAGTTCAAATCCGCCACCGATCTTTACCGTGAAGGCGTTTATGACGATATGCTGCTGCGGGCACTGGCGAATTTCGACAAGATTATGGACGTGATGCTTCCGACCCTCGGTGAGGAACGGCGCGCGACCTACAGCCCGTTTTTGCCGATCTCGCCAACATCTGGCCGCGTGCTGTATGTGCCGATGAAATCTATCGACGCGCAAGCGGGGACGATCACATTTGACGACGAGGACGGCACCGAAGTGACCTTGCCTGTCACTGGCGGGAATACAAAATTACAGTGGAAACCGGATTTCGGTATGCGCTGGGCGGCGCTGGGCGTTGATTTTGAAATGTTCGGTAAAGATCATCAAGCCAACTCGATTGTCTATTCGCGGATTTGTAAAATCCTCGGCGGCGAGCCACCTGTGCAATATGTATATGAGCTGTTTCTCGACGATAAGGGCGAGAAAATCTCCAAGTCCAAAGGCAACGGAATTTCTGTCGAAGACTGGTTGTCTTACGCGACGCCGGAAAGCCTTGCGCTTTACATGTTCACCAAGCCGCGGACGGCCAAGCGTCTTTACTTTGATGTGATCCCCAAGGCGGTAGACGAATATTTCGCCCATCTTGAGGCCTATCATCGCCAGGCGCTGGACAAGCAAATCGATAATCCGGTGTGGTTCATTCATCACGGCAACCCGCCCCAAGATGCCAGCCCGATCAGCTTTGCGCTGCTCCTGAATTTGGTGTCCGCCGCGAACGCGTCTGACAAGGAAATCTTGTGGGGCTTTATCGAGCGTTATGTGCCTGGCGCGACGCCTGCGGATTATCCGGCGCTGGATAATCTGGCGGGATATGCGGTGCGTTATTTCGAAGATTTTGTGAAGCCTGCCAAGGTGTACCGCGCCCCGACCGATCAAGAGCGCGCAGCGCTTGTGGATCTCTCAAAGCGGCTCCGCGCCGTGACCGGCTCTGAGAGCACAGACGGAGAAGCCCTGCAAACACTGATTTTCTCTGTCGGGAAAGATCATGCGTTTGAAAATCTGCGTGACTGGTTCAAGGCGATTTATGAGGTCTGTCTGGGGCAGTCCCAAGGCCCGCGTTTTGGCTCCTTTGTGGCGATTTATGGCCCGCAGGAAACGGCAGACTTAATTGATAAGTCGCTTGTGCAAAGCATGGCAGACTTGCGATAGATTTTATTGTATACTGCGAGGATGATATATCGCGGCGCAGTTTTGATATTCTCGTTAATGTGGGCGTCTTCGGCGTTTGCGAACTCCGTCTCGGATGCTCGGGCGCTTTTTAATAGCGGTGAATATGACGCGGCCATTGAAATGGCCACCGAGAGCGGAACGCCGGAAGGGTTGGTCCTCGCCGCCGAAACGCTCTCGGCGAAAGTCATGCTAAGCTATGTTGAGGACCCGAATGAAAGCGCGAAGCAAGCGCGTCACTGGGCTGAAGATGCGGTGGAAGCCTTGCCAGATTCTCGAGAAGCCCGGGTTCAATATGCTCTGGCTTACGGCTTCGAAACCCGCACTAGCAGCCCCTTTCGGGCGTGGCGCAAGGGATTGCCGGGTAAGACGCTCGACGCCATAGAGCAAGTGATATCGGCCTATCCCGATGATGCGCGCGGCCCCGCCCTTTTAGGGGCCTGGCATCTGGGGATTGTTCGCAAGGCTGGCGCAAAGAACGGGCTGAAATGGTATGACGCCACGGAAGAGGCCGGCGTCGCCGGCTACGAAGCGGCGCTAAAAATGGCCCCGAATGACGTGGTGATTGGAAGTAATTATGCGGTGACGATTATCGCGCTGGATAAGGAGAAATATTTTGAAAGAGCGCAGGAGGTTCTAAAAATGGTGGTCGAAGCAAAGGCCGCAAATGCCGTGGAACGTGAAGTTCAAAAGCGGATGAAGATGCTTCTTGATTTATCAGGCGATAAAGATGCGTTGAGCGCGGCGGTCGTTAAGTTAGTTGACGGATAATTACTGAGACGCCCAAACGATACGGGCGATCCATTGAACGTCTTTTCTATCAAAAACCCGGTCATCATAGGCGGGATTGATTGATTTGAGTTCAATCCGGGTGTTTGTAAGGCGCCAAAGTTCTTTGGCCATAACTTCACCGTCGAAGGTTTTAACGACAACGCGGTCGCCGCGCCTGACGGTTTCATTGGGAGACACGAGAACCCGGTCACCATGACGGAAGACCGGGAGCATGGAGTCTCCGGAGATTTCGAGGGCGTAAACGCTCTCATGTTTAGTGCCGGGAACGCGGACTTCGTCCCAGCCGCCGCCGACAGGAAATCCTGCATCGTCAAAAAAACCATCGCTCCCTGCTTCTGCGAGGCCAATCACAGGGATGGCAGGTCCGCGGCCTTGGGAATCTCCGGCGAGCGCGGCAAAATCTTCGAATGTCATCCCTACCACCGCGAGCACTTTGGACAGGCTCTCCGTTGACGGCCAGCGATCCTTTCCGCCCGGCGACTGCCGTTTGGATTTGTTAAACGTCGTTGGATCAAGCCCGGCCTGACGCGCCAAACCAGAGGGTGAGGTTGAACAACCCAACGCCAAACGATCTAGTGCCGACCAGATATCCTGATGGGTAAACATAAAATATATATTAGGTAAAAATTCCTATTTTGTCAAGGAAAATCGCGCCTCTGACAAAACATTATGAAAAAATAACCCGCGCTGCGAGCGCGGGTTTTGACGGCGTTAGAAAATCTAGTTCACGCCCTGTTGCGCAGCGCGGCGCATCATTTCATCGCGGAACATCGCGGCGAAATCCGGTGGCTCCAGCATAATCGGTGGGAAGCCGCCATTTTGCGTAATCTCTGCCATAATCTGGCGTGCGAACGGGAACAAAAGGCGCGGACATTCGATCATGATGAGTGGCTGCACTTCCTCGACGCCAATCCCTTGGAAGGCAAAGAGGCCTGCATATTCGACTTCAGCGATGAAGGCGATCTGGTCATCTCGGCGGGCATCGCATTTTAGCATGAGCACCACTTCCACCGTGTCATCGGACAACATTTGGCGTCCGATTTCGATGTTGATATTCACACTCGGAGCCGCAAGACCGGACCGCAAACTTTCGGGTGCGTTCGGGTTTTCGAAGCTGAGGTCTTTGGTATATTGTGCCAGAACCTGCAACATTGGACCGGACTGATCTACGTCTTGCGGGTCCGCGTCGGCGGCCTCTGATATATCTTTAGTTGGCTCTTTCGCCATGAAGTTTCTCCCGTCAACAGGGTTTTAGTCAAGAATAGATTGCGACTTGCGCGCGGTCAGCTAACATAGGAGCTCAATATGAGCAACAGGACAATTGCGATAGGCGGCGACTGCCCCTATGTAAAGACGAATACGCGCTGAACCAATGGAAGACCTATTCAATGAATGAAGTGATTTTATATGCCGCCATCGCCACGCTCGTGTGTGTGATGCTTTACTCCGTCCTTGGGAAAACAACAGGTCAAGGCTCGGAAGATGCCGTTGACCCGCTTAAATTTATGAGCGGTGAAAACGATCAAGAAAAAGCGGCTATCGTTCATGACGAATCTGATATGGGGATTCCGGGCCTGTCAGAGATCATGACCATTGACCGTGAGTTTTCTCCGTCCCGATTTTTGGATGGTGCCAAAGGCGCGTACGGTATGATCCTTGAGGCTTTTGCCGAGGGTGACCGCGGCTTGTTAAAAGACCTCCTCTCGGCCAGTGTCTATGAGGTCTATGACGCGGCCATTACGGCGCGCGAAGAGCAAAGCCTGACACAAGTGACAGATTTGGCCCGTCTCAAAGGCGCTGAAATTATTTCCGCCGAAAAAGACGGCGCTATGGCTCGTGTTTCTGTAAGATATGAAGCAGAGCTTTCCTCCGCGCTACTGGATGCCGATGGACATGTGGTTGAGGGCGATCCTGACCTGCTGTCGGGCGTCTCTGAAGTCTGGACGTTCGAGCGAAAATTCAAGTCCAAAGATCCAAATTGGCTGTTATGTGATGTGGCCCCGTCTGAGGGCGACGCACTGGAGGCTGACCCGACACCCGATACCCAGGTTTAAGTTATGATACGGTTTTTCTTTTGTGCTGTGTTCGCGGTAACACTCGGGGCTTGCGCCACGACGACGGCCACTAAAAATCCTGCTGCGCCGCCCCAAGCTACCGCCGCGCAGATCGACAATAGCGGCCGCGAGGCGCCAGCGGATATTCCGGCGCCGACCCCGCCCGAAGCCGATCCTATGCCGGCCCCCTCATTCCCGGGCCCGATTGTGGCTGCGCCGGTGGTTCCGACAACCAACGCAGACGCATTTGCGGCGTTGCCCTATTGGACGCAGGCGGATGTTCGCCCAGCTTTACATGCCTATATTCAAAGCTGCCGTATCTGGGCGAAAAAGAATTCTCAATCCTATCTCTCGCCTAACAGAACCGATTTGGGACGTATTGCCGATTGGCAAGCGGGCTGTGAGGCGGCGAAAAAGGCGGAAGGTTCAGCCCGTTCGGCGCGCGCCTTTTTTGAGGACTTTTTCTACCCGCTTATTTTGACCGCGAGCGAAGACAGCACAGGATTAATTACCGGATACTACCAGCCCGAGCTCGCCGTTAGCCCTGAAAAAACGGCTGTCTATTCTGAGCCTATACTGACCGTGCCGGCCAGCGAAGCCGCGCGGCGTCTACCGCGCTCCGAAATCTCGGACAAAACCTCTGATGTGATTGCTTATGGCAAGCCGCTTGATGTGTTCTTTATGCAGGTGCAAGGCTCCGGCGTTTTGAGGTTCCCTGACGGTCACCGGCTGCGCGCGGCCTATGCCGGGAACAATGGGCATGAATACACCTCAATCGGTAAGGTTCTTATTCGTTGGGGCGGCGTTTCCAAAGACAAGGCTTCAATGCAGGACCTTGAAGACTGGATGATAAAGTCCGGCCCCGAGGCGGCGCAAAAATTGATGAATGAAAATCAACGCTACATCTTCTTTCGCGCGCAAGAGCTTGTTCCGGGTGAAGGCCCTGACGGCGGTATGCGGGTGCCTCTGACGGATATGGGGTCATTGGCGGTGGATACATCACATCACCCTTACGGCGTTCCGATCTGGCTCACGGTTAAACTTCCTCAAGAGGGCGGTGATTATAAAGGCCTTGAAACGGGGCAATTACTGATCGCGCAAGACACGGGTAAAGCCATTCGCGGGCCTTTCCGGGGCGACGTCTATTTTGGAAGTGGATTTGAGGCGGGCGAACTGGCGGGCGTGATGAAGCATCAGGGGCAGTGGACGGTCCTTATTCCAAGCAATCTTATACGGCGTACGCTTATCTCATGACCGACCGCCGGCTGACACCGGATGAGCGCCAGATTTGGCAAAAGGTTGCCAAGACCGTCGCGCCGCGCCGGCGAGGCTCGGCGCGTCCGGAACCCTCCCATGAAGATTTCGCGAATATGATGCGCTTGCCTCCGCCTGTGCAGCCAACCTCCCATGCCCCCACGGCGACTTTAGAGCTTAATCAGGACCGCAAAACCCGCCGAGGTCGGGTCGATATCGATATGAAGGTCGATCTTCACGATAAAACCCAAGCCGAGGCCTTCCCGATGCTCCGGTTGACCCTAGAGCGCGCCGCGTCTCGCGGCCATAAATGCGTATTGGTGGTGACCGGTAAGGGGCTCAGGCTCGACGGGATCTTACGGCGGGCTTTCCCCGGCTGGATTAACAGTCCGGACATTCGCCCCCTCGTCGCCAACTACGCCCAAGCTCACATCCGCCACGGCGGAAGCGGCGCATGGTATGTTTTCTTAAAGAGGAAATAATTGCGTAAAATGAGGGCCGCTCCCTAACTTGGCCGTAATTTTGCAAGGGCTGACGCATGAAACTCATGCGGTGGTCCATAGCTCTCTTTTTTTTCTTTATCGGCGTCTTTGCCGGTGTCCGGCATTTGGACGGGCAGAGCGCGCTTTATGAGAAATGCGTCGATGATCTAATTGTCAAAACATCTGGGCCTGCGCTCTATCCGCGCGACCACGCTGATATTCTCAAAAAACTTCAAGACCCCCATGCACAGTTCACGCTTGGGGATCAAACGTGCCCGCGCTTGCTGACGCGGCACCGTATGATTTTGGAGACGCAGCTCATGGAAAAGACGCGCCGCCTTGATGCCGCTGCCACGGAAACCCCGTCTCCCGACGCCTAAAGAGTCTTTGGTCGACTCTATAAGATAAATTTGGACAAATCCTGGTCTGCGGCGAGCTTGCCCACATGTTTCTTCACATAGGCGGCATCGATCTGCAGGCTTTCACCGCCCTTATCGGTTGCCGAGAAACTAATATCATCCAAAAGCCGCTCCATCACCGTATGAAGACGCCTCGCGCCGATGTTCTCGACCGAAGCATTTACGTTCGCTGAAATCTTGGCTATTTCGGCAATCCCGTCCTCGGTGAATTCAAGCGTGACATCTTCGGTCGCCATCAGCGCCGTGTATTGCTTGATCAGGCTGGCTTCCGGTTCTGTGAGAATGCGCACGAAGTCTTCTTCCGTGAGCGCGCGGAGCTCGACCCGAATGGGCAGACGGCCTTGCAGCTCGGGCAGCATGTCGGAGGGTTTCGCCACGTGAAAGGCCCCCGAGGCGATAAACAGAATATGATCTGTTTTCACGGGGCCGTACTTCGTGGCGACGGTTGTACCTTCAATCAAGGGAAGAAGGTCGCGCTGTACGCCTTCGCGGGACACGTCCGCGCCGCGCGCATTTGACCGCGCGGTAATTTTATCAATTTCATCGAGAAAGACGATTCCGTCATTTTCTGCGCGGTCAATCGCTTCCCGCGTAATGGCATCATCGTCAATTAATTTGTCGGCCTCTTCGGAGAGAAGAGGGCCGTGGGCATCGCCGATGCGCATTTTCACTTTTTTCGTGCGGCCCATACCTTTACCAAACATAGAGGACAGGTCGAGCATCCCCATGGACGCGCCGGGCTGTCCCGGAATCTCGAAGCCTTTAAAGGGTGAACCGCCGTCGGCGAGTTCCAGTTCAACCTCTTCATCGTCCAGTTCGCCAGCCAGCAAGCGCTCGCGAAATTTACGCCGCGTGGCCTCTCCAGAATTTTCGCCGGTCAGCGCGTCAAGAATACGTTTCTCTGCGGCCATTTCGGCTTGGGCGCGCACTTGATCGCGTTTCAGCTCTTTGAGCATGGAGATAGACGCTTCGACGAGGTCGCGAATAATTTGTTCAACATCGCGGCCCACATATCCCACTTCGGTAAATTTGGTGGCTTCGATCTTTATAAAAGGCGCTTGTGCAAGCTTGGCCAGACGGCGGGAAATCTCGGTCTTGCCGACCCCTGTGGGGCCGATCATCAATATATTCTTAGGCGTGACTTCTGCGCGAAGCGCCTCTGGGACGCGGCGGCGTCTCCACCGGTTACGCAGGGCAATCGCCACGGCGCGCTTGGCGTCGCCTTGGGCGACGATATGGCGGTCCAGTTCAGAGACAATCTCGCGGGGGGAAAAATCAGTCATGGTCTATCCTTGTTCTGAGCTTTAAATAAGAAACTTAAACCCGCCTTCAAGGTTTGACGAAAATTTGTGTTTCGCCTTTTGCAGTTTTGGGGCGCTGGTGAGCCTAAGATTTCTCTCTGATTTCCCCCTTGCGGCCACCCGCCAAAAGGACCATTTAGGGGGGCAAGGAGACTGCCATGTTTATTCAAACCGAAGATACCCCAAATCCGGCAACATTGAAGTTTTTGCCCGGACGCGATGTGGCCGGTTCAGGACGCCCGGCGCTGGATTTCAAGCGCGGTGATAATGTATCCGGCGCGCCGCTGGCTGAAATGCTGTTCATGATACCCGATGTGACAAGCGTGTTTTTCGGCAGCGATTTTGTGTCTGTGACCAAGAACGACGAGGCGCAGTGGAAGCATCTTAAGCCCGCTATATTGGGCGCGATCATGGATTTCTTTATGGCAGGCGGAACGCCGCTTACGGACCAGATCGCCAATGAAGTGGCGGAAGAGCGGATTTACGAAGGCGAAACCGCCGAGATTGTCGAACAAATTAAAGAGCTTATCGAGCTTCGCGTGCGGCCAGCGGTGGCCCAGGACGGCGGCGACATTGTTTTCCGTCATTTCGAAGAGGGTGACGGCACCGTCTTTCTTGAAATGCGCGGGGCCTGTGCGGGGTGCCCCTCCTCGGCTATGACGCTTAAATCTGGCATCGAAAACCTTCTCAAGCATTATGTGCCCGAAGTGACGAGCGTGGTGCAGGCGGCGTAATTGCTCACGCTTGGCCTTGATACGACAGGCGCGTATTGCACGGCCGCTCTCTTGAACGGCGCTGTGTGTTTATCGCAGACGTCGGAACACATGGGGCGCGGCCATGCCGAGCGCCTTGCGCCGATGGTTCAGGACATGTTGAGCGAAGCAAATGTTGCGCCGCGCCGCATTGAGCGTATTGCGGTGTGCACTGGCCCCGGAAGTTTTACGGGGCTTCGCGTGGCCCTCGCCTTTGCCAAGGGATTTGCGCTGCCCTTTAAAATACCGGTGATCGGTCTGTCTGCGCTTGAAATTATGGCAGCAGAGGCGGATCCTGAAAAGGTCTTGAGTGTTGCCGCTGTGATGGATGTGCGCCGTGGCCAGCTGTGCTGGGCGCATTATGTGCGCGGCGAGGAAATAACCCCCCCGGTGACGCAAGACCGGGAGACGGCGATCAAAATCATTCGCGGGCTTGGCGCTGATAAAGTTGTGGGCGACGGATCTGACATTGCGGGGACGCCGGGAACAATTACCCATGTGTCCGGCGCCGTTTTAGCGGCGGCGGCGCAAAGTCGGCGCCCTGCGGACTATCCGGCAACGGCCCTATACTCGCGAGCGCCCGATGCAAAACTCCCGGGCGGTCTCACGCCCCCGGCCATGACCCTACCTTAACGCCATGCCGCCCGCGATTCGCGTTCTGACACTGATAGACGCGGAGAGGATGGCCGAGCTTCACGCCCAGGGGTTTATACGCGGCTGGCCGCAATCCGACATGGCGGAGCACGTCCAAACGGATATTGTTTTAGGTATCGGTGCGCCGCTCGAGGGGTTTCTCATTGTTCGCCGCAGCTTTGAGCAAGCTGAGCTTCTGACGATTATTGTGTCGGCGCAAAGCCAGAACGCCGGATTGGGGCAGGCGCTGCTGAGCGCCGGGGAAGCGGCCGCCGCGCAGCAGGGGGCTGAAATTATGTTCCTCGAGGTGGCCGAAGATAATTTATCGGCGATCAGGCTCTACCGAAAGGCGGGCTATGAGTCATTGGGCCGCCGTCCCGCCTATTATAAAAGGCCGGACGGCCGCGTGGCCGCACTCATCCTTCGTAAAAAGCTGGACGCCTCACGGCCGACAGGTTAGAACGATTCAAAACTAGAGAGGATGTATGGGCAGCTGGATTGAACGCAAATGCGCGGAACGCGGACTTCGTATGACGGAGCAACGCAGAGTTATCGCGAAAGTGCTCTCCGAAGCTAATGACCACCCTGACGCTGAAGAGCTTTATCGCCGCGCCGCAGAGATGGATCCGAATATTTCTCTGGCCACCGTGTACCGGACCGTGCGCCTTTTTTCGGACGCTAATATTATCGAAACCCACGATTTTCGAGACGGGCGGGCGCGTTACGAAACCGCCGATGATGACCATCACGATCACTTGATTGACGTGGTCAGCGGTGAGGTTATCGAGTTTATGGACGAGGAAATAGAAGCCCTGCAAGAGCGCATCGCCAAGAAACTCGGATATGAGCTCGTGGATCACCGGCTTGAGCTTTACGGAAAGAAAATCAGCTAGGCCATGAAAACGGCGCTCAGATATCTCTTTGCGTGGGCGGTGAGCGTCATTGTTTGCGCGGGCCTTGGCTCGATTATCTCAACGCAGCGCGTGATCGGTGGATTGTCCGGCGCAGGCGCCTCCATTGGTTTGTCTGATCGTATCAGTATGACGGTTTTTGACCTGCAGCACTTCGGAACGTTGTACGGCATGTTTATATTTATCGCGTTTCTCATCGCGTTCGCCGCAGGTTTGATTGTGTTTCGGCTCGCCAAGTTTGGCCGCCCGATTGTGTTTGTCACGGCGGGCGCAGCCGCGATCTTTGTAATGCTTTGGTCAATGCAACAGGTGTTTTTCGGCACCCCGATTGTGGCCGGCGCTCGCGATTTGACGGGTGTGTTGTGGCAGGTCTTTGCAGGCGGTCTTGGCGGCCTCGCCTTTCACAAATTAACATTGAAGCCCGCGTAACGCGCTTTAACGCCGGCAACAGACATCTCCGAGAATGATGATTCTCAAATTGTCCACACCCCGATCCGCCCGCCTAGCCGAGCAAAAGCTTTTCCGTGATGTAATTTAAGACGAGGCGGCCCTTTGGCGCCGCGCTCAGCCGGTCGCCATCAAGCCGTAAATATCCGTCGTTCACAAACTCGGCGAGGCGCGCGGCGTTTACGCGCTGGCCGGTTTTCTCCGCAAGCCCGTTCAGGGACAGGCCGCGAGATATTCGAAGGCCCATCAAGACGCTTTCTTCGGCCCAGCTATCCGGTGACAAGGTTTCTTCGTCGGCAATGCCCGAGCCTGTTTCTGCGACGCGCGTTTGGTAATCTTCTGGGC
Source organism: Maricaulaceae bacterium (assembly GCA_048268905.1). Lineage (GTDB taxonomy): Bacteria > Pseudomonadota > Alphaproteobacteria > Caulobacterales > Maricaulaceae > JACOMS01. The sequence continues at coordinate 400,155 of JBLWUN010000003.1, read as the reverse complement.
GCATCGCTGCAATGGTGGCAACTCGCGCGCCGCCAATGGTCAAGCGTCCATGCGCGCCGGGGCCAACGCCCACATAATCATCCCCGGTCCAATAGGCGAGATTATGCCGGGACGCGTGACCGGGTTTCCCGAAATTCGACACTTCGTAATGCTCGAACCCCGCCTGTGTGAGGCGCTGTATTGCGGCCTGATAAAAGTCCAAATTTTCTGTCTCGCTGACGCTTTTTCTTTGGCCGCGTGCTTCCATACGGTCAAAGGCCGTGCCGGCTTCAATGGTCAGTTGATAGGTGGAAATATGGGAGGCGCCGCTATCTACAGCGCAATCAAGGTCAAAGGCCCATTGCGCTGGAGTTTGTCCCGCCCAGCCAAAAATTAAATCCACGGAGACAGACCGGAAAAGACTGACGGCGTTCTCCAAGGCCTGCCGCGCCGCCGGTGCGTCATGGTCCCGCCCAAGAAGGCTTAGGGCTTCGCCGTGAAACGACTGTACCCCTAAAGACAGGCGGTTAATTCCAGCGCTCGCCGCGGCGGCCCATTCCGCTTTTGAATAATTATTTGGGTTTGCTTCAATTGCAATCTCTGTATCCGCGCCGACGCCCCAGAGCACTTCGCAATGATCGATGATTTGCGCGATATTTTCTGCGGCGAGCAAGGACGGGGTTCCGCCGCCAAAATGAATCGACACGATGCGGCGCGGGCCGCTCCGCTCGCGCCAATTCGTCAGGTCGTCAAGAATAGCGTCAACGAGGCGTTCATCCTTTTTCGCCTTGTAGACGTTAAAGTCACAATAGGGGCAAATACGGGTGCAATAAGGCCAGTGAATATAGATGGCGAGGTTCGCGGCCGCATTATCCATGTGGGAATTGGGCGGCTAAAAACTTTGCAAAGGCCGCCGCACGGTGGCTTTTAGCGTGTTTCTCGGCAGGATCTATTTCTGCGAATGTTTGCCTGTCGCCCAATGCTTGAAACATCGGATCGTAACCAAATCCTTTTTTGCCGCGAGGCGGCCAGACCATTTCGCCTTCGACGCTGCCTTCGTAAACATGGGTTTCGCCGCTCGGATGAGCGAGGCAAAGTGCGCAAATAAACCGCGCACTTTTTGCGCCGCCGGCTTCTGTCATCAAGGTATGAACGCGCCACATGGCCATATCGAAATCTCGCCCGCCGCCTTCGCTGGAGGGAATTTGGGCCCACCGCGCCGCATATATTCCCGGGTCTCCGCCGAGGGCGTCAACGGCGAGGCCGCTATCATCGGACAGTGCCGGAAGCCCGCTTGCGGCCGCCGCGGCGACAGCTTTCAGGCGCGCATTTCCGGCAAATGTGGTTTCGGTTTCATCAGGTTCAGCGAGGCCAAGCTCTCGCGCGCTGAGGGTCTCGACGCCAAGCGGCGCGAGAAGCTCCCTTATTTCTCTGACTTTGCCTTCATTGTGGGAGGCAACAACTATTTTGGTCAAACGCGGCACAAATGGCTCCTTTTTCCTCGGCTTAGCCTGCCCCGCGCAAATGGTAAAGACAGCTAAAGCTGCAGAGTATGATATGCAGACTTGCATTTGGCTCAATTATTGAATATCGATAATGTACTTAACAGCGCAAAGAGAGCCACCTTGACGACGTCCCCACCGCTTATTGCTCAAATATTATATGTCCTTTTGTGGATTATTATCGTTTGCCTTTCTATTGGCCTCGTCTTCATGATTGGCACGGCGGCTTTTGTACAGTTTTCCAGCGAAGCCCGTGAGGCGTTTATGGCCAAGCTTGAGGCGACGGGCGGGGAAGTTCCTAGCCTTAACAGTCTGGCGCTCAGTCCGCTTATCGCGGCTATAATGGCCGGGTCTTACCTTTATGTGGCTTTTGTCGTGAAACAAATTGTCAAAACGACTCTCAAAGGTGACCCGTTTGTGGAAGCAAATATTTCCCGTTTACGCAAAACGTGGATTGTGATCGCGCTTGTGGAGATCTTTCGGATGTTTGTGCTCGACCTTTTGCCGGGGGCTCCGGATCACGCGGCAGGGTCCGCTTTAACGAGCTATTCTATGGATACGCGCCTCTCGGCATGGTTTCTCGTCTTCGTTATTGCGGTTATGGCGGAGGTATTTCGTATTGGACTTGAACTGCGCCGTGATCAGGAGTTGACAGTTTAGCATGGCTATTCGTGTAAATTTGGACCGCGTTCTTCTTGACCGCCGAATGTCTTTGACGGACCTCGCGGATAAGGTCGGGATTACTTTGGCGAACTTGTCCATACTCAAGACAGGCAAAGCGCGCGCGGTTCGTTTTTCAACACTTGACGCCCTGTGCCGTGAACTCGACTGTCAGCCCGCTGATATTTTGGAATATGAGCCTGAGGAAGACGAATCTGTGAAAGCGGCTGAGTAAGCCATCTATTCCATTACAATTTCGCCTTGCGGCGCGGGGGAGGACAGCATTCGCGCTATTTTGCCCACCAGGTTTTACGCCTTTGTCATTTGTGCCGCGGTACCTTCTGGGCGCATTATGGACCCTAAGGTTTCTTAAATCGGCTCAACGCAATTCGGCGCGGATAGATTAATTCGAAATGAGGGCCGGAGGGTATGAACTTGCGCATGTGTGCGTTGCGCGCGCTTTAGGAGCGCCGCGCCGCCGGTCTTGAGCGCAGCGGGCACAAGATGCGGGTCTTCGCTTGAAAAGCTCGTTTTGAATTTCCGATTAAGATAGCCATCCATGTAATGCGCGCCGAGGCGGCAGCGCGATTCGAACGAGAGGCTCTCGAGGCTCAGGGAGACGTTCAAACTTTCCAGATTATCAACGCGTAGAGGCGACAAGTGCGGCCAACATATGAGCTCTCCCGGCTCAAGATCAATGGCAATGGCTTGTCTATCAAAGCTGGGTGTATAGGACAGCCGCTCAAAGGCTCCGCCGTGGACCATGCTTTGAATATCTGCGGGTTTAATAAAGGGCGCGTGGTTGGGATAGACATAGATCCTGCGGCGTCCGCGCAAATGCCAAAGGGCGGTGTCGGCAAGGGCTGCACCGTAAGCGGTCTGTGCGCGGGGCGACGCGATCAAAAGAGTGCCCGATCTATCCTTGGTCTTGATGCGCATGTGCTGACTAAAGGCGCGGTGCAGATGCTTTACAAGCCGTCCGTGCGGGGTAGGGGCTGCGTCTATATGGCGAAGTCTCAGGGAGAACGCGCCGCGTTTCACGGCCTCGAGCAAATCTGCACTGGAGGTATTTCCCCGAACACAGGTCTTCAGGGCGCCTTGAGTGTAAATCTCCAAATCTTTGTCGGGGTGCGCGTCAATGGCCCGGATGAGGTGACTATCCGTGAAAAGACCTGTCTCTTGAATATTGTGATCCATTTTCTGGATGGACCGACCATATTGCAGAGGATCTCCGCCTTTTAGATTGATAAACATAGGTGCGCCGCCTTGATGATTAACCTAGCCGGAGCAATAATTGTGCCAAATATCTTAGTTAATTGCGCAAGATACACATCAACAGCTTGCATAATTTCATGTTCCCCGCTTTAAGCAGGCCATGACACAAGAAACCCTCACTGGCGCTGTGGCGCTCGCGCAAGATTTAATTCGCCGTCCGTCGGTTACGCCAATAGATGCCGGGGCGATGGATGTGCTTCAAGCGCGCCTGGAAGCGATGGGATTTGTCTGTCGGCGCTACCCGTTTGGCGAGGGTGAAGACCGGGTTGATAATCTTTATGCAAGGCTGGGGACGCGCGCGCCGAATTTTTGTTTTGCGGGGCATACAGATGTTGTACCTTCGGGAGATGAAGATAAATGGAGCAGCGCGCCTTTTGCGGGTCACGTAAAAGATGGCCAGCTTTGGGGACGCGGCGCCGCAGATATGAAGGGCGCCATTGCGGCTTTCGTCGCCGCGCTAGAGAGCCTCTTTTCCGAGGGCTGGGCCCCTAAAGGCTCCGTGAGTTTTCTGATCACCGGCGATGAAGAAGGCCCCGCGGTTAACGGAACGGACAAGCTTTTAAAGGCGATTGCGGCCGAGGGCGAAGTGATCGATCATTGCCTTGTGGGCGAGCCGACAAATCCGGACGCGCTTGGCGATATGATCAAAAATGGCCGGCGCGGGTCACTGAATGCCAAAATTACGGTCACCGGTCACCAAGGGCATGTGGCCTATCCGCACCGCGCTTCTAATCCGGTGCCTGTTTTGATGACGTTCCTCACGGCGTTATTGGCGCGTCATTTGGATGATGGGAATGCCTCGTTCCAGCCCTCGAACCTTGAAGTTACGTCGATTGATGTGGGGAACAAGGCCCATAATGTAATTCCCGAGGTGGCAAAGGCGCAATTTAATATTCGCTTCAATACTGAGCACCGCGGCGAGGACCTAAAGGCGTGGATCATGGGTGTCGTGCAAGAGGTCCAAGCGGCGTTTAATGGCCATATTGAGGCTGATTTACGAGTCACCGGAGAAGCCTTTTTGACGGAGCCCTGTGCGTTTACGGCGGGGCTTCAGGACGCTGTTGAGGCCGTCACTGGCCGCCGCCCCGAATTGTCAACCTCCGGCGGTACGTCCGATGCGCGCTACATCACCCATTATGCGCCTGTGGCAGAGTTCGGGCTCGTGGGGGCGACCATGCATCAGGTCAATGAACGTGTTAATACAGCGGATATCGAGACGCTCACGCAAATTTATCGTCACGTTCTTTCGCGTTACTTCTCATGAACTTACCCCAGCTATTAACCGGTACGCTTCGTGTTTTGGGACGGTCAGAGGCTTGGGAAGATTGTTTTGATCTGTCCAAATCCGGCTATCGTCTGAGCTTTCTCGCGCTTATTCTAAGCATTCCATTTTATTATGTTTGCGCCGCCGCAGTGCAAAAACAGCGGTTTATTGTGACCGGGGCGGACGGGGCCTGGTCGCTACCGACGACGGCATTTATAATTATTTTGGGGCTTTATGCCCTGACCTTCGTCGTCAGCGCCTATATGTTGAGTCTGGTTTTTGACAAAATGGATCGGTTTCGGGCCTGGGTGATTGTCCGGCATTGGGCGATTTTCTTTTCCGCCCTATTGTCTGCGTTGATTTTAGGGGCATTCCTCGCGGGGTGGGTGCCTTTTACGCTCGCGATATATGCGGTGATGGGCATCTATCTCTTCACGCTTGCCATTGATATCCGCCTTGCGCAAAGGATCGTCGGGTTTGAGTGGGGCGCGGCTGTGTTGACGGGCTGTTTGATCACAGCCATGGGGCTGACCGTTTTATTAATGGGCGTGGTTCAGTACATCTAGCGGAGCGCAAAGCGGGCCCCATAAATAAATTCATATGCCCTAGTGACATTTGCAAAGTTAAGGGTTATAGACAGACCAATTACATCGCCTGCAGCACACGGATGCTGACCGGCGGCCCCGAAAGGGGCCGTTTTTTTTGTGTCCGAAATTAAGCTGCAACGGAGACTGAATGAAAACGAAAACAGATATGGATGCGCGTATTCTCGCGGTGGCGGAGCCCGTCGCTGAAGATATGGGCTATACGATTGTACGCATCCGCGTCATGAGCAGTAAGCGATCAACCGTGCAAATTATGGCCGAGCGAAAAAGCGATGGCTTGATGGGCGTTGATGATTGCGCATTATTGTCCCGCGCCGTGTCCTCGGCACTCGAAGTGGATGACCCGTTGCGCGATGCCTATATTCTCGAAGTGTCGTCGCCGGGTCTTGACCGCCCCTTGACCAGCTTGGTTGATTTTAAAAATTACGAAGGTCATGTGGCCCGCCTTGAACTTGACCGTTTGGTCGAAGGCCGCAAGCGTTTTCGCGGTGTATTGGCCGGCGTTGACGGAAAGAATATCGAGATAGACCTCGACGGGGAAGAAGAAACCGCCCAGATCCCATTTGACTGGATCAGTGAGGCGAAGCTCCTCATTACAGACGAATTGATTGAAGCGGGGCAAAAAGCCCTCGAAGCTTCGAAAACAAACGCAGATATTGCTGACGCCCATACCTCGGATAAGGAGACCTGAAATGTCAACAGCAGGAATTAGCGCCAACCGCCTGGAACTTTTGCAGATTGCCAGCGCCGTTGCCCAAGAAAAATCGATCGACAAGGCCATTGTGCTTGAGGCGATTGAAGAGGCCATCCAGAAGGCTGCGCGTCTGCGTTACGGTAGCGAGCTGGATATTCGTGCCCGCCTTGACCCCGTGACAGGTGAAATGGATCTGAAGCGCGTTATTACTGTCGTTGAAGAGGTCGAAAACGATTCCACGGAAATCGATCTTGCGACCGCAAAAATGGATCACCCAGAAGCCGAGATTGGTTACGAAATTACGACGGTTTTGCCGCCGATTGAGTTCGGCCGCGTTCAAAGCCAAATGGCGAAACAGGTGATCATGCAAAAAGTGCGTGATGCGGAACGTGCGCGTCAATACGAAGAATATAAAGACCGCATCGGCGAAATCATCAACGGTATCGTCAAGCGCGTTGAATATGGCCACATCATTGTTGATCTGGGCCGTGCTGAAGGCGTTATTCGCAGAGAGCAGGCTTTGCCGCGTGAAAACGTGAAAACCGGCGACCGTATCCGCGCCTACATTCACGATGTTCGCCAAGAGCAGCGCGGATCGCAAATCTTCCTCTCCCGCGCGCATCCTCAATTTATGGCGCAGCTGTTTGCTCAGGAAGTGCCGGAAGTTTATGAAGGCATCATTCAAATTGTGTCTGTGGCCCGCGACCCTGGAAGCCGTGCGAAAATCGCTGTTTACTCTAACGACGCGTCTATTGACCCGGTCGGTGCCTGTGTCGGTATGCGCGGTTCCCGTGTTCAAGCCGTTGTGAACGAGCTTCAAGGCGAGCGGATCGATATTATCCCATGGACCGAAGATGCGGCGACATTTATCGTCAACGCATTGCAGCCAGCGGAAGTGTCCAAGGTTGTGATGGATGAAGGTGATAACCGGATTGAGGTTGTTGTTCCTGAAGAGCAGCTTTCTCTTGCGATTGGCCGCCGCGGTCAGAACGTACGTCTGGCGTCCCAGCTGTCCGGTTGGGCGATTGATATTCTGACGGAAGCGCAAGAATCCGAGCGCCGCCAGAAAGAATTCCAAGAGCGTTCCGAATTGTTTATGAACGCGCTGGATGTGGACGAAATGATTGCGCAGCTTCTTGTGTCTGAAGGCTTCGAGACCCTTGAAGAGGTGGGCTATGTGGCCGCAGACGAGTTGAGCTCAATCGAAGGTTTTGATGAAGAAACAGCGGAAGAGCTTCAAACCCGCGCCCGTGAGTTCTTGCAGCGCCAAGCTGAAGAGCAAGACGCGGCGCGTAAAGCCGCTGGCGTTGAGGACGCGGTTCTTGAAATTCCAGGCGTCACGCTTCCAATGGCTGTGGCCTTTGGTGAAAATGACGTGAAAACTGTCGAAGATGTTGCGGGATTGGTTCCGGACGACATTCGCGGTTATACGGAAATGAAAGATGGCGAGAAAGTTCACGAAGACGGCATTTTGGAAAAAATGAAGCTGTCTGTGGAAGAGGCGACCGATATGATCATGCAAGCACGCGTTAAAGCGGGCTGGATCGAAGCGTCTGATCTTGAAGCTGATGATGAGTCAGAGCTTGACGAAGATGGTCAGCCGCTCGAAGCGGAAATGTCTGAGGCCTAGACTTGAACGAAGCCGCCGACATACCTATATCCGACCTAGAGGATAAGCGCGGCCATAAAGGCCCCGAGCGCCGCTGTGCCGCGACCGGGGAAACTTTTGACAAGTCCGTGCTTATTCGGTTTGTGCGATCGCCCGATGGGACGGTTGTGCCGGATATTTCCGAGAAGTTACCGGGGCGCGGGGTTTGGGTGTCCGCAGATCGTTTTTCAATTGAGAAGGCGGTCAAAATTAAGGCCTTTGCGCGCGGGTTCAAAGCTCAGACGATTGTGCCTGAGAACCTCGCCGATTTGGTCGAGACCCTTCTCGCGCAACGCGTGCTGGGTATGCTCGGAATGGCGCTTAAATCTGGCGTGATTGTTCTGGGTTTTGACCAAGTGAAAAGTGCGGCGCGCGGCGAAGCGCTCGCGTGGCGCATTGAGGCCTCGGACGGCTCGGCAGATGGGCGAAGTAAGATCAGAGTTTTAACGCGGGCGATAAGCCACGAAGTTGAACTCCCTGTTCCGGGTGTCATTGGCTGTTTTTCAGCGGTGGAACTTGGCGCGGCATTGGGGCGCGAAAGCGTGGTTCATGCGGCCATTAAACCCGGTAAACTTGCGGCAAGCTTGTCGCGAGCGACGAAGCGTCTTGCGGGTTTCCGGGCCCTTGTCCCGGACAGTTGGCCGGATGCGAGTCATGAAGCCGTGAAGAAGCGGACAAGAAATAGTCGGGATTAAACGCCTGATTAGTGTTGAATATACGGCAAAGGCCGTTAGGTTACGCGCGATTGGCGCGAAACTTGAAAAGCGTTAAGTAACCGGCGTTATGACCCGGTCGTTAGTGAGAAAAAATGAGTGATACGAACGATAAAAATAATTCCGGCGGCCGACGTCCCCTCACCCTGAAGAAATCAGGGTCGGGTACCGTACGCCAAAATTTCTCTGGCGGCCGCTCCAAGTCTGTTGTGGTCGAGAAAAAGAAACGCCGCATCATCGGCGGACCGAGCGCTCCAGGCGCTGCGGCCACGTCGCCCGCGCCCAACAAACCCGCGCCGATTGACGAGGTTGCCGAAGCCGCCCGCAAGCTCGGCCTGTCCAAGGCTGAATATATCAAACGGCAGAAAGCCATTGATACAGCCGCGGCGAAACAGTCCGAGAAGGAAGAGATCCGCCGCGCCGAAGAGATGGAACGTCAACGCCGTATGGATGAAGAGCGTGCGCTTCTCGAAGCCAAACGCAAAGCGGAAGAAGCTGAAGAGCTGCGCCGTATTCAGGCGGAAGAAGATGAGCGTAAGCGCGCTGAAGCGGAGGCGGCTCGGCGTGCCCCAACACCGGCTCAGAAAATCTTAAATGAAGACAAACCGGAAGAGGATAAAACGGCTCTCGAAAAAGCGGGCGGACGGATTAAAAAACAGCGTGTTGTTGCCGCTAAACCTGCCCGCGTTGCGAAGAACGAGCCGCGCCGCCGCAAAGGCAAGCTCACAATTGTCAGCGCCCTTGCCGGTGACGACGAACGTCAACGCTCTTTGGCGTCCATGCGCCGCGCTCGTGAACGGGAAAAAGAACGTCAGCTAGGATCTGGCGGAACGATGAAAGTTGCGCGCGATGTGACAATCCCAGAAGCTATTACCGTGGCTGATTTGTCAAACCGTATGGCCGAACGCGCGGCTGACGTTGTGAAATACCTTATGAAACAAGGGACGATGGCAAAAATGAACGATGTTCTGGACGCCGATACGGCCCAGCTCATTGCGGAAGATTTTGGCCATAATGTCAAACGTGTGGCAGACGCTGACGTGGAAGATGATTTCATCATCGATGATCAGCCCGAAGACGAAGCGCTGCAAGAGCCTCGCGCGCCTGTGATTGCGATCATGGGCCATGTTGACCACGGTAAAACATCGTTGCTCGATGCTCTGCGGACAACAGACGTCGCCGGCGGCGAAGCGGGCGGGATTACCCAGCATATTGGGGCTTATAAGCTCAAACTAAAAACCGGCGAAGAAATCACAGTTCTCGATACGCCCGGACACGCGGCATTCTCAGCCATGAGAACGCGCGGAGCGCAGGCGGTTGATATCGTTATTCTGGTTGTTGCTGCTGATGATGGTGTGAAACCTCAGACCATCGAGTCGATTAACCACGCCCAAGCCGCCGGGACGCCGATTATTGTCGCGGTCAACAAGATGGATACGTATGAAGCCGACGCGCTTAAAGTTGAAACCGAGTTGCTACAGCACAATATTGTGACCGAATCTATGTCGGGCGATGTGCAGTCTGTTCATGTTTCGGCGAAAAAGAAAACCGGTCTTGATGACTTGGCTGAAGCGATCGCGATGCAAGCTGAATTGATGGATCTGAAGGCGAACCCGAAACGGTCTGGCGATGGTCTTGTGATCGAATCCAAAATTGAAAAGGGCCGCGGCCCTGTGGCGACGCTTCTCGTGAAACGCGGAACCATTCGGCGCGGTGACATTGTTGTTGCTGGCCAATATTGGGGCAAAGTCAAAGCGATGACCGATGAGCGTAATGCTCGGCTTAAATCTGCCGGACCTTCGACGCCTGTGGAAGTGATGGGCTTTGACGGAGCACCGGCTCCGGGTGAACCTTTCTCTGTTGTAGAATCAGAAAGCCGTGCTCGGGAACTGACCGAGTATCGTCAACGTAAAGCGAAATCTGATTTGACCTCTGCACCGAGCGCGATGGCGTCGATGGAGCAGATGATGGCGAAGCTAAAAGACAAAACGGTCGATGAAATGTCGATTGTTGTCAAAGGCGATGTTCAAGGGTCTGTGGAGGCTATTAAAGCTGCCGTTGAAGGCGCTGGTAATGATGAGGTCAGAGCCCGCGTTATTCATAATGGCGTTGGCGCGATTAGCGAATCTGATGTTTTGCTCGCAAAATCAACAGATTCGCCAATTTTGGCTTTCAATGTGCGCCCGAACCGTCAAGCCAAAGACCTTGCGGAACGTGAAGGCGTCGAGATTCGTTATTACTCGATTATTTACTCACTGATTGATGATGTGAAAGGCGTACTTCAAGGTATGCTCAAACCGGAACGCCGTGAAACCTTTATTGGTTACGCTGAAATTCTGGAGATTTTCGACATCTCCAAAGTTGGTAAGATCGCCGGCTGTAAAGTCACAGAAGGCCGCGTTGAGCGGGGTTCTGGCGTTCGCCTCCTTCGTGACAATGTGGTTGTTCATGAAGGTATGCTGTCTACGCTCAAGCGTTTCAAAGACGAAGTTGCGAAAGTTCAGGCCGGTATGGAATGCGGTATGGCGTTTGAGAAATATGAAGACATGCGTAAGGGCGACCAGATCGAATGCTTTACTGTCGAATATCTCGACCGCACGCTGGACTAGGCTTTTAAGGTCGGGTGTTTGCGGGTGGCCGCAGGCATGAATTGCGCCTAAAAAGTTTTTAGGCGACCTGCCGATTGGCGGGCCGCCTTTTTTCTTGCACGATTTCAATCGCTTCGTAGAAATCCGACGCCCGAACTGGCTTCGTTAAAAAGATGTCGACACCGGCAATCATGCAACTCGCATTTGTCTCTACGGCGACATCGGCTGTGAGCGCTATAATTGAGACGTTCTTAAACGCATCTGTGCTTTGACGTATGCGGCGCACCGCCGTGATGCCGTCCATGCTTGGCATACGTATATCCATAACGACAACGTCGAATGGCTGCACAGCGAGCACATCGAACGCTTCCTGAGCGCTTGAAACAGCCATGACGGCCGCATGTGTGGGCCGTAGCAACGTCTCAACCACCTGTTGGCAGGCGATATCGTCATCGACGACCAATATGTTCTTTCCCCTTAAAGACAGAGGCGCGCGCTTTGATGTGTCTTGTATAATTAATTGGGAGACAGGCGGATTGCTATTTGTCTCGGTTTCCGTCTCGCGAGTTAGCTCTGGAGCGTTCTCGATCGAGCCCTGCATTTCGGTGTCTTTTTGTATGGTCTGCCCTGTCAGGGTTAACGTAAACTCGGAACCGCGTCCTTCTCGGCTCATGGCGACAAGGTCCCCACCCATCATGCGTGCCAGGCTGCGCGTAATCGCAAGGCCAAGCCCCGCCCCGCCATATTCGCGCGTAATCGACGAGTCCGCTTGGACGAAAGGCATGAACAAGCGTGTCTTCGCATCTTCGGAAATACCGACGCCAGTATCAGCCACGATAATAGACAGTTCCGCCTTCGGCGCCCCGTCTATCTCGACCGGGCGGCACGTTACATGGACATGAATACGGCCAGCCATCGTGAATTTTGTGGCGTTGGATAGAAGATTGTTCAGACATTGCGTAAACCGGTTGCGATCAAGCTCCATTTCATCCGGTACAGACGGGTCGACGTGAACCGTATAAATGATGTTCTTTGCCTCGATTTGCTCGCGCCAGCTCTCCGCGCGCCGCAGGATTAGATCGCGAATTTTTAACGGTTCGGCATAGGTTGTCAGTTCTCCGTTTTCAATCATCGTCATGTCAAAAATATTCTCGACCAATGACAAAAGCTCGTTACCGGATTTCAAAATCACGGCGTTTTTGCTCCGGACTTCTTCTGAGGCGGACGCCCGGCTAAGAGCGTCTGCCATACCCAATATGCCATTGAGCGGCGTTCGCAGCTCGTGGCTCATGACGGCGAGGAAGTCGGATTTCGCTTTTTCGCCTGCCCGCGCTTTTTCTGCGGCGAGGGTCATGTCTTTGGCCGCCTGTGATCTGAAGCGGGCAAAAGCAACGGCGCCAATTGATAGGACCGTCATGATGCCGGCGAGAACAAAGAGGAGCCAAATAACGCGGCGTTGCCGATCGAGCGCCACTTGCTTGAGGCCGGCCTCCCGTTCAAGAGCATCTTCGCGCTCTGTTCTGCGCTCTTTGCTATTATGCAATGCGGCCAACATGTTCGCGGTTTCAGAGTTGTTCCATGACAGTATGCGCTGAACGTTGGCATCCACCCGTTCGTTCATATATTGTTGCGCCGCGCTTTTGTCGCCTTCGGCAAGGGCGATCAACGCCTTGATGTAGAGAATCTTTCGAACGGCGCTGCCTTTATTTTGCTCCTCTTCGGACATTGTGTTTTGAAGTTTGGCAAATGCGCGCTTTGCGGCGTCCACACGCCCGAGTCCGGCCAGAGCAATAATCCGATTAAGCTCCGCGCCTTTCTGGACGGGCGCCATATCGTTGAGCTGCATGGCGACTTTGGCATATCGAAGGCTTGCCTCGAAATCCCCAAGTTCGGAATAGATGTTTGAAGCGAGAAATTCTGTGAGACCGGGGATCTCGCTTCCCATTCTGGCTTCTAGGCGCAGAAGCGTCTCTACAAGAGATTTGCTGGTTTGGTGGTCTCTCCACATCCCAAATGAGAAAATTAAATTGCTAAGAATGTCAGCGCCATCAATGGGTTCCCCGGCGAGCTTCTTAAGGCGAATGGCCTCGATGGTTGTGGGGATGCTGAGTTGAGGATTGCCCAGAAGATTGTGCAAATAGGAGATATTTGTGGCCGACAAAATACGCGCTTCCAAGACATAGTTTGTATCGTCTTGCGGTATCACATCAAATGCGTCCTGTGCGTATTGCAAAGCAACGCTTGGCGCGGCGGCATTCGGGGACAGCAGGCTCGTATAATATCTGGCTCTATGCTGAACAAACCAATCGGGGTGGTTAAGAAACTCCTCCAAATGGGTTTCGATTGAGCCGTGGCTTTCCTCGATCTCCGCTGGATTAAAGTCGACGAGGATCGTCTCGAAAAATTGAGCAATGCTCAGGTCGCGCGCCGTACCGAACCGTACGGCTTCTGATCTATATCTATCAACAAGAGCGAATATGTCGGTGGTGCCTGCGTCAACAATGGCTTCGTTGATGATATTCCTCAGGAGCCAGAGCTTCGTTGCTGGAGCTGTTTCAGAAGAATCAAGCTTTTGGGCCGCCCAATTTTCATCCAGAACCAGATATTCGTCTTCGATTTGATTGGCAAGTTTGATGGCATCTTGCCGTAAACTTTCGGGAAGGGTTTGAGCGCTCACGCCGAAATCCAGCATGCAAACAAGCGTACATGCCAGAACATAGCGGAAGATTTTCGACAGTCTCGTCACGAAATGTCACCCCAGTTGAAGGTAAAACTAGCGGAAATCTCTTAATTTTTCGTATTAATTCAGGTCAAAAAAAAACCCGCCATTGGCGGGTCTCACACATAATTTATTTTGTCTGACTAGAAGTCGACGATGATTCTTTTTCCGCCAGCTACGACGTCAAGTTCTTCAACGGTTAGTTCACGCATGGGGCGCTCCAAAAAAAACAGGGTAACTGAATTGTTACCATACATGATTAACAACCTATGAAACTGCAAGAGTCAAGCGCTTTTGCGGATTCTGTATCAAAAAAAGAACTATTAGTTGAAAATTCAATGTAGTGCCGGAAAAATGTAATGAATCGCCTGACTTAAATAGTTAATATTTTTGTTGAACTTTCAAGAAATGCCGGTCGGTGAGCCACAATTACACGCGTAATGTGCATATCTTTTATGACATCAACAATTTGCTGTTCGGTTTCTACATCGAGATTTGCGGTGCCTTCATCCAGGAAAAGAACTTTGGGGTCATGATAAAGCGCCCGAGCAAGAAGCACGCGTTGTTGCTGGCCGCCGGAAAGAATTGACCCCATGTCGCCAACCATGGACATATAGGTCATCGGGATCGACATGATTTCGTCGTGAATACGCGCGGCCTGTGCCGCTTTGACAACTTTTTTCATATCCATTTCGGGATCGAAAAAAGAAATATTGTCCGCGATTGTTCCTGACAATAATTTATCGTCTTGCATGACCACGCCTATATGTTGCCGCCAGTTTCGGATGCCAAGATCATGAATTGAAAGACCGTCAATGAGGATCTTGCCAGACGTGGGTTGGTACAGTCCCAACATGAGCTTCATCAATGTTGTTTTCCCGCCTCCAGACTTTCCGGTCAGCGTGGTCATAGATCCGGCCGGAACGGTCAGGGATATATTGTCGACCACTAAAGGGTCCTGGTCGCTATAGCGAAAGGACAAATGATCTAGCTTGATCTCGCCTTGGATCGGGAGCGGATCTGAATTGATGTCCTCAAAATTCTCTGTCTCAGCGAATATAACGTCGGATAAACGGTCTAGATGTAGGCTGAGCAATCGGAACTCGATACCTTTTTGCAAAAGCTGGGTGATGCTGTCTGTGAAATATTGGCGGTAGGCCAGAAAAGCCAAAAGCATACCGACCGTAAAAGCTTTCCCGCCGCCGATCATTAATTGGGCCGCGGCGAAAACAACGACGACAATTTGCAAGCCCACGATGAAGGTCTCTGCAAATTTCTGGGCAATCGTAAATTTTCCGTAGGCAACATTGGAATTGATAACATCTGTGTAGAGGTTGCGCCATGCCGCTTCCCTCTGGGCTTCACGGCCAAAGAGTTTTACCGTTGTGCTCGCGCGAATACTTTCAATAACGTGCGTATTCTCTATGGCCTTTGTGAAGATCGCTTCTTCTTGGGTTCGGCGAAGATGAGGATAAATTATCAAGGTCACAGCGGTTAATAAGGCGACCGAGGCCAAGACGATGCTGCCCAGCATCGGCGAGTAGATAAACATAATCACGAGCATGAGCGCCGCCATAAATCCGTCAATAAGTATGGCCACGACAGATTGCGTTAGCGCCTCCTGAATAGGTGTCGCAGAGCTCATGCGCGAAATGATGTCGCCCACGTGCCGCTTTTCAAAGTAGGATGTGGGCAGCCTGACAAGGTGCCGAAACACATTCCCGACCATCTGGGCGCTCATTTGGTTCCCGTAAATCAAAATGGCGTAACTTCGCACAGCTTCCGCGATAGCGCGGATGATGGCGAGGCCTCCAAAACCCAGTAAGAGCGCCCAAAGTAGCGCCTTATCGCCGTTGGGTAAGACGCCATCGACCACGAGCTGTAGATAGAACGGGGCCGTCAAAACAATGAGCTGTAAGATGAGGGATAGTGTCAGGGTTTGAAAAATCGCGCGTTTGAGGCCCACTAACCGATCCCACAGCAAGGACAAGTGCGGGCGCAGCCGCGCTTCAATGGGAGAGAACCCGGTCGCTGGGCTCATCTCAAGGGCGACACCCGTAAAATGGTTGGACATTTTGGACAGTTTCATCACCCGCAGGCCGACACCTGGATCAACGATATGGGCTTTGTCGCCTTTTATGGCTTTCAGGACAACGAAATGGTTCATATCCCAATGCAAAATCGCCGGGAGCTGCAATTGCGGAAGATGTTCCATATCCAGCCGCAAAGGCCGGCTCGCCAGTTGCAGGCCGTCCGCAGCGCTGATCACCGATTTCAGCGATGCACCATTCAGGGAGACCTGGAACCGTTTTCGTAGGATATTTAAATCAACGTCATGGCCCCAGTAACGTGCGATCATAGCCACGCAAGCCAGACCACATTCGGTCACCTCTGTTTGTAGAATAACGGGTAGTGTTTTCTGGTTAAACATCATCCCCCCCGCGACATAAGCCAAGCGAGCACGGATATGGAGTTTCCGTCAATATTGACGCGCCCGAAAAAGAGAAAAGCGCCGATCAGCACCAAGATCCCAACCAGTAATAAGGTAATCAACCATGTACCGGGCGGGCTTGAAAGAACGACGTCTCCGTAAAGACTTTTATTGCGGTGTTGTAGAGCTTCTTTGCGAAACAAATCTTGGGTCATAGGGCGTGTCTTTGATGGTGTTACTGCGGAAGCGCGGTCTCGATATCGCTCAGAAGCAAATCAAGGCTCGTCTGTGCATTGGCGCGGAGCGGGGGTTCGGAAACGGGGAGCCGGGCGGGGGATCGATTTTTGGTGGCCGATGCCATCATGTCGTGCCAGATCTGCGCGGGAATAGTGCCCCCTGTGATCCGCTTCATCGCTGTGTTGTCGTCATTGCCCACCCAAACGCCCGTGACAAGATCGGGCACATAGCCAATGAACCATGCGTCTCGGTAGTCATTTGTGGTGCCTGTTTTGCCGCCAACGTCAAGGCCGTCCAGACGCGCGGCACGTCCCGTCCCGGATTTGACCGTTTGGGTCATAATGCGGTTCATATGTCCTAGCGAGCGAGAGGCAACGACTCTCCGCCGATCAGAGGGCGGGCGGTCATAAAGCGGGACGCCGTCAGCCGTAGAAATAGACATAATTCCGTAAGGCCTCGCCGCGTCTCCCCAATTCGCGAACGGCAAATAGGCTGCGGTGAGGTCAAGCGGGGTCACATTTTGCGCCCCGAGCGGCAGGCTTCGTAAGGGCTTTAGCCCCGGCAGGCCTAGGTTTGCGGCGGTTTCAACCACGCGGTCGCGGCCCACCTCCTCGGACAGCAATACCGCCACCGTATTGATGGAGAGGGCAAAGGCCGTTTCAAGGCTCATCTCGCCAGAGAATTTATTGGAAAAATTGCCGGGTTCCCAGTCGCCAATCTTGATAGGCGCATCCACCCGGCGGTCCCACGGGGTGAGACCCGCATCAAAAGCGGAGAGGTACACAAAGGGTTTGAACGCCGAACCCGCTTGCCGAGAGGCTTGCACCGCGCGGTTAAATTGGCTTTCGCCGTAAGAGACGCCGCCAATCATTGCTCGAACGCCGCCGCTTCCGTCGAGCGTTATGAGCGCGGCTTGTGTGGCGTTGCGGCTCGGATCGATGTGCGCATCAATGGCGTCTTGGGCGGCTGCCTGCGCGTCGCCATCCAGTGTGGTTCGAATGACGATGTCGATGGCCGGCGTTCCAATCCGCCGCTTCATTTCTTCCCATATCCAGTCGGTAAAATAGCTCGCCCCGTCGGTGGACCGCGGCGGGAAGACGTGAATTGGGGTGGTTAAGGCCTGCCGCCGTTCTGCCCGATTGATAAAATGCGAGCGTTCCATGGCGGCTAAAACAGTGGCTGTGCGCTGCCCAGCCCTCTCGGGATTGGCGACCGGATTATAGCGGCTTGGCCCTTTGAGGAGTGCGGCGATGACAGCGGCTTCGCCCAGATCAAGCTCTGCGGCGCTTTTGCGAAAATATTGCTGGCTCGCCGCTTCAAGTCCCCACGCATTGCCGCCAAAATAAATCCGGTTTAAATATTTCTCAAAAATTTCATCTTTAGAAAACGTCCGCTCCAGCCATATGGCAAGAAGGCTCTCTTGGACTTTGCGCTTAAAGGTCCGGTCCGATGTTAAGAAGACGTTCTTCGCCAGTTGTTGTGACAATGTTGAGCCGCCTTGAACGACGCGCCCTGCTTTGAGGTTGCTCATTATCGCCCGTGTGAGGCCAATGGGGTCGACGCCCGCATGGGCATAAAAGCGCCGGTCCTCAACGGCCATCACGGCGTCAATGACAAAGGGCGAAATGCTGTCAACGGAAACGGCTCGGGCTTCGTGCGCGCCTCGCACGAGGAGATCGCGGCCATTTCGGTCAACGATCTGTACGCTCACGGGGCGGGATTGCTCCCAGAAACTATCAACGGGGGGCAGGTCTTTGGCGGCGCTGGCGATGACGCAAAGCCCTGCAAAACCCACATAGTAGGCGGGAAAGAATCCGGTCATCAGGGCAAGAGGGCCCCAGCGCTTCAAACATTTGCCAAACCATCGCTGCAAACCCACAAAGCGGCTTTCGCGGGGAGCAGGCACGGGATGGTTATCCGGCGGGGATGAAGGGCGTTGCGGCATGGTTAAGAACCTATGCCTGTATATGGTTAAGTAGCCGTGAATCAGGGGCGAAATGCACCCCTGATTATGAGGGTTTAGAGCCTATTGAGGGAGCGGGGCTGCGGGACCCGCAAGCCCTTCCGCGCCCGCGCCTTGTCCGCGTTTTGTGTCCGTGCCATCATTGGCAGGGCAGAAGCTTAAGACCGTCCCTTTTTCAATCCGGCTTTGCTGTCCGGGCTGGATAAAGTCCATCGTTCCATCAGGGCGTTTAACCAATAAAAGGTCCATGTCTTCACCGCGCTGCGCGTAAAGATCGTCCAGCGAATATTCGTCTGATAGGTTTGTTGAGCGGAAACGCCAGCCACCCCACCAGTCACGGGTCAACGCATCAAAACTCCGCCCCCGGGAAGAGAGCGTGCGCCCGCGGGAGGTAAAGGCAATCCCGTCAGAATCGCTTTCGTCCTTGTCCTGACCGGCCACTTGGAAAACACGGTGACGGCCCAGCTCTGGTGCGAACTCAACGCAAACAAGCGCATTATAGGCATCATTTGGGGTCACAGCGATGAGGCAGTTAAAGGCAGAGTGATCCAGACGGAAGTCTGCATTTTCCGACAGAACTTCCCCGAAAAATGTGGCGTGACCTTCCAGGCGCGCGCCGCGTAGGCGCCGCCAATTCGTGTCCGCCACAAGTACGCCAATATCCATGCTTTTGAGGGCTTTTGCCAGTCCGAGTGACCACGGGTTGGCGCCAACGATCAGCACACCATTTCCGCCGCCCGCTGCGAGTCCTAAGGCCTTGGACAAAGGCCCGATCGCGAAGCCGGCAAAGAGCACTGTTGAAAAAACAAGCGCAAACGCGAGCGGGACAAAAATGTCCCCGTCCGGCGCGCCTTGAAAGACGCCGTCCGCGCGGCCAATGGCGAGAAGCTCCGCCGCGAACAAGCCAGCCACTGCCACAGCGACCACCCCGCGAGGCGCAATCAGGCTGACAAGCAATGATTCCCGCCAAGAGACGCCAGACCAGAGTGTTGACAGCATCACCGCCACGGGGCGCACGAAGAGCATCATCGCAATCACGAAGGCCGGAATACGCCAATCGGTGATCATGGCTTTGAGAACATCCGGGGTCAAAGTCGCGGTTAAAATAACGAACACGCCGGACACAAGGATGATTGCGATGTTTTCTTTGAAACGGCGCATTTCAACCATGGACGCAAATTTGGTGTTGGCCATTGTCATACCCAGAGCCGTGACAGCCAGAAGTCCTGTTTCATCGGCGAGATAGTTGGCGAGAACATAGATCGCCAAAACCCACGCCAGAACCACCGGTGCTTTTAAATATTCCGGAATGTGACCCCGCCGGAAGGCCCATGCCAAGCCATAACCCGAGACGATCCCGACAACGGTTCCCAGAAGCGCCGCAAAAATAAGCTTGCCAAAAACAAGACCCATATGGGCTTCTTGCATACTAAACCGGATAAATTCGTACCCACCAACCGCAAAAAGGGCGCCGAGGGGATCATTGACGATACCTTCCCATTTCAAAATATTGGCAGGCCGGGATTTGAGATGCGCTTGGCGCAGAAGCGGCATAATCACGGTTGGTCCGGTTACAACAAACAAACCGCCGACCATGGCGGAAATATCCCAAGGTAAGCCGACAATGTAGTGGGCGGCTAAGGTGCCAAGGCCCCAAGCGATGGGCGCGGCGCAAAACACCATGCGTCCTACGGCATGGGCCGAGTCTCCCAAATCTTTGAACCGTAAATTCAGCCCGCCTTCGAACAGAATAATCGCAACGGCGATCCCGATCATTGGCCGGTAAACGTCGCCAAAATCATTGACGGGATCGATCCAGAACATGCTCAGAGCATCGTCTATGGGGCCCGGAAGCCCCATTGTAATAAGCCAACCTATTAGCGGGCCGAAAATCAGGCCGGCGATCGACATAAGCACAATGGCGGGTCTTTGAAGACGCCATGCTAGCCACTGCGCGCCGATTCCCAACGTTCCAATCAGTGCAATTTTAAACGGCAACATATTTGCCACGTGATGAACGGCGTCAGCCATAGAAAGTCCTTAATGCAAAATCAGTGACGTCAGAGTTAGTCTTCTGCGCGGTGGATATCGAAGCCAATATCGGTCGAACCGTAATCGCCATGATCATATTGTTCGACGCGGTCTGTAAACCAGTGAACGAGGTGATTATAAAGCCCTTCATAGACGCTCGTCATCGCGCTTTCGACAAGCGGGAGCGCTAGGGTGAAAGATGTACTGTTCTCAACCGAGACATACATCCGCCTGCCTTCTTTCCGGCAGGTCAAAATAAGTCTCATATAATCGCCATCATCAGAAATCTTGACAGCGAGGCCGAAGCTAATGGGCTCGAGCGGCAAAAAGCCCTTGCCGGAGACGGAAAAGGCCGCGGATTGGTAATTCTGCGCTTGAAAAGCGCCCTGCGGCGGAACCAGAAAAACGCACTTTTGTTCATTATCGAGCCACAGGCATAACCCGTCTCTAATATGTTCAGCCACAGAGCGGATCTGTGCGTAATTGTCAAAACTACGCTCCCCATAAACCTCGGCGGCCTTCGCGATTTTTGATAGTTTCGTTGCAGTCACAGGAACTCCCTTTCCTTGCGGAACGCTGTATTACCCTCTGAGAGACGCTTTACAAAGAAAAAAAAGCCCCACCACTGCCCAAGGGCTTAAAGTGCCCGAGCGTGGCGACCTGTTGTGCGAAAAATATTGGAACCTCGGCACAAGACCGTTATAGCGGCGTATGAGTAAAATATTAGATGTTGGTATTTTGGGGGCCGATGGCCGAATGGGCGGGGCGATCATCCGCGCGCTGGAGAATGAACCCAAAGCGCAGCTCTCTGTGGCGATCACGTCGCCCACATCAAAACGCCTTGGCGAGGACGCGGCAGAGGCTGCGGGCCTTAAAGCGTGCGGCATTAGCCTTACGTGCGATAGCCGCGCTGCCCTTAACCTCTGTGATGTGTTGATCGACTTTTCATCTCCGCAGGCTGCGATCGATGCGGCGCTGGCAATGCACGGCACGCGGTGCCGGACATTCGTCACGGGCACAACGGGGTACTCCGCTACCGAGGAAACCGCACTCTTAAAGGCGGCTGAAAATGTGACGCTGCTGAAATCCGGAAATTTCTCCTTGGGCGTTAATATGCTGGAGGTCTTGGTTGAAATGGCGACAGATGCGCTTCGCGGTGGCTGGGATGTGGAGATTTTAGAGATGCATCACCGCCATAAGGTAGACGCGCCGTCTGGCACGGCTTTAATGCTCGGCGAAGCGGCGGCGCGCGGCCGCAAGGTCGATCTGAGCAAGCATCAGATATTGTCGCGAGAAGGCCGCTCTGAACCGCGGCCGGACGGGCAAATCGGATTTGCCGCGTTACGCGGGGGCGGCGTTATCGGTTGCCATGAAGTGCGTCTGGCTAGCGAACTAGAAATGATCACGTTGGGCCACGAGGCCTTTGATCGATCCGTCTTCGCGCAAGGTGCCGTCACCGCGGCGATATGGGCGGCGGATAAGCCCCAAGGTCTTTATGATATGAAAGATGTTTTGGGCCTCAAACGCTAGGGCAAACGCGCGCACGTCCGTTTCAAGAGAAAGAGAAAAATATGTCAAAGATTTTCGCAGCGCTCACCGTTTCACTGCTCGCTCTCGCAGGGTGCGAGCCCGCCACCTCGCCGGGCGCTAAAGATGCCGAGGTAAGCTATATCAAGACCGATCCGGGGCCGGGGAGACTTACACCGGAAATAATAAATTCTGATCCCTCTCTTGACGGGCCGACCCTTAAAAAACCAGCGATTTCCCCGGACGGATCTGTGGTCACCGTGCTTCAAGGCCGCGAGAGCGATGCGCGCCAGCAAGATCTTTGGGCCTATGACCTCGAAACCGGCGAAGGCCGTCTTCTTGTGAGTTCAACAGACCTTCTTGGCGCGCCAGAAACGCTTTCCGAGGAAGAAAAAAACCGCAGAGAACGCGCGCGAGAATATGGAAACGGAATCGTGTCATATGCGTGGGCGGGTTCAAGTCAGCTTGTCTTCCCGCTGGGCGGAGATGTCTTTGTGTATGATCTTGATGCCAAAAAAGCGCAGCAAGTGACCGCAACAAAAGGCTTTGAAACCGATGCAAAAGTGAGCGCGAGCGGCCAATATGTGGCCTATGTGCGGGGCAATAATCTGTTTGTGACCAATCTTGCCACAGGGCTGGAGCGGCAATTAACGGACGGTGCAACGGATCTTGTTCGAAATGCGACCGCTAGCTTTGTGGTTCAGGAAGAGCTTGGACGCTCGAGCGGATATTGGTGGTCTCCGGACGAGGCACATTTGGCCTACACCCAGATTGATGAGAGCGAGATTGCTGTTGAGAACCGGATTGATTTTGGCGCGGACGGGGTCACCCAAATTTCCCAGCGCTACCCGTTTGCAGGGACGAAAAATGCGTCGGTTAAATTGGCCGTCGTTTCACGGTCTGGCGGCGATCCGGTCTGGGCTGACCTTGGCGAAGACAAAGATATCTATCTGACCCGGGCAGAATGGAGCCGCGATTCGCAGGTCCTATATGTGGGCGTCCTCTCCCGGGACAACAAATCCCACAAGATATTGAAGATCAACCCGGCCACAGGCGCGTCCTCGCTTTTGTTTGAGGAAACACAGCCCACATGGGTCAATATCGACTCTGAATTGATGGCCTTGAAAGATGGCGGCTTATTGATCACAAGCGAGCAAAATAATTTGCGGCAGGCCTTTCATCTAAGCGGCGATGGCGTTTTAACAGCGATTACGCCGGAGACGATGAACGTTGCCCGAATCGAGTGCGCCGCGGAGGATACGGGAAAGCTCTATGTCTCTGGATGGCAAGACAGCCCGCTAGAGGCGCATATCTTCTCAATGGATATGGACGGTCAAAATCTCACCCAGCTATCGAAGGGCGAGGGGTGGCACAGTGCGAGTTTTGCGCGAAATTGTTCGCGTTATGTGGGGACATTTTCGAACCCCGGCACACCGCCGCAAACGCGTGCCTATAGCAATACGGGCGAGCCATTGGCATGGCTGAATCAAAACCAGGTCACGGACACACATCCATATGCGCCCTATTTGGCCGGACATATCCAGCCTGAGTTTGGCCAGATCGCCGCCGATGACGGCACCATGATGGATTATGTGCTGTATAAGCCGTCCGATTTAAAACCCGGTGAAAAGCGCCCTGCGATCACAATTGTCTACGGCGGACCGGGCGTCCAGCGCGTCAGCAAGACCTGGAGCCGTAAGGTCTTTCCGCGTATGCTTGCGGATCACGGATTTGTTGTCTTTCAAATGGATAACCGCGGCGCAACCAACCGCGGGAAGGCTTTTGAGGATCACCTCTACCGCTCGATGGGCCGCAGCGAAGTGGCGGATCAATCGGCTGGCGCGAAATGGTTGGCATCTCAGGATTTTGTCGATGCCAATAATATGGGAGTCTATGGCTGGTCCTATGGCGGGTATATGTCGCTTCACATGTTAGCGCAGACCGACCTCTATAAATCGGGCGTTTCCGGCGCGCCGGTCACGGACTGGGCGCTTTACGATACGGCCTACACGGAACGCTATTTGGGTAACCCCAATAAGGGCGATTCAAATTACACGGCGGACGCTTACGAGGCGGCGGCGGTCTTCCCCTATTTGGACGGGCTGACGGAACCCTTATTGTTGATACACGGGATGGCCGACGACAATGTCGTTTTCCGTCACTCCATTAAATTGATGGACGCCCTGCAAAAGGGCGGGGCCCAGAATCTGCGCCTCATGACCTATCCCGGCGAAAAACACGGATTTCGCAATCGTGCAAACCGTATCCACAAAGATCGGCAGATATTGGAATTTTTCCAAGAAACGCTGAGCGAAAACTAAAAACCTGCTCTCGCCGGGCAGGAATTAAGTGACAGATTTGGCAAAGTGTGACAGGTGGGCGCCCAAGTGAGGAGCCCGCCCATGTCCGATCAGTTTGCAGCCTTTCGGCATACATCTTATCAAAGATATTTCGCCTCGCGGTTCTTAACGTCATTTGGGGCTCAAATTCTTTCCGTCGCTGTGGCGTGGCAGATCTACGACCAAACCCAAAATGCGGCTTTGCTCGGTTGGATCGGGCTTGTCCAGTTCCTACCGGCATTGCTTTTGGTGGTCGTCACGGGCCTCGCGGCGGACCGCTTGGGGCGGCGGATGGTCATGGGGTCGTCGATCTTGTTGATGTGTTTGTGTGCTTCGGTCATTCTATACATGGCGCTGAGCAAAAACTTTCATCCCTTATGGGTGCTGGGCGTGTTGTCGGTGTTTGGCGTGGCAAGGGCCTTTCTTTCTCCCGCATCCTCCGCTTTAGTCGTTAATATTGTGCCGAGAGAAGATTTCGCCAATGGCATTGGCTGGATCACATCCTCATGGCAGCTCGCCTCAATTATGGGCCCGGCGGCAGGGGGCCTAATTTACGGCATCTCGGCGGTAACAGCCTACAGCACGGCGGCGATTATATTTGCGGTGTCGTCTTGTCTGATTTTCTCCATACCCAAGCCTGTTCAACAAATAGATAAACAGCCGACGACCCTTAAAACGCTCCTAGGAGGCTTCTCATATGTCTGGAAACAAAAAATCGTCTTAGGCGCGATTTCGCTGGATTTGTTTGCGGTTCTGCTGGGCGGGGCGGTTGCCTTGCTGCCGATTTATGCGCGAGATATATTGGAGCTCGGACCGACGGGACTTGGGTTGCTTCGCGCCGCGCCGGGAATTGGCGCTGTGGCGATGATACTGGTGCTTACCCGGTTTCCGATTAAGGATAATGCGGGTAAAATCTTGTTCGCGGCCGTTGCCATGTTTGGTGTCTCGACAATGGTCTTCGGACTTTCTTCCATTGCTTGGTTGTCAATTGCGGCGTTGATTGCCATTGGCGCATTTGACATGGTGAGCGTCTATATTCGAGAAATTTTACTACAGCTCTGGACGCCGGACGAGGTGCGGGGCCGTGTGAATGCTGTGAATTCCATCTTTCTAGGCGCATCGAACGAGCTGGGCGAGGCCCGCGCAGGCTTTATGGCCGCAAAATGGGGGGCCATATTTACCGTGGCCGCAGGCGGCGCGGCGGCGGTTGGCGTGTCGGCCGCGATTGCCGCTCTGTCTCCGGGGCTTCGAAATGCACGGTCCCTCGACGAACGCACATAGACCAGGCTTATTGACCTGGCGTCACCATCGCAAAAGCATTGAGCTTGTTGCCGTCGAGGTCGCGGAAATACCCACAATAAAAACCTGACTCCCCGCGAGGCCCTGCGGCACCCTCGTCTTGACCGCCAAGCTCTATGGCTTTGTCGTAAATTTTATGAACAGCCTCTTTATTGGGGCAGGCCAAAGAAATCATCGTGCCATTCCCCGCGCTCGCGGCGTTCCCATTGTGTGGTTTGCAGATGGCAAACATGGGAGAGTCCATGCTTTTGCCGTAGCCGATAAATGAGTCCGTGGCCCACAATACGCCGACCCCAATCTCCGCAAGAAGCGCATCGTAAAAAGCTTTGGATTTTTCGAGATCATTTGTCCCGAGCGTTGTGTATGCAATCATGTTGTTCTCCCCTTTTGGCGCCATCGTAACGGATGTGAGTTGTTCCAGACAAGCCTCAAATCTGCATGCAGCTTATTCTGGAATTTTGAGTGTTTCTTTAAGCCGGAGGGCCTCGTTGATCTCTCCGCGTAAAAGGGCTGTTTCAACGCTTTCGGGATCATATTTTAAGGCGTGTTCAATATCAGATTTTGCGGCATTCAGAAGGCCTTGGTGGCGTCGTGCGTCGGCGCGGTAACGTAAGGCTGCGGCGTGGTTTGGATTAAATGCAAGGGCGGCGGTCAGGGCTTTTTCCGCGAGATCATACTGGCCTTCAAGCGCATGGGCGCGGGCCTGCGCAATTCGTAAACCGATATGATCGTCTTTAAGTTTAAGCCCCGCCGTAGTGGAGGCGTAGGCATTTTCCGGCATGTTGGCCATGAGCCAGAAATCCGCCGCTTCCGCATAATAGTCGGCGCGCATGTCTTTGGTGCCGGCGTCAGGGGATAGCGCGAGCGCATCAAGCCGGCGTGCGGCCTCGTCGATGTGGTCGAGCGCAAAAAGCGCCATGGCGACGCAATGACGAGCGCGGCGTCCGCCGCCGTCGCCTTGCCAGATGAGCGCCTCTTCATAGGCGATATCAGCATCCACGGCGATCTGCTCAAGGCAAGCCTTATGTTTTTGATCAAACTGCGCGGTCAAGTCACCGGATAGCGCCGTCGGCGCGAGAAAAACGGTGCCAAGCGCGGCAAAACCATATAGGACATGTTTTTTTATCATTCGGCGCTTTTATCGGGGAGACGGGACATCGGCAATGGGCGTAACTGTTAAAAGACAGACAGAAAGCGGGGGCCTGAAAACAGCGCTTTTACTGGGAACGGGCTTTTCGGCGCGGGCTTTAATCCCGCATCTCCTCTCGGCTGGCTATAAGGTTGTCGGCACATCTCGAAAGGCGGAGGAGTGCGCGTGCGCCGAGGCGCTGCTCGGGATTAAAATGCTGCCTTTTGATGGTGCGGTGAGTACGGAGCTTGCAGCGGTCATCGCGGAGTCTGGCGTGATCTTGTCGTCGATCTCCCCAAGTGCCGAAGGCGATCCGTTTATGTCGGCCATCAACGGTCAATTTCAGGCGGCGGCACCAAATTGTACATGGGCGGGATATTTATCGGCCGCGAGTGTGTACGGCGACCGGCAGGGACACTGGGTTTACGAGGATGAGCTTCTTCGGCCCGTGAACCGGCGGGGCGTACAGCGCATAGAGGCGGAACTGGCTTGGCTCGAATCCGGGGCACCGGTTCACATCTTTCGTTTGTCGGGCATTTATGGACCGCCGCGCGGCGGAGTCTCCCGCAATCCTTTTAAGCGGCTTCGCGCCGGGACGGCCCGCGCTGTCATTAAACCTGGACATGTAGTCAATAGAATATTTGTAGACGACATCGCCAGCGCGGTGATGGCGTCGATCGCAAGGCCAGATCCGACGCGCATTTATAATCTTGCCGACGACGCGCCTGCGCCGCCTCAAGACGTCATCAATTTTGCCGCCGGGTTGCTTGGGATGCCCCAGCCGCCGCAGCTTGACTACGAAACCGCCGAGATTAGTAAAATGGCGCGCAGTTTTTATCTGGAAACCAAACGTGTTTCGAACCAAAGAGCCAAGGACTGGCTGGGTTGGTCGCCGCAATATCCCGATTATCAATCGGGTTTAAGAGCCATTTTGTTGGAAGAAAAGTCGAACGCCTCATTCATGGCCTAAACGCGGACTTTAAAGCGTTCATAGCACAAATCCGAGGCGAGAGCGGCATCGCGCCTTAAGTTTTGGACAGAAAAACGCGCTATTCTTTGTTTGCGCCTGTTTTGCTGGAATTCTTTCCTATATAGAACCCCTGTGAGAGACTCCGAAAACATACGGGCCAAGGCGCCAACGCTTATGCGGGCGATCCGCAAAGCGATGGCGGGGACTGAATCCGTTCAGGCGCGCCTCGACGAGTTTACCACAGCTATTACAGCGCAAATGAAAACCGATGTGGCGTCGATCTATTTGATCCGTCAGGGGTCAGACCTTGAGCTTTCCGCCACAGAAGGGTTGAACAAATCCGCCGTCCATAAAACGCGGCTGAAGAAAACCGAAGGTCTTGTGGGCGTCGTGGCGCAATCTGCAAAGCCGCTCAATCTGGCGGATGCGCCGGCTCACCCGCAGTTTTCCTATCGTCCAGAAACCGGCGAAGACCCTTATAAGAGTTTTTTGGGCGTTCCTATTTTACGCGGGGGCCGAACCCTTGGCGTCTTGGTGGTTCAGAGTATTCGCGCACGTGTGTTTCATGAAGACGAGGTGGAAGACCTTTTAACGGTCGCGATGGTTCTTGCGGAAATTATCATTGATGATGAACGCATAGGCGGAAAGAAAGCAGCCCTTAAAGGTATTACGCTCAATCCGGTGAAACCTGAAACCGTGTACGGGAAAGCTTACGCCGAAGGTTTGGTCGTGGGGCGCGCTTTTTTACACGTACCGCCATTGGCACCGGCGAACCTTTTATCTGACGATGTCGAGGCGGAAGAAGCCCGACTTGAGGAAGGTATTGCCGTCCTTCGTGTGTCCGTGGATGCCATGGTCAGCGGAGAGGCCGCAAGCCTGTCCCGCGCGTCAAAGGAGATTTACGAAACCTACCGCATGTTCGCCTATGACCGTAAATGGGTTCAACGGCTCCGCGAAGCGGTGCACTCCGGCTTGACCGCCGAGGCCGCCGTAGAGCGCGTACGTAACGAACACCGCGCGCGATTGATGAAAGCGCGTGACCCGTATTTGCGGGCGAGGCTGCATGACCTTGAAGATCTTGCCAATCGGCTTATTCGCGCTTTGTCGGGTGAAAATCTAGGGCCGGGCAATCGCAATATTTCCGAGAATGCAATTATTTTTGCCCGCGATCTGGGGCCTGCGGAACTGCTGGATTATGACCGCGAGAAGGTCATCGGGATTGTTTTGGAAGAGGGCGCGCCGTCGAGCCATACGGCCATTATTTGCCGCGCGATCGGTATTCCTCTTATTGGCCGCGCCGATGGTGTTCTTGACCGGATCGAGACCGGCGACGCTGTGCTTCTGGACGGTGAAAAGGGGGTGATTTATATTCGTCCCCTCGAGTCTAGAGAAGCGGGCTTCCGCCTTCGGATGAATGCGCGCGGCGAGGTGGCAAAGGCGTATGCGGCTATTAAGGACCGCCCCGCCATCACCAAAGATGGGCGCCGCATATCTTTGCAGCTTAACGCCGGATTGTTGGTGGATCTGCCACAGCTTGACCAAGTGGGCGCGGACGGAATTGGTCTGTTTCGGACAGAGTTTCAATTCATGGTGTCCGAAGTTATGCCGCGCCTCAAAGAGCAAACGGATCTCTACCGCACGGCATTGCAAGCGGCAAACAATCGCCCGGTCACATTTCGTACGCTGGATCTGGGCGGTGACAAAATCTTGCCCTACATGGATCCGATGCCGGAAGAGAACCCCGCGATTGGGTGGCGGGCGATACGCATCGGGCTGGATCGCCCAGGTTTGATGCGTTATCAGCTCCGCGCATTGATCGAGGCTGCCGCAGGGCTTCATTTAAAGCTGATGTTTCCGATGGTGGCAACGGTCGATGAATTTATTGCTGCGCGGGCATTGTTTGACCGAGAGGTTAAAAGGGCCGTCGCCTTGGGTAAAACGCTGCCGTCTAAAATGGATGTGGGCGTCATGCTCGAAACGCCGTCTTTGGCCTGGTCGGTGAACGCGATTTGCGATCACGCCGATTTCGTTTCGGTCGGCGCAAATGATTTGATGCAATTCTTCTTTGCTGCGGACCGCGACAATGTCCGGGTCTCTGATCGGTACGATCCTCTTCATCCCGCGGCCTTGTCGATTTTGCGCTTTATTGCGCGTGGTTGCCGCATGAACAATGTGCCCGTTTCCGTTTGCGGTGAGATTGCGGGGCGTCCGCTTGAGGCCATCACGCTCATTGCATTGGGCTATGATCAATTATCTATGCCGGTGACCGGTATTGGCCCCGTGAAAAGTGCAGTGCTTGCGCTCGATGCTGGAAAGCTTCGCAGCCTGATCGAACCACAGATCGGCTCTGATGCCCGCAGTACGTCCTTGCGGGATATGGTCAAAGCCTTTTGCGTGGAAGAAGGAATCCCCGTTTAAGACGAGTCTGTTGTTCGGACTTTCTTAAAATAACCCGCCCATCTTTGCTTTCGTAAAGAAACCTTCTCGGAACGGCAGAATTCATCTTGCCACCGTGAACAGCACTCGTTAGGTTTTTCGACTGTTAAGCAGAGGTTATGGTCTTATGACACCTACGGATACCAGTAATCCCGACTATTTTCACAAGGTTGTGGATTGTCAGTGGGCCTGTCCCGCGCACACACCTGTTCCCGCCTATATTCGGCTGATCGCGCAAGAGCGTTATGGCGATGCCTATATGTTAAACCGGCAATCCAACGTCTTTCCGGGCGTTTTGGGCCGCGTTTGTGACCGCCCGTGCGAGCCGGCGTGTCGCCGCGGGCGGGTTGAGGAAGAACCGGTGGCGATTTGCCGATTGAAACGCGTGGCGGCGGACCACCGGGGCGAGATCGAGCACTTGCTGCCCAAGAAGCCTGCACAAACAAATGGCAAGCGTGTGGCGCTCATTGGGGCTGGCCCGGCCTCCTTCACGGTGGCCAACGACCTCGCGCCGATGGGCTATGAATGCACGATTTTTGAAAAGCTGGATAAGCCGGGCGGCTTGATGCGCTCCAATATTCCGGCCTTCCGTTTGCCCGAAGATGTGTTGATGGAAGAGCTGAACTATATTCTGGATATGGGCGTCGAGTTAAAACTGGGAACGCCTGTTACATCCATGAGCGCGCTTCTCGAAGAGGGCTATGATGCCGTATTTGTGGGGACCGGCGCGCCAAAAGGCAAAGACCTCTATTTGCCCGGCCGCGAAGAAGCGAGCAATATCCATATCGGTATTGATTGGCTTGAATCTGTGGCGTTTGAACACACGGACAAAATTGGCGAAAACGTCATCATTATCGGCGTGGGGAATACGGCCATGGATTGCTGCCGCACGTCCCTTCGCTTGGGCGCAAAGAATGTGAATGTGATGGCGCGTAAGCCGCGAGAATTTTTCAAGGCGTCGCCTTGGGAACTTGAAGACGCGGAAGAAGAAGATGTCAAAATCCTCGTCAACCACTCCCCCAAAGCTTATGTGCATGAAAACGGCAAGCTGACGGGCATGGTGTTTGAGTTGATGGAATATGACATCGACGCAAAAGGCAAGATCACCGACAGCCGCGTGACGGGCGAAGTCACCCTACCGTGCGACGATGTTATTTTGGCGATTGGTCAGGAAAACGCGTTCCCGTGGATTGAAAAGGACGCAGGGATTGAATTTGATAAATGGAATGTGCCGATTGTAGATACGGAAACGTTCGAATCTACGCGAAACGGTGTTTTCTTTGGCGGCGATTCTGCCTTCGGCCCAAAGAATATTATCTGGGCGGTGGAGCATGGCCATCAAGCGGCGATCTCAGTCCATAAGCACTGCCAAGGCGAGAGCCTCACCGAGCGCCGACCGGACAAGCTGACATTCGAGCCGACAAAAATGGGCATGTTCGAGTGGAGCTATTCCAACGCCTATGACGGGTCTGAACGCCGCGAAATGGATCATGTGGAAATGACGCGCCGTTTCAAGAAACTCAATATTGAGGTGGAACTGGGATTCTCGGCGGAAAAAATCGCGACCGAAGTGCAGCGCTGTCTGAACTGTGATGTGCACACGGTCTTCAACGCGTCTTTGTGCACCGAATGTGATGCCTGTATTGATGTCTGCCCGGTGGAATGTTTATCCATCACCGTGGACGGCGAAGAGCCGGAACTGCGGGAGGTCATTCACGCCGCCAATGACGATCAAGCGCTTTATGTGTCATCCGATTTGCCGCTCACCGGCCGCGTGATGATTAAAGACGAAGATATTTGTTTGCACTGCGGGTTGTGCGCGGAGCGCTGCCCGACGGCGGCGTGGGATATGCAAGAAGGTATCGTGCGAATTCATCACGCCGATATGCAAGATGAGGCTTTGGAGGCCGCAGAATGACACAAATTTCTATGGGGGCAGGCGTCAACGACTTTGTCATCAAAGTCGGCAACGTCAACGGGACAGGGTCGGCCAGCGCCAACGAATTATTGATGAAGGCGATCTTCCGAATGGGCGTGCCTGTGGTGGGGAAAAATATTTTCCCGTCTAATATTCAAGGTTTGCCCACATGGTACGAAATCCGTGTCACCGAAGCGGGATATCGCGGCCGTTCGGGCGATATACATTTGATGGTCGCCATGAACGCGGAAACTTACGAGAAAGATCTCGCCTCGCTGACGCCGGGCGGCATCCTTTTATATGATAATACATGGCCGCGTCCGCACACCCTCAATCGTCCTGACATTACCGTCATTGGCGTGCCTTTGTCGCGTATGTGTAACGAGGCGTTCTCTGTGGCGCGCTCTCGGATTTTGATGAAGAATATGGCCTATGTAGGGGCTGTGGCCGCCCTGATTGATCTCGATATGTCCGTGCTTCAGGGCCTTGTGGAAGATATGTTCGCCGCGAAAACGAAATTAATTCCGGCGAACATGCAGGCGCTGGAGCTTGGATTTAATTACGTCAAAGAAAACTTTAAGTGCCCGCTAGACTTCCGCGTCGAGGCCCGAGATCTGACCAAAGGCAAGGTCATGATTGATGGCAATACAGCGGCCGGTTTGGGATATGTTTATGGCGGCGCAACGTTCGGAGCGTGGTATCCGATTACGCCGTCCACATCTTTGATGGATGGGTTTGCAAAATATTGCGCCAAGCTCCGCGTTGACCCTGAAACGGGCAAAAATAAATATTGTATCATTCAGGCCGAGGACGAACTGGCGGCGGCGGGTATGATTATAGGCGCGGCTTGGAACGGCGCGCGCGCGTTTACGCCGACCTCTGGGGCTGGCATATCCTTGATGACGGAATTTATCGGGTTCGCTTATTACACGGAAACGCCCACCGTTTTCTGTGATGTGATGCGCGTCGGGCCATCAACCGGTATGCCGACCCGCACGCAGCAATGCGATATTCAGTTGACGGCCTATGCCTCGCACGGTGACACCAAACATATTGTTCTCTATCCGGCTCACCCCGGTGAATGTTTCGATATGGCTGTGAACGCCCTTGATTTAGCCGAGCGTTTCCAAACGCCCGTTTTCTTTTTGTCCGATATCGACATTGGCATGAATGATTGGATGGTGGACGAGCTCACATGGGATGACAGCTATCAGCCGGATCGCGGAAAGGTGCTTTCGGCAGAAGACCTTGATAATATGGACACGTTCTATCGATATCTGGACGTGGACGGGGATCATATTCCTTATCGGACATTACCCGGAACCCACCCGACAAAAGGTGCGTTTTTTACGCGCGGGTCTGGACACAATAAATACGGAAGATACACGGAAGACAGCGCCGAATATCAGGAAGTGGTCGACCGGCTTAAACTGAAGTGGAAAAGCGCGGCGGAGAAACTCCCCGCGCCGATCGTGACCAAAGCCAAGGGCCATGCGCGCTATGGATTAATTGCCATCGGGTCAAGTGACGGCGCCGTGCTTGAAGCGTGTGACCGTTTATCTGATCAAGGTATCCACTTTGATTATATGCGTGTTCGCGGCTTTCCGTTTGCGAAAGCTGTGGAAGACTTCATTATGGAGTATGATCAGGTTTTTGTCATTGAACAGAACCGCGACGGTCAGCTCCATGACTTGCTGCTGACAGAAACCTGTGTTCCAAAAGACAAGCTCGCGTCCGTGACCTATTATGCCGGGGAGCCGCTGAGCTACCGCTTTGTTGTCGAGGCGCTAACAGATCAACTCCAGATGAGGCAGAGCGCATGAGTTCTTTCGCCAAACCAAAAATTGCGCGTAAAAATGCACCGCGCAACGAGATCGGACTCGTTCGTCAAGATTATGATGGCCCTATGTCGACGCTTTGCGCAGGATGTGGTCACGATTCCGCGACAGCCGCCCTCGCGCGCGCGTTCTTTGAACTATCTATCGAACCGCACAGGGTCGCCAAAGTTTCCGGTATCGGATGTTCGTCTAAAACAACGAGCTATCTGCTCGCGAACGCGCATGGGAACAATACGACCCATGGCCGTATGCCATCTGTGGCCACCGGCGCAGCGGCAGCCAATGGCTCGATGACCTATTTTGGCGTTTCCGGCGATGGCGACAGCCTCTCCATCGGGGCGGGCCAGCTTATCCATGCCATGCGCCGCAACGTGAATATGCTTTACATGCTTGAAAATAACGGCGTGTACGGCCTCACCAAAGGTCAGTTCTCCGCATCCGCTGATGTGGGGTCCACGGCCAAGAAGGGTGAAGCGAACCAACAGCCGCCGATTGACCCTGTGGCCTTGGCTTTGTCGGTCGGCGCGACATTTATCGGGCGCAGTTTTTCAGGAGACCGCGAGCAATTGGTCCGCTTGATCAAGGCCGGAATTAAACATAAGGGCTTTGCCATTATTGATGTGATTTCGCCCTGCGTGAGCTTTAATGACCATAAGGGCTCCACGAAGTCCTACGCGCACACCTACCAATATTATCACAAAGCCGTTCACGTAGATTATGTTCCGCCAAGCCGCGAGATTAAAGCGGCCTATGAAGAAGGCGAGGTTATGCCGGTTGAACTGCATGATGGCGGCGTCA
This sequence comes from Maricaulaceae bacterium, assembly GCA_048268905.1. Classification (GTDB taxonomy): domain Bacteria; phylum Pseudomonadota; class Alphaproteobacteria; order Caulobacterales; family Maricaulaceae; genus JACOMS01. The sequence goes on along the minus strand of JBLWUN010000003.1, from coordinate 365,592 downwards.
TTAATTTGCGTAAACTCGACCCCGATTATGATCCCACAGACCGCGCCGCGGCTTTTAGCAAGGTGCTCGGATCCAAAGACAATAAGGAAATTTTGACGGGACTTTTATATATTGATGAGAGCCAACCCGATATGCATACGATTAATAAAATGGAAGATCGTCCGCTTAACCAAATTCCTTATGCTGAACTGAACCCTGGGGCCGCCGCGCTTAAAGAGCTGCAGAAAGGCTTCCGCTAGGTGGCAAATAGTGAAGGCTGCCCATGGACGTTCGTTTGTAAAACGGATGTCCATGATGGGCCTTTTGTGGGTCACTCGCTGCACGAGCTTCTAGATGTCACCGGAAAGCCGGTCAGCTATTCAGTTATTCATTTTAAAAATCGCGCCGTGGGCGTCGTCGCATATGAAGATGACTGCGTACATCTTGTGGGTCAGTTTCGATACGCGGTGAACCAATATTCATGGGAAATCCCCAAAGGAATGTGCCCTGTGGACAGCGAGCCCCGTGATGCCGCTCAATGGGAGCTGGCCGAGGAGACGGGCCTTCGGGCCGAACGTATTTCACCTCTTTTCACCATGCATCCCTCAGCTTCAAATACGGATGAAATTGCGTATGTTTTTCTGGCGGCGGGCCTGACCCAAGGTGAGGCCGCGCCGGAAGAGACGGAGGTCTTGCAAAACCGCAAAGTTCCGCTGGACGACGTTTTAACAGACATTGAAAACGGACAGATCACAGACGCTATTACGGTGGCGGCCATCTATAAACTCGCTTGGATGCGCGCGACTGGCCAAGTCTAGCGATGGCGGAATATGACGTTATTATTGTCGGAGCAGGGGCCGCAGGCCTTATGTGCGGCGCGGCGGCGGGCCGACGGGGGCGTAAGGTCCTGCTTCTCGATCATGCCAAAAAGGCTGGCGAGAAAATCCGGATATCCGGTGGCGGGCGATGTAATTTCACCAATATACATTGCGGGCCGAAAAACTTTATCTCTGAAAATCCGCATTTCTGTAAATCGGCATTGTCGCGCTATACGCCGCAAGATTTTATCGACCTTGTAAACCGGTATGGGATTGCGTGGCATGAAAAAACCAAAGGTCAGCTTTTCTGTGACGGCCGCTCTCAAGAGATAATCGATATGCTTTTGGCGGAATGTGAGGCCGTAGGAAACGAGTTTTGGCTCGGCGCGGAGGTGCTGGACATTCGCCGTTATGAGGACGGATTTGTTGTGACAACAAATCGGCAATCTCTAAATGCGGCATCGGTTGTGATCGCTTGCGGCGGCCCGTCAATTCCGAAAATGGGTGCCAGTGGATATGGATATAAAATTGCCGAACAGTTTGGCCTATCGATTGTAGATCCGGTTCCGGCTTTGGTGCCATTCACTTTCACGGACGGTCTGAAAGAGCCGATCAAAGCTTTGTCGGGCGTGAGCGTTAACTCCCGCGTGGCCCATAAAAAAACGAGCTTTGATGAAGCCCTTTTGTTTACGCACCGGGGTTTATCCGGCCCGGCCATATTGCAGATCAGTTCCTATTGGTCTCCGGGTGACGCGATCACGGTAAACCTCGCGCCCGAATTAGATGTTTTCGAGGCTTTGAGAAGTGCGCGAACGCAAAGCCCAAAACAGCACCCGAAAACTTTGCTGGCCAAGCATTTGCCCCAGCGCCTCGTGGATTTTATTCTCGAGCCGTTTCCGTTCGAGCGTCTTGCCGATATGAGTGATAAGGCGCTTAAAAACATCGCCCTGCAAATCAATGAATGGTATGTACGGCCGGCCGGTACAGAGGGTTTCCGCACAGCCGAGGTCACACGCGGCGGCGTGGCGACAAAGCATTTGTCGTCAAAAACGATGGAGGCCAAAGAGGTGCCGGGGCTCTATTTTATTGGCGAAGTTGTTGACGTGACGGGGCACCTTGGAGGTCATAACTTTCAGTGGGCCTGGGCCAGCGGGCAAGCGGCTGGCGCGGCCTGCTAATTCTCTAGTCAATACAGATCGTGACCGACTGGCCGTTCTCAAATAGGGGGACGCATCCAAAAACAGGCACTTCGGCGCTGCATGTACCGCCATTTTGAGCGGTATTTAATTCGCACATGCCTTCGCATTCCGTTGACGCATTGCAGATTTGGCCCGCATCGCGCGGCGCGTAAAAACATTGTTCCGTACCGAGCATTCCTCCGCGCCGCCACTCACCGCCTATTTGCGCGCACTGGGCATAAGAGAGTGGGCCGCTATTCGGCGGCATTGGTCTCGGGGCGACGTCCATCGATTGACAGGCGGAAAGCAGTAGGGCGAGCGGCATAATAAATCGAAACATAATCAGCGGTCTTTCTTTGATTGCAAAAGCATGTGCCAAGCCATGCAAGGCGTCAAATGATATTCTCCAAAGGCGCTTAGGATATAACGTCCCAAAGCAGTTTAACCCCCACCGCCAAAATTAAAGCATAAAGAATGTTATAAAAAAGCTTCTGCGGCAGCCTTTTGACGAGCCAGACGCCCATTAAAACGCCAACGGGCGCAAGGGGTATGAGCATCGCCGAGGTCAAAAGGTTGGAGCGATCAAACTGCCCCAGCGCGGCGTATGGCACGACTTTTACGGCGTTGACGACAAAGAAAAACATAACGGATGTACCGGCATAAATTTGCTTTTCCAAATTCTGCGGAATGGCATAGGCTTGAAATGGCGGACCACCCGCATGGGCGACGAAGCTAGTAAAACCGGCAATCATCCCCGCGAAGACGCCCACAATCTTGCTTTTGGCGAGGCGGGAGACGGAGCCTTGCTTTTTGAAAAACCCATAGAGCGCAAAAGTGACGGCAATCATACCGACGCTGACAAGGACCATGTCTTCATTGACAAAACGCGCCAAGCCCCACCCCAATCCGATGCCCAAAATGGCCGCAGGCACAAGCAGTTTGAGAAGGGCCTTGTCCCAGGTTTTGCGGTAAGACCACACACTGATCCAGTCCATGACGATTAAAATCGGCAGCATAATGCCAGCGGCTTGTATCGGAGATATTGTTAAAGACATGAGCGGCACGGCTAGAAGCCCCAGTCCGCCAAACCCGCCTTTGGAGATACCCGTGACGATGACTGCAAAAGCAGCGGTCGCCCAAAATAGAGGACTTTCAATCATGCCTGTGTATGGCAGGGTTTTTCTATTTTGAAACCGCAAAATAGTCGCTAAGACATCTATATGGAATCGATTGATCTGAATGCAGATATTGGCGAAGCCGTGACGCCGGCCGGTCAGGCCGCAGAAGCGGAGATCCTCAAATATGTGAGCTCCGTAAATATTGCCTGCGGCGGACATGCGGGCAACGACGACACGATGCGCCGTACGGTCAGACAGGCAAAGGGACGCAGCGTTATCATTGGGGCTCACCCCGGCTATCCCGATCCTGATAATTTCGGGCGAAAATCGATGTCTTTGGATAATCCGGTATTGGCGGCCCTGATCGAAAACAGCATCACCGAGCAGATTGTGCGCCTTGCGGAAATCGCCGCCCAAGAAAAGGCCGCGATTTCTTACGTAAAGCCGCACGGGGCGCTCTATAATGATGCTGTAAAAAGCCGAGCACACGCCGAATTAATTGCAAAGGTGATTGCCGGCATTGACCCCGGATTGGTGTTTATGGGCGGACCCTATTCCGAGATGGAGAAAGCGGCAGCGCGCGCGGGTCTTCGGTTTGTTCGCGAAGGTTTTATTGACCGCCGCTATACGGATGACGGTCATTTGCAAAGCCGCGAATTTGACGGTGCGGTTATTAAAGATCAGTCTGCCCGTATGGCGCAGGCGCTGATGCTGGTGCGAGACAAGTCGGTGCTAACGTCGACGGGAAAGCGGTTGAACATTGACCCGCAGAGTTTATGCCTCCACGGTGACAGCGCCGGCGCAGTCGATACGGCGCGGCAAGCCCGAGAGACAATAGAAGCCGCTGGTTTCCAAATAAGAGCGTTTATTTATGCCGGTTAATAATCCGACGATTTTGCCATATGGGGACGGGGCCTTTTTGATCCGCTATCCCAACGAGACCTATAGCCGTAAGGTTTGTGACCGCGTTCAAGATTTGGCGGCCTTGTTTCAAGCCAACGGATATTGGGACGAGGTTGTTTGCGGATATAATTCTTTGTTACTGGCGTTTAATCCCAGCCATTTCAACAGCCAGACGGCGCGAAAACGCATTGAAGATAAGGTCCTGCGTCTTTCTAAAAGTTCTTCTATCAAAGGCAAAACCGTGGATATTCCCGTGTTTTATGGCGGCGAGTTCGGCCCGGATATGCCAAACATCATGGCGTCGTCGGGCTTGTCTGAGGCCGAAATTATTGCCGCCCATAGCGGCGCGCCCTACCGAGTTTGTATGATGGGCTTCATTCCCGGATTTGCTTTTTTGTCGGAGGCGCCAAAACCGCTCCATCACCCCCGCCATGCGGAACCGCGCCTGTCGGTCCCCGCAGGATCGGTCGGGATAGCGGGGTGGCAAACAGGTATTTACGGGCTTGAAAGTCCGGGGGGATGGCAAATCATTGGCCGCACCGCTTTGAGTATGTTTGATAAAGCCCGCGAGGCGCCTTTTTTACTGAGCGCGGGTGATACCATAAGATTTGTACCGGTCGCGAAAGGGGACTTTGATGATTGAGGTCGTTCAATCTGGAACCCGCTGTAGCCTTCAGGATGCAGGACGTCCCGGCTACCGCCATTTGGGAATTCCAGCCAGCGGCGCGTCCGACCGCCTGAGTTTTGCGCTGGCCAATTGGATGGCAGGAAATGAATGGGATACGCCTGCGATTGAATGCACGCTGGGCGGTCAGCACTTTCGGTTTCACGATGACAGTCTTGTGGCCTTGGCAGGCGCTGAAATGTGGGCGCAGGTCAATGGTCAGAACGTCAATAATTTCTCCGCTTTTCCTGTCAAAAAAGGGGATATCCTAACTCTGAGTTTTGCGCGGCTCGGATGCCGCGCCTACCTGGCCGTGGCGGGCGGTTTTATGGGAGATGTATTTCTCGGTAGTGCCTCCACATATGCTCCGGCGGAAATTGGCGGTGTTGAAGGCCGTTATTTAATGACCGGAGACCGCTTGGCCGTGGGCCGTCCGCAAGGTGAGCGGCGGGTTATCCCAAAAGGATATCGCCCGATGATTTCCAATCATGTCGTCCTGCGCTCCCGGCCCGGCCCCGAAATGGACAAGCTTTCAAAGGCGTCGCTTCGCCATATTTTTATTAGCCCGTTTTATGCCACGGCGCAGACCGACAGAATGGGGGCGCGCCTAAAGGGCGACCGCCTCGATATCGAAGGGATGGGGTCAATGATTAGCGGGCCAATGCTGCCCGGCACATTGCAAGTGCCGCCGGAAGGCGGGCCGATTCTGTCATTGGTGGATGGTCACTGCACGGGCGGGTATCCGCGGGTTATTCAGGTCATTCGGGCGGATCACTGGATCATGGGGCAAATTGGGCCCGGTACAACGATCAGTTTCCAGCGCAGCTTCCCTGAGGACCCGCCTCATATTCTCAAGTGCCGCAACGCATTTTATGGGAGTCTGATGAGCGGTTTCGAGTTTTAAGGTCGCGTGACAACTCCTGCCTATATTTTGCTGGATGATCAAATCACGCCGACCGTGCGCCGATATGAAAACCCTGTAGAAATCATCAGCGTCGATCGCCCAGAAGATATAGAAGAGGCGTTTGACGCTATTCAGTTTTATCACCAAAGCGGCGCTTATATTGCGGGGTATATGGCCTATGAACTTGGCTACGCTTTAGAGCCAAAACTTAAAGGATTAATGCCTGCACGTCGCAGCGGACCGCTGTTACAGTTTGGGGTCTTTGCGGGCTATACATCCGGCAATATCTCACCTTCAAATGACGCCGGGATGCCGCCCCTCAACCTTCGGCCTTATTGGACGGAGGCCGAATATACGGAGCGCTTCAAGCGCGTCATCGCCTATATCGAAGCGGGCGATGTGTACCAGATCAATCTGACCTTTCCGCTGACCGGCGAATATGGCGGAGAGGCCGACCGACTTTACGCCGCCCTTCGGCACCGCCAACCGGCCCGGTTTGGCGGAGTGATAAGCTTGGGGGGGCCCGATATTATTTCTTTATCGCCGGAGCTATTTTTCGCCAAGGCTGGCGATGATATTACGCTTCGGCCGATGAAAGGCACGGCGCGGCGGCAGGCCGATCCGGTTCAAGACGCGGCCCTTCGCGACGCGATGACACAAGATGCAAAGTCTCGCGCAGAGAATCTGATGATTGTTGATCTTTTGCGCAATGATGTGTCCCGGCTCGCAGTGCCGGGTTCGGTGAAGGTCCCTGAATTATTTGCTTTGGAAACTTACCCGACGTTGCATCAAATGACCTCTCAAGTGCGGGCGCGGCTTCGGCCGGATGTGGCCTTCCGGGACCTTGTGCAAAGTCTTTTTCCCTGCGGGTCCATAACCGGCGCGCCAAAGATCCGGGCGATGGAAATTATTCGGGAACTGGAAGTCAGTCCGCGCGGGGCCTATTGCGGGGCGATGGGTTATCTCGACCCCGGCGGCGATGCCTGCTTTAATGTGGCGATCCGGACGCTCACGCTCAGCCACGGGCAAATCACTTACAATGTGGGCAGCGGCCTTGTGCTCGATAGTCAGGCCAAGGATGAATATGAGGAATGCCTGTTAAAGGCCAAAGTCCTCGCAGCGTCTGGCCCCGATTTAATCGAGACGTTTCGCTGGGTGCCGGGCGTGGGCGCGCTCCGCGCCGGTCATCACAAAGCCCGTTTGAGCCGCAGCGCGGAGGCCCTCGGCTATCCTTTGGCGGCCGGCCGGTTTGATGAGGCCGTTGCCGACATTTCCGCCGGTTGCGCCCAGCGGGTTCGGCTTGTTCTCAGCGCCGAAGGTAAAGTTACCGCCGAGACCACGGACTTTGAACCCGTCATAGATAAATGGCGGGTGGCGATGTCAAAAAAGGCTCTGACGCCGGAGGTTCAAGAAACGCGTTACAAGGTCAGCGCCCGCCGCTTTTACGACGAGGAACGCCGCCGTATTCATGACATGACGGGGTGCGATGAAGTGCTTTTCTTCAATGAAAACGGCGAGCTTTGCGAAGGGTCGTTTACGTCGGTCTTTGTTGAAAGAGGCGGCGTCATTTATACACCCGATTTATCTTGCGGGCTTTTGCCCGGTGTGCTGCGCGGCGTCATGATTGAAAATGGCGAGGCCGTAGCAGCGCGGCTCGGCAAGGCGCACTTATGCGCGGCGGACAGACTGTTTGTCGGCAATTCCCTTCGCGGGTTGATTGAGGTAGAGTTAATCAGTGACCAACAATATTAGGGCGTTTGAGTGAGCATTATTTTACAACATTGGCATATTTCCGGTTCCGGGAAAGCGGTGGATCTTTTGTCTGCCGGACCTGACCCGAAGCTTGCGAAATCCGGTTATGAGTGGGTGCATTTGAACGCCAAAGACCCCGGAACGCGGCAATGGATGATCGATGACCCGGCCATTGACCGGCTCGCGACCGAGACCATGCTGGCCCCTGATTCCCGTCCGCGAACGATTTTTCACGAAGACAGCTTGCTTGTGAACCTGCGCGGCGTGAATTTGAACGAGGGCAGTGATGTGACCGACATGGTCGGCATTCGTTTTGTGGTGACCGAAAACCGGATTGTCTCGATCGAGCGCCGCCCTTTGCGGGCCACGGCCGACATCGTGGCCTTGCTCGCCGGACCTGGTTCGCCGACGACGCCGAGCGGATTTCTGGCGTGGTTTGGCTTGACGTTGGCCGATCGTATGGGGCCGACCATCACAGATCTTTCTGAAAAGCTTGATGATCTGGAGTCGGTGAGCGACGACGATATTGATACGCTCGATAGATCCGTTTTAGCGGAACTCCGGAGGGACGTTATTTCCCTGCGCCGCTATCTCGCGCCGCAGCGTGATGCGCTCAACAGTTTTACCGTGCAAAATATGAAATGGATTTCAGAACGCGACCGCCTGCATATGCGAAGCGCGGCGGACCAAACAACGCGCATTACCGAAGAACTCGATACGCTGCGGGAGCGCTGTACGGTTGTCAGAGACCATCTAACAGATCACCGCGCCGAAACCATGAACCGAAATATGATGATTTTGTCCGTGGTCGCCGCAATCTTCCTGCCCTTGGGTCTTATTTCCGGTATGATGGGCATTAATGTTGGCGGCATGCCGTGGACACAAAATGCCATGGGGTTCTGGTATGTGTCCGGGATTGTTGTGGTGTTCGGTGTCATCCAGATGATCATTTTCCGATTAGTGAAATGGATCTAGTCCCATCTGGCTTAATAAACCCGTTATTGCGACGGGTTTATCATATGCAAGTTTAGGCAAGCTGCTTTTTTGGCTTCTGCATGTTGCTGTACATTTGTAGCGCAATCATCAGGCCAAAATGCATGGCTCCCAGAACGATAACAATAAAGCCGATTTTCACGCTCAGGAATTCAATTACTTCCGCCCAGACAAGTGGCTTTGCGCCCGTGATTTTAAGCGTGTAGCTAATAAAGCCAATGTTAATTAAGTAAAATCCAACGAGAAGCATCTGATTTATGGCTTCCGCGAGTTGCGGCTTATCCGCGTAGTTCTCGAGCAAGAAGACGTGACCGTTTTTATTAAGTATGCGCCCTACTAGAAATGTAATTGTGAGACTGATCGCGATGTATAGAATATATGTTGTGCCCAGCATGATTTCCTCCTTGCCAGATAGCTCTAAAATGCCTATTTAGCTAATAGGCTAAATGCTTATTGCCTTAATTTATATATTTAGTCAATTAGCTAAATAAAATCTGGAGACTTTTTTTGGATAAAGTATTTTCTGCTCTGTCGTCTCAGGTAAGGCGAAAAATTCTCGCCTATCTGTCTTCCACGAGCTTAACCGCAGGCGAGATTGCGAACAGGTTCGAAATGTCAAAGCCGTCTGTATCTAAACATCTGAGTATTTTGGAGAATGCGGGTTTGATCAGTAGTGAAAAAAAAGGCCAGTTTATCCACTACTCTTTGGTCCCCCAGAACCTGGTGAACACGCTTCATGGCTATGTTCAAGAGGTATGTCCTGTGTCGCGCCCTTTAAAAATGGAAAGCAAAAACCTCAGTGAGCGAGACCCTGAAGCGAAAAAACCCGGCGCGAGGCCGGGTTTTCTGGAACTTAAATAAAAGCCTGCGCTAGAGCGCAGCTTCAAGATCGGGAACGGCTTTAAACAGATCCGCCACCAAGCCATAATCAGCAACTTGAAAGATCGGGGCATCCTCGTCTTTGTTGATGGCAACGATGACTTTACTATCTTTCATACCTGCCAAGTGCTGGATCGCCCCGGAAATGCCGATGGCGATATAAAGCTCTGGCGCAACCGCTTTACCGGTTTGGCCTACCTGATAATCATTGGGAACATAGCCCGCATCAACGGCGGCGCGAGACGCGCCAACTGCTGCGCCGAGCTTGTCAGCCAGCTTTTCGATGATCGCGAAGTTCTCAGCCGATCCAACACCGCGTCCACCGGACACAACGATTTTCGCCGCTGTCAATTCAGGGCGGTCAGATTTGGTCAGCTCTTGCGAGACAAATTCAGCTTTATAAGGGCCAGAACCGGCTGCGGCTGTTTCAACAGACGCAGAACCGCCTTCGCCCGCCGCCGCAAATGCGGTGGTACGAACAGTGACGACTTTCTTCGCATCGGATGATTGTACATGCGCCATGGCATTCCCCGCATAGATCGGGCGAACAAAGGTGTCCGCGCTCTCAACGCCGGTGATAGAGCTGATTTGCATCACGTCGAGCTTGGCTGCGACGCGCGGCATGTAGTTTTTGTGTGTTGTGGTGTCGGGCGCAAGAATGGCGTCATAGCCGCTCATAAGCGGGACGATTGCGGCCTCCATCGCTTCAGCGAGCTGGTGCTCGAGCGCGTCATCTTCGGCCAAGAGAACCTTGCGTACGCCATCGATTTTTGCCGCCGCGTCGGCTGCCGCTTGGGCGCTTTTACCGGCGACAAGAATATCAATGTCTCCGCCCATCGCCGCAGCGGCCGTGACGGTTTTGTGGGTCGCGTCTTTCAGGGACGCATTATCATGTTCAGCAACAACTAGGATGGCCATTAGATCACTCCCGCTTCATTTTTAAGTTTGCTTACGAGTTCTTCAACAGACTCGACTTTGATACCGGCTTTGCGCGCTGGCGGCTCGGTGACTTTCAAGGTCTTGAGGCGCGGCGCTGTGTCGACGCCGAAATCGGCCGGTGTTTTGGCTTCAATTGGCTTGCGCTTGGCTTTCATAATATTTGGAAGCGAGGCGTAGCGTGGCTCGTTGAGGCGAAGGTCCGTTGTGACAATCGCAGGTAGCGCCGTTTTAACGGTTTGAAGGCCGCCATCGACTTCGCGGGCCACAGAGAGGCTCTCGCCGTCTTTTTCGAGTGAATTTGCGAAAGTGGCTTGCGGCCAATCCAGAAGCGCTGCGAGCATAGAGCCCGTGGCGCCGAAATCATTATCAATGGCTTGCTTGCCGAGGATAACAAGGTCGGACCCTTCGGCTTCAACAACGGCTTTCAAGATTTTAGCAATCGCCAAAGGCTCGAGGTCTTCGTCCGTCTCGACGTGGACGCCGCGGTCAATACCCATGGCGAGGGCGGTGCGGATGGTTTCCTGCGCTTTTGCAGGTCCAATAGACACAACAACGGTTTCTGTCGCCGTGCCAGCTTCTTGGAGCTGAACAGCCTGTTCAACAGAAATTTCGTCAAACGGGTTCATGGACATTTTAACGTTGGAGAGATCAACGCCGCTTTGATCCGCTTTGACGCGGGCCTTGACGTTGTAATCAAGCACGCGCTTGACGGGGACGAGGACTTTCATATTTTGCTCCGATTTTAACGGGTGAATTCTATTCTATTTTGATGGCATTCATATGAGGCAGAAAGGCACAGAATACAAGGTTCTAATCCAAGGATATTATGCATTTTGTTGCATATGTGCGAAGAGTTGCCAAAATTAGAACTGTCTACCTATTCGCGCCCGGCACCCATTTCACATCTGTTTGGCCTTGGTCATTGCACCAGCGGCTCGCGACAAATAGAAAATCAGATAATCGGTTCAAATAGGTCAGGGCATGCGGATTAATCTCGTCCGTATCCATGAGCGCGACGCAGACGCGTTCGGCGCGGCGGCAGACAGTGCGGGCTTGGTGCAAATAGGCGGCGGGCGGACTGCCGCCCGGCAAAACGAAACTATTGAGCGGCTCAAGGTCGGCGTTGAGGGCGTCAAGCTCTGTTTCTAATCGGGTGGACTGCTGCGGCACCATTCTGAGCGCATATTCACTGTCCGCATCGCCGTCTTTCGGCAGAGGAGTCGCTAAATCCGCGCCAAGGTCGAACAAGTCATTTTGGATGCGAACCAACATGTCGTCCAGACGCCGGTTTTCAAGATGAAGACGCACAAGGCCAAGAACGGCGTTGGCTTCGTCCACATCTCCGTAGGCTTGCACGCGCAGCGCCGCCTTGGAGAGGCGCGAGCCGTCCACAAGTCCGGTTGTGCCCGTATCGCCCGTGCGGGTATAGATCTTGTTGAGCTTAACCACCGGTTTTGTTTCTCATATAAACGGTGAAAACCAGCATGATAATCGCTATAAATTGCGTCAAAATCCGGCGTCGCATCCATCTATTGGAATTCTCCGCATCTTTTTGGTCTTTCCCGCGCATGGACAGAGCGCCCATCACCAGCGTGACAACCACGGAAAGAAACGCCAGAAGCGTGAGGATCGTAAGGAAGTTCATCATAGCCATATTCCTGTTTTCCCGCCTTATAAATGACCCGCGAAGCCGCGTCCATGCGGCATTCAGCTTCGGGACAGGCGTTTTGCAGATAATCATAAGGGGATGCGCCCCTGTTTAAAATCAAAGGTAGGGTAGAGCGAAGCGGTTTCAACCTCACCCCGCCACAAAGGGGATTATCTCAAGAAATTTGGATCTACGGAGAGCTGTGCTTTTTGAGCCATAGTAGATACATGCAGGGGGCAAACCTAAAAACAGTGACGATATGAATCAAAAAGAGTGTTAAAAAGGTTGCCCAACTTCTTTCTACTAATCCCCGATAGGAGACCTCAGCCAGTGACTTACTTGAAGCGATTTTAAAACGCTCGGGTTGGTATTAAAGCAAATCCTTGGAGTACATCCGTAAATTAGACTTCAAAATCAAGATTGAAACTTTCACAGACTCGATCCAATCAATAACTATGCATAAGAAACCTAAGCTGTCCGAAAAAACAAAAAATGAAATTACTCTGTTGCTTGAAAGATATGTTGAGGGAGTTTTTGATTTGCAAGCCGAAATAAATCGTCGCCACAAAGCTGGAGAAAATTTATTCGTCGGACTTGATTTGGCCTTTGGTGCTGCGTTTGGCACAGAAAAAGATTTCAATCATCGTTCTGTTACAAAACAAACGGAACAACTCCTAGTAGAGGCATGCAATCTTATATTAGACAAGACTGAACTTCGAGCTCATTTAGGATTCTCAAATTTGTTTGAGAGTCTGAAAAAGGAGTTGGGAAAAGAAATTCTATATAGCGAACATAAGAAAAAATCCATGCATCGGGTTTTGCAAAATACTCTATCCAGATTATCTGAGAAAGTTGAAAAGAACGCACTCTTCGTCTTTCCGATAATTTATTCTCACAAATCAGAAACGATGCGATTTGATTTTGGGCCATTGGCTTTCATGGATATGGAATCATTTCTTGGCGACGATGTAGCTGAAAAACTAGTGGCGAATAAAGAAGAGATCGATGAAGGATTTGAAGATAGGTATGGCAATGCTTGGGAGGCGGTAAAAAAGAGGGCAAAGCATGTCGTTACTGTGCACTTACAGGGATACGAGTTAGAAAAAGGAAAAGTGGCAGCTCGTCGTGCCGTTGAGTTTTTTCTAAATGCGTTGAGGTTGAGTTTCAAGTGGGAGGGTGAATTCAAAATAAAGGTACTAGATCACAATATTCAGGAAACAATGACCCCTTCCTTCGTACTGCTTGAGGATGGAAAATTCAGCAAATCTTTATATGGGGCAGGCAGCGAATACATTTTTTTAAAAGATGGTGTCAGTATTAAGGCTATCGAAGCTCTTAGCGAATATCATCCTATATTGGCTTCGATTATTGACGGAATGGTAAGTAATTCTTCTTCCAGAAGCGTTGTTTTGCAACAGATAGAATATGCATCATTTTTGATAAAAACGGCTTTTCAACAAGACTCGGTAAGGATAGCTCTAGTAAACTTTGTGTCGGGACTTGAAAGTTTGGCTTGTCTCAGTGGTCAATCGAAAAAAGCAGATCTATCCAAAAGATGTCAACTGGTCGGCCTAGGCACGAGTGATGAGGATAGAAAAAAATCTCAAGAGCGGTGTTCAATGCCTACAATTATAGAAACAATGTGGTTCATGGAAATGCGTTCGACGAAGACAAATATTGGCGAGTATTTCGCGACCTAGAAGAATGGATGTTGTATCTGTTTTTGGCCTATATTGACTTGCTCACTCATATAGAAGTCTCAAAACGACCAAAATCAGGAAAAAAGTTGAGAAAAGCGCTACAGGAACACTTCGAGAAAATTGACTCAACTACCCCCTAGCACTTCCACAAAGCGCGTGTCACTTAAAAGATGTTTGAAGTTCCGGTGTTTCCGTAACCTATTTACATGAATAAATTAGCGTCCTTCCTTGGGCGTTTTAGGACTGCCGCCAGCGGTCTGCTTTTACCGCCGTTTCCGGTAATTCCTATTTGCGAACGTTAGCCGGATGATGTTGGTCTTGATGAGACTATGGATTGGCAGTATCAAACCCACATGATTGAGTCATGCGAAGAATATGTCCACCGACGTGGGATACCGGCAGCTCGCTCAAACCTTTGGGTGGCAAGAAACGCCATGGCCAAGTATTTGAGTGAGAAAGCCAAAGACGATCCTGATCCGTATAATCTAATGTTATATTACGGCGCGTTCTTCTTATTTGCGCGATCCGCTTTGTCTTCGTTAGGTAAAAGTGACGGAAAACTATCTCCCGAACTGAACCGGACTCAAAAGGAATACTTCCAACATAATATAGAAAACGACCCCATTTTTAAAATGCTCAAAGGTGAGCGAAATCGCATAGGCCATGGCGACGACTCGTGGGGCCAGCACCCCATGAAGACTTTAGGGATGATAGATAGATTAGTAGAAGCAGGTCATAATTGGAGTCTAGTAACATCCGGCGAAATCTGGCCCGATGAGCCATTTAGCGGTGAGAAGATCGACGCAGTAATGAACAAGGTTTGGCGCAGCGTATCCAATTGGCTTGATGACATCGATGCTGCCGACCAGATGAACCACCAGTCTAAGAGCCGAGACGACGTTCCAAACAGCCACTAAAATATAGAGCAGAGTGCTGGTTCGTTATGACCGCTTCTGCCGCCAAAGCAGACTCTGGGGACTAGTTTAGAAAAACAATCATTTGAGAGTCGGTCACGGCGTCTATTTCACCGTCTACTTCTGAACGTTTTAGATAAAACAATGATTTCAATGCGATTGGCGCGCTGACTTTATGACCGCCAGCGGAGGGTTCGCGGTTTTACGGGGTTTACAAAGTCTCGCTTTTCTTCGCGGGACTTTGTCCATTCTTTCTTGATGGCGTAATACCACTTGGCTTGCGTGTCGGCATCATCGACCAATAACATGACGGGGTCGTGGGCGAGGCCCAGCTTCTGTAAATCCACAATATCGCCATCTTGGTGCAGGAACTTTACAACGCCTCTTTTTAGAATCGGGGCCAAAATTTTGATCAGCGTCATATCCGTAAAGAAGAGCTGCCGGATCAGCGTCCGTTCTTCGTCGATAGGCGTGACAATCGTAAAAGACAGAAGCGTTTTTGCGCCGACTTTAATGTCTTCCGTGCGAACCCCCGGCAGCCGGAATGTGATCTCCGTTATGGGTTTGCCGCCGAGAAGCTTATAGGCGAAACTATTGGATGAAGGGCTGTGGGCGGCCATGGCAAAGCCATATTCGCGCGGCTCAAACTTTTTTGCCTTTTCGTGCATGCTTTTCTCGGAGCGCCACCACCATTGACGGTGCACATAAGGTCCGTGCGCCGGGTCGATAAGGCCTAGAACCGCTTGGTCGATATGATTGTTAAAAATGACCTGGTGATCGATGACAGGGCGCGTGCTCGCAAACGGGAAGTCCGGCGGCGCGATGGGCGGTGGACCGGAAAAACGTTTATCTTTGGGCAGATAGATCCAAATTAATTGCCCTTTTTCCTCCACGAAATAGGTGCGAACTTTGACCTTTTCTTTTTCGAAATTTTGGTCCGCACACATGGCGGGCACTTCTTTGCACGCTCCGTCGGTTACGCTAAAGCGCCAGCCATGGTAAGGACATTCCACCGTGTCGTCTTTAAGCTCCCCTGCCGATAGCGGCGCGGCGCGGTGCGGGCATATATCGCGAAGGGCGAACACGCTGCCATCGCGGCGGCGCCCAAGGGTGATGGGCTCTCCGGCGATGAAGCGGCGAACCAATTTTCCCGCGCGTAAATCGCTGGAAATGCCGGCGAAATACCAAATGTCAAAAACGAATGTCTGGGCTTTGCTCATGTAGATGCCATATCTAATAGTTGCGTGGCTGTGAACCCCTGCTGACGCATGACGCGGAGCGATGTATCGCCGCTGCGCTTGGCCAGTTTTTCGCCGCTGGGTTTACGAACCAAGGGGTGATGATGATATATAGGCTCCGGCCAGCCCATAATAGTTTGCAAGACCCGCTGAAAAGGTGTGAGCGGCGCGATGTCCATGCCCCTGACAATGTGCGTGATGTTTTGCAAAGCGTCATCATGACAGCAGGCCACATGATAACTTGTGCCAATATCTTTGCGCGCCAGTATTTCATCGCCAATCCGGTCGAGATCCACGGTTTTTGTGCCAGAGTTTTCTCCGGTTTCTTCATAGGTGAGCGGGTTTTCTATCATGTCCTGACAGCGCGCCATCCATATTCGCCACGCAAACTTTTGACCCGTTGCCATTTTTTCCGCTTCCTGATCTTCGCTGAGGGGGCCGCCGCGGTAAATGCCGGGCGGCATGTCCTTGCGTGTTTTAAAGCACCGATACACAAGACCTTTCTCCCGAAGCGCGTCTATCACAGCGTGGTAATCATGAAGGTGTTCGCTCTGAACGCGCACGGGCGCGGCCCACTTAAAGCCAAGCCAAGACAGGTCTTGATAAATGGCTTGCGTGAACTTTGGCTTGCAGCGCACCGTATCAATGTCTTCGATGCGCAAAAGGCAGTCCCCGTGATGCTGCGCGGCAAAATCAAAAGCGGTCTTTGCGGCAAAGGCGTGGCCGAGATGCAAATATCCCGTGGGCGAAGGAGCAAACCGCGTCCGCATCACATCGCGCCCGCATCGGGAAAGACATGTGATTGCTTGACCGTGCCAAACGCAAAGCTGGAATCGATGGACGCCACACCGGGAATGCGCTGTAAGTCCCGGCGAATAAACGCCTCATAGGCTTCGAGGCTTTCAACCACCACGCGGAGGAGATAGTCCGCGCTGCCCGTGATCACATAGCAATCCAGAATTTCCGGCCTGCCGCGAACCTCGCGCTCGAAATTTTGAACATTGCTTTCTGAGTGGCGATCAAGTGTCACGCGCAAGAACACCGTGAGCGGCAAGCCATAGGCCTTTTGGTCAATCACGGCGGTATAGCCCTTTATCATTCCGCTTTTTTCCAGATTTTTAAGGCGGCGTAGACAAGGCGAGGGGGTAAGGTTGACCTTGTCCGCTAAGTCTTGATTAGAGAGCCGGCCATTTTCTTGCAGGCATCTGATGATTTGGCGATCTTTTCTGTCCATTGGGCCCTCGATTTGGCAGAATATATCAATATAGCGACGCGCGGTGAAAGTAAATGGCAACACCTGCTCATGCGGTTGTGCCATATTGCGTGCAAAGAGGAACACGCGCATGTCACATTCATCCCAAGGTTTTGCCACACGGGCTATTCACGCGGGTTATGACCCGATGAGCGAGCAGGGCGCGCTGACGCCGCCTGTGCACATGACATCGACCTATACATTTGAAACGGCCGAAGACGGCGGAGACATGTTCGCGGGTCAGCGGCCCGGTCATTTCTATTCCCGCGTCTCGAACCCGACTTTGGATTTGCTCGAGCGCCGTATGGCGGACCTAGAAGGCGGCGAAGCGGCTGTCGCGACGGCGTCGGGCATGGGGGCCATTACCTCAACGCTTTGGACATTTCTATCGGCAGGGGATGAACTTCTCACCGATATGACATTGTATGGCTGTACCTTTGCCTATCTGACGCACGGGCTCACACGGTTTGGCATTAAGGTCACCCATGTGGATATGACGGACCCGGCAAATGTCGCCGCCGCCATCACGCCGCAGACCCGCGCGGTCTATTTCGAAACACCGGCAAATCCAAACTTGAGACTGGTCGATATTGCCGCTGTCAGTGAAATTGCCAAAGCCTCGGGCCTTAAAACCATTGTCGATAATACTTTTGCCACACCCTATTTAACCCGTCCGATCACGCTGGGCGCAGATATTGTTGTGCATTCCGCAACAAAATATTTAGGTGGTCATGGCGATTTAATTGCCGGAATTATTATCGGCTCCCAAGAAGACATGATGCGCGTCCGGCTAGAAGGGGTCAAAGACATGACCGGCGCGGTGATGGCGCCTCTCAATGCAATGCTGGTTATGCGCGGACTTAAAACATTGGAGCTGAGAATGGACCGGCACTGCAAAAGTGCCATGACGGTTGCGCGTATCCTTGAGGCCCACGGCTCGGTTGCGCACGTCGATTATCCGGGCCTTGATAGTTTTGCTCAAAAAGACCTTGCCGCGCGGCAAATGCCGGGATTTGGCGGCATGATCGCCTTTGAACTGAAAGGTGGCTATGCGGCCGGCGTGGAAGCGATGAACCGTTTAAAGCTCATTCGGCGCGCGGTCTCGCTTGGGGACGCGGAAAGCTTAATCCAGCATCCGGCGAGTATGACCCATTCTGCCTACACGGCAGAAGAGCGCGCCCATCACCGTATCAGCGAAGGTCTGGTAAGATTGTCCGTCGGCCTTGAAAACCCTGATGACCTTGTTGAAGACCTCATGTCCGCGCTCAGCGTTCGCGAGGTCCGCGCGGCTTAAAAAGGGCTTAGCCCGCAGCGACGGGATGGTCGTGAAAGATTTTGCGCATGAGAGGTTCAAAACTCTCAAGCGTATCAACTTCAAAATCCGGGTCAAATGCGGGGGCGTCCCATTCATCCACGAGCTTGACCGCGAGCGGGTACCAGCTTTCATTCTCCCACTGTTTACGAAGATCTGTGGGTGCGCCAAGGAAGGCATAATAATGCTCGCCCTGAAAGGCTTGGTGATTGTAAACCACGTGATAGGCATCTTCGGAAATGTATGGCTTCATCATTTCTGCGGCGATAGCGCCGTGATTGGGGACATTTACAGCTTTGCCAAGATCGTGGCACAGCGCGATAACAATCTCTTCGTCGCTGGCCCCTGCGCGCCGCGCGAGCGTTCCGGTCATCAATGAATGCTGAAGTTGATCGCATGCAAAGCCGAGAGTGTGCTGTTCAAGTGACTTCAACATGCCGATGAAACGGTCGGCCGTATTTTTAAATTCTTCTTTGTGCGCCGCCCCAATGACCATCCAGTCTTCGAGCGTGCCTTCTTGCATGCGCGTGAAGTTTGCCTGTTTACCCATGATATATCTCCCGCAATTTTTCTTTCATCCTATCAGACAATGATACAGGTCGTCGAGTGGCATCATCCACATACACATGAACGAAGTGTCCCTGCGCGCTCGCGATCGTTTCTTGATTGCGAAAAAGTCCGATGTCATAGCGCACACTGCTATTGCCAATTTTGCTCACGCGAAGGCCCGCAACGACCAAATCCGGAAACGCCATTGATGAGAAATAGCTGCAGCCTGTTTCAACGACGAGGCCCACCGTTTCGCTTTTCCCAATCTCCAGAAGCCCGTTATCAATCAGGAAGCGGTTCACCACCGTGTCAAAGTAGAAATAATAAACCGAATTATTGATATGTCCGTAAACGTCATTGTCGGCCCACCGCGTTGGAATCTCCAAGCGGTGGGGAAAATCGGAAAGGGCGAGCGGCGTAGGTTTACTCATGCCGGACTACAAAATCGTTTCATAGATTTTGACGGTTGCGTCGAAGGTCATTTCCCGCGCATTGTTCATCAGCAGCCGGTCTTTGGTCATAGCGTCTTCCGCCATCATCTCTATGGCGTCGGCGGGTATATTAACCTCGGTGAGGGTCTGGGGGACTTTTGTGGCCTCTTTTATGCGCAACATTTCGTCGATAAGGTCGCTGCCGGTTTGGCCAACGCCCAGATCCCGGGCAATCTCGCCATACCAATGATCCGCCTTGGGTTGATTATATTTCATGACTTCGGTCAAAACCAGCGCGTTGGATAGGCCGTGGGGCACATGGAAAAACCCGCCCAGCGGATAGGCGAGGGCGTGCACCGCCGCGCAAGGCGCATTTGAAAAGGCCTGTCCGGCCAGCATCGCGCCGATCAGCATGTCATTGCGGGCCTCCACATTCGTCCCGTCGTCACAAGCTTGCACGATTGAATTTCTCAGCTTGCGCAGCGCCGTTAGCGCCATCGCATCCGAGAGCGGGTTCTTCTCGCGAATCGAGGTGTAGGCTTCGATGGCGTGGACCATGGCGTCAATGCCGGTGGACGCCGTGATGGAGGCGGGAAGCCCGAGGGTCAGGTTCGCGTCCAAAAGAACACGCGACGCATAAAGACTGTCGGCAACGATCCCCTTTTTGGCGGTTTTGCCTGTTGTGATGATGGCCACATTGGTGACTTCCGAGCCGGTGCCTGATGTGGTCGGAATAAGAAGGAGCGGCAAAGCCGGGCCTTTCGCCAGGCCGACGCCGTACATGGTCTCAAGCGGTTGGTCACAGCCGCAAAGATGGGCGATAACTTTCGCCGTATCCATTGGTGAGCCGCCGCCAAAGCCGATAATCAGCCCGGCGTTAAACTTTCGGATGGCCGTCGCGCCCTTTAGGACGATCTCTTCTGGTGGATCTGCCACGACCTTGTCGAAAATAAAGACACTATATCCTGCCGCTTTCAACGCTTCGAGACCCGGATCGAGCAGCCCCAGACTCCGAACGCCGCGATCCGTCACTATGGCAATACGCTTATTGGGGCAAAGACCCTCCACATAGTGATCAAGCTTGGCCGCTCCGCCCGGCTCAATGCGAATATCCGAGACTGTTTGAAAAGAATGCATGACGTCCTCTTAGTGTTTATGCCGCGCTTATGGCATGGGAGGTTTAGGGGAGCAAGCAGGAGCCCCGAAGCGCGGTCTGTGCCTATTTCTTGCGCGTCCCCGCGACCCACGTTTGCATGACCTTTATATCTTTGAGCGCGGCGGGCGACGTTTGGAGGGGGTCTTTGTCCACAACAATAAAATCGGCCCAATAGCCGGGGCGAAGCTGCCCCAGAGCCTCGTCTTGGAAGGCCCCGTAAGCATTTTCGGTGGTCATCGCATAGAGCGCCTCTTGAACGGATAGCGCTTGGTCCGCATACCAACCGCCGGGCGGTGTGCCGTCAAGCTTTTGGCGGGTGACGGCGAAGTAAAGCGTTTCCATTGGCGCCCACGGTTCGCCGGGGAGATCTGAATTCATCATCAGGCGGCCGCCCGCTGCGAGAATATTTTGCCACGCATAGGCATGGTGAATGCGCTCTGGCCCCACCCTGTCTTCGGCCCAGCCGCTATCGCCAACGGCATGGGACGACTCCATCGACGACATGACGCCGAGCGCCGCTGCGCGGTCATAATAATCGGGCAGGACCACTTGCGCATGTTCAATGCGCCAGCGGTGATCTTGATCTGGATAGGGCTCAAGGGCGTTTTCATAAATCGAGAGTGTGCGGTCATTCCCCTCATCGCCAATCGCATGAACGGCCATTTGAAACCCGTGCGCGGCGGCGCGCTTGCCGAGCGACGTTATGGCTTCGGGCGTGATGCGCTCCGTGGGGCGCGCGGCATGAGGCGCGTCTGAATAAGGCTCGCGCATCAAGGCGGTGCGAGATCCAAGCGAGCCATCGTAGAAAACCTTGATCCCGCGAATGTCGAGCCAATCTTCGGGGTCATCCTGTATGCCGCTTTCAAACCAAGTTGACATCAAGGCTTCATTATTGCCGTCAAGCAGGCCGTAAACGCGAATTGGCAGGTCGTCGCGCGCGGCAAGGGCTTGAAACGCTGCCACATCAATGGGAGTCATTCCCGCTTCATGAACCGATGTTACGCCGGCGTCCGCCATTTGCGCGAGACCTGCGGTGATCGCCTTTTCAATTTGCGCCTGCGACGGGGCGGGAATGTGGTCATTTACAAGCGCTTGCGCGAGGGTCAGCATGACGCCTGTTGGCTCTCCGTTTTCGCGCCGAAGAATATTGCCCACGGCCGGTTCGGGCGTGTCTTTGTCGATCCCCGCGACCTTGAGCGCTTCTCCATTATAGAAGCCGGCAAATCCATGCAGGCTTTCAAGCGCGACCGGATTGTTGGGGAACGCCGCGTCGAGCAGCGCGCGGTCCGGGTTCCCAACGGAGGCGAAGTATCCTTCGTCCCAGCCTTGGCCGATGAGCCACTCACCAGGCACAGGGTTCGGGAAATGGGCTTGGAGGCGCGCGGTGATCTCTGCCGCGTCTTTTGCACCGACCAAATTGGCTTTGATCCGGTCCATGCCAAGCTCTCTGACGTGAACATGGCTGTCGATAATGCCGGGGAGAACGGTTTGACCTTTAAGGTCTATTTGAAAGGCGGCCGGATAATTCTTTTCAAGATCAGCACGTGTTCCGAGCGCGGCGATCTTGTGGCCTTCAATAACCATCGCCTCGCTTTGCGGCGCGGATGTATCCATCGTGATGATGCGCGCGTTAACAAAGAGGGTCTGACCGGCCTGCGGCGCGGAGGCCTTGGGCGAGCAACCCGCAAGAATGGCGATCGCTGCCGATAGCATAAAAGTGTAAGTGCGCATGAAAGTCCTCCCGCTTGTATGATACGCGAGCAAGAAATCATTACAAGCACTGGAGGCTTTTAGGCAAAACAAAAGCCGCCTTGAAGGGCGGCTTGAGCGTCATGAAAGAAAAGCGGTGGCCTACCGGCGCACAGGTTTCTTTTTCATGGGGATAAGACCTTCCATCTGGGCGCGTTTGCGAGCCAGTTTACGAGCCCGGCGAACAGCTTCTGCTTGTTCGCGAACGCGTTTTTCGGATGGTTTTTCGTAGTGCTTACGCGCTTTCATTTCGCGAAGGATACCTTCGTTCTGCAGCTTTTTCTTTAGCGCGCGAAGGGCCTGATCCACATTATTCTGACGGACGTAAATTTCAACCATGTAAATTGCTCTTTTCAAGACGAAAAATTTAAGGCGCCACGAGGTGACGCCAGAGAAGTTGTGCGGCTTCTAGCTAAGCAAATGCGCGGCGTAAAGAGTGAGTCGACAAAAAAAGCGTCTTTTTGCATAAATTTACTCGTAATTTGGCAATTATGTTGTCAAAAAACCACAATATGCAATTTCCTCCGCCTCGATACATTTTTCACGACGGTTTTCGGATCGCCCTTTATGAGGCCGGACCCGCAGACGGTTTGCCGCTCATTCTCGTCCACGGATGGCCCGAAATGGCCTATAGCTGGAAGACGCAAATGGGGCCGTTGGCGGCGGCGGGTTACCGCGTCATTGCGCTGGATGTTCGCGGGTTTGGAAACTCCTCCAATCCTGCCGGTACCGCGCATTACGAAATCTCCCAGCTCGTGTCGGATGTTGACGCGGTTTTGGATGATATTGGCGCCAAGAAAGCCGTTTTGGTGGGCCATGATTGGGGCGGCATTATTGTCTGGCACGCCGCGCGTATGCTCAAACGCCGGGTCAGCCATGTAATCAGCCTGTGCACGCCGCATGTGCGCCGTGCCCCTGTGGATCCCATCAAAATCTTTCGGGCCCGTCATGGCGACGCCCATTATTTTGTTCACTTCAATGATCACCCGGGCAAAGCCGACGCGCTTTTCGCGAGCGACGTCGACAGCTTTTTTCGCTTGATGTTTGCACCGACTAAAAAGGGCGCGGCTCTTACGTCCGAGATGCTGCATACGCCCGCGCGGTTTCAGGAATTTGCCGAGCACCGCGCAGATAACCCCCCGATTATTATTCCCGAAGAAGACCTGCAGGTTTACATTCAGGCCTATAAGAAAAGCGGATTTCACGGCGGATTAAACCTCTACCGTAACACAACCGCAAACTGGCGCTTGGCGGAGGGGCTGTCTGACCGGATAACGCAGCCGGTTTTGATGATTTCGGCGGCAGATGATCTGTTTCTTCCGCCGGCCTTTGCCGACCCTATGTCTGCCTTTGTCCCCCATTTGACCCGTCACACCCTTGAAGATTGTGGGCACTGGATGATGTGGGAACAGCCTGAGCAAACCTCCGCGTTGATCTTGGAGTGGCTAGACACGCACGTCGCAAGTCCCTAGGTTGTCACTCCTTGGGGAGGATGACCACATGAAACTAATGCCATTATTTCTGGGCGCTTCGGCGCTTATTTTAGCGGCGTGCGCGTCGACCAGCAGCGACAAAGAAAATGTGATGGCGGCAAACGCGGCTCCCACAAAATATAAGACGCTTGTTTACGGCGAAGAAAAGCCGCTCATGTGCTCCAAACCTTACGCCGCAGAGGGCAAGCTGAAAAACCGTCCCAACTTGCAGGTGATGTGGGAAAATTACCTTTATGATCGACCTGAAGGTATTTGGGGCGAAATCGGCGGTCTTGTGGAAGTGAACGGAAATCTGCCATTTGATCAGGGACGCTGGACGAATGCCTGCACGGTTCGCCTCTCCCACATGCTCAATAAAGCCGGCCATAAAGTGCCGCGCGAGCGCGGAAAAACAGTTAGCGGCGGGAATAAAGATCAATATTACTACCGCATCGCCGATATGGAAAAATATTTGAAGAAAACGTTCGGTGAGCCAGATCTCAATATTGATGACGGCACCGCCAATAGTTTCGATTTGCCAGACCATCCGGGGATTGTCTTGATGGATTTTCCAGACAGTTCGTTTACCGGTCATACGACCATCTGGAACGGCGCGGGAACTGTGGACGGGGCTGAAATTGGCGGTTATCGGGTCTTGTTCTGGGAACTGCCCTGCTTTTTGCCACCAGGCCGTGAGGATGCAAAAGTATCGAAGCCCGTCGCTATGAGATCGCTTACGTCAACTGCCGCGCTTCCATAATAGACGGTTGATACGCGGCTGGTTTTAAGACTCTAAGACGGGTTATTGGCGCGCTTCGGCGTAAAGCGGAAGTGGCCATTTATATCCGTATTGAACAGCAAATCGTCTTCCACAGGCCCTTGGCCAATATTGTGGATAATCAGCGGTGTGCCCCATTCGGATTTTTTGTCGGAGACAATCCCGATATGGGGTAACCGTCCCCCCAGCCGCCAGCTGACAATATCACCGGGCAGATAGTCTTCTGCGTTTTTTGTGATCGTGAGCGCGGCGCCCTGACGCTTTAAAAAGGTCTCAAGGTTGGGGACGCGGCGGTGATCAATATTTTTATCGGGATTTTTAAGGCCCCATGCTTTGGGATATTTGCTGAAATTTGCGCGCATATCTTCGTGTACGGCTTTTTGAAAATCAAAGCCGTAAGCATTGCGGAACGTGCGGATAACGACATCTGTGCAAACGCCAGTGTCCGGCGATACATCGCCCCCCGGATAATCGAGGCGTACATATTTGGGATCGTAGCGCACATCGGCAAAGGTACGTGCGCGGGCGGCCTGAACGATCTCAAGATCTCCGGACGAATTCGCGAATGCCGAAGGAACGAGGCATAGTAGCGTCAATATGATGGCAAAAATACGCATAAGGCGATTTATGTATCCCAAAAGTTTTAATCAAGCCCTAATTACAGCGTCTATTTTTACCGGATACGAGCCTGTGTTTCAGGTGAAATAGAGCAAGAATCATGCCATGGATGAACCCGCTATCGCTTACCGCCCGGCGCGCCTTGCATTATGGGGGCGACAAACTTAGGCTTTCAAAATGGTTCCGCAAATTCAAACAGATCGACTACTTTTAAGAGCGCATGTGGCTGCTGATCACGGCGCTTTGTGGGCGATGAGAAATCATCCAGATGTTTATCGGCACCTCGGCGGTGAGCCGAGCACTGAGGAGGCCAGCTGGCGGCGCCTATTGGCATCGGCGGGGCATTGGGTTCTCATGGGGTACGGCTATTGGCTGATGGAAGAACGCGGTACAGGCCGTGTTGTCGGCGAGTGCGGCTTTTCGGAGTTTCACCGCGATATTTCCCCGCCGCTTGTGGGGACACTCGAGGCCGGATGGATCCTCGGCGCTGATTTTCATGGCAAAGGCTATGCCAGCGAAGCGATGAACGCGATTTTGAATTGGGCGGAAAACACCTATCCCGGCCGTCCGTTGACCTGTATTATCAATACAGAAAATGCACCGTCCATCCGTTTGGCTGAGCGGCTTGGATTTAGGGCTCAAAACACTCAGACCTATCTGGGCGGAGATTGTGTCATTATGAGAATGAGCACGGTGGGGTCTTAACGTCCGCACACGGCTCAGAGAGCCGCGTATAAAGCGTCAATCAGCCGTACAGCGCGCGGGTCGCCCATGAGGGATTTATCTTGCCGCGTCATCACATAGGCCGCTGTAATACCCGTCACCGGATCGGCGAAAGTACAAGAGCCGCCCCAACCGCTATGGCCGACAGTTTCGGCGTTCGGCCCATAATAATAGTTCGGGCTATTGCACATAAGGCCCGCCGCAAACGTGACATCGAAGGGTAGCACCTGATCGGGGCCTGAAATGCGGGGCTGGCGCAACTGCTCGACCATATCTTCGCCGAGAAAGTTTTCCTGGCCGATATTTCCAGAAAGAGCCATTTCCATCAAGCGTGCCATGGATTTGGCGGTGGCATGGCAATTGGACCCTGCCAGTTCGGCTTTGCGCCAGTCTGTGAGGTTTTTGCCGCGCGGCGTTGACCACGGGACGAGGAAAGCCGCTTTTGTTGCGGCATTGATTTCGCCGAGATCCGCGAAGGCCTTTGGTTTTTGCATATCGGCGCAGCGTGCGTGCTCACTTTCGGGCAGCCCAATCCAGACATCGAGATTATGTGGTCCGCAAATGTCCTGCTTTAAAATATCGCCAAGGGTGCGTCCGAACTCATCCGCGCGCCGCGCGATCTCGCCCGCAAGAAACCCGTAGGTTATAGGGGAGTAGCCGCTGGCGGAGCCGGGCGGGAAAAGCGGTGCCTGACTCGCCAGTGTCTTGCATGTCAGATCCCAGTCATACCAGTCTTCGCTTTTAAAGTTCGGATCTGTGATGCCGGACAAGCCGCTTTGGTGGGAGAGGATCTGCGCGATGGTCATATCGCCCTTGCCGTGCTGTTCAAACTCCGGCCAGAAATTAAGAATACTTTGCTCGTAGCCGAGCCGGTTTTCATCGGCTAGATAAGCAATAACAAGCGCTGCCGCCGCTTTACCCGTTGAAAAAACGGACACAAGCGTGTCATCGTTAAAGGCCTTGGTTTTTTGCCGGTCGGCCCAGCCGCCCTTCAAATCGACGATGAGTTCACCGTTTTGATAGGCGCAAAATGCTGCGCCGTGCTCGCCGCTATCGTCAAAGTTTGCGGTAAAGGCGTCTTTGACGGCGCTAAATTGTGGGTGCGTTTCGAGGTCAAATGGAGTGTCAGTCAAGGGTCAACCTTTCCAGAGGTAAGGGGTGAGCGGTCACGAGAGCGTCTTGGCAGCGAATAAGCGGAAGTTCGCCCATATCTTTCGCGGCCGCCTCAGAGAGAATTTCAAATATGGCCGCAACGGCGCAGGCCAGCGCGTCCTCACTGGATTTGCCGTTTAAGCGGTGCGCGAGAAATGTTCCCGCCAGCGTATCACCGCCGCCGTGAGGCACTTTGCTAAATTTTTCATGGTGAACGCAGACCGTGCCGTGTCTATCGTGCAGTAGAGCGCCAATTTGTGCGTCTTCCGGCACCGATGTTACAAGTGCGTCTGACGGCAAGTGTTTTATGGCCGATAAAATACCGTCATATGTATCGACTGCGTCGCCGGATAAATATCCTAGCTCCCACAGGTTTGGGGTAATAATATCTGCGAGCGGTAAAAGGTGGGCCGTGATGGCATTTGCGACGGCCTCGCTCACATAAAGCCGGCCATTGTCCCCCATCACAGGGTCCACAAGAACCAAAACGTCCTTATCCTTGCGGCGAATATCTTGAATAATTTGCCCGGCCAGTTCCGCCTGCTGCGGTGAGGCCATATATCCGGTCATAATGCCGTCATAAGTCAGGTTCTGCGCTTGGATGGCCTCCCACATGCTTTCAAGGGTTGCGACGGGAACCGGCGCTCCTCCTGGCGCGCCCCATCCGGGGTGACGTCCCAGCAATGTGGTGGGCAGCACATGTGTTTGAACGCCCAGTCGGCGCAGGCAGAATGCGCTGGCATTGGCACCTACATGGCTCGAGGCGACGAAAGAGGATATGACGAGGGCCGTTTTCATGTCTTCCTGTGCAGTATAAGAAGGGTTATCGTCCGACAACCCTCTTAATGAAAGCAACCCCATATGCCGCTTACAATTTATCACAATCCTAAATGTTCCAAGTCCCGTCAAACGCTGGCGTTGATAGAAGCCGCGGGCCTCACTCCCAAGATTGTTAAATATCTGGAGACGCCGCTGACGGAGAGCGAGATTAGCGTCCTGCTTGAGAAACTTGGCTTCGCGTCGGCCAGGGACATGATGAGAACAGGCGAGAGCGCCTATAAAGAGATGAACCTGAAAGAGGTAAGCGATGAATATGCGTTGATTCGCGCTATGGCGAATGATCCGAAGCTGATCGAGCGCCCCATCGTCGAAAAAGGTTCAAAGGCCATTATGGGCCGCCCGCCCGAGAATGTGAATGCCCTTTTATAGGTTTAAAGCCTTCTAACTTAACTATTTTCTACCCGTATAAACGCCTTGTTAAGCAAAACAGGGCATCACTCTATTAACCATGTTGCGCTTTTGCGCTCATTTGGAGGGATGTTATGCGGGTTGCCGTATGTGCTGTGTCAGCAGTTTTATTATCAGGGTGTTCTTGGTTTGGCGGTAACGGCCAACCCAATATGGCCTATTCCCAGAAATATGCCTACAAATCCCAAGCGCAGGGACAGTATGGATATGGCGCGCCAAATCGCTGCCAAGTCTATTCGCCCACGCAGCCTGTTCCCCAAGGATGTGATGCTGCGGCTGTAACGGTCGCCGCCGGCGGATTTCCGCAGCAGCCGGACTTTAACGCTGGGTATGGTTACACGACAGGGAGCTATGGGTCCCACGCATCCACGGCCGGTCAATATGACGCGGGGGCAGCGTCAAAGCCGCGCCTTAGAAAACCAAAGCTCAGAGGGTCGCTGTCACTGGGTCTTGAGAAGAGCAATTCAGGAACGTTGTTAGATTATGCGATGGTGCCGGGTATCAACCCTGAACTAACGTATAACCCGAATGATTACGCTGAGGGTACGACCTCTGGATCCGTGTCTTCAGGAACCGTAACTCAAACGCTCTACACGGGAACCGTTGAAAAAATTAGAAAACCGTCTCTGTCTTACGGCGACGTTTACAGTACGCCAACACGTGTTGCGGCGGGGCTCGAATTTATCGCTTCTCCGAAATTCACGGTCTTTGCGAATGGCGGTTATTCCCACGCCCAAGGCGAAGAAGGGGAAGCGGTTGAGGTTCAAGCGACTCTCTTAAAGACAGTTTCGACGCAGCAATATGATACAACGGCGCCATATCCTGCCGTGGGGGCGCCTATTGTGAATACGTCCTTCATCCCAAACGCGACGATCGCAAAATATAATTATAATTTTAACGATATGGAACGGTACGATCTCGAAGTTGGCGGGCGCTATTACTTTGATCCGATCGTTAAAGATCAATCACACCGGACACTCACGCCGTTTGTGGGGGCCTCTGTAGGCGCGTCACATTATAATGAGACAAAGTTCGAAGTGACTCAAAGCCAGCTTTTCTACCAACGCGCCTTTGATAGCAATCTTGCCACGCAAGACTTCTATGAAGTGGTCCAGCCCGCGACGAACGTTCAACTTTATGATGCCCAGTGGGTCCCAACCGGCGCGCTCACGGCGGGGATGGAGTGGCAAGTGACACCGAAAGCGGCATTTGCTCTGGAAACAGGGGTCAAATTTGAAGCCGCGAGAGATTACAGCAATGGGAATCAGGGCGAGAACAATATCGCTGTCCCTGTGACGTTGCGCGGAAGCTTTAACTTTTAAGAGAGAGGACGCCTTAAGACTTTGTTCGTCTTTTGAGAACCTTTTCTTAAACTTAACATGGTTAATTTGACTCTAGAAATACTGAGTCAACAATGAGGGAGACCGATATGCGTCTTGTAGCTTGCGCATTATCAGCAGTTTTATTATCCGGGTGCTCCTGGTATGGCATGAATGGCAGTCAAGGCGATGTCTATGGCTATGATAATTACGGGTATGGCAATTACGGTTATACCAGCCACGGTCAGAATAGTTTCGCTCAAGGGGGTTTTTCGCAAAATCAATACGCGGCCCAGACGGCTTACGGCGCAAATGCGGGCGCTGTGTATGGCCGCGGATGTGGTCAGGCTCAAACAGTTGTTACTCAGCAATATACTCAGAATTACGTGCCGGCACCAGCGCCGTCTCCTTGCGTCGCTGGGAATGGATATAGCGTCGCTCAAAATGGAAGCATGACATATGGCGGCGCGGCAAGCGGCCAGTCAACGATGTATGCGTCCGGCACAACGACCCTTTCAAATGCAGCGCCATACGGCGCCGCGGCTGGCGGCACGGTACAAACCGTTCAAGGCGCGCCGATCTATGTAGGACAACCTTATGTGGCTCAAGACGCATCATCGTCTTATGGCTATCAGGCTAGTGGCCTTCGCGGCAGTAGTTACGGCGCTGAAATATGCTGTGAGAGCGGTGGATATTATAATGGCGGCGGCTATTACGGCGGCGGAAAAGCGCCTTTTGGTCTTGAAGCGGCCATCGGCACTGAAATCGGTTTAAGCGGCGATGTGTTCGGCGGGGAAATTTCTAAACCTTTCTTGGGCGGCCCCGGAATGGTCTCTGAACTGGGCGCCGTAAAATATAAGGACGCTTATAAAAACGCTGTATCTTATGAATTGGCGGGCACCTATGATCTGAATCAGAACACAACGGTTATGGCCCAGATTGGATACTCCAAAGCAAAAGGTCAAAAAAATAAAATCGGGACTGTCGACGATGGCTGTAATTGTGCCGAAGACCTTTACGCTGAATTTAGCGATCTAGAACAATTTCGCGTCGAGGGTGGATTGCGTCACTATATGGGCGGAAATGCCACGATGCGGCCTTATGTAGGCGCTACCGCTGGCTTTACAAACCTCAAAGACGTAACGCTGACCCAGTCTTCCGAAACTTTGGTTGACCCAAATCTGTTCGTTCAAAACTATATTCGCGGCGGTTGGTATCCCACTGTGGCCGGTACAGTCGGCGCAGAATGGCAAGTCGGTCCTCGTAGCGCAATCGGTGTTGAATCTGGTATTCGCTGGACGGAAGCCTTCGAAACAAATCTAAGCTCAGGAAGTCAATTGAGCGTTCCGCTTAAACTTCGTGGCCGCTTATCCTTCTAGTGAGAGACAAATTATCCTTAATAAACATAAAACCCGGCTTTGACTGGGTTTTAACTATTTTTGGGTAGAAGAAGAATTGTAAATCGAATCAAAACACAAAAAGGGCGGTTTGGCGTCAATCTTGCAAAGTCAATTCTGGAAAATCGAATTGACTGGCAATTGTGCCATAACGAAACAGTAGGGATAAAGATTATGCGTTTATTGCTTTTGGGTGCAGCAGCTGTCGCACTTTCAGGATGCTCTTGGTTTGGGGGCTCCAACTACCGAGGCTCAACTTCAGCGAATAGCGATGGCTATTACGCTCCAGCAAGCGATTGTTGCACGCCAACGCTCAGCCGTTGGAATCTCGAAGCCGCTGTCGGTCCAGAATTTATTGTGGGCGGTGATGCGCTAACAGGTAGCCAAATTCATGTGGCGCCGGGCGTAACCTCTACAGATCAGTCTATGAGCGATGTTTACGATCCAGGCATGCGCTACGAGCTTGGCGGTTCATATGCCTTAAATCCAAACCGTAAAGTTACTTTGATGGCATCTTATGCGAAAGCTGAGGGCGAACAGGTCAATTTGGGTACATTTGGCGGCAATACCTTGTCCGGTAAAATGGGTGATTATGAGCGTCTTGGCTTGGAAGCGGGTGTTCGTCAGTATTTCACGCCAACGCCTATGCCATTGGTGAAGTCTTTACGTCCTTACGTTGAAGGCAAACTTGGCGCAGCGAAAGTATCAGACATTGATCTTGAAAATGCTCAATATGGCGGCGCTGTCTATAATGGCGGGACTGTCGCGCTTTACCAAAGCAGCTGGGTACCAACAGCGGCCGGTATGATTGGCGTCGAAGCCCCTATTTTCAAACGGGCAACTTTGGGCCTTGAAACAGGTATCCGCTACTCTGGTGCGGCAAAGAAAGACACGACTGACATTACGCCGGGTAGTCCGCTTTCTGGTGTGAACCGTGGTACCGAGAGCTGGTCTGTTCCAGTTATGCTTCGCGGTCGTTACCGCTTCTAGACTTTGAATTGGGACGCGGGCGAAAGCCCGCATGTGGGGTGCAGACCCGGTACGTATCACGTGCCGGGTTTTCTGTATTGTTCTGATCGCGATCGCCGCGCCTTGAAATGTTCGGGTAGGAGTGCCATTTCGACCTCATGATAGATAAGCTATATTCAAAGAACGCCGTACAGTGGCGTACGGATGAGGGGAAAGTCCCTTACGAGAAGGCTGTCGCTTATATGGAAGCCCGCGCTGCGCAGATTGCAGCGGGCGAAGCAAGCGAGCAAATTTGGCTGCTCGAGCATCCCCCGCTTTATTCTGCTGGCACCAGTGCAAACATCGCCGATCTTGTAGACCCAGAGCGGTTTGACGTTTTCAAATCGGGCCGCGGCGGTCAATATACGTATCATGGCCCCGGACAGCGCGTGGCATATGTGATGCTCGACCTGCGCACGCGCGGGCGGGATGTCTCGGCATTTGTCCGAACACTCGAGCAGTGGATTATAAATACTCTGGCGGAATTTGGTGTGACGGCAGAGCGCCGCTGCGGCCGCGTGGGGGTCTGGGTGCAGCATGCCGACGGACGGGAAGAAAAGATCGCCGCTATTGGTGTGCGGCTTAAAAAATGGGTCAGCTTTCACGGCATCGCCATTAATGTGAACCCCGACCTGTCGCATTTTTCCGGTATTGTACCTTGCGGGATCGCCGAGCACGGGGTCACAAGCCTTGCCGCGCTCGGCAAGGATGTCACACTTCAGGCGCTGGATTTGCGCCTAAAAGAGAATTTCGAAAAACTCTTCGGGCCTGTCTCGTCCGTGTCCGAGCAGGAAACTCCTGCCGTCCTTTGATTTAAGCGCCAAACGGATCGTCGATACTTTTACTGGGCTGTGTGAACCATACGGGCCCATCGGGCGCCATGTAAAAATGGTCTTCAAGCCTTACGCCAAATTCACCATACACACAGATCATCGGCTCGTTGGAAAAGCACATGCCGGGCGCAAGCGGCGTATTGTCGCCGGAATTAAGATAGGGCCATTCATGGATATCAAGGCCAATACCATGCCCTGTTCGGTGCGGAAGGCCGGGCGTTTTATATCCGGGGCCAAAGCCTCGTGCCTCAAGTTCCGCGCGCGCGGCCAGATCAACATCTCCGCAGCGAACGCCGATTTGCGCCGCGTCGAAAGCGGCGGCTTGGGCGGCTTTTTCCGCGTTCCAGACCTCTCTTTGGCGCGCTGAGGGTTCGCCAAACACATAGGAGCGCGTGATATCTGAAATATAGCCGTGAAGCAGACAGCCTGTATCAATCAGGACCATGTCGCCCTGTTTTAAGATTTGCGGGTTTTTTACACCGTGCGGATAGGCTGTGGCCTCTCCAAAAAGCACGATTTTAAAAAATGATCCCGCCGCTGCGCCAACTTTCTTATGGGCGGCGTCAAGAAAGGCCGCGACGTCAACGGTCGAGATGCCTTCGCGCAATATGGACGCCGCCGCCTTGTGTACTTCGAGCGTCATATCTTTCGCGCGCTGCATGAGCGCCAGCTCCGCTTCGGATTTGTGCATGCGGCATCCTGCGGTAACGGGGGTTGCGGAGGTGAATGTGAATTGCGGGTTCGCCTGGGCCAAGCCGTCGGTAATAAAAAATGCTGTGCTTTCATCCAGGCCAATCCGGCCAGAGGTCACGCCCAAATCTTTGAGGATTTCGCCGACGGAGGCAAACGGGGTTTCATGTTCTTCCCAAACATGAACCGGGCCGCGAATTTCCATAAATTGCGAGAGTGTGCTCTCTTCAAACGCAGGGGCTATATAGACCGGCTTGCCGTTTGCTGGGAGGATCGCTCCGACCATACGCTCTGAGGCTCGCCATTGCGTTCCTGTGAAATAGGTCAGGTTGGTCCCGGCATTGACATATATGGCCTCAAGCCCTTCGCGGCTCATAAGGCTCTGTGCTTTGGCCATGCGAGCCGCATATTCGTCATGGGCGATGGGCTTTGCGCCGGCTGTCATATCTGAAAGAGACGCCAGAGCGTCTTCAATCGTTTTTCCGCCAATACCAATTGTCATTACATTATTCCACTGTTGCGTCCGCCGGGAGTTCCGGTGATGTGATCTGCGACAAAAGGATTGTCGATACGTTCTTGCCCGAATGTACTCATGGGGCCGTGTCCGGGAATAAAGCGCATGTCGTTGCCAAGGGGCCACAATTTTTCTTTAATGGAATCGATCAAGTCCTGAGGGTTGCTTTTTGGAAAGTCTGTCCGCCCAACGGAGCCGCGAAAGAGAACGTCGCCGACGAACGCGATTTTAAGATCTTGATTGAAAATGACGACGTGGCCGGGCGTATGCCCCGGCGTGTGAACGACCCCAAACTCCGTCTCACCAATTTTGAGCGTTTCGCCGTCCTCAAGATAGCGGTCAGGCACCATATTTTTGCCCATTCCCGCCTGTCCATATTTGGCCCAGCTTTCTTCAATAAGATCGAGCCAGAATTGGTCGTCCTTATGCGGGCCAATGATCTCAATGCCAAGGGCTTTGCGAATATCCTCCGCACCGCCCGCGTGATCGAGGTGGCCGTGGGTGAGCCAAATTTGTTTGACTGTTACGCCCAGTGCTTTGGCCTCGGCCAGTAATTTCTCCGCTTCCCCGCCGGGATCTACAAAAACGCCCTCCATGGTTTTTGTATCCCATATCAGGCTACAATTTTGCTGGAAGGGCGTCACGGGAAGGACGCGAATATCGAGAGTCTTATGCGAGTTATTTTGTGTCATGCTGTGTTCAAATGGGAAATGGCGGCAAGGTCAAGTCTTATTCAGGCAACATTCAGGTCATAAGCCCTAGGAAAGGGGCAACTTATCGATTGATGAGTTGTCTCTCTCTTTTCCTTGCCCCGCCTTTTGGCGGGGTTTTCTTTTGGCCGCCGCGCACCAATCTGTTCTTTGCATTACTGAAATGTCACCGCGCGGTATGAGTGCCGTCATTTTTGGTGTGATTAAAGTGACCTTACTGCGGAAGTGAAGCGGCGTTATCCCTGACGTTTTACTCTAAATACCGCAAAATGTTGGCGCATCTGCGCATTTGCCCCCAGCCCTGATGCGGAGGCGCCAAATACGGATCGGTATCTTCCAAGGAAGTGCCGGTCCGTATTAATTTTCTAGCATCTCTGTCACGGCGGCCACTAGCTGACCTCTTGGAACGGTCGTTTGTGCCGGACGCGCCGCTTTCCACTCTTCATTGGATTCGATCGCTTTGGACATTTCAGCACCCAGGAAGAGGTCTTTGAGCGTAATATTGCCCTCGGCTTTCTCGTCTTCACCCATAAGAATGGCCACTTGCGCTTCGCGCTTGTCGGCATATTTCATTTGCTTGGTGACATTGCCCGCGCCAACAAAGACCTCGGCGCGAATACCGGCGTCTCTAAGTTCCGCGGCCATGTTGAAGTAATCTCCCATCAGCGCGCGGTCAAAGGCGCAAATAATGACAGGCGGCTTTACGGAGTGTTTAAGTGCATTCATACGCTCGAGCGCGGATAGGAACCGCGATACACCAAAGCTAAAGCCTGTGGCCGGAACGGGTTGCCCCCGGAACCGCGAGACAAGATCGTCATAGCGTCCGCCCCCGCCAATGGACCCGATCCGAACCGGACGGCCTTTGCGGTCTTTTATATCAGCCAGTAATTCAGCTTCAAACACGGGACCCGTATAATAGCCAAGGCCGCGAACAATAGATGTGTCAAAGCTCACGCGGTCTGGTCCAAAGCCCGTGGCGGTCAGAAGGGCGTCGATCTGCGCCAGCTCTGCACAGCCCTCGCGGCCTCGCGCCGACGGTCCGACAAGTTTTTCGAGCGTGGCAATTGTTGTGCCGCGGTCGGGGTCGCTGGCCGTTGTGAATCCCAAAACCGTTTTAATCGCGGCCGGGCTTAAGCGGGCGCCGTCTGTATAGGCACCGCTTTCATCCTCGCGGCCTTCGCCAAGAAGGGCTTCCACGCCCTCTGGCCCAAGGCGGTCAAGCTTGTCGATGGCGCGAAGAACGGTCAGGCGCTGGACCGCGCCGGCATCCGAGTTGGCAACGCCGGAGCTTTCTAAAATACCATCCAGAAGCTTTCGGTTATTGACCCGCACGGCATATTGCCCGTCTTTCAGGCCTGCCGCCCGCATGACCTCGGCGGCCATGGTAATCATTTCCGCGTCTGCGGCAGCGCCCGCTGCGCCCACACTGTCGGCATCGCACTGCACAAATTCGCGGAAGCGTCCGGGCCCCGGTTTTTCATTGCGAAATACGCTGCCCGCTTGGTAGCGGCGATAAGGCTTTGCGATGGAATCATAATTTTCCGCGACGAACCGCGCGAGCGGCGCCGTCAAGTCATAGCGCAAAGAGAGCCACTGCTCGTCATCATCCTGAAGGGCAAATACGCCTGTATTGGGACGGTCATCGTCAGGCAGAAATTTTCCAAGGGCGTCTGCATATTCAAACACGGGCGTTTGTAAGGGTTCAAACCCGTGCATGTCATAAACGGAAAAGGCGGCTTGAATCAGCTGCTGCTCCGCGCGCAAAAGATCGGCGGGTTTATCCTCAAATCCGCGCGGGAGCCGCGCTTTGGGACGAAAAACTTTTTCTTTTTTGGCCATGACACATCTCTGCTTTATTCACGCAAGCGGTCTATGCGTTCAAACGCGCAGGGGCAAGGTTTTTCAAGACGTAAGCCGCCTATCAGCCTTTAAGTGCGGCAATCGCGGTCTCGATAATTATATCTTGAGTGTTTTCATCAAGGTAAGCATGCATTGGAAGGCTAATAATTTTATCACAGCAATCCATTGTGTTGGTCAGGCCATTCCCTTGCACAGGGAAGTGAGAATAGGCGGACTGTACGTGAACGGGCTTGGGGTAATAACGGGCGGTTGGTATGCCTTTTGCGCCAAGCGCCGCGCCGAAACTGGCAAAATCCGGGACTTCAATGGTGAATTGCGCCCATGTAGAGACCACGCCGTCTAGCACCTTGGGCACCCGAAGGGCGTAAGGGCGAAGGCCATCAATATATCTCTGCGCAATCATATTTCTCTTTTCTATCTCGTCGGCGAAAATACCAAGTTTTGGCAATAGAATGGCGGCTTGTAGCGTATCAAGGCGCGAGTTAACGCCAATGCGAACATTGTCATATTTGTCTTCGCCTTTACCGTGAATGCGAAGCGAGTCGATGGCGTTTCTCAGCTCTTCATCATTCATCAGAACCGCGCCGCCGTCGCCGTAACATCCGAGCGGTTTGGCCGGAAAGAAGCTTGTGGTTGTGACGTCGACCCACTCAAGCGGCTGCTTCCCGTTTAGGGTGGTGCCAAAGCCTTGAGCGGAGTCGGCAATTAATTTAAGGCCCGCGTCTCGCGCGATTGGCGCGATGGCGTTGTAATCCGCGCTCTGGCCAAAAAGATCAACGGCAATCACGGCGCGCGGCGTAAGCTCGCCTTTGGCTGTGACTTCCTCGATCGCCTTTTTCAGGCTGGTGGGATCCATATTATAGGTCTCCCGGTCCATATCCACAAAGACTGGCGTCGCGCCGATATGGGCGATGATCTCGGCTGTCGCGCAATAGGTAAAAGACGGGCAGAACACCGCGTCGCCGGGGCCAATACCCCACGCTAATGCTGGTAAAATAAGCGCATCCGTACCGTTCGCGCACCCAAGGGCATATTTCGCTTCGCCAAAGGCGGCGAGCTTTTCTTCAAGTTCCAGAACTTCCGGGCCCATCACAAAGCGGCCATGTTCAAGGACGGTTTTAATGCCGGCATTTATCTCTGTTTCAAGCCGCGCACGCTGCGCTTGGAGGTCGATGAATTCGAGGCCCATGGGAGTATCCTTTGGTCATAAATAACGCGTGAAATATGGGACGTGTCATAATCCCCGCGGACCTGACTGCCAAGGCGAATTCAGTGAAATGACAGATATTGACGCTTGTTGTGATGTGAAGTCGGGGTGCATGTTGCGATGAGCGTGGGATATATCCCATCAAATATAGATTTTAGCCTTTTATTTTGCCGCCAACGCTCTATATGGGGACTTAAGTTCAAATAAGGTGGGATTTATCCCAATGTATTATGACCCAAATTAGCGACTTTCTTTCACGTGCAGAGGCTTATGCCGAGAAGAGCGGCCAAAGCCTTTCGACCGTGTCCCGGAAACTTCTGAATGACGGTAAGGGCCTCGCACGGCTTAAAGAGGGCGGGCAGTGCACGCTCAAAACGCTGGATGCGGCGATAACAAAGCTGAACGCTCTTGAGTTTGATGTGAGCCGAGATGTGGATTTCTCCCATCTCGACCGGTTGGAGGCTGAGGCCATTCACATCATGCGCGAAGTCGCCGCCGAGTGCGAAAATCCGGTGATGCTGTATTCGGTGGGCAAAGACAGCTCGGTCATGCTTCATTTGGCTGAGAAAGCTTTCTTCCCGTCGCGTCCGCCATTCCCGCTCATGCATGTGGATACCACCTGGAAATTCAGGGAAATGATCGAATTTCGCGACCGCCGTGCCAAAGAGGTGGGGATGGAATTGATCGTGTACACAAACCCCGATGGCGTAGCCCAGAATGTGGGGCCGTTCACTCATGGCTCGGCTGTGCATACGGACATGATGAAAACCCAAGCGCTGAAACAGGCGCTGGATAAATATAAATTTGATGCGGCCTTTGGCGGCGCGCGCCGGGACGAAGAAAAGTCCCGTGCCAAGGAACGAATTTTCTCCTTCCGGACCGAGCAGCATAGGTGGGACGCCAAGAACCAACGCCCGGAGCTGTGGAATATTTATAATACGCGCGTCCATAAGGGCGAATCCATGCGCGTTTTCCCGCTCTCTAATTGGACGGAGCTTGACATTTGGCAATATATTTACCGTGAGAAAATTCAGATCCCCGACCTGTACTTCGCCAAAAAGCGGCCCGTTGTCGAAAAAGACGGCGTGTTGATTATGGTGGATGATGACCGCATGCCGATCGGACCTGAGGATAAGGTTGAAGAAAAGATGGTGCGGTTCCGGACGCTGGGCTGCTATCCGCTCACAGGCGCTGTGGAGAGCGAAGCGGATACGCTGCCAGAGGTCATTCAAGAAATGCTTTTGACCACATCGTCCGAGCGTCAAGGCCGCGTGATTGATTCCGATGCCGGCGCGTCCATGGAACAGAAAAAAGAAGAGGGGTATTTCTAATGGCCCACCTCGATGACCTTATTTCCACAGATATCCTCGCCTACCTTCATGCGCAGGAACATAAATCTTTTTTGCGCTTTATTACCTGCGGGTCTGTGGATGACGGCAAGTCAACCCTGATCGGACGGCTGCTTTATGATTCAAAGTTGATTTATGAAGACCAACTGGCAAGTATTGAAAGGGACAGTAAGAAATCCGGCACGCAGGGCGACAAAATGGATTTGGCGCTGCTCGTGGACGGCCTCGCCGCCGAGCGCGAACAAGGCATTACCATCGATGTGGCCTACCGCTTTTTCTCCACGGACAAGCGCAAATTCATCGTCGCAGATACGCCGGGGCACGAGCAATATACCCGCAACATGGCCACGGGCGCGTCCACGGCTGATGTGGCGATCCTGTTGATCGATGCTCGCTACGGCGTACAGGTACAAACGCGCCGCCACGCCTATATTGCGTCGCTGCTTGGTATTCGGCACGTGGTCGTTGCGATCAATAAGATGGACCTCAAAGATTTTGACCAATCCATTTACAATGACATTGAAGTGGATTTCCGAAGCTTTGCGTCTGATCTGAACTTCTCGGATATACGGTGCATTCCTATGTCTGCGCTGGATGGTGACAATGTGACCACACGCTCGCAACGCGGCGATTGGTACCGCGGCCCGACCTTGCTTGAATATCTCGAAACTGTGGACGTGGAGCGCGGGGCGCTCGAAGCGCCGTTCCGCTTGCCTGTGCAATGGGTGAACCGTCCCAATCTGGATTTCCGGGGGTTCTCCGGCACGATTTCATCCGGGACGATTGCGCCCGGCGACGAGATCATTGTCATCCCGTCCGGGAAACGCTCGTCGGTGAAAGCGATCGTCACCCACGGCGGCGAGCTGGACCGCGCCCGTGAGGATATGGCGGTGACGCTGACCCTGAATGACGAGATTGATATTTCGCGCGGCGACATCATTTGCCGCGCCGAAGAACCCGCTGAACAAGCGGACCAGTTTCAAGCACATATCCTCTGGATGGAAGAAAAAGAGCTTTATCCCGGTCGGCAATATTTGTTGAAAACCGCGAATAAAACCGTTCCTGCGAGCGTCACAACGCTCAAGCACCGCGTCAATATTAATGATTTTTCTGAAGAAGCGGCAAAGACCCTCGGCCTAAACGAAGTGGGCGTCTGTACCTTGTCACTGGCCGCGCCGATTGCGTTTGATGCCTATAAAGACAACCGCCAGACTGGCAGCTTTATCCTGATCGACAAACAAACCAATGCTACCGTTGGCGTGGGTATGCTGGACTATGCTTTGCGCCGTGCGCGCAATGTGGTTTGGCAAGACCTTGACGTGAACAAAAGTGCCCGCTCCGCGCAAAAGAACCAAAAGCCGGTATTGCTTTGGTTCACGGGGCTTTCGGGATCGGGCAAATCCACCATTGCCAACCTCGTCGAGAAGAAACTTCTCGATCTGGGCCGCCATACCTATACGCTGGACGGGGACAATGTACGCCATGGTCTTAACCGTGACTTGGGCTTTACCAAGGCGGACCGCGTCGAAAACATTCGCCGCATCGGCGAGGTGGCGCGGCTGATGGTGGATGCGGGCCTGATTACGATGGCGTCCTTTATTTCGCCGTATCGCGCGGAACGCCAAATGGCGCGGGACCTTTTGGAAGAGCAAGAGTTCGTCGAGATTTTCGTCAACACGCCGCTCGAAGTCGCCGAAGCGCGGGACGTGAAAGGCTTGTACGCCAAAGCCCGCCGCGGCGAGATCAAAAACTTCACAGGGATCGATAGCGAATATCAGGCCCCTGAAAACCCGGAAATCGAAGTGAACACAGCGAAGATGAGCGCAGAAAAAGCCGCCGAAACAATCGTTGCCTATTTACAGGACAACGGGTTCTTGTCGGGATATGATGCATAATGGCTGATTATGATGTCTTTAACGGAGATGCGGACGGGATTGTATCCCTTGTGCAGCTTCGCCGCGCTGACCCGCGGCCAAACGCCAAGCTGGTCACGGGCCGCAAACGCGACATAGAGCTTCTCGCTCGCGTCCCCGCTCGGGCCGGCGACCGCGTGACCGTCCTTGACGTATCCATGCGCAGCAACGCGGCGGACCTTGATCGTATCCTAAAAGACGGGGCATCGGTATTTTACGCCGACCATCACAATGCGGGCGATATTCCCGAACATAAAGGTTTGCAGGCACGCATCGATACTTCGCCTGAAATGTGTACGGCGATGATTATTGACGCATATCTCGGCGGCGCTTTTCGCGCTTGGGCCGTCACTGCGGCGTTCGGCGATAATTTCCCCGTCCTTGCCACGCGGAAAGCTGACGGGCTGGACTTGCCGCTAGAGACCCTCGAACGGCTCGGGATTTTAATTAATTATAATGGGTACGGCGCGTCCGTCGATGACCTGCACTTTCATCCCGCTGATCTTTATAAGCACCTCGCGGACTTTGATACGCCCATGGACTTTCTTTCTGGCGGAAAAGAGATTTTTGAAAAGCTGGACGGCGGTTACCGCGCGGACATGGCGGCGGCGGCGGCGGCAAAGGTCATTTCTCAATCGGAAACCGGCCTTGTTCTGGAACTGGACGATTGCGCCAGCTCGCGCCGGGTCTCGGGCGTTTACGGGAACGAACTTGCGCAAGAACATCCCGACCGCGCCCACGCGATCCTGACCCGCAATGATGGCAGCTATGTTGTCAGCGTCCGCGCCCCCTTATCGCGCCGCACCGGCGCAGATACGCTCTGCCTCCAATTCGAAACCGGCGGCGGCCGAAGTGCGGCGGCGGGGATTAATCAATTGCCAGAGAGCGATGTTGACCGCTTTGTTGAGGCGTTTCAGTCAGCGTTTGGGACTTGATAAATTGATCTGTAGCGATCAAATAAACCAATTCACTCCGATAGCCCTGCAAGAAAAAAGCAAGCGGACGAATATATCGTTTTAGCGCGGTCTAACAAACTTCGTTTTCCTTAAGGCAAAGCCTTTAGCGCCTCAATTGTTCCGGGCAGTAATTGTCGTGTGCCGTCATTCTGGCTCAGCGAAGCGTTTAGATAGAGCGCGTTCAAGAACAGTTTGAGGTTATGGCGCTGGGCGAGGCCGGACTCGGATTGGAACGCGGCGCCCCAGCTGGTCATGGGCGCAGGGGCCGCTATCTTTTCAATCCATGCGGTCCACTCGGATTGGGTGAACGCCCCCCGTCCGGCAAGAAAAAGTATGGGCCGCGCCAGCCTTGCGGCTTCGCCGTGAATATAGGCATGCTTGCTATCCGCGCGAATTTGAGACTGGACGGCGCCGCGAATGGCCTTGAAATCCTCTGGGCCGATGTTCTCGTTCAGGCTGAGCTGCATCAACCAATCCGCGCCGTGCGCCACATTGTGCCGCCAGCCCTCTTTGTCGCTATAGCCGCGATAGTCTTTAATGCTGCTCATATATTTTGCCGCCGCATTGACAAAAGCGGTGCGGTCATAGGTGCTCATAAACGGCGAAACCCGGTCAACGCGCGCAATCTCCGCCAGAACAAGCGCTGCGAACGGGCGGGCAAAACCGTTACTGTCTTTGGACGCCGTTTTGGACGTGCCGTCCACGATCTCCAAAAGGGTTTGCTTGAGCGTGCGAATAGTTTCCGCGTTTAGCGCCTTACTGCGCATCCATGTGGCGAGCGCCTCATAGGCCACGCCGTCGCGAATGTCGGGGTCGGGATCAGACAGGCAGCTCACCAAAGCCAGCGCAAGCGTTTGCCGCGCCGCATCGTCTTGCAATGCAAAC
The DNA here is from genome assembly GCA_048268905.1 of Maricaulaceae bacterium. GTDB lineage: Bacteria > Pseudomonadota > Alphaproteobacteria > Caulobacterales > Maricaulaceae > JACOMS01. The sequence goes on along the minus strand of JBLWUN010000003.1, from coordinate 322,884 downwards.
TTATTCTCCCTTAGCTCCAGCAAGGATGTTTCCGTATATCCGGCCGGGGAACAGGAACTGACAGGGGGAATGACTTCATTTTGGCATCCCGCGAGGGGGCAGAGAAGGAGGCCAAGGCCCAGCGCTAAGAAAGCTCGCATACATATGTCCCGATGTTTTGAATGCTTATAGCACGGCGTTTGCCCCGAATAAAGTTCATAGCAGGCGTCAACACTGCGCTTGCCGCTGGCCGCCGCACATCGTAAACCCCGCCCAGAAGGATATGTTATGAACGGACTAATATATGTCGCCTTGGGCGGCGCAATCGGAGCTTCGGGACGGCATTTGCTCGGCATGGCCGCAAAGTCTATTTGGGGGGCGGGTTACCCGTATGGGACGTTCGCGGCCAACATTTTAGGCGGGTTCTTTATGGGGCTGCTTGTGGGCTGGATGGCGCTTCGCGTGTCGGGCGGGGAAAACCTTCGCTTGTTCCTCGGCGTTGGATTGCTGGGCGGCTTTACAACTTTTTCAGCTTTTTCTCTCGACGCCGTGCTAATGTATGAACGCAAAGCCTATGCGGCGATGGCTGGCTATATTGGCGGGTCTGTTATTTTATCAATAGGAGCGCTTATGCTCGGACTCATTCTAGCTCGTAAAGTCTTTGGCGCATGAGCGGCGTTCAAACCTTTGAGGTCGAGAGCACCGACGCCGGTGTTCGTTTAGACCGCTGGTTTAAACGCCAGTTTCCCCACGTCGCCCATGGCCGAGTGGAAAAGCTTCTGCGCACGGGACAGCTCCGCGTGGACGGCAAGCGGGCCAAAGGCAATGCCCGCCTTGAAGCGGGGCAGATCGTTCGCGTACCGCCCCTGCCGGACCCGTCCGAGGTCAAGGCCGAGGTGAAGGTAAGCGCCAGTGACCGTGCATTTATGCGCGGCCTTGTGATTTATGAAGACGATCATTTAATTGCGCTGAATAAGCCCTTTGGACTTGCCGTTCAGGGCGGCAGCAAGACCACACGCCATATTGATGGATTGCTCCCCGCTTTGGGGGACGGTTGCCGTTTGGTTCACCGTCTTGACCGCGATACGACCGGCGTTCTTTTAATTGCGAAATCCGCCAAAGCGGCGGCCATTGCGGGCCGTGCCTTTCAATCTCGGCGCGCGGAAAAAATTTATTGGGGGATCACCAATGGCACGCCCAAGCCGAGTACCGGCGAAATTAAAGGCTATATGGCCAAAGGGCGTCTGGATAACCGCTTTGGAAATATTCATGAAGGCAAGGAAATCATGGTGGCTGTTCGCCACGGCGCGGAGGGCGGGAAGCACGCTAAAACGGTGTATCAAACGGTCTCTGCCGCGGGGAGCAAGGCGGCGTGGGTCGCCATGCAGCCCTTGACAGGCCGTACCCACCAACTTCGCCTCCATATGCAGCTTTTGGGAGCGCCGATTGCGGCGGACCCCAAATATATGACAGACCGGGAACTGCCCGGCGGGCTAGAGCAGCGCCTTCACCTGCATGCACGTTCCTTGCGTTTGCCCCAGGAGGGCCGCGACGACCTTTTCATCGAAGCGCCCTTGCCGCCGCATATGAAAGCTGCGTTTGACATGCTGGGCTTCGATCCCAAGACCCGGATGCGCGATTGGGAAGAGATTACATGACGGCACAGCGGGATCTTGCTCAGGCCCATGCGGCTTTTCAATCTGGTGACCTCGTAAAAGCCGAGGCGTTAATTACGGCTGTTCTGAAAGATAATCCCGATATGGCGAAGGCGCATCAGCTTCGCGCCCTTATCGCCCGGAAGGCCAATGATCAGGCGGCAGCGGAAGTGCATATTAAAAAAGCGCTGTCCCTTGTGCCAAATGATGCGGAATGCCTCAATACATATGGGAATATTTTGCGGGCAACGGGCCGCACGCTTGAAGCCATAAACGCCTACAAGCAAAGCCTGAGCGCCGTACCCAATTATTTGCAAGCCTTGCAATGCCTCGGGGAATTATATCTGATCGAAAAAGATCCGCTCGCGGCCGCGGATGTCTTTCGAAGCGGCCTTGGTCATTACAAAGATCACCCCGTATTGATGCGCGGGCTTTTATTTGCCCTCAAAGATAGTCAGCAAATCGACGCGGCCATGGATTTAATCAAGCAAATCCCCAATGCGCCTGACCTGGCCTTGCCAGCCGGACAGCTTTTCGCCATGCAGGGGCAGTATGTGCAAGCCGGCGCAGCATTCAGGCAAGCCTTGGCTCATCCGCAAACGGCGCTGCTAGCCTATCGCAACCTTGTGCAAAATAGCTGGATGACGAATGGATATGAGGCCGCAGAGGCGACCATTGAACAAGTGATCAGCGCCGCGCCAAATGCGGGGTTTGCCTATATTCAGGGGTCCGATCTGCTCGTGGATATGGGCCATGCGCCGGAGGCCATGATGCTGCTTGATCGGTGCGAAGCCAAGTTTGGACCGCAGTCGGATATTGATGTGGCCCGCGCGAATATCGCGATTGAACGCGGCGAAGCCGAAGCGGCATTGCATCTCTCGGGGGCCGCCTTGTCAAAGACGCCGGGCGCGCCGCACGTTATGGCGAGCTATGCACGGGCCTGCTTGATGAACGGAGAGTTTTCAAAAGCCTTAGAGACTGCGCGCCACGTTTTGACATTTGTGCCTCAAAATCAATTCTGGATCGGCGTTGAAGCGACGGCTCTGCGCGGGCTGGGCGAGAACTATCAACGTCTTTATGATTATAGCAAATTCGTCAAAGCCTATGACCTTGAAGCCCCCGCTGAATATGGCGACATCACCGAATTTTTAACGCAATTAAAGTCCGCCCTTGAGGCGCGGCATGACAGTCAAAACCATCCGATGGGGCAGTCTCTGCGCCAAGGCACGCAGACATCCGCCGATTTGCGGTTCGCCGCTGACCGCATTTTGCAGGACTTTTTCCAAGCCCTCAATACGCCGATTAAAGATTATATGGCACATATTGGCCACGATCCTGACCATCCGGTCGGGCGGCGAAATACAGGAAAATACCGCCTGACGGGGGCGTGGTCGGTACGCCTTCACGGCGGTGGTTTTCACGTGAACCATGTGCATCCTGAAGGCTGGATCAGTTCCTCCTTCTATGTGGACGTGCCGGACGGCACGGCGTCTGACAAAGACCAGAAAGGCTGGATCAAATTTGGCGAGCCGCCATTTAAGGTGCCGGACGGCTCTGGCGGTTTCATGGGCGCGGAGCATGTGATCGCGCCAAAGGCGGGACGTCTTGTCCTGTTCCCGTCCTATATGTGGCATGGCACTATTCCCATAGATGAGGGCAAGACCCGCATGACTTTACCTTTTGACGCGGTACCGGAATGAGCAAAAAACACCCTAAGCGTTTTTACAAAGAGGTCAGCGTGACCCGTGAAGACGGCCTCTATCTTGTCTGTCTGGACGGCCGGAAATTAAAAACACCTGGCAAGCTGACATTGTCCGTAGCGGCGCAGCATGTGGCGGATTTTATTGCTGCGGAGTGGGACGCTCAAACCGACAAGATTATGCCGGAAACCATGCCCGTGACGCGCCTCGTAAATGTGAGTTTGGAATTAACGCCGGACAACCGCCCCGGCCTTATTAAAGAGGCGCAAGCCTATGCCGAGACGGATCTTTTGTGCTACCGTGACCAAGAACATTCCGCGCTGGCCCGTCACCAAGCACAGGCCTGGGACCCTGTTCTGAACTGGGCGGCAGAACGCGGCTTGGCGCTCAAACCCACGCATTCCATTCTCGCGACGCCGCAAGACGAGGCGGCGCTGGAGGCTATTGCGGCCTATGCGGAAACACTTGATGATTTGCATCTGACATTGTTTGTGCACTTGATCGCTGTGTTTGGCTCCGCCGTTCTGTCTTTCGCGGTTATGGAAAAATATCTCACACCCGCCAAAGCCTTCGAATTGTCCCGATTGGACGCGGAGTGGCAAATTCGTCAATGGGGCGATGATGAAGAAGCGCGAGAGACTACCAACAAGCTTGCGGCCGAGGTGGACGCCTTGTGCCGGATCATAGGAGATGAACATGCCCGAACTGGTTAAAGTTAAAGAACGCCCCGGCGGCCCGTATACAAATGATGTGATGACCACGCGTCACCACCTCTATGCGGACGAACCTGTGGATCTCGGCGGATCTGATTTGGGGCCAAGCCCCTATGAATATTTATGCGCGGGTCTTGGCGCTTGTACATCCATCACGATGCGCATGTATGCGAACCGCAAAAACTGGCCTGTCACACAAATTACGGTGGATGTGACATATGAACGGGAAACCCACGCGGATGGGATTGCTCGCAACGTGTTTACGCGGTTGATTAAGATTGATGGTGATATTGATGAGGCGCAGCATATGCGCCTGATCGAAATTGCCAATAAATGCCCGGTACACAGAACGCTGGAGGCGGGCAGCGACGTCATTACGCGGGCGGTAAAAGACTAGTTTGCGCGCATAAAAAAGCGCCGGCGAACCGACGCTTTTTCCTCCCCCGAGTTTGTCTCGTTATTTTTCGCTATCGATGGCGGCTTGCGCTTCTTTGAGAGCTTTGCGCGCTTTTTCGAGCTTGGATTTACTTTTATCTGAAAGTTTGCTTTCGTCAACACCTTCTAGCAATCCTGACGCCGCCCCGACCACGGCTTTGGCGTGGGCACCTTGCTCTATGAAGGTAGAGTCTCCGTCCGTGTCGATATCGATAACTTTTGTTGTACCGTAGCTATAGATTTGGACATTTTTTTGTCCGCCTTCACCGTCGATCGTCTCGATGGTGAAGTTCTCATGCTCTCCGTCCATGGAGCGGAACTCTTTGTCTGTGATGATCTCGATACGTTTCTTCATATCGCCATCATCGTCGCCCGTCACGATGACGGAAAGCTTTTGCCCATCGGCGCCCATCTTATTCATATGAAGAATATGAGGCTCTGTTTCGACCATTGACGGCTCTATCTCGGTTTTATTGCCGTCCTTGTCGATGGAGTAGGCTTTGGTGACGCCGTCTTCCGTGATGATCTCATAGTGTTTTTCGGCGGTTGGCACATCGCCGCTTTGTTTCCATTTTATGACCTTAACAGTTTTATCTTTGGCGATATGTTCGCCTGCCAGTGTGTCGTCTTTCGGACCACCGGCGAGTGATATGGGCGCCGTGATCGCGGCGGCGCCCAAAAGCAAGGTGCCGAAAGCGGCCTTTGCGAGCCGTCCGGTTCGCTTTGTTTCGTGTGTCATCATCATAAGTCTCTCCTTTAAGGGATGATAAATTGTCAGGTTGAGGGGGGCTTCAAAGGCGGGGCGCAACACTGTCTTTGCGGCGTGCACCAAGGTTTCCGCATAGGCGTGGCGCGTCTGGGCCGCTTGGCCAATCAGATCCAGAACGGTGGCGTCGCAGGCGGCTTCCTGATCCGCGCGAAATTTACGCGCCCCGTAGTGAACCAGCGGGTTTGGCCAGTTCAGCGTACGGAAGACCAGCACAAGGCTTGCGGCCCACAAATCCTTTCGGCGGATATGCGCCATCTCGTGCAAAAGCGCGAAATATTGTTGTTGCGGATGAAAGTGTGTTTCGAAATTCGCCGGCAGAATAATAAGCGGCTTAAAAAGTCCTGTGACTTGCGGACCGGTCTGTACATTTGACACTCTGATGTCAGGGAGGGATTTAAGGCCGATCGCGCGCTGGGCTTTCCCGGCGAGCAGCATGAGCGGTCCTGAGACGGGCCGGCTTTGAGTGCGTAAGGTGCGCGCATATTTACGCTGCCGTAAGATCTCCCGGCACAGCCAAGCAGCAGCAACAAACGCCCAGAGCCCGAGAAGTAGCGCGGCCCACGGCACGGGATCGGGCGCAGTGATAGCCGCTTGAGGGCCATCAAAAGAGGGGGCCGGTAGGTCGCTGATGGGAGCCGGAAGCGGGGCCTTTGCTGTCGTTTCAAGAAGCGGAATATTCATGGCGGGCAAAAATACGCGGATGAAAGGGAGCAGCCAGAGGGAATAGGCTGCTCCCGCACCGAAGCGCTGGGCAACAGGCCGCCTGATGACAAGGATAAACCCGATCAAGAGTGTGATTGCCAAGCCTGTTTGCAGCGTCCAATTCAGAAGTCCATTATGCGTCACTTTTCAGCTCCGCTAAAAGCGCTTCAAGATCGGCAATGTCGTCATTTGACAAGCCGCCGCTCTCGGCCAGATGCGCGACCAGCGGTGCCGCGCGGCCACCAAAAAGACGGTCTGATAGGCGCCGCGCCGCGTTTCCCGCATAAGTCTCCCGGGTCACAAGCGGGGCATAAAGGTAGCGGCGGCCATCCTGATGTGTGCTGAGCGCGTTCTTGTCTACAAGGCGTGAGAGTAAGGTTTTCACGGTTCTGATGTTCCAGTCCGCTGTATTCTCGAGATGCGTGAAAATCTCGCTCGCGCCGAGAGGGCTCTCTGCCCAGAGCACTTCCATGACGCTCAGTTCGGCTTGGGAAATACGTTTTGTCATATGTGATCCTGTTGATTACACCTGTAGTCATAGTAACGACTACGTTTGTAGTCAATTGAGGAATTATGAATTTTTGGAGAGGAATGGACGCGGCGGTTCGGCAAAATAACGTGATGCCTCTGTTCAAGCGGCCTGCGCTGTTTTAGAGTTCGCGGAAAATCGCCGAAGCCAAAAGAGATGAAATATGAACCCGTCTGAAACTGTCTACGCGCCGCCCGCCGACTTTAAAGCAAAAGCCAATCTTTCGCCGGAAAAATATAAAGAGATGTATGATGCATCGATTGCGGACCCCGAAGGCTTTTGGGGGGAGCAAGGGCAGCGCCTTCTTTGGACGAAGCCTTACACCAAAGTTAAAGACGTTAGCTGGGATAAATCCAACCTCCATGTCAATTGGTATGCGGACGGGGTTCTAAACGTCACCGAAAACTGCATAGACCGTCATTTAGAGGCGCGCGGCGACAAGGCGGCGATTATCTGGGAAGGTGACGATCCGGACGAGGCGGTGACCCTGACCTACAAGGCGCTCCACGAAAAGGTCTGCCAGTTCGCCAATGTGATGAAATCTCACGGGGTTAAAAAAGGCGACCGGGTAACCATCTATATGCCCATGATCCTCGAAGCGGCCTATGCCATGCTGGCCTGCGCGCGCATTGGCGCGGTGCACTCTGTGGTTTTTGGCGGGTTTAGCCCGGACGCGCTTGCGGGGCGGATTATTGACTGCAAAAGTCACTATATCATCACGGCGGATGAGGGATTGCGCGGAACGAAAAAAATTCCCCTCAAGGTGAACTGCGATGCGGCGTGTGATATTGCCGCCCGCAAAGGCGCCCCTGTAAAAACCGTCCTCACGGTTCGCCGTACGGGCGGAAAAATTAACATGCAATCGGGCCGCGATGTGTGGCTCCACGAGGCGCTTGAAGGTGTATCTTCCGAATGTCCACCCGAGCCGATGAACGCGGAAGACCCGCTTTTTATTCTCTATACCAGCGGATCTACGGGGCAGCCCAAAGGCGTTCTTCACACAACGGGCGGTTATCTTGTTTGGGCCGCTATGACCCATGAATATGTGTTCGATTTAAAGGAAGAGGACGTCTATTGGTGCACGGCAGACGTGGGCTGGGTGACCGGGCATACATATATTATCTATGGCCCGCTGGCGAACGGCGCGACGACCGTCATGTTCGAAGGCGTCCCGACCTATCCCGATGCGTCCCGTTTTTGGCAGGTATGCGATAAACATCAGGTCTCGCTTTTCTATACAGCCCCAACAGCCATCCGCGCCTTGATGCGCGAAGGCGACGGCCCGGTGAACGCCACCTCTCGCAAATCCTTGCGCCTTTTGGGCACGGTCGGCGAACCGATAAACCCTGAAGCGTGGGAATGGTATTTTCATGTGGTGGGTGAAGGCCGCTGCCCGATTGTGGACACATGGTGGCAAACCGAAACGGGCGGTGCGATGATCGTGCCTCTGCCGGGGGCGAGCGATATGAAACCGGGCTCGGGGTCTCATCCATTCTTTGGGATTGAACCGGCCTTGGTGGACGCTGATGGAAAAGAACTGCACGGCGCGGCGGACGGGAATCTGATTATTAAAAATTCCTGGCCCGGCCAGATGCGCACGGTTTACGGCGACCATCAACGGTTTATCGACACCTACTTCTCGGCCTATCCGGGGAATTATTTCACCGGAGATGGCTGCCGCCGAGACGCGGACGGCTTTTATTGGATTACTGGCCGCGTGGACGATGTGATCAATGTGTCCGGCCACCGAATGGGCACCGCCGAAGTGGAAAGCGCCCTTGGCTCTCACGCGGCTGTGGCTGAATCTGCTGTCGTTGGTTATCCGCACGATATTAAAGGCCAAGGCATTTACGCTTACGTTACGGTTATCGCCGGAACGGACGTTTCAGAGGCGCTTCGCAAGGACCTGATTAAACATGTGCGCAAAGAGATCGGCCCGATTGCCGCGCCGGACCTTATTCAATTCGCGCCGGGCTTACCTAAAACCCGATCTGGAAAAATCATGCGAAGAATCCTGCGCAAAATCGCGGAGGACAGCTTTGACAATCTCGGCGATACCAGCACCCTATCCGAGCCAGATGTGGTAGATGACCTCATCGCCAACCGGATGAACCGCGCGGCTGGTTAGTCTTTCACGGGTTTGCTTTGGCGCCGCCGCTGTCATTTCAAAGGCGTTGTGTCTTTTGGGAACAAAATCTGCTTATCAGCCGTTAGGCTTATAGGCATGTTTTCTGACGCCCGTAACTTCGGGCGGCTTGCGCCTGATAGCGTGAACACCATGAAATAATGATGCATAAGATTCAAAGCGTCTCTTGGGCTTTCTGGCGAGGCGATCACATTCATCTGAGGACAAATTATGACCCTATCAACAGAATATTTTCGCGAAAAACTCGAAGCTCGCCTTGCGGTCCTGACCCAGCGCATAGACACTATTGAGGACAAGTTTTCCAAATCCGGCGATGCGCCTTTTGATGGCGACGCGGCGTGGACGGGCGCTTTGGATGTTCTGGATGCAAAAGATGACCTCGCCGTGGGCGAATCCCGGGCCATTGGCGCGGCGCTAAACCGTATTGCCGCCGGCGAATTTGGCCTTTGCGTGACGTGCGGCGAGCCTATTGATGAAGAGCGCCTGAACGCGGTGCCTCATACGCCTTTTTGCAAGGACCACGCCCCTTAAAGCCCGTGAAGCGCCTCGCTAACCCGCATGAACATGCTGCTCGGCAGTGTGTTCATGGGTGCAAAGTTCGCAGCCTTTCGTCCATTCGCTATCGCCGTCCACATAATGCTCAAGCTTCCACACAGGGGAGCGGTGTTTAATTTGCTCGATTATATAGCGGCAGGCCTTGAAGGCTTCGTCCCGGTGAGGGGAACCCGCCGCGATGACGATGCTGACGCCGCCAATGGCAAGTTTGCCTTTGCCGTGTACCACATAGAGGCACAGATCTTGGCCCCATTTCGCGCGGGCTTCGCTGCAAATATCTTCAAAGGATTGTTTGGCAAGCGGTTCAAATACATCATAGGTCATGCCGACTACGTCGCGGCCCTGATTGAAATGCCGCACGGTTCCGACAAATAATGTCTCTGCGCCGTTAGGCGCGCGCGTGACGAATTCCAGCGCCGCGGCCACGTCCAGCGGGCGCTCTTCCACGTTCCACACATCAATAAATGTTGGGCTCATTCTAGCCTCCTGACACAGGTGGGATGATGGCGAAATGGCGTAAATCGCCAAGCGGTGCGCCCTTGGGCAGAACGAATTTATCTGTGGCAAAGCGCGACACATGAAGCGTTGGAATGAGATCCTCCCGCGCTTGCGCGCTCAGAAAGGCCTCGACCGCCTTTGCGAGGTCTAGGGTTGTCGCGCCGTCCGGTAAAGACACGTCGGCGGTATGGCCCATTGTGCGAAACGGTCCAAATAATTGTAGCGTGACGTTCATCTATCCTCCTATGGACGCGAGGTGCGGCGTGAGGCCGGTTTGGCCCTCCGCGAGGACATGCGACGCGGCCTTATAGGCGAGCTGCTTGCGGATTAGCGCGAGTAGGTCCGGCTTTTGGTCATCTGATTGTAACAAGTTTCGAAGCGGCACGCCGAAATCCCCAAATAAACATAGCCGTAAGTCTCCAGTGGCGGTCACGCGAAGACGGTTACAACCTTTGCAAAAGTCTTTGGAATAGGGGGCAATTAATCCGATGGACCCTAAATAGTCGTCATGGGTATAAACCTCGGCTGGGCCCGCTTCGAGCGGCCGCGGCGTCAGAGTCCAGCCGCCGTTAATTAATTGTTCTCTGAAAATATCGGCGGAGTAATGATGACGGTCAAAATAGGTCTTGTTCTCGCCGGTTTGCATCAACTCGATAAACCGTAGGCTTATGGGCTTGTCTTTGGCCCGCGCCATAAATTCGGGAAGGGCCTTATCGTTGACGCCTTTGATCATCACGGCATTTATTTTTACGGCCTCAAATCCGGCGGCAAGGCAAGCCTCTACGCCCTCCCAAATATCTGCGAGGCGGTCATGTCCGGTAACTTTGTAAAATACGGCCGGGTCAAGCGAGTCGATGCTGACATTGATGTGGGTCAGGCCGGCCTCTCGCCAAAGCTTTGCGTTCTCCTTGAGGCGGTAGCCATTTGTCGTTAGGGCCGTTTGCCGAATTTTCGGATGTGCGGACACGCGCCGGGCAATTTCGGTGAAGTCCTTGCGCACCGTGGCTTCTCCCCCGGTCAGTCGGACCTTATAAGTCCCAAGATCGGCAAAGGCATCTACCAGCCGCGCAATTTCGTCCTGTTCGAGAAATTTGGAGCGGCGGCCTTGATAACCATTGGGCAGGCAATATTCGCATTTGAAATTGCAGACATCCGTGATCGATAGGCGCAAATAGGGAAAGACCCGCCCAAAATCGTCACGCAAAACTGTCCCGTCCGAAAGGGTCGGGTTATACATAAGCCACTCCTTTCCAAACACGGGAGACCCAGCTGTTTCCGGCTGAACCCCGGTCTAGCGGCCATATTTTACGGTTCTCGCAAAACTTAGGTCGCAAGACTTCAGAGCTATATACGCGGAGTATAGGGCCAAGCCGAGCAGAACCCAACCCTAATGTTGGTGCGCATCATTAAAGGTCATCTGTTCGCGCCCGGTCTAACGCGCGCCAATTGTCGTGCGGTGAAGGCGGCGCGCATGCCCCTGATAACCCCCCGTGGCCATATGCAAAAGTGAGCGGTTATCCCACATGATGAGCATGTCTTTTTCCCATTTATGACGGTATTGAAACTCACGTCGCGTTTGCCATTGGTAAAGTTCCGCGAGAAGCGCAAGCGAGGCGTCCGCCGCCATATCTTTAAAGCCCATAATATATCCAATCGACCCAAAAATAGCTTCACGGCCCGTCTCGGGGTGGGTTTGAATAATGGGATGTTCAAAGGTCGTTTCTGCCGCGTCTGAAGGACGGATATCCATTGATCGACCTTTATCGCCATGGCCGTATGCGCCGTCCTTTGCGTAGGCCCGTTTCGCCGAATGAATAGCGATTTTTCCGTCTAGCTTGGCGCGAAGGCTTTTCGGCATCTGCTCGAGGGCTTTATGCTGGTTGGCAAAAAGCGTGTCGCCCCCTTGAGGCGGTATTTCGATGCCAAACAGGCAGGTTCCGGCCGGCGGCGTTTCCTGAAAACTCCAATCCGTGTGCCACGCTTCGGCGAATATGGGCGCCGTCTCGTCGGCGGCGCGCTTGACGGCGATGATGTGTTCACGGCCAGCGATCGGCGCGATGAACGGATCGTCTCCGAAAGGTCCAAAGTAAAGCGTGAACCGCTCAAGATCATCATCGGACAGGGCCTGCTGCGGGAAGGACAGAACATGATGCTCCAGCCATGCTGCGCGGATTTCGGCGATCTCCTCCGTTCCAAGCGGCTTTGTCAGATCAACGCCTTCGGCGCGGGCCCCGCAGGCTTCACCGCTGGGGGTTATGCAAAGACCCACCGGACTATTCCTGTCCCAGATCTTGATCATAGAATGGTTTGCCGCGGTCGCTATTGGCTTCCGAGATGACATAGGCGCGAATGGCTTCCGCGGTTCGCGCGTCAAAGACGTTGGTGAAATTGGGCATGCCGTTGGCCGTAAGCATGCCGCCGCGTACCACTCTCTGCCAAAGCTCGGGGTCTTTTGTCACCGATGAGAATCGCAAATTAGGCACAAGACCGGAAGCATAGGCCTGGTCGCCGTGGCAAGCGCCGCAATTATTGGCGTAGGCGACTTTACCTTGCAGCACCGTCTCCGCGCTAACGTCCAGACGATCTGGAATATCAAGGGTCGCGTCTATCTCCGGCGCTACGCCGGGAAGTGCGCCGTTCGCGCCGAGTTTGAAGACCAGAACGCGTCCGGACTCAAAGTCGCTGCCGCTTGGCAGAACACCCCCAAACCCGAGCACAAATGAACCGCCATAACCGGCGGCGACGGCGATATATTGCTCACCGTCGATGTCATAGGTTATCGGCGCAGCGACGATACCGGTCTGGGTAAAGAAGCGCCAGACCCGCTCGCCCGTCTGCGCGTTATACGCCGCAAAGTGGGCGTCCGCGGTGCCTTGAAAGACGAGGTCCCCGTCCGTTGACAAGACGCCGCCGTTCCACGGGCCATTATGCTCAAACGTCCATGCGGCCTCTTGCTTCACAGGGTCCCACGCAAGAAGTCGTCCTTGAAGCATGGCTTTAAGTTGCCGGAAGGTGGGCTTGTCTTCGGGAAGCATGCCGTAATTAAATTCTGTCCCCGTGTTCCAGCCATCCGGGTTCTGTTTATAATTTTCCTTATTTGCATACATCCAAGGGGCTTGCTGTGCCGGAATGTAAACAAGGCCGGTTTTAGGGCTATAGGACATAGGGTGCCAATTATGCGCGCCGAGCGGTCCAGGAACTTGAAAAAACGGTGCGCCGTTATAATAGCGTGCATCAGGGTTTTCGACGGGGCGGCCCGTCTCGGGATCAATATGCGAGGCCCAATTCACGGGTACAAAATTCTTGGCTGAAATAAACTCGCCCGTCGCCCGGTCAATCACATAAAAGAACCCGTTCTTCGGGGCTTGCATAATGACGTTTCGCATTGCGCCATCAATCTCGAGGTCCGCCAAGATCAGATGCTGCGTTGCCGTATAATCCCATGTTTCCCCCGGCGTGGTTTGGTAGTGCCAGACATAGTCACCCGTATCCGGCCGCACGGCCACAATAGAGGACAGGAAGAGGTTATCACCGCCGCCGGGACTGCGGATGGATTGGTTCCAAGGCGATCCATTGCCGACGCCAAAATAAAGTAAATCAAGTTCGGGGTCGTAGGCCATGGCGTCCCACGCCGTGCCGCCGCCGCCGGCCGCCCACCATTCGCCATTCCATGTTTTCGCGGCCATTTCCATGGTTTCGGTCTCAAATCCATCGGCGGGGTTTCCGGGAACTGTATAGAAACGCCACGCCATCTCGCCGGTCTCGGCGTCATAGGCGCTGATATATCCGCGCACGCCGAGCTCGGCGCCGCCGTTCCCGATCAAAACCTTCCCCTTCACCACGCGCGGTGCGCCGGTAATCGTGTAGGGCTTGGATTTATCAATGGTGAGGATATCCCAGTTTACTTTCCCTGATTTGGCGTCGAGCGCGATCAGGCGGCCATCAATCGTCGCTGTGAAAATTTGATCTCCCCAAATGGCGACCCCGCGGTTCACTGCGTCGCAGCACCCTTTTGCCGCCTGTGCTTTGTCCACATCAGGGTCAAAAGTCCAGAGCGGCTCGCCCGTGCGGGCATTCATGGCGTGCACAATATTCCATGTGGACGTCACATACATCACCCCGTCATGCACGATCGGCGTCGCTTCGACGCCGCGTGTGCTGTCCAGATTATATGTCCAGGCAAGGCCAAGGTCTTTGGCGGTCTCAACATTGATTTGATTTAAAGGGGAGAAACGCTGTTCGTTATAATCACCCCCATAAGACCGCCACCCATCTGTTGAGGCTTCAACAATGGTGTCGGCGCTCACCAATGTTGACACCGTGCTATCTTTTGCGGCCTGGTCAATATGAGCGGGCTTGCACGCAGACATTAAGAGCCCACTCGCAAGAATGGTGGTCATGAACAAACGCATAGTATCCTCCCCGGATGTTTATTTATTTTTTAAACCAAATATTGCGCCATTCTTTCGATGAGCCAATACATGGCGACCGTCCCTATGGCATAGGTCGTCAAGACCTCCGCACGGCGCAACGTTTTTATATTTATCTTTGCCAGACCCGCGAGGCATAGAAGGACAATCGCGACAATGCCAAATTGTCCAAGTTCGACTCCCACATTGAACAAAAGCAGCGCCAGTATTTCCGTGCCTTTTGGCAGCCCGATATCCGCCAACGCCGACGCAAATCCGCAGCCATGAATAAGGCCGATCATAAAGCTAATGAGGTACGGTTTTCGCGTCGCAAGGCTGTCCTTGCCTCGGTGCTTTCGGATGATCTCTATGCCCAGTAAAACAATGCTTGCCGCGATCAGGATTTCCACGGGGCGCGAGGGTACGTTCAGCCATCCAAATGCGGCGAGGGCGAGGGTCAAGCTGTGGGCCGCTGTGAAAGCTGTGGCGACGCCCCAAATTTGCCGCCGCGCCACAAGCAAGGTCAAACCGATCACAAACAAAAGGTGGTCCCACCCCATAAGGATATGATCCACGCCGATGCGTAAATATTGCGGGGCCGCGCTGGCCACGGGGCCGCCAAGGTCAAGACGGGTCTCTGCGGGCTTTAACAGGCCGCTGCGGGTTTCACCGTCCAGATAGGTGATCGCGACAAATGCATCTGTGAGTGTGCGCTCTAAACCGCTTAGCCGTAGTGTGCCGGTTTTGAGATCACAGGTGACTTTTGAGACTTCATGGATGGTTCCAGCTTGCTGCGTTTGCTGCAGGTCCGTGACGGTGCAGCCCTCAGGATAAACAGGATCGATCTTGAGCCGTTTGCCATCCAGTATGGGCTGTTTCCAAACGGCGTTAAATACGCCAGCTTCGACTTCCGTTAGCTGCAAAAAGGCGGGACGGACTTCATGCGCGGCGGCGTTTAACCCGCCGAAGAGACACAGCCAGACCACAAAAAAACGCTGAATGATGCGCCAGCCCATCATGCGTCGTCATCCTCGACTTTGACTTTATACTTCTCAATCAGCGTTTTAAGGCGCGCGGCATTGGCGCTGCGCTGCGCTTGGTCTTGCCAAGCGGCGAGAACGGCGGGGCGCGCCTCTGCGAACGTTGGCGTGACTTTGGGCACGGTTTCGCTGATGCGCACCAAATGCAGGCCATACGCCGATGATAGCGGGCCTTGCCAAGCTTCTGCGCCCGCCAAGCTAAATAATTGTTCGGCGAAATCACCGCCGAAAAGACGCGCCACATCTGTTTGGGTCAGCGGCTCATAGGTGCGCTTCATCATGAAGGGGTCGCCAAGCGCTTTCCAATCTTGAGTGTTGTTTGCGCGCGCTAGCAACGCGGCGGCGTCGGCTTCCAGCGTTTCTCCGTGAGATTGGGGGCTGAGATAAATATGCGAGAAACGTCTCCGCTCTGGCGTTATGAACTGATCCATGTGGGATTTAAACCAAGCTTCTAGCACGTCCTCTGTGGGGGCTGCGGGCGGTTCCACATCTTCGATCATAAACCGCATTTTTTGAGCGAGCCGACGGCGAATAATGGTGTCGTCCTCGTCCAGACCCAAGCGCTTGGCTTCTCGCATTAAGGCTTGCTCTTCCACATAGGCAAAAAGAAGGCCTGTCAGGTCTTCTTCTGTGGGCTGCCGCCGGTTTTCTCCGGCAAAAATGATAGCCTGCCGTTCGAGTTCTTCTGTACTGACCTCAATCGTGTAGTCGGACGCCGCGCGGGATTTTTCCCACAGGGTATGCCCCGCGAAGAGCGCCCCGCCAAGAAGTGCAAAATGAACCAGCGGTTCTTTCCAGATAGATGCCATTCAAGTCTCTTATTCTTTCGCTGGGTCGTACCAAATCGCAGAGGTAAAAGCCCGTTCCTGAAGGGTCGGTTGTAGGTCAGGATGACGTTCGACGCCAGCCCTGTTCGCCTCCCATGTGGACCACCGGCAGGTCGGATTCTCTAAAACACGCACATAATATGCGGCGGGCATATCTGGATTAAAATCTGGATCTTGCCACAGCGTTTTAAGCGCGGGCGCGCCGCTATCTGTGGAAATAGAACAATCCGCAAGATTGACGCTCGCTCCATTGTCTGGGCAGCGCCGCGTGCGTTCATCCGGGAGACCTCCGTCCGAGCAGGCAATATCATATACCGCTTCCCGCGCGCCTTTGCCGTCATGCCAGGCCTTGACCATCTGGAGCCGCTGTAGCGGCGCGGACCGGGGGTCCCGCAAAGCGGTCACAAGGAATTCCGGCGCTTTTGTGCTGGCCGGTAATTCGCCGCCCATCGGCACACCGGTTTGATAGGCTTTCGCGATCATGTCCGTATCGTCCGCAAGCGAGGCATCGAAATTATAGCCGCCAAACATGCGTACCTGAATGCGCGGGCCTGTGGTGGCGAAGGTCTCTTTGCTGCGCATGGAATCGTAAATGGAATCGCGGGTGTTTTCTTCGGCCCAAACACCGGCAAGGCCGGATGCGCCCCAACGGCTGAACCAATATTCCGCGTTCTCGTTGCGTTTCACGCCTTCCCAGCTTTTCGCGCCGCCCGGCGGCACAGAACCGCGGGCTTCGGGCGTGCCGTCAATGATGCCCGCTTTGGACCAATAGTCTTTCTCGTCAAAGCCGCCGCCGGCCACATGGGTGTCGGAAGAGGCGATGACGCCAAATTTATAAGGGTTCACGCCGGTTTGCTTTTCGAGCGCAAACCCATTGGCGAGGGCTTCGCGCACGAAGCTGCCATGAATTTTGGATTTGACCTGAGAACTGAGAAGGTATTCGTAAATCTCGAAGTTTGCCCATTCATCATTGGGCGAGAGCGCAGGATGGGTTTCCGACGTGCCTTTGACTTGGGTAATTTCCACGAGAGGTTCGTTTGAGATACGCTGTGCGGCATAGGCGCGGTCCATTGCGCTGCCGTCAAATGTTGTCATGGCGAACATCGCGCCGTCCGAGACGTTGGAATTGTGCGGTATGGCCATGACCTCGCGGCCGTCGGCGCGCTGCTGATCCATCCAGTCCCATAAATCTTCGGGGTTCACCGAGTCGAGCGTCGAGAAAAGGCGTTCAGGCGCGCGGCCGCGAAAGATAACATTGCGGTGAAGGTTGCCGCCGACAAAGCTATTATCCGTTCGGCCCTGCGTAGAGGTTGCCGTATATTCATAGGCCGCGAACGTGGTGAGCTTGCCGGGGGCGTAATGCTTATCTGCTGCGGCAACAGCGCCTTGCCACGCCGCGTCAATGACGCTGCGGTCATAGGCCTCTGGATAGGGCGTTCCGTTGCGGATGGATGAGCCGATCTTCGAAAAGGCTTTGGCGATGACGGCAGGATCAGAACTGAACATGTCTTTCGCCATGTCCAGAGAATTTAGCGGATGCCCCTGTGTGTCCATTGCGGGAAGTATGCCCATATATTCGCCGTGGTCAGTTGCGGCGACGAAGTCGAGAGGCTCTCCGGCCACCATCATATCGAACCCAGATGGGTGCCGAATGGTCTCCCCTTTGGCGAAGCGGTAAACATCATCGGGTGTCGTGCGAACGTTAAAAATATAGGCGTCGAACGAGTTCTTGGTGTGAATATGAATGTCGCCGAAATAGGCATTTTTATTTGGGTTAGAGGGTATGGATGAGGCGGCCGGCGGGCTATCCATCGGTGTGGCCGAAATATCTTTTTGAGTGGTGGGCGTGTCGCTGCAGGCCGCCAACGCAAGCGCGGCTGCGCTTGCGGTTAAAAATCGTTTCATGTGTTCCCCCCCTTGAGTGTTTTTACATTATTTTTTTCATGAGCTTTAGAAGCTTTTGGGTCTTGTCTGTGTAGGGCGGGAACAGGTTCTTGCCCTGACTAAAGCGGCTTTGCAGATAGACGCCTTTGAGATGGGAGAAGGAATTAAATCCCGCTTCTCCGTGATAGGCACCCATGCCGGAAGGCCCGACGCCGCCAAAAGGAATGTCTTCCTGTACCACATGCCAGGCTGTTTCGTTGATCGAAACGCCGCCCGAAATAGTTTGATTAAGAACCTTATTGCGCTTGGCTTTGTCTTCGCCAAACCAATACAGCGCCAATGGACGTTCATGTGATTGAACATAGTCCATCGCATCATCCAACGTTTCGGAGGCAACAACAGGCAGAAGGGGGCCAAAGATCTCTTCTTGCATGATTTTCATATCGGGCGTGGTGTTGGTCACAACCGTCAATGGCACGCGGCGTTCTTTGGCTAATTGTTGTTTGTCGTCATCGCCCGCGACCTGAATACGCGCCCCTTTATTTTCGGCGTCTTCGAGCAGGTCTTGCAAACGCGCATAATGGCTGTCGGCAATGATGGAGGTGTAGTCGTCATTTCCTGCGAAAGTGGGATAAAACTGTTCCGCCTTTTTAATGAGTGCCTCTGAAAAGGCGTCGATTTTCGCCGCGGGCATCAACACGTAATCGGGCGCAACGCAGGTTTGCCCGGCATTGAGAAGTTTGCCGTTTGCAATGCGCGATACGGTGATATCCATATTGGCGCTCTCATCAATAATGGTCGGTGATTTCCCGCCAAGCTCTAAGGTGACAGGCGTCAGGTTCTTCGCTGCGGCACTGGCCACAATACGGCCGACATTTGTTGACCCTGTAAAGACGAGATGATCAAAGGGAAGGGCCGAGAAGGCCGATGCCACGTCCACGCCGCCGGTCGCCACAAAGACTTCGTCTTCGGAAAAGACGGTGGCAAGAACGCGCTTCATGAGGTCCGCCAGACGGGGCGTATATTCACTCGGCTTAATCATCGCGCGGTTGCCGGCCCCGAGCGCGCCGATGAGCGGCATAATCGCAAGCTGCAGCGGATAATTCCACGGGCTGATAATGCCCACGACCCCCAGCGGCTGCGGGACAATGCGGTTGCTGGCGGGTAGGAATTGCAAAGCGGTCGGTGCTTTGCGTGTTCTCATCCAGCCCGGCGTGTGTTTGATCGCGTGTTTAATACCGCCTTGAATGACGAGTATTTCGGCGATGGTGGTTTCGGTATGTGATCTATGGCCAAAATCCTCGGCGATGGCTTTTTGAAACTCGGCCTCATGGGAGGCAATGGCTTCGCCGAGCTTTTCCAGTTTGGCTTTGCGGTCTGACCATTTTGGATTGGGGTCTTTGTTAAAGGCGGCGCGCTGCGCGGCTAGCACGGCGTCCAAGTCGAAACCCCAGCTCGACGGTTTTCCGGATTTTTCTTTAAGGTCAATTCTTACCATTTTTATCCCCGTAAATTTATGAACGTTGCGCCAGTATAGGCGAAAGCGTGGTCCAGACGAAAGCCCTCATCTATCGTTGCAGAATGGCTTGAACAAAGCCAGCGCCCAATTTTTGAGAGATCTTTTGTTTCGGCCGTTATCCCCGCCATTCATATTTTATTTGCCCACATATTAAATCAGGCCGAAAAAATAAATTGTCAAATACACGACACTTAGCGCTGATTTCGCTTAAGTTTGGCGGCACTGCATTTTTGAATGGAGGGCCATAGACGCCATAAAAAAGGCGCCCCGAGGAGCGCCTTTTCGTGCGTGTGGCCCGCGAAGCCCTAGAAGTTTCTGCGGGCTGTGACGCCGTACATGCGAGGTTCTTGCACGAACGCCGAGCGCGACCCTGAACGAAGTGTGGTGTTGAATGTGACACCGCGTGTGACTTCATTTGTGATGTTCGTTGCCCAAGCTTCGAGGCTCCAGGTTTCGTTGGCATCACCAAGGCCGGCCCGAAGGTTGATCTTGGTTGTGCTGTCTTGAACGTCAAACGGCAACAAAGGCGCGGCATCCACAGCGGCTTGTACGCTGCCTGCAGCGGCAATCTGCGCGGCGCCGGGGACCACAATGGCTTGCGTCGAGGTGCGGCGATCACTTTCATAACGGAGCTGGCCGTTTAGGAAGAATGTGTAATTGTCGCTGAGCTTGCCTTCATACGTGGCCCCGAGCAGACCCACCACATCAGGCGCGTTGGTCAGTGAATTCCCGCAGAGGCTGACAATGTTGACATCCGTGCTACCGCCCGCGCAATCGTCAGGGTATTTGGCGTCCAGGACTGTCAAACCGCCGTTAAACGTCAGATTGTCAGAGGCCCTTGCAAACATTTCAACTTCAACGCCTTTTGTTTCTGCTTTGGGCACGTTGAATGTCTGGAATTGTGCGCCGGTAAATTCGAGAACTTGGAAGTTATCAAATTTCTCTAGGAAGGCCGCGACGTTGAGGGTGACCCTGCCATCCATAAGTTTGGATTTTAGGCCAAGCTCGTAAGCATCAACTTCTTCCGAGGCAAACCGAGGGTCGGCACCGCCGATTGCCGCAGTGGAATCAAGGTTGAATCCCCCGGACTTATAGCCATGCGTAAAGCTTGCATATGTTGAAACGCCGGGGCTAACTTCGTATCCCAGCTTGCCCGTATAGATTAATTCGTCATCCTTGAAGGTGCTGTTAAACGAGCGCGGAAGCGGAAGAAACGCTGCATACGGGTGATCCGCAGGGGCGAGGAACGGGAAACAGCCAAGAACAACAAGGTTTCCTGTTAAGGCACTTGGCGCTGGCGGGAATGAACCTGTGGCCAGGTTGAAGTTGGCCAGTTGGCTCGTGCAGGAGGGGTAGAATGCGCTAGGCTGGGAAAAACTACCATCCTTAGACTCGTCCGAATAACGCAGACCGACGGTGACGTTCAATTTATCCGTGACGTCAAATACGTTATGCGTGAAGAGCGACCAGCTTTCACTGTTTTGAGTGTACGCGTTTGATGTTCTGGCCAAGGCCGGGTTTCCGCCGCCGGATGCGACCGGTAATGCACCGCCAAGCCCAAGAATAACAGAGTTCGGATATAGTCCACCCGTACCGGCCACCAAAAGTGCATCGGCAAAGCGGCTATAATCTGTACCCAGTCCAAAATTCACGGTTTGAGCAATGTCTTCGTCAGAATAATAGCCACCAATAAGCCAGCTGAGACGTCCATCCATTGCATCGCCTTGAGCGCGCAATTCGTGGGTCATGGTTTTGATATCAGTACCGCCGCCGCCAAGGACATTGAACAAATCAAGTCCCGAGAATGCGGAGTCGTATTGCTCACCCGCAGAATAGTCCCGATAGGATCCGATATAGATCAGATCTGTATTGTCGTTGAGTTCATACTTAAGTTCAGCGGTCAGGCCCGTTTGCTCACTAAATGGACTCGGCACTTGGCTGGAGGAGGCGATCAGATCATCGACAGCAGCCTGCGCACCCGCCGTGTCGGTGGCGCTTGTGGCAACGTTGGGAGCAACCATCCCGCCGCGGGCGCCAAGGCCTACCAAGCCGAATATGCCAGCGGCTTCAACGGGAGATTGGGACACTTCAATCGCGGAACAGCAAACGGAATCGCTGTTGGAATGGTCGATAATGACCCGGCCGCTCCATTTCTCTTCGCCCTGGAACGCAATTTGACCGCGCAGATAATATTGGTCAACATTGTTGGACTCGCCGATTTTATTGTTGTTCCTGTCATATATATCCACATAGCCATCACGATTGCGCAATGCACCGGTCAAGCGCGCGGCGACTTTGCCTTTGGCGAGGGGAATATTGACGGCGCCTTGAAGGCTCTTGTGATTATAATTTCCGTAGGTGGCGTTGATAAACCCGCCAACTTCGTCAAGATCCGGACTCACATTGGTGATGTTCAGAGCGCCCGCTGAGGTATTGCGGCCAAAAAGAGTGCCTTGCGGTCCACGAAGAACTTCAACACGCTCGACGTCAACAAATTCGCCAAGCGCAACGCCGGGCCGGGATTGATACGCGCCATCGACAAAAATACCGACAGCCGACTCAAATCCAATGTTATTAGATGTGGTACCGACACCGCGAATGCGAAGCACAACACTGCCTGACGCGATTTGGGCATTTGATGTGGCGAAGCTTGGCGCAACGCTTCCGAGATTTTGAATATTCACAACGCCTTGACGGTTCAGCTCTTGCGGTAGAACAGCGGTCACGGCGATAGGAATGTCTTGGATGCTTTCAGCCCGCCGCGTGGCTGTGACGATGACTTCGTCATCTTGGGCCTGGGCGGTCGCGAGTTGTGGTAGGGCGGTCATAAAGGCAACGCCGCACAAGAGTAGAGCCTTGGTAGAAGGTAGTTCTGACATATTATCTCCCCGATCATGTCTATGTAATTGTATTTTGCGGATCGTTTGGTGCCCGCTTTTTACTTTTATGGGTCATGGATCGCCCATTTAGTATTATGGAAGAAATGTAATCGAACTCCATTATTTAAATTGTCACCTGCGCGACATTTCACTACAAATTGAGAAATCAACAAAAATGTGATGTAAAATTGTCACGGGGAGTCAGGTCATGCAGGGCGGAGAATATTTCAACTGGATCGACTCTTTGCCTCCCAGCGTTCGCGCTGATCTTTTAAGCCAGAGTCATTTACAGTACTTCAAATCCGGCACAACGATTTACGAGCGCCGCGGCAAACCGAGCGGTGTTCTTCGGCTGGAGCGCGGCCGGGTCCGAATGTTTATGTTAAAATCGACGGGGACAGAATTTCTTTTAAAATTCTGCGAGAAAGGTGAAACGATCGGTGATCTCGCCTCAGTTGATGGTTTGTCTTACCCTATTTTCGCCGAGGCTATGACGGATATTACGGTGACGTTCATTCCTATTAGTCATCTTTCACAGATGAGAGCCGTTCATCCCGAAATTGACAGGGCGCTCGTTTCCCAATTGGCCAGTACGGCGCGGGGTATGATCACGCTGCTCGAGCGGGTCACGATGCATTCCATTGAAAAACAGGTGGCGGGCCGGTTGCAGTGGCTTTTAAGATCTGAGCGGATTCGCGGAAGTCAATCCAACCGCATCCGCGTGTCGCAAAGTGACTTGGCGCTTATGATTGGCGCGTCGCGCCAGACCGTCAACAAAGCCTTGTCGCGGCTTGAGGAGTCTGGATTTTTGACGCGGGAATACGGCACGATCTTTATTTCAAATGAAAAAGAATTGGATGCCTATTTATCGTTTAAATACCACTGACACTTATCATTGAAACTTAGATTGCATTCCGCGAACGGTGACTTAAGCTAAGAGAAAAAAAGAGGGACATCAAATGCGGAATTATATGTGGATGGCGAGCGTGCTTGTATTGGCGGCGTGTCAAAATAAGGATGCGCCGAAAGTGACCCCGGAAACACCTGCCGAGCAGATTGTGCCGATAGGAGAAATTGAAAGAAACCCCACAAAGAATGCCTATTTTGGCGATTTGCACGTCCACACGAAGAACTCTTTCGACGCATATATTTTTGGAACGCGGTCGTCTCCGGATGATGCCTACCGCTTCGCCAAGGGCGCGACCATCGATAACGGTGCCGGCCATGACATTTCGCTCTATGGCCCGCCGCTTGATTTTCTATCCGTGACAGACCACGGCGAATATATCGGGATTGTCGAGCAAATGGCGACCCGGGGGACGCCCTTGTCAAAGACAGCAACAGCCAAATCCATCTTTGGGATTTTCGCCAAAGACCGGCGGCAAAACTTCTTAAAAATTGGTAGAACTATCGTCAATGGAGACGAGATCGCCGATATTTACGATCAACCACATATGAACGAGGTGTGGGCCGAGACCATTGCAGCGGCGGAGCGGCACAATAATCCTGGTCAATTTACCGCTTTTTCGGGATATGAATTCACGGCGATGCTACAAGTCACTGCCACCGGCGCCGCGAATTTGCACCGTAATGTCATCTTTAAAAATGAAGCGCCGGCGCGGCTTTTCACGACGCTGGACTCGCCTAACCCTGAAGATCTTTGGGACTGGATGAACCAGAACAGAGCGAAAGGTATCGAATCGCTTGCCATACCGCACAATTCAAACGCCTCGAACGGACAAATGTTCGCGGATTTGACCTATGAAGGCGGGGTCCAAAGTGCGGACTATGCCCGCAACAGGCTTGCGAACGAGCCGCTGGTGGAAATTACACAAGTTAAAGGTACATCCGAAACCCATCCGCTACTCTCTCCGAATGATGAATGGGCGGATTTCGAGATTTATGACAATCTGATCGGCAGTACTGAAAAATCGATTGTGGATGTAGGAAGCTTCGTACGTACAACATTGGCGCGCGGGCTAGGCAGAGAGGTCAATCCTTACGCCTTTGGTTTTGTGGGGTCGAGTGATACGCATCTTGGCGCGGGTTCAATGTCAGAAGAGCATCATTTCGGAAAGTTCCCGCATGATATGGAGCCCGAAAATCGTCAATCGACGCCGCCAAAAGGCGCGAAGAACTGGGATAAGGGGGGCTATTCCAATGTGGACCTCGTGGCCTCTCCGCAGTACGGCGCAAGCGGCCTTGCAGGCGTATGGGCCGAGGCCAATACAAGAGATGATCTATTCGGCGCGATGCGGGCCAAGGAAACTTTTGGGACCTCCGGGCCCAGGATTCGCGTGCGCATGTTCGCCGGAGATTATGATGACAGCGTTTTAGACGCCGCCGATATGCTCGAGCAAGCCTATGCGCGCGGTACGCCAATGGGCGGAAAAGCGCCGCAAACGGACACGTCCCCTGACTTTTTGGTCTGGGCCATGCAGGATCCGAACGGCATGAGTTTACAGCGTTTGCAGATTATCAAGGTCTGGCAAGAGAACGGTGAAAACAAAGAACGGATTTTCGACTTGGCCTGCGCGGATGGCGCTGCGCCCGACACGGCCACGCGGCGCTGCGCGGATAATGGCGCGGTGGTTGATTTAGCCGATTGTTCGACCAATCCTGAAACCGGCGCGGCCGAACTGAAAGCTATCTGGCAAGACCCTGACTACCAGCAAGGCGAGGTTGCTGCCTATTACACCCGCGTTTTGGAAAACCCGAAATGCCGGTGGTCAAGCTGGGACGCGGCGCGAAATGGCTCGCCGGTCAGTCCGGAAATGAAGCCGATTGTTCAAGACCGCGCATGGGGCAGCCCGATCTGGATTGGAAGTTCCCACGAATAGTCATATCTCTCCGGTTTTCTAATTTAGAATCTTGAAGATAAACTGCTTTGTGACCCCTTCGGGGGTCGCGATAGGTTCGCCGTTTATTTCACGCGGTTCAAAACGAAAACGCCTTGCCGCTCTTTCTGCGGCCTCGATGAAATCCTCTTCGTAGCGCGGAGCGTCCGTGCGTATAAGCTCGACCGCTTCGACGCGGCCCCGATCATCAAGGATGAGGCGAAGCTCCACGACGGCTTCGATGCCAGCATTCAGGGCCCGGCGCGGATAGCGCGGCTGCACCTCACGGCGCAGCTCAGGCGGCGTTATGATGTCGGCATTTTGTGGGTAGGGGACCGTATGCGTCGTCATTGTCTCAATTCCGCTTTCCGGGCGGGGGTATCCCTTCCCGCCGCCGACCATACGTTCCGAGGGCGCAATGTCTCCAAGATCTATTCCCTCATCACGAACAGGTATATCGAGGGCTTCTGCGGTAAGTTCATCGCGGAGACGCTTGACGGTGTCCGCGCGTCCGCCGAGCAATGACGGGTCCCACTGATGTTCATAAACTTCGAGGGCATATAATTTGTCCGCGCGGGAGGCTTTAACGTCAAAAATCACATCGCTGAGTTTGGCCCAGTCGCGGGCCTCTGCGGTATTGAGCACCAAAAGTTGCGCCTTTGCCGCGCGGCGCCTTTTCGATGAGGGATGCGTCTCGATAAAGTCAGAAAGCCGGGCGCGCCGCAGGGCGGCGTCCGGCTCTGTGAGCGCCGCGATATATTCCGATCTTTGCGCGATCAATTGGGAGTCATCGGGCTTTTGCGGAGGCGGGGTTTGAGACGTCCAGAGCGCCGAGACGATAAGCACCGCCAGTCCCGCGGCAATGGCCGCAAGAACCCATAAACGCCGCTGTGCGATGAGGGGCGATATGGGCGCCGTGGTTTTGTCTGAGGGGGCGTCCGAGGTTTCAATCGTGTCGTACATACAGGTCTTCTACGCTATAATTTCCAAATATGGGGCAATAAAACGGCAAAATTTTGACAGAACAGACTTATCCGTCTTGAAAACCATTGTCGCCCCGCGCAAAAGACCTTTCAAGGAGTTTTCTATGTCCAAATCTGCCGCGGTTGACCGCACCTCTCACGTCGTCCTCGTCGATGGATCCGGATATATTTTCAGAGCCTTTCACGCCCTGCCGCCTTTGACACGCAAAACCGACGGTCTGCCCATTGGCGCGGTCGCGGGGTTCTCGAATATGCTGTTTAAAATGCTGAGGGACCAGACCGATGCGGCGCGTCCGACTCACTTTGCGGTTATTTTCGATGCGTCCGGAAAAACATTCCGAAACGATTTATATGCCGCGTATAAAGCAAACCGGTCGGAAACGCCCGAAGATTTGATCCCGCAATTTCCGCTCACGCGCGACGCGACGCGGGCATTCGGCGCACCCGCCATCGAGATGACGGGTTTTGAGGCCGATGATCTCATTGCGACCTATGCCAAACAGGCCGAGGCGAAGGGGGCCCGGGTCACGATTATCTCGTCAGATAAAGACCTCATGCAGCTTGTTTCCGAGCGTGTGTCCATGCTCGATACAATGAAGAACCGCGCTATAGGAATTGCCGAAGTTATTGAAAAGTTCGGTGTTAACCCTGACAAAGTGATCGATATTCAAAGCCTTGCAGGGGACAGTGTTGATAATGTGCCCGGCGTCCCCGGTATTGGCGTAAAAACGGCGGCCCTCTTGATTAATGAATATGGCGATCTTGATACGCTGTTAGAGCGCGCCGGAGAGATTAAGCAAAAAGGCCGCCGCGAAAAGCTTTTGGAAAATGCGGATAAAGCACGGATTTCAAGAGACCTTGTGACGCTCAAAACGGATATCGATCTTGAGGTCCCGCTTGAAGATATTGCGGTGTCGGACCCGGACCCAAAGGCTTTATTTGATTTCCTCGAAGCGATGACGTTTCGAACCCTTACAAACCGGGTGCGCGCCGCTCTGGGGGAGGGGGAAACAGACGGGCTTCGCCGTGACGATGTGAAAACCGTCCTGCCTGCCAGACGTGATGTTCCGGCGAACATTGTCTTTGACCCCGAAAAATATGAGTGCGTGCAAACAATGGAACGTTTGCAGCATTGGATTGCACGGGGCTTCGAAACGGGCGTCGTTTCGGTTGACCTAGAGACCGATAGTCTTGATAGCGCGGCCGCCAATATGGTCGGTGTTTGCCTCGCTGTGGCCGACAATGAAGCCTGCTATATCCCGCTGGGACATACGGGCGGCGGTGACCTCTTGGGCGACGGCGCGCCCCAGCAAATAGATATGGACCAAGCCCTGGGCGCGCTCGAGCCGCTCTTGCATAGCGAATCCGTTTTAAAGGTGGGGCAGAACTTCAAATATGATCTCGGCGTGTTCCAGCGATACGGTCTTCGTCCGTGGCCCTATGATGATACGATGTTGATGTCCTATGCCCTCGAGGGCGGGCTTCATGGCCACGGCATGGACGCGTTGTCCGAAATGCATTTTGGCCACAAACCGATTAGCTTCAAAGAACTGGCTGGCACGGGAAAAAATGCGCGAACCTTTAACGAGTTTAGCCTTGAAGAAGCGACGCCTTATGCGGCCGAAGACGCTGACGTGACGTTGCGGCTTTGGAAGTTTTTCAAACCCAAGCTTGGTCAGAACCAAGTGGCGAGCGTCTATGAAACGCTGGAGCGCGGCATGCCGCGCGTTTTGGCGAATATGGAAAATGAGGGCATTAAAGTTGACCAAGCGGTTTTGGCGCGCTTGTCCGGTGACTTCGCGCAAAAAATGGCCGGTTTGGAGGCCGAAGCCCATGCGCTGGCTGAAGGGCCATTTAATCTTGGCTCCCCGAAACAGCTGGGCGAGATTTTGTTTGATAAAATGGGTCTGGAAGGGGGCAAAAAAACCAAGACCGGAGCTTGGCAAACCGGTGCAGGCGTTCTCGAAGACCTCGCCGCGAAAGGCGAAGCTTTGCCGCAAACCATTTTGGATTGGCGGCACTACGCCAAACTAAAATCCACATATACGGATGCTTTGGTACAGCAAATAAATCGCCGCACGGGACGGGTTCACACGAGCTTTGGCTTGGCGGGAACCACAACCGGGCGCTTGTCGTCCTCTGACCCCAACTTACAAAATATTCCCATCCGAACAGAAGATGGCCGAAAAATCCGCGACGCTTTTGTGGCAGAAAAGGGTCATGTGCTTGTGGCGGCTGACTATTCGCAAATCGAGCTTCGGATTTTAGCCCATGTGGCCGACCTGCCAACCATGAAGCAGGCCTTTGCCGACGGCGTTGATATTCACGCCCTCACGGCGTCCGAGATGTTTGGTGTCTCGATTGCCGACATGGACCCGCAAACGCGCCGCAAAGCCAAGGCGATTAATTTTGGGATTATTTACGGCATTTCTGCCTTTGGACTGGCGAACAATCTGAATATTTCGCGGGGCGAGGCCAAGGACTATATCGAAAGCTATTTTGAAAAGTTTCCCGGGATTAAAACTTATATGGATGCCGCCAAAGCCGAAGCGCGTGAATATGGCTATGTGAAAACAATTTTTGGCCGCAAGTGCCATATCCAAGGCATTACCGACCGCAATCAAGCCCAGCGGGGCTTTGCTGAACGCCAGGCGATCAATGCACCCATTCAAGGGGCGGCCTCTGATGTTATGCGGCGGGCTATGATACGGATGCAAAATAGCGTAAAAGAGATTGAAGGGGCACGCATGTTGTTGCAGGTTCACGATGAATTGGTCTTTGAAGTCCCTGAAACAAACGCGGACGATCTTATCAAGCTCGCGAAAAAGATTATGGAGGGGGCGGCGATGCCAGCGGTTAATTTGTCAGTGCCGCTTGTTGTCGAAGCCCACGCGGCGCTGAACTGGAACGATGCACATTAAATAAAGGGGGAGGTAAAAATATGAAAAGAGCAATTATATTCGGGGCCGCATGGGCTGCGTTAGGCCTTGTGAGCTGCCAATCTGTGGATGTAAGTCCGGGCGCCGATATGGCGGCTTTAGCGGCGCTGGAAACCCGCACTGGGGCTATCGAGGCGTCACTGTCGCATCCTGACCGGACTGAGGCGTCCCGCGCAGATGATGTTATTCGTAAAGCGAGGGATGTTTTATTGTTTTCAGGGATTAAACCCGGCGATGCCGTTTTTGAACTGGAAGCGGGCAAAGGATATTATACGGAAATTATCTCTCGCCTTGTGGGGGATGAAGGGCAGGTGATCTCGCAAAGCCCTGCAGAGTTTGACGTCTACTATACGAAAGAAGATTTTGACGCCCTATTGGGGGCCGACGGCACGCGCCTTCCTAATGTGAAGCGGTCTAAGAGCCACTTTGACGCTCTCGACGCCGCCGATAAGAGTATGGATGTGGTGACGTGGTTTCTTGGGCCGCATGAACTTTGGTACACTGGGACGGATGGCAGCATGAATTTGGGAGATCCGGCTGGGTCTTTTTCCGAGATTGCGCGGGTCCTGAAACCCGGCGGAACATTTATTGTGCTGGACCATGCCGCGCGCGCCGGCGCGCCGGAGGCGGTTGGCGGAACACTTCACCGTATCGATCCGCTTGCCATCCAAAAGCGGGCCAAAGAGGCGGGTTTGGTTTTCATCGGAGAAAGCGATATTCTCGCCAACCCTGAACCTCAATATGATGTTCTGGCATTTGATCCGTCCGTGCGCCGTAAAACCGATCGATTCCTGCATATGTATAAAAAACCGAATTAATCTCTCGGGATTTTCGGTTTCGCCACTGTATATATTCCTGAAGATTTATTGATATCGGTCAAGTCTTCGGCGGGCCTTATGGTGTAAGGTAACTTGCCGCCTATGATTCGCGCTTAAAATCGTGTATGCTTCAAAGCAAGGTACGCGCAGGCCATTAGAGATTCACGACAATTCGTGTCTTAAAGGCCTAAAATAAGAGAAGACGGCCCCGTCAAGGCCGCAAAATCAAACAAGTTGGGGTAGCGACGTCGGCAGTTTATCTGCCGGTGAAATTTATCGTCGAAGCCGCTCGCTTTGAACGTAAACGACAAGACTTAAGGTCGATAGGAAGGAAGATCATGCTACGCAAAGGGACCGCCGCTCTCATGCTCGCCCTCTTGATGCTCGCGGCATGTCAAGACAGGCCTTCCGAAACTCTGCCGGGGGGAAGCGCTGAAAATCAAGATCAGGTATCTGGCGTAGACGCAAACGACGACATTAAGGCCCGTATCGACAAGGTTCTGGCCCACTCTATGCGCCGTGAAAGCGCGAGGGAAAATGACGCCGTTCGAAAGCCGGCGCAGGTTGTTCTTTTTTCGGGGATAAAGCCCGGTGACCGCGTCTTAGAGCTGGAGGCGATGGGGGGATATTATACAGAAATTCTGTCTCGGTTTGTGGGCGAAGATGGCCATGTTATCATGCAAAACCCGCCCAGTTTTGATGAGTTCATTACCCCCGATGTCTTTCGAAATCTTTTAGGGAGAGACGGGGAGCGCCTCCCAAATGTACAGCATATCCGCACAAATTTTGATACGTTGACGGTGGCCGACGGTAGTGTTGACGTGGTGACGTGGATACTTGGCCCCCACGAGTTGTGGTATAAAGGCGATACGGGAGATTTTCGGTTCGGCGACCCAGAGAAAACTTTTCAGGAGATTTGCAGGGTGCTTAAACCTGGCGGAACGTTTATCGTGCTCGACCACGCCGCTGCAAAAGGTGCACCAGAAATAACCGGCGGTACAACGCACCGGATCGATCCTGCGCTTATTCGCACCTACATCGAAAGCGCAGGTCTCGTCTTTGAGGCCGAGAGCGATATTCTCGCGAACCCGGCGGACGAGTATGAACTGAACGTCTTTGACACCCTTGTGAGGCGCGACACAGACAGGTTTTTACAAAAATACAAAAAGCCGAATTAAATTCCCTTTATCTTTCGGCTCAAGGCTTGAGTTCGCACGACAATAATAGCAAAAGCTTTGACGAGTTCGTTTCTTGCAGAGAAAATCCATGTCCAACATCATTAAGGCCTGTCTCGCGCTTGCGGCGATCTTCGCCGTCATCGCACTTGGTCTTTTTTGGCCGACGGACGACGCGGTTTCGCCGGACCCGTTTGCCATGCGCTCAGATGCGGGTGCGCAACCCCCGACGCTGAACCCGCCGGGCGAGCGGCCATCACTGGAAAGCGCCGTTCCCCTTGAAACGGTTTACAGCTCCATGGCAGATATTCGCTCAGGGCGTTTCAAATACCGTGCGGAAGATAATTCATGGCGTTTCACGATACCCATTGATTGGGGGAAACCTCATGATATGCGGGACGTCAATCAGGTGATACAGCGCTTGGCCTTCGCTGATCCTTTCTTGCGGTCTTACGCCCAGGCGGGAAATATCGAAGACTTTCAGCAAGCGGCATTTTTCCTTTTGGACTGGCAGAGCTATTATCAAGACGGACGCCAAACCACCCCTTATGCGTGGGATGTGGATGCGGCCGAGGGGCGCGCCGCGAGGCTGGCTTATATTCTGCGTGAAATTAGCGCGCAGCCGAATTTGCTCTCGGAAAATGGGACAAATAGTCTTTTAAAACTCGCCGATTTTCACGTGCAGCGAATGACAGATCCTGTATATGGTCAGCAGCAGGACACGATACTGAAAACGCCGGCATTTATAGCCCTTTGCGGCGCCGTTCAATTATCATCATGTACGACTTCTAATGAGGGAAATTAAATGACTAAACTTGTTCTTGTCCGTCACGGACAAAGTGAATGGAACCTCCAGAACCGCTTTACCGGCTGGGTCGATGTGGACCTGACCGAAAAAGGCGTTGCTGAAGCGAACAAGGCTGCGGAGCTTTTAAAGGCTGAAAATATACGTTTTGATGCGGCGTTTACTTCTTTTCAAACCCGCGCGATCCGGACCCTTTGGCTGACCCTTTCGGGTCTCAATCAAATGTATATTCCTGTGACCAAGGACTGGCACTTAAATGAACGCCATTACGGCGCGTTGACGGGCCTGAATAAACAGGAAACACGCGACAAGCACGGCGATGAGCAAGTGCATATTTGGCGCCGTAGTTTCGATGTGCCGCCGCCCAAAATTGAGACCAGCAATGAATTTCACCCCTCTCATGACCCGCGCTATGCGGGGATCGACCCCGCGCTGTTGCCGTCCGGTGAAAGCCTCAAAATGACCACAGAGCGCGTTCTTCCATATTTTGAAGATCAAATTGTTCCTCACATCAAAGCGTCGAACAATTTAATTATCTCCGCTCACGGAAATTCCCTGCGGGCTCTTTTAAAGTCGCTCTTTCATGTGGCGGATGCAGACATACCCGGCTTTGAATTTCCAACGGGCAACCCTCTCTTGATCGATCTGGAGACGGGGACATTGAATATTACATCGGCCCGCTATTTAGATGCGGAGCGTGCGAAGGATCTTCCGCCTCTTTCATGACCGACGAAGACTATATGGCGCTCGCCCTAGAACTGGCATGGTCACATCATGGCCGGACAGGCGAAAACCCGTCTGTGGGCTGCGTTATCGTTAAAGATGGCCACATTGTCGGGCGAGGCGTGACCTCCGTTGGCGGCCGTCCGCACGGGGAAACAAACGCCTTGGCCGTGGCCGGCAGCGCAGCGCAAGGCGCGTCCGTCTATGTGACTCTGGAGCCTTGTTCCCATCATGGGCAGACACCCCCATGCGCAAATGCGCTCGTAGACGCCGGCATTTCGCGCTGCGTTATTGCCTGTATTGACCCGGATCCGCGCGTAAATTGGCGCGGCGCAGCGCTCTTGCAAGAGGCTGGTATTGACACAATCGTCGGCGTCGGCGCGGAAGAGGCGTTTCATGTGAATGCCGAGTTCTTTTCGCGGTTTGGCCGATAAAAAAGCTCTTGCATTCCGCCCGCGCCAAAGGCCATGATAGGGTGAAGGCTTGGGGGAGCCTTGTCACGGTAACACGGGGACATGATGAAGCGCCTGTTCAGAGACTGGAAACCCAAGGATGAGCGGCCGGTGATGCCGGACGCAAGCGCTGATGTTGTTTTTATTTCTGGTGGCCTGAAAGCAGCGATGAATACGCGCTCCACCGTAAGAGACAATATTCTCGGCGATGTATGCCAAGCCCTCAACTGCAAACCGGAAGCCCTCGATTTTCTTTTCGAAGGCGGCGGCAAACTCGATGACGACGAAGCCGATTTCGATTTTCCCGATGCGGAACGCCGCCGTAAAATCATTCGAGACAATCATTTGGACGCTGCGGAATAAGCCTCGCTGTGGTCTCATTTTTGACGCTTTAAATCTTACTGAGGCCCTAATTGCGCCGTCTTGCTGCGCATATTTTCGGGCTCAGGAGGGTTTATGCAAAATTCTATTCAAAGGCCCGGTCGGCTGCAAAATCGATCCCGTGGTTTAAAGTTCATCGCCATATGCGGTCTTGTCATGTTGATGAGTATTCCGGCGATGTTTATTTCATATATGAGTTTCGAGCGCTCGAGCCGCGCGGACGAGGTCACGCAGGAAGTGGCGCTGCGCTACGGCGGGGAGCAGCTCATTCTGGGCCCGACGCTGGTTGTGCCCTATTTTACCGCGAACTCAAAAAACGAAATTCTGGAGGCGGGTGACTATGTGATTTATGCCGAGGAGGGGAACGCAGTTTTTGAGGATATCACAACCACGCTGCGGACGCGCTCTCTGTTCAAAGTACCGACTTATCAAGGCCGCGCAAATATTTCGGCCTCTTTTAAGGCCGTCGATAAAGACCAATATAAAGGCGAGCGGACCTTGATCTGGGATATGGCGCGGATCATGGTGGGCGTTTCCGATGGCCGCGGGTTGACCGAAGACATCTATTTAACCCTGCCGGGGGGCGAGCGCAGACGGTTTGAACCCGCAGCCTATGATCGCGCCCAAGGATTTAATTCTGAAAGCCATAGGCTCCACGAAAAATTCCGCCGCCAAGCGCCTTTTATGGGGCAGGGCGGCATGACCTATTTGTCAGTTCCCGCCGATGCCCTTTTGGCGATGGAAAGCGGCTTTCAGGTCAAAACATCGATACAGCTCGGCGGCGCCGTTCAGCTCGGGATGTTACCCTTTGCAAAGTCAACGCGATTGTCGATAGCGGCTGATTGGCCCGATCCGGGGTTTGTCGGTGGTTTCCCCCCAACCGAGCGCGACATTACCGCAACAGGGTTTCGCGCGCGCTGGTCCGTTCCCTATCTGGCGCGCGGTGTTTTGGGTGAAGGTCCTGCGCAGTCTGTCTCCTTGCACGACGCGGCACGCACGGCGATGAGTGTGCATTTTGTGGCGCAGGTCAATCCGTATCAAACCGTAAACCGCGCGCTGAAATATTCGGTGATGTTTATCGGGCTGGTCTTCATCGCGTATTTCTTGTTTGAGGTCTTGGTGGGCGTCCGCGTGCACCCCGCGCAATATATTCTGATCGGCCTTGCGCAAAGTATCTTCTATTTGCTGTTACTCGCAATTGCGGAGCAAGTGGGATTTGGCTGGGCGTTTCTGCTTGCCGCGTCGGCGACGATTGCGGTGACGGCGGCTTATGCCGGGGCGGTGTTCGGGGACCGCAAATATATGTGGCGCTCCGGTGCCGTGTTCGTGGCCACTTACGGCCTCTTATATACGCTCATGCGCCTACAGGATTTTGCCCTGATGATCGGCGCGCTCGCGAGCTTCATGGCGATTGCCCTGATAATGTATTTCACCCGAAATATGGATTGGTACGCTGCGCGAAACAAAGAGAGTGCGGGTTAGGTCATTGATTGGGCGGGCGGGGCGCTTAGGCTCCGCCAATGCCGCCGTTCAGGCGCAGCACTTCGCCGGACAAATAAAGCGATCCGCAGATCAAAATACGGGGCGGGCTGTCATTCTTATCTTTGATTTGGCCCTGTCCCATTTTTATCGCGGCATCGATGGCTTGCTGAATATTATCAGCCGTTTGGGCGCGAATACCGCGCGCCGCGGCAAGCTCGCACAATGTCTCGGGCGCAAGCGAGGCATGATCGGGAATGTCGATGCCAATTAATCCACTGGCAAGGCCTTGGAAGCTATCCAAGAAGCCGCCAACATCCTTATTGGCGAGGATCCCCATAATTATGATCAAGGGCCGCGGCGACCGCGCTTCAAGGGCGCCCATTGTGCTGGCCAGCGCTCGCCCGGCCTGTGGATTATGTCCACCGTCGAGCCATAATTCCCCGCCGATTTCTATAACTTTGTCAGCTAGTGGCCCCGTGCTCAGCGGTTGCATGCGGGCGGGCCAAAACGCGCTCTCAAGACCTTTGGCGATGGCTTTATTCGAAATTTGCATATGCGCGGCGAGTGCGATGGCCAGCCCCGCATTTTGGGTTTGGTGAGCTCCGGCCAGTCCCGGCGGAGGAAGATCCATGACCTGCGCCTCGTCCTCAAACACAAGGTGGCCCTGCTCAAGATAGGCGCGGAAATCTTGATCCATAATTTTCGGAGTAATGCCAAGCTTATTGGCTTCGGCGTCCAGGACGGCGTTGACGAGCTGTGTTTGCGCGCCAATATAGGCGGGGCAGTGCCGTTTCATAATGCCGGCTTTCTCGCGGGCTATTCCCGCCAAGTCGCGGCCTAAAAATTCTGCATGATCATAATCGATCGGTGTGATCCCTATGGCGGCGGGCGCCTCGATCACATTGGTGGCATCATAGCGACCGCCAAGGCCGACCTCGATGATGCAAATGTCCGCAGGGCTTTCCGAGAAGGCCAAAAAGGCCGCCGCCGTCGTGGCCTCGAAAAAAGAGAGCGGCTGGCCATCATTGGCGGCGCGCACCCGCTCCAGCACATCCACCAATGTGTCGTCATCTATTTCTTTAGAGCCTAGAACGATACGCTCTCGAAAATGAACAAGGTGCGGCGAGGTATAGACATGGGCGCGAAGCCCCTCGGCTTCGGCCATGGCCCGTAAAAAAGCCACGGTTGAGCCTTTACCGTTTGTTCCGGCGATGTGGACGGTGGGCGGCAATTTGAGATGAGGCTGGCCCAGCGTCTTTAAAACCCGCTCGATCCGCTCAAGTCCGAGGTCTATTTTTTTGGGGTGAAGAGCGGTGAGCGCGGCGAGCGCATTGTCAAGGGCCGCGCTGACCCCGGTCATCTCAGGCATGTTCGAAGGGCACGTCGTGTAGGTCTTTGGCTTCGGACTTTGTCAGCACAGACAGGATTTTCCCAAGGGTTTGGCGCATGTCCTGACGGTGAACAACTTGATCGACCATGCCTTTTTCCTGCAAATACTCTGCGCGCTGGAAACCTTCGGGAAGTTTTTCGCGGATGGTATCTTCAATCACGCGGGGACCTGCAAAACAGATCAATGCGCCCGGTTCCGCCAAATGAATGTCGCCGAGCATCGCGTAGCTGGCCGTGACGCCGCCTGTGGTCGGGTCGCAAAGCACGACAATATAGGGCAGGTTCGCCTCGCGCATTTGCTGTACGGCAATGGTCGTGCGCGGCATTTGCATGAGTGATAAGGCGCCTTCTTGCATGCGCGCCCCGCCAGCGGCTGTAAAGACCACAAGGGGCAGGCCGCGCTCAACGGCGACGTCTGCGGCTTTGATAAAGCCTTCGCCGGCGGCCATACCCAAAGACCCGCCCATAAAGGCAAAGTTTTGAACAAGCACCACAGTCTCAATGCCGTGGATTTGCCCGATGCCAATTGTCATCGCATCATTATCGCCAGTTTTGGCGCGTGCGGCCTTTAAGCGGTCCGTATATTTCTTATCGTCTTTGAACTTAAGCGGGTCTTTCGCAACTTCTGGCGTCTCGACGGTTTCGTATTCCCCGTCGTCAAACGTAAACTCCATTCGCAGTTTAGGCCCGATACGCATGTGATGACCTGCGGGGGTCACGTGTAATAGGGCATGCATATCCGAGGCAAAGACCATCTCGCCGGACTTTGGACATTTAATCCAGAGATTGTCCGGTGTATCCTTTTTGGTAAAGATACTTTTGACGCCCGGAGGCGTTAATTTTGTGATCCAACTCATGGGTTTATCCTGCCTGAATTTTAGGTTTGGAGCAATTTAAAACTGGTCTTTTGCGGCGCGCCGTTCACCGAGTTCTTCGGGGCTGCGCGCGCGCATGAAGGGGTTTGTGCGTTTTTCGCGCCCGATTGTGCTGGGAACTGTGGGACGCCCTTTGTCCCGCAAAGCCTTCGCTTCCGCAGCGTAGGCCAAAAGATCTGTATTCTCCGGTTCCGCCGTCACCGCGAACGCGGCGTTTGATAAGGTATATTCGTGGGCGCAGTAAACCTTTGTCTCGTCTGGCAGCGCGGCGAGCTTGGCCATGCTGTCATACATTTGCGCGGGCGTGCCCTCAAATAAGCGCCCGCAGCCAAGAACAAACAAGGTATCTCCGACAAAGGCGGCGTTCGCATCGGGGACATAGTAAACAATATGGCTGGTCGTGTGCCCTGGCGTATCGATAACCTGAACATCATGACCGCCAAACCGAAAGGTATCCCCGCCCGATACGCCCGTCGTTAAGCCCGGGATACGTGCCGTGTCGTGACCTGGCCCTAAAATCTCGATGTCATAGGTTTTCGCGAGTTCGAGATTGCCGCCCACATGATCAAAATGATGGTGCGTGTTCCAGATATGGGTGAGCGTCCAGCCCTTGTCCTCGCAGGCGGCGATGATTTTCGAGGCCTCCGGCGTGTCAATAGCGGCCGTTTCGCCGGTCTCCGGGCTGTGGATAAGAAAGCCGTAATTGTCCATGAGGCAGGGGAACATATGAATGTCAAAAGCAGCACCCATTAAAGAACCTCGCCATCAATTTGTGTTTGCATAGAGCCGACGCGGGCTTTGATCGCGGGATGCTCCGGATAGAGGGCGAGAGCTTCGCGGTAGACCTCGTAGGCTTGATCCATGCGCCCTAATTTTTCGAGCACGCTCCCCATGGTCCAAAGGGCATAAAACTCGCGAGGCTCCAATATGAGAGCCTGTGCGCTGTCCGTGAGCGCTCTGTCGTAATTTTCTTCTGCAATGGCCAGCCTTGCGGAGCGCGCCCAGCCTTCGGCATAGTCCGGCATTAATGTGGTCACATGATCATACATGCGCCGTGCCTTCTTTATTTCGCCGCGTTTTTCAAAGTCTGTGCCGCGTAACAAGAGCATATTCACAGACGCGGATCCTGATTCGAGCCAAAGGGCCCAAATTTCTTCGGCGATCAATTTCGCCGCGTCAGCATCGGTTTCACCTTTGAGGCGCACAAATAAGGCATCCAAGCGCACAGATTTTTCGGCTTCGGGGGACAGGTGCGAATAGTCTGGCCGCGTATTTAAAACACCGACCAGTTCGCTGTCGCCTTCTGGCGGCGCGGTGTCCTGAGCGCCCGGCATGTCGGGTAGGGGGATTGCGGGCGCGCTATCTTCCGGCGCGCGGTCAATGATTGGCGGGCTATCGGTGCGCAGATTGTCAGGGGTTTGCGCCCACGCGGACGCAGGGCCGAAAACAAGCGGTATGGCAGCATAAATCAAGGACAGGCGTATGGCTTTCATAACGCCAAATACACTGACGCCCCCGACCGAATTTGGCAAGAGGCGTTGGCAGTTTGTCAGGAGCTTTGTGGGCTCCAAGAGTGATTAACCTTGACGGGCTTTAAACCGTGGGTCGGTTTTGTTGATCACGTAAAGACGGCCTTTGCGGCGCACAACTTGACAATCGCGGTGACGGTTCTTCAGTGATTTTAAAGAGCTACGGACTTTCATGGTCTTGGCTTTCTCGTGTGTAAATTCGAATGGCGCTCATTAGAGGGGCAAAACGCCCGAGTCAATGGGGTTTTGGTGAATATTCCTTCGGTTTTTCTTTTGCGAAAGCCGCAAAACGGCGTTTACGGAAGGCCTGAAAACGTCGGAACCGGCAAGAGATGGATATTGGCCGCCTTAAGGACCACTTTTACTGGATTTTACGATTGTTTGACATCCATCTGCAATACTCACTTTCCACGGGGCCACAACATTGGTAGCAGAGCGTCATGATGTATCGTATTTTAAATTCATTGGTTTTTTCAGCCGCGTTAGTCCTTCCCGCGTGCGCCAGCGCGCCGAGCAATTTTGCAGCCGCTGCTCCAGCCGCCGCGGCCGCGTCTCCGCAAACCCGCACAGAGCTGACCCAGACACAGCGCTTTGAGGCGTGGAAGGCTGACTTTTCGGCGCGCGCCATTGCAAAAGGCTATAGCCCGGCACTTGTCCGCAGCGTTATCGCCCCCGCAGAAATCAATGAGCTCGCTCTGGAGCGTGACAAGGATCAACCCGAATTTACCAAGCCGATCTGGTCCTATGTTGACGGCGCGGCCAGTCCCGTGCGTATCGCCGAAGGGAAGACGAAACTGGCCGAGAACGCGGAGGCTTTCACAGCCATTGAGCAGCGCTATTTTGTGGACCGCCATATTCTGACGGCGATTTGGGGGCTGGAATCCGCCTATGGCAAAATTATGGGGAACCACGATATTGTCAGCGCCTTGTCGACCTTCGCCTTTGAAGGCCGCCGGACGGCCTTTGGTGAGCGCGAGCTTTTTGGCATCCTTGATAGTTTGCAAGGCGGATATGTGCGTCCAGACCAACTGGTAGGGTCCTGGGCGGGCGCGATGGGCATGACGCAGTTTATTCCCACAACCTTCCGGGACTATGCGGTGGACTTTAATAATGATGGCAATCGCGATCTTTGGGAATCGCCCGAAGATGCGTTAGGCTCTGCCGCGCATTATCTGTCCCGCCACGGTTGGCGCTGGAATGAACCTGTCTTTGCGGAGGTGCAGCTTCCAAAAGGGTTTGATTATGGTCTGTCGGGAAGTGGTTCAAAAACCGTCAATGAATGGACGGCGTTGGGCGTTGCCCCGTTTGGCGGTGCGCGTTGGTCCAAACCCGCCGGGTTTCTGGACGCAAAGCTTTTAATCCCGGCCGGGCATAACGGGCCGAAGTTCCTGACATTCAAGAATTTCGACGTTATTAAAAAGTATAATAATTCGACCAGTTACGCGCTGGGTATCAATGTGCTGGCGGAGAGCTTTCAAGACCGTCCCGCTATTCAAAGCCCTTGGCCCACGGATGACGCGCCGCTCACGCTCACGGATCGGGAAAATCTTCAGCGCCGCTTGACGGCACTTGGATATGATACGGGCGGGGTCGATGGCCAAATTGGCCCCAATACACGCAAGGCGGTTCGGGCGTGGCAAAAAGCCAATGGCCTGCCTGCGGATGGCTATGTGGAACAAAAGCTCTTGCGCCGTATTTTGGGGCGGTAAGGGGCTTTAAGATTTTGCCGCTTTAAGCTCTTTCTTAAATCTCTGCAGGCATAAGGCGCTCATGTTCGAGTTTATCATCATTGCGCTTTTGATTGCGGCTATCGCGGTCTGGTTTTTTGGACGGCCAAAGTTTGAGCAGCCCAAGACAGCGCCGTCCGATCAGCGCACCTATGATCAGTTTGAAGCCGTTCCCAGCCTGTTTGTGAATCGAACGGAGCTTGGATTTTTCCATGCCCTGCGGCGGGACTTGCCTGCGGGCTATTCCGTACACAGTAAAGTCCGTCTTGAAGATATTATCTGTGTCCGGCCAACCATCAAAAACCCCGAAGCCCGTTGGAAGCTACGGGCGCGTGTGAAGTCTCGCCATGTGGATTTCCTTGTGGTTGATGAGGCTGGCGGGCCCGTTTTAGGTATAGAACTCGATGGCGCGGTTCATCAAACGCCCGAGACCTTCAATGCCGACACGTTAAAAAATGGATTGTTTAAAGCGGCGGGGATCCCGCTTGAGCGCATACCGGCAGATGCAGATAGTTTGGGCGCGGCGCGAACGATTGCTCTAAATATCGGAAAATACAGCTAAATTTCGCTTTTCTAAATATTTAAACGCTCTTTTAACCAAACGTCGTCACATGTCTTTAATGTTTGCAAGAGGGGGTTTTATGAAATCCGGGGAATTAAATTTAAGACGCGACTATAAAAACGCAACACAGGAACTCGCGGTTCTAAACCGTGAACTGGCGTCGCAAATGATTTTGCTCGCTTCGCAAACCGGTGACACGAAGCCGTTGATCCAAGCTGTGAGCGCTTTGCGCGCTTCGGATGAGCATTACACGGCCGATGCCACGCCCATCGAAAATGCTGAAATTCGTCAATCTCTTGCCGACACGCTCCTGACTCTGGGGCGCGCGCAAGACGATATGGACGCGCTTGAGTATGCCGTGACCGCCTATCGCGACGCGATAACCCTGGCGTCTATGCTCGGAAACGAGCGTTTGCGCGCCGCGCTAAAGCGAAACTACACCACGGCGCGTAATCTTATTTTGCAAAATGGCGGCGGGGCCTTTCTTCGCGGCGCAGCATAATTCGGGCACGCTTGTTCGCGCCCACCAGCCTTTGACAATTTTATAGAGCCTGTGCGAAAGTCTGCCTTCACGAGGGAGTGATTCGGTGCTGCAATTAAGCTGGGTGAAAAGTCTCGACGGCAAGTGGTTGAACCTGACCAAGCTGGACCTGACGCATGTACACGCGACCGGTGTTTACATGATTTGGCATGGCGGCGAAAATCCTCACATTGTGCGTATTGGTCATGGCAATATTGCGGGCCGATTGACGGCGCATCTTTTGAACCATCAAATCATGCGTTATGTGAGCGAAGGCCCGATGATGGTGACGTGGGCCGAAGTGGCAGATCAAGCGCAGCGAGAAGGCGTCGCCCATTATTTGTCTCGGCAGTTCGCGCCCCTCGTGAAAGACCGTACGCCTGACGTCATGCCCTTGGCGGCGCGCTCGCCTTTCGCCTAAAAATTAGGCCGGCAGGGGAACGCTCGGAGCCGTCTTTTGCGGCCGAAAGTTTTCAAATTGGACAATATTGGCGGATGTTTCCGTCTGTGTAGACGCTCCGTCAGCCTCCACATAAGTCACAGCATCCATCCCGCTTGCAAGCTCGTTTGCAATTTCCGCAAGCTGCTTGAGTTTGTGGAATGTCCAGGGTGGCTCCTCCCCAGAGGCCACCCTAGACTTCGCCCACTCCCCCACCATTTGTAGCGTGTTTTTATCCATACGCTTTTATGGCACAAAGGTTTTGACGCCGGGTTAAAGCCGTCTTCAGCTTTCCTCAATCAAGGTTGATGAGGCCCTAAAAATTAGGGTTAATATAAGGTGTAAAGGCTTCCCGCCGGGGCGGGCGCAGGGGCTAGTAGACGCAGTCTTTATAGGCCTGAAGAATGTCGCCGTTCCAATCGGTCTTGAACTTTTCGATCAGAATATCCGCGTTGGATTTGCCGGTGCGGGCCATCTCGTCAAGCTCTTGAAGAAAGACGGTTTCGTTCTCGCCGTGTGCATTGAGCTTGTTGCGGGCGTTTAGACCGGCGCGGCTAATTTTAAGGACTTGCGCCGCCAGCTCTTGTAAGCTTGCGTTCCGGAAAGGTGTTTGAAGGCCGAATTTCGGCACGTCAAACCGCATCTGGTCGCGCTCTTCGGCGGTCCAGTCCTTGACCAGATCCCACGCGGCATCCAGCGCATTTTGATCATAGAGAAGCCCGACCCAAAAGGCGGGTAGCGCGCAGAGCTCGCCCCATGGCCCCGTATCGGCGCCGCGCATTTCGAGGAAGGTTTTCAGGCGCACTTCCGGGAAGATGGTCGAAAGATGGTCATCAAAATCTGAAATGGACGGTTTCTCTCCGGGGACAGTATCAAGTGTGCCGCCGAGGAAGTCTTTGAAAGATTTCCCGCTGGCATCCAGATATTGACCGCCGCGATAGACGAAATACATCGGCACGTTCAGGGCGTAATCCACATATTGCTCAAAGCCGAACCCTTCGTCAAAAGCAAAGGGAAGCATGCCTGTGCGGTCTGCGTCTGTGTCGAGCCATATGCGCGAGCGATAGGACTTATATCCGTTAAGCTTACCCTCGGTAAACGGTGAGTTCGCAAACAAAGCTGTCGC
Organism: Maricaulaceae bacterium; assembly: GCA_048268905.1. Taxonomy (GTDB): domain Bacteria; phylum Pseudomonadota; class Alphaproteobacteria; order Caulobacterales; family Maricaulaceae; genus JACOMS01. The sequence goes on along the minus strand of JBLWUN010000003.1, from coordinate 279,883 downwards.
GATGGGTTGCAGCGCAAGGCTGACCCGTAATTTTTTGACCATGTCGGCTTCGGACGAGAAGTCGAGATTCGTTTGAACGGTACAGGTTCTGAACATCATCTCGAGGCCGTGCGTTCCAACCTTTGGCATGTAGGCGCGCATGATCCCGTACCGCCCTTTGGGCATAACGGGAACATCTTCGATCTTGGTATCTGGCCGAAAACCGAGCGAGAGGAATCCCGCGCCTATCTCGTCGGCCACCTCTTTAACTTCGCGCAGGTGACGGTTCACCTCGCCGCAGGTCTGATGCACGGCTTCCAGCGGCGCGCCGGAAAGCTCTAACTGACCGCCGGGTTCAAGCGACACGGATGCGCCGTTGCGTTTGAGGGCAATGACATTGTCGCCTTCTAGGATGGGTTCCCAGTTAAATCGTTGCAGGCCCTCGAGCATGGCCTTGACCGAGCAATCCCCGAGATAAGGTAGCGGCGTCTTGTCTTTGAGGTTAAAGCCGATTTTCTCGTGCTCGGTGCCAATGCGCCATTGATCTTTGGGTTTATTGCCTGAGGCCAAACGCTCGATCATCTGAGCTTTATTTTCAATCACGGGCGAGGCCGAAGCCGAGGGGAGTTTTTGTGTCATAGCTCCCATTTAGGGATAGGGCCCCATAGCCGCAAGTCAGTTTGGAAAAAAGTGATGGGGGGCGCGTTCACCTTTGATTCGCACGTTTTTGAAATTTGGGTTACACTCATAATGAAAAACAACAAAAGCAGGGGAATATGGCAAAGATATTAGGGTTAGGCGGCGTCTTCTATAAATGCGCCGATGTTGAGGCTTACCGCGCTTGGTGGGCGGAGCATATGGGGGTTGATGTGGCCGCGTGGGGCTCTATGGAGTGGATGGCGGACGGGAAGGGGCGAACCATGCTGAGCCCATTTGCGAGCGATTCGACCTATTTGGACCCGTCAGCGCACAAATTCATGCTCAATTTGCGGGTTGATGATGTACGCGGCCTCATTGAAAAGGCGCGAAAAGGCGGGGCAACTGTCATTGGAGAGGTCGAAGACACCGAATACGGTATTTTTGGCTGGTTTATTGATCCTGAAGGGCTAAAAATAGAATTATGGCAGGAAGCATAGGGCGGGCTGCATTCAAGGAGTAACTTATGTTTGGTATGATCCCATTCGTTAAAGCGGCCGGACGCGGCCTCGGTAAGATTTTTAAAGGCAAAGAAGCCGAAGAAACTTTGAAAAAAGAGGCTGACGATCTTGGCCTTGATACAACAGGCGTTGATATTCATGTGGATGATGACGGCAATGTTTCCGTGAAGGGCCAAGCTGTTTCACAAGAGATGAAAGAAAAAATCATTCTTGCGGTGGGCAATGTGGAAGGCGTCGGCGGCGTCAATGATGAAGCCGCTGTCGGAGTTGCAGGCCGCGCGTCGCAGTTCCACACGGTTGTTTCTGGCGATAGCTTGTCTGCGATTTCTAAGAAATATTATGGCACATGGAAGCTCTACCCAGAGATCTTTGAAGCCAACAAGCCGATGCTCTCAGACCCCGATAAAATCTATCCGGGCCAAGTTCTGCGTATCCCCGCGATCGCAACGGCGAACTCATAAGGGGCCGGGCGTCATAAGCGCGCTCAAACCTATGAAGAGATTAAAACAATGGGCCGCTATCAGTGTATTGATGGCGGCCTTTTTTGCACCGATGGCCGCCTCTGGCGGGGAGATGATGTCGCCCCGCGCGGAAAAGGCGGTGGCTGCGCGCACGCCTGCGCTTCGAGCGGAACTGTCCGCGCAAGGCTTAGCCTATGGCGCACCGCTTTTTCTCCGTATCGTGAAGGCCGCGGATATCCACGATCCTGAAAATCTCGGGAAAGAGGGTTACCTTGACGCCTATATAGCGGACGCTGCGGGGGATTTTCAGTTTTTCAAGCGGTGGGACATTTGTACGTGGTCCGGGCATCTGGGGCCGAAACGCGCGCAAGGTGACCGCCAGTCCCCGGAAGGGTTCTATTATGTCACGCCCCGCCAGATGAATCCCAATTCCAGCTTTCATTTAAGCTTCGATCTGGGCTACCCGAATGCCTATGACCGCGCTTACGGGCGGACGGGGGATTTCTTGATGGTGCACGGGAGCTGCGTATCCGTCGGTTGTTACGCGATGACCGATGACAGCATCGAGGAGATATATACGCTTATGTACGGAGCGCTTAGCGGCGGGCAGCCCTTTGTGCGCGTACATGTTTTCCCCTTTGAAATGTCCTCCGAAAACATGGCGCATTTCGAGTCTCATCCAGATGCGGCTTTCTGGCAAAACTTGAAACAGGGATGGGACGCTTTTGAAATGACGCGGCGTCCGCCGAATGTGGAGGTTTCGGGGCAAAACTATGTGATTACCCCGGAATAAGGGTAAATTTGTTCTATAGTGAACCAAAGGTAAATCGAGCTATGCTTTTCTGCATAGCTTTAACGGCGCAATCGTAAGTTCACTCTTCTTCATCTAAGTCTATATACAGCCTCAAGAAAATACTGAAATGGGTCAGTAAATATGGAGGTCGTGATGACGACATTTTTTAACGGAACTGAATTTACAAACGTGGAAACACGCACATTCGCACCAACATTTGAAGGTGCTCAAGCTCGCCGCGAACGTGGCCAGCGTGCGCTTGTTTCTCGTCGTAATCAACGCCGTGATCGCCGCGCAAACCGCGCGATCTAAGCGTTTAAAACGTTCAGCATGATGAACCCGGCTGTGGCCGGGTTTTTTTTTGGGAAAATCTCTCTTAACTATCCGATATCAAAATCACCGGGTCTGTATCCCGGGTCGGGGTATTGCGGATCCATCTCTTCAAGAGCCTGCCGGACGATGTCGCTGACGATGGCGTCTCTATTGGCGCGCACGTCCGATGGAATAATATGCCACGGCGCATACGCCGTAGAGGTGCGAGAGACCATGGTCTCATAGGCGTTCATGAAATCCGGCCAGAGCGCGCGGTCCTCTAAATCTCCCGGATTAAATTTCCAGCGTTTGTCCGGTTCCTCAAGACGCTCCAGTAGCCGCTTGCCCTGCGTATCATAAGAAATATTGAGCATGAATTTAAGTATGCGCGTTCCGTTCTCGTGCAGGTGCTTTTCAAAATTATTGATTTGGTCGTAGCGCTGCTCGACTTTATCTTTGGGGGCAAAGTTGCGCACCTTGACCACAAGCACATCTTCATAGTGGGAGCGATTGAAAACCGTGATTTGACCTTTCTTCGGGCAGACCTGATGAACCCGCCAAAGATAATCATGGGCCAGCTCGGTTTTGCTGGGCGCTTTGAAACTGGCCACATTGACGTTGAGTGGCGGCGTCCGCTCAAACAGGGCCGTTGTGGTGCTGTCTTTGCCCGAGGTGTCCATCCCTTGCAGGACGATCAAAAGGCTCTGATTCTCCGCGCCGTAAAGCTTGTGGGCCATCTCGCTGATGCGTTTGGCATTGTCCTCCGCAAAATCTTTCGCGTCGTTTTTACTGTCAAAAAAGACGGCGCGTGTTTCGCGGGCGGACAAATCAAATGCGCTGCCGGGGGCGGCGCGGAAGTCGAGCGGGGAAAATTTACCTGTCACGGGTACTCCTTTAAGTGGGGCCTAAAAAATGTCTATCGGGTTTTATCGCGCGCCTCAAGGCGGGGCGCGGGGATAGTTCAGTCTGAATATGTCACGCCGAGGAGAGATACGCGCTAAAAGCGCGCAAGGTTTCAGGTTCTTTTATTAAGTTTAATATTGTTGACATTTCTATTAACTCGTTGAATTTAAAAAGATATTTCTTCGTATTCACCACAAATTAACCCTGTTTCCCAACACACATTTCATCGGGCACTTTTACAAAGAGAGCTCTGTAAATTGATTGGGATTAACAGTGAAGTTACGTCATATTCGCCTGAATGGCCTCTCCGATTATGCCCGCGATACGGGCGGACAATTTGCCGTTTGGTTCGCTATTTCTGCGTTCCCTGTACTGGTCGCGACGAGCTTTGTCATAGACCTTCATGGGGCTCAGGCGGATCGATCTGCCATTAAACGGGCTTTGGATGCCTCTGTCTTAGCCGCCGTCTCTAACAATCGTGTGGATTTCAATGGCAAAGAGGGTATCGCCAAATCCGTTTTTGAAAAACATTATGACCGGGCTGCGGAATTGCAGCTGCACGTAAGTGTGTCCGACGGACGTGTTGCAATGAATGCCAAAGGCGGCCGGGCCGCAACAATTGCGCGGGCCGTGGGCGCGCAGAGCTTTGATATTGATGAAACAAGTGTTGCGGAAATGAATCGCCAAAATACGATCTGTGTTCTGGCGCTCGCTCCGGACGGGGACGAAAAGCTCCGCTTCCTGGATTCGACGAAATTTAGCTCTCCCACATGTTCCGTGCAGTCCAATTCCCGAAGCGCTTACGGCGCGCTCTCTAGCAGCCGATATGCGCCGATCGCAAAATCTTTTTGCTCTGCTGGCGGCGCAAGCGGTGCGTTCGCCCCCAGTATAAGAGGGGAGTGCCGCCAAATTGCCGATCCCTATGCGTCGCGCAACGCGCCCTTACCCGGCCTTTGTGTCCCCCGTGCTATTTTCCAAAAAGAATCCTTGGCGGATTCCTCCCTTGTGGGCGGCCTGCTGGCAACTGTTGGCCAACTTCTTGGCGTTGTTCGGCTCGATAGTTTGGGGTTAACGAATGCCCAGATAACGCGTGTTATGAATGATTATGGTGAAGACCTTTTGGGGGTGGCAGAGTCAACAAATTATACAGGAAACAATATGGTACTCAGCCCCGGCACCTATTGCGGGGGACTTACGGTCGACGGCCAAAACGTGACGTTCCTGCCCGGAATTTATATTCTGAAAGACGGTCCTTTAACCTTTAAGAACGGCGCTCAGGCAAGCGCTCAGGATGTGTCATTTGTCATGCACGGCAAGGATGCGGTTGTGACCGTCGAAACGGGATCGTATGTTAACATCAAAGCCCCGCGCACGGGCGTTACGGCGGGCCTCGCTTTCTTTCAAGATCAGAATGTCAGGACGGTTGGCCTTAAAAAGTCTGACCTGCGCCCCACAGGCGTCAACCTTATTTCCAGCGGCGGCGAGCTTAACGTCACGGGCACCATGTATTTTCCAACGCAGGCCCTTGAAGTGATCGGGAATAGCGTTTTGGGCGCAAATGCGCCGGCCACATCGTTTATCGCCCACCAAGTGACCTTTGCGGGAGAGACCCAAGCTGACGTAAGGGTTGATCACGTGAAGGGCGGCATCCCGCCCATGTTGCCGCGGTCCGACGACGGCGCGCGCCTCGTTGAATAATTCGTTTATTCTGCTTCTTCTCTGAGGGCTTCCAGTTCCAGCCATTCTGTCTCGAGGGCGTCCATTTTTTCATGGGCGGCCTGCAACGCTTCCACGGTTGTGTTAAACCCGTCCGGATCCTTTGTGAAAAACTCCGAATCCGTCAGGCGCGCTTCAAGCTTGCTGATAACTGCGGCGGCTTTCTCCATATCGGCGGGTAAATGCTCGAGCCTAAACTTATGTTTATAGCTGAGTTTGACCTTCGCCGCTGGCGCTTCTGGCGATTCTGGCGTCTCCTTATTCGCGGGCTGGTTTTTGCCGCTGGTTTTTTCATTGGCGCGGCGGGTGACCCCGCGGCCGCGCTGATCAATCAGGTCTGAATATCCACCGGCATAGACTTGCCAATCACCGCCGCCTTCATAAGCAATCGTCCGGGTGACCGTACGGTCAATAAAGTCCCTGTCGTGACTGACGAGCAGAACTGTGCCGTTATAGTCGGCCACGAGTTCCTGGAGCAAATCTAGCGTTTCCAGATCAAGGTCATTGGTCGGTTCGTCCAGCACCAAGAGATTGGAAGGAAGCCGCAATCCCCGCGCGAGCTGCAATCTGCCGCGTTCCCCGCCGGAGAGCGCATGAATGGGCGTGCGCGCTTGTTCAGGAAGAAACAGAAAGTCTTTCATATAGCGGATAACATGTAAGGGCTTGTCGCCGACAATCACCGTATCGCCGCCGCCGTCCGTCATGGCCTCGGATAAGGTCCAATTCGGATTCAGGCTTTCGCGTTTTTGGTCAACGATCAAAGGTTCCAGATTGGTCCCCAGTTCAATTGTGCCGCTATCGGCTTCAAGCTCGCCCATAATCAATTTAAGTAACGTTGTCTTGCCGGACCCGTTCGGGCCAATAATACCAATACGCTCGCCGCGCGCAATTTTGACTGTAAGGTCATTTACAATAGGGCGATCGCCGAAGGCTTTTGAGACATTCTCGAGTTTCGCCACCGCCTTGCCGGATTTACTGGCGTCCACTGTGGTGAAGGAAACGTCTCCCGTCACTTGGCGCTGGGCTTTGACTTGCTGGCGTAGGTCGCCAAGGTCTTTCAGGCGCTTGACGTTGCGCTTGCGCCGCCCGCTGACCCCGTGAACAACCCAGTGCTGCTCGCGAACGATTTTGCGGTTGAGTTTGTGCCGCTCAAGCTCTTCTTGCTCGATAAAATTATCGCGCCAATCTTCGAAATGGGCAAACCCTTGATTGAGCGTGCGGGTCTCTCCGCGGTCCATCCAGAACGTCTTGCGAGAGAGGTTCTGCAAGAACCGTCTATCGTGAGAAATGAGGATAATCGCGGACGACATGGCGGACAGCTCGGCCTCGAGCCATTCGATGGCGGGGAGGTCCAAATGGTTCGTCGGCTCGTCGAGCATCAAAATATCCGGCTCAGGTGCCAGCGTACGCACGAGCGCCGCGCGGCGCGCTTCACCACCCGACAGATGGGACGTGCCTTCGCTCCCGGAAAGTCCGAGCGCGTCTAAAAGATAAGGAATACGGTAATCTTGATCCGCGCCCGTCAGGCCAGCACGCACATAGTCTTCCACGGTGTCATAAGCCGAAAGGTCAGGTTCCTGCGGTAGGTAACGCACGGTGGTTCCGGGTTTTAAAAAGCGTTCGCCTTGGTCGGCTTCAACAAGGCCGGCGGCGATTTTTAAAAGCGTCGATTTGCCGGAGCCATTTCGGCCCACAAGGCAAAGCCTGTCATGACTATGAATAGCCAGAGACGCGCCTTCAAGAAGCGGCGTGCTGCCGAAGGTCAAATGTATATTGTCGAGGGTGAGGAGCGGCGGCGCCATCTATTTTATGTCCTTAAGGCTTCAGAGAGACCGTCCTGCCACGCGGGGAGTTTGAAAGCGAACCGCGCTTCATAGTCCTGCGTTGACAAAACGGAAAATGCAGGCCGCAACGCGGCTGTTGGATATTTTGCACTCGGTATACCGTTCACGGAGCAAATGATACCGGATTGATAAAAAATTTCTCTGGCAAACTGGGCCCAGCTCACAGGGTCTCCTGTGTTGGAAATGTGATAGATTTCCGGGCTTTCGGGCATATCGCCCAGCGCGGTTAAGCAGGCCAACGCTAGGTGACCGGCAAAGGTCGGACGGCCCACCTGATCATTAACCACATCAATGACGTCGCGTTCTCGGCCAAGGCGTTGCATCGTGGTCAAAAAATTCTTGCCGCGGGCGTCATAGACCCAGCTTGTGCGCAAGATAAGGCTTCGCCCCCCTGCGGCCATGATAAGCGCTTCGCCGTCGGCTTTGGTGCGGCCATAAACATTTATCGGATTTGGCGGATCGCTGGGTTTGTAAGGCGCGGCCGCCTCGCCGTTAAACACATAATCCGTGGAAATATGAAGGAACGGCAGGTTTTGCCGCGCGCAGCTCTCGGCCATAAGCGCCGGGGCGTGGGTGTTTAGGTTTTGCGCCGCTGTGATTTGAGTTTCTGCGCCGTCAACATCGGTAAAGGCGCTACAATTAATAACGCCGCCATATTCGCCGCCGTCAATGATGGCCGAGATGATCTCTGGCTGCATGGCGAGGTCCACATGCGCGGAGCCGATGACTTTGAAGGGCCGCGCGCGCGCTGTGAGCCGTTTTTGAAGCGCACGGGAGAGCTGACCGTTTTCGCCAACGATAAGTAAGGGCCGGTTCATTTTAGAGGTGCGCTTTTCCGAGACCTTGCCGTTCGCGCGCTTCGCGCCGCTCGAGCAAGGGTTGCCACCAATCTGGGTGGTCTAAATACCACTGGACGGTGGATTGGAACCCCGCGCCGTCCACGACAGACGGCGTCCACCCCAGTTCGCGCTCTATCTTCTCGGCATTAATGGCGTATCGCCGGTCATGGCCCGGACGATCCGGTACGAACGTAATCAGGTTGGCGTAGCTCTCGCCGCTCCCTCGCGGGGAGAGTTCGTCCATGATGCTGCACAGGGTACGCACGAGATCGATATTTCGCCGCTCATTGTTGCCGCCAATATTATATGTCTCGCCCGCCGCACCTTTTTCAAGCACCGTCAGAAGTGCATCTGCGTGATCATCCACATAGAGCCAATCTCGAATGTTGTCTCCTTGTCCGTAAACAGGGATCTGGGACTCTGTCAGGCACTTTAAGATCACCAAGGGAATGAGTTTCTCCGGGAACTGATAAGGGCCGTAATTGTTCGAACAATTGGTCACGATGACTGGCAACCCATATGTGCGCCCCCAGGCGCGGGTCAAGTGATCGCTCGCCGCCTTGGACGCGGAATAAGGGGAGCTGGGATTATAGGGATGGTCTTCCGTAAAGGCCGGGTCGGTTTCGCCAAGGTCGCCGTATACCTCATCCGTTGACACGTGAATGAACTTAAACCGTGCGCGCCGCTCCTCGCTCAGGCCGTCATAAAAAGCGGCGGCCGCGCGCAAGAGGTTGAATGTCCCGTCAATATTGGTGGATATAAAATCCTCCGGCCCATCAATGGATCTGTCCACATGTGTTTCCGCCGCAAGATGTATGACGGCTTCGGGGCGGTGCGCCGCAAAAAGGCGGGCCACCGCCTCGCGGTCGCGAATATCGACCTGTTCAAAGCGGTAGTTCTCGTCTGGCAGAGCGGGCGAGAGATTGGCCAAGTTCGAGGCGTAAGTCAGGCAGTCAACATTGACGACGGACATATTGGCCGCAAGGGCACGGCGAATAAGTGCCGACCCGATAAATCCTGCGCCGCCTGTGACAAGAACCGTCATTGGGCATTCGCATGCTTTGCGGCAAATTCGGAAAACGACATAGCCGCAGCGTCTTTTTCAGACAGGGTCGGCTCATGGGTCCCGAGTGCCCAATCGATATTTAATTTCGGATCGTTCCATATGACGTTTATGTCGTAGTTCCGGTTGTAATGCGCCGTGACTTTGTAAAGCACGACCGTATCGAGGGTGCGGGTGACAAAGCCGTGCAAAAACCCTTCCGGAACCCAAAGCGCTGTCCCGTCGTCCTGGGTGAGTGAAACACTTAAATGTTCGCCGTATGTGGGCGATCCGCGCCGTACGTCCACAATCACATCCGTTATGCTGCCTTGAATGCACCGCACAAGCTTGGCTTGCGCGGCGGGCGCTGTTTGAAGATGAAGACCGCGAAGCGTCCCCGCAGCGTCCGAGCGGGATATGTTGTCTTGAACAAAATGCGGATTAAATCCAAGCGCGTTTTCCACATCACGAAGATGAAAGGATTCCATAAAGGAGCCTCGCGCATCGGCATGCACGGGGGAGGTGAGCTTCATGGGCCCATCAATGTAAAAGGTCTCAGATAACATATTGCTCCCTAACGATCCGGTGGCTTAAAAGCAATATAACAGATAAGGTGCGTTGGGTGAAAATTTGTCACCCGTTAACCTTATTTCTGCATTAAACAAACCTATGACCCAGCGCCGCGTAAACTCACATATCAAACCCTTGGCCAGCGCTTCTGCGTTTCTCGTGATTTTGTTGATGTTTGTTTTCGCTTTGCCGCTCCATGCGAGCGCCCAGAACGCTGGAGATCTGGCTCTCCCGGCCCCCAAATTCACCGTTGATGCCTTGGACGCCAAAAAGAAGGACCTGCAAGCCAATCCAAATCTTTCCGATGAACAGATTTCTCAAGCTTCCGATAATTATGATACGGCGCGCGCCGCCCTCGAGAGCGCGGTGCAAAATCTCGAAGAAGCAAAACGCCTGCAAAGAGAAATCGAGAACACACCGTCAATTCTGTCCTCCTTGCGCGAAGAGATCGACGCCGCCAACCAAAAGCAAACTGTTGAAGAGAATCTTTCCACGGATGTGATCACCGGAGAAACGCTGCTGAAATTACAGCAAGACCTCATCACCAAAGAGGGGGACCTGCGCGCGCTCCGGGCCGAAATCGCAACCTATAATGCAGAGCTTCAAAGTATTTTGCAGGCCCCGACCCGCAATGCGCTTTTTGATGCGCGGACGCGTCTCTCGGCAACCAGCGTTGAGCTGGATACCATGGCAGAATTCAGAGAGCTGGATGCGATGGGCAAGTCGCGCCGTTATGCACTTGAAGCGCGGCAATATGCACTCAGAGCCGAAGTTTTGGCGCTCGAGCGGGACGTGGCCGGTCTCTCGGGCCGGCAGCAAATTCTAACCCACCGCCGCGATCTGGCTGAATTAAAAGCCAATGAAGCCTCCCGTGCTGTGATCCGGCTCCAAAACCAAACGGGGCAACGCCGTCTGTCTCAAGCGCAAGCGATACAGAACCGGACGCTTGAAACGCTGAGTGTGCTCGAGAGCAGCAATCCGATCTTACGCAATTTTGCGGCGGAGAACGTTGTCGTGAGTAACAAGCTTATCCGTATTGCCAAGAACGCCAGCTCCGCCCCCAAGCAGCAAGCCGACACGCGCAGCCGTAGCGACCGGATCAAAAATGATCTGGATATCGCCCGGCAACTGACAGAACTTGGCAATATTAACCGCCAATCCAGCGCAACGCTGCGCCGTCTTCGTAACCAGCGCCCATCAACGGTGGCGGTTAAAAATGATATTGCGAGTACGCGCAAAAGTATTCTCTTGGCCACGCAAGACCGTCTCTGGGCGCAAGAAGAGCTGCGCAAATATTCCATTGGACAAGGTCTTGAAGCCCGCCTGTCCGAGCTTGAAGACGGAAAGACACGTATCAATGAAATTGAACGCGACCAGTTTAATGTGCTCTATGCGTCGCGCCGCAATTTGCTGGCGGAAATTTCCGATGCGGCCTTCGCGAGTGTTGCGGAAGGGGACGACCTTTTAACGCTGCAGCTTGAATTGCTTAAACATACAGAGGATCTTCGCGTTCTGCTGGATCAAAAACTTCTCTGGCTCCCCAGTGTTGAAGCCATCGACTTAAGCTGGCCACAGCGCGCTATGCGGGGGTTCTTCAAGGTCTTCAGTGTTGACCATGTGGTGTCCGCGAAAGCTGTTTTGTTTAGCCAAGTGCGCGTTTATTTTCCGCTTGTCCTTTTATTCTCGCTCGTGATTGGCTTGATCTATGCGGTGCGCGGCCGCTTACAGGATGATATCCGCGAAATGGCGAAGAATGTGGGCCGCGTTCAAGGCGATTCCTATTGGCATACGCCAAAAGCCGTTATCGCAAGTGTGATCAATGTGGCGCCGATTCCTATGATCCTGTTCCTTGTGGGCATCTTGTTTAAAACCAGTTCAAGCACAGATCAATTTATCCAGGCATTAGGGCAGACGGGTATCGAGCTCTCGGGGTTCACGCTCTTCTTTATGACATGGCGCGATTGGAACCGGGACAAGTTCTTGCTCGAATCGCATTTTAGTCTGCCCAAACTCATTCGTCATAATCTGCTCAAACAGTTGAGATGGTTTATCCCCGTAGCCGGCGTCACCATCGCGCTTGTAACATTGACGCAAAACAGCCGTGAGCCAGATGTCCATGAAGGCTTTAGTCTTCTTGTGTTCATCATGACGGCTATTGCCCTGTCATATTTTAGCTACAAAATTTTATGGTATCGCTGGTCGGAGTTTGAAAAAGCGCTCGCCAACCGCGATTTGGTCTGGCGACACCGCCGCTCTATTACGTTCCTGATTGTGGGATTGCCCTTGCTTGCCGGTGTCTTGGCGGCGGCGGGTTATTACGATACGGCGCGTGAGCTACTGTCTCGCTTGTTCTTCTCCGCGGGTGTTGTGGTGGGGGCTTACGTGACTTACGGCATTATTCGTCGGACCGTTTTGATCGCCCAGCGGCGCATTGCGCTGCGCCATGCCATTGAGCGGCGGGAAAAAGCACAAAAAGCCCGTTTGGAAAAAGAAGAAGCCGAGGAGCGCGGCGAGGCGCCGCCGCCGCCCGTGAACTATGAAGAAATTGATCTGGAAGTCCTCAGCCGGCAATCGTCCCAGCTCCTGAGTACATTTGTGGTTTTAGGCTTTGCAATCCTGATGTGGATCTTGTGGCAGGACCTTTTGCCCGCCCTGAGCGTTTTTGATGATGTGCAGCTCTGGCCCCACATGGTGACAAATTCGGACGGCGTTGCGGTCAAAGAGTGGGTCTCGCTCTGGAATATTATGCAAGCTCTCGCGATTGTTGTGATTACGCTCCTCGCGGCGCGCAACTTGCCGGGCTTTCTTGAGGTCTTTATCCTGAACAGGACCGGCTTTGATGCCGGAACGCGCTACGCGATTGTCAGCGTCGCGGGCTATACCATCGTCGCGATCGGTATCTTCATGGCGTTTAACAAACTTGGCACAGAATGGTCACAATTCCAGTGGGTTGTGGCCGCCTTGGGTGTGGGTATCGGTTTTGGTCTCCAGGAGATTATCGCGAACTTTATCTCTGGCTTGATTATTTTGTTCGAACGTCCGGTACGCATTGGCGACTATGTGACCATTGGTGACCAAAGCGGAACCATTACCCGCATCCAAATCCGCGCCACCACGCTCGCCGATTTGGACAACCGCGAGATTCTCATTCCAAATAAGGAATTAATTACGGGCCGCGTGACCAACTGGACCTTGTCCAATAATACCACGCGGATGATTATTCGCGTTGGCGTGGCTTATGGAACGGATACAGATCTCGCGCGCGAAACGATTTTAGGCGCAGTCCGATCCAATACGAAAGTTCTCGAAACGCCCAAACCTCAAGTGTTCTTCTTGGGATTTGGCGACAGTTCGCTTGATTTCGAGATCCGCGTCTTTCTTCGCAGCTTTGAGGATCGTTACCCGGTCAGTCACCATATCCACACCGATGTGTACCGCGCGCTGACCGCCGCCAATATTTCCATTCCGTTCCCGCAGCGCGATCTTCATATTATCACGCCGGGGCCCACAAGTGAGCTTCCGAAATCCGCGCCAGATGACGACGCGGCAGGTGTCCCCGCTTAGGCCCGTACCCCCGCCGCCGCGCTCGCCTTGTAAGCCGCCGCCATATCTTGGGTGAGAACCTTACTCATGTCGCCGTTAACATTGGCAATAACGCGCGGGTCCATAATCCGGCGAAAGAGCGGCGGAAAATAGCCGATGATGTTCATGGTCATATAACCAAACGGCAATTGCGGTGCTTCGGGGAACGTCCGCAAATGCTGATAATGGCGCGAAGGGTTGGCATGATGGTCGGAATGCCGCGCGAGGTTGTAGGTTGTCAGGTTTGTGACCAATTGATTGCAATTCCAGGAATGTTGGGGTTGGCAGGGGAGAAATTTCCCATCCGCGCGTCTTTCGCGGAGCATACCATAATGGGCGAAATAGTTCTGGGAGCTGAGCGCTGTCACTGACACAAACCATGTGATGAGCATATAGGGAAGCGCGCCAAGACCCAGCCACACCAGAACACTGCCCCATAGCACAGTCCCCATCAGCACCGAGATGACCACTTCATTTTTGAGGGAAAAGCGCGAGTAGCCTTTGCGAGACGCGCGCTTACTTTCAAGGCGCCAAGCGCGCTCCCACGCGCCCGGAATTTCCCGGCACATAAAGGCCCAATAGCTTTCGCCAAACCGCGCCGTGGCATGGTCGCGGGGCGTGGCCACATCGCTGTGGTGGCCCTGATTGTGCTCGACGCGGAAGTGCCCGAGAAAGCTGGGTGCCAGCATCAAGAGCGCCATCCATTTGGAGACCTTATCGGTTTTGTGTCCGACCTCGTGACCGGAATTAATGGCAAAGGCAAGACCCCAGCCGTGAGCGATGGCCAAGGCGATATAAGCATCTAGAGGCAAGTTTTGTGTGGCCGCAAACCAAGCGCCAGCCAGCCATGTGAGGTAGATAACGGGGAGAAGGGCGTGCACCATGAACTTATAAAAAGGCGACAGCGCTGCTTCTTCTTCCATCAGGCCTAAAATGTCGTTTTTGTCGTCCCCGAGGACATAGTCCAAGGCGGGCATGATGACATAGAAAAGCACAATTGGGGCCCACATCATATGTGGATTTCCCGTCAGTAATGTCAGGCCGATGCCCCACAGGGGGGATAGGGGGAAGGTGAGGGAGATCAGCCATAAATGGCGCTTTGAAGACGGTTTAGACTGCGTGTTTTGAATAAAAGCCATGATAATCCCCTTATTGATAAATTTATCAATAGTGAGAAATTCCGGATTGTCAATATTGAAACGTGATTGTACCTCTCGGTGGCTTCGGCCATAGTGACCAGATGAATCACCCTCCGCCAGCGGCGTCCGAAGGAGCTCCTTTGGGGACGCGTCAACGACTCTCCCCCGAAGACCGCCGCGCGCAATTACTTGATTGCGCGGTTAAAGCCTATGCGCGCTCGGGCGTCGAGCGGGCGGGACATGGCGACGTGGCCAAACTGGCCGGTGTGTCCACAGCGACGGTATTTAATTATTTTCCCACGCGCGAGGTTCTGACCGAGGCAGTTTTTGACATCATTCGAACCACTGTCATGCAAATGTTTACCTCCCTGCCCAAAACCGCGCGGACCGCATCCGAGCAAATTAAAATTATGGCTATGGCCTATGACCAGCTTCTCGAAGCACATCCAGACATGATTAAGGTGTTCCTGAACTGGTCGGTCGCTTTTGGACCCGATGTGAGACCGCAATTTTTGGCTTTGCAGGACGAGATTCTCACCGTGATAACCAGCCACCTTCCGGGCGGACACACGGACCGTTCAGATGCGCGCGTCATTATGGCGGCGGGCGATATGCTGGCGATCATGAAATTGGATAATACGGACGCCGACACGATACAAAGATTTGTGGACAGGGTTGCCAATGCGATGGGGTAGGGCCAGTGGCCGAACGTTCGCCGCGCTGTCTCTTTGTTTGAACGCTTTGCCGCTGGCCTATGCGCAAGGATCAGACGGGCGCGCGGAAAAGATTGTCCTCTCGCACGCGTCTACGCCGGATGTTGTCGCGGTCTATGATACGGTTCAGCGAAGCTCAAAATTACCGCTCAGCGTGTCTGTTCTCTCCGCGGACGCGCTGGCCGCTATCGACCTCATCCATCCGTCAGAGGCGCTAAACCGCGTGGCGGGCGTGAATATTCACCGCGGCAGCGGGCAGGAACATTTAACGGCGATCCGTTCGCCGGTTCTCACCGGCGGTGCGGGTGCGGGGAGTTTTCTTTACCTCGAGGACGGCGTGCCTTTACGGGCCGCAGGTTTTGCAAATGTCAACGGCTTGTTTGAAGCCGGCACGGAATTTGCCGCGTCTGTGGACGTGTTTAAGGGGCCGGGCCCTGCGACTTACGGGTCGAACGCCGTGCACGGCCTTGTGAATGTAAATTCGCGGCGGGCGAGCGGCGCATGGGATAGAGCCTCGCTCATGGGAAATGGGAACGGCCTCTTTTCCATAAGCGGTGCGAAGGCGCTGGAGGCTGGATTTTCCGCGTTTCTGGCGTCTGCGTCCATTGTGTCCGATAACGGGTTTCGCGCCGATAGCGGGTTCGATCAGCAAAAGTTTCAGCTCAAATATGACGGTCTTTTGGGCGGGGGATGGTACGCCCAATGGCTCACCTCCTTTCAAAACCTAAATCAAGAAACCGCCGGATTTATTCAAGGCGTGGACGCGTATAAAGACGATGATCTGCGGTTTAGCAACGCCAACCCTGAAGCGTTTCGCGATGCAAAATCCTACCGCACACAAGCGCGCTTTGAGCGGGACATAGGCGCAGGCCGCCTTGCACTCACGCCCTATGCCCGCCGCGCAGAAACCCGGTTTTTGCGTCATTTCGTGCCGGGGCAAGCGCTTGAGAAAAACGCGCACAGTTCCGTTGGGCTGCAAACGGCATTTTATGACGATGCCGTTGATGGATTTAATATCGGGGCGGATGTGGAGTTCACACAGGGCGATATTTACGAGTTTCAAGCCAATCCCGATCGGTTCTCCTATGTTCAAGGGCTGCACTATGATTACGGCGTCGCGGCGATTGTCGCGGCGGCTTATGCCGAGACTTCCTTTTTCGTGGGAGAGGCGACCGTGCTCGAGATTGGGGCGAGGGCGGAGTACACAGACTATCACTACAAAAACAACGCCGATTCAGGCCGGTTTGGGCGGTTTATCCGCGAAGACAGTCGCCGTGATGATTTTCTGACCTTTACCCCCAAGATCAATCTTAAGCGCGACCTGTCCGAAAGTGCGATGGTCTATGCCCGCGCCGCGCGCAGCTCCTGCGCGCCGCAAGTGAGCGATCTCTATTCGGTCCAGCTCAATCAGGTTCCGGGCGAAGCCGATGTGGAAACCCTCGACAGTCTTGAAGCGGGTTTTAAATTTAACCGGGGAAATCGAACGTTCGAAGCGGCGGCCTTCACCATGTGGAAAGATAATTTCTTTTTTCGCAACGCCAATGGTTTTAATGTGGTGAACGGTAAAACCCGCCACACAGGCCTCGAGGTGAGCTTCGCGTTGCCGCTCACGGCGCGTATTTCGGTCTCTGGTGACGGGACATGGGCGCGTCATACCTATGATTTCACGGAAATTGTCGGCTCTCCTGAAAATGATATTGTGAAGGGCAACCGCGTGGATACCGCGCCGGATACGCTCGCCAATATGCGCGTTCACTACGCGGTAAGCGGCGCGCTGAGCGCCGAATTTGAATGGCGTCATATGGGCGCCTATTTCACCGATCCCGGGAATACGGCGCATTATCCTGGCCATGATATTTTTGTGCTGCGGGGCGCCTACAACGTCAACCCCGACTTAAAGCTTAAAGGGCGGATTGATAATCTTCTGGACGCGAAATATGCGGATAGAGCCGATTTTGCATTTGGCAATGAGCGCTATTTTCCGGGCCGGCCACGCACATTCTTTTTGGGTCTGGCCTACGGATTTTAAAAAATGAAGGGTGAACTCTCGGAGTTCACCCTTCTGCGCCCCTCGCCGATTGAGGAGGACACTCACAACCTTTTCCAGCGTAAACTTTAAAGGTTGACCGGCGAAGATTGTGTTGGCTGCGGGCATGCCCCCGCTGTGGCCTCACAATAATATCGGCTCTCCCTGTTGACGCTTTTCTTTTAGACAATGATCCGCATTGCGACATCACCCTAAAGGGTGAAAACCGAAAATAATCCAAATCTATTTCAGAGCGCGGCGGCGACGGCGTCTAAAATGAGGGAGGGATGTTGGTGTAGAATGTTAAACCCCGTTCCTTCGATGATATCGACGGCGTATGGGGTGTGAGAGGTCACAAAGTCTTTCACGAACGCGGCCCCCATGACAGGGCATTCGGCCCCGTGGATCCAGTGCTGCGGGCAAGATACCGCAAAGAAATCTGCGCTCCAATCGGACATCGCGGCCGCTCCGTCGCGAATAAAGCTATCCGTGCCTTGCTGAAATAGAAAGTAGTACCCCGCCTTTTGCACGGCGAGAAGCTCGGGGTCCTTTAAGGTTTCGAGGTCCGTTGGCGATGTTGCGAATTGTTTGGTTAAAAATGCTTCAATGCCTTTACGCTTATAGATCCGAAGCCCCATTTTCACGGTCAGCGCCATAATCGACGGCGAATATTTAGACGCTACCGCCGCCAGCTGTGTCTGAGGGTCCATATGGCGAATATGATCTTGCGTAATTGGAATGCCGCTATCAATGAGGATCACCTTGCGCACGCGCTCCCCGAGCGCGCTTGCGATGCGAAATCCATGGCTGGCTCCGCCTTGATGCACGGCCATGACAAGGGGCTCTTTTGGTCCGAGGTGGTTCAATATTGCGAGCGTGTCAGATATCACATCTGCGTCGAAGCTCTCTTTCCCGGTGCTTTGGCTGCTATATCCAAATCCCGGGCGGCAAGGGGCGATCAGCCGGATGTTGTGCGCGGCGAGGCCTGCCAGCCATTCCGCCGTAAAGAACGGACCTTGCCCAAACCCGTGGATAAACAAAAGCGGGCGGCCCTCGGGCGGTCCGTATTGATAATAGGCGGCCGTGCGGCCATCCGTAAGCGGCAATAAAGACATGTGCGCCGTGGGCGTGACCCAGCTATCGCCGCCGGGGCTTAGCTTGGTCGGCGCGGTGGCGTCCGAGAGGCTTATGACATAGGCGATCGAGGTACACAGGTGCACAATATCATCCATGCGGGCGCACCCGGCTTTTCGCAAGACGGATTTGGCTTGCGACTTAATAGTGTCCAGACTGCGTCCGCGCTGCGCCGCGATTTCCTTTTGTGAGGCCCCCATTAAAGTCCCGCGCAGCACATGTCCCTCGCTGGCGGTGAGGCCAAGGGCCGTTTCAAGACGGCCCAGAATGGTCTCTGTCCATTCAAATTGAGAGAGGTTGATATGCAAGCACCTCTCGCCGCCTTGCATCCCGCTTCGGCAATAGGCAAAGACGCTGAGCGGCGGATCCTGATTGGTTTGCAAATAGATAATGCGCTGGACCTGCGTGCCCGGCTCGCGCAGCTGCCGCAAGATGTCCGAGAGCGTGGACTGGGCCGCGCGGGAAAAGGGAAGCGCGCCGAGAAACTGGCCCTCAATGGGACCGAAAAGCGCCGCTGCATGAGGGTTGGCGCGAATGACACGTGCATCCAGATTGAGGGTAAGGCGCACATGCTGTTCGAGGGATAGTCCCGTTTTCGTCCGCGTTTCCGTGCTGGCGAGCATTTTCTCAAGCCGCGGAATGTGCTTTTCTAGATTGGGATCAAGGCCCGCATAAAGCGGGACATAGGCGGCCAAGCTGTCGTCTTTTTGAGGCTCGAAAAAATAGGCGCGGGCGGCCTCGATCATTTGGTCAAAATGATCCAGATCACCAGAAACCTCATAGGCATGGTCGAGCAGGCTGAGCATACGGCTTTGCGCCGTATCGCGATTGTGAGTGTCCATTTCCAGATAATAGGGGGGACTTCTCGGCTTTTCAACTCGACATAATCCGCGTTTCCTTTTAAGCGGTGCTCATGCATATTCCGGATATAAAACTTGTACAGGTCGTGGACCGTTTTGAGCAAATCGAAGCGCGTATGGGCGCGACCATGGATAGCACCGAGATTGTACAGCTCGGCAAAGACTATGCGGCGCTCAAGCCGATCGCGGACGGGGTGCGCCGTCTTCAAGAGGTGCGCGCCGAAATGAAGGAACTGGCCTCGATGACGGATGACCCTGAAATGGGGGCTATGGCGCGCGAGGAATTGCAAACCCTAAAAGCCTCGCTTCCGGAACTGGAACGCGAAGTGTCCATTTTGCTTTTACCCAAGGATAAGGACGATAATGCGTCGGTGGTGCTTGAAGTGCGCGCCGGAACCGGCGGCGACGAAGCCGCGATTTTCGCGGGTGATTTGTTTAAAATGTATAGCCGCTATGCCCAGCTCAATGGCTGGAGCGTTGAAGTTGAAACCGCGTCCGATGCGGATATGGGCGGGTATAAAGAAATTATTGCGTCCATCTCTGGCGCGGGTGTTTACGGCAAATTGAAATTTGAAAGCGGTGTTCACCGCGTACAGCGCGTGCCGGTCACCGAAACACAGGGCCGTATTCATACGTCCGCAGCGACGGTTGCGGTCCTCCCCGAGCCCGAGGATGTGGATATCGGGTTTTCCATGAATGATGTGCGCGTGGATACCATGCGCGCGTCCGGCGCCGGCGGACAGCACGTCAATAAAACGGATTCGGCTGTGCGCATGACCCATATCCCCACTGGGGTCGTTGTGGTCTGCGATGCCAAGTCCCAACATATGAACCGTGCCAATGCCGAGCGGCTTTTGAAAATGAAGCTCTACGATATTGAAAAACAGCGCATCGACGCCGAACGCGCCGATGAGCGCAAAGATCAGGTCG
The DNA here is from genome assembly GCA_048268905.1 of Maricaulaceae bacterium. Lineage (GTDB taxonomy): Bacteria > Pseudomonadota > Alphaproteobacteria > Caulobacterales > Maricaulaceae > JACOMS01. The sequence goes on along the minus strand of JBLWUN010000003.1, from coordinate 259,883 downwards.
GGTCAGGCGATCGCTCTGGGCGTATTCGCTCGTATAATTATCCCGAGAACCGCGTGACCGATCACCGGATTGATCTGAAGCTCTATTCTTTGGACAAAATTATTGCAGGTGACGAGCTACATGCCGTGATTGACGCGCTCATTTCCGAGGACCAAGCGTCAAAACTCGCGGAGATGGAAGCGGCCGGTTAAGCCCGCCCACGTCAAAACCCGCCCACGTCAAACCTCGTCCTAGTCAAATACTGCGGCGACGGATTTTGGCGATATGCCCTCTTTTAAATAACGAAGCTCATAATAGACCGCGGCTGTACCTGCGGCCGAGATGATGGCGCCGAAAGTTTCCATCAAAGAGGTAATAACGGCATATCCCACGCGGCCGCTCGCTGTAAGAGAGCCGCCTATTGCAGGACTTGCCCTGAAAGCTGCCAGAACAACTTCGCCCACAGCGCTGATAATGAATATTATGACTAAGAAGGTGAGGCCAACGAGCAAAATCCACCATCTATAGCCACGAGTCAGCTCTCGGCTCCGAGCAAAAGCCCCCATCACCCCTGTATTTTCAACCACAAGCGCCGGCACGCCAACGCTCCACATCACCGCAAGAATGACTCCCGGAATAATAATGAGCAAGGCGCCCCCGTAAATGCCGAGCGCCGCTAAAAAGCCGAAACCAATCAGGGGCCAAATATGGGTGAGGGCCACATTGACGCTTTCGCGTAAGCCGACACGTTCATTGTTAAAATGACAGATGCTGGCATGAATAATCGCGCCCTGGAGTAAGACTTGACAGACCAGAACCACCACGCCGGATGCGATGCCAAGAATGGCAAACACCCCAATCATGTCAATTGCGCCTAGGTCCGGGTACCCGAAGCCCGTGAACGACGTCCAAAGTCCGAAGAGGAATTGCGGTATCCCCAGGATGACCAGCGCGGCGAGAAAGAACGGTAAAAAGTTGTACCGAACCGTTGATATGGTCCCATTGAAGACCCGGTTGATATCAAAGGCCGCACCGGGCGCAGGTGTGACCGTATCTATCTCATCCGTCATTTTTCAAAGCGTTTGCCATAGGTTTCTATGCGGCCGGAAACCGTATCTCCGGTTCGCGCAATGACATAGAGGCGGTCATATTCTGTGTCTTCAACGATGGGGGCTCCCGGCTCCGCGCCAAGATATTTCGCCAAATCCGGTGTGGTATTTGAGTGGCCCACCACCAGAATGTTTCCGGTTTGATTTTTAAGCACCGCCGCAAACCCTTCCAGATCTGAAGGATCGTAGGACGTGATGGAAAGTTCTTGTTCCTTCGCAGCCGGGGCGGCGGTGGCCTGCGTGCGCTTATAGTCGGTCGAGTAGATCTGCGTGAGGTCTACGCTACCGAGGCGTTCTGCAAGCGCGTCGGCGCGGGCCGTGCCGTCCTCTGTAAGCGGCGGGTCTTGAACATCCAGAACCTTCTCGGCATGGCGGACCAGATAGTAAGTTGCGTCGGGCTGCGGCGTACACGCTGCCAGACATAGGGCGGCAAAGACCGCGCAGCTAAGGGCTCTGAACATAAAATCCTCTAAATAATTGAAACGCCGAAGAGGACTATATGCAGTCCCATCATGAAGGCTCCATAAAGGGCAAGCCCGACAAAGATCGCGACCGCGTCCCAGATCGGGCGCGCATCGGCATTGGCAGCGCCCATATCACCCCGGCGCTTGGCGCGAATGCGGCTGATCACGGCATAGGCGAGAAACGCGCCGAACAAGATAACAGAGTTCAGCTCACCATTGCTCAGCAGATGGCCGAGGGCCCAAATCTTGACCGCGGTGAGCATCGGGTGTTTGAGCTTTTTCTTTATATAGCCTGCAGGAAGCTGCGAGGCCACTAACATCACCAGCGCGAACATCATGAAGAGGCGATTGACGTGCGCTCCCCAAGTCGGCGGTGTATACAAAATGGCGGAGGGCCGCATCGCGCCAAAACCCATGACGATTAACACAAATCCTGCGAGGCTGATGACCGAGTAGACGGCCTTATAGGGGCCTTCGCCCATATTTTTGCGCCTATCTTTTCCATCTTCGCGGCTCCGGAAAGCGGAATAAAGATGGGGGCCAAAAAAGAGAATAAGTCCGGTAAGAAATAACATCATTTGCGGTACGCCTTTCTGATAGTGACAGGGGTGGTTAAAAACTGTTTTTCTGTAAACGGCGAATCTGTTTCAGCCTCCGCCTCTTGGGCTTGAATGGCGCGAACCACATCCATGCCGCTGACGACCTCCCCAAAGACGGCGTAACCTTGTCCGTCTGGGTTTCGTTCTCCGCCATAATCCAAGAAATGATTATCGCCGATATTGATAAAGAAAAATGCGGCGCTGCCGGTGCCCGGTGTGTCGCGCGCGATGGACAGCGTCCCGGATATATTGGACAATCCGGTGTTACTTGTGGGTTCATGCGGGATCGTGTTGCCTATCGGCTCAAAGTCAAGGCGTCCCCCTTGGATGAGTGACATACCCATACCGCGCGGGTCATTGTCGTCGCGAACCGTGCGGTAAAAGCCTTGCCCATCATAATAACCCTCGTCCACATAGCGCAGGAAGTCTCCCGCAGAAATCGGCGCTTTGTCGAGGTAAACCTCAACCTCGATCTCGCCAAGATCAGTGTCCAGCATGACGTTGGGACGATGATCCGTACAGGCCGTTAAGGCCAGTAAGGTCAAGCCGCCAATTAGAAAGGCCCGCATTATTCGCGCGGCCCTTGATTTCGGCGATAGCCCATATCGAGAAGAATAACCGACACGATCGCCGACAAAATAGCAAATAGCGGGTGGCGTAAGGATATGAGCACCATAATGCCGATCCCGATACCAATGATAAGTGCGTATGGATGTATCTTCACAAAACCCCCTTTATTGGACCCGAAAGGTCAGGCGTTAAGTTCCACGTCCCAGTATAAATAGTCAAGCCAGCTTTCATGTAAATAATTCGGAGGGAATCGGCGTCCCTGAGCTTGAAGTTGAAACATGGTGGGTTTGAAAGGCATAATTTTGGGGATCATGCGCGCCTCTTTGGGGAGGCGTCCGCCTTTGCGTAAATTGCAATCGGAACAGGCGGCGGCAATATTGGTCCAGCTCGTTTTACCGCCAAGGCGTCGGGGGATGACGTGATCGAACGTCAGCTCGTCAGGACTGCCGCAATACACACATTCAAATCCATCACGTAAAAACAGATTAAACCGCGTAAAGGCCGGGGAGCGGGTCTGGGTGACATATTCTTTGAGTGCCACGACGCTGGGGAGCTGCATTTCAAAACTGGCAGAGCGGGCCACGCGGTCATAATGATCGACGACATTCACCCGTTCCAGGAAGACGGCTTTGACAGTGTCTTGCCATGACCAGATCGAGAGCGGGAAATATGAGAGGGGTTGGTAGTCAGCATTCAGGATAAGGCAGGGGAAGCCGCCAGCAGGTATGGCGGGCGTGCCGCCGGACATATCGGGCATCAAGCCCATATGGGCGCTCCGCCGCGTTTAAGGCTTTTAGGGCTGTAAAAATGTGACGCGGAACGGCTGAAAACATCTCTCCATGATTCGAGTCTTTGCTAGCTAATCAGAATGACAGCCATGTGACAAGCGCCCTAATTTTTTTAGGCGCGCGGCACTCTGCAATCCAGGCTCGTCAAAACGGCTAACTTGACGCATAAATGCCTATGCGATTCGCACTTTCAATATGTTTTGGCGTGTGCCTTTCCGGGGCCTTTTTTGGGCTGGCGGCCGCCCAAACCCAAAGCCAAACGCGAACTCAGGCGCAGGCACAGACTCAAACCCCGCCGCAGCATATTCGTAAACGCACGCGAAGCGCCGCCGAATATCCTGTCCTGCCCAGCGGCCTCGCCGCGAATATTTTTGCCACAAATATGGGCGATATTTCGGCCATGGCGCTTGGCGGCGACGGAGCGATCTATACCGCTGACGCCTCCCGTGGCCGTATTTATAGGCTGTCCGATCGCGGCATGGATGGACAGCGGGATGCAACCCGAGTGATTGCCACCGGCTTGTCTTCGCCCAGCGGCCTTGCGGTGATCGGCGAGCGATTGTTCATTGCCGATGCCGAGGCGATTTGGACATCCTCATTGTCGGGTGAAGGCCTTCGTCGGTTCGCATCTTTAAATCATGTCTCGGCGCAGATAATCCCGCGCCCGCTTTTAGCCGCCTCTGATGGTTCTCATTTGATATTGGGGCTCTCCGCTGCAGCCAAAGACGGTCAAGGGCGGATGATATCTGTGGATGCCCATTCAGGCCGCGCCAACGAAATAGCAAGTTTTGCAGGCGGTATTAACGCGCTGGCATGGGGGCCGAATGATGAAGTTTGGGCCGCGACGTCTGATCTCGTTGCGCCGGTTGAACGGGGAACATTGTCACGAAAGCGCGGCGTGAGCATTTCTGGCGGCCTGCGGGTCACGGGCTTGCTTGTGCCCGATGCCGCATGCGAGAGCCTGTCAGAATTTCGCCCGTGGCAGACCTCTATATGGGCATCCCTGACAGGGGCTTCTTTGGGGCCTGACGGCGCGCAGGTGAAGACTGACCCGTGGGCCATGACTGTTGCTGCGATCCCCACACGCTTTGGCCAAGCGTCCAGCGACGGCGTCGAGACATTCGCGAAAGGTTTTAAAGACATGCGGGGCCGGTCCGCATGGGGCCGTCCGGGCGCGATGCTGCTGGATCAGCGCGGGCTTTTTCTTGCGGATAGCTGGAGCGGGTCCGTTTGGCGCATCGCCGCGGCGCCGTTGCCCGTAAAAGCCGCGCCAAAAAAGGCGGCAAAGACCGTAGATCAGCCGGTGACGAAGCCGCTGCCGAAAGCGCAATTGCGCCCGTCTGGCAGTTCGATCACGACAGGGTCCACGATCGAAATGGGGTCGTCAATTCTTACAGGCTCGACCATGTCTGTGGACGACACAAAAAAGGACGGCGATCTTTCGGATGAAAAACCGCCGCCCAAAAAACCTGCGCCGAAATAGTCTTATAAAAACTAATTCGCTGGAGCTGGGTCTTCATCTTCCGTGTATATATCCTCGATCGTAACGGTGACCTGTCCAATCAATTTGCGGCGACGCAATATTGTGGTTTTCGCCTCAAGTTCACGTAAAAGCTGGATAACTTCGTCGGGCAATGAGGAGTTGACGCCGCCAATAGAGCTAACATTATTCGCGATACGTGGGCGCGATCCGCCGACCAGATCGGCCACAACGTCTTCATACGGATCCAGATCCCAGGGTCTCTCCACATTTATATCTTCGGCCACGTCTGCACGGGCATATTTCAAGAGATGCTTTTTTATGTCCGCTCCCCAGTTTGGAAAGTATTCATCTTTAACCTCGTCATAAAGACGGGAGACATTTCTGTGTTTCGATGTAAGGTTGAAGCCGCGCAGCGCATTGACAAATTCCACGGCCTGAAATTTGAGCGTGTCATTCACATTGTCGCCCGTGTAGGCGTAATTTTGAAGGGCAGGAGAGCCAATATCGCCGCGGAAAAAACCGTAAATAACGTCCGGATTACTCCAATGTTTGAAAACAATCTGCTCGCGAATGTCCCGAAGACTAAGCGGAATGCCTTTAATTGTGAGAACTTTCGCATCATCAATCGGCGCGCCATCAACTTTGAGGCGGTTTGGATATTTCGTCGGGTATTGCTTCGCGATTTGTTCGATTATCGTGACGTTATGGAGGTTGAACCAGAACGCTAATTGTTCGTTTTTAGAAATATGAGTAAAGTCAATCTGTGTGGCAATGCGCTCTAGGTCTTCTCTGTAAGCGGTGAGTTCTTCCAGATATTCCTCACTGAGGAATGAGAAACTCACACGACTGCCTTCAAGACGGTAGGGCGCGGTGTGTCCTGACACGATGCGGGTACCGACTTTCGGTGCCGGGCGGCTCATAACGCGTCGATGAGACGGCCCGAGATAAATGACGGTGCCGTTCAGAGCGTCGCTCAGGACCGAATAATCAAGGCGGGTATTGCTTGTTGGCGTTTGAGGGGCCAGCAGATCAAAATTTGAGACGGCGCTTGGCATGGTCGTCGCCTGTGCGTTTGATGCCAACATGGGTGTCTGGGCGAGCGCGGACAGACTGGCTGCTGAGGCGAAAAGGGCGCTGGAAACGACCAGACTGGTTTTAAAAATATTCATAATTGGGCTCTTGCACGTGGGAGTTTTGTTTCTGCTACCAGAATGTTTATTGTTAATCAATAAAATTTTTCCGAATTTCGGTCTCTGTGTCGAGGAGATTGCCAAATTTTCGCAGGCGGTGGGCGACGCGATCCGTGGCGAGGGCTCCGTGAGAGCTCTTGAGCCCGAGAAACAAAATCTCGTCCTCATATGTGAGAGAAAACTCCCTCAGAAGATCCGCCGACTGGCCGGATGCCACGACGCCCAAGCGAATACCTGTTCCATAGATTTTGGCGGCGTTGCGTTCTTTAAGCGAGAGGAGCAAGTTGATCGCCCCGGCATTCGGGACGTCGCCATCGGATGTATAGGAGTGGAAAAGAATCATGGCGAGATAGGCCCGTTCTTTATGCGTGAGTCCTGCGAGCGGCGCGTAAAGCACTTCCTCGAAGACGAGCGCCGCGCGGTAATCAGGGTGCAAGCCCTTCCCGATTCCGGCGAGGTGACATGCGGCGCGGCGAAGGCGCGCTTCATTTGTCGGCTCGAACGCGCGCGGCATCAGGCTCTCAATGGGTTTGAGGAACTCCGCAAGAGGCTGCGCCAAGTGCAGTCCCTGAAGGTTGCCCCGTGCCAGATCCCGGCATCCATCCAGTAAAGAATCGCGCGAGCGAAGCTCGGGCGGTAGAGAGTCGTAAACGAGCCCTTCGCGAAGACCGGTGGTTGAGATGATAATCTGCGGTGGGTTAAGCCGGCTGAGCAGGACATCGAGCAACAGCCCCCCATAAGGCAGCGTCTCCGCGCGGCGGCGGTTCAGACCCGGCCAGTTCAGCACGTCCAGATGGCCGGGGCCATAGGCCCATTTCGCGAGATCTTTGGCGGCGCCGGGCATCAAGGCATAGGCTTGCAAGGTTCGCATCGGGTAAAGGTGCCGTTCTTGGTGAATTTTGGCAAGGTTGCGCCACGCACCGCCAATTAAATAGAGCGGCTCCCCGGGCCGAGGGTCTATGGGGGTCTCGTCGAGAGCGTCGTTTATCTTTTTGCGCATGCCGTCAACGTCTAGCGGACTTTCGTCCGCCAGATTGTGTCCGACCACTTGGAACGGGCCAATGGGATAGCTCACGCCGGGCGCGACTTTGCCATCATCAATAGGTATAAGTTCCAGACTGGCGCCGCCCAAATCCGCAGCAATACCTTTGGCCCGCGGCTGCGCGGCAATAAGTCCAAGCGCGGTCAGGCGTGCCTCTTCGCGGCCTGACACGGGGGTAATATCCAGGCCGGTCAGCGCTAGAATTTTCGCGATAAAGGCCGGGGCATCTGTGGCCATGCGCAGGGCCGCCGTCGCGCCCACCAAGATACGGTCTAGTTTTTGCGACGAGGCGATCATTTTAAACCGCTGTATGGCAGCGAGCGCCTCGCGTTTACCATTGGGGCTGAGCTCGCCGGTGCTGCGAAGGTCTCTTCCCAAACCGGCCAGCACTTTTTCATTGTAAACAGGCGTGAAGGACGCGCCGAAAATTTCATAGATCACAAACCGCACCGAGTTGGATCCAATGTCCAAAACGCCGAGGCGCATATATTCCACGTTTGCACTATCCATGCGGATGGGCGGGTCTGGGTTTTTCGGTGACGGTCAATTCTTCGGGGGCGCTATATTTTAAAGACTTCCCGCGCCCTGACAAAGACGGGTTTTTCATGAAATAGGCGTGGGCCGAGAACGGCTCCTGTCCCTCTTGGGCCTTAAGGCGCACATAGCGCCCGCTCGGCGTAAGTTCCCATGAATTCACATTGTCGATCAGGTTGGCGACCATGATCTGGTTCATAATCTGCCGGCGAACCGCGCTGGCTTCAATCGGGATTAAGGTTTCAATCCGGCGGTTTAGGTTTCGTGGCATCCAGTCGGCCGATGAGAAATAGACCTTCGCATCAGAGTTTGGAAGCGCCGCGCCATTGCCAAAGCACACAATTCTTGAGTGCTCCAAAAACCGCCCGACAATACTTTTGACTCTGATATTTTCCGACAGGCCTTCAACTCCGGGACGAAGACAGCAAATACCCCTCACAACAAGGTCAATTTGCACGCCCGCGCGCGAGGCATCGTATAATTTGTCGATGATAATCGTATCCACAAGGGCGTTCATTTTTGCCCAAATATGAGCGGGTTTGCCGTTTTTCGCGTGGGTGATCTCTTGATCAATTTCATCCATCAGGCGCTGCCGAAGGCCCATGGGCGCAATAACCAGCTTTTCCAGTCCCTGCGGTTGAGAATAGCTGGTCACATAATTAAATAATTTCCCCACGTCGCGGCCCAATGCCGGATCTGCCGTAAATAGAGCCAGATCCGTATAAATTTTGGCGTTGAGCGCATGGTAATTTCCTGTCCCCAAATGCGTATAGGTTTGCAGATTTTCACCCTCGCGGCGCACAACAAGCGAGACTTTGGCGTGGGTCTTATAACCGACAAACCCGTAAACCACATGGGCGCCAGCGCGTTCGAGGTCCCGGGCCCATCGCAGGTTGGATTCTTCGTCGAAGCGAGCCTTGAGTTCCACCAGCGCGGTTACCGTTTTACCCCGTTCCGCAGCCTCGATAAGGGCCTGCACAATCGGGCTGTCTTCGGAGGTGCGGTAAAGCGTTTGCTTGATGGCCACCACATCCGGGTCTCGCGCGGCTTGTTTAAGGAATTGAACCACAACATCAAATTCCTCGTAAGGATGGTGAACCAGAATGTCTTTCGCTGCGATCGCCGCAAAACAATCGCCATCATAATCGCGGATACGTTCTGGAAAGCGGGCTTGGAACGGCGGATATAAAAGGTGAGGCCTCTTGCCGTCTATGATCTTTGCCAAGGCCGACATGCCAAGGACGCCGTGTGTGTGCTGGATATCTTCACCCCAACATTCAAAACCTTCGATCAGAAAGCTACGGAGATCTTCGGGGATGTCATGGTTCATCTCAAGCCGGATCACGCGCCCGCGGCGGCGCTTGCGGAGTAAAAACTCAAAATGAAGGACCAAGTCTTCGGCTTCTTCGTCCACGGCGATATCGCTGTCGCGTGTGACGCGGAAAAACCCCTTATTCATGACCCTAAAGTCGGGGAACAAGTCCGCGGCAAAGTGGGCAAGAACATCTTCGACCATGACATAGACGTCTTTTTTTGAACGTTTCCCCGTGCTCAGATGGATGAAGCGGGGCACGTGCACCGGAACGGGCAAAATGGCATAAAGCGGCGCAGGTGTCTTTTTTTGCTGCAGCGATAAGACCATTCCAAAGCCCAAATTGGGCATAAAGGGGAACGGGTGCGCCGGATCAACCGCCAGCGGGGAGAGTAGCGGCAATATCCGAGCCTGATAGGCTTCGAGCATAGACGCGCTCTCGTCTTTTGTTAATTGGTCAACGGATTTTACGTGGATGCCTTCTTTTTGAAGGCTCTTTCTGAGCGACGCCCAGCACTCATCTTGCGCGGCGGTTACTTTGCTCACGCGGCGGGCAATTTTTTCAAGTTGGCGGCGCGGTGTATATCCATCAAAGCTTGGCTCTGTCAGTCCGGCTAAAACCTGCGTGCGAAGCCCGGCCACGCGCACCATATAAAATTCATCGAGGTTACTTGCGGATATGGACAGAAAACGGACCCGTTCCAGCAGGGGAACGTCTGGATTTCGCGCTTCTTTTAAGACGCGCGTGTTAAAGAACAGCCAGGACAGCTCGCGGTTGAAGTACATCTTCTCAGGCGGCAGGGAAATCGGCGCAGCCTCTGGCTTCGGGGCTTCTTGGGCCTCTGACGTAGACGCGGCCATGGGCACCTTCTTAGGCGCGGGATCGGTTGCGGGGGTTTCGGTCATATCGGACTTTCCGGTTAAATTTCCGAATACTATAATTATCCACTATGACAAAGACATTACGGCCATCAATCTTTGGAATTAATTGCCAGCGGCGTCCACATCTTCAATGAGCGAGACATAAAGGCTCTCGGCTGTGGGGGCGACGCGTAGCCGGCTGCGGACATCTTCACGGCGAAGACGGCGGGAGATTTGTGCCAAAGCCCGCAAATGTTCTCCGCCGGCATCACTCGGCGCGATTAAAAGCGCCACGAGATCCACAGGCCGCTCGTCGATGGAATCGTAATCTAAAGGCGTTTCGAGGCGGGCGAACGCGGCATACACGCGGTCAACGCCGTCAATTCGGGCGTGGGGCAGGGCAACGCCGGAGCCAACGCCGGTCGAGCCCAGACGCTCGCGCTCCATGGCGGCGCTGACGATATCCCGAACGGCAACCGCATCCGTGCCGAGTGTTTTTGTATCGACCAGAAGCCGGGCCATGTCTTGGAATAGCTGCTTTTTACTGCTGACACGTAGGTCAGCAGCCACACAGTTCGGATTTATAAGTTGTTCAAGTCGCATGAAAAGCGCCTATGGCCGGTGTCGAAGTTTCCGAGCCTCATATAGCGCTTAGGACTTAGGGTCAATCCATCCAATATTGCCGTCGGAGCGCTTGAAAACAACGTTCAAGCCGCCATGCTTGGCATTATTAAAGATAACAACGCCCGTATCGGCGAGGCCAAGCTCAAGGGCCGCCATGCCGGGGGTCATTGTCCGAATCTGGCCGGGTTTCTCGGCGATTACGATCGGGTCGGAGTTTCCGTATCCTTCATCTTCGGCGTCGCCGTCTGAAACCGGGTTTTCCAAAATGAACATAGAGAAGGCAGAGGCTTTCGCATCGGCATTATGATCTTTCAGGCGGCGGGAATAGCGCCGGAGCCGCTTTTCCACATGTTCGAGGGCTTCATCGGCAGAGGCATAGCCGTCATGGGCCTCACCTTTGCCCTCCATCGTCGCCCCCGAGGGCAGGTGCACCGAGCACAGCGTTCGAAACCCTGTCCCTTCTCGGCTTATGGCGACTTGGGCTTCACCCGTTCGGTGAATATATTTTTCCATCATGTCTTCGAGTCGGTCTGTAATTCTCTCGCGCAAGGCTGGGGAAACGTCGATACCTTTAGAAGCAATTTGGATTTGCATATATTCGTCCTTTCTAAGTTAGGACTTCACCTTAGCACAATTACAGGCTCTGAATAGATGCAATAACCGCCCAATTCAGTGACGGTTATTTAATGATTAGTATTGACTGTTCTTAAAGATACGCCGGCGTTCCACAGACGACGGAATACCAAGGGCTTCGCGGTATTTCGCCACCGTACGGCGGGCCACGTCAATGCCGTCCGTGCGAAGCATATCCACAAGTTTGTCGTCAGACATCACAGATTTCGCCGTTTCTTCGGAAATTAATTGTTTGATCCGGTGGCGAACGGATTCCGCGCTAAAGGATTCTTTGCCGTCAATGGCGGGAATGGCGGCTGTGAAGAAATATTTAAATTCGAACAGACCGCGCGGCGTGGACATAAACTTATTGGAGGTGACGCGGCTGACCGTACTTTCATGCATATCAATGGCCTCGGCCACTGTGCGCAAATTGAGCGGCCGCAGGTGATCCACGCCGTAAGCGAAAAAACCGTCTTGCTGGCGAACAATTTCTGTCGCGACTTTTAAAACCGTGCGGGCGCGTTGGTCCAAAGCTTTGACCAGCCAGCTCGCTGTTTGATGGCACTCGGTCATAAAGGACCGCGTGGTTTCATCGGCATTCTTGCCGCATATCTCTGTAAAATAACGGTTATTGACCAGAACGCGCGGCAATGTATCGGCGTTGAGTTCAACAGCCCATCCGCCATTGGGCGTCTCGCGTATAGAGACATCGGGCTCCACGGCAGCGGCGACGTCGCCGCCAAAGGCAAGGCCCGGTTTCGGCGATAAGGATTTCAGTGCCGAGATCATCTCATATAGCGTGTCTTTATCAACCCCGCAGCGCTTTATCAGCCCCGAAATGTCATGCTTTGCGAGCATAGGAAGATTGTCTAAAAGCGCCTGCATCGGCTCATCCAACAGGTCTTTTTCATGCAATTGAAGAGCGAGGCATTCCTGAAGGTCACGGGCAAAAACACCTGTGGGCTCAAATGTTTGAAGTATGGCCAGCAGCGATTGAACGCGGGATCCCGAGACGCCAAGACGGTCTGCGATGTCGTTCAAGTCCGTGCGCAAATATCCATTTTCATCCACGTGATCGATCAGGTAAGCACCGATGAGGCGGTCTTTCGGGTCGTGCACCGCCATGGCGAGTTGCTCGCCCAGATGTTCGGATAGCGAAATGGCCGCAGCCGTGTTCGCGGCGGCATCATATTCGGACGAGCCATTAAAACTGCCTCCGGAACCGGCTTTTGACCAATCCACGCTGCCGCCCACATCGGCGGCATGATCACCGGGGCTTGCATCGGTATGAAGAGCATGATCGGGGGCGTCCATGGACGCATTGGCTTTTTCGGACGGGGCGTCCAAGCTGATCTCGGAGAAACTGTCGCCTGATGCGTCTGTTACACTGTCTTCGCCGCGCCGGTTTTCATCCCCTGTGCCGCGCTCGAGCAGCGGATTGCTCTCAAGCTGCTCCTCTACGAAGGCAGAAAGTTCGATATTGGACAGTTGAAGCAGCTTGATCGCTTGCTGCAACTGCGGCGTCATTACTAGTGACTGGCTCTGTTTGAGCTGTAATTTTGGCGCAATCGCCATGGTACCCACCCTTTGTTTTATCTTTAAAACGGGGTCTAGCACCAAATCTTTAAGGATATGTTGTCTTGGCACGAAAATTGCCGCCGACGGAAAATAAGGGTGAAATGTGGGTGAAATATACGCGCCCGCATTTCTGGAAGCCCCTCTAGTTTCGGGCAGAACAAAGGCCGCTCGACAGTATCAAGCGGCCTCGTTTTGAAGTTTGGGTCCGACCGGGCGCAATGCCGGCTTCTCTGTAAGATAATTAGATACCCAATTTCGCGTTTACGAAAGTGCTGACCTAACAGCTTCGGGCGGTCCCCTCAAAATAGATAAACAAATCACACCTCCTTTCGATAACGCGGCCCGGGGATCGGACGGCTTTGATAGGCAAACCTTAGCAAAAAAAAATTCCCGCGCAATCATGAAATTTTATGAAATTCGCGCAGGAATTTATACTTAATTAACCATAGATTCAGAGGCTCAATGGCTCGCGTTTGCGAGCCGCACCACATGGCGGATTAAGCGTCAGGAATGAAGTCTAGTGCGACGCCATTATTGCAATAACGCAGGCCTGTTGGTTTCGGGCCATCATTAAAGACGTGGCCTTGATGCCCGCCGCAGCGCGCGCAATGATATTCTGTGCGCTTCATGAACAGCTTGCGGTCTTCTTTTGTGCCTAAGGCGTCCGGGATATAGTCATAAAAACTCGGCCAGCCTGTGCCGGATTCGAATTTGGTCTCGGATTTAAAAAGCGGCAGCGCGCAACCCGCGCAGACAAATGTGCCTTTGCGTTTTTCAAAGTTCAGTTTGCTGGTACCGGCGCGCTCTGTGCCCTCTTTGCGCAGCACGCGAAACTCTTCTGCGGTCAGGCGGTCTTTCCACTCGGACTCCGCCATATTGGCCCAATCGGTGTTGCTCATTGTCTTCTCCATTTTTTGTTCTGTGCCAGCGAAGGATCGCCCGCATACCGCAATCGCTGTGGCTGCGGTGCCTAATGTAAAGATTCGTCGTGTCAGCATGTCAATTCTCCCGCATGTGTAAGGATAATATAGTGAGCCAACGCGCCCCGCGCCACTAACGTTGCATCACGAGGGCGTGAGCGCACGGCGTCAAGCCCCGACGTAAGCAAGCCCGGCAAAACCCGCGGCAAGAAATATCCCAGCCCAAAAATTTGATTTAAAACGCATCAAGCTGTCTCGCGTATTTTTAGGGTCAAAACCCATATATTGCCAGACAAGGTGAGCGCCAAATAACAAAACCGCGATCCAAGGGGCGTAGGGGAGGCCGGTTTCGAGCAGGGACGGCGCGTCGTTCGGAAGAGCCGCTAAATCATTTATCGGTGCGACATGGCCTGATGCGCCAATTAATAAAAAGCACAAGACATAGGATAGGCCGACCCCCCATTTCACGTGCTTCCCAAACCGTCTTGCCGTCGATTTAACGCCGATCTTCATGTCGTCTTCAATGTCCTGACAGGCATAGATCGTGTCATAACCAATCGTCCAGAAAATCAGGCCCACATATAAGACCAGCACAGCGGGGGTGATCTCGCCGGTTTTCGCCGCATAGGCCACCAATACGGCCCAGTTAAACGTCAGGCCGAGCCACACTTGCGGCCACCATGTAATGCGTTTCATAAAAGGATAGGCGGCCACAAGCGGGATGGCGCAAAGCGAGATTATCTGCGCTAGCCGGGGCAAAAACAACAGAACGATGAGCCCCGCGCCGCATTGCAGAAACAGCCAGACCCAGGCCTGGCGCAGGGATATGGTACCGGCGGGAATCGGGCGAAGCGCTGTACGCTCCACCTGCGCGTCAAGGTCGCGGTCAACAATATCATTAAATGTACAGCCCGCGCCGCGCATCGCGATCGCGCCTATGACAATTAACGCAGCCCATTCCATATCCGCTGCGGCGAACCCGTGAGAGACGGCCGCAAAGGCGAGGCCAATCCAGCCCGGAAGCGCCAGTAGCCAATACCCCACAGGGCGGTCATAGCGCGCCAGCTGTAAATAGGGCCGCATGGAAAGAGGCGCGCGGTAAACCCAGTGCGCGCGGTCTGCGTCTTTAATGGTGTCGTTCATTTTGAACCGCTCGTGGTTTCAGTTTACAGGTGATTATGACGCGCTCCTATATTATGACAATCCCATGCGAGAAAATTATACCCTGACCCGTCTCTATATTGATGCCCCTCTTGCGGCCGACGCTGATATTCCTCTCCCGAAAGAGCAGGTGCACTATATCGCCAATGTCCTTCGCATGGCGGTAGGGGCCGATTTGCGCATATTTAACGGGCGTGACGGCGAATGGCGCGCGGAAATTTCCGAAATTTCTAAACGTAGCGCGGCGCTTTTGGTGCGCGAGCAGCTCAGGTCCCCGGCGGCGGTGCCGGATATCTGGCTCTGTTTTGCGCCCGTGCGCAAACACCGAAATGCCTTTATTCTGGAAAAAGCCACAGAGCTCGGCGCGGCGCGGCTTCAGCCCGTCCAGACGCGCCGCACCCAATTTGGCAAAGTCAATCTCTCGAAAATGAGCGCGCAAATCATCGAAGCTGCCGAGCAAACCGAACGGCTTTGTCTGCCGCAGCTTCAAGACACGCTCTCCCTGGAGGCGTTATTGCAAGGCTGGGATCCGGCGCGCGTTTTGATCATGGCGGATGAAGGCGGGGACTGCGCCCCTGCGCTGGGGGTCCTGCAAAATCTGCCCGGCCCGGCGGCAATTCTCATTGGCCCCGAAGGCGGGTTTGATCCCACCGAACGAGATCTTCTGCGCCGCCAATCCTACGTGCGCCCCGTGTCCCTCGGTCCGCGCATCCTGCGTGCTGACACAGCCGCCCTCTCCCTGCTCACCCTCTGGCAAGCCGCCCAAGGCGATTGGCGGGGGGATGGGCAAGGAAGCCGGCCCGCGTGAACATAAAATCCCAAAAAGTTCGCGCGCGCTTGCAGGCCAAACAAGTTCGGCAGGCTGTTCATAAGTCCTCTGCGGGGCCAGAGCTTATCCAGCACTTTCCGGCGGCGCGGTTTCGCGGCGCGGTGGTGGCGGGGTTTTGGCCGATGCCGGGCGAGATAGATGTTTTGCCATTGATGATGGCGTTGCGGGATTTGGGGCATGATCTGGCGCTACCGTGCACGCCGCGCCTCGGGCATCCTTTGATTATGCGGGCGTGGACCCCGTGCGATAAGCTGAAGCACGGTCCGTTTGGCACGCGAGAGCCTTATGCGAATGTGCCTGAAATCCGGCCAGATATTGTCTTGATGCCGCTTTTGGCCTTCACGCCATCGGGCGAACGCCTCGGTTATGGCGGCGGCTATTATGACCGCACCCTTGCGTCTTTGCGGGCCAGCGGCGAAGTTTTTACTTGCGGCGTGGCCTTTGCTGGTCAAGAAGCGGCGTCGCTGCCCATAGACAAATATGATCAGCCCATGGACGCGGTTTTGACAGAACATTATTTTAGAGAATTTTAGATGCGGTTTGTATTTTTGGGTGATGTTGTGGGGAAAGCGGGACGCCGCGCCGTGGCGCGCCACCTGCCGCGATTGCGTACAGATCTGGCCCTTCACGCCGTTGTCTGCAATGCGGAGAACGCGGCGGCGGGCTTTGGTATCACGCCGTCCACGGCGGGCGAACTCTTCGACGCCGGGGTCGATATTATCACGCTCGGCAATCACAGCTTTGATAATCCAGCGGGCGTTGGGTTTATCGATGAAAATGACAATGTGCTCCGCCCGGTCAACTATCCTCAAGGCACCGCCCCCGGCAAGGGCGCGGGCCTATTCGAAGTCGGCGGCTACCGGATGCTGGTTGTCAACGTGCTGGGCCGCGTGTTTATGGATGCGCTGGATGATCCGTTCGCGGCCGTGGAAAAAGAGATGAACGCCGCGCCGCTCGGCGAAGTGGCTGACGCCGTTTTAATTGATATGCACGCCGAAGCCAGTTCGGAAAAACAGGGCATGGGATTTTTCTGTGATGGCCGCGCCTCGCTTGTTGTGGGGACGCACACACATACGCCGACCGCCGATACGCGCATTCTGCCGGACGGCACAGCCTTTCAAACAGATGCCGGTATGTGCGGCGATTACAACAGCATCATCGGCATGGACAAAGAAGAGCCGCTCTACCGCTTTGCCACACGTATGCGCAAAGGACGGTTCACACCGGCGACAGGTGAAGGCACACTTTGCGGCGTCTTTGTGGAAACAGATGACAAAACTGGCCTCGCCATTCGCTGTGAACCCGTCCGCATGGGCGGCGATCTCGCTCAAGCTGTGCCGGCGCTTTAACCCCGCGAACGGTGACGGTTTTCAGCTTAGACGAACCTGCACTTGCCCCCGCGCCGTGCATCGCCTAAAAGCCGTGCAAATTAAAATAGTATGAGGAATCATCATGGCAGGCCATTCAAAATGGGCAAATATCCAGCACCGTAAGGGACGTCAGGATAAAGCCCGTTCTAAATTGTTCTCAAAACTCTCAAAAGACATCACAATTGCCTCGAAAATGGGCGGGCCAGACCCGGACATGAACCCGCGCTTGCGCCTCGCGATTGCCAACGCCAAGGGCCAGTCCATGCCCAAGGACAATATTCAGCGCGCGGTTGATAAGGGCCACGGCGGCGATGCGGCAGATTATGACGAGCTGCGCTATGAAGGCTTTGGCCCGTCCGGCATCGGCGTCATCGTAGAATGTTCCACGGATAATAAAAACCGCGCGGCGATGGAAGTGCGGACAGCCTTTTCAAAAAATGGCGGCAATCTCGGCGAGACGGGGTCTGTGTCTTTCATGTTCGACCAAGTGGGCAAGATCGAATATGCCCTCGACGTGGCGGATGAAGACACCATGATGGAGGCAGCGATCGAAGCGGGCGCGTCTGATGTGGAAACGGACGAGCCGAACGATGATGTGTTCGACGAATATGAGCCCGTTCACACGGTTTATACGGCGCGTGACGATTTGGGCGCGGTTTCTGCGGAGCTTGAAAAGACATTTGGCGAAGCCAAGTCGGTTAATTTGATCTGGAAAGCCCAGAACGAAATTGACGCGCCGGACAAGGCCGCGCAAGTGGTCCGCCTTATCGACGCGCTCGAAGATTGTGACGACGTGCAAAACGTCTTCCATAACCTCGAAATGTCCGAAGCCGCCATGGCGGCGCTGGAAGGCGACGAGTAAAAACATGCGGTCCAAACCGGGCCGCATTCCCACCCCAGCGTCAGGAACCCTCATGAAAGATCTCTTCTCGGTCAAAGGCAAAACGGTTGTCATCACAGGCGGCTCCAGTGGAATTGGCGCGATGATGGCGCAAGGCTTTCTCGAAGGCGGCGCAAAAGTCTATATCACGGCGCGCAAAGCCGAGCGGTTAATGGCCAAAGCCGAAGAGCTTTCACAATATGGGCCGTGCGTTGGCATCCCCGGCGATATGTCTTCGGTTGAGGGCATTGAAGCCTTTGTGAAAGCCGTCAGCGCGCTTGAAGACCATATTGATATTCTCGTGAACAATGCCGGCGCAAACTGGGTGGCGCCCATTGAAACATTCCCCGAGGCCGGTTGGGACAAGGTGATGGATATCAATGTGAAGTCGATCTTCTTTATGACGCAAAAATGCTTGCCATTGCTCAGCAAAGGCACGCCTGAAGATCCGGCGCGCATCATTAATATCGCGTCTATTCACGGCCTCTCAAACCCGGGCCTGCCAAGCTATTCCTATTCAGCCAGCAAATCCGCTGTGGTACATTTAACAGCGCATTTGGCGACAGATCTTGCGCGTAAAAATATCAACGTAAACGGCATTGCGCCCGGTTTTTTCCCGTCCAACATGACGAAAGAACTGACCGAGAATGACGAGATGAAAAAGATGGCCTTGTCTCGTATTCCGCGCCGCCGCATCGGTACGCCGGAAGATATCGCCGGAACCGCGATTTACCTGTCTTCACGTGCCAGCGCGTGGCTCTGTGGTCATATTGTGACCCTTGATGGCGGCATGGTCGCCGCAACCTAGGTTGACAGCCTCATATATCGCGCGAAATCACCGATTTTCCCGCGATATCTTCCCATAGCAGGAATGTTCGTTTCTTAACGAAAGACAAAAGCCGCTTTAATCAAATTTTATGCCTCTTCCTGTACCAAAGCGGTTCATCTGGGAGGATCGCTCGCGCGGCCTCTTGGTCTCGGAAAGGCCCGAAGGGTTTGACGTGAGGTGAAACAGTGCGCTAGGGAAGGGTATGTCAACAGATACACCCACGCCCGAAATGCCCGCAAAGACGCTTAGTCCCGCCGCACAGCGCGCGTTGGCCGAAGCGGAAGAGCGGCGCAAGAAAATGGCCGCTGAGAACGCCGCACGCCCTGCTGAAACGGCTGGACCGAAAGGGGCCGAACCCACGCGCTTTGGCGATTGGGAACGGGGCGGAATCGCGTACGACTTTTAAGTCCCGCGGCCCGCTAGGCTCCAACAAGTTTGGTGGATGGTCCAAGCGGGCTATCGAAGCGGGAGAGAACGCAAATGCGTCGAATGTTATCTGTTATGGCCGCCTTGGGCGGTTTAAGTTTAAGCCTTGGCGGCACGGCGGCTGTGGCCGGAAGTTGCGGCCTTTATAGTCAGCCCGCGGCTTGCCGTCCTGCGCCGCTGCCTCCCAAACCCGTGTGTAATTCACAAATTCCAAGCGCGGCCTGCGGGACGAGTCTGGTTGTCCTGCCGGGAGAACCCGTCTCCGTTGACCCGATTATTGTTCGCACATCACAGCCTCTGGACTATCTTCGCCGCGTCGATTTCTACGGTGCGCCGCAAGTCAATATTACGCGCGTCCATGACCAAGGTCCGGGCATTGAATTGTCCGATGCCCCCACAGGGTTTACGCAAGGCTGTACGCCGTCATCCACACAATATTGCCGTCAAACTGCGCCTGTAAAAGTGGCGTCTGTGAAAATGGCGTCTGTAAACGCCGCGCCGGTTGCCGCGGCCCCCACGGTTGTCGCGCCGCAGCCCGCCGCGCCGGTTATGTACCGGCCCGCAGCTCAGGCTGTGAATATGCCGAGGCTCCAGCCGCGTGTTTACGGCTCTGCCGGAATGGCAACGGGCCCGTCGCCCTATGTCAATTATGGCTCTGGACCCGTGATGACGGCACCTGTTTCGCCAATGCCCCCCGCGCCTATGGCGGGAAGCCAAGGCTGGGTGAAGTCGTCTGGCCCCACACGCATTGGCAGCCTCCAAGCCACCCAAGTTATCTGCCGTTTGCCGCACGGCCCTGTGCCGGTTGCGCCGCATCCGCAAACGCCTGTTTGCACGCAGCCTCATGACGCAATGCCCTATGTGCGGCCCCCGCAAATGTCTCCCTATGCGGGAGATATGTTCCCACGGGCCAAGTCAACGCGCTATTCACGCTACGGTTCCGGCTCCTAAGCCGGCACTTTCGAATCGCGCCGCAGGTGAATGCGGTTGCGAAAAACCTTGAAGATGTCTTTACCTCTTTCAAACCTCACATTGTGAATTTTGGGATTGGGATTATGTCCGCACACTATTTGAAGAAACTTATGATGGGACTTGGCGCAAGCTTTGTCCTGTCCGGCGCGGCCTTTGCCGGCTGCGCCCCTGGCGAGGCGTGCCTCAGCTGGCAAGAGGCGGGCCGCGCGTCCACGTCTGGGGCCTCTCAACCATTATCGATAACCCCGCCGTCAAGCTGGACAGTGGCCAATGTTTCCGACGTCAATATGCCGGGTCTTGGCCCGAATGAACGCCTCTGTCCTGTGACGTGCCCTGTGAGCGTCGACAATCCCGGCGGCGGAAAAGTCCTCGATTGCTTCTCCGTTTGCACACCGGCAAACCCGATAACGCAAACGGCCCAGACAGAAAATTACGCGTCTGTGGTGAAACACACGGTGGTGGCGGAGCCTTATTATGTTCCCCCGCCAGTCGTAAAGCATCACTATGTGCAGGTTATCCGCCCGGTGATTTATGTGCACTATCCTGTGCCCGCCGCCCCTGCCGTGCCGTGCCGTACATCTTGCGGTAAGTCTCGCTAAGGATATTAGGACCGGATATTTTCCAATATTGAAAGCGCGGCTGCGCGGGGATCTGGTGCGGCGGTAATCGGCCGGCCTACGACGATATGCGATGCGCCAGAGCCCAAAGCCTCTTTGGGCGTGGCAATGCGTTTCTGATCGCCTGCATCTCCGCCTTTCATCCGAACGCCCGGCGTCACGATCAAGAACTCATCAGGGACCACGGCCCGAATGGCTTGCGCCTCCAGCGGGCTTGATACCACGCCGTCAATACCTGCCTCCAAGGCTTGGCGAACGCGGTGCATCACCAGCTCTTCAGGCGTATGGTGATAGCCAATCGCGTTGAGTGCGTCTTGGTCCAGAGACGTCAGCACCGTTACGCCCAAGATTTTGAGTGCGCTATCGCCGCGTCCGCTTGCGGCGGCGCGCATCACGTCAGGTCTTGCATGAACGGTCAAAAGGTCCGCGCCGAGTCCCGCGATGGAGCGCGTGGCCTTCTCGACGGTGGCGTCGATGTCGTGAAGTTTGAAGTCGAGAAAGACATTTTTCCCAGCGGCGGAGAGTTCCCGCCCCAATTCGGCCCCGCCAATCGGGAGGAGCTGTAATCCGATTTTGTAGGACACCACACGATCCCCCAAAGTCTTGACCATGGCCCGCGCCTCATCGATGGAGGGGAGATCAAGGGCGACATATAAACGGGGATCAGCTGGCATGTTAGCCCTTTCGGATACGTTCGGAGTTTTTGGCCATAAGTTTCAATGCGAGAGAATCAGGAAGAATTTTGGCAATGGCCGCGATTGTCTTGTTCGCTCCGCCCGGAATGAAGACGGCGTGATTTCGTTCGCAGGCTTCGACGCCTTGGTGGGCGCAGTCTTCGGCGCTCATCCACATGAAATCCGGCAGTTTCGAAACACTCTCGCGCGTCTCGTTGACATCATGAAATTCGGTATAGGTAAATCCGGGGCAAAGGGCGCTCACATGCACGCCGAACGGCGCGGCTTCGAGGTTCAGGCTTTGCGAGAACTTGATCAAGAAGCTTTTTACGGCCGCATACAGCGTATGCCCTTTGGAACCGGGGATGTGACCGGCAAGGCTTGCCACATTGATGATGCGGCCAAATCCGCGCGCTTGCATATCCGGCAAAACGGCCCGCGTAAGTTCGCACGGGGCACGGAGCATTAATTGCAGAAAGTTGGCGTGATCTTCCCAAGGACTATCTATGAAAGAGCCCGGATGTCCGTAACCGGCATTATTCACAAGCCCGTCCACTTTTACGCCCTTCTTGTGCAAACGGGCCATTAAATCTTTTGTGGCGTCTGGCGCAAAAAGGTCGGCGGTGAAGATATGGCTTTTCGTTCCAAACTCCGCCTTGAGTGTTTTGGCGAGCGCGACCATGGGCTCTTCGCGGCGGGCGACCAGTGCAAGGTCCCAGCCGCGTTCCGCATATTCACGGGCGATCGCTGCGCCGATACCGGCAGAGGCTCCGGTGATAAGGCATGTGGGTTTTTCTGTGCGTTCCATATCGTCCCCTTTATGTGAGGCGGGCATAACCCGAAAGCGGCGGAAATTCAAATAAGAAGCAGGGTCACGGCAAGTTTATCTTTGCGGCGTAGCGGCGGGCGCGGGGATGGGCTAGGGTTGGGCATGTTCACCTCTTTGTCTGCCGAAAGTTTTCGGCTTGTCATTTTTCTCGGGCTGCTGGGCCTCTTTGCGGCGCTCGAAGCCGTCGTCCCTCGAAAGCGCCGTGTTTTACCGCGTGCTGCGCGTTGGCGGACGAATGCTGGTCTGGTCATCCTCGGCAGCGCCGCCCTCCGGCTCTTGGGCCCGTTCGCGGCTCTATCACTGGCCGCCTACGCGTCGTCCAAAGGCTGGGGGATTTTTAACATGACCGACCTGCCAATGTGGGCCGAGTTCATTCTCTCGCTGCTTCTTTTGGACCTCGCGATCTATGCCCAGCACCTTGCCTTTCACCATGTGCCTCTCTTTTGGCGCTTCCACAAAGTTCACCATGCGGACCGCGATATTGATGTGACGACGGCGCTTCGGTTTCACCCCGTAGAGATCGCCGTATCAATGCTCTTCAAAGGGCTCCTTGTGCTTTTGATCGGGCCGGCGGTATTGGCCGTCCTGGTCTTCGAAATTGTCCTCAACGGCATGGCGATGTTCAACCATGCCAATATCGGGCTACCGCTCTGGCTCGATAAGCGGCTTCGCGTCTTTGTTGTAACGCCGGATATGCACCGGGTTCACCATTCGGTTTTGCCGCGCGAAACCAACAGCAATTACGGCTTTAACCTCTCCGTCTGGGATAGGCTCTTTCGCACCTACCGCGCGCAGCCCGACGCCGGGCATGACGGGATGACCATCGGTCTTGAGCGCTACCAAACGGATGGCCCGGCGCGGCTGTTTTGGTCACTGCTTTTGCCATTTAAACGTTAATTGCTACAAAGCACATAATTTTGTAAGGTCGCCATAGGGGAGAACGCCTATGCCGAGCCTTTGGATTGTTTTAGGACTATTTGCGGTCCTTATGAGCCTTGTCGTTTTAATGTATAACGGCCTCGTCTCGTCGCGGCAACTTGTGGACAATGGCTGGTCCGATATTGAGGTGCAGCTTAAGCGCCGCGCCGACCTTATCCCGCAAATCGTCACCACGGTGAAAGCCTACGCCTCGCACGAGAAGCAGCTGTTCGAAGACATCGCGGAGAAGCGAAACAAGGCTCTGGCGGCGGGCAGCGACCCGGCCAAGCGCGGCGCGGCAGAGACCGATATGGGCCGCCCCGTCACCCGCATGATGGCGCTGGCCGAGAGCTACCCCGCGCTCAAAGCCAATGAAAACTTCCTCGACCTGCAAAACGAGCTTTCCGAGACCGAAAACAAAATCGAGATGGCGCGCCGGTTCTATAATGGCGCTGTGCGGCAATTGAATACCAAAGTCCGCACTTTCCCGATCCTTCTTATTGCCGGTCCGTTTGGTTTTACCCTTCGAGAATATTTCAAAATCGAAGTGGCAGACCTTGACCAACCTCTCGTTGATTTCAGGGCTTAACATGTTTTTTCGCACCTTTTTCCTTTGCGTCTTCGCGGCGCTTTGCGTCCATACGGCGTCGGCCACAGAGGCCATCACAAATTTCGACGTCGCCATAGATGTGGCGGTCTCCGGTGATTTCACTATTACGGAGACCATCACCGTGAACGCCGAGGGCCGCACGATCCGGCGCGGCATATTCCGCGATTTGCCCCGCTATATGATGGTGGACGGCTATAAAACCCCCCAGAACTATGACGTTCTCTCCGTAACCCGGGACGGAAAGCCTGAGCCCTATAGCCGGGAGTTTGACGGCAACGCCGTGCGCCTCATGATCGGGGACGCGGATGTTTATCTGGAGGCCGGGCTTCATACCTATGAAATCACTTACGGCGTCAAAGACCAGATCCGCCGCGGGGATACTTTTGACGAAGTTTACTGGAACGTCACCGGCAATTATTGGCGCTATGACATTCTTAAATCCGGCGCGTCGATCACCCTGCCCGAAGGGGCGTCCCTGCAAGAGGCGCGCGCCTTCACCGGCGCTCTGGGCGAGGTGGGGTCCGATGCGGTATTTTCCCAATCGGGCCAAACCTACCGATTTGATGCGTCCCGCAGCTTTGCCCCCAATGAAGGCCTGACCGTCTCGATTAAGATCGATAAGGGCGTGATCGCCGACACGCCCCCAGCGACCCGGCGCTTTATGTGGTGGGTTCGTAACGGTGCGATTTTGCTCCTCTCCGGCTCGCTCTTTGTTATTTTGGGCTTTTATTATATAAGCTGGCACCGCGTCGGGCGCGACCCGCTGAAAGACCCGGTTTTCGCCCGCTACGCCCCGCCAAAAAACTACTCCGCCGCCGCCGTCAGCTTTATCGAGCATCGCGGTATTAGCGGCCATAAAGCCCTTACGGCGACGCTTTTATCGCTCGCCATTAAAGGCAGCCTCACGCTCGACACCGAGACAAAGAAAACGACAATCGCGCAAAAAGACCGCGCCGCGCCCCGCGCCGCCGAGGAAGACGCGCTCTTTAACGGCCTGTTTCCCAGCGCCCACGCCGCCGATATTATCCTGACCCGACAGCCGCATGACCGGTTTTATAAGGTCTATACCAAGTTCAAATCTGTTCTGACCAAACGGTTTGGCCGTCCCTATTTTAAATATAATGGGGGCTTTATGGTCATCGGCATTCTTCTATCGTTTTTGGCCGGCGCCGCGGCGATCTCGCAATTTTACGGCAAACCCCATCCCTTTGTGCTCCTCGGTTTGGCGGGATTGTTCCTTCTCAATATTCTGTTCCTCTTTCTCTTGCCGGCGCCGACCCAAAAGGGGCAAAAAATCAAAGCCGAGATCGAGGGGTTCAAACTCTATTTGAAAACCGCGGAAAAACAGCGCCTCGACGCGGTCAATCCCTTATCGGATGCCCCGCCGCCCATGACCGTTGCCCATTACGAGGCCATGCTGCCTTATGCGGTGGCGCTGGGCGTCGAAGCGCCGTGGAGCAAATATTTTGAAAAGGTCATGCCGATCGAAGCGAAAAATTACAGCCCGGTCTGGGGCGGGGTTCACGGCGGGAATTTCTCGAATGTCTCCAAAATGACGGATTCCATGATCTCCAATCTCAGCTCCGGCGTCTCCAGCGCCGCCCCTCAAAGCTCCGGCACGTCCGGCGGGGGCGGTTTTTCCGGCGGCGGCGGCGGCGGCGGCGGGGGCGGGGGCTGGTAAGTCTTTTGCACCGACCATTTCAAAAGCCCTGTTCCCGGCAACGCTTGCGGTTCGCCGCTTTCGGGGCTCTTTGCGGCGCTGACAAAATTGTGCGTGCCTGCATCCCCAATCGCATGAAACCCGATCGCCGCAAAGGCCGCAAAAATATCGGCGGCGGGGGACTTGGCAATAGCGGCCGTGCGAGACGCGGCGGGATCTTCCCTCTCTGTCATGCCAGCCCCTGATCCGGCACCTTGAGAGGCGCGAGCGCGGGACTCAAGACTTTCGCCCTGACCCGCCCCGCCCGTTTGGAGAACCGCTTTCACCTTCGGCGGCGCTTTCGGCAGCTCGACGGGCGGCCAGATCGTATTGTAATCGGCATCCACAGGCACAAAATGGCGGACCGGCGTAGGCGTTGGCGCAGGCTCAGGTTCAGGTTCAGGCACAGGCGCGACTGGGGGGTGTGGCGGCGGGGGAGGCGGCGCGACGCCACTGTGATGCCGCTGCCATGCCGCGCGCAATCTCGCGGCGCGTTTTTCGATCCAGTGCACAGAGGTGCCGCGCGGATCATATCCCCATTGCGCCTGCAGGGCCTCAAAGCCATAGATCGCACGGGGCGTTTGCGCCCATGTGAATGTGGGCGGCGTCTTAATCATGTGGCGGGCGGCTGTCTTGGGGCGGGGCTGGGGCGCGCCGCTCCGCACCGCCAACACGGGCGGAGCCAAGTCATCTTCGCCCGGATAATTCTGCGTGCTTGGCGGGTCATGTCGCTCGCTTGGCGGGGGCTGTTCGCCGATGGCCACCGCGAGCCGCGCAAGGGCAAAGTTCACCCGCATATAGGCCAAAAGCGGCGCGATCACGCTGCGCGTGATCCCGCGCAGCGCCCACAGCAGGCCGTTCTCATCGCCCGCCGCGCCGCAAATATGCTGCGCGATCCGCGCCAGCGCTTTGGCCGGAAGACCGTCATAGGTTTTTATATCCTGATCGGAATTAAATAGAACCCGCGCGCCTTGCGCCCGGCGCGGCAACCGCCCGAGCCGCCGCCGGGCCGCACGCGCGGCCTCATACCCGTCCGGATCCTCAAGGATCCAGTCCGTTAAACGGAGCGTCCAGCTCGTCTCACGCCGACGGGAATATCTCATCCTCCCACAATAGGCGAGCGCCCCACAACGAGGATTATTTAAGAAAAAGACGCGGGTTTATAGGGGAATTGAGGGGCTTGACGCGAGGAATAATGGGGTGGGGGCTTCGCGGACGTTTGTAATATTCGCTCGCGCATTACAAATTGTGGTTATTGACTTACATGCCTTTATTGAGAATGTGGATCGCCATGAGATAGCTGACCAGCAGAGCAACCAACATTAATAGAATAACGAGAGCAATTTTTTTAAATATCCTGCACCCGTTCAATTTCATTCTTTGCTCCAAAACCTCTGCGACTTGAGCCGCATAAACCGCCCCAAAAAAGCACTGAGATACTCATTAATTCGAATTAAGCCTAACAGCAATAAGTTCGGCCAAGACCGACACTTTCTTGAACAAATAACGAACCGCGAGGCCAAGTCGATACGTATTTATAAGGGAGTTGAGGGGCTTGACCCGAGGACTAATGGGGTGCGTAACTTTGTGATGTGGAGAGAGGCCTAAAAACAGAGCGACACGATGGGGTTCGGTATTGCGGGAAGCCACGACATTGGACAAGCGGCAATAAACGCCTAAGATAGGCCTCTCGATGAATTCCGCTAATTCCCAAAAGTAGACGTTAAGGTTACTTTTCTCAAATACCGATGTGTAAATCACTCTCAGCTTGTTGACGTGCATCAGTGTAATAAGGCTCTAGACTAATTTTAAGCATAGGTTGAAGGCGTGACATGGCATTATCCCACTCCTTGCATAGCCAACTATATTTGCGAAAGACAGCTGGGTTCGCAATTGCGCTAGAGCGCCCATCTTTTAGATGTTTCGCAATCTGTCTGAAATCTGTGGCCTCGGCGATTTCTTCAGGTTCAAGTTCTGTCGCTGTTATACGTTTCATTCCAGACCCAATAACATCAATATAGTATACGCCATCCTTTTCGTCCCGTTTTACAGGAAGTTCTGACATATTGGTAGCTTGCGATATCCACTCACATGCCTCCTTGGAAAACACTATGCGGGGATGCACCGCTAAAGATGTTTCAGTATCATACGCATCAATGAATGCAGGCCCCCAAGGCCGATGTGAGGTTCTCGAAAGCAACCCGATTGTCAACCCACCTCTCATAAAAACCCCGTCACACATCAAGGACCACATCATTATAGAAAGGCGCTCAATCAGTTCACGAATACACTGAATATCTTTGTTTACTGAGATGACTACTGAATCAGAAAATATAGTAACATCTGCAGATGTAACAGTTTGTGCTTTTGCGTTTCCCAGTTTTTTTATTTTCTCGAGGGAATCTTCAACACTTTGTGCAATTTCTGAGTTATCCTTTGCACTCTTTACTAGTTCTCTGAAGCCAAGAATATCTAAGAATACAACGCACTTTTTTTCAAACACTCGAACATTAGCTTCCTGATTTGCAGTAATCATTGTTTATCCAAACGTCTTAAGTGTAATTTTGTGCAATTTAGACGAGAGACTTTAAACCAATGCGGTTCTCAATCAAAGCAGATAATTTTGAACGTCTTAAAATCGCCTCAAGTAAGCCGCTAGCAATGTTTGTGGATACGGGCAGCAACGCGGACGTTAGAGTTTATGCTGTATAGTTCGAAAGAACTGATTGCCTTTTGATATGCGCCGAGTTCTAATTGATCCTGCAACCTCATTTCTTCGATAATCGTTTTAACACTACAATCACTCCAACTGCATAAATACGTATGTCTATTCCAAATAATCATCATTATATCCCACAATGGCTCTCGAAACGTTGGATAGCCCCTCCAGAGGAAACTCAAATTTTTGGCCTAACTAAAGAGAGGAATGGGCAAGTGGGTCATAGTTGGAAAGCTACTCCAAAAGCGGTTTGCTGGGAAAAACATGAATACACTATCAATGACGATAGAGGTGAAAAAGATGCCTCTCTAGAGTCTGAATTTTACTCAACAATGGATGATAAACTCAATACTGCTACCAAAGAAATCATCAGTTTAGTTCAACAAGGCATCGTTCCTAACATTGATGCAGAAACACGGCAGGCGCTAGCTCACAGCCTTGTAATTGATATGGGGCGGCGAAATCCGGACCAAAAAAAAGTTATTATAGAGGCAGCTCAGAGACCTGATTTTAAAGAGGCAATTTTAAAACGACTTCCAGAGCAATTTTCTGAACAGGATGCTGTAGAAATGTATGATAAACTTACTTCTAACACCCAGCACATGAAACTCACCACTAACAAAAGCAGGCGAATTTTTCTGGGAAAAGGTGTTCGTTCTTTGACCGATAAACCTTTCCGTTATTTTTTAGCGCCTGAGGGGAAGACATTCGTGTTGGGCAATCCTTTGGTGTCGGCAAG
This sequence comes from Maricaulaceae bacterium, assembly GCA_048268905.1. Classification (GTDB taxonomy): domain Bacteria; phylum Pseudomonadota; class Alphaproteobacteria; order Caulobacterales; family Maricaulaceae; genus JACOMS01. The sequence continues at coordinate 230,943 of JBLWUN010000003.1, read as the reverse complement.
TGACATTTACATCGTTCCTATTGACCCAAAAGTTGCCATCGTTTTTCGATCAAATGACGGTCCGGCGATTGAAACCCTAACGAACGAAGGTATCCGGAAAATCAATGAATCCATCTATCGTAATTCCTCGCGTGTAATTTCAACGTGTCCGAAAGTCCTTGAGTCGCTTGCAAAGCATGACAGAATAAAGCTTAGTTTTTCCGCAGAATCTGACAAACCTGAGCAAGCTGGAAAGTTCAATCAATAACGCAACAATGGCTTGAACTCTGACCCCCTCCAGCGCGAACCTATCAAGTTGCACGGCTAACGCCCCCACTTTGAGGATTTATAAGACCTTGATCCCCGCGAGGCTCACGTCTCCGCGCGCAGAGGTTTATGGGACGCCGGGTACATAGCCGACCCATCCCCGCCACGTAAAGGCGGAGTAAAATGAGCTCACATTCACCAGCCCCGCCTCACGGAAGGTCTCGGCTGTCTCCCTAAAATTGCCCCGTCCGCGCCGTGAACCCAATAGGGTCAGGGCTTTGTAAGGTGAAGGGCTTGGCGGCAAGGCGCGGATCGCCCTTAGAAATTATACCGTAACGAGACACGGACTTGCCGCGGTTCGACAGGGTGAAAATGGATATCTTCAACAGGCATGGCTTCCCCCGGAAGCTGAGATTCAAAGAAATAAGTGATATCCGCATCTTTGGAATTAAAGGCGTTGAGCACGTCGAGAGACACGGTCATATTCCGCCAATCAAAACTGCCGGACAGATTAACCAGAGTTGTGGGCTTTGACGTGACAGACCCGTCTTCAATTAATGGCGCTTTGCCGAAATGGCGCAGGCGGGCGCTGAATGTCCAAGGATCAAAGCGGGTCAGAACTCCCCCGCCGACAACGCTTTGCACCGTGTTGGGGATTTTCGTTTCTGTGCCAGGAATGTTAAATTCCGTATCCGTGTAGGCGGCCGCGAGGTCGGCCACAAGCCAGTCATTGGGTTGCCAAAATAGGCTCGCCTCGACACCGGTACGGGTCGACGCATCATTTGCCTCTGTGGTGCCCGCGTCTCCAACGAAAACAAGTTCTGAGTCCAGATCGAGCTTAAACAGAGCCAGTGTTGCGTGGAAAGGCCCGCGGTCAAGACGGGCGCCAATTTCTGCGCCTTCCGACTGTACGAGAATTGGAACAGGGTCAGCAGGGTCACCCGATTGGGGGTCAAACTGGATGGTGGCGCCGCGGACATCATTGGAGTGAAAGCCTTGTCCATAATTGGCGTAAAATTCAACGCCATTTGCGGCCTGCCACGCAAGCGCTGCGCTGGGCGATAAGAGGCTATCATCAGCAGATCCGCTATTTCGGGCGTCGCTAACCGCATTGACTTTGGCATCAAAATAATCCCCGCGCAAACCGGCGCTCGCCCGCAATTTGGGTGTCAGCGCATATTCCGCCTCGCCCCAAAGGCCGAGACTCAATTCTTCAACGCTGTCGCGGCGTACCGTCGAAATGCGCTCCCGGGCGGCTGTCTTGAAAAGGCCAATATCTGAAATGTCATCAAAGCGAAATTCCGCTCCGCCCCGAAGTTTTAAGCGCTCATTTATGTTGCGGCTATGTGTCAGGCTCCCGCCATAATAGCTGCGCTCGTCTAGCTGCTCAAACTCATCGCCATTCACCGGATCGTCGAGAAAATATGTGAAGTTCGAAAACAGGGAGAAGTCATAGGAGACGGCATAGGCCGTTAAAACTGTTTGCGCGCCGTCGTCATGGGCATAAGCGGCATTGGCATTCAGGGTGTACCGCTTCGTTTCGCCGCCCAGATCATCATCAATAAATCCGAAACGGTCAATAAGCCCGCTATCGATCGCCCGCTGCGGAACCTGATCGGTTGAGGTCCATTCACTATCATACGCGCTGGCAACGGCCTCAATGTTCCACGGCCCTGCGCTGTGGACGATTTTTGCCATTGCGTTGATTTTTTTAAGGTCTTGATCCAGAACCCAAGGACCATTGTAGGATTGCCCTTCAACAGCCAATATAAGGTTGGTGTCGGGGCCCAGTTGGGTATCTCCGGCTGCGACGCCGCGCAAATAGCCAAACTCGCCGACGGCCACTTCGATGAAGTCATTGGTAAGACTGTCATACGTACTATAGCGCGCTGACCCCGCCGCTGAAAAATCTCCGGTTGAGGCACGGTAAGGGCCTTTGCGAAAATCGACGCGCTCAACCAGTTCCGGGATAATAAAGTTGAGATCAAGATAGCCCTGACCATGGCCATGCGTCCGTAAATTCATGGGTACACCATCCAGAGCGGCAGAGAAATCTGTTCCGTGGTCAAGGTTGAACCCGCGCAAAAAATATTGATTGGCTTTACCTTCTCCGGAATGCTGAGTGGCGATAACACCGGGAATAACCTCGACGAGTTCACCGACGCGCGACAGCGGACGGTCTTCAAAATCGGCAAATCCAACGACGCCTTCGGAGGCTGCCCCGGCTTCGCCGATCAACGCAAGGCTACGGCCATATACGGTTATCGTGTCAACATCTTCCAGATCAGGCGAGTGGCTCCCGGGGCCGTGGGCAAAAACAACGGAAGGGCTAACCGCGAGGACGCATAAAATAACTGATATTAGGCGGATCATAGTTTTCTCTTTGGGCATAGAATTATTGAGCAACGTGTGTTTTAGCTACGTTTTAAAATGTGCGTTTGGTGCAAATTTTCACGATTTAAGACCAGCATTCAAGCCTCTTTCATCTCGTTTTTTCACCTCAATATTTGCACCCCGTCCGCGGCGATCTTGCTGCCGGGCACAGCCGTTAACCCAATGGGGGCTGCGAGGGTGGCCGCCTTTTTGCGGTGGGGGATATACAAGGCGATCCTTCTTTGATCTATCGCTGAACCGACGAAATCCTTTCTGAAGGGGTCCTGTCTCGGATACATTCAGGGGTGAACTTGCGCGCGGTTTACGCTAGCTTGGGTTCGCTGCGGCCTGCGCGGCGGGTTGAGGAAAGGACATCGCGTTGCGTATTTTAGTTCTCGGCGGTTACGGGCTGATTGGGCTTTCAGTGTCCAAGCGTTTGATGGCGGACGGGTTTGAGGTGACCGGTGTCGCCCGGTCCGCGGCCAAAGGCCAAGCCTTTCTTCCCGGCGCAGAGTGGCGGCCCGCCGATATCGCCAAGCTCTCGGAGCCTGAACACTGGCGGCCCTTCCTTGACAGTATTGATATGGTGGTCAACGCGGCGGGGGTTTTGCAAAACGGCCTGAATGACGATGTGGCGGCCACGCAGCGCGGCGCGATCTCTGCGCTGATTACGGCGTGTGAGCAGGCGGGCATTCAGAAATTTATCCAGATCTCCGCGCTGGGCGCAACGAAGACGGCGAGCACGCTATTCTTTCGCACCAAAGCGGATGCGGACGACGCCCTGATGAATAGCCGCCTGAACTGGACGATCTTTCGTCCCGCGCTTGTGGTCGCGCCCAATGCTTATGGAGGGACGAGCTTGCTACGGATGCTCGCGGCCTTTCCGCTGGTGCAGCCTTTGGTCATGCCGCAGCAGCTTCTGCAGACGGTCTTCATTGATGATGTGGCGCAGGCTGTTTCGGACGCTGCCGCAGATGCCTTGGACGCGAACACTTTGAGCGGCGGAGACTATGTGCTCGCGGAACCGGCCCCGCAGACCCTCTCTGAGCTTTTGCTAAATATTCGGGCGTGGTTGGGCTTTCGCCCACCGCTTTTCACCGTGCCAATCCCCGGATGGATCGGGGCAGGTATCGCCAAGGCCGCGGACGCGGCCGGATGGCTGGGGTGGCGCTCGGCGCTACGGTCTACGGCGCTGGCCGTGCTGAAAAATGATGTGGTCGGCGATCCCGAGCCGTGGGCAAAAATATCTGGTGGTTCCTTAAAGAGCCTGTCGCAGACCTTGGGTCACATGCCCTCCACCGCTCAAGACCGTATTTATGCGCGGGCGAAACTTATTTTCCCGCTGATTTTGATCCTCCTTTCCGGGTTTTGGTTGACCTCTGGAGTGATCGGGCTGTTGTCCTATGACCGCGCTGTGAGCGCTCTTGGCGGCGCGCTGCCACCTGGCGCTGCGTCGATGAGCGTTATTGCGGGTTCATGCATCGATATGGCGATCGGTGCCGCGCTGCTGTTTCGTCCGCTCACCCGCGCGGCGTGCCTTGTCTCCGTCCTCGTGGCTGCTGGCTATTTGATCGGGGGGGCCATATTCACGCCGCATTTGTGGAGCGACCCGCTTGGCCCCATGGTGAAAGTCTTTCCGGCCATTGGCCTTGCGCTTATCACCGCGTCTTTGGCTGAGGAGCGGTGATGTTTTGGATGGACGTTTTGCGCTGGGCGCACATTATCGGTGCGGCTGTGATTTTGGGTACGGGCGCAGGGATCGCCTTTTTCATGCTCATGGCGCACCGCACGGGGGACGTTAAAGTTATCGCCCATACGGCAGGGGTGGTTGTGATCGCCGATTGGATATTCACCGCTTCGGCGGTCGCGGTCCAGCCCCTCACGGGAGCGCTCCTCGCGGTAAATTTGGGCTGGCCGCTGCTGGGCGGGTGGGTGTTTTGGTCGTTGCTGCTCTATGTCTTCGTGGGTCTGTTCTGGTTGCCGGTTGTCTGGATACAGTCACGGATGCGGGATCTTGCGCGTGCGGCCCTCAAGGACGGTACGGCGCTCCCCGCCGCCTATCATCGGCTCTTCCAAATCTGGTTCGCTTGCGGGTTTCCGGCCTTTTTTGCCGTGCTGGGAATTTTGTGGCTGATGGTCTCGCGGCCCGTTCTTTAAGGGGCGCTTTTACGCGCGGCCTTCTTATGGGATGCCGGGCACATAGCCGACCCATCCCCGCCACGTAAAGGCGGCGTAAAATGAGCTCACATTCACCAGACCCGCCTCATGGAACGTCTCGACATTCTCGTCCGGATCAAGCGCCGGTAGGTTTGCGTCAATAGCGGCGCGGGCGCTCTCTGCGAGGTCCGGTTCTACGCCTCTCTCGACCGCAAAGGCGGCATATCGCGACAGCAGAATTTTCCGCTCGGCCTCGCTCTTGGGAAAACAGCTATGGACGGCCACCACGGGCGCGCCGGGCTTTAGCCGCCGGATAATCTCGGAGAGTGTGCGGCGTCTTTCGTCTGCGCCGAGAAAATGCAAAGTGAGCAGGCTCGTGGCGGCGTCGAAAGGGCCATCCGGCGCGTCGTCAATATAGCCATGATGGAGGTGGACGCGCTCCATCATCGTCCCCAGACGCGCCGCCGCCACGTCCAGCATAGGTTTCGCCGGATCAACCCCTGTGAATTGCCAGTGTGGATTGCGTCTGGCGAGCATCTCAAGCTCGAGGCCGCCGCCCGCGCCGTGCACCAGAATTTTTGCGTCCTCTGTCACCTTCTCGCGGATCAGGATGTTGACCATATGATGTATGTCGTCGAGACCCGGCACAAATTTAACCGGGCCGTCCACGTAACGCGCCGCAAGATCGGGGTTTTCGAAAACCTCTTGGAAGTTCATAGGGGATTTAGACATGGCCAGCGGCTCCATTTTTATCGTCAATTCTGTCGTAAAGCTCTTGAACGCTGGCCTTTAAGGCCGCGAGGGTGACGCCGTCGAACCGTGAGAGCAGGAGCGCCTCGGCGTCGTCAAAGGCCTCTTTGAGGGCGATGTTTACGGCGCGTTCGACCAGACATGTGGCCGCTTCATCGCGGAGGGTTAAAGCGATGCAGTCGGGGGCCGCGAGGGCCTCGTAAATGTCCCGCAATGTGACGTTCTCAAGATCGCAGACCAGCCGCCAGCCTCCCCCATGACCCTTTTCCGATGTGACGATCCCGCGCTCTCTAAGGCCTGCCATCATACGGCGGACAACCACGGGGTTCGTCTGCATGGACTTTGCGAGCGTTTCGGAGGTGATCGGCCCGTCAGCGTCTCCAAGATGAAGAACAATGTGAAGGGCGCTCGAAAGTCGGCTGTCTTTTCTCATGTAACATTAAATATTACATGAAACGTCACGCGGCAAGCGCTTTTTGTAAGGGGCGGGGAAGCGCTCTCCCGCCCCCCCCCGCGGCCGGGTCTTTAAGGGGGGGGGGCTTTTACGCGCCGCTGCTTTCGGGGGCGTGGCCTTCATATTGGGGGACGCCGTCTGCGATCACGTCCCAGCTCGCCTTGGAGCCGACAAAGATGTGGCGGATACTCTTAATGTCAGGGTCGCCGTTTACGCAGCCTAACGTCACCCCGTGTACCTCGCCATTGTGAATGCCGCACAGGGTCGATCCGCACTGGCTGCAAAATTGAAACCCGTACCCGTCGTGACTGGCATAGGTCGTCAAGCGGTCCTGCCCGGACATCCACTCAAACGTCCCCGCGTCCACCACCGCATAAGCCGACGCGGCGGCGCTAAAGGCTTTGCGGCAGCGTGAGCAATGACAGGACCGGGCATCCCGCAGCGGTCCGTTAATCTGATAGGTAATTTCGCCGCAAAAGCATCCGCCGGTGAGTAGGGTCATAGGGGCCTCTTATGTTGTTTGATATGGGGCTCGGAAAATGAGCGCCCGAGCATCTTATAGGCTTTGCGCACTTGCGTATAGGTGGTAGCGTGGCCTCATGCATCTTCGCGATATATCACTCATAGGCCTGTCGAAAATAATCCTGATCGCGTTTTTGGCGTTTCCCCTCATGGCATCGCTTCTCTTGCTGGTCTTGTTTCTCTTGGGCGCGGATGTGGGGTCTTTGGATTTCCGCGTGCCGTTTGGGACGCCTCGCGAAACGGGAGCGTGGCCCGTCTATGCGTTTTACGCGGTGGGAGTTGTTTTGTTTATCCTTAAAACATGCGTTGCCGCGTGGTTTTCTGCGGCTTTCATTCGCTTTCTGGCCGTGTTTACGGCGCTGGGTAAAATGAAAATCGGCTATTCGCAAGGGAGTGAAGGCGCGGGGTTTCCCTTGACCCCGCCGCAGCGTTGAGCGGAGCGGTTTGACGATCAATTCGCCGTTTTAGCGTGCGATCGTCCGCTGTAGAAAATCGCGAGTCGGAACAGGGCCCAAATCACGCCCATGACGGCTGTTGCGACCAATAAAAGCGCGCAATCGGGCTGGTACAGCGAGAGGGTTTTCAAGGGGACGCCAAATAGCCCCGGGATCAGCTGGAGGGAGAGCCAGGCCAGCCCCGCTGCCGCAAAGCAGGGAAACCAGAGGCTAAGCGCGCCCCCCAGGCCGGATTTGGCGCGCAGCCCGTCCGGGCGAAACCCGGCGCGCAAAATGGCCACAAAAAAGAGGATCGGAAGAAGTAAAAACGTCAAATAAAACGACCGTGTCCCCCAAATATTTTCGTCATTTTCATAATCAAGGCCGAGGGCCTTTGCGCTGATGCCGTTGAGGAGTCCCGTGTTCACGCCAAATCCCATGCCGCTATTGGCATTGACGAGCACCGCCGCGGCTTCGCGTTTTTGCGGCGACAGAAGCGCCAGCGTCTCCACGCCGGGGCTGAGGCCCGAATGATAGGCCGTGCCATTACTTTTATCGATAAACCAGCCCAGCCCGTAAAAAGGCGAGGCGTCATTGGCCGGTTGCAACATGAGCGCCTTGGTCTCGGCGCGAATAATATCGTCCTGACCATTGACCATCACGGCCAGATAGAGCCCGAGGTCCGAAGCGCTTGCCACCAAGCCGCCCGCTGGCGCTGTGACGCGGTTGGTCCGTCTATCCTTGAGCGCGCGCTTTGTGCCGAACCAGGGTTGGTGTCCGGTCGCCATTTGCTCATGACGCTGACCGTCAGAGATAAAACTGTGGTTCATCCCGATGGGGCGCAGGATGTGCGTGTCCATATAATCGGCATAGTCAAGGCCGCTCACCTTTTCGATCAACGCGCCAAGAATGAGGTAATTTGCGTTTGAATATTCCCAACCTTCACCGGGCGCGCGGCGCGGGGACCACTGGGCGATGCGGTTGACCTGCCGCGCTAATTCATCGTCGCCGCGCCGCCTGTCCACATGGGTTTCGTTGCCCTGCCGCGTGGCGTAACCGCTCGTATGGCTGAGCAATTGGCGGATGGTGATTTCTCCGGACGGGCGGCCCCGAAAGCCGCCGAGATAGTCCGAGATCGGAGCGTCAAGATCCACTTGGCCGGCTTCCACCAATGTCATCACGGCCATTGCGGTAAAGCTCTTGGAGACCGACCCGATGACAAAAGGGGTATCGGGCGTGACAGGGTCGCCGCTTCCCAATAAGGCCGTGCCGTGAGCATAGGTGGCCGCATGGCCGTCTTTCACAACCGTATAAGCCAGACCCGGCGCCCCAGCGGCCTGCATCTCCGCCTGCGCGAACGCCGCCAGAGGCTCGGGCGTCTCCTGCGCGTGAACGGCGCTGGTCAGCGCGCAAAGAATGAAAGCAAAAATGAACCGCATCGACAGCCTCCTACGGAAGAGACATTGGCATATGGGGGCGCGGGGGGAAACGCCGAACCTATAATCCGTCCTCATAAATAATCTCTTTGCGGCCGGCGGGAAGGCGGTAAATCTGGCCGTCTTGGCTAACAGAGATTTTGCCGTCAAATTCGCTGCTCGTGCCTCTCAGGAAAACGGGAATGAGCGAGTCGCTCGGGAGCATGGGGACGATGTGATAGAGCACAAGCGCCTTGGCCTTTGCCGCCTTTGCCGTTTTCGCCGCGTCCACGGGGGAGGTGTGATAGTCCAGAATATCGCCAAATATTTTTGACACGCGGTCACGCCCGGCGGCTTTGGCGGCGTCGCGCATCGCGCCGGTCATTTCCATGTTCAGGGCTTCGTGAAACAAGATGTCCACATCTTTGGAATTGGCCGCCACATTCGGGTCATACACCGTATCACCCGAGATCGAGACCGCGCGGTCTTTATAGTCAATGCGGTAGCCAAACGCCGGAGAGATCGGTTTGTGCGATACCCGGTAAGCGGTGATCTTTACGTCGCCCTTTTGATAAACCACGTCGCTGTCTCCGGGCATCGCAATCTCGACGGGCGCGCCGCCCGCGCCGTCTGGATGGATGGTCTGCGTGCCGTGATGGGCGACGCGGTAACCGCTATCAAGCGTATAGGCCGCGTTAAATCCGTCCACCACTTGCTGCGTCCCGATAGGGCCAGCCACCGGCACCGGCGCGCTGCGCCCGCCATTGACCCAGACCTGCATCAGCATTTCGCCCAGCCCGTCAATATGGTCGGAATGAAGGTGGGTGAGGAAAATTTCGTCCACCGCGCCGAGGGGAAATCCCATCAAAGCGAGGCGTTTATTTCCGCCGCTGCCCGTGTCAAAAATAAAGGCTTGATCTCCGGCGAGAACGCCCATGCAAGGCCCGCTGCGCTTGGGATCGGGAAGCGGGGAGCCGGCGCCGCACATGTAAACATGCAATCCGTCAGGCACGCCGTCCAGAGGGTTTTCGGCAAACGTCTTTGTCACGCGCGTCTCGAACGCTTTGGCGGCCAGTGCAGGTTTGAATATGAGGAAACCCATCGCGGCGAGTCCCGCGGCGGCGATGCCGATGATCAAAGATTTTTTCAAAAAGATGTCCTCACATGTTTGCCGCCCGTCACACGTTCCGGGGGCTCTTGTTCGGGAAAACCTAGACCCGCCGCGCTGTCCTGTCTAGCAGAGTTGGAAGAAGGCCGAGGCGCGCCGCAAAATAAAGAGTCCGCGCCGGTGAACCTTTTTGGCCTAGGCTGGGACTCTGTATGCAAAGGGCATTTATCTTGGCCGGTCATTAAAGGGAGGTTCAAAGCGTTATTGTGACACCGCACACTCAACAACAGCGCGTTTTGAACGCGCTTGATGCCTATCAGGCGGCGCTGGCAATCGACGGCGACAAGAGAGCGTTTGAGTTACTTTATCGGCGGTGGCATCCTCTGCTGCTCCGCTTTGCTCTGCGGCGGACAGGCCACGTCGAGGTGGCCAAGGATGTCATGCAAGAGGCTGCGCTGGCGATGGCCAAAAACATCTCTCGCCTTGAAGACCCGGAGAGGTTTGCGGCGTGGGCCTATACGATCGTGCGCCGCCGCGCGGCGGACCAGATTAGCGGGATGGTCAAAGACCGAGAGGGCCGCGCCTCGCTTGCGGCGCAGCCTTCGCTGCAAGCGGAGCAACCGTGCGAAGAGGCCTTGTCAATAAAACAGGCCCTTCGCCAATTGCCGCCCTGCGACCGGCTCATGCTAACTTTGTTCTATGTGGACGGGTTAAAAGGTCCGGAGATGGCCGCGGCTATGGGTATCCCCTTGGGTACGCTCAAATCGCGCCTGTTTACGGCGCGCGGAAAACTAAAATCTATCTATGAAAACACCTCTAAAGGAGACGAAAATGACTGATTTTGATAAAGATCTTAAATCCCTTCTAAGCGTTGAGGACGAAAAATTCATCGCGGACCATCTGGACGAAACGGGATATTACGCCGAGGCTTTGGGTAGCCTACGTGGCCGCGGCAGTGCGATGCATATTCTCTCTTGGGTCGGGATTTTAGCGGCCGGCATCGGGCTGATTTTTTGCCTCTGGAAGTTCTTTCATGCGGACACAACCCGCGACCAAATCTTGTTCGCCATGTTTGCGGTGCTGCTGAATTCGGCGCAGATTGCGTTTAAAATCTGGTTTAATATGCGCCTCAATCGCCGCGCGATTATCCGCGAGATTAAGCGTCTTCGGTTGTCTCTCGCCCAAAGCTAACCCCGTGTTCAGGCGAGGACGCGTTTGTCGCGATGGCGGGTAAGGCACGCGGCGAGGGAAACGGATGTCAGCGCCTCTCCGCTCGCAGCGTCCAAGATGCCATTTGCGGCCTGCCGCTCGGACGCACGCATGCGGGCGTAAATATCCAGCGCGGCTGTATGTGGCGAAAACGGCCGTTTTATCTCATGTGCGACTGTCTTAAATGGAGCGATTTATGGACGCTCATTTTTTTATACAGTGTAAAAATGGAATTGAACGTTCGACTTCGAAACATCCGCTTTATGCCGCCAGCTATAGTCGCCTACTTTTACGCCGCCGTTGATGCCATTTCATGTATTCGATAAAATAGAGGTTGTGAATCAACGTTAAATTGGTCACATTGATACTGCGAAGGTGCCATCTACCTTTGAGGAGAACCCGACGTGAACTTGATGAAATGCACAATCGCCACTTCCATTCTACTTTGCACGGCTTGCGGGTTCGGGACAGAAGATACGTCAATTACGGATTTATATTTAATTTGTGACAGGTTCCACAACATCACGGATGGATGTGATGGTTTAGAAAAACAAGAAACTGTCGTAACGGGATATTTTGCAATTCCCGGCTCACGGCGGATACCCCATGTTTTCCCGCGAACAAAAATAACTCCACTTTCTCGTGACGACCTAAAGGCTGCCATGCATCCTATCGTTTTAAAAACTGATCAATTAACTCAAAATGAGATTGAAGCCCTCAATATGTTCGACGGCCAAGTAGTTACCGTAAAGGGGCGATTGCGAACGAGTTGCGATCCATTAGAAATGAAAAACATCAGTGACAATGATACGTTTTGCGGAGATGGTAAGTTATTATATTTTGATAGATTTGAAATCGAAAAAACTGCCCTTGAGTAGGCACGCCGTCTAACATTACCTGCGTCCTATTTTGGGCGTTTTAAGCTCTCCATGTATGTGGCGAAAACGACCGTTTACGCTATATAGCGTTCCGCTCGCTAAATCGTATTGTGCCTGAACATCCCCCTACGAGCTTCAATCTCTAAGGTATTTCGGGACATTTTTAAATCGGGATTCAGACTGCACGCTCTCGCGTCAACAAGGCGCGTCAGGGCTCGCCCAATTTATTTCGTATGTCGCGGGAACAGGCCGTTTAATGCCCCACGCCTTCATGATTTTCTTAGGCGCGTACTTAATTACGGCTTTTGAGTTGTCAAAATCATCTATCCGCTCATTATCACGTCGAGCCTTTTCGGCTGAGATCTCAGCTTGCTCCACACGCGACACTCTCAACATGCGAATTGTGCGATCGTCACGGCGTTCCATCATGCGATAATACGAACGACCAAAAATTTCGGTTTCGAATGTCGAGTTGTACCCCCAATTCTCGAGGCTAGTGTCGTCCGGCAATCTCACTGTTGTTACATAGCAACTATATTCCAGATCCTTAAAGAAAGGCACATCTGTTTCCATTCCGCTCGTCCTCTGCCGACGGGAGGGTGGGCTAAATCCGCCCCCTGGGAGTGCGAGTTCGTATTTGCCATTCCCTTTATCGTCCCAGTCCACCGGCCCCGTCCCCGTAATCGTGAGAATACTTGCCTGTGTACTTGGCTCGTAACTGTAGGAGACCTCTTCAATCAGATCCCATTCTGTTGTTCCTGCCAATGCATTACGAATTGCGGTTTCTAATTGGGCGGATGAAAATGCGGAGTATTGCATATTCACCGCTAGCCCTTTTACGCCGCGTTGGACTGTCGTACTTACTTTACGCGCCGGTTTATCAAAGCCTGCGCGAGCATCAATCTCCATCAGGCCCATCTCTTGGGGCAAAGCAAACGCGTCTTGCGGAACGGACTCTAATTCTTCGCCATTGGCCGAAAGGGGAAGAATCCATCGATAAGGCATTAACGGTTTTAAGCTGGGCTCAATAACGGCGGGTAATGTTGGGTCAAGCCAATATTTAGTTCCGTTAATTTCCGCTCGTAAAAGGACATGATTGAATAGTGCGGGATTGGGCAAGCGCTCATCGAAACCGTCATCAAATCCAGTATTGCTTACTAAGACCAGTTCAGCGTCGATACCTAGTTCGCGAAGTAACCCCAACAATAATGCAGATTTACCTTTGCAATCCCCGTATCGACGTAGCCAAGTTTCATCGGCGGTTGCTGGTTTGTAGTTTCCGCCGTCTAGGCCGACGTAAATATAACGCACCTGCTGCTGAATGAGTTTAGTAGCAGCTCTCATTTGCTCCATGCTATCAGAATGCGTACGCGCTATCCTCTTTGCTTCTTGTTTGATTGTCGAACTTTTAGACAAATGCGAAGCTCTGTCGAAGAGCCCCTCAAATTTTCGAGATACTTCGGGCCAAGATTCAAAGTCACTGTATTCTAATACGCGGTTCCAACTATAACGCAAAGGCGCATCCTTGGGCGGGCTGATAATTTCAGGGTTTTCAAGGGTGACTGAAAATGTTCGGGAGCTTTGGCTTTCATCTTCGTTAAGATCTTTGGTGAGTTGAATGGTAGGTTTTTGTCCCTTTTCCCAGCTTATACCGACTTTGTGCCTGCCGGATTGGGGGGATGTTCCGAGACGTACAAGGCCGTAACTATTGTGTCCTAGCGTAGGGTCGTGCGAGGGAATGGTGTAAGCAAATTCCATCTCATCTCCGACCCGTAAGTCAGGCACTTGCAATACTGCGGTTAGAAAACCATCGAGAACGGCCAATTCGAGCTGCTGCTCACGCCTGATGACTTCGAATTTACTACTCTCAAGAACATCAATTGCCTTGCCATCTCTGTGGATGAGTAAAGTATGAACGCTAGGACCACCTGAGGCAGGATTCCAAGTGATCGAGAGGTTGCCAGCTTCGAGCGCCCGTGAGTCCAGCAACTTCATTCGCATGTTAATATAAGTAGATTGCCCGTTAGCATCCAAATGGACAAGCATGTCATTTCGTCTCACGAATACCAGCCCGGCTGCGTTGTCAGGAACAGTCATTAAGTCAGACTTTTTCACCCATTTTGGTTCTGGGCTAACAAGTACATCTTTTGATATCGAAACATCAGGATTGGGAGCAACAATTTGGGGCTTCTCAATTTCTGTATTCGCGTCTTGACAAGCCACCAAAACGAAACAGGAATATAACGCTAATAATTTAAAAATACACCGCATGGCTGTCAGTAACACCATAAACCCGCGAGGCCAATAGCAAACTAATTGCCTTGATGAGGCCTAGCTTAGGACTTTAGCAGAAGTCAAATCGAGCGGCCGTTTTAAGCCGCTCAGTTTAGTCTGCCTTGGTGGCAAAAGTGGAAATTAGGTGCTTTATTGTGTTTTCGGAAATCCAGAGTATTCTCTGGTATGAGCCGAGCACTGATAGATTCCGAAAATTCGTTTCTTAGAAATGCTATCGGCTTAATATTATTTGTTCTAATAATTTTAGTTGTCATGATTATGGTGCTTCCATTCGCATTGTTTGGACGCCCTGCAAAGATAACAGCAACAGAAGTCGCTGATTATTTGAATAACTTTATCGAGGATAAAGGGGAGGCTTGGGATTGGGATGATTTTATTTCGGTAGCGATTGCCAATCCTAAATTAGAATCTATCCGAGCAAGAGCATCTCAAGTAGAGCTTCCACTTGATGAGGAGGGTTTGGTCGCATTACGTCTTTTGCTTTCCGAAGCTGAGGAACTTATAAAAGCAGACGCAGCTTGCTCTTCAGATTGACTTACCAACGTCCGCTTTCTGGGACTAGTGAAAATCAACTGAGCGTCCTTCTTTGCGCGTTTTAAGCCGCCCACGTATGTCGCGAAAATGATCGTTTTATCGATATAGAGGGCGGGTAGCCACTGGGCAATTGGTTGCGAATGGAGATTTTGGGTTGGGAAACTATGTTGGTTCTAACGGTGTATTTGAAGGTTCTGTTATCGGTTATACTGGGTTAAATAGGCAGGTAAGGGATATAGTTACTAACAATTCAGATGTTCCAATGTACGTATCTGCGGATATTACAGGTGCAAATCTTCAAAATAGCGTTCGTAATATATCGTTTCAAGTTGGAGAATGTAAGTGACCATGGCATCTATGCGGCTCTTTTTCGTATCAAATTTGATTGTGTTGTTTTTGTTCACGGGTTGCAAAGAAACTAATTATTCAAAAGTGTCAGAAAACATTCAGGGCACACACTGCTTTTCTAAAATCGAAATTATTACGACTAGCAAACCTATTGACTCAGATAAATATTTTGACATCGTATCAACGCAAATATTTAGCGTCATAGAAGCCTCTGTTAAGGAAAATGGCTTTCCTTTAATTCATCATTATTCCTCTCAACGCCCAAACATCATATTGATCAAGTCACTTGGGTCTTGTACGGAAAACCAAGCGAATTTAGAGTGGGTTTCTAGGCGTTTGTTCACTGAACTTGAGCAGAAAAGCGTTCCAATTACCAAAATTTTTATTCCCGTACCAATAACAGAGAATGAATTTTTGCACGACTAGGTCATGTCAAATTTCAACCTCACGGGAGATTTCAACATGACACAATGGGTGGACCGATGTGGTCCTGAAAAATCGGACAGTTTGCTAAGGTGTGTTTATTATCCTTTTGAGGAGGAGAACGACATGAGTAAATGCAGACGGTTCAGTGATGATTTCAAGGCCAAGATTGCTCTTGAGGCTTTGCGGGGCGATCAGACACTCGCGCCTTCCACCAAACTCTCCGCCATAATCCGCGCCTTTACCTCACGCGACCAACGGCGCTTGCCTTTGGGAGATGATATGTCGTCCGGCCTCGTTCGTAGCTTCGTTGAAACTCCCATGGAGTAATTCCCTTAAACTCGTAAAAGTAGGGACTCGCATATCGTGAATATTATTGGAATGTGGAGCTGGAACATCGGTTACGTTCTATCCTCATTGCTGACATTCGCAAGTGTCTCTAATGGGGCGATTTTTGGACGCTCAATTGGAGTCGTTTTTGTGGCAATAAGCAGTTGTTAAAGTGCCAAACATGATATTATTCAATTTTAGTGTTTTTTATGATACTCAATTTTTATGTTTCGTATCATAATAAGCATTATCACAGTGTGTTTTTTGTTTGGCTGTCAGGCCTATGAAAACCAAGAAAAAGTCGAAAAAAACCTCGATCTTTCCCAAATTTCTTTCAGTGAGACCGTAAGGTTTCCCGTTGAGTTAGTCCTATCGATTAAACCTTACACCGATCCATCATGTACAATAGTGCAAAAAATTGTGCCTATTTACACTGGGGATGAATTTATCAGTTTTCGTCACCAAAATTGCGATTCTAAATGGATAACCGCAATGGCTGATGAGGGTAATGTTGAAGTTACTTGGGAGCATGAAATGCCTATGGGAGAACTCCTTCAGTTTAAATACCCACCCATTATAATTACGAAAGGCAACACTAAAACGCCTTCAGAATATCTAGACGATTTATACACAACTGACGAAGAACGCCGCTATTGTGACAGTATTGAGAAAGCTATTGGTATTTGGGAGATAAAAAAACACAGCGTTTTCACCTATTCCGGATATACCTTCTTACGCCGAACTTTTAGCTGATTGGGAACCGCCAGTCGGAGTTACAAAAATCGAAAATGGAAAATTACGGTGGGAAACACCAGTTGAGTTTTCAGAAGTCGAAAAGGGAAAGATATTGTCACGCGCTGCTTCTGAAAAAAGTGCCGAGCATTATAAACAATTTGACGAACAAAGACGCATAAACCGAGCATGCGATAAACTTCCAATGGCCACAAATCTTTTCTTTGAGGGTGAATATGTTTTAACGATGCCAAAGCATATGGCACCTGTATTGGAGCTTAGCTCAATAAAATATCATAAAAAATAACCCCAACAAACAAGTATTCTGAGTCTCCACCATCATTGAAATTAGCTACGGTTAGCGAGCGTCCTTCTTTGGGCGTTTTAAGCCTCCATGTATGTGGCGAAAACGACCGTTTTATCTCATGTACGCGTGTCTTCGTTGGAGCGATTTAAGGGCGCTCATACGGCTTGGGTAACGAGTCTTTATCTTGGTATATCGCAGGGCAAAGACCTGTAGGTCTCTGGAGTCTTTTGCGCGCTACGCCAGTTAAAATACTCATCATAATACTTATGGGTTTTTGATAAAAGTCTCTGCTGAATCAGATAATCGGTGACCGCAGAGCAAGCATTGAGAATATTATTTTGAACATCATGGCGCTGTTGTTCACTGTTGCTCTCACCATATTGTCTAAAACTGCATTGCTTCTTCAATATCTCAATTCCAACTTGTTCATGAATTCTTTCGGAAGACAGATATTTTTTATGAACCCATTGTGGCTCAATATTCACATCATCATTTGAGTAACCCGGCTGTATAGCGACCCAATCCCCTGTTTTTGCGTATGCGAAGACTAGATTTCCGAAATATGTTTTTGTTTTTATGTCATATTCAATGCTGGGCCCTGTCCTGACATTGACAACATCGGTATTTATCCAAAATTGCGAGTATCTCGGCGTTCCTTCATTTTGCGCTATAAATGGAAGGTCTTCAGAAATGTCTTTAAACTGGCTTCCCTGCATCCTTGGATCATTGAGCCTACCATATGGGTAAGATGAAATGGAGCAAATTTGACCAAATGCGCGCCCACTCATTGAGAGTGAGACGAATATACAGAGAAGTCGCATCTTAGCGTCCATTAAGTTATCATATAACATAAAATGACTAAAGTCTATGAAATATAAATTCGGCCGATGGCAGACATGGCTTTCCCGATCGGCCGTTTTTGGGCGTTATTGGACTCTCAGTTTTGACTGCTAGAGTCGTAATTGCACTCTGGCCTGCTGTTTATAATTGAGCTATCCTAGATCTATGTCTAACAAAGATACATTTGAACGTGAGGCGAAAGCAATACGAGATCGAAATCAAGCAGAAATGGATATGAAGTTATTCCTTTCCCATTGGGGTGGCTATAAAGAGGTAAAAATCCGTCATAAAAAAGAACTCCAACATCTCGCACAAAAGTACGGAGTAGATGTAGACTTAAAGAAATGGAAATTGAATGGGCATTGGATGTAATAGTAAACTTACATCCGCTATCGGGAATTTACAGCAATTAACGAGCGGCTTACGTTGAGCGTTTTAAGACCCCCGTGTATGTAGCGAAAAGGGCCGTTTTCGCTCATGTGCGAGAGGCTTACTTGGGGCGAATTTAGGACGCTCGGCTGAATCGGCTAATTATTCCCCAAGCGGATAAATTCGAAATTTGGAACTAATTCGCCGGAATTATCTGTTCGATAATCCTTTCAATCCATTCATTGGTCATTGGCTTTGCCATGACAATCATCCGCACATAAAGTGCGCCGGCCGCAACCGCGAACAAAGCGTCTTCATCAATATCGTCTGCAATTTCGCCTCGGATTTTTGCCCGCTCGAAGATTGTTAACACATTCTCCCGCCTGCGCGCCCACAGCGAGCGTGCGTGGTTTGCAAATTCTGGAAATTCCCGCCCCGCAAGCCCGGCGATGATTGCAGCTCTCCCGGTGGGACCGTCGATAAACGTACCGATCTGTTTCAGCATCGCCAAAAGATCTCCCCGAAAACTCCCGGTATCCGAAATCTGAATACGCTCGGCTGCAGTTGCCGCTATCGCGTCACCGACAAGAAAGGCGGGTTGAGGCCACCTGCGATAGAGCGTAGCACGGCCAACCTCGGCCCGTTGAGCGACTTTTTTAAACGTAACCGCCGAGAACCCGCCTTCTTCCAATAAAGCGATGGTCGCGTCGAACACTAGATCAGTGACTTGCGATGTACGCCCCCCAGGACGCGCCGTTGCGGCCTTCCTGAGCGAAACTTCATTTTTCTGACTTGACACTGACAACCCTTAATGAGACATTTGTATTGTTAATAGTAGAGTAACCAGAAAAAGCAATGACCGCAACTGGCGCAAAAGAGAAGCCAACTTGGCCGCTCGATTAATGCCTTAAGGTCGCTGATATTTTTCCAACAAAAAAGAATGAATTCCATTTGATAGAAACTGGAGTATAAAATGACTCTCAATATGTATGTGCGGCGATTTATGATCGCGCTGGCCGGTATCGTCGTTGGCCTAATGTCGGTCAGCTTGGCATTTGACTTTGCGCTCTATACCTCACAACAGTCTGCCGAAATTGAGCGCGAAGCGACAAACTATTACCACGTCGTACGCACATCCTTTGTCCCGATCATTGTCGTCTGCACGTTGATAGGGCTCGTCGTCACAACGGCTTATCGGATGGTATTTGTTCGAAACTGGCGGACCTATCTGCTGGCAATCGGCGTATTTTCCTTAAGCATCTATTACGTGGCTGTCGTGTTTGCGCTTGAAGACAACCTTCCTAATGTGACCGATTTTGAAGAGAGGGTTGCATCACTCATCCAAATTGGATTTGCACATCTGATGACTTGGCTGGCTGGGTGGTTCACGATCATTTTGCTACTGTTCGAACGTGAAGACAAGAATTAGACCTCTCCGAACAAATTTATCCGTTACACAACGCCGCCTTAGACCCATAAGAATATTACCAGAGAAATACCGAGGTACATGCGGCGCATCTGCGCCGCTTCACGACAGCTTTGCTCCTTTGTTGAAGTCAGGTGAGCGGCCGTTTTTGGGCTGTATTCGCGTTTCTGTCTGAGGTTCGCGTGTGTGTCCCGGATGGCGGCCCCGCGCATGTCAGAGACATCACCGTCTTTACGCCGGCGTCTTTATTGTCTTCTCCATTTCGAACCGATCAAGCGCTGCCTCTCCAATGGCCACGCGCTCTTGTTTGACGATGTCAAACCCGACCTTGCTAAAGGCGGGCTGCGCCATAAGGCTCGCATGGACCCAAATTCTGTCTTGATTTTGGGCGCTGGCGAGGGTTTCAATCTCCCGATAAAGACGCCGGAAAACACCGCGTCCTTGAAAGCCCGGCCGGATGTAAGCAAAATCCAGATAGCCTTTTGGCGCAAGGCTCATGAACCCAATTAATTGCCCTGAGGCTTCTGCGGTGATGATGTTTTGCGCGTCAAGGCGGCGGCTCCATGCGTCACCGGATCGACGCTCAGGCACCCAGGCTTGCCTTTGGCCTACATTATATTTGCTGGGACCGTTGCGAACGGCGTCAAACATAATATCGGCCAGCTCAGCATAGTCTGCTGGCCCGGCCCATCTGAGCGAAATAAGCGGTGTTGAGCGCATGGTCTTGGTCCCCCTCAGTCGCCGTTCCGTCAAGCGCTGCGTGGTCTAGAGCGCGGCGGAATTGTTATCAGCGTTTGCGCACGCGCCAGAGATAGGCAATGCCGAGGCAGATAATAACGCCGATGCCCATAATTTCCATTTTCGAGAACGGGCCGAGCCAAGGCTGCACAAGGCCTTGCATGTTCGACACATTGCCGCCGCCGCCAAGGGCGAATACGGCCAGTCCGATGGCGAGTGCGCCGCCGACGCCTGCGATAGAGAAGACGGCGCGGTAAAAGGCCGTATCTTCTTTCGCGGCCTTTGCGCGGCGGGCGTTGGCGCGGTGGTAGCGGCGAAAGCGGCGATCCGAGAGTGTCTCTTTACTGCCATTTTTTTCAGGGTGTGGGCTCATATATGTTTTCTAACATGGCGTTTGGAAAATCCTATGCTAAAATGGCATATGCAGCCCTTTGAAAACAGTCTTAAGCGGATATCTTTACGGGTTTGGAGCGTTTGCGCGCTCTTATGTTTGAGCGCGCCTGCCATGGCTCAGATCGAGCCTGCGCCCCCTGGCGGCGCATCCGCATCCGAGACGCCCTATGATTTCATGGTCGGGAACGCACCGCTGCGGGAGGGCGAACTGCTTGCGGCCTTTGACGGGGCGACCCATGACGGGGTTTACCGTTTCGAGCGCGAGGAGGTCGGTCTTCTGGGGTTTCGCGAGACGACCTTTAAAGATCGGCGCGTGCGCCACAAACAAGGCGCGGAAATTATCACCGGCACGTGGACAATTAAACAAGACCGTATGTGTTATTTGTACGATGAGGCTTGGACCCGCGAGCTGTGTTTTGATATGTACCGCGTTGGCAATTGCTATTTCCATGTCCTTCGCTCGGAGGGTGGCCGAAAGATGAACTTATGGACGGCGCGTTCGTCCTTGACAGGGGAGACTCCGAACTGTGAACCCAGCATTTCCTAGGCGTTTATGTTTAATTCTGGCGGTGATTTCGATCCCCGCTTTTGCTGTCGCCCAGAGCCAGACAACGGATATTCGTCCGAATGCCAACCGCGTGACGGGCGAGGCACTTGTGGCCGCTTATAAGGGCGTCACCCATGACGGGGCCTATAATTTTTCAAGGGACGGTGACCCCCGGCGCTTCTACACCGAAACCACCAGCGAAGATGGCCGGACGAGCTACCGCGAAAAAGGGCTGGAAGAAAGCGGGGACTGGTTCATAAGGCAAGATGCCTTATGCTTTACCTATGATGCGTCGTCGATGAGCGGCGGCTGCTTTCGGGTCTATAATGTGGGCAATTGCTATTATTATTACAGCGATAGTATTGTTTTGCGCAGCGATGAGCTTGACCGGGATTATTGGACGGCGCGCAGCGTAAAAAAAGGTGAAGCCCCGAACTGTGAGCCGGGGCTGTCCTAGTGTCTTTGCGCCATCTGTCATTCAAACAGTTTGCTCTGACGGGCGCGGCGTGCGGCGGATTATTCCGCCGCTTCTGCCATTTTAAATTCTGATGCATTGGCCCATGTGCCATGAAAGCCCAGCGGGATACGCTGCGGAATGTGCACCTCGGCGAGGGGCTTATCTGACAGGTTTTGCGCGTCGAGGATAAGGGCTTTGGACGAGCCGTCATCGGCGTTACTGACAAATGTGATCACATAGCCATCATCTTCGGACGTTGCGCCGATACGGGGCGCGAAAGCCGGCTCGGAGCCATAGGTGTTTTTCGCAAAGCTGTGGCGTACATGGGTGCCGGTCTGAAGGTCATACTTCAAAATGCCGTCAAACATCTGAACGTCTAGATCTGGAATGGCCACATTGTAGGAATAGCGGCTTTTCTTGCCGACCATGCCAAGATTAATTGTCGGGAACTCGTTGATGGTGTCGTCAATTTGCTCTTCTTTGGTGGCGCCCGTTTTCATATTCATCGTCCATTTGGTCACAACGGCGCGCAGAGCCAGAACATTGACCATCGGCGCATAGGGGCCATATTCGCGCGGCATGTCGCGGCCATTATCGACCATCTTGCAGCAATACATGACCACATTGTCGCCTTCTTCCCAGGCATTGATCACGTGGTAAATATAGCAGCCCGGGAACTCGAACCAGCGGATTTTGTCGCCAGAGGCATAGCGCGGCAAAACACCAAAACGCGTGGGGAGTTTCTCGTCATGATGGATCGTCCAGAGCTTGTTGCGCAGCCCTTGATCCGTGAACACAACCGGCAAATCCATAAAGATCGTGTAGTTCTCCGTGATCGCCATATCGTGCGGCAGGCGCGGCCCCGGCAGGTCAATCTGGGTGAAATGTTTAAGCTGATTATTCTTATCTACAATGCCGTAGCTATAATGGGGCTCGTAAAGGGCATAATCGAAAAATATAAATTCACCGGTGGAGAGATCAACTTTGGAGTGGGCCGAGACATTTTTCGGAAGGCTGCCGCCAAAATCTTCATTGCCGATGGTTTCGAGTGTGCGGGCATCAAGGCGGACAGGCTGTCCGCTAATATACCAAAGCGCCATCAATTCACCATTGTGCATGACGATATCTGTATTGGCGGTGTCTTTGTAAACGGTGGTGCTGTCATTCTCTGTGGCCGGTAGAAAGATACCGTTCTTTTCCAGCGTACCGGCGCAGTCGGCTTCGAAGTCTGTGCTGTGAACATAGCGGTTGCGATACTCGGCTTTTCCGTTTTCAAAATGAATGGCGTGGAGCATCCCGTCACCGTCAAACCAGTGATGCATGGTGCTGGGGTCTTTGCGCGGGTTTGGACCGTTACGATAATAAGCGCCGCAGAAATCCTTTGGAATTTCACCCGTGACTTTCAGATCGAGCGCCGTGATTTCTTCGTGCACGGGGGCGTGCGGGCCCTGAAGGTAGGGGTTGAGCGCGTTGAGTTCTTTGATGTTAAGCGACATGTGGAATTTCCCTCTTTTGTATAATGGATGTGCGTTGGCTCGCCGCGTCATATTCTTTGCGGAGGCGAGCGATAATCTCTGCGGCAGGGGCGATCTGGGTGACAGAGCCTACGCCGTGACCGGCGGACCAGACGTCGCGCCATGCCTTGATTTGATCTTGGGAACTGGCGAGGTTTACGCCCGTTCCCGCCGACATATTGTCAGGGTCCATGCCCATTTTCTTGAGCGACTCGCGCAGATAATAGGCTTTCGCGCCCGTTAAAGCGTCGCTGAGAATCAGGTCCTCGAAGCGGGCCTTGACGAGCATGTCTTTGTAAAGGGCGGTGGCAATGCTTTCCTCGGCCGGGATGAAACTCGTGCCCATATAACAGAGATCAGCGCCGGCGACTTCTGCGCCGCGAATGGCGGCGCCTGTGCCGATGCCGCCGGAGAGGATGATGAGCCCGTCAAAGAAAGAGCGGACCTCGTCCAAAAAGGCGAAGGGCGACATCGCGCCCGTGTGGCCGCCCGCGCCGGAGCACACAAGCGCCAGCCCGTCTACCCCCTGCGCGGCGGCTTTGCGGGCATAGGCCACGGAATTAACATCGGCAATGACCTTGCCGCCATAGGCCTGTACGGTGCTGAGAACCGGTTTGGGGCCGCCCAGGGCGGTGATGACAATTTTTGGCTTATGATTGGCGATCAAAGCAACTTCGTCGGCAAGCCGGTCATAGGTTTGGTGCGTGGTCAAATTGACCGCATAAGGCGCAGCGCTCGGGTTTTTCGCCCCCATGCGTCCCAGCGCGTCCAGCCAGCCGTCCAGCGTGTCCAGCGTCCGCGCGTTCGGGAAAGGAAACGACCCGATCACCCCCGCTTCGCAGCACGCTTTTACGAGATCCGGCCCCGATACCAGAAACATAGGGGCGGCAATGACCGGCAAGGTCAAATTCGCAAAGAGGTCGCGTGTGGATGTCATCTATATTTCTGCCTTGAAAAACTACTTTCATAAACATACTAACTATTGCGATGTCATTTGGCAAGAGCTAGAGTGTCGCAACATGCGGGAGGACAATATGGCGAAGAAAATATATATTTTAGGCGGCGCGCAGACGGATTTTTCAAAAAACTGGAGCCGGGATAACAAGTCATTATTTGATTTATTTTCGGCGGCGGTTCTGGACGGCCTTGAAGACGCGCAGCTGGAGCCCGCAGATATACAGGTCGGTCATGTGGGAAATTTCGTGGCGGAGATGTTCGCCGGGCAGGGTATGCTGGGCGGATTTTTTGGCCATGTTCACAAAGATTTCTCGGGCATGCCGGCAGCCCGTCATGAGGGCGCATGTGCGTCGGGGTCGCTCGCGATCCTTGCGGCGATGGCGGATATTGAAAGCGGGCGCTATGACACGGCTTGCGTGGCCGGGATCGAACTGATGCGAAATGTCCCGGGGGATGTGGCCGCCAAAAATCTCGGCTCGGCGGCATGGGCCGGACGCGAGGCGCTGGGCGCGAAATATCTTTGGCCGGCCATGTTTTCCGACCTCGCCGAGGTGTATGATGCGCGCTACGGGCTGAACTATGCCCACCTTGGCGAAATCTCGAAAATCAATTTCGCCAATGGCCGCAACAATCCTTATGCCCAAACGCGCAAATGGGCGTTCACCGACGAGAGCTTTACGCAAAACGATGCGGCCAATCCGGTGATTGAAGGCTGGATGCGCCGCCAGGATTGCGGGCAAGTCACGGACGGGGCGGCGGTAATTATTCTGGCCTCCGAAGACCGCGCGGCCGAATATGCCAAAGAGCGCGGCCTCGCGCTGGGCGATATTCCCTATATAAAAGGCTGGGGTCACACCACGGCCCCGATGCTGATGTCCACTAAGCTCGAAGAAAGCCAAGATGGCGGCTATGTGTTTCCGTGGACGCGCAAGGCGATCACCGATGCCTATGGCCGTGCGGGCCTTGCCGGACCGCAAGACCTTGATGCCATCGAAACCCATGACTGCTTTTCTATTACGGAATATATGGCGATCGAGCATTTCGGCCTGACGGCGCCCGGCGAAGCGTGGAAAGCCATTGAAGAGGGCCGCATCGCAATGGACGGGGATATTCCGATCAATGCGTCGGGCGGATTAATTGGGCTGGGTCATCCCGTGGGCGCCACGGGCGTACGTATGGTTTTGGATGCGTTCAAACAAACATCGGGCCGCGCGGGCGATATGCAAGTGGAGGGCGCGCGGACCGTGGGCACGTTCAATGTGGGCGGTTCCGGCACAACCAATGTTTCATTTATGGTAGGAGTTTAAGATGGGTGCGAGCGCATATATTTTTGACGCGGTGCGAACGCCGCGGGGTAAGGGCCGCGCGCCCAAGGACGGCAAACCGGGGGGCGCGCTCTCGGGCACCGCGCCGCACGATTTGGTCGCGGGCTTGGTGGCGGCGCTCGGCGAGAGAAATGGCAGTGATGCCTTAAAAGAGGCGCGGCGTATGATCCTTGGCTGTGTGGGACAGGTCGGCGCGCAGGGGGGACATATCGCGCTTGTCTCTCGGTTGGCGGCGGGGCTTTCCGATGATGTGGCCGTGAAGACGGTCAATAATTATTGCGTCTCAGGCCTGACGGCTGTGAATGAAGGGGCGCTGTGGGCGCAAGCGGGCTATGGCGGCCTCACCCTCGCGGGGGGCGTGGAGATGCTCTCGAAAGTCGGCTTTTTGGCCGACAAGGCGGACTATTACACAAACCCGTCCCTTATTCAGGACCTGCGCTGGGCACCGCCCATTATGGGCGCGGAATTAATTGCCACCCTCGAAGGCTATGAGAAAGCCGATCTGGATGCGCTCTCGCTTCGGTCTCATCAGCGCGCGGCAGACGCTTGGGATAAGGGCCATTACGCGGCAAGCGTAATACCGGTAAAAGATAAAGACGGGGAGGTTTTGCTGGCGCGTGACGAGCTGATCCGCGCCCATATGACGGCCGAGGATTTGGCGGCCATGCCGCCGGCGTTTGCCAAGCAAGGCGCAATGGGGTTTGACGCGATGATGCTCAAGGCGCATCCCGAGCTTTCGGAAATTTCCCATGTGCATTCCATTGGCAATTGCCCGGGGATGGCGGACGGCGCGGCTTTGGTTCTCGTTGGCTCGAAAGAGGCCGGCGAGGCGGCAGGCTTGACGCCGCGCGCAAAAATCACCGCCATTGCCGACAGTGCGGGTGATCCTGTGCTGCAATTTACGGCCGGTTTCGCGGCGATGAACGAGGTTCTACGCCAATCCGGGCGATCGCTCTCGGATATGGACCGCATCGAATTTATGGAAGCTTTCGCGGCGATTCCGCACAAGTTCCTGACCGATTATGATGTGGATCCCGATAAGGTCAACGTCAATGGAGGGCATTTGGCGATGGGGCATCCCATGGGCGCGACCGGCGCGATTTTGCTCACAAGCCTCGTTCACGAGCTTGAACGTTCGGGCGGGCAAACGGGCCTTGTGGTGACGCATGCCGGCGGCGGCATTGGCGCGGCGATGATGATCGAGCGGGTCTAATGGGCTATTTTGAAAAACATGAAAGCGTGCTGAAAGCCGCGCTGGATGCGTGCGCGAACCGTCACTACTGGAGCGCCTTTACAGAATCGCCCAGCGGGGCGCTGCATCCTGAAGGCGCGCATGAACGCGGCAAAGCAGCGTTCGAAGCGCGGCTGGGCCAGCCGTTTATCCTCGATCAACCGGGGGAAATTGGACGCACGGGTCACGAGGTGTCCCCCTATACCCAAGCGCCGCTTGGCATTGATTACCCCAAGGTGGACGTTGATACGGTGATGCGGGCCTCCCGTGCGGCGATGAAACCGTGGCGCGCTCTAAGCCCCGATGAGCGGGCGGGGCTTTGTCTGGATATGGCGTTCGCATTGGAAAAAAACTGTTTTGAAAACGCCTACGCCACGATGCATACGGCGGGGCAGGCTTTCTTGATGGCCTATTCCGGCAGCGGCCCGAACGCCCTTGACCGCGGCGTCGAAGCGCTGACCTACGCCTATAAAGCCATGTGTGATATTCCGCAGACGGCCTCTTGGACCAAGCCGTTTGGCAAGGCGGGAGAGGTGACGCTGCAAAAAACCTATCGCTTGATGCCGCGCGGGACGGCGATTGTCGTATGCTGCGCGACGTTTCCCATGTGGAACGCCTATCCGGCGATCTTTGCCAATCTCGTAACGGGGAACCCGGTGATCGTGAAGCCGCATCCCAATGGTATCTTACCTGTGGCGCTCGCGGTGAAGACCATGCGCGCCCATATCACGGCTGCGGGTCTGGACCCCAATATGGTGATTATGGCCGCCGATACGCGCGCCGAGCCGATCACAGTGGCGCTGTTGCAGCATCCATCGACGGCGATCATCGACTATACGGGGAGCCAGCGCTTTGGCACGTGGATTGAAAAGAATTGCGGCGATAAGCTGGTCTATACCGAGACCGCCGGCTGTAATGGCGTGGTGGTCCACTCCACAGATAATATTGACGGGCTTATATCGGGATTAGCCAATGCCCTCTGCGGGTTCTCCGCGCAAATGTGCACAAGTCCGCAAAATATCCACATCCCGAAAGCGGGTCTTCAGACGGATCAAGGGCATCTGAGCGCGGCCGCGTTCGAGGCGCGCCTGACCGAGGCCATTACCCGCAATACGTCTGAGCCTCGCAAGGCCGCGGCGTTTTGCGCGGCGATTCAAGCCGAGGAGTCGCTTGCGATCCTAAAGGCGCTCGCAGAGGATAAGCGGGCCCGCGTCGCGCTTGCCAGCCGCCCTTATGACCACCCCGACTTTCCAAATGCCCGCACCGCGACGCCGCTTGTTCTGGCGGTTTCGAGCGGCGATAAGGCGCTGTATCAGGAAGAGCATTTCGCGCCGGTCTCGTTTCTTATTCTGGAAGATAGCGCGGACGACGCCCTTGAAAACGCGGCCTATCTGGCGGAGACTTTCGGGGCGATCTCCTCTTACCTTTACAGCGCAGACGCGGCGTTCACAGCCAAAGCCCAAGACAGGTTTGCCGAGGCGGGGGCGTCTTTATGGTGCAATATGACCGTGCCGATGCCGATTAACTTTGCGGCGGCTTACAGCGATTTTCATGTGACGGGTCTGAACCCTGCTGGAAATGCCTGCTTGACAGATTTAGCTTTTGTGGCAAATCGATTCCGCATTGTGCAATTCAGATCCCCTGCAATAGACGAGCGTTAATGGCCCACATTCCTCAGCAATTTATCGGTGCGTGGCAGCTCAAAGACTGGCGCATTGAATATAGCGGTGGGAAAATTAGCCGCCCGTTCGGCATCGATGCGCTGGGCCTCTTACAATATACGCCGGACGGTATGATGTCGGCCACCGTGTCGCGCGCAAACCGGCCCAAATCAGGTTTGGTCAATGCCCGCAGCGCGTCGGATGCGCAAAAGGGCGAGGCGTTTGATAGCTATTTTCACTATGCCGGGCCGTGGCATTTGGACGGGGAGTCTGTGGTTCACTCGGTGACGATGTCTCTCAACGCCAATATGTGCGGCACCCAGCAGGTCCGAAAGGCTGAATTTACGGGGCCAGGTTTTTTGACACTCTCCGCCGTAGAGCAGATGTCCGACACGAACAGCCGTCACCATATTCTGGAATGGACAAAGGTCTGGCTTTAAGAGGGCCCGCGGCCAAGCGTTTGTTTTTTTGCAAAAAAAAACCGGAGCCGAAGCTCCGGTAAGTGTTCAGGGAACGTTAAAACCTAGAAATTGTAATCAAGCTTCAACGTGATATTGCGTGGACGCGCATAAATGGCGTCGTAAGCAATGCCGTCAAGTGCGCCGCCAGAGGCCAGACGCACAAATGTTTGTGCCAAAGGAATGGTTCCGCCAACAACGCGAATACGCTCGTCAGTGAGGTTGTCACCGATCAGGGACACGCGCCATGCGCCGTCTCGACTGCTCACCCCGATCTGGCCGCCGAGTTTTGTGAAGCCATCTTCGACAATGTTCGCATCCAGATTGGATGCGAGGAAGTATTTAGACGATGTGTCCACATTCACATTCACGTCGAGAGCGAGATTTTCCGAGATGTCACGGTTATAATCCAGTCCGAAGTTCGTCGTGAATTTCGGCGCAAATGGCGCTGTGAAGCCGGACCGGTCACAGAAACCAAAACTTGGAGATGTGGGGTCCGTCTCTGGGGCTTCTTTATAGCCGCACTGGCTTTGTTTGAAGTCTGTATATTCATAGTCGAGATAGGCCGCAGATCCGTAGATCTCCAGATTATTTGTCACGAGGAAACGGCCATCGGCTTCGACGCCTTTGACTTTAGCTTCGGAGGCGTTTTCAACAAGGAAGCCCAGAACGCCGTCAAAGATATTTGTTTGAAGGTTTGAGTAATCGGTTTGGAAGACACTCAGATTAACCTGCGCGCGGTCCCATTTCATTTTTGCGCCGACTTCGTAATTTGTGGCGTTCTCACCTTCAAATTCGAACGAGCCCGGTGTGGCAATGCCCGGTGTTCCGGGAATGGAGTTCCCGCGAACGTCAAACCCGCCAGATTTTGAGCCTTCTGTGTAGGACGCATGCAGCGAGATTGCGTCGGACGCCCGGTATTGAATACGCAAAAGCGGATCAAACGAGTCTTCTTTGCGGCTACTGGCAATGTCATGCGGCCCCACATTTAAGACGGCACCCCATAAAGCGTTTAGAACCGGCAGCGGCGTTGTATTTGTTGGGCCTTGCTGGATCTCGAGTTGCCGTGCGCCGACCTTCTTTTCATGGGTGTAGCGCGCGCCGGCGGTGATCGTCACTTTCTCGTTCACGTTCAGATCGGCTTGGGCAAAGGCGGAATAAACATCGGAGCTTTGATCGAAATTTCGGTCCCAATTGGAGCCAACCAATGAAGACACGGGTGGTCCGGCCAGCGCGAGGAATGTGCCAAGCGGAACGAAGTCCGTGACGTTCACATCACTGGATTGATAAAAAAGACCCGCGATATAGTCGAGCTTCTCGCCGCCCGGAGATGTGAGGCGCAGCTCTTGCGAGAACTGGCTGTAATCTTCGGTTTGGTTGGTGCCATCGAGAATGTCCAAGCCCACATAATCGACGTCGGTGATTTCAAGCGTATCATATTCCACATAGCCTGTGATCGATGTCAGTGTGTGGTCGCCCATTTGGTAATTCGCGGTAAGCACGGTGTTGAACATTTCGTTGTCGCTGCTGACTTCGCCGCTCGAACGGACCCAGTCTTCATTTGTTTCCACGGCGATAGGTCCCGCGAAAACCGCGGAATATCCATCTTGCGGAAGAAGCGCTTCCATAGAGAAACCGGCCTTGTCAAAGCTCGCATATTCGGCTTTGAGGTGAAGATCGAGCGGGCCGCCATCGCTCCATGCGAGCTGTCCACGCAGATAATATTCTTGGCGTTTGGGTTCCAGGCGCTTGAGGTTTGTGTTTTCAATCCAGCCGCCAAGCTCGCGGTATGACGCGGTGAGGCGGGCCGTCAGGTTCTCCGAAATCGGGCCGGAGAGAACGCCCAAGAGCTGCGGCTCTTCATGCTCAAATTCATAAGAGGCAGAAATCTTGCCTTCAAATTCGTCAGTGGGTTTGGCGGAGATCACGTTGACCGCGCCGGCAATGGCGTTTTTACCAAACAATGTGGGCTGCGGCCCGCGCAGGACTTCAACGCGCTCCAAGTCCACAAGCGGCGTGCGGATCAGCTGGCTGCGGCCATAAGAGATGCCGTCGAAATACATGCCGACAGATTGCTCGAAACCTTTATTATCGCCGGTGGCAACGCCGCGAACACTGATGGCGGAGTCGATCTGTTTTTCTTCGATGAAGACGTTGGGCATGGAGCCAGCGAGCGTGGCGAGGCTGTCGATGCTGCGGTTTTCAATTGTTTTGCCGGAGATGGCGGAAATTGAAATCGGCACATCTTGAAGCGTTTGTTCGCGCTTTTGAGAGGTGACGATGATCTCGTCGAGCACTTGTGCTTGGACGGCGCTAAACGGCGCGGCTATTGTGAGGGCGAGCAGAGACGCGCCCGTGAGCTTTCTATACAATTTTTGATTATGTGACATAACTTCCCCTTTTTTTCGCGTTATGGCGAACTTTTATTGTGCGTGGACACTATTTTACTAAGTCTGTTTACGCAAGCGCTATTCGCTTACAAGCCTGTCATTATTTGGACGTAATCAGTTTCTCTAGCGTATGGCGGGTTAACTTGTTCATGGCGTTGCGCGGCAAAGCCTCGACAATATGAAGGCGCTCTGGCCATTTAAACTTTGCGACTTTGCGGCTTTCGAAATAGCGGCTTAAATCCTCGAGTGTGACGGTCTCTCCAGGCTTAACGACAATCACAGCGCATATTTTTTCGCCCATAATATCATCCGGATAAGCCGCGGCTGCGCCTTCTATGACGTGCGGGTGCGCCTCGATAAGTTCGTCAATTTCTTCGGGTGAAATATTGACGCCGCCGCGCACAATCAAGGCTTTGCAGCGGCCGACAAATTTATAGAATTGATTGTTATCACCCGCAATTTCGAACATATCGCCGCTGCGGAAATATTTCCCCTCCTCAAAGGCTTCGGCATTGTCTGCGGGTGAATTATAATAGCCGTCAAATACGGTGGCCCCTGTAATCAAAAGCTCGCCCGGTTTTCCGGCTTCGGTGATTTCTTCCCGGGTTTCAAGGTCCACGAGCTTCGTTTGTATTTGCGCGGAAATACGGTTGTCCCAGACATGCTCCGGGCGTCCGAAGCGCGGGAAAAATTGCGCGCGCTCCATCGGGTCTGGTACATCCGCAGGCGCGCTCATAAAGGCCATGCCTTCGTTGGATCCAAAAATATTGACCACATCAATGCCAAATTCATTCTCGAATCCGGCAATCATTTGCGGGCTGAGGGGCGCGCTGCCGGATCCCATAACCCGCAAGTTCGACAAATCAAACCCGGCTTTAATCTGGTCTTTGGTTAAAAGCAGGCGGTTGAGAACCGCAGGCGGGGCAATGGTGTATTCCGCTTTCTCGTTTTGTAGCTGGGACAGGTAAACGCCCGGATCAAAAGGATGATGCAGCACAAGCACGCCGCGAAGTTTCAGCCAGTAAAACAAGAACCCGCCAATCGCCGCCATATTAATGAAGGGGAACGGGTTGAGCATCACAGCGCCCGGCTTGAGTTTGATGGCGTCTTCGCTGGCGCGTGTGGAGGCCATCCAGTGATTATAGCTACGTGGCACGCCTTTGGAACGGCCGGTCGTGCCGGAGGTCCAGCAAATAGTAAAGATGTCATTGGCGTCAATGGTGAGGGTATCGGCATAGGCTTTGAAACCGTCTGCGCCCGCAAAAGGCTCTGACAGCGCGCCGCCCGGTCCGAAAAACAGCGCTTGGCAATCGGGGCCGAAAATCTCGGCTTGAGAGGCTGCAAAATCCTCGCCGCGAAACTGGGTGAAGGCGATATAGGCTTTGGGATGGATAACGTCGCGAATATGGCCCAACTCATATTGACCATATTGCATGGCGACGGGGCTGAGGATGAGGCCGAGCCGCGCGGCGGCAATGTAGGTTAAAACAATTTCCGCCACATTCGGAAGCTGCACAAGAATTGTATCTCCTTGGCGCAAACCTGCCGCGTAAAAGCGCTGGGCCAAAAGATCGGCTTCCTCGCCGATCTGTTTATAAGTCAGGCGTTTGGGCGCGCCACCCACGAATTCGGCGCGGTTTGGCGGGTCTATGAGAGCCGTGCGATCCGGAGTTTCAGAGACGGCGCCTAAAAAAATACTGGACAAAGTGTCGTTTCCCCACCAGCCTTTATTTGAAAAGTTGGTGATTTTTTCACGTGCCGTTGTTTGCATGTGCTTCCCTTCTGTGTGCTTACGCATCTACTTGTGTAAACATACCTATTCATTGGCTTTTTGAAATGCAAGGCCTATGTGGCTTTGTGAGCTGGAAGATGAGAATGGTCGAACCAAAATATATCCGTAGCTGCTCGATTTGGCGCGCTCTTGAAGTGCTCGGAGACACGCCGACGCTTTTGCTGCACGAGAGCTATTGGATGGGCACGCGCCGTTTTAGTGATTTTCAGCGCCAAACAGGTCTACTCAAAACCGTTATCAGCGACCGCTTGTCAAAACTTATCGCGGCGGGCTGCCTGACCAAAGAGCTCTATTCCGAGCGGCCGAAACGTTATGAATATAGGGCGACGCAAAAGTTTTACGAACTTTATCCTGTGGCGTTGACGATGCTCCATTGGGAGCGCAAGTGGGGCAAAAAGGATGGGAAGATTGACATCCGTCTCATCCATAAGAGCTGCGGTCAGGCCACGTCTCCGTCCATGGTGTGCCGGTGTTGCCATGCGCCCATCAATGCGCGGGATGTGGAATGGGCTGAAGGGCCCGGCATTGGCCTCATGCCGGCGGAGTATAGCCGCCGCCGCCGACAAAGCGCCCCGCCGGGCGAAAGCGGCACGCGGCTCTTTGACGGGATCAGCAATATTATTGGCGATCGTTGGTCGACGCTGATCATTCGGTCGGTTTTTACCAATCTGAATAGCTACCAAGAGATTCGTGACGATAGTGATATTGCGACAAATATATTGGCCGAGCGCCTCACATGGCTCTGTGAAGACGGTATTTTGGAAAAAACCGTGCACCGCGAAAATGCGAGTAAAACTTACTACAAATTGACGGAAAAAGGACGGGACATATACCCGATTTTGATCGCCGTGATGGAGTGGGGGGATAAATGGTACGCCTCGCCCGAAGGCCCGCCGCTGATTTTGTCCCACAAGCTCTGCGGGGAAAGTTTACACGCTTTGATGGCCTGCGATGTGTGCGGCGAGGAGGTTACGGCGCGGGACGTGGACTTTGTCATTAAGGAACACGCTGAAAAAGAACACGCTGAAAAAGCGTTCCCGGCGCCTGCTTCATAAGGGCGCTTTTATTTTATAAGCTCTTTGCGTGTGTTTCTGTGCGCTTTTGACGCAAAAAGCGGCGGATACTTATTGAAGAACGGTAAAAAACGCCTACATAGATTCCATAAACAATAGGGGGTCATATATGGCAAGTTTTGAAACACAAATCGAGCAATCCAAAAAAGACGTGGCAGTCGCTCAGGCGAAAATAGCCGCTTTATCCAGTCAAATTGAAGCTGCGCGCAACAAAATGAGCAGCGGTACCGATATTAAAATTGACATTGAAAATGCGACGCTCGACGAAGTGCATGCCCATGCCGAGGTCATGAACGGCAATATTGCCGAGTTGATCATGGGGCTGGATGATGTGACCTCTGGCTTTTCCAAAGATTTCGATGCCATGCGCTCGAAGACCGGATGGGAAGGCTTTGTCGGGATTTTCTCCAAACGCCGCGCGGAAGCGATGCGCGAGGAACGTATTCGTACCGCCTCCATTGAGGATAAATTACAAGACCTCATCAGCAAATCCAATGTGATCACCAAGATGCTTCAGGATCAGCTGGATACGCTCAACATGCATAAAGAGCGGGTTGAAGCCAATTTGACCGTGACCCTCGCAGACCGCGAAGCAGCCGTCGGTCTTATGGAAGAGATTAAAGCCAAGCTGATTGCGCTTGACCCTAAAATCGTCGAGCTTGAGAACAAAATATCCATGGAGCAAGATGCGGCGGCGCGCACCAAGCTCGAATCCGAACTGGCGCAAATTAATAAAGAGCATAATGAACTGGCACAAATGGAGCAGGTCAAACTGGCCGAGAGCCAGACGCTTGAACGCTATATTGAAAAAGGCAAGACGTGGGTCGATAGTCTGCAAAATCAGGCCGCGACGCAAATGGTGCTGATCAATAAGTTACAAACCGACACCAAGCAGCGCGTGGTGCTCTATGATGCTCTGACGAAATCTTTGAAAACCGCGCAGCAACAAGATGTCGCGCACAAGATCAACGAGATCGGCGTGGCCACAGACCAAGAAGCGCAAGCGGCGATGGCGGCCATCGGCGCGGCGACCAATACACATATGGCCGAGATGATGGAAAAGCACGAAGACCATATTGTCTTTGCCCGTAAGGTTCTGGAAGAAAAAGCCAAAGCTGACGAGCGCTTTGCCCGCCGCTTTGAGAAGATCGTCGAAAAGCACGACAAAAATGCCTACGGCCAAGCCGCTGGCGGGGAGTAAAGACTGAGCGTCGATCTTACATTTGACCATAAGGTCCTCGACGGTGCGCGCCAAACGCGCCGTTATTTCTCCAAGTTTGAGCGCATTATCAAGCATATGGATCAGGTGGCGCTTTTGTCGGCGAAACAGCGCCAAATCTCCGTGCCGGAAGCGGCCATTTTGCAAGGCTATCTGCAGGGGCTTTCGCGTACCTTTACGGCCCTGTCCTATAAATTCCTCATGGCCAACCGGACGGGCAATTTAAACGCCAAGCTGTTGAGCATTGATAAATCCGAGAGCGGTTTCCCGGTCTTTGGCGAGGTGATGCAAATGGCCGCCGACAGCCTGCAGGCGAGCAAACATCTGGACGCCATGCCGGATCAAGAGCGGCTGAAAAAGGATATGGTCAGCCATATCCTCACCCACCAGACCGCGCCGACAAAATTGCAATATGCCCTATCCCAGCGGATCTATTATGAGCTGCTGCAAGAGGGCGATTTGTTCCTTTCCCAGAACGACCCACAAGCGATGTGGGTCAGCG
Source organism: Maricaulaceae bacterium (assembly GCA_048268905.1). Classification (GTDB taxonomy): domain Bacteria; phylum Pseudomonadota; class Alphaproteobacteria; order Caulobacterales; family Maricaulaceae; genus JACOMS01. The sequence goes on along the minus strand of JBLWUN010000003.1, from coordinate 195,536 downwards.
GCAAAATTCGCGACAAGCGCCGCACCTATCTGATTTACTGGGCGCAATATGACAGCCAGACAAATGTGCCGCAAATCTATCTGATGGAAGTGCAAGAGAGCGGCCGCAAACCGCTGCCCAAAGACGAGAAACGCTGGCCGCGCGTTCAGGCCCATCTTATGGCGCAATCTGTTTCGTCCTTAAAGCTGCTGACCATTGCGCGCGGCTTTGACCGTGATTTTGATGATATTTACCCCAAGAGCCTCAAGCGTTTTCATATTGGCCCGATGTATAGCCATGCGTTCACTGAACAGCACGGACCGCTGCGCGATGTGCTCGCGGAGTCCAGTGGCCAAGAGGGGCTTGACTGGGCGCTGGCATGGACTGTGGAGAGTTTGTTTTCTGAAGATTCGACGCAGGAAAAAACCGGCGTGTTTTCCAGCGCCGAGCGGCAGGTTTTCCGGATTGATAAAACAAATTTGCACGCCGCAGAGGACGGGGTGAGCGAGGTCCGCCGCGCCCTGATACTGCCCCATCATGCCTTTCAGGTTCTGGAAGAGAAAAATCCGCCGGGATTGCGCGGTCACAGGAAATATGTGGTCGGCGCGAACGGCCAAATTGTCAGTTATAAATAGGGTTATCCATGTCGCAACCGTCCGATCAAATGCAGTTAAAAGAAGAGCTGATCCGCGAGAAATATGCTGCGGCGAATGCGCTTTTAGACGGGTTTGATCACACGCCGCGTCTGGCCAAGAAAAGAGATATCCCTGCCCCCGCGCAGGACCGCTCGCCCGGTCTGGGATCGCGGCGGCGGTTTCGCTCGACCACGCCGGGTTTGGTGACCCAGTCCACGGCGCGTCCCGAAGGGGTCCATCTGATCGGGCGGGTGTGCGGCACCTCGCCAAACGATCCAATCACAAGCCCCGTGCAGGCCTCTGTCTTGACGGCCCTGCGGCGCGCGCTCGCCACGGCCATGCTGGTGTCCGATCAATATGCCGACCAGACGGGCCTGTCCGAGCTTTTAAAAGAGAACCTTGCGGGCAAATTACCCGCGGGTAAGTCCGGTGAATTTGGCGAGCTGCTGGCCGCCTCGTCCCTGATCAGCCTGCACGTTTTTGCCAATATGGCGAGCTTTCTTTTATCAAACGCGCAAGCGGCCGCGTCCGAGATGAGCGTGGATGTGGGCGAGGTCGAGGAAATTCTGACCGACAATCCGCATCTGGCCCTGACGGGCGCCTTGTGGGAGCTTGATCAAGATTTGGCGTTGTGTGTGGACGGGGACGAAAAGCTTTTGCCCGCCGTGACCGCCTATCTCGAGCAAGTCATGGATAAGGTGGCGCTCCGGGCTGCGAACACGCCGCGCCTCGCGCCGTTCACCTCTGTGCGTTATAAGGTCGAGGACGATAATTTCGAGATTGACGGGTTCACCCCCGCCGCGCGGGCGAAGTCCACCACCCTGACCATGACGTTCAAAAAACCCAACGAGGTGGTCGGCAACCATATCGCCAAATATCAAGCCATGAAGCTCTCCAAGATGTTGATGGCCTATGACTTTGAACGCCGTCTCAACCCGTTTGCCGAACTGGGCGGATTTATCTTTACCTTTATGGGCGACGGCAAACCCGGAACGGGCAAGACCACCCTCATCCAGATGATGGCCGGCTTGGTCAACGACTATTGCCTGAACGCGGACTATCCGTTCCGCTACGAGAACCTGTCCACGGACAGTATCGATAGCTATCAGGGCAAATCGGCGCAAAACGCCAAAGCCTTTATTCGCAATGTGATCGACCCGAGCGTGATCGGGTTCGGGACCATTGACGATATTGACCAACTGGCGGGAAAACGCGGCGATAGGCAATCCTCCGCCGGTCAGCTCGAAATCACCGCCGTCTTGATGGAGAGTTTCGCGGGCGCCAATACGGTGGTGCGCGGCAACTGTACCTTCGGCATGTTCTCGAACTATCCCGAGAATGTGGACGATGCCTTGCGTCAACGGGCGGCGGCGCGGTTCCTTGTGGACGGGCCGAAAACCCGGGATGACTATATCGATATTTTACATCTTTTGATGGGCAAGAACCACAAGATCCCTGTGGGCGATCATGAACTGTTCGCCGCGCAGCAGATTAAAAAGGCCGTGGCCGCGAGCTATGAAAGCCATTCACGCCCCCACGAAGAAGGCCTTATGAATGTTTTTGACCGTGTGGATCAAAAAATTGGTAAGCTCGATACCATCGCCAAACTCGGGACCTATCTCAAAGCTATTCAAGAGGCCGATGAGCGGTTTACGGGCCGCGCGATCAAGAACATCACCGACGCGGTGAAAGTCCGCGCTATGGATTTTGAACTGCCGGATGAGTGGATGGAAAATACGGATATTTTCCTGTCCAAAGATTATGACACCAAAAAGAAAATGATCGCCGACCTCGCCCAGCCCATCACCACGGACATGGTCATCCAAGAGATCAACCGCTACGCCGACAGCGAATTCCGCTACGCGGATAAATCAGATGAAGTGGCGATTGACGCGGCTGTGCGCGAAATGAAGCGCATGGAAGAAGCGAAGAAGCGTTATCTGGCGGAGCGGGGGCTATGAGTCGTAAGAAATTCATCGAATCCCATGGGGCCACGTGCCGCAATTGGTTGTGGAGTTGGTCTTTCGTAAACCTTGAGAAACGGTTCGTAATTTTTGGGGCATGGGATGAATGTATTGAAGGTGACCGGCAGCTGATTTTGGAAGATGATTGGAAAAAAACTTCGACCGGACGAAATGCTCCGGGCTTCAACCAATCCATTGAACATATACGGCTTATTGAGGAAGAGGGCTTTCAGCTCTACACATTTCGATTGTTTAAGTCAGACCCGAACGCAGATAGAAAAGGCGCGGCAGCTAAGCTATGGAAGATTGAGAAAATCCTGAGACGGAAGTTATTGGTTCGAGACGAGGAGAATAGACGCTACCTTGCAGTTTCAATGGGAACATCCTCCTCATGATGCGCCTCATTAAACGTGGCCTGATGTATGGGAACCTTGTGCCAGTGACCTCGAGCGCGTTGGTGGCGCGGTATAATCGAGCGCTCAAGCATTTGACCGGCAAGGAAACGGCGCTGGAGGAGTTTCATATTGATATCTCCGGCTATTCGCCTGAAATCGGCCATGAGTTCGGTGATGATCTTTATTTGAACCCCAAAGGCTGTAACCAGCAATTTATCTTGCTGACCACAGAGCAAAAGCACGGGCCGCTTTTGCAGTCTAATTTCTCCACATCGCGCTCTATTTTGCGCGATTTCATTGCCGATAATGAAGCGCAGCTTTTTGCCCTGACCGCGCGCGAAGCTGTGGCGGGTGAATTAATTAACTCCGTCTTTGAGATCACGCGCCCGAAAGACCTTTTAAATATTAACCAGATCACGGTGGAGGCCGATACGGCGGGGGAGCTGATTGCCGACGCGGCCACGCTCGAAGCCGATATTGCGCGCTTCATGGACGAGGATGATGCGTGGTGGGATGATGTGCTGATCGCCAAGATGGTGGAGCTGGCCAAGCAAACCGGAAATATTCATCGCCATCCGATCAATCTGACCGCCAAGCCCTACGCGCAGGGCAATTATTATACGAGCCATTTCGGCGGGATTTATATTTTCCGCGACGCCAAGACGCCGACCATTATCGCGCGGGAAAATGTGGAGGGGCTGGAGGATATGGCGGGCCTGAAAGTGCTTACCTTTGCCGACCGTAAAGATATTGCGCGTTTTCTGCGCAGCGAAGGTCTGGTGGAATTAATCGCCACAAGCCGTAATGAAAAGCAGGCCGCGATTGTCCGCCAGAAGCTCGACTTTATTGTGATCTCTGTGGCGGCCAGCTCCGGCGACGAGCTGGGGACGTTGACGCGGCAGGATATTCGCACGCTCGAGCGCAATTATTCATCCCAAATGCCAGAGGCCTATGAGGGGCTTATGGGGATTTGGCGCTGGACCAGCCTTGGCGGGGATTATCCCGAGCTTGAGCCAGAGCATGAGGCCTATTTTTATGCCCTTCGCGCCGAGCAGGGCCGAGACCGAGATTTAATCAATATGCTGCTCGCCGATCTCTCGCCGCTTGATTTCCGGCAGCTATTTATCTGTCATAAGGATGCGTTTTACGCCGCCTATCAAAGCTGGGGCGAGGCCAAGAAAGACTATGTGGCGCGGTTCCTCGACGAGGAATATGCGCTGGACAAGGCGGGCGCCCGCGAAGCCCTGTTCGGGCCGGAGCCGGCCATGGAAGCCCCCAAGGGACCCAAAACCAAAGCCGAAAAAGAAGACCACATCCGATGGAAATATGTGCAAACCCGCGACGGCACTTACCGCGTGCCGCGCTATGAAGGCGGCGGGTCTTTGCGCGAGGAGCTGGACTGGAAGAAAAAGCCCAAACGCAAATCTTCCAACAAGAAAAACCGGCCGAAATCCCCGTGGGACAATTCACGGTAGGGCGCACGAAGAAGGACGAGGCGAATGTTTGTATGGCTGCGAAACGGGGTGATAATCTTTGCCGTTCTGTGCGCCGCCTATGCTATACTTTATTTTCGAGCCCGCTCGCGTCAAAAGGACAAGCTGAAAGCGGCCTATCTGGAAACAGACCGGTCCACCCCGCAGGCCGACTTTGTGGCCACGGAACTTGAAAAATATAACCGGTCGTTTCGGCCAAAGCTGTTTCTGGCTGTGTTTGGTGTGCCGATTGCGATTATCGGCGTTCTGATTTATTTGGCCTACGCATAGGGCGCGGTGCCCGGGAGTTAAAGATGAAGATCATCAAATTTGTCCTCACCCTTTTACTGGTTTTGCTGATCGGCGGAACGCTGCACTATAACCTCCCGCAGCGCGACATCGTACAGGTGGTCGGTACGGACGTGAAACGCATTGATATTAAAAAGGGCGCGTTTGGCTGGGGTCACCAAGACGCAGGAACGTTGCAGCACAATACTCGTGACGTGCGTTTTATTAATACGGTCCGCGCAAACGGCAAACCGAGCGTCTACCGCAATGAAGATACGGATTGGGGCTGGCCGCCCTATTTCAAATTTGACACGGGCAATTTGACCGCCGAAGCGCAAAAGATGGCCAAGGAAGACGACACGTGGGTGGCCGTGCGCCATTATGGCTGGCGTATTCCGATCTGGTCGATCTATCCCAATGCGGTGAGCGTGAAGCGTGTATCCGGCCCGGATGTTTTTTTAATTCCGTGGTTTAATATCTTCTTTTTATCATTGCTTGCGATCCTCGTCTTTTTGGCGTGGTCATGGCTGCGCGGCTGGAAGGAAGAACATGTGGATCCCGTGACCGACCGCATCGGCGAAGCCGCAGACGCGGCCGGCGAGGATATTCAAGAAGCGCGCTCTGGACTCCGTAAGTTTTTCCGCCGCTGGTTGGGTTCGGGCGCCAAGAAAAAATAGAAATATCCATTTGAGTAGCGCGTTTAAAAATATCTTTGCTGACGGGGCCGTTTACGGAACCTTCCGCCCGTCCTATCCGCCAGCGCTGATCGAATATCTTCTCTCTCTTTGCCCATCCTCTCACCATGCGCTGGATGTGGGATGCGGTACGGGGCAGCTCACGCGGATGCTGGCCCCGCATTTTGGCATGGTCACGGCCATCGATCCTAGCGCGTCGCAGATCGCCCACGCGAAGGATGTGCCGAATGTGATGTTCCGGCAAGGCTCGTCAGACCAGCTGGAGGTTCCGCCCGGTGCGCTGGACCTGATCACCGCCGCCCAAGCCGCGCACTGGTTTGATCTGCCGCCGTTCTATGCGGCGTGCCAAAAGGCCTTGAAAAAGGACGGGATTTTGGCGCTCATCACGTACGGCGTGCCGGTGATGGAGGGGCCTGCGGGGGAGGTGCTCGCCGACTTTTACTGGACGCACATTCACGCCTTTTGGCCAACGCCTCGCCGCCATGTGGAACAAGGCTACCGCGAACTTGCTTTTCCGTTTTCCGAGCTGGACGCGCCTGATATTCCAATGGCGCAGGCGTGGACCTTGGACGGGGTGTTGGGATATGTGCAAAGCTGGTCTGCGGTTGCCGCCGCCAAAGCCGCCGGGCAAGCGGATACAGTCACGGCCTTTGAAGCACAGATGCGGCGGGTTTGGGGTGACCCAGAGGCGGCGCAATTAATGAGTTGGCCCCTAACGGTGAAAGCGGCGCGGCTCTAGCGCCCTGATAATTTCCCGAAGTCTCCGCCCGTGGGGTTCTGGTAAAGGTTGAGGTCGAACTCTCTTGCGGCGGCGATGATGTGGTCGAAAATATCCGCCATGATGGCTTCATATTGCAGCCACTCCGTGACGTTGGTGAACACATAAATCTCGATGGGCAGGCCATGTTCTGTGGGTTGCAGTTGGCGCACCAAAAGCGTCAGGCTCTGATGCACATGGGGATGGGCTTTCAGATAGGCCTGCGTATAGGCGCGAAACGTGCCCACATTGGTCATGCGCCGGCCATTGACGAGATTGGTGGTGTCCACACCCGCTTGCGCATTATAGGCCGCCAGTTCTTCTTCTTTCTCCGCGATATAGTCCGCGATGAATTGAATTTTCGAGAACCGCTGGAGCATTTCTTCGTCGCAAAATTTGATCGAGGAAATGTCGATAAAGATCGAGCGTTTGATCCGCCGTCCGCCCACATCTTGTATGCCGCGCCAGTTTTTGAAACTGTCATTGATCAGCGACTGGGTGGGGATCGTGGTGATGGTTTTGTCAAAATTGCGGATTTTAACCGTGGTCAAGGCAATTTCGATCACGTCCCCGTCCACGCCGTAGCTCGGCATTTCGATCCAGTCGCCCACGGCCACCATCTTGTTGGCCGAGAGCTGTATCCCCGCCACAAAGCCCAAAATCGGATCCTTGAATACGAGCATAATCACGGCGGTCAACGCGCCGAAACCGGCAAAAAATGTCAGCGGCGACTCGCCCATAATCAGCGACAGAACGGCGACAAATCCCAAGGCATAGAGGATCAGTTTGGCGACCTGCACGAAGCTTTTAATCGGAAAGGTGCGGGAGATTTTATAGGTGCGGTAAATCTCCTCGCCCGCACTTAACAGCCCGTCGATAAACAGCACGCAGGTAATCGTCAAGTAAATCAGCGACGCGGTTGTCACGGCGCTCGCGAACGGGGAAACCCCGTCCAGAAATTGCGGGCCCAGCGCATAAATCACAAGCGCGGGCGCGAGGTGCGAGAGGCGGCTAAACACTTTGCGCCGCGCCAGAATATCATCCCGGGACGAGGTGGAGCGCGTAATCAGTTTCCGAATAGCCCCGACAATCAGATATTTCGTGACCATGTTGGCCAGGATGGCGAGCACGGCCAAACAAAACAGCGCCGTCCCCACGGCCAGATAATTGGCGGCCCCGCTCGCAAAAGGCAGTGTTTCAAAAAAATCTTTAAAATATGAAATCATGAAGCGCTTCTACGTGTGATGGACCCCATATGTCGAGGTGCGAAGTGACATATCCGGTCTGTTGCGGCACTTCGGGCTGTAGTGATAGTTCCACATGGCTAAAATTTACTCTGATGGCCATCAAACAGGAAAAGCCCAAGCTGTATGTTTCTCCACGAATGTAAATTTGCATGCCTCTAAATTCTGTCGCATGCGTTTAATATTAATTTAGAGGTTCAAATGGATCGCGACATACTCATTAAAGTGCCGGCTGTAACGCTGGGTTTTTGGCTCATAAAAATTTTAGCAACAACCCTGGGGGAAACCGGCGGCGACAGCGTTAGCATGACCCTCAATCTCGGTTATCTGGTGGGCTCTGCAATTTTTGTGTTCGCGCTCATCATTCTCGTTTGGCTGCAAATACGGGCGCGAATGTTCCATCCGTTCTTATATTGGGCCACGATTATTGCCTCAACAACGGCCGGGACCACGATGGCAGATTTTGCAACCCGGTCGATGGGTATCGGCTATCCGGGTGGTTCCGCATTGCTGCTGTTTCTGGTGTGTCTCTCGCTGTTTGTCTGGCACAAACGTTTGGGCTCAATCAATGTGGCAACGGTTCACGAACCGCGCGCGGAATTGTTTTATTGGGTGACCATCACGTTTTCTCAAACGCTTGGCACCGCTCTGGGTGATTGGACGGCTGATTTGCCACATATGGGTTATATGTCTGCGGCCGTGATTTTTGCGGGTTTGCTGGCCATTGTGACGGCTCTTTATTTTTGGACCAAAATAAACCGTGACTTTCTGTTTTGGACGGCGTTTATTTTAACGCGGCCATTAGGGGCGGCCGTCGGAGACTTTCTCGATAAGCCGCTGGAAGATGGGGGGCTTGCCTTTAGTCGGCCCGTGGCAACGTTTGCTCTGGGCGTCGCGATCTTGGCCCTGATAATATGCATCCCCCAGCGCGCTGCAAAAAACCACTGAGCGATCCGCGATTTCTGCTGGCCGGGGGGGACTCTATTTCAGGCGCATCCGACGAGACACCCGACGCGGGAGTTCTTGCTATGTTGTGTTAGTCACCTTCGTTTTCCGCGGCGCTGCCTGTGACACTTCCCATGACGCTGGCGATCATCATGGAGGCAAAATTTCCAACCAAAACGCCGGAGGCCTCTAAGCTATCAATGTCTTTTGGGGCGTAACCCAGCTCTGTGAGAATGTCTCGATTGTGCTCCCCTTGTAAGGCAGGCTGCTGGGGTGGGGCCAGTTCGGCGCTTGAGAACTTCCAAGGCCGTCCCGGCAGGCGGAAGACACCGCCATTACGGTCTGGCACATCATATGTGGCAGTCCAATAGTCCGCCCATTCAGATTGCGCGATATCTTCAAGAGATCGTATTTCACCAATCGCGATTTTTGCTTCATCCAGCTGTGCGTCCAACGCGGCCATGTCCTGAAAAGACCACATCCAGTCTTGCACGATGGCTTTCAACGCATCCATGTTCGCGCGCCTCAATCCGGCCGTCGCGAAACGCGGATCGGCGGCAAGATCAGGCCGGCGCATGGCCGCCATGAAAAAGCGAAATGTTATGGTCCCGACAATGCTGATGGCCGAGATAAATTGTTCTCCATTCGGGCCAATGAAAAAGGATCCATCCGTCGCGCCAAGGATCGCGGGTTCATCATCAAGGGCCAGTCCGTTGAGATCAATGTGCGCCCTTTCATTGATTGCCATAATTGTTGCCGCCATTGCGACGTCAATATGTTGGCCCTTGGATGTGGCACCGCGCTGGCGTAGCGCAGCAAGGACGGCGATGACACCTTGCAGACCTGCATAGACGTCTGCATGAGACAGGGCGTCGGTTTGAGGGGCTTTAAGATTATCGCCAAAATGACGAAGCGAATGATGGCTAAATCCCGCTTCAGCTTGAATTGTGGGTGCGTAGGCCATTCGTCCGCGCCACGGTCCGCCTTGTCCATAGCCTGAAATTGAGACATAGATTAACTTGGGATTGCGCGCCGCTAGCGTTTCATAATCAAGTCCGAAAGCTGCGAGTGTGCCTGGGCGAAAATTTTCCACCAAAATATCCGCTTGATCGCAAAGCTTGAGCGCGATGTCTCTGGCTTCGGGCAGGTTCAAATCAATCGAGATATTACGTTTCCCTGAATTCTGTTGTGCGTAATAGCCTGACATTCCGTTTGGGTTCACAGGGGCTGAAAACCTTGAAACATCGGCCCGTGGAGGCTCGATCTTTATCACTTCTGCGCCGAGATCCTGCAAGGTTCGCGCGCAAAGTGGTCCCGCCAAAACGCGCGAAAAATCGACAACTTTAATGCCATTCAAAGGTCCTGACATGACTTAGCGCCCGACAAAACGGGCGAGCCCCGGTCCGTTTTTCATGAGGGAGTCCATGCCGATTTTTAGGTCCTCTGAACCCCACAAGGCTGTTTGCTTGTCCTCCATAACGGCATCTGCCGCGGCGACGCCCTGATCGGCGGAAAGATTGGCAAGCTCCTTCGTAATGCGGTGCGCGACCGTTGGGCCGTTTGCGAGTTCCATTGCGATGGCGTAGGCCGCTCCTTCGAGTTTCTCATCGTCAACGACCCGGTTGATGAGGTTCCAACGTTCCATCGTTTCTGCATCATAACGCCGTCCAAGCATGGACATTTCTTTTGCGCGCAAAATGCCTGCGCGCTGTACTTGCCGCTGAACCGCACCCATCAGTGGGTTCAGCCCCAGCGTTGCCTCCACAGACCCAATCTTCGCGGAACGCGCCGCAATGATGAAATCACACGTCAAAGCGAGTTCGAATCCTCCGCCAACGCAGACGCCGTGCACCTGCGCCACGATCGGCAGTGGGAAGCCTTCCAAGCGCTTCAAGAATTCGACTGGAGACGTCGCCAGCTGTCCCGCATCGCCCATGGCCGCTTCAAACAATGCAAGGTCTGCCCCGGCCGAAAAATGGCGTAGACCGCTTTTCATCAACACGGCGCGGACCCCTGAATCCAGGGCTGTTGATAGAGCGGTAAGTATGCCGTCCATTAACGCAGGACCTATCAAGTTGTGCGGTCCGTGTTGTAAGGTCAGGACACCCAGCGGGCCGTCCGTAGTGAGCGTTACAGCGGGTTGTTCGGTCATAGTTTTTTCGCCTCTCTTTTTCTCATATTGACAGACGCTGCTTTTTGGAAAAGGTGGGATTGTGCCAAACACAAGGTGAGATTGTGCCATCCGCTGAGGGAACTAAAGTGCAAAATACAGATCTAGTCCAAAAGCCCAGCAATCTACCCCTAGGTCTTCCCGCACTCTTTGAGGAAATGGAGTCGCAGGGAATTTTGCGCTCCGACGTTATGAAGGCGGCAGGGCTGCCGCTGTCCAAAAGTCATTCCGGGCCTTTGGGTCTTAGCGTCAATGATCGGCTGGCGCTTTATCGGGCCGCACAAGCTTTGGCGCGGCGAGCGGATACGGGCCTCCGTGCCGGCCAACGGCAAAGTATTGGGAACTTCGGGGTTTATGGTTTCGCGCTCGCCACGAGCAATACGTTTGCAGACGCTTTTCGTTTTGGCCGAGAACACATTGATTTGGCAGGATCAGTTGTGCGCGTGACCTTTGAACAGCGCGGAGAAACCGGCATTCTTAGGTCTCATAACCCTCGCGCTCTTGGTAATATCTTGCCGTTTGTTGCCGAGTTTTGGCGGAGTTCGATGTCAACATTATTGTCCCACATTTTGGGCGAACGCTTTCCGTCCACAGCAATGTATTTTCCATATCCATCACCTGACCATGGGCCGTCATATGAAAGGGTCTTTGGTTGTCCGGTCCATTTTTCCAGCGACGTGATGGAATGGCATTTTGAGGCCAAAGTGCTGGGCCGCCCGTGCCTAAATGCGGATACGGTCACATCTAATATGTGCCAAGACTTCTGTGAACAGGTGGTGACCAGTGGGGCCGGTCAATCGCGGCTTCAGCGCAATGTAAGGCGTCTATGCCTCTCGCGGCGGGAAACCCAAGTGACGGCGGCATGGGTTGCGAGAGACCTCGGATTGTCATTGCGTACATTCTACAGACTGCTTTCAAAAGAAGGTGTTACGTTTCAATCTCTGCAGGATGAAACTTGGCGGTCCATCGCGATTGAATATCTGGAAAATACAAACTTATCCATCGAGGAAATCGCCCATCGATGTGGGTATGGCGATGCGTCAAACTTTCGAAAAGCCTTCCGCCGCTGGACAGGCGCTGCGCCGAGCGACTATCGGCAACAGACCAAAAATGGAATTCCCGCCACATTTCTATAAAGTGGATGACGGAGTATCGGCTCGAACTCAAACCCTCTCGACAAACCGCTGATTTCCTGAAAAACTGCTTTCAAAACATTCGGGGGGAATATGGGACGTGTGCATTGGTTAATGATACGGGCGTGTCTGCGGGGGATTTGTATCGGCTGGGCGCTTTTGGCCCTACTTATATTGCTGGATGTGATGCATTTGCGGCAGGTGATTTTTGCCTCCTCCGATAGCGTCATGGCCATCGGTCTGTTGATGGTCGGCTTTGCCATAACGTTTGGCAATGCGTCTATGGGCCACGCGATCATGAATATCGGCAAAGATAAGAGGCCCAAAAAATCCGTTTAGTTTCGGGGCTCGGAGACATAATTGTTTCGCCAAATCCCGTATATATTCTTGGCGTAATTAACGCTAGGACGGGCCATGACTGATTTTTTACTTTTGGCGTTTGTGTTTTTATGTGCGGGGGTTGCGGCTGTGCCGATTGCCTCTCGCCTCGGGCTGGGCTCTGTTCTGGGGTATCTGATTGCCGGGATTGTGATTAGCCCGATTTTGGCGCTGCTCCATGTGGACCTGATTGCCATTCAGCATTTCGCCGAGTTTGGCGTGGTGATGATGCTGTTCCTTGTGGGCCTCGAGCTCGAACCGAAACTCTTGTGGAAAATGCGCCATCGATTGATGGGGCTAGGCGGCGGACAGGTGCTGGGGACGACGGCGTTGGTGATGGCGGGGGCAATTGTGCTGGGACAGCCTTGGACCGTCGCGCTGGCGATCGGGCTCGTGCTGTCGCTGTCATCTACGGCGATAGTGCTGCAAACGCTCAACGAGAAAGGCCATATGAAAAGCGATGGCGGGCAGGCCAGTTTTTCCGTGCTTTTGTTCCAGGATATCGCTGTCATCCCGATGCTGGCCTTGATGCCGCTGCTGGCCCTGCCGGAGCTGGTGGATGCGGTAAGCCATACTGCCAGTGAAGGCGGTCACGGCGCGGGTTTGAGCCTTGTGAACGGGCTCAACGGGTGGCAAACGGCGCTGGTGAATGTGGGGGCGATTGCCTTTGTGGTCGTCGCCGGCGTCCACCTCACACGTCCTTTGTTTCGCTATATCGCCGCCGCGCAGCTGCGCGAGCTGTTTACAGCGGCCGCTTTGATGCTGGTGATTGGTATTGCGCTTTTGATGACGCTTGTAGGGCTTTCGCCGGCGCTGGGTACGTTCCTCGCGGGCGTTGTCCTCGCCAACAGCGAATACCGCCATGAACTGGAGGCCGACATCGATCCGTTCAAAGGTTTGCTGTTGGGCCTGTTCTTTATGACCGTCGGGGCCAGTATTAATTTTGGTCTTTTATCGGCAAACCTCGTGAACATTCTGGCGCTCACGCTGGGCTTGATGGTGCTCAAAGTTTTGGTGCTGTTTGTGCTAAGTGTGGTGTTTAAAATTCAAAACCGCCACCGCTGGCTATTCTCGCTGGGCCTTGCCCAAGCCGGGGAATTTGGATTTGTGCTTCTGTCCTTTACGGTTCTGAGCGGGATTATCCCCGAGGCGCTGGCCGACCGGCTCTTGCTTGTGGTTGCCCTGTCTATGCTCCTCACGCCCGGATTATTTATTCTATATGACCGCGTGATCGCGCCGCGTTTTATTGCCAGCAATGAGCGCGAAGACGATAAAATTACGCAGGTCAGCCACACGATTATCGCAGGACGTGGCCGGGTAGGCGGTATTGTTGACCGCTTGTTAAAAGCCGCCAGCATCAATGCAACCGTCATCGATTATAGCTCCCGCCAGCTTGAAATGCTGCAACGCCTTGGCATTCAGCATACCTACTTTGGCGATGCCACGCGGCCAGATCTTCTTGCGGCGGCAGGACTGGCTGAGGCCAAGGTTTTGGTGGTGGCGATTGACGGCAAAGACGAAATTACCCAATTGGTCAAATATGTCCGGCGCGCCTATCCCCATGTGCATGTGATCGCGCGGGCCGTGGACCGGGATCATGTGTATGAGCTTTGGGCGCATGGCTGCCGCGACATCATTCGCGAAACCTATGACAGCTCGCTGCGCATGGGACGATCCGCCTATGAGGCGCTGGGCGTGCCGCGCGGCACGTCCGAGAAGATGATAGAGGCGTTTAACGAAATGGACCGTCAATCCATGGTCGAGGTGGCAGATGCCTTTGATGTGAACATCCCCGCCCATGAAAACAAAGTCTATATTGAGCGGGTTCGCAGTATGATTGCTGTGCGCGAGCCTGAGCTGGCCGCGCGGGTCACAAAAATTATGACCGAAGGCGGCGAAGGGTAAGACGGCAGGGGGCTAAAACCCGCCTATCCGCCGCAGCTTCCGTCGAGGCCGTTGATCCATGCAGAGATCAGCGCAAGACCCTCGTCATGCGCAAGCGAGCGCCCGACTTCCGGCATCATCACCGCAGGATTGGTTGACCCCAGGCGGAACGTGAAAATAGAGGCATCTGCGTCGCCGGGGACAATGTCGAACTGTCGATCTCCTGTGCCCGTGCCGGCCGCGATGGGCATTTTGCAAATCCCCAGATGCGGTCCGACCGGCGTGTCAGGCGTCAGGTGAAGACCTGATGTATCTGCGGGGCCGATTGTACTGTGGCAATGGGAGCAATTAATATCGGCATAGGCGCGCGCACGGTCAGAGATCGAACGGTTTGTATCCGTCCAGACCGCGTTGGCGGGGGCTTTCGTCACATCCTCTGGCGCGCCGCTTAATAATCCGGCTTGCGTCCAGTGTGCCAATTGGTTTTCGGTCGTGCCGCCGTAAACCATATCGCGGTTCAGGTGCCGCGCCTTTGGCCCGATGGGATGAACATTACGGGATCCGCTATCCACTGCGTGGCAGCCGGAACATTGGTTCGCATTGGGCACCACATAGGAAAATGCTTTCGCGCCGTCCTCACTCATGAGGGTCAGTTCTTTCACGTCGCCCGTGCGTTTCAATACGGCTTCGGTTTGCGCGTCATTCCACACATAGGGCAGGGCAATCCATCCGCTTTCCCGGTGCGCGAGGACGCGGGTCTCCACGAGGCGGTTGGTGGAGAGGTTCAGCGCGGTTTTTGTCTCCCAGGGCAGATCTGTTTTCAGGACCGTGTCGCCCGCGCCCGCCTCGCGCGGGTAATAAAATGTTTTGGTGATGACGGTGCCAACGGGGAAATCAAACTCGTTTTCACTGTCATAGGCGGCGGACTTCCCGCCGGGGATCCAGACGGTCCGCAGCTTGTGAGCGTAATCCGTAAAGAGCGGTGTATTTAAATCATAGGCGGTCACGCCATCGCTGGGCGCGGCGACCCCTTTGGACAGGGCGAGCTGCCCCCACTCGGCCAAGGTGGCCGGGTTCCCCGCCTCAATAAATTGAGGCTGGGTCTTCTCGCCGCACGCCGCCAAACACAGGGCGGCGCAAAGCGCGAGTAACGGGGCCGTCAGCGTCTTCATTCTGAGAAGACAACCGGTGCCAATTTTTCAAGAGTGCAATTATAAGTGCTTGCCTCCACCATGGCCGGGTTCTTGAATCCGTTGGGACCATCGGCGTTCAGCATGGCTGTTTCGCCGTTTTGGATACAGATGCGGTCACCCGGCGCGGGGGCACCGTCTATAAATTTTGCCTCGTCAATATATCCGTCCCACAGAACGTCCGGCAAAGACCCTTTGAGACCAAACATGGCCACTTTTAGAGCTTTAAGGTCAAGTCCGTCAGGCGAGTCGCCGCCGCCGGTAATATCGTTGTCGTAAATGTAAATTCCTTCCGGATAGGGATCGAAATCATCACCCGCTTCATAATCGTCATATCCCGTGGAATAGACGCTGGAGACGATAATATTGGCGGTTTTATTATCGGCGATACGGTTGTTGAAAATTTCCACATTATCGTTGGAATTAATCACAATGCCGGACCCCGCGGGAACGCTCGCGACCGGCGTGCCCTTATGGCCGAAGTTTTTGGTATTATTTTCCACCACGTCATTGTCATATACGCGTGTGCTGTGTCCCGGTACAGGCAGGTTGGGCATATTAAACACCAAAATGCCGCCCGTATTATTGACGGCCGTATTATTATACACATCCGCGTAAGCCGAGTTTTCAATCTCGATACCGGCCACATTAAATTCCGCGCGGTTGCGGCGTAAGATGATGTTTTTGGACTGCCCCACATAAATGCCCGCGTCCGAAGCGCCAATGGCAACGCTGTCCTCGATCAAGACATTTTCGCATTGCACGGGATAAAGACCATAGGCCCCGTTTGAGGTTTTATAGCCGTCCGTCCATTCCGTGCGCACGCCGCGAATGATCACGTTCTTGCCCTGATTGACCTTTAGCGCGTCGCCCTTGCTGTCTTCGATGGCCATGTTTTCGAGGGTGAAATCATTCGCCGTGACCAACAGACCTTCAGCGCCAGCGATTTGCCCTTTGAACGACAAAATGGACTTATCCATGCCCGCGCCGCGTAGCGTTACGCCGTCCACGGTGAGGGACAGTGAGCGGTCAAATTTGTGAACGCCTTCTGGAATGTCAATGATATCGCCGGGTTTGGCATCGAGCAGCATTTCCTGAAGATTAGCGGCAAATGTCGTGGACGTGGCGACGCTAGGTTCCGCCGCGTCTTTGGGCTGGCAGGCCCCTAAAGCTAAAATACTGATAATTGCAGCTGAATATAAAAATTTCATAAGTTGTTTTTCCTCCACCCCTTTTTAATTTATACTTTCACCGAAATGGCCGCGCAAGTCTATTCATTGTTGAAAAATTTTTTTGAAAAACGCTTCTCGATTTCCAGAACAAAGAGTAACGAGACGTGTATCAAAATTTATATAAGGGGGAATTTATATGAACTTTAACGTACCAAAAACGCATTTGGGCCTATTAATTGGAGCCTCGATTGGGGTGCTGGTTTGTGCTTTGCCGGCCTCGGCGCAAATGTCGGATGCAGACGAAATCGTTGTCACGGCGCAAAAGCGGGATCAAAGTTTGCAAGATGTCCCGATCGCCATTCAAGTGGTGGACGATCAATTTATTAGCGATCTTGCGGCCGATGATATTTCTGATGTGAGCGCTTTTATTCCGGGGCTGGATGTGGGCGCGGGAAGCCCGACGCAGCCGAGATATACGATACGCGGCGTGACGACCTCCGACTTTGGTGTGGGAACTGACCCTGCTGTCGGCGTCTATGTGGACGGGCTTTATTCGGCGCGCTCCGGAGCGGCGGTTTTGTCCTTTGGTGATATTGAACGCATTGAGGTTCTCAAGGGGCCGCAAGGGACCCTCTTTGGCCGCAATGCGGCAGCGGGGGCTGTGTCCATCGTGACGAAGAAACCCACGTCCGAATTTGAGGGAAGTGTTGGCTTGCGTCTGGGCAATTACGGAAAAAAGCGCGGAGAGGTTATGCTTAACGTCCCCGTTGCTGACAATCTCGCCTTGCGGGTTAACGCCCTTTACAACGAGCGCGACGGCTTGTTTACAGATGCCGCAACGGGCAAGGATTTAAGCACCCAGAAAAACTGGGCGGCACGCGCGGCGCTTAAATGGGATGTGTCAGAGGCCACAGATGCCACATTGACGTGGACGCATGACGAGCTCGATCAGGATGCAAGGCCCGCCATAGGGATTGTTGCCATCCCCGCAGCGCCGAACCGGCCGACATTTCCGCCAAACCCCGCGGCCTATCTCAATCCGTTTAATACGCCGATTGTCAACGATGTTGTGGATAATCACGAAACGCGAAATCTGGACGAAGTGTCGTTGTTCATCAATCATGATGTCAATGAGTCTATCACCTTAACGTCCATCTCGTCCTGGCGGGAGTTCCAAACAGAGAACAGAGAAGATGAAGACGGGACCAACCGTATCGATCTCTATTTCGATACCAATAACCAAGAACAAAATGAAAGCTGGTATCAAGAATTGCGGTTGGCGGGCGAAACAGGCGCTGTGAACTGGATTGTGGGGGCGAGCTATTTTGACGAGAAAGCCAATCAGGTCAGTAACACCTTTACCTATACGGATGCGGTCAATACGGCGCTCGGAAATATCGGGTTTGGAACACCGTTCGCGGATCTTGAGAACGGCCTTTTAATTCCGTTCGATGTGCCGGCCACGATGTTCGGACATGGCTGGCAAGAAGCCGTTTACAATGAAGGACGCTTTAAAGCTTACGCGGCTTTTGCGGATGCGATTTGGGCCGTCAATGATCGCCTCAATCTGACCTTGGGCGGGCGTTACACCGAAGATAAAAAAGAGTTTCAATGGGAAAATGGACTACGGGTCGCGCCTGAACTCGATGCCACTTTGGCGGCGCTGGACGGCATGGGTCTTTTGGCTCTTGCCGGAACGTCGCCCGCGGACTTTCAGTTTGACTTGGTATTTGACCTGAGCCCGCTGGCGGGCGTGCCGTGTGACAATGGCGTCACCGTGGCAGAAGGTGTTCCCTGTCTTTTAAAACGGTCATGGAATAATTTCAGTCCGCGCGCGGTCATCGACTATAAGCTTACCGATAATATTATGGGTTTCGCGTCCTTCGCCAAAGGATACAAAGCGGGCGGATTTAACAGCGTCGAAGCGGCGTCGGAATTTGATAATGAAGACGTTAGTAACTTCGAAATTGGCATGAAGAGCGAGTTTCCGGAATATAACCTCCTCCTGAACTTGTCCGGTTTCCGCTATGTTTATAAAGACAAGCAGGCCATCCGGTTGAGCACACCGGCGGGAAGCTCTGTCCCGCAATATATCGTCGAAACTAGCGACGATCAGGCGTGGGGTATCGATTTGCAAACTGTCTATAGACCGGCTGAAGGCCTGAAATTCTTCGGGAATGCGCAATATATCGACGCGACCTATAAACGCCAGACCTCCGGTAGCGGCGCTGATCTATCCGGCGAGCCGACGGGTGAACCGAAGCTTTCGGCAAGCTTTGGTGTGCGTTACGAAACAGATGTTTCATTTGGCCGTATCGCTGTGCAAGCCGCCCATGCTTATAAAGGCAAGACGCGGCCGAATAGCGAATCCAATGCGCAAGGGGCCACTTCGGCGACCACCGCGTTTGAAACGGGTAAGGCCCAAAACAGAACAGATCTCCGGCTGAGCGTTACCGACAAGAGCGGCCGTTATGAGTGGGGTGTGTACGCCAACAACGTCTTTGATAATCAATACGTATCAGGCGTGAACAATCTCACGGCGAATACGTTCGGTACACCGTTTGTAAGCGTGTCTGAACCCATGTTCTGGGGTAGTGATATTAAAATCAATTTTTAGATAGATCCCATATCCTCCAATTTTCGAGGCCGAGAGTTGGAGGATATTTTTGGGTGTGACGGACAGCCTACTCGTCCGGTTTCGTGATCTTGACGATCTCGTTTTGAACGGAGGAGAGGTAATAGATGACGACGTCGTGTCCGTTGCCTTTCATCATGTCGTCATCAATGAACTCTTCAAAATAGACGTGTCCGCCTTCGGCGTCCTCAAGATAGAACGTCCCCGGAAGGTCACCCATCGTTATCTCAGCCCCGCCCATCAGGCCGCGCGCCGTGTTATAGTCGCTAAGTTCCGCGCGGTCTTTCGTACCCATCAAAAAGTCACCCTCAAGCTCGATCTCGTACACGGTTTTTTCCAGATCTGTCGTATAGTCGATGGTGACATATTGGCCCTCGAGCGCGGCAATTTCGTCGGGTGCCATCCCGAGCGCCTCGGCGTTGAGGGTGAAGGGAATGACCATGTTGCGCTCTGGAAACGTCATATTCGCCGAGAAAAAAGGATAGCCGCTATCTTCGATATCGGAGAGAATGCCAAATTCTGTTAAAACATCATCGTCTGCTGCGATGTCCGGTTCAGCGCCGCGTTGACGACGGTCTTCGTAATAGACGTTTTCGCCCGCCGCATTATAGACCGCGTAGGTGCGGGGCGGTTCCAGCCTTATGGTGAAAAGCCCGTCCTTGTCTTGCCATTCATTTGTGGCAGTTTGGGACAAGGTATAGGTCAGCCCGTGCGTATCATAGAGCTCGAGCGTGCGCCCCCCATCGCTTTTCACCAGATAGGCGTTGCCCGTTCCCTCTGGGTCTTGCATATCCGTAAGCGCAATACCGCGCTCGAACAGGCGGATGCATTCCGAAAGCATCTCCGACCATCGATATCCGGCGGAACCGATACAATTATGAGCGTCCCGGTCGGAACCCGGTAGGGGCAACGTCTCAGCGTGGTCAGGGCTACACGCCGATAGCGCGATCGCGGCGCAGGCCGTCATCAGTAAATTAAATCGCGTCATGTTTTTCTCCTCGGTATCTTGGCGCCAGATTCTGGCGGCAAAGAACGGCATATTTAAAGGGCGCTGCGGCGCGGAGGCCGCAGAAAAAGAAGATAAAGCTCCAGCAAGGCCATCAATGAAAAATAAACCAGTCCCATAATGAGCGGCAAGTGAGGGTGCTCGGTAAAGATGCCGCTCACGCGCAGCGTTTCGAAATAGCCTTCTGATTGCAAAAAGTCTTGCGTCAGCCCCTTGGCCGGAAGCGAGGCTTCGCCAATGGCAATGACACTGACCGCGAAGAAATAAATCAGCGCAGAGACAATAGAAATTTTAATGGCGCGGGATTTCTGCAAAGGCGTGTGCGGCGTAAAGAGAAACCGCAGGCGCGCGACTAACACCCCCGCATAGAGGAAAAGAATGAGATTATTCTCGGCCCCCAAATTCAGGAAATAGGCGACGACGCCATAGACGGGCAAAATGAAAAAGAGGGACACTTTTCGCGGCATCACAGCCGCCATAAGGCCTGAATGTACCAGAAGGAATTCAAACCCCATGATCAGGGCGAGGGTTTGCAAGCGGGGAAAATCCGCGGGGACCGGGCGGGTCCAGATCGACCACATCTCCCAGATCAGCGCGCCATATATCAGAAGCGTGACCGCCGTGCTTAAAATTGTCCCGAAAGACGCCTTCGCGCGTGCGGCTCTTGGATTTGAAGCGCCCGTCGTCACAAATTCATTCCCCCCCAAAGTCAGGCCCGAGTTTAGGCGGCAATGCCAATGGGTGGCAAGCTGTTTAAATCGGGAGTAGCGGTATCGCTAAAGGTGTTGAAAATGCCGCTTTTACGAGGCCGTTCGCATCTAATCCATCTTTGAACGCTTCAAGGTCGTTGGCCTCGCCGCGCGGCAGGCCGCTATGGCCTTGGACACGGGCTGCCGCGGGCACAATGTGTCCGCTCGCGTGGTCATTGCTGTCAAAGGCCATCGCGTGACGGGGGCTCATGGCATTTATCCATGACCGGTGGTGTGAGTCATCTTGGGTTTGCACAAAGACGAACGCGCCGACAAGGATGAGTGTACTGCCGATGAAAATGCCTATGTTCACCAGCCGATTACGGTACATGCCGAGTGCAAATACCACCATGAAAATGGCGATCGTCGCGCCCGTATATATCCCCACGGATGTGCCGGTCTCAGAAAATTCAATATGGTTAAATGGATCGGTATATAAATACATCAATCCGAAAATGACCACCGTAGATATGACAATCAAGGCAAGGAATTTGCCAAATGCCGATGTTATGGTGTGTGTGTCTTTCATATTATCTCCAGATTGACCAACGCCTCAACTCCAGGTTGGTTCCAAAAATAATATGTCGTGGCTGGAAAAGACAGGAGCGGGGTCATCATGAGAGAGTCTATGATGACCACCGCCCTGCTACGTGATCTGCGGGCCTGGTGTCATAGAGCGGCCGGTTCCCTTAAAAGGTCCTCAGGGGAGAGGAGGGTGGGTCGCAGAGGGGACGCACGCATCTCCCTTATAACGGCTGCATTTGAACGCAGGCTGAATGGAGGGTTTAGCGTGCGTTAAAAATTATCAGGCCGCCGCACTTATTTTCATCACACCGCGCGGCGGATATTCAATTAATTATGAGACCTTGCAAAGTCTCTAGCCTCGGCACATAATGGACTGTGAGTGAAAATATCAAGTTCTTCAATGAGATGCTGGACGATGACGGGAATGCCCGTGCGTCATACGAAGCTTATTTTAACTGGTTCAATCGCCAAAATCATAAATCCCTGCGTAAGAAAATGGTGGAGGCCGAGGCGGTTTTTCGCAAGACGGGCATTACGTTTAATGTGTACGGCCAAAAAGAAGCGGCCGAACGGCTGATCCCGTTCGACATCGTGCCGCGCGTCATTGCGGCGGCGGAGTGGCAGAAGCTCTCCAAAGGAATTACCCAGCGCGTACAGGCCATCAACGCCTTCATTTACGATATTTATCACGGCCAAGAAATTCTGAAAGCGGGCGTCGTCCCGCAAAGCCTCATTGCCAATAATGACGCCTTCCTGCCGCATATGATCGGGGTATCTCCGCCCGGTAATATCTATACGCATATTGTGGGGGTGGATTTGGTGCGGACGGGACCCGATGAGTTCTTCGTATTGGAAGACAATGCCCGGACGCCGTCCGGTGTGTCTTATATGCTGGAAAACCGGGAAACTATGCTCAAGATGTTCCCCGATCTATTCGCCGAGAACCGGGTTGAACCTGTGAGCGATTATCCGCGCCAATTGTGGAATTCGTTGGCCGCTTGTGCGCCGCCGGCCTGTGCCAAATCCAAGCCCGTTGTCGCGGTGCTGACGCCCGGTATGCACAATTCGGCATATTTCGAGCATGCCTTTCTGGCAGACGAGATGGGCTGCGAAATCGTCGAGGGGCATGATCTGAAGATTTACGATGGCCGTGTTTGTATGCGCACCACGCAGGGCTATACGCCCGTCGATGTTATCTACCGCCGCGTGGATGATGACTATCTCGACCCGCTCAATTTTAATCCCGAATCTGCGCTGGGCGTACCGGGGATTATGGATATTTACCGCGCGGGCGGCGTGACAATTGCCAACGCGCCGGGGGCGGGTATTGCGGATGATAAGGCGATCTATTCCTACATGCCGGAGATCATTAAGTTTTACACCGGCAAACCGGCGCTGCTGAATAATGTGCCGACGTGGCGCTGTTCCGAGCCGGACGCCTTTGCCTATGTGGCCGAGCATCTCGCAGAGCTGGTGGTCAAAGAGGTGCACGGCTCCGGGGGATATGGGATGCTTGTGGGCCCCGCGTCGAGCCAAGCCGAAATTAAAAAATTCAAGGCCAAATTAATTGCCAATCCCGGTAATTATATCGCCCAGCCAACTCTGGCGCTATCGACCACGCCGATCTTTACAAAGTCCGGCCTCGCGCCGCGCCATCTGGATTTACGGCCCTTTGTGTTGGTTAGCCCCGATCGCATTAATATTACGCCGGGCGGATTGACCCGCGTGGCGATGAAAGAAGGATCGCTCGTGGTGAACTCCAGTCAAGGCGGCGGAACAAAAGATACGTGGGTCTTATCAGAGTGATTTCATGTTAGGAAAAACCGCTGGTAGCTTATTTTGGATGTTCCGATATTTGGAACGCGCCGAGAATATGGCGCGGTTGGTTGATGCGGGGTTTCGCATTGCATTGACCCGCTCGGAGGCGTCGGCCCATGAATGGGAATCTGTGCTTAAATCTGCGGCGGTGGATCAACTTTATGCGGCGAAATATGAAAATTTTGAGACCGCTAATGTGATCGATTTTCTCCTGCGCTCTCCGGATAATCCTTCAAGTGTTTATTCCTGTTTTAAGGCGGCCCGGGAAAATGGACGTATGGCCCGCACGGCGCTGACCCGCGAAATGTGGGAAGCGGTCAATGAGGGCTGGATGCGGCTCGACGCAAATTTGAAAAAGAAAACTTCGGGCAAGGACCTGCCGCTGGTTCTGACCGATGTGCGCCATCAATGCGCGCTTGTGCGCGGCGCGATGGAAGGCACCATGCTGCGAAACGAGTGCTATGATTTCGCAAAGCTGGGTAAGTTTCTGGAACGCGCAGATTCGACCGCGCGGCTTTTGGATGTGAAATATTATCTCTTGCTGCCGTCGGTTAATCTGGTCGGAAGCTCTATCGACAATACGCAGTGGCAAACGATTTTACGCTCTGTCTCCGCTGAGCGTGCATTTCACTGGCTCTATCCGGGGGACGTGAACGCGCCTGATATTGCGGAGTTCCTCATTCTCGATCAGCGCATGCCGCGCTCTTTGGTGTTTTGTACGCGAGAGGTCACGCACACGATGGATCATTTGCGCCGCGCCTACAGCTCTTCACCTATGTCTTACGAACTGGCCTATAATCTTCGGGCGCTTGTGGAACAGGTGCATATTGACCAAATTTTCAAAATCGGGCTGCATGAATTTATTGCCAACTTTCTGGCCGCCACGACCCACCTTGCCTCGCAAATTGAAACAGATTATCGGTTTTATAAATAATGCGTCTCCATGTCTCGCACAAAACCCATTATGATTTTGTCACGCCGCCCACTTACGGTTTGCAGCAATTGCGGCTGACCCCTAAATCGCGCGCCGGGCATCACGTTTTAAATTGGAACCTCCATGTTCAAGGCGGTGTGGTCGAGGCGGAGTTTATGGATTTCAACAACAACTACACGCACCTCATCCGTTTGGGGGAAAGCGAGCAAGCGCTGAGCGTGATGTGCGAGGGCCTGGTGGAGATCACGGTCTCAGACGGGGTTCTCGGCCCGCATGAAGGGTTTGCCCCGCTCTGGTATTTTAACCGTACGACCGCGCTGACGCGGCCCGACGCGGATGTGAAGAACCTGCTGGCGTCTTTTTCTTTTCAGCCCGATAACCTGCTGGCGTCGATGCATCACCTCTCGGAACACATTATTGCTCATGTGCATTATCAAACGGGCCAAACCTTTACGGATACAACGGCGGGCATGGCCACACGGCTTGGGAAGGGCGTGTGTCAGGATCATGCCCATATTTTCATAAGCTGCGCGCGCGAACTGGGTCTGCCGGCCCGTTATGTGAGCGGCTACCTTCAAATGGATGATCGCATCGACCAAGACGCCACCCATGCGTGGGCCGAAGTCTGGATCCCCGATCTCGGCTGGGTCGGTTTTGACGTATCCAACCAAATTTGCCCCAATGAAAAATATGTCCGCGTGGCTTCGGGGCTTGACTATGCACAGGCCTCGCCTATTTCAGGCGTTACGTTTGGACATACCGGCGAAACGGTGAAGGTTGAGCTGCAGGTTCAGCAACAATAAAGGTCTAACCCAGAATGACATATTGCGTTGGTTTGAAGCTCAACAACGGTATTGTTTTCATGTCCGATACGCGCACAAATGCGGGCGTCGATAATATCGCTACGGTTAAAAAGCTGCATTCCTGGTCCGTCCCCGGCGAGCGTGTTTTCACCGTTCTGTCTGCGGGAAATCTCGCCACGACCCAATCCGTGGTCAGCTTGCTGGACGAGCGCACAAAGCGCCCCGAGAACCGATCGCCGTCATTGCTGCAAGTGCCGACCATGTTTCAAGCCGCGCGTTTAATTGGCGAAACGCTCAAAGAAGTCATTCAAGCGAATTCGGACACGGGTCAGCGCGCGGATGCGACCTTTAACGCCACCATGATTGTGGGCGGGCAAATCAAAGGTATGGCCCCGCGGCTTTTCCTGATTTATCCGGAGGGCAATTTCATCGAAGCCAGCGAAGACACACCTTATTTTCAAATCGGTGAAACCAAATATGGGCGCCCGATTCTGGTGCGGGCTTACGACCCGGATCTGAGTTTTGAGAGCGCGATTAAGCTTCTGATAGTGTCATTCGACTCGACGATCAAAGCCAACCTCTCTGTGGGCTTGCCGCTCGATTTGCACGCCTATCACGCCAACAGCTTCGAGATTGGCGAGACCCGCCGCATTGAAGCGGCCGACCCTTATTTCCAAACCATATCCTCGGGCTGGGGCAACGCTCTCCAAAACGCCCTGAGCGGCCTTCCTGATTACCACTTTTAAACGTCTTAGCCGGCCGGCTGCCTAAAGCGCTTTCATGATACTGGCGAGGGTTTCGAAGGATTTTATGCGGGCGGCGTGGTCATGGATGGTGCCGGTTAAAATCAGCTCGTCTGGCGCGTAGGTTTCGATAATCGTTTTCAGGCTATTGCGCACCGTGTCCGGTGACCCGACGGCGGACACGGAGAGCGCGTGCCGGATCTGGGCGAGGATCTCTGGCGGAATTTGCGATTCGACGTCGTGAACGGGCAGGGGCAGCTTCCCCGGACGCCCTGTGCGCAGCTGCGCGAAGGCCAGCATTTGGGACGAACGTAAGTAATTGGCCTCCTCGTCCGTGTCGGCCGCGCAGACCCCTACGGCGACAATAGCGTAGGGCGCTTTTAAGGCCGCGGACGGTTTGAACGTGCGGCGATAGATGGACAGGGCTTCGGATAACATAGCCGGCGCGAAATGAGACGCGAACGCATAAGGCAGTCCAAAATGGGCGGCAAGCTGCGCGCCGTAAAGGCTGGAGCCTAAAATCCAGATCGGGACCTGCGTGCCCTCACCGGGGAACGCCCGCACGCGTTCACCGCCTTTGGGGGGCGCAAGATAGGTCATAAGTTCGTGCACATCATCGGGGAAGGTGTCTTCTTTAGGCATATGCCGCCGCAGCGCGCGGGCCGTGGCCATATCTGTGCCGGGCGCGCGGCCCAGCCCCAGATCAATGCGTCCGGGGTAAAGCGTCTCAAGCGTGCCGAACTGCTCAGCCACCATCAGCGGCGAATGGTTGGGCAGCATAATCCCGCCCGCGCCGATCCGCATCGTCTTGGTCGCCCCGGCCACATGGCCGATGAGGACCGCTGTGGCGGCGCTGGCAATGCCCGGCATGTTGTGATGCTCCGCCAGCCAATAGCGCGTATAGCCTGCCGCTTCGGCAGCCTTGGCAAGGCTCACCGTATTGGCAAGCGCTTGCGCCGTGTCCTGCCCTTCGGCAACAGAGGACAGATCGAGCAGTGAAAACTTCGGCATGGCAATATCCTTTTCCCTTCAAAGGTAGGGACGGGGCCGGGGGAGTGCAAGCAGGGTGAGATAACCGTTTCCGTTTCTGTCTTCCTCAATAGGCGGTCATACATGTCCTTCACGCCCCACACGCCCTCTTGACACGTCCCGGAAAATTTCGCACATGGCGCGTGGGCCACGTTCCCCCACTGGAGCGCACTTTAGAGTCTCGTACAAAAAATCGGGACCTTGGAGCATAGATATGACAATCGTCACAAAACCGGCCGTGAAGCCGGTCGATCCCCGCTTTTCTGCGGGCCCCACAAAAAAACGCCCGGGCTGGACACTGGATGCCTTATCCGACGCGGCGCTGGGCCGGTCTCACCGTTCTGCCCTTGGCAAAGCCAAACTTAAAGAAGTGATTGACCTCACACGTGAGGTTCTCGAAGTCCCCGCAGATTACCGCATTGCGATCGTTCCGGCCTCCGATACGGGCGCTGTTGAAATGGCCATGTGGTCGCTTTTGGGGCCGCGCGGTGTTGACGTTGCGGCATGGGAGAATTTCGGCAATGCGTGGATTACGGACGCCGAACAGCAGCTCCCGCTGAAAGATTTACGAATTTTCAAAGCCGATTATGGCCAGCTTCCGCCCGTTCACAAATATACGGGCGACCGTGACCTTGTGTTCACATGGAACGGCACAACCGCCGGTGTGCGCGTCCCGAACGCAGATTTCATTCCGGCCGACCGCGAAGGCTTGACCATTTGCGATGCGACCTCTGCCGTTTACGCCCAAGAACTTGACTGGCCGAAACTGGATGTGGTGACGTATAGCTGGCAGAAAAATATGGGCGGCGAAGCCGGTCACGGCATGATCATTCTCTCGCCGCGCGCGGTTGAACGCCTCGAGAGCTATACGCCGCCTTGGCCCATGCCCAAAATTTTCCGCATGACCAGCAAAGGCAAAATCAACGAGGCGTTGTTTGAAGGCTCCACGATCAATACGCCGTCGCTTCTTTGCGCCGAGGACCATCTTGACGCTTTGAAATGGGTAAAAGCAAATGGCGGTCTGGCCGCTATGCATGCCCGCGCTGACGAGAATGCACAGGTTCTCTATGACTGGATCGAAAGCACAGACTGGATCGCCAACCTCGCGGAGAAAAGCGAAGAGCGTTCCAATACGGGCGTGTGTATGAAAATTGTCGATCCGCGCGTGACCGCGTTACCCATGGACAAGCAGGCGGCTTTCGCCAAAGCCATTGTTAGCTTGCTCGGCAAGGAAAACGTCGCGCTTGATTTCGGGTCGTACAAGACCGCGCCTCCGGGCTTTCGCGTCTGGGCGTCGGGTTTGATTAGTAAGTCAGACCTTGAAGCGCTCACGCCGTGGCTTGATTGGGCGTTCGAAACCGTCGCCGAAGAGCTGCTTTAACCCCTTCACTGTCATCCCGGCCAAGAGCCGGATCTTGCGCGGGGCACCGCCCCGTTCAAAACCCCGCTCGGCGCTCCAGCGCCTTGGGCCGTGATGACAGACATCCCCTATTTTGAAAGAGATCCAAAATGCCTAAAGTTTTAATTGCAGATAAAATGTCCGTTTCTGCAGCGGAAGTTTTCAAAGCGCGCGGCGTTGATGTTGACGTGATTACCGGCCTGTCAAAAGACGAGCTGATTAAGATTATCCCGGAATATGACGGGCTCGCCGTGCGCTCCTCCACACGTCCGGATGCCGAAATTATCGCAGCCGCGACAAACCTGAAAGTCATTGGCCGCGCCGGTATCGGTGTGGATAATGTGGACATCAAGGCGGCCACAGAGCGCGGCGTTGTGGTGATGAACACACCGTTTGGGAACGCCATTACAACGGCAGAACACGCGATTGCCATGCTCTTTTCTGCGGCGCGCCAGATCCCGTCTGCGAGCCTTCGGACGCAAAATGGCGAATGGCCGAAAAACGATTACAAAGGCGTTGAGCTGTTTAATAAAACCCTCGGCGTTATTGGCTGTGGTAATATTGGTGCGTTAGTGGCCGAGCGTGCGCTGGGCCTGAAAATGAAAGTCATCGCTTTTGACCCTTACCTGACCGACGAGCGCGCCGTGAAACTGGGCGTGGAAAAAGTTGATCTGGAGACATTGTTTAAACGCGCAGACGCGATCACGCTTCACACGCCCTTGACCGAGAGCACCAAAGGCATCGTCTCCAAAGAGCGCCTCGCGACAACCAAAAAAGGCATTATCATTGTCAATTGCGCCCGCGGCGGCCTTGTGGATGAAGAGGCGCTGAAAGATGCGCTCGACTCCGGCCATGTGCGCGCGGCGGCTCTGGATGTGTTTGGCGTTGAACCGGCGGTCAATCATCCTTTGTTTGGAACCAAGAACTTTATCGCGACGCCGCACCTCGGCGCATCGACGCTCGAAGCGCAGGAAAATGTCGCCGTGCAGGTCGCGGAGCAAATGGCCGATTTCCTTTTGACGGGCGCTGTGACCAACGCGCTGAACATGCCGTCTATTTCCGCCGAAGAAGCCCCGCGTTTGCGTCCATTCGTGGACCTCGCAGAGAAAATGGGCGCGATGATGGGACAGCTTCTCGACGCTCCGATCAAGTCGGCCGAGTTCACCTATAAGGGCGAAGTCACCAAGCTGAACACGACGCCCATGACAGCCGCCGCCCTTGCCGGTTTGATGAAGTCCATCATGCCCGACGTGAACATGGTGTCCGCGCCGGGGCTGGCCAAGGAAAGCGGAATCGAGATCAAGGACTCTTACGTGGACGAAGCCGAACGCGCTGAGAGCCTTATTCGCCTTGCCGTTGAAACCACAGAGCGTAGCTATGTGATTGTCGGGAGTCTCTACCGCGGTGTGCCGCGCATTGTGCGCTTGTTCGGTGTGCCTATGGACGCCGGTTTCGCGCCGCATATGCTCTATGTTCGCAATGAAGACAAGCCGGGCTTCATCGGCGCGCTGGGCCGCATTCTGGGCGACGGGGGCGTGAATATCGCTACTTTTTCGCTGGGCCGTATGGACAATGGATTGAACGAAGCGGTGTGTTTGGTGTCCGTCGACGAGCCTGTCTCTGAAGACATCCAAGCGAAGATTAAAGCGATCGACCAAGTTAAAATCGTCAATACTGTTAGCTTGTAGCCCCGTTAAATCTTGAAAAAGCGCCTCTGCCGCTTCGCGCGGTGGAGGCTTTTTTTTGATGTGTTTGTGAATATTCAAGCCGGCAATTGAGCTTGCCAAGGACCATTATTCGAATAATCTAACCGAGCGTGTTGTTAAGACCTGATAGGCGGTTGCGACGGGGAGGATTTATGTTTGGCTGGAAGAAAAAGAAACTAAAGAATGAGGCGGAGGCGCAATTAAAGCAAGAAGCCCTTCGTCTAGACCATGCCGAGAATTTTGTGCGGACAAATTATGCAAACTTTTTTTTAGCGGCGCAGAAAATAGCCGTGATTCAAGGATTTGGGCTTGATCCGCTCTACCGAGATTTCTGGGCCGAATTAATTGACGTTGGCGGGCGACTCGAGGACTGTAGCGTGAGCTATGCCGCGCTTGTGGGCGACGAAAAAATGAGCGAATTGAAAACCGAGCTTGAATCCAAGAGCGGGTTTTTGCTGGGGTTTAAAGATCAGTTTCAAGAGGCCATTTCGCAGCGCGACGAGGTCTTTGACAAGGCGGCCCTGACGCGTTGGGTTTGCCGCGAATGACGGGCGGCGCGCCGGACCCCGCAGAGAGCTCTACCTTTAAATATAATGCAGTTCCCGCAGAGCTCGCCGTGCGCTGCGGCGGCTGCGGCGCGTGCGCGCAATTTCAGTTCGCCGCGATAGCCTTGATTAAGACGGTGGCTGACCGTGAATATTTCAAAGCCGATAGGGCATTTGAATGCGTAAAAATTACCGCGGATAACGGGCAGATGCGGGCGGTGGCCATTTACTATTTTGGCCTTGGACAACGGCTTCCGGATGCCGATGAATTGCCCGTTGGCTATACCCCGGATTTGTGGCGCGCGCGAGCTCCGGCGGGCCACCGAATTGATAAGGCGAGCGGCAGTTTGGCTTGCTTTCATTGCCATGTTCGCAAAAAGCATACGCTGTCCTGGCCGTCTGATGCTTATTTTCAGATCACCTACAAATCGCAAATGCTTTGGGCCTATGACCGGGGCAGCGCCGTTAAATTAAGAGATTATCTGGCCTCTGATGCGCGCGTGAAAACGCAAATAAAGGTGCGGGAGCGCGGCGGCAGAACAGAAACCCATAGGGTCACAGACAGCTTTCTATCCCGCATACCCGAGGTCTTTCAAACACAGACGGCGCGCAAACCGGTGGTAAAAAAGCTGACAGAGATCATAGAGGCCGCTTAACCTCACCCGCCGCGAGGGTTTAGTCTTTTCTATATAGCGGTTTTGGCCAGCGGCGGTGGACCCAGAACCATTGATCAGGGGCGCTTCGGATGGTGTCTTCGATAAAGGCCGTGATCAGGTGAACCCCGGCTTCCACATCAGCCACCTTATCGTTTGAAGGGGTTAGCGTGATAGGGTCGTGAATGGTGACGGTGAACTGTGCTTTGTCGCGGCGTATAGAGAGCAATAAAAGCGGTGCGCCGGATTTTAGCGCCAGCCGTGTTGGACCGGGGGCGGTCATGGCGCTTACGCCAAAAAACGGAACCGCCAGCCCTTGATTGAATTTCTGATCGTTCAGCAGCGCCACGCTCTCGCCGGATGCCAAAGCGTCGAGCAATTGACGCGCCCCGCGCGCCCCGGACTTTGGCACAAGGAGTTTTGTGCCGTAAGCTTCGCGCTGTGCCCGAACGCGCCGGTCAATATAGGGATTGTTGATTTTGCGGTAGGTGATTTGGACGGGCAGGCCTGACTGGGTCAGGACAGCGGCCATAACTTCCCAATTGGCGAAATGGCCCGTGACAATCACAGCAGGACGTCCGCTATCTCGAAGCGCTTCAAGGTGGTGAAGAC
This sequence comes from Maricaulaceae bacterium, assembly GCA_048268905.1. Lineage (GTDB taxonomy): Bacteria > Pseudomonadota > Alphaproteobacteria > Caulobacterales > Maricaulaceae > JACOMS01. The sequence goes on along the minus strand of JBLWUN010000003.1, from coordinate 164,078 downwards.
CCTCGATTTTTACGCGCGATTTCTCGCCAAAAACTTTAATACGGTGCAGTATGGGGAACTCGGCAAATGTGCGGCCCGTATTGTTCCATTGCTGGTCGAGCCAAAGATTGATTTGCGCATCAGAGGCATCCGGAAAGGCGAGCCTGAGCCCTGTCTCGGCAATGTGATGTTTATTCGTCAGGGGGCCGATGCGCTGCAAGACCCATCCCCCAAACGCTGAAATGGCATTAAAGGAAAAGGGCAGCAGGCACAGGCCAACAAAATCATAGGCGAGGGCTTCAAGCCGCCACAGCAGTTTCTGACTCCATCCTTTTTTAGCCACGGCGCGCGGCCTCGATGATGGGGTGAAGAATGCGGCGCAGCGTCAGCTCGTCTTCAAAGGTGACATTGACGGGCCAGGGGGTGACACCTTTGCGGTATCCGCGCGGCAGCCGGACATAGTCTTTTTCGGTGGTAATGAGGCTCGCCTCATGTTCTGCCGAGAGGGCAAACAGGGTTTCAATATCCTGTGTTTTATATTTGTAGTGATCGGGATAAGGGGCCTCTTCAACCACCTCACCGCCGAAACGGCGTAAGCTGTCGAAAAACTTATCCGGCCGTCCGATACCGGCAAAGGCGTAGAGCTTGCCCTTCGGCGGCGGCGCCGCCGGGGTGAGGTAAGCCGGGATCACAATTTGGCCTTTGAGCTGCTCGGCTAGGCGCTTCGAGACGTCATAGTCTGGAGAGGGCTTCATCAAGATGATGACATCGGCGCGCTCCAATGACGCTTCGAGGTTTTCGCGCAGCGGTCCTGCGGGAAAGACGCGGCCATTGCCAAAGCCCGTCTCAGCATCGACAACCACCAGTGAGAGCGTTTTTTTAAGGAGCGGGTTTTGGTGCCCATCGTCCATAATAATGACGTCCGCGCCGTTGGCTGTGGCTGCGCGCGCCCCCTCGTCCCGGCCTGCGGCGACCCAGACCGGGCCGTGGCGGGCCAAGAGCAAGGGCTCGTCGCCCACATCATCGGCCGTATGATTTTTATTCACAGGAACGGGACCTTTTTCCTGACCCCCATATCCTCTTGTCAGTCCGACAGCATTGATCCCGAGGCGGCGAAGACTTTTGAGTAGATAGATCGCCACAGGCGTCTTGCCCGTTCCGCCGAGGGTGACATTACCCACGCATATCACCGGAACACCGGCATTATAACTCTCAGTCGTGGCGATCCGGCGCGCCGCAGCCCAGGCGGTGATCCACGAAAACGGCGTGAGCAATGTCCGCAGCATCGGCGCAGCGTCTCGCCCTTTGCGAAAATTCCAAAACTCCGGCGGTCTCATTTTGCGTCGGCCTGTGGGGTTTGTGCCGCGGTGGGCAAAAGCGGCTCGATCTGTTCCCACACATAATTCAAGACGGCATCACGGCTCTCGGCGTAGGTCTGTGCATTGGTTTGCAGGGCTTTCAGGGCGGCTTCATCCCCCAAAAGAGTGCTGACCAGGGGGGCGATATCTTGCGGGGTATGAACCCGCCGCGCTGCATCGAAGGTGAACATAGGCATATAGGTATCGGCGAAACTTGAAATATGTGTTCCCGTCAGAACGGCGTTTCCCAGACGCGCGGGTTCGAGCGGATTGTGACCCGCAAGGCCCTCTCTAAGTGAGCCGCAGACGAAGCTTAGCTCGGACAGACGGAAGGCCAGTCCCATCTCGCCTATGGTGTCAAACAAGAGCACTTGCGTTTCGGGCGTGACCCGCCGACCAGCGGAGCGAACAACATAGGACAGCCCGGCATTTTTTAAAAGCTCGCGCACATCCGGCATTCGCTCGGGGTGGCGTATCGCTAATATAAGAAAACTGCTTGGATGGGCCTGAAGGATGTCTTTGTGGGCATCTATAATGAACTCGTCCTCGCCCGCATGTGTGCTGGCGGCGCACCAAACGCGGCGGCCTTCGAGCTGCTGTTGCAAGTTTCTCAAGACGGGCGCTTTGGCTGGCAATGGGGTCGCGGCGTCTTTGAGGTTGCCAGACATTTCAATACGGCGTCCCACGATGCCTGAGAGGCCTCGCGCCGTTGAGGCGTTGGCGGCAAGAATAAGATCAAAGGCCCCGAACAAGACGGCGCCAGATTTCCTGCCGCGGCGCATCCAGCCATCAATAGATTTTTGGCTCATGCGGGCGTTGAGCAATACCATCGGAATGCCCCGCTTCGACGTTTGGCGAATAAGGTTTGGCCAAATCTCGCTTTCGGCCCACACGGCCATGTCGGGTTTCCAGTGGTCGAGAAATTTTTTGACCGCTTTGGGGTAATCCAGCGGCACATATTGGTGAAAGGCCTGAACCGGCAGCCGGTCGGAGAGAAGATTAGCCGAGGTGACCGTTCCGCTCGTGACCAGAATTTTTAGGTTGGGATCATGCGCGATAAACCTGTCAATGACGGGGAGCAGCATGATGCACTCTCCGACGCTGGCCGCGTGGAACCAGATCAGTTGCGCGTCGGGGCGGGCAAGCGCCGTTTCGCCGTGGCGTTCATTGATCCGCTCTGGGTCTTCTTTCCCGTCGCGGGCCCGACGGCGCACCCACAGGGGGGTGAGGGGCCCGAGCACGCGGGTGAGCCCGCTATAGGCGCTGATAAGAGGTGTTCCGGTCACGAGGCTGCCGCTGATTTTTTGGCCGCAGGCTCTATGGGCGCATGGCCGAGTGCCGCATCGGCTTGGCTGAGTAACACATTCATTTCGGTTTCAATCTGATGCCTTATGATTTCAATATCCTGATCGGACGCATCGGCTGGGATGGTCACAGGCGTGCCCCAGATTATCCGTCCGCGCCCAAACGGAAGGGGCAGGATAAACCTGTCCCAAGATCGGAATGTCATCCTGTTTTTTACAGAAAAAGTACAGGGCAAAATCGGCGCACCCGACATTTTTGAAAGCCTTAACGGGCCATCACCCAAGCGCTGCCGGGGGCCGCGCGGGCCATCCGGCGTGATGACGATGCATCCGCCCGTGTCCAGCGCGCCTTTCATATTGCGAAGCGCCGTTGATCCGCCCTTGGCTTTCCTGCTCCCGACTTTTCGCGACGAGCCCCGAATCGTCGATAGGCCGAGAAATTCCGCCGTGTAGCTGACAAGGGCGCCGTCGCGGGACAAAGAGATTAACACATGGGGATGTTGGTAGGTCTTCTTCCACGCGGAATTGAGCATCAGAAAGCGCGAATGCCACGTTAGTGCAATCAATCCGCGGCCATTTCCGATGACATCTGATGCCTGCGCCTCGCGTTCCACTGTCCAGCGGGTGCTATATTTTATCAGCACCATATAAGCCGCGAGCATCGCGCCAAGGGCGGATTGCACGGCTTTTGAGCGCATGAACCGTTTGAACAAGTGGCCACTCCCTGATATGGGCTAGTTTTTCAATGTTATACATAGGGCCTATGGCACTCGACCTCAACAACCCCGACGACCGAAAACAAGCATATCGTGAACTCACTTGGGGAGATCACGGTTTTTTGCGCGTGAAATTCCACAATCGCCATCATATTGGCGGTGACATGTACCGCGAAAATCAGCCCTCTCCCAAACGATTAGCGGAACTTGCGGCGATGGGGACGAAAACCATCCTGAATTTGCGGGGTGAAAGCCCAAAGGGATATTATCTCTTGGAAAAAGAGGCATGCGAGACATTGGGGCTCAAACTGGTCAATCACCGCATGTATTCGCGAGATGTGCATACGGTCGAATCGATCAAGCGCGCGCGCGCCCTGTTTGACGAGATCGAATATCCGGCCGTGATGCACTGTAAATCAGGGGCCGATAGAACCGGGATTATGGGTGTTCTTTACCGCCATTTCAAAATGGGCGTGCCGATCAAAGACGCCGTCGAGCAGCTTTCGTTTAAATATCTGCATGTGCGCCAAGGTAAAACGGGCATGCTCGATTTCTTCTTTGAAGACTATCTTGCCTATGCCGAGGATCACGATATCAGCTTTATGGATTGGGTTGAGACGGTCTATGATCCGGTCGACGTGAAGTCCCGTTTTATGGCGAGCTGGGCCGGTAGTTTTTTAACGGAAAAAGTGCTTAAGCGGGAATAGAGCTGCCCGAGGAAAGCGGCGTTTTTGCCGCTTCGACGAGTGCCCGGAAAATAGCGCGAAATTGTTTGCGGTGGATCAGAAATTCCGGATGAAATTGTACGCCGAGATAATAGGCCTTCTCCGGGTCTTCAATCGCTTGCACGACGCCGTTCCGTTCAGACGCCGTGACGTGAAGGCCGTCGCCGACGCGGGCGATGGCTTGCTTGTGAATGGAGTTGACCCGCGTGAGCGTATGCTGCGTGATCCGCGCGAGGAGACTTTGCGGTACGATATTGATCGTCTTTCGGTAGAAGATCTGGCCGCGAACTGTGGACGGGTAATCCACGTCATCGTAAAAACCTTCCAAGCTTTGATGCAGAGAGCCGCCGCTGGCCACGTTCATCACTTGCGCGCCCCGGCAAATGGCGAGGGTGGGAACATCGCGGTCGCGGGTCTTTCGGGCCCAGTACATTTCCATTTCATCGCGGGACTCATCATAGTCGGCCCCTTCAATGGCGGACTGGTCATAATGCGGCGGAAAAACATCGGAGCCGCCGCCAATGACGAGGCCATCAATTTTGGCGTCGCGCCATGACATGCCTGTGGTGAGTTTTTTTACGCGTCCTCCCGCCAAGCGGACGGCGGCGACGATGGCGAGAAACGCCAGATTATCACCGTCTGCGGGTTTGGTGACGCCGATGAGCGGGCGGCCCATCATCGGGTGATCTCGTCAGGAAGTTTGCCGCGGCGTAGCAGCGAACTGAGAATGAAGAACACACCCAGCGATGTCATCGGGTCGTCCTTCAGGGGAATTTCAGATTTTGCATCTTTGGCGTAAGAGGATTGCCGGCGGACAAGGTCTATGGCTTCGTCAAAATTTGTGGCTTTGGAAAAAGACTGCCGGAGCGAATTAAATGCCATACCAAAAGCCCCCTCTTTGACCTCCGACATCATGTCTTCCCAGTGCTTGCGTGCGCCGTCCATATCTGCGTCGGACGAGAACGCATCAGATAATGCCCCCGCGAGCCATAGGCCGGGAAGACGCGTTTTCGTCGTGATGTCCGCTTCGCCGGCTGGCGGCACATGTCCGAAGGCGTAAAGGTGGTATAGCAGCCATGGAAAGTCGACGCCGGATTCCACGCTTTGGAAAATGCCCGCCCAAAAACGCGGATTAACCTCGATGAGGAAAGGTTCGTCTTGCGCGTTGCCCGTCCAGCGAAAATCAATCTCTGCAATACCGGTCCAGCCCACGGCTTTCATCAGGGTGTTCGCGGCTTTTATAAAGGGGGCATCGTCAACGGTCTGGCGCATCGCGCCGGCCCCGCCCTCTGACGGCAGGTTTTGCAAGTTCTTATAGGCCATATGGGCTTTAAGCTCGCCCTTATGATATATTACCCCCAGACAGAAATCATCGCCGTCCACGCCCTGCTGTAAAAGCGGCGGCGGGTTTTCGGCTTCAAGCCGTTTAAGCGCCAGCGTTGCCAGTTCAGCGCGGTTGTCCACGAAATCAATTCCGCGGCCGCCGACTTCGTCCACGGCCTTTATCAAGGCTGGAAGCGATATAGTCGTGAGCGCCGCTTCAAGTTCGGCTTTGTTTTCGGGATGGAAAGTTCGCGGCGCGGCTATCTTTAAAGGGGCCAATGTGTGCATCAGGTGATGTTTGGGATCGACCTTGTCCATGACCTCAAAATCTGCGGCCGCCAACGTCACCAGCCCGTCAAACCGTTTTTTGTGGCGGGCCAAGACTTTGGCGTCGCGAAAGGCCGGGATAAGGATATAGGGGCGCGTATCCTCTGGTTTATACTTTTCCGCAAAGGCGACCATATCATTGATGTAGGCCTCTTCATCGTCGTCCATATCCGCGTGGATGAAGCTATCTTCTGTATATTTGGAAAACGACGCAGCGGTCATGCCTATAGAGTCGCAACTGATGACCTCGACGCCGCGCTCCGCAAGCGAATGGGCGATCACGAGTGACATGAGGCTCCGCCCATAAGTGACAATGGCGCGTCCGGTAAATTGGGTCATAAATTATCTCTCCTGTGACCCCAACGCTTTAAAAGCGGCTTTGTTCCGCGCGGTTAAGTTTGCTGCGCCGCGCATGATGAGAGGTTTACCGGCCCCAGCGCGCAATGTGTCCGCGTGCGTCCACGTGGACAAAGGGGCCGTGCGCCGCGTTGGCTTTGTAGGCCCCCAGGCCACCTGATTTGAGTTGCCGTTCTTTGAAGAGTCGGGCCGCGTAGTCATAGAGGAAATTGGCGTCGGCTTTGGTCACTTTGCCGTCTCCGTCCAGATCGTCCATCTTCCCGTCGCGGGGCTTCGTATCTACATAGATATCGGCCGCGTCGCCATACATATGACGGGAGAATTTGGCGGATCCAATGGCCGTATTATAAAAAGGCGTGCGAAATCCGCTCATGACAAAAAGCGTATCGGCTTGGATGTTTTCATGGGCGTTTAGATCTTCGAGAAGCGTTTCGAGACGGACAAGGTTGTCCTCGGAAACGAGTAGATATTTCGGCCATTCGCTCGCTTGCTGTTTGCACAGAAATTGCCCGACTTTGAAGTGCGGTGAGACGGGGAGGTTGCGCTCGTTTTGCTCGAGCTTGATGAAACCTTGGGGCACCGCATTGGGGTATGTGCCGATCCGGTATTTACCGAGATAGCCTTTCTCATCGATCGACGTGGAGGGCTCTAGTACAAATAAGGTCATGTGCGCGACCTCTCGATCACCCGTCATAATTTTCAATATATGGTTGCCCGCGCGGTTCGGCACGGTCCAGTTTGGCCCTGTTGGGACGCCGTCAATAAAGGCCGTCTCATCGTTTCTGAGGCGAAAATGCACGTCCGTGCCCGGCATGACCATTTTGTGCCACACACGGGCGGGAAGATTTTGGCTATTGATATGCGTATCCGCGCTTGCTCGCAGGCTAAAAAGGCCAATCATGGGAAGCAAAAAGAGCTTAAATATAGGGCGGCACACACAATTCCTTTCAAGCGTCGTCGGGTGAAAGAGAACCTGTGAATGTGTCCAAATTTTAGAATACGGAGCGGTTCCGGCTCTTCTGCGCGTTGGAGAGGCACAGGTGGATATGACGATGCGTTCGCATATTTATTTCTACAGCCCATATCTGGCAAGCGCATATTACACATGAGATTTGCAAAGCAGAATTACGCGGCGGCGCCTCGAGCCGTGTCTTTATGCCTATGGAAGGCAGCGGCCAGAGGGCGCTCAGGTCCCTCTCTTTCAGGCTGGCGTTTTATTTCGTCGTTTAAGGAACCTTCCGCCAAACGGGGCGTTTATAGGTTTCAGAAAAGGAGAAAAACATGAAGAACATTTTTAAAGTAACGATGGCAGGTCTCGTAACAGCGTCTGCGCTTCTGGCCTCTGCGTGCCATACGGTCGAAGGTGTGGGCAAAGATCTTGAAAGCGCCGGGGATACGGCTGAAGACGTGGCAAATGATGTTGCGAACTAGCCGCTCTGTCCCTTTAGGATGAAGTAAGATGCGAGGCACATTGTGTCTCGTATTTTTTTTTGCCTTAACATAGATTTCAGGCAAATTTTAAGGCGGCTCACGGGCCGCCTTGAAACTTTATTTATGTGTCAGCGTCCTAAATCGACGAGGATTTAGGTCCGACAAAGAACCAGACGATCAGGCCGATCAGCGGGAACAATAGGACAAAAAGTGCCCATAAGACTTTTGCTAGGCCGGATGCGCCAGATTGCAGGATATTTAAGATAGCCCAAATTGCGACGACGAGATGTAGTACTCCGAGTAATCCCTCATACATATGTTTTTCCTCCGATAAATTTTTAAGCGTGTGTGCTTAAAAGAAGAACGTGCGGGTGCGCTGGAAGGTTCCGATGATATTTAATTTTTTGGTTATGAACGCGCGAATACGTGCATTTCGTCGGCGTTTATATTTTGTTTTCTATGTTGCGGTAAGAGCGGCACGACGGTATTTACTTTCGATTTCAACTTTATTGCGTTGAGGTTGGAACAAAAAAGGAGCACCGGACGTTGTGCCTGTGGACTTAAAGGAAAAGAAGGAAAAGATGAACCTAGCCGTGCTTATTGTCGAGGATGATCCCTTTATTGCGATTGACCTCCAAGACGCGTTTGAGGACGCGGGCTACGATGTGCTAGGTCCTGTCGCAACCGTGAAGTCCGGCCTGTCTGAATTGACCAAATGCGCGCCAGATGTGGCCATTTTGGACTATAATCTCGGCACGGAAACAAGCGCTGGCATAGCCGCCAAACTCGACCAGATGGGCGTGCCCTACATTTTCGCGTCCGGACAAATGGAAGCGGTTATATCTGACGAAACGGTCAAACCCGTAGGTGTGATTTCCAAACCATTTATGACAGATACCGTCATCGGCAAGGTCGAGGAAATTCTTCTCTAAGGGAACGAATAGGGTCTCGGAACGTTTATCCTCTATCACGGAGGTAAGTAACATGCCAGACGACCGACTCGACGCAATATACGACATTATTGAAGATATTTCTGTGGCCATGATGGTCACTGAAACCCGCCATGATCTGCGCTCTCGGCCGATGAAGGTTCACCTTGATCGGGAAACTGGTGAGCTTTGGTCGCTGACCAAAATTTCCTCGGGAAAGATTCGAGATATTAAAGGCGAGACCCACATTAATTTGGCGTTTTCTTGCCCCAAAACCCAGAAATATGTCTCCGTGAGCGGACATGCAAAGCTTTCGCGCGCCCCGGCGAAGATCCACCAATTATGGAATGATGACACAGAAGCCTGGTTCGGATGCGAAGAAGGTGACCCCGAAGTGGCCGCCGTTTGTACGCGTCCGCTTGTGATCGAATACTGGTCAGGCCGCTCCTCGTCTGCTGTCCGTATGTGGGAGTTGGTGAAATCGAAGATGACCGATAAGACGCCCGAGATGGGCGATAACGAGACGGTTTATCTGGCAAGGTAGGTGCGGCTTTTGCCCAACCTTATGCGCTCGACTGCGCAAGTTTCTCTTGAATATAAGCCGCGATATCTTCGCGGTCTACCGATGTTGTGAGAGCTTCCTGAGCGGCGGTTGATAATTTGGAAACATGATGCTCGAGTCTCGCTTTTTGATGGGGAGTCTTAGCTATATCGATCAAGGTCACCAGCGTATCCGCCATTACGCGCGTTACATTTGGGTCATGGCAGATATAGGGGCGTGTGCGGTCACATATCAGGTCGATGAACTCTTCGCAGCTAATCGGGTGGGCGATAACCCGCAACTGTCCCTCCGCGTCCAATCGGTACGCATTGGGCGTTGTTCCTTTGATACAGGTGCTGATAGCGCTTCGAAGCCAATGTATGCAATTGATCGCCGTGAAAGGGTCATTGACACCGGGCGAGAGCGCGCGGGCGAGGATTTCAATAAGTTGATCGGCGAGAAAGACGACATTTTGATAATCTGTGCGTTCTTGACCCAGCGCGTAGGTCGCACGCAGCTTGGATTCGACGCTTTCAGACAGAGGTTCACCTTTCGCGGGCCAGACGTGGAGGAGCGGCTCTCCGCGGGTCAAAAACTCACCGGGTTTGCTCGCGAGCTTTAAAACGCAATTATGTTCACAGGCTAAATCCAGAAGCGCTTTTTCATTGACGGCCTGAATGTATCCTTCTGCGTGGGTTCTAATAATTGAGGCGGTTTTGGGGTCGTACGTCGACAGATCTGGGATCTCTGATGCGGGTTTCCCTTCGCCCACTTCCTGGGGAAAAACACTTTTAAGGTCCTGCCGCAGTTTGCGCCCCACGCGGCCGGTAATGTTGCCGACGTTCAATGTTTCCGGAATGTGGTGAATAAAAAATATCATGACCGCCACGCTTATGAGCGTCAGGCCAATCGCGACGAGAAGAGAGATATTCGGCACAAAATCGGCGACGCTGTTCGCCGCGCCGGTACTGTCGCCTGTTCTGGCTGAGCGCAAGATGAGCAGGCAATAAACGAATGTGGATGTGAATGTGCCCAGCGTGACCTGATTGGCTTTATCGCGCATGAAATTGCCGATAAGCCGAGGCCCATATTGCCCTGCCGCGCTGGTCACGGCGACCATAGTAATAGAGAATGTCACACTGGCGACAGTCATCATAGAGCCCGCAATAGTGGTAAGGATTGCGCGGGCTCCGTCGGGCTTGTTAGAGTAAAACCAGCCTATCTTACGAGTAAATTCATAGTCTACATGTCTGTCGAGTTCACCCGTCAGAATAGCTAAAAGGATCGCGCCGACGGCCATGAGCCCGGGGATGAAATAATAGCTGCTTTGCAGATCATTCCAGACTTTGATTAAGCGCGCATTTATTTGCAAGATATCTCCGATTCTGCGACAGCGAATCCACCCGTTCCCATGGGTTCGGCCCCAGACCTAAAGGTGTGATTCGTCATGAAATGTGACACAATCGTTTCGGGTTAGATATATTCCTCTCGCGCATTCTCTTGAGGCTAGTCAGTGTTGACGTCGATACCTTTGTCAGAGACTTCGATGGAAAAGTCTGGGTCATCGCTGAACTTACCTGTTGCGCCCATATATCCGAGTACGACAACGGCTACAGCCAACGCTCCGATGATAAAGTAAAGTCCGTTACCGCGTCCATTATTATTCGGCATAATTTCCTCCATAAATATTTTTGTTACGGGACTACAACGCTCGCGCTGACAGCCGGTTCCCAAATTAATTATTTATCTTTCCGGGAACCCGGGGGCTTAACCTGCGTTAATCTCGTAAGATTTAAAAAAAATGCGGAGGAGAATATGTTTAAACTGCTTTTAGTCAGCACAGTGATGGCACCTGTCGCCTTTATCTCTTTTTGGAATAGCGATGCGCCAACACGGCCGGAAACAGAGTGGGGCACATATGTTGAGCCTGCCGTTGAGAGGCTTTCCGAATGCCAAAATGCCGATATGTCGATTTATTTTCACGACATCTATATTTCCACCCATTCTGCCGAATATATTTTTGACGGTGTTCGCGCGCTCAGCGCTTGCCAGAATGTCGAGTTCGAAATTATTCCGCTCATGGCTGAAACAGGCAATCAGAAAGATAGGACCTTGTCGATGTTGCAAGCCGGTGAGCTACAAGAATATATGAGAGTGGCCGGGTTCGAGGCCAAGATTTCTCCGTTGCGTGTCGACCGTGCAGGATCGCCTGATAGCGGACGCGCCGCCTTACTTCGTATTTCAACGCACGCCCCCTTTAGATCGTAAGATGGCCGCGCTTTTACGAAGGCGTTGCAATAGGTTAAAAACAAAAAACCTGCCCTTGTGATTAAGGGCAGGTTTTATTTTGTTTTGTTGTGAGCGCGCGGGAGGCGCGAACGCTCAGCTACGGCTATTGTGAAAGAACAAGGCTTGGCTGATTGCCGCTTTGACATTGCTGGGGCTAAAAGGTTTGGAGATCAGGTAGGCGGGTTCGGGCTTGTCACCTGTTAACAAACGTTCGGGGAAAGCAGTGATAAAGATGACGGGCACATTATAATTTTTCAGAATGTCCTCAACCGCATCAATACCGGAGCTGCCATCGGCAAGCTGTATATCGGCTAAGACCAAACCGGGTTTGATATCGGCGGCGAGTGTGATCGCATCCTTGTGCGTCGCGGCGATACCCGTGACTGTGTGGCCGAGATCGGTGACTAAGGCTTCGATGTCAGCGGCGATAATCGGTTCATCCTCGATAATAAGAACCTGCGTCTCCAATTGCTTGGTGATCTCATCTTCGGCTTCGTCGAGCAAGGCGTTTACGTCGGCGGCGCTCAGGCCCATAATGCCGGAAATTTCGTCTTTGGTCATGCCTTCAAGCGAGTCGAGCAGAAAGGCTTGGCGATATTGCGGCGTTAATTTGCGGATCCGGCCTGCCGGGGCATCATCGTCATCATTTGGGGATTCGAGCTGCGCACCGCTGGAATTCCAAATGCCTAAAAACAAGCGGTAGAGCGCAGCTTTGGGGGGAAGACCCTGTTCGATTGACGCGTCTCCGCTAACCAAAGCCTCGAGTGCTACCCGGACATATTGGTCGCCGCTGGACTGCTCTCCGGTGAGCGCTCTTGAAAAACGGCGTAAGTAGGGTAGGTAGGGGGCGTAAGTTTCGACTAGAGTCACTGTAAATTCCTCGCAATGTGTCCTCGTCTTTTATAGGGTACGAGAACGAAATCAATGTGCAGAAAATAAATTGCACAAACTGTAAATGTTTGGGAACCAATTAGGTTCCCAAACGTTCGCTTTTTTCTGTGGGGACGAAAAGGCCAAAATTATGACGACACCAAAAACTGCGAAATCCAAACCGGCTTTGCATAAGAAAGACCGGTTTGATGACAATGATCTACCCGAAAAGATCGGTAAAAACTTGCGGCAAATGTATAATGATGTTTTGAGCGAGCCGGTTCCGGATGACTTTTTGTCTCTTTTGCAGATGGCTGATGAAAAACGCGCAGATGAGTAATCATCATGCTGCAGGAAGCCTATAATATGACCCAGACCCCCCAAACGCCTTTGACAGACAGCCGCGCGTCCGAAGATGCCCCTGTCCTTGACGAAGCTCAGTTTCGCGAAGATTTGGCAGCGCTTATTCCCCATTTACGTGCGTTTGCGCGCTCTTTGTGCGGCAACGCCACGCTCGCCGATGACGTGGCGCAAGACGCGCTGCTAAAGGCCTGGAAAGCCCGCGATAAATTCAAGCCGGGCACGAATTTGAAGGCGTGGTGTTTTACGATCCTTCGCAACCAGTTTTATTCGATTAAGCGCCGGTCGTGGCGCGCGACAAGTCTGGAGCCTGAAGTCGCCGAGCAGACCATCGTTGCAAATTCCAACCCCGAGCAATCGGTTCATTTGAATGAGCTTCGGCGCGGACTGGATATGCTGAAAGAAGATCAGCGCGAAGCCATCATTCTCGTGGGGGCCAGTGGCCTGTCTTACGAAGAAGCGGCCGAGATTTGCGATTGCGCTGTGGGAACCATCAAGAGCCGGGTTAGCCGGGCCCGCAAAGCCCTCGAAGACATTATGACCTCTGGTAAGTTTCCGCACGAAGCGGACGCGGTCGGTGCCATGGATGCCATGGACGCGATCTTAGGCGAGGCTGACCGTCTCGTTGATAGTAGCCGGGGTTAGCCGGATATGCGTGATTTAAGGGTTCGGTTTGGCGCCGTGCTAGGCCTCGCCCTTTTACCTCTTTTAGTCTTTTCTGTTTGGCAATCTTACTATGATTATAAGCGTGAGGTTGAGGCCGAAGCGACCAGTCTTGTTTTGTCGGCGCGTCAATCCACGGAAAAGGCGCTCAACTCATTGGAGCACGCCCGGTCAGCGCTACGGACACTGCAAACAACGCTCGCGAGTGAAGAAAATTGCGATCTGGCTCTCAGCGAGGTTTTAGCAAAATTTGACAATTTTGATCAATTGTTTGTGGCGGCTCCCGACGGAACATATATTTGCGCCACCGACAGTGTGGCGGAACGCACACAGACCTTTAAAAGCGCCGATCAATTGACTCCGGGCAATCCATTTCTATTGACGCGCCGGTCTATACTCGATCCATTAGATGTGGAAGCCGAGAGTTCCTCTTCGCGCGTCCGCGTCTCTTATGGGGGTTTCAAAGACGGTGTTCTTGATAGAATTTTCATTGTTGATCTCTCGCCCCAACAGTTGGCGCTTGGCGAAATATCCGATCGAATTGGTGGAAAAGATGTTGAAATTGCGATCTTCAATGACCGTGCAGAAGCGCTCATCGGGGCCAAAATGCAAAATGCCCCGGCGCGAATAGAGTGGATCGAAAAGGCGCAAGAAGCCGGAGAGTTTCGCTCCCGTTATGTTGATCAAAGGGGTAAAAAACGCGACCTTATTGTGCTGCAAGGCGACACAGATGATTTCTTCATTGCGTTTAGTCAGCCCCATCAAGGGATTATATCCTGGAATGTTCTGAATCCGTTTTCCTCGGCGATCGTTCCGATATTGGCGTGGGTGTTCGGCTTCGGGGCGATCTGGGTGGCCACCGACAGGCTTATTCTGGGGCACCTTCGGCGCATGCGCCTCAGTCTGGTACGGTTCGCCCGGGGCGATTATAGCGCGCGTATCGGCGACCTTCGAAACCCGCCCCACTCCATTCGGGAGTTGTCCCGCACGATGGATTTGATGGCCGACAAGATTTCCTCCCGCGAAGCCGAGCTTGAAGATTCTCTGGCACAAAAAGAAATGCTCCTGCGTGAGATCCATCACCGCGTTAAAAATAACCTTCAAGTCATCATCTCATTGCTGAATATGCAAGAGCGTAAAATGAAGGACAAGAACGGCCTTGCGGCGATCAACGAAACGCGCAGCCGTATCAATGCGATCGCGCTTGTTCACCGCGGGCTTTATGAGGGTGATGATCTTCGATATATTGATATGGAGGTTTTTCTGGGGCGTTTGACGCATGAGTTGGGTTTTGCGCTTGGCGCAGACAAGCTCGGCATTGATATTCATACGCAATCAAATTGCGAGCCACTTGAAGCGGATACGGCGACGCCCGTCGCTTTGTTTGTGGTGGAGGCGTTGACCAATTCGATTAAACACGGCGTCAGCGGCGGCGGTACCGTCCATATTTCGCTCACCCAGGACAAAACGAATATTTGCATTCAGGTGCAGGATAGCGGGGCAGGCTTTGACGGCGCTGGAAAACATGAAGGCATGGGATCGAAGTTAATTCGGGGGTTCGCGCGGCAATTGTCAGGAACTATCGATGAAGCAAATACAGGCGAAGGATACGTGATCTCTTTAAGTTTCAAGCACCGCCCCTATAGCAATCCAATATAAAACCCGGCCATATTGACCGGGTCTCATGAGGCGTGATTGTCTCAGGGCTGTTATGCGGTTGTCGCCCGTAGCATCCAAATCGCTTCTTCATGCCATGCCAAGCGCCCCGTCAGCATATCTGCACTCACGAAGTCTCGCTTGTCTTCACTATACTCGATTGCGCTGCGCAAAGACTGACAGACGGTTTCATGGTCGCGGGAGAGCATTTCGATCATATCGAAGGCTGTCGCAGGCTCATCTTCGTCTTTAATGGCGGACAGTTGACCATATTTGGAATAGCTCGCAGGGGCCTTTTCGCCCAGCGCGCGGATACGTTCGGCGAGCGCATCAATGGCCGTGAACAAATTCTGATAGTGCTCTTCTGTCAATTTATGCAGGCTATAGAATACGGGGCCTGTGACGTTCCAGTGAACGCCCTGGGTCTTGATAAAAAGCTGGTAGCTATCGGCCAATACGATGCCGAGCTTTTGCGCAACGTCTTTACGAGCATTTTGGCTGAGTCCCGTGTGGACGGTCAGTTGGGGTTTCTTAGATGTGAGAGCTGTCTGTGTCATATTATCCTTTCAAAGATGGGGAGGTGTCATTGACTTAAATAAAAGCCCGGCAGGGGCACCGGGCTCTTGGGTCAGGATTTTGGAAAAAGCCCTAGACCTGTTTGCCTTGCACGGCTCTTGCGATGGCTGAGATCACGAACAAGACCAAAAAGACAACAAAGAGTATTTTCGCCAGTCCGACGGCTGTGCCGGCGATCCCGGTAAATCCAAGTACCGCTGCGATAAGCGCGATAACGAAAAATGTAATTGACCAATTGAGCATGTTAATCTCCTTGTGAAGGCCGGGCAACCAGACTGCGGGGCCGATATTGTCTTTCCGTGTTCTGGTCACGGCGCGTATGACCTATCAACGCGGCGTTTTTCTAAAAGGTTCCGATATTTCTCAAAATATCTGCGCGGCGCTTAGGTTGGGGCGTCGGCGTCTTTCAAGTCTTCGAGCACCCGATCAATTTCAGATAAACGCAGAGCGTGTTCATCGGATTGCTCCGTCTCCGTCATGCCTTCGGATGAGGCGCGCGCGAGGGCTAGGGCGTCGGCCGCCCACGTTTCGAGCAGGGTCACTTTTTCGGCATGGGTCAGATCGTCGGCATTTTTAATATCAGACGGCGTCTCGTATTTTTCGTAAGGGGGTGGGCTGTATTGTTCAGTCATTGGTGTGACTCCGTAAAGGGTGGCGGTGTTGCCCGCATGCGTGCCTTGAGCCCGCATGCGGGCGCGGTAATCAGGGAGAGAGTTCTGACATACCGTTGGGCTACGCGGCGATTGCGTAATAGTCGGAGATCGAGCGTTTGAAGCTAGGGTCCGCGAAATCGGGCCAATTGTTCTTGTCAAAACCCGGCGCATCCTTGAGGCGGTCCTTATCGACATTGAGGCGATAGGATTGATCTTCGCGGTCAAGGGTGAGGGCTTCGAACGGTACGGCGAAATATTTATCGCCGAGACCTAAAAATCCGCCAAAACTCAAAACTGCGTATGAGGCCTCGCCTGTGTGCGGATTCATCATGATGTCTTTCACATCGCCGAGGCTTTCATCTGAAGTGCTCTTGACGTTGTTCCCAATCAGGCTTGAGGCTGATAGCATATAGGTGCTCATGATTGTCTCCTGTATCTCTTAAGTTTGCCGCGGCGTTTTCGCTGCGTGCCCTCGATCAATGCGCAAGACGGGTAAAATGTTCCGAGAATTAATTTTGAACTTTCTGGGAACGAAAGCGCGGCCGCGCCGTTGATACACCATGAGACGCCAATCAGGGCGCCAACACATTTATGGAGAACGACTTATGGCTACGAAGAAAAATGTTGTATCAATTCAAGCTGACATCCCAACGCAATTGGAAGCCTTACGCGCTGACGTTGCCACGCTTGCCGAGACAGTAAAAACACAGGCGCAAGCCGCTGTCGCAGAGAAAACGGCCACAGTTAAAGATGTTGCCACAACAAAAGCTGGTGAAGCGAAAGACGCTTATAATGATCTGACGCACTCGGCCGAAGCAAAGATCAAACAAAATCCGCTGACGGCCGTTGCCATCGCCATAGGTGCCGGTATCGTGCTCGGCGCGCTAACCCGCCGATAAGATTGCTGCGATGTTACGCACTTTAACGCGGATGGCGCCCCTCTTGATTGGGGCGTCTTCTGTCTCACAAAGGCGGACTGTGGGTCTGTTGGCTGCGGCCTATGTCCTGATCACGGCAAGCGCGATATTTGCGCTGGCCATGATATTTATTTGGACCGCGAAATCTTACAGCGCCATAGCGGCATGCCTCGTGCTCAGCCTTTTGACGCTCGCAATAGCGCTTGTTTTTCTCTTTAGTGCGAAACGAAAAGGCCGCGTTCCGAAAGCCGCCGAAACCACACTCGATAACGACCCGCTCGCCAAATATATTCCGGAAAGCCTCCGGAGCAACCCGGCGGTCGAGGATATCTTGGAAAAGATTGCCGAGAACCCTGTCGCTGCAACAGCCGGCGCGGTTACGCTAGGGATGCTTTTATCAAGAGATTTTTTAGGAGATTAATATGCATACCGACAAAGATGGAAAAACTCACATGAGCTCCGATGAAGCTCGCGCTGGACGCTCGCCTGGGCACATGCGCTACATTCTCGGCATATCGACCGTTTTGGCGATTATATGCCTGACGGGTATCTATGTGTACTTCGCGAATGGGTAACAAAAAATCACCCTTTCAGTCAAAGAGACCGGCCTCGGCCGGTTTTTTTGTGGAACCAAGAGGGCCATAGCCCGTTTATCACCTATGCGAAATCAATTCGAACCGATGATGACATGTCTGCCCGGCGTTGGGTTCGTTTCAGCGGACGCGAAGCAGAGAATGTAAGCGAATGGCGCCTCCGTCCAAACCCCTTCAAAGCGTCTTGCAAACGGTCGATGATGTCACGCACGGCGAGGCGACCGATCTAAAAACGCTTATCACGGCTTTCGACGACCGCGCTTTTGGCCCGGTCTTGACGCTGTGCGGCGTTATCCTTTTAACGCCAATCGGGGCGATCCCAGGGGTTCCTCTGGCCCTGTTTATTATTTTAGCGTCCTTCGCCATTCAGATCATCTTTGGCCGCAGTCACCCTTGGATGCCCGGGGTCTTATCCCGTCTCACTATTAGTCAGCGCAAAATTGAGTCGTCTAGAAAGGTCCTGCGCCCGGTTTTGGAAAAAATCGATCCGCTGCTGCGGCCGCGCTGGCCGTTTGCCGTGCGCCCCGTCGCGCGGAAAGTTGCGGCCCTGATGACATTGCTGCTCGGTGCGTCGCTCATCCCCCTCGGCGCCATACCGTTTGCCGCCGTTATTCCGGGGGCCATTATCGTCACTCTCGGTCTTGGCATTACAGCCCGAGACGGGCTTGTCGTGACCTTGGGCCTGACCAGCGGCGCCCTCTGTTTTGCGATATTGCTTGGCTTGGTTGCGGGCTCGCTCTAATCGCCTTTCGGCGAGATGGTTTGCATATGTTGGCTATATTGCTGAAGTGTTTTGACAAAATCTTCGGACCCCATGCCGGGTTCGAGGCCGTTGACCATGGCGGCATTTAGATGCACGGCGATCTTGTGATAAATGGCTTGGCCCCGCTCTGTGGGTGTCAGGGAGAGACGGCGTTTATCCGCGGCGTCTGCTCTTTTCAAAATCAGGCCGCTGTCAATCAGCGAACTGACCGCACGGCTGACGATGGTTTTATCCATAGGCGTTACGGTCGTTACCTCAGCCGCAGTGCGTCCCGGTTTCTCGGCAACAGCGGCGAGCACGCGCCATTGGCTTAGATTCATATTCGCCTGCTCGCGTACGACGCTGAGCGTATAGCGGCTAATTTGATCCGCGAGAACAATGGCGCGGTAAGGCCAAAACCTCTCAAGTTCGATATGTGCGTCATTATTTGCCATGCCCAAGAGAGTGCTAGAAAATGGTTGCAATTGCAACATCATTTTGTTAGTTGTTATTGCAACTAATAAGAACCGCGGGATTTGGAGAACATAATGGCAGACCTTTTTGAGAACCCGATGGGTTTAGACGGATTTGAGTTTATCGAATTTTCAGCGCCGGAACGCGGAACGCTTGAAAAAGCATTTTCCGCCATGGGCTTTGAGAAGATCGCTAAGCACCGCTCCAAAGCGGTGGAGCTTTGGCGTCAAGGCGGTATTAACCTGATTACCAATTACGAAGATAAATCTCCGGCCGGGCATTTCTGCCGGGAGCATGGCCCGTCCGCTTGTGGTATGGGCTTTCGCGTTCGGAACGCCAAGCACGCCTATGAGCGCGCGCTGGAACTTGGTGCGGAGCCACTGGAAACGCATGTGGGCCCGATGGAGCTGTCTATTCCCGCTATCCGGGGCATTGGCGGCGGCGCGATCTATTTCATCGACCGTTACGGGGACGATCTGTCCATTTATGATATCGACTTTGAGTATCTCGAAGATGCGAATATTCATCCGGCCGGACATGGTTTCAAGATTGTCGATCACCTGACGCACAATGTGTATCGTGGACGGATGGATTATTGGGCCGAGTTTTACGAGCGCCTATTTAA
Organism: Maricaulaceae bacterium; assembly: GCA_048268905.1. Lineage (GTDB taxonomy): Bacteria > Pseudomonadota > Alphaproteobacteria > Caulobacterales > Maricaulaceae > JACOMS01. The sequence continues at coordinate 144,670 of JBLWUN010000003.1, read as the reverse complement.
CTTTCGCGAGATCCGCTACTTTGACATTAAAGGCGAATATACGGGCCTGAAGTCCCGCGCTCTTACAGCGCCTGACGGGAAAATCCGGATTCCGCTGAATGAAGAAGGTGAAGATGGTAAGGGCCAGATCGAGGAATATCTCCTTGAGCATCGCGGTGAGGGGATTCAACATATCGCTTTGTCGTGTGACGATCTGTATGGCTGCGTTGACAGGCTTCGCGAAAGCGGAGTGCAATTGATGACGGCGCCGCCCGCGACTTATTACGAGATGCTCAGCGAGCGCTTGCCGGGCCATGGCGAGAACCCTGAGGCATTAATGACGCGCGGTATTCTTTTGGACGGTACCACCGAAGCGGGGGATAACCGTTTGCTCTTGCAAATTTTTGCAACGCCGGAAATTGGCCCTGTGTTCTTTGAATTTATTGAGCGCAAGGGCGATGACGGATTTGGTGAAGGCAACTTCAAGGCTTTGTTTAAATCAATCGAGCGGGACCAGATTAATCGCGGCGTTCTTGAAGTGAGCGAGACGGCCTAATGTCTATTCAAACGCAAGGGTTTCATCACGTCGCCTATCGGTGCCGGGACGCCAAGGAAACGGTCGAGTTTTACCAAACCCATCTGGGGATGGATTTTCAGCTCGCCATTGCGGAAGATCACGTGCCTTCGACGGGCGCATACGATCCTTACATGCATATTTTTATGGATGCGGGGAACGGGAATGTGCTGGCGTTCTTTGAACTGCCCGAGCAGCCCGATATGGGCCGTGATCTCAATACGCCGACCTGGGTGCAACATATCGCCCTTCGGGTCGAGAATATGGAAAAGCTTTTAGCCGCAAAAGCGAGCCTCGAAGCTGCGGGACTGGATGTCTTGGGACCCACACATCACGGCATTTTTAAGTCGATATACTTTTTTGACCCCAATGGTCACCGCCTCGAGCTTGTGGCGGACATCCACACCGAGGCGCAAATGCAGTCATTGCATGAGGTCGCCCCTGAAATGTTGTCCGAATGGTCAAAAACAAAGAAAGCCCCCCGGCACGCGGCGTGGCTTCATGAAAAAATTAAAGAAGAAAGCTAAACTATGAAACTTGCTTCCCTGAAAGATGGCCGTGACGGCCAATTGGTTGTTGTCTCCCGCGATTTAACGCGCGCCGCAGATGCGTCCGACATTGCGCCGACGTTACAGGCCGCGTTGGATGAGTGGGATTTAATCGCCCCGCAGCTTGCCGCGCGATACGAGATGCTGAATCTTGGCAACGCGAAAAGCTTTAAGTTCGATCAAACCGCGTGCGACTCCCCATTGCCTCGCGCCTATACATGGATGGATGGTTCAGCCTATTTGAACCACGTTGAATTGGTGCGAAAAGCGCGCGGCGCTGACGTGCCCGAGAGCTTCTATTCAGACCCTTTGATGTACCAAGGCGGATCTGACACATTCATTGGCCCCCGTGACCCTATTCTGGCCGCTGACGAGGCCTATGGCATCGATATGGAAGCCGAAATCACCGTGATTACGGACGATGTGCCAATGGCGGTGAGCGCCAAAGACGCCGCGCATCACATCAAGCTCGTAATGCTGGTCAATGACGTGTCTTTACGGGGATTAATTCCGGGTGAACTCGCAAAAGGGTTCGGATTTGTGCAAGGCAAAGCCTCGTCCGCTTTTTCTCCCGTGGCCGTCACGCCAGACGAGCTGGGCCGCGCTTGGGGCGACAGTACAATCGATTTACCGCTTCTCGTCGACTATAATGGCCAACCTTTTGGCAAAGCCAATGCGAAAACGGATATGACCTTCAATATGGCCGAGTTGGTGGCGCATGCCGCGAAAACGCGGGCTCTTTGCGCGGGATCTATTATCGGCTCCGGTACGGTGTCTAACAAGTTTGAAGGCGGCGAAGGCAAGAAAATCAAAGACGGCGGCGTGGGGTATAGCTGCATTGCTGAGATCCGTATGATCGAGAAAATTCAGACGGGTGAAATCACAACGCCGTTCATGTCATTTGGCGATACGGTTGGCATCGAGATGAATGACGCGGACGGGATGTCCATTTTTGGCCGTATCGAAAACCGCGTGGAAAAATACGTCCCTGAAGCCTAGGTTTTAAATGCCCAATCTCAAAAGGCCCAGAGCTTATCAGGGCCTTTTTGTAGGCGCAGTGTTGACCTTGTCCTAGGCCTTTCGCTTGCGGCGGAAAAGACGCATGAGCGCAAACAGACCCGCGAGCAGCGCGAAGCCAAGCCATATCATCATCCCGCCATAGCGCTGGAGCAGGCGGGCTTCAGTGTTCTCGTCAATCTGCGCGAACGAATCGTAACCTTGGGGCATTTCTAAAACGCCCATATTTTTGGCATATGTTTTATAGGCCAGGAGAAGGCGCTCTTTTGTTTCTGGCTGCGCGGCGCTTAAATCTTTTGTCTCGCCCGGGTCTAAGGCCAGATCAAATAAACGCCATTGTCCGTCGCCCACGGGCGGCATGCTGCGGGTGATTTTATAGTCCCCCAGATAAAGGGCGGAGTTTCCGGAAACCTCGATCGCGCGCACATCATCGGGGCGATAGGCGCTTGGAGTCTCGCCATTTAGCAGAGGGAGCAAGCTGCGCCCTGTCATGGCGGCCGCGCCCTGCGCCGCGGGCGCGGCATTTGTCCACTCGATGAGTGTGGGCGCAATATCTGTGACCATTGCCGGCGATTGAATTCGCGCAGGCGATATGCCGGGGCCCGCGATAATCAGCGGCGCCCGCACGCCGCCCTCGGTCGCGTAGAATTTAAAGAGCGCACTCGGCGACGCTGCGGCATTGGCCCATTCCGGTCCGATAAAGCCCCAGCTTCCTTGTTCGCCCATACCCTCTAGGCCGAGATGATACCCGTTAAACCGCATCCAAATGGCAAGGCGCGCATCATCATCACCGCGCGACGGCTCTGGGCCATTATCGGATGTCACGATAAAGATGGTATTCTCGAATTGGTCCGTTGCTATTAAATGCTCGACAAAGCGGCCAATGTGAAAGTCCATCGCTTCGAGCATCGCCGCATTGACTTCCATCCGCGCCGCATAGAGTTGCTGCTCGTCCGCGCTCAGATCCTCCCAGTCCCGCATCCAATCTGGCATAGGGGCCAGCGGCGCGCCTGTGGGGATGAGGCCCATTTGCTGGGCGCGTTGATGCCGTTCGGCGCGCAAGGCGCGCCAGCCTTTTGCATATCGGCCCTTATAGTGCTGGGTGAACTGCGGCGGTGCTTGAACGGGTATATGGATCGCTTGAAACGGGAGATAGGCAAAGAAGGGCTTATCTGCGGGTGTGGTCTCGAGGTAGCCAATCATCTTATCAACGAGGAACTTCGATGAATAGAAATCGTTTGGCAAGGTGGCCTCTTCGCCATTTTCAAACCAAGGGGCTTCGGCGTAATAAGGCATGTAGGATTTATCTTCCCAATTATCCGCGCCTGACGCCGCCAATGCAAAAGATTGCTCGAAGCCATGCGCTTGCGGCATCTCGTCGGGCGTTTCACCTAAATGCCATTTCCCGCTCATGAGCGTTCGGTATCCGGTCGCCTGTAGCCGGTCCGCCAGCGTCAAAACGCCCGGTTCGAGGGCCATAGAATAGCCCGGCTTGCCTTTATGCTCTTTTGGCAGAACCTCTGGGATCGTCGCGATACCCGTGCGGTGATTGTCAACACCTGTCAGCAGCATCGCCCGTGTCGGGGAACATAGCGGAGAGGTCCGGTATTGCGTAAACATCGCGCCGCGCGCAGCCAGCGCATCGATGTTGGGCGTCGCGGCTTCGCCCCCGTAAGCGCCAAAATCCATCAACGCCGCATCATCCACCAAGATAAGCACAATATTTGGTTTGGAGGCTGGCGCCTGAGCGGTGGATATGGGGGCCGTTAGGAGAAGGCTCGCCGCCAAACCAATGCCGCAACAATAAGCCGCTGGCGTGATTTTTCTATTAAACATACCGGTTCCCACATCGTTTCGCCCCAGCCGTATCACCAAACAACGGGCTTGACTAGCGCCGGGCCAGATCGCGGCATGCGGCTAGATGCTTAAATGGGCGTAGGTCACGCCTCCGTCCACAGCGATGGTTTCACCAACCACATAATTGCCCGCTTTGGAGGCGAGGAAAATCGCGGCCCCTTGCATATCCGAAGGCTGACCGATCCGTCCGGCGGGTATGAGCGCGGAGACGTGTTCTTCTTGGTCGCGCGCCGCTTTGTTCATGTTGGACGCAAATGCCCCCGGCGCAATGCTAGAGACACAAATGTTCTCTTTTATCAATTCTGCGGCCATTCTGCGGGTCAGGTGAATAAAGCCGGCCTTGCTGGCTTGATAGGAGTAGGATTGCTCGGGGTTTGCCCGCAAGCCGTCTATGGACGTAATGTTGATCACTTTCGCCGGCTGCTTTGCGGCCGCGCTGGCCCGTAATTGCGGCATAAGTTCTTGGGTCAGAAAGAACGGTGATTTCAGGTTCAAAGTCATGATTTTGTCCCAGCCGAGTTCCGGGAAGTCATCGAACGGCGCGGCCCATGCTGCGCCGGCATTATTCACCAATATATCGAGCTTGTCTTCCTGCGCGGCGTAATCCGCGGCGAGAGCCTTTACGCCCTCCAATGTGGACAAGTCGCGGGGGAAAGCGCGGCAAAACCCATATGTGTCGGCAATTTCTTTCGCCGTTTCGGTGCAGTCCTGCGCTTTGCGGGAGCAAATATAAACCTTCGCGCCCTGAGCCGCAAAACCCTCCGCGATCATGCGGCCAATTCCGCGCGATCCGCCCGTTATAAGAGCGGTGCGGCCTTTAAGGGAGAAGAGATCAGTTAGCATATCGGTATCCATTCAAATGTCGTGATTTAACGCAGGCGCTCTTTTCCTCTTGTTCGGCGGATATTGCAAGGCGGCGTAAAATTGAACGGTCTTATCGTTCTCTACCGGCAGGTCGAGGTCGAGCCGCAGAAATAGAACGATGAGGTCCCGGCGTTATAGCTATCCCTTGAGCTATCCTTCATCTGCTGAACGTAATTAGGATAGGTTTGGTAGGATTGATTTATGATTGAGGACGAAGATGAGGGTGTGTAGGTGTTGAAGCCCGCCCACCGCGTATTGCTATAAGTGGGTTTTCGCTCCCATGCGGCTAAATATTCAGACAGGAACGTTCTTTGCGATGGATTTGCAGTGTGCCTTGCGATCACGAGGACATGTTGGTTGATAAGATCATCCCTGCCGGCACTTATCGTTTTGATCACGGCATCCGAGAGAGTCGCCCCGCCAACTTGCCAACCAATATTAAAAATTTGATCTATGTCACCTTTGTTTTTTGCCGCTTGATAGGCTTCCAAAAGCATTTGCCTGTGCGTTTCATTTGCTTGTCTTTTACGCGCTTTCTCTTCCTCTTTTGCTTTTTGCCTGTCCTCCCATGCCTTGCGTTTGGCGATAGCTTCGGCCCGTTCCTTGCCCTCCCGATCCTTTCTAGACTTGATGATAAATGAGGCAGCTTGCTGTAAGCTATCAAAAGGCCCGATATCCATTTTCAAGGGCTTCAATTGACGCAAGTCTGAAAATAGGCCGGTGCGTTGCGGCGCACGGTGCCTGTTGACGTCAAAGACCTCCACATATCCATCTTCATGCTGCATGGCGGTTTTCAAGCCGTTATTATGTGTGGACTTGAAGGCCACATAGTTCGCCTCATCGTAGCTCGCCAGTATTTCGTCATAGGACGGTGAAGGCTCTTGGATCAGCGCCAACCGGATACCGCGCGGCGTATCCCAGACCGCAACCCAGTTTAAGTCCACATCACAAAACACACCCGTCGCGTCGCTGGTCATGCTATATTCAAGGGCCGCGCTGCATTCTTTGAGTTTGTAGGTTTCTCGAAGCGGCACAGCTCTTGGATAATTGCTAAGGCTATCGGCCCACTCTTCAGCGGTTTTATACATAAATCTGAAATAGTCGTCGGGTTTGGCGGGCATGGTCGTGTCATATGAGCCGAGAGGGGAATGAAGACCGAGTAAGTTTGTGGGTTTCGCGGCCACATCCATGCCGCGCGATACAGGCCAGAATAGTCGGCGCTTTCGGTCAATTTCGACGACGGCTTGATTGTTCCCCTGAGAGCTCAGCTTTACGATGAGAAGCGGCGGAATAGCCGGCGTCAGGGCTTCGCCGTTCTCGCGGCTAAAAATTTGATCGTAAATTCCGCCCGCGCTATCGATTCGGTGCACGAGGAGTGAGCCATCATTAAAGGCTTCGACAGGAAAACGGCCCAAAGGCATTTTCTCGGCGCTCGCCACGCCGTCTATGGTTCTCGGCGCGCGGTTATCTTCGGTCAATAGGGTTATGGTGTGCGTTTCGCCTTGGGACGGGCCGCTTAGATAATAGACGCCATTTAGGTTTTTATATTCAGAGCGCGAATCGTAAATATAAGGGGCGACTTTGACCTCACCCGCCGCCCCGATCGGGGTGGCCTGCTGGGTGTTTACATCAAATTTCATCCACTCTCCGGTTTTTACATCTCGGACGAGGGCGGTATCCGGACGCCACATATAGGCATCTTGATAATCGGGCGGGACCAGCCAGACCTGCTCCTTATTCTTAAAGGCTGATATGCCCCTCCGGGAAATATTGGTCCCGAACGTGCCTTTTTTTTGTTTGCTTTTACTTTTATGGTCAAAGGACCAAACAAATACGCGGGCTAAATCTTTGCGGTCGCTATACTTAAAGTCCATTTTCTTATCGAGGTCTACGTGTGACCTGTCGCTAGGCTTGGCGCTGTCCACTGGCAGCATGAATAATTCACGCGGGGGGCAATAGGCCGGCTTAATAAAGTCAGGCGCGGGGCAAAGATCCGTTCCCGAGGCCATGGAATAGTTCGTACCGTAGAAGACGTGTCCTTTCGGAACGGATGGGGGCGATTTCGGCGGATAAGCCAAAGCCGTGGAGGCCCAACTTGAAAGGCACAAGGTGAAAATAAAGTGGAACAGGCGCGAGCGAAGAACTCTCCCGCCCGCTAATCGGTTTTTGCTTTTAAACATTTGCGCGCCCCCGTTGAAGTTGAGCGCCGTATTTTAACGGTAAATGCCCATTGTCCAAAAGAATGAATTTATCGTACGAGCGAAAATATGCGATGGCAATGGCCATTCGCATCTCGGGGATTGCCGCGCTCTCTTCGAAAACGATTCAGCTTTGACGCCGTCGAAAGTTGCCGAGATAGCGATATGGCGATCCTGATAAGGTAGCGGTTGCCGAGCCCTCGCGCCCATGAAACCAGAATTTCAATTTTCCACTTTTCAAGCCAAGTAACTTGTGTAATGATACCCACAATAAAAGGAGTGGGGAATTGGTCTACATATTAGGTGGTACACAAACAGACTTTTCAAGAAATTGGGCCCGTGAAGGCGCTGATCTTGAAAAAATATTTACCCAAACGCTTCTGTCCGGACTGGATGCGGCGCATCTGGATGCCAAAGACGTTGACACCGGTCATGTGGGAAATTTTGCCTCCGAGCTGTTCTCGGGGCAGGGCCTTATGGGCGGTTTTTTTGGCATGGCCCACCCGGATTTAGACGGCGTCCCAACGGCGCGGCACGAGGCCGCTTGCGCTTCGGGAAGCGTGGCAATTCTGGCGGCGATGAGCGAGATCGAAGCGGGGCGCTATGACCTTGCCTGCGTTCTTGGCGTGGAAAATATGCGCAATGTTCCCGGGAAGACCGCCGCCGACCATCTCGGCGCGGCGGCTTGGCGCGGGCATGAATATCAGGACGCCACCTATATCTGGCCGCGTTCATTCTCCGATCTGGCCGAAGAATATGAGAAGCGCTACGGCCTGAATCACGCGCATTTGATGCGTATCTCCCAGATTAATTTCGCGAATGCTAAAAGCAACCCGAACGCTCAAACCCGGAACTATGTTTTCTCCCCCGAGAGCTTTACCGAGAGCAACGAGGCCAATCCGGTTATTGAGGGCCGCACAAGAAAAATGGATTGCGGGCAGGTCACGGACGGTGCTGCCGTGATCTTTTTAGCGTCAGCCGCGCGTGCCAAACAATATGCCGATGTGCATGGTCTGGACTTTCGCACCCTTCCTCAAATCACAGGCTGGGGACACCGCTCCGCGCCGATCTCTTATGCGCGCAAAATCGAAAATAGTGCTCGCTTGCCTTACGTGTTTCCGCAAGTCCGCCGCGCCATAGAGGATGCCCGGGGGCGCGCAAATATTGAGGGCATAAATGATATCGACGTGGTCGAGACACATGATTGTTTTGCCATGACGGAATATATGGCGATTGATCATTTGGGAATAACGGACCCGGGAGAGGCCTGGAAGGCTATTGAGGATGGCAGCATCGAGAAGGGCGGCCGGATTCCGGTCAATCCCTCGGGCGGCTTGATTGGCCTTGGGCACCCCGTTGGTGCCACAGGCGTTCGTATGGTTCTTGACGGCGCAAAACAAGTGTCTGGCGCCGCTGGTGACTATCAGATCGACGGCGCAAAGCGCGTTCAAACACTCAATATTGGCGGATCAACCACAACAACGGTCAGCTTTATCATTGAAAGGGCTGCATAATGCTGGGCCGCCGAGACATTATTATCCTATCGACGGGCGCAGCGCTTGCGTCCTGCACACAAATTATAAAACCTAAATGGGGAGAGACAAAAATGACGACGAGATTTGAACAATTCAAAGAAGTTATCGAGGCTTGGAAGCGTAAAGACGTGGAAGCTGTTATCGGCGCGATGACCGATGATATTGTCTGGCATTACGCGGCGGCGATCGCGCCGCCCGCAAAAGGTAAAGATGAAGCGAGGGCTTTCATTTCGAAGTTCGGCGCAGGTATTGGCGAAGTCAAATGGCGCATTTTTGAACATGCAGAAACTGCGGACCGGCTATTTGTCGAAGGCGTTGACGAGTATGTCACGAAAGACGGTATTGACGTGGCCGCGCCTTATGCGGGCGTCATAGAATTCAAAGGTGATAAGATTAGCGGATGGCGTGATTATGTTGACCGCGGCGTGATTGAGGCGATGAAGGCCGGGAACCCTTATCCTTCCCAAGTGAAGGAGCTTATTGATCGTCCAGCACAATGATTGATTTTCGCTCCGCCCCGTTCCGGGATGCTGAATTTATGCCGGTCGACCTGCGTGTCGATCGCCGTGATGATGGCTCAATTATCATAGATTCAAATGTGCCGATGCCCGATTTTGAGGGCAATCTGGTCAAAACGATTATGCAAACCGCTGATGAAAAGGCGGATGAAATGGCCTTGGCCGAACGCGGCGACGATGGCGAATGGGTTCGCGTTAACTACCGCGAATTAAAAGCGCGTATCTTGTCGACGACCGAGTGGATGCTCTCCAACATTCCACGCGGACGGGCCGTCATGATTTTGGCAGAAAACGCAATCGACACGGCCATTGTCAATTTCGCGTGCTATTGTGCGGGCGTTATTCACACACCTGTAAGCCCGTCATTTGCCTTACCGGGAGACTATGCCCGGTTCCGACATGTGGCGCGCCTGACGGAACCTGCGGGGATATTCGCGGCCGGAACCAAGGTCTTTGCCGCAGCCATCGAAACCGTTCTGGACGATGATGTGAAAATCCTGACGACGGATGCGCAATATTTCACGCGCCCGGTGTCGTTGATTTCTGATGTTTACAAAATCGAGCCAACCCCTGCGGTCGAGGCCTCTATTGGCGCTGTCGATCCGGAGGCTGTCAGCACGTATATGATGACATCGGGGTCAACGGGATTGCCCAAAGTTGTTACCCTAACCCTGAGCGCTTTGGCTGCAAATTCGGCTCAGACCTACGCGGCTGTTGGAAAAGCGGCTGGCTGGGATGATGTTATGATGGATTGGTTGCCATGGCACCACGCCGCCGGTCTGTCTGTCTTGCGCTCCTGTTTGGTGTGCGGGGGAAGCCTGTATATCGATGCGGGCAAGCCTGTACCGGGCCTCATTGATGCGACAATTAAAAACCTCACCGAAATTCCTGTGGCTTATTTTAACAATGTGCCATCGGGATACGCCATGTTGGTCGAAGCGATGGAAAAGGACGCGGCGCTCAAAGAGACTTACTTCAAGAAAATGCGGCTTATGCTGTACGGCGGTGCGGGCCTGTCTCAATCTGTTTATGACCGTTTGCAGGAAATGGCTGTCGAGGTCACGGGGCACCGTATTCACATGACGACCGGTTACGGCATGACCGAGACCGTCTCAGGCTGCATGACGATTCATTTTCCAACCCAAAAGGTTGGTATCGGCCTGCCGTGTCCGGGGCTGAGCGTGAAGCTCATCCCGTCTGATAACCGCTATGAAGTTCGCCTCAAAGGTCCAAACTTGATGAGTGGCTATTTGAAGAACCCTGAAAAAAATGCCGAAGTCTTTGATGAAGAGGGTTATTATAAAACAGGTGACTTGGCGCGTTTTGTTAATCCTGATGATATTCGCGAAGGTTTGGCATTCGCGGGTCGTCTGGCTGAAGAGTTTAAACTCCTCAATGGGAATTGGGTGTATGGCGGCGAGCTGAAAACGTCACTGCTTAAGGTTCTCTCGGACGATGTGAGCGAGCTTATTCTGTGCGATGCTGACCGGCCTTACCTGACCATGATGGCTTGGTTGAAACCGGGCATCCCGGAAGGGGCCGACGTGCGTATCAAGCATATTCTGAGCTTGTTTAATACCGGCCGAGGCGGCCTGTCGACGACGATAAAGCGGTTTACGATTCTGATGCAGCCGCCAAATGCCGCGGAGCATGAAGTGTCTGATAAAGGTACGATCAATCGGCGTGCTGTTTTGAAGAACCGCGAAAACATCCTGTCTGATCTCTATGCGGAGACCCCGCCTCCATCAGTCCATACTGTGACCCCTTTAGAATCCGGAGCCTAAAATGTCCCCCTTTACTCTATTGGCCTTTAATGCGGCCTTCCTTGTGCTGAGCTTTTTTATCTTGTGGCTGATCTGCCTAAAAACCCGCGATGTAACACCGATCGATAGTGTGTGGGCTTTGGGCATGGTCGCGCTGGCGCTGGTGACCTTTTTTATCACGGATGGCGACCATGCGCGAAAGGGGATACTCCTTGGATTGTGCGCCGTTTGGGGTTTGAGACTCGGCGGATATATGCTTTGGCGCTGGCGCGATCACGGGCCGGACCGCCGTTACCAAGCGATGCTGGGGAAAGCAAAAGAGCGAAAAGGATGGGGCTTTGGCAAGGCCACGGCCCTGCTCGTCTTTGCAACGCAGGCTCCGTTGCTTTTTATTGTCTGTCTTCCCGTTCAACTGGGTCAACTTGACAGCACGACGCCGATTGGCGGGCTCGCAATGGTCGGTATCGTCCTCGCAATCATTGGAATTATTTTTGAGACCGTTGGTGATGCACAGCTCGTCCGGTTTAAGCGTGATCCCGAGAACGCCGGAAAAGTTATGAATAAAGGCCTGTGGTACTTCACGCGCCATCCTAATTATTTTGGCGATGCTTGCGTTTGGTGGGGCTTGTTCTTGATCGCCGCAGAGACACCATACGGATTGTGGGCCATTCCGGGACCCATACTTTTAACTTGGACGCTGATGAAATGGTCAGGCGCGCCGACGGTGGAAAACCGGCTGCATAAAACACGTCCAGGATATGCCGAGTATGTGCGTACCACGTCTGGATTTATTCCCTGGTTCCCCAAGAAATCCTAGCCGCTGCTGAACAGGTTTAATAAATTTAAGGAATTGAGGCGGTTGTTGATGATCGCCTCATTTCACGACATGGGCGTAACTCTCCCCCGTCTTGCGGCGAAAGATCTAAAGCCTCTCAATAATCATGGAAGCGCCCACGCCTTGCGCCCCGCTCACCACAACAAGTCCGTATTTCCCGTCAACCTTGTCAAGCGCGTCCATCAGTGTGGACAGCAAGATTGCGCCTGTCGCCCCCATGGGGTGGCCTTTAGCGATATGCCCGCCGCCAATATTGACCTTTGAGATATCGGGGGTGAAGTCTCGCTCGAAAATGGCCACCGTCGGCGCAAAGGCTTCCATAAACTCGGTGCAATCCATGTCAGCGAGGCTTAGCCCGGTTCGCTTAAATACCAGTTCCATCGCCGCAATGCCGGCCAGTAGGGACTGCCTCACATCTCCGCCTTGCTCGGCAAACCCAACAATGCGGGCGCGCGGCGTCTCGAACATACCTTCACGTCCCAGCAGGGCGAGCCCCGAGCCGTCCGTCATGGGCGGTGCATGAGATTTTGTCATATGCGGCACAAAGGGTGTTGCGCCCAGCGCATCGGAATATTGCGAGGCCAGGGGACCAAAGGCTGGCCTTAAAGACTGCAGCGCTTCAAGGGTTGTGGGGCGTATGGCTTCATCACGGGAAAGTTCACCAATTTGAATGCGTGACCTTTGCAAGGTCGCATCTTGGTCTGACGCGAACGCCCGGCTTTGGGATCGCAGCGCAAGTTCATCCATCGCCGCCCTTGAGATATTTTGCTCTTTCGCTAGAATATCTGCGGCGAGCGCGACCGGAATATAGCGCTTTGTTTCAGCGAAATCTGCGGCTTTATAATAGCTTGAATTGTCGGCCATAAACGGCACGCGAGAGAGCATTTCAACCCCGCCGGCCAAGGCAATTTGAGTGTGCCCCGCAGCGATGGAGGCGGCGGCCATCCCGATAGCCGTTAATCCGGAGACACAGAAATTATTAATTGTGTGCGCCGTGCACACATCAGCTAGCTGGGCATGAATTTTCGAGGTGAGGGCGATGTGTCCTCCTTGATCATCTATCTGGCCGACACAGCCCAGCGTAAAACTCTGGATATCTTCTCGAGAAAAGGCGTTGCGGACTTCAAGCGCGTCGACCAGCTTCCCAACCAAGCCATAGGGCGTTTGGGCGCTGAGCCCCCCCGCAGAACGCGCTTTACCTCGCGGCGTTCGGACGCAATCTTGAATAAAAATGTCCATTCTAGGACGTCACTTTTCCGAGCCCGATGGGGGAGAAAGCGAACAGGCCAGGCGGGGCATTCACAACCGCAGGAATGGCATTGATGGCGACGGCGCAAACTGCATCTGTCAGGGCTCTTGAGGGCGGCTTAGCCGGATCAGGTTCTGAGATATCCAACGTCATTGTAATATTCGGACGGCCAATGATTTTAAGCATCCAGTGTCCCTGTTTGTCGCTGTCATGCAGGCTGGTATCGGCCGTCCAGATGATGGATAAGATCAGCGATGTCCCGTTGGCCAGACTGGCGCGCCAAAACCATTCGGTCGCCGCTACGGTGCCCTTTTTAATCGTTCCGGGAATGAGCTGAATATCATTGGGCGCTAAGGTCAGCTTATGCTCGGGTTCTATTTTGGTGATTTTGGAACCGAGGTGATGGGCGCAAAAATACAAAACTTCCGAGAAAAGAGCGCCGTAGAGATCTGCAAGCGGTCCCTTGCGGATATCGGTCTTTGCCGGGTCTGACCCCAGGCCCATCAGATCAAAAACAAAAGCTCCGCTCGTCATCGCTGACGCGTCTACAGTTTCATACAGACAGATTTGATCGATGTCGACGGACATGGCCGTTGCGCTCATGATTAAGCGCTCGGCAATAAGACCGGGGTTGACCCCCACGCCCGCCAAAGTCGAGCCGCCTTTAAGCGCGGCATCTCTCAGCGCGCCCGCATAGTCTTCACCATGCGCTTGAGGCCAGTGAAAGCCCGCCGTTGAGATCACATTCTTGCCGGATTCGAGGAGCTTGATGACATCGGGCACCATAGCATCATAGGGAAGCGTGATCCTTGGCATGTGAATGACCACATCAGCATCCAGCGCAAGAATATCATCCACATTCTTTGTTGTTTTGACGCCTGTGGGCGGCCGCTTTGCTAAATCGCCCACATCCATACCCGCTTTTTTTTCAGAATAAACGAGCGCGCCAGCGAGGGTCATATCCGGACGGTCCATCACCATGCGCATGGCCGTACGTCCCATCGATCCTGTTGCCCATTGGACCACTTTTGTGGTTGAACTGTTCGTCATGAAATTACCTTTGTGTGGTTGCTCTTTACTGTCGGTATCGTTATGAAAGTTATTATACCGCACAGGAAAATGTAAAGGGGAAAATTGAAATGAGGCTGACACCAGAAGAAACGGTCGCGCAATATCGCCAAAATGGTTGGTGGGGGCACGAAACTGTGGATGATCTTTTCCGCGCGGCTTGCATCGCCAAGACCGGAGACAATGCTTTGGTTGACCCCCTGAATAGATTGAAAATGGACGGGGTCGCGCCAAGGTCGCTCACTTGGCAAGAATTAGAGCAAGCCGTTGATCGCGTCGCAACAGGCTTCATCGCGAACGGCCTTAAAAAAGATGACCGCGTTCTGGTGCAGCTGCCAAATACGGTTGATGCCGTTATTCTTTTTCTCGCCGCCGCGCGGCTGGGCCTAATTATCAGCCCCATCGTTATGCAATATCGGGCCCATGAAATTCGTCATGCGATCGAGAAAGTCAGTCCGAAAGCCTTTGTGACGCTCCCCCTATTTGCAGGCTTTGACCACGGCGCTCAGGCCCGGGCCCTTGCGGCTGAACGTGAAGGTCTTGCCGTCTTTTTCATGTCGGGAGATCATGCGGAACGCGGGCTGCTTGATTATTCGATTGATCGTCAAGCGCTGGATGCCTACCGGGAAGCACAGCCTATTGATAGCGCTGAAATTCTGACAATATGCTGGACATCTGGAACGGAATCTCGCTCCAAGGGCGTCCCTCGAAGCCATTCGCATTGGGTTTTAAACGCGGAAGTCATTATTGACTCGCTGGGAATGAAACCCGGCGAGGTTCTTCTCAATCCGTTCCCTCTTGTGAATATTGGATCCATTGGCGGGTTGGTTCTGCCGTGGCTGAAACTACAGTCAAAGCTTGTTCTGCATCACCCGTTCGATATCGGAATTTTTCTCAAGCAGATTGAAGAGGAAGGTGTGACCTATACAATCGCGCCGCCCGCCGTTTTAAGCGCGCTATTAAAGCAGCCGGATTTACTCTCGGCACATGATTTAAAAACGCTTCGCGCGATTGGCTCGGGCTCCGCGCCTTTGTCGCCGTGGCTGATTGAAGGCTGGAAGAACGATCACGGGATAGAGATTACCAACGTGTTTGGGTCAAATGAAGGTTCATCCCTCTTTTCGAGTCCCCTCTCCGTTCCTGACCCCACGGAACGCGCCCGGTATTTCCCGCGCTTCGGAGCCAAGGGCGTGAACTGGGCGGGCCGTACAGCGGCCGTTTTACAGTCCAAGCTTGTGGATCCAGAGACGGAGCAGGAGATTACAGAGCCCGGCAAAACGGGCGAACTGAGGCTTGCCGGCGGTACGATATTTAGCGGCTATTGGGAGTCTCCGGAACTCAACATCCGGTCTTTCGATGATGAGGGATATTTTAAGACGGGTGATCTCTTCGAGATTGCGGGCGAGGGTGCCCTTTCACGCTACTATACCTTCGTGGGCCGATCCAAAGAGATCATTGTGAGGGGGGGCGTGAATATTTCCCCGGCTGAACTGGACGATTTGATTGTGGGGCATCCCAAGATCCGCGAAGCGGCCACGGTTGGCGTGGAAGATTCGCGATTGGGCGAGCGCGTTGCCGTCGCGGTTGTGCCGAATGACAACCAGAAAGTTGAGCTCTCTGATATCTCGGATTGGCTCAGCGAAAAAGGAACAGCGATCTTCAAACGCCCTGAATTCTTTGTGGAAGTCGAGAGTTTACCGCGGAATGCCATGAACAAGGTTATGCGCGATGACCTGCGCATAACCGTTCTTGAGAAATTGGGTCGGAGTTGAGACTATAACTGGTCTCTGGCAACCCACGTTGAGTGGGTGCCGCTGCTAATTTTGTGGGGAAGCTTAATCCGGCAAACAGGGCCTTCAGAGAATTTTTTGGCGTCGATCAGGATACATTCTGATGTGCCTGTGTTCTCGTCAATAATGAAACTGACCAAATAGCCGTCATCTTCGGATTGAGAATTTATCCGAGGGGCGAACGGCGATTCCGAAGCATATCGCCCGGGCTCAAGCTGGACATTTTCGCTCGTGCCCGTTTCAAGATCATGTTTCACAAAACCCGTAAAGAGGAACCAGCCGGGCTTGGATTGCACACTAAACACATACCGGTTTTTACGCCCGGCATATTGCTGATTGATCATACCGAACTCAACAATTTGATCGTCCAGACGTTCTTCTTTGGTCGTGCCGTCCTTTAGATTAAACCGCCAGCGATGGAGTTTTGCTCTCAATGTATGGAGATCGAGATAGGCCATCAGGTGCCCGTGCTGCCCCGCATCCTTGAGGGGTTCCGGTGTGGGGTTCTCTTGAAAATAACCATCCATGACCACTTCATCGCCCTCTTCATAGGCATTCAGCCAGTGAAGCACATATGTTGGCGCGGCATCGAACCATTTAATCTCATCGGGCTTGCCGTAACGGGGGATCAAGCCAAACCGTGACGGGATATTGTGAGATCGCACAGCGTGAATGTCTTTTTCCAGAAGGTCTTGGTCCCAAAAGACCGGAAGATCGTTCAGGATCGTCCAATTTTCGCTAAACGCAATGTCATGCGGGAGCCGCGGGCCGGGAAGGTCAATCGGAACATAATGGACCAATTTTCCCGACTTATCGACAACGCCGTAATGCATGTAAGGGGCTGTTTTGCTATAATTGAAAAAGAGCAGCTCGCCGGTCTTCTCGTCAATCTTTGGATGTGCAGAAATGCCGTCAATCGGCACCCAAGGCGCAAGGCCTTCAAATTCGAGAGTTTCGGGGTCCAAGACATAACCCTCGCCGCATTGGTAAAATGTGGCAATGGCTTTTCCGCCGTGGACGACGATATCTGTGCTCGCACTATCTTTAAGAGATCCGTGCGCGCCAAATCCCCGCCGTTTGGACGTTCCTGGCGGGTCCATTAACCCGCCCCAAAGAGCGCTTCCCTCTATCTGTTCCGCGACAAAACAACGGGTGCGAATAAACCGGTTTCGATAGCTCGCGGTTCCGCCTGAGAAGCTGATTTGGTGTATCATGCCATCACCATCAAAAGGGTGGTGGCGCCCTAAGGGGGTGTGAACGGGATTTTCGGTATTGCGCAGGTAAATGCCGTCAATATCTGTGGGTATTTGCCCTTCGATGACCTCCAGTTCTGTGGCGTTGACTTCCTCATGCTGAGGTGTCCACGCCCCGGAAAGGTAAGGGTGATCACTTGGTGTCAAGTTCGATTTAATTTTCTCAAGACGTTCAATCTTCATAGAGGACTCCGCATTCTTTAATTATTGCGATAAAGTTCGTGTTCGCTCAATTAGTTCGTACATTTCTCTTGACGACCGGCGAAACTTCCCGCACGAATAACTTTCATAAGAATACTAACTGGAGGAAAATGTGGAATTTCGCAAGCTATTTTTTGTCGCAGCTGTGAGCTGTCTGTCCATGACCGGGTGCGCTCAGGCGGATCAATCAAGTCAACAGGCCGCCGCAAGCGAACCATCAACCGAAGTCAAGGGGAATGAAATGAAAGTAGATCCAAAGATCGCTGTCGTCGAAGAAATGATCACAGCCTGGAACGAGCAAGAATGGGATAAAATCGCGGACTTGTTCACCGAGGACGGGGTTCTGCATTCAATGATGATTGATCCTGTTGTTGGCCGCGAAACCATCCGCAAACGCATTGTCGGCATGGGCGAAGGTGTCGAAGAGATTAAACTCAACATTATTAATATGGGCCGCGTCAATGATGTGGTTGTCATCGAGCGTGTGGACGAGTTCACCTATAAGGGTCACAAAGGTAAGGTGCCTGTCGTCGGAATCCTAGAGATCGAAGGCGACCACGTAAAAGTCTGGCGTGAATATTACGACCGCGCAGAGCTGCTTGCGGCAATGGGACTGGGCGAAGACTTCCACTAGGGCGAAGCTTATCATGTCCAGCTCACCCGTAGGTCCTTTACCCGATAGTGAAGAAGAGCCGCCTTTCCCCAGTGTATTCATATCCTGGGGAATCGTCGCCGCTTTTTTTATCGCCTATATATTCTCCTTCATTGACCGGATGATCATCGGTCTTTTGGTTGAATCAATTAAAGCTGACCTTGTTTTAACGGACACCCAGATCGGGTTGCTCCAAGGCTTGGCATTCGCGATTTTCTATACCGTCGCCGGCATCCCGATTGGGCGTCTTATTGACCGCGCGCCTCGCATGAAGATTGTGGCGATGGGCATCGCTGTTTGGAGTATTATGACGGCCGTTTGTGCGGGCGTCGGCAATTTCTGGCAGTTCTTTGTTGCGCGTATGGGTGTTGGTGTGGGGGAGGCCGTTCTATCTCCGGCGGCCTACTCTGTTATTTCGGACAGCTTTCCAAAAAATAAAATCGGATTGCCGATGGGCGTCTATGGTCTGGGCTCTGCCATTGGTGCGGGGATGGCGTTCATGCTCGGCGCTATTGTCGTCGGTGCAGTGGCCAATGCTGAGGCCATAACCCTGCCTGTATTGGGCGTCGTTAAGGCGTGGCAAGTCGCGTTTCTGATCGCCGGTTTACCGGGCCTTTTGGTGGCCGTGATGTTTCTCATTTTGCCCGAGCCCAAGAGGCGGTTTTCACAAAAAGAGACCGCGGAAGTTAAACAGGTTCCGATCTCCGATGTGGTTAAACATATGCAGGAGAATAGAGTTTTCTTTTGGAGCTTGTTTATTGGCGTCGGTGCGGTGAATTTGTCGGTTCTAGGGTCAATTTCTTGGCTCCCCGCCATGTTGATGCGCACGTTCGGTATGGAGCTTGTGCATGCCGGATGGTTTGCGGGCAGTTTGCTCATTCTGGGCGGTCTAATCGGTATGGTGGGCGGCGGTGCGATCATGGATAGAATTGGCGGCGGCACGCCTGCGGTCAGAATGAAGTTTTGCGGCTGGGCGGCTTTCATTGGGTCAATCGGCGCGCTTATCTTTCCGATTACAGGGAATATTCCCTTATTGGCGGTCTCATTTGTGTTGTTCTTCTCAGCTGCGGCCGTGGCCGTTGGCGCGGCGCCGTCAACCATCCAGCAATTGGCGCCCAATAGAATGCGCGCCACAATCTCCGCCGCCTATGTGTTCGCTGTGAATGCAATCGGTCTTGGCGCGGGGCCGACCTTGACAGCGATGATCGGGGACCGTTTCTTCCCATTCGAATCAGGGATTCGGTATGCCATCGTTATTGTCGCGGTCTCTGGCTATTTAGTGGGGGCGGTTTTGTTCTTTGTCGCCGCAAAAAGCGTCAAAAACGAAAAAATTTAGGCGGGTTCAGAGTATTGTTAAGCCAGTCTCATGGACATTCCCTGAATTGTTCTCCATATAGTTGAGTATGGAGCAGAAACTTATACGATCATGTTCAATTTGGCGGGCCCTAGAAGTCATGGGCGACTACCCCATTCTTCTGATTTTGGAAGTGAGTTGGCTCGGCGGAAAACGGTTTGACGGGTTCCGCAGGCGGACGGGGCTTTTAAAGGCATCACTCTCTGGACGCCTGCGCCGATTGGTCGATGCCGGCATTATGGAAAAGCGAAAATATTGCGAAAGCCCGCCGCGCTACGAATATATAATGACGCGGAAGGGCCAAGACCTCTACTGGACGGCCTTGATGCTTTTGAGGTGGGAGCGCCGCTGGGCGCAGAGCGGAAAGATCACCGTCGAGCTTACACACAAGAATTGTGGCAAGGTTTTCGAACCTATCCCTGCGTGCGGAAGTTGCCATGAAGAAATTGACCCGACTCAGGTGGAATGGTCCGAAGGCCCCGGACTCGGGTGGATGGTACCCTTATATAGCCGCCGCCGTAGAAGCCGCGAAGCCGAAGAGAAGTCTATTTCCCTCATGGATCAGGCCGCCCAGATTATGGGGGACCGGTGGTCCAGTCTCATTCTGAGATCAATTTATACCGACATTAACCGCTTTGATGATATCCGGGCGGACACGGCGATGGCGACGAATATTCTTTCCGAAAGACTGCAATGGCTGGAAGAGATCGGCATGATACGCCGCAAACAATATAATTCTCATCCGCCGCGTTATGAATATAAATTGCGGTCAAAAGGCGTGGACTATTATCACGCTTTACTGATGCTCATGAAATGGGGCGATAAATATTATGTTTCGCCCGAAGGTCCACCTTTACTTTTGACACATAAAGCGTGCGGAAGTGACCTTGACCCACAGGTTATATGCTCTGAGTGCCGGGCACCGATCGACGTCAAGGACGTCACATATGACATTGTGGGTAATTTTCATGCCGCTTCAACAGCGGGAACGTCTGAATAAGGCCAGACTTGTTTTCAATATAAACTTTCATTAGCATACCCTCTCTGGTACAGTACGATATCTGGGAGGAAAAATGACGTCAATAAAGAGAGTTGCCCTTGTAACGGGCGCAGGGAAGGGATTGGGCGCAGCCTTTGCGCAGTCCCTCGCGCAAGATGGTTGCGGCGTGATGGTGAATAACCGGAGCCACCCCGGTCAGCCCAGCTCTGCAAAGCAAGTCGCAACGCAGCTACAGTCCAAAGGTTTTGATGCGGCTTTCGAGGAAACGCCGGTGGATACTGCGGGGGCGGCGCAATCTATTATTTTCAATACAATCGAACGGTTTGGACAATTGGATGTCCTTGTGTTGAACGCCGGAATTTCGGGCCCTGCCACAAAAATAGGGTCGGGCGAGGATGCAAAATTGCGCGCGGTCATGGACATCAATTTTTTTGCGAACACTGAACTCGTCGAGGCCGCATTGCCTCACCTTCGTAAATCTGATGCGGGGCGAATATTATTCATCGCATCTTCGGCGGGGCTTTATGGCGTTCGCGGACGGGCGCCATATGCTGCCTCCAAAGCGGCGCTTATTGCCTATGCAAAGACGCTTGCCCACGAACTCGCCCGCACAGATATTCGGGTGAATGTGCTTGCGCCTTACGCTGCGACAGCCATGACGAGCACGCAAGATACTGCGATTGACCCCGCACTTCTTCCCGAGAACGCGGCCGCCGCAGCCACATGGCTTGCGCGGCCGAATTGCGATCGAAACGGCGAGGTTTGGATGTCTGGCGCAAATTATTTTGCGCGCGCTGGCGTTGTCGAAGGCGAGGGCGGGGGTGACCTTCACGCGGACCCGGATTGGTTTGGAGCGCACGTCGAAACTTTGAGCGTCATCGAAGGCGGCACCGAGTGTTTCGGAGCGGAGCAAGCTTTCGCGCAATTTTTCAAAAAAGCCAAAAATCTAACATAACAAATAGGAGAGGGAATATGGCGAGGCCAAAATCAATAGAAGAGCTATTCGACCGACAGGAAATATATGATCTTTTGGTCAACTATGCGCGCGGCGCTGACCGGGGAGATGCTGAGTTGATCGCAGCCACGTACCACGAGGACGCCATTGAAGACCACGGGGGAACATTCCTTGGATCTGCGTCCGACTATGTGGACATGCTGCGCAAGATCCTTCCGAAAGCGCCAAGGATGTCCCACATCATCACCAATATCAATATCGAGCTCGACGGTGACCGCGCCTATACAGAGTGTTACTTCTTGACCTTTTCACGTCGCGACACTGTGGAAAATCCTTATGACAGCCTGACGATGGCACGGGTCATCGACCGCATGGAGCGCCGCGACGGCGTTTGGAAAATTGCTCATCGACGTTTGGTTTGGGACTGGAACCATGAAATGCCGCTGCGTGAAAGTTGGGGCCGCGGAGAAATTGCGCCGAATCCAGAAAAGCTGACGCGCGGCGCGAAAAAGCCAGATGATATTCTTTATGGCGACTGGTTACGGGCTTAGAATTTTAAGGAGAACAAAATGAAGATGAAAGTAGAAGGATGTACCGCCATTGTCACTGGCGGGAACCGAGGCATTGGACGCGGCTTCGTTGAGGAGTTTTTGGAGGCGGGTGCGAAGCGTGTTTATATTGCGTCCCGCAAATTAACGGACGCCGAAGAATTAGTCGCAATGGACCCGGCGCGCTTAAAGGCGATACAGCTGGACGTGACGAAGCTTGAAGAGGTTGAAGCTGCGGCGAAAGCGTGTCCCGACGTTGATATTGTTGTCAATAATGCTGGGGCCTTTAACCGCGAAACACTTTTGGGTGCACCGGACATGTCGGCCATGCGTCAGGAAATCGAGACCAACTATATCGGTGTGGTTGCGATGTGCCGCGCATTCGCGCCAATTTTGAAAAAAAATGGGGGCGGGGCCATTGTAAATGTGCTGTCTGCAGGCGGCATTGTTTCTGTCCCCGGTATGGGGGGATATAGCCCGTCAAAGTTTGCGGCCCGTTCTGCCAGTGAATGTATGCGCGCGGAGCTGGAGCCTCAGAATACGCAGGTTTCGGCGTTGATCGTCGGATCTGTGGATACCCGAATGGCCAAGCATGTGACGTGGCAAGAAAAGTCTTCACCCAGAGATATCGGCAAGGCGGGTATTCTGGCCATTGAAAACAATATTCACGAGCATGATACGGACGCGCATTCTGTCTCTGTCCGAGCGTTCCTCGCCCGTGACCCTCACACCCTTAAACGTTCCATGGCTAAGGCCCTGCATAGCGGGAGAACATAATGTACAAAAATACGATTGAAACCGTGATTGCCAAGCAGGATATAAGCGATGTGATCATGCGCTATGCGCGCGCGATCGACCGTGCAGACGGTCCGCTTCTCCACAGTTGCTATTGGGAGAACGCCATTGAAGAGCATGGGAGCACCTATAACGGCCCGGCTCATGATTATATTGACGCCGCGATGGAGCGCCTTCTTTTGGGCGATGTGATGATGCATAACGTGGCGAACATCCATATCGAAATGGAGGGTGATATTGCCTGGGTTGAAACTTACCTCGTCACCTTTGCGCGGTTCAAAAAGGACGGCGAGCCATGGGACACACTTACGGGTGGCCGTATCTTCGACAAGTTCGAGCAGCGTGACGGTGAGTGGCGTATCCTGCACCGCAAAATGGCCTTTGATTGGAACCGGGATGACCCGTCATCGGAAGGCTGGTGCTTGGGTTTGTTTAAGCCAGAGAACCCAAAGATGATCATGGGTAAAAAGGGACGTGAGGATTTAACTTACACGCGGTTCTAATCGCCCCATAAAATTTTAAGTCAAAAAAAGGCCCTAGATGAAAATCTAGGGCCTTTAAGTTTGTTTAATTGCACAGGGAGATTAGAATTTTACAGCAACAGACGCGCCATAAGTTCTTGGTGCACTCAAACGGGACATTTCGTCGCCAAAGAAGGCGATAACATTCGTTCTATAGAGTTCATCAGTGAGGTTGCGTCCCCAGAGTGAGACAGTCAGAGCGCCTTCATTTGGCGTCACAGAGAGCCGGCCATTCAGCGTGCCGTAGGCGTCTTCGAAGTTCACATTCTCAGGTGCCCAGAAGAGCTTACCTTGATGAGAATAGCTGACATGTGCCTTGAAACCATCTTTCCATTCACCCAGGTCAGTTTCATAATCAGCTGCGATATTAAACTGATATTCTGGTGTGCGCTGCAGGAAGTTACCGGATGAATCACGCCCAACGGAGTCGGTAAAGTCGATATACTCTGTATCCAAGTAAGTCAGACCGCCGGAAAGTGTCAAACCTTTCGCGAGCAAAACCTCGCCTTCAAGCTCGATACCTTTAATGTCCGCGTCCGCTGCGTTATCGGTAATGTTACATAGACAGTCCGCATTCGTCTGAGTGACCTGAAGGTTTTTATACTTCATATAGAAGGCCGCGACATTTAAGCGGGCGCGATTATTGAGGAAATCAAATTTCCCGCCCACCTCGACATTGTCGACCGTTTCCGGATCGTAGCTTGTCTGCGCCGCCACGGCATTTGCCGGGTCATCTTCAAACCCGCCACCTTTATACCCGACAGAATAGGTCGCGTAGAGCAGAATATCATCATTGGGTTCATACTCTGCGGTGAATTGAGGTGTGAATTGGGTCCATTTATCGCTGTATTCAGCAAAATATGAATCTCCCTCAAGAAATGCGCCTGATAGCGGGGTCAAAGCGACCTGATCATTCGGGAAGAACTGATCGCCGCCTTCGACAGCTGTCCCTGTGACGGATCCGCCCTTTTTGTCCGAGGTGTAACGTAGACCGCCGACAAAACGGAATTGGTCGTTAAATCTGTAGCCGAGCTGCGCGAAGGCCGCATAGCTTTCGTTTTTAGATTCGTTATCCCAAGTGGATTCGCCGCTCAATGTCGGGATCGGGATTGGTGTTTGCGCCCAAAATCTGTCGAACTTTTTAACTTTGTCATTTTGAAGATAAGCGCCAACAATCCAGTCAAATCCTTGTTCCACGGGTGTGGATACAAGCCGAAGTTCTTGCGAGAATTGTTTGATGTCTTCTGTCTCGTTTACGCCGGACGTGAAGGCCGGGGGCGAGGTGACGACAACATTGTAAATATTATCTGGCCCAATTCCAGTTTGGTCATAAAGGTTGTGAGCATCACCATTCCGGTAACCGGTGATCGACGTTAAAGTCGCGAAATCGAACTCGTTTTCCATTTTGAGGGTAATGCCGTAGGCTTCACGGTTGAGTTTCTGAGGGCTCTCTTGTGCATCGCCTTTATATCGTGGCCATTCAGGGAGGCTCTCACGCACATCTAAAGGTCGCCCGCGGGCAATGCCAACCTGTTCACGCGCTTGGCTCCAGCCGCCTTGTGCAGGGGACGGATCGTTTATCGCGACAGTATGGAAACCGTTTGATGTGTCTTTTGTGTAATCAACGAGCAGCTTTGCAGAAAATTGAGAGTTATCAGGCATATATAGAAGCTGACCGCGTAACTGTGAGGAATCCACATCATCAAGATCAACCTCATGCATGATGTCTCTGTTGAAACCGTCGCGTTTTCTCAATTGGAAGGACAGTCGTCCGGCGATCGTGTCGCTAATGGGGCCCGTCACATGCCCGTTTGTGAGAATTTCATTATAGTTGCCGTAGGACACCGAAACGGCGCCACTGGCATCAAATTCAGGTTCAGCAGAATAAATACTAATTGCGCCGCCAACAACATTTCGGCCAAGAAGCACACCTTGTGGCCCGCGAACAACCTCAACCCGGCCAATGTCGTAAAGGTCAAAGTTAAAGAGACCGGAGCGGCCCACGTAAACGTCGTCCGCAAAAATACCGATGGATTGGTCAGCCGATGGGGAGTCAAGGCGCGTATTGGTGATGCCCCGGATGTTGAACTCCTGATCCAGCGGACTCAGAGCTGTAAACGAGAGGGAGGTTGCGCTACTTGCGAGATCTTCGAAGCTTAAAATACGTTCGTCTTCGAGATTGGCCCCGGAAAATGCCGAAATCGCAGCAGACGTATCTTGAACGCTTGTGGAGCGGCGCTGGGCGGTCACGATAATGCTATCGAGTTCCATGGCTTTCGCTTCGGTGGCGGCTTCTTGCGCATTTGCGTATTGAGCGGAAAATGCCATGCTGGCTAATGCGACCATCAATGTCCCATAGCTGACGCGTGTGGTGAGTTTCATTCGATATTCCCCTTTTTGGTTTTTGACTTGGTAGTTCTTATGCAAGTGACTTAAAACAATATAGTAGGTTCGTCAATGAAAGTTACTTTAAGAATTCGCTTTCCTCGCAATTTCCCTCCATAGTGTGGCTTTTGGGTACTAGTTTAGTCGGCAAGAGGCTTTTATGCGCCTTCTCCCGCCGTCCCAGATGATGGCAATGTCTGGCAAATTCTCCGGGCCAAAGGCATCTCTATTTGATCAAAAGATGAAATCATCACGTCAGAGGTGAGCTTTGGGGGTGATGATATCGGGACACCGTCTCTGAGATGGACTGGAACCTCGGACGAATCCCAGCGTACGCGGCGTCAAAATCGCCGGAGAGCGCCTCTCCCGGCGATTGCCAGGCGCTTTAACGGCAGCGTCCAAGACGAAGGCGTGAATGAAACACTGTTCTCATCACGCACAGATGCTCGACATCTCTTCAATCATTTGCAGCCGAGAAGCTGGTGCGGCCAAAATAGTCAAACCGCTCTACCAGAAAGCCACA
This sequence comes from Maricaulaceae bacterium, assembly GCA_048268905.1. Classification (GTDB taxonomy): domain Bacteria; phylum Pseudomonadota; class Alphaproteobacteria; order Caulobacterales; family Maricaulaceae; genus JACOMS01. The sequence continues at coordinate 118,688 of JBLWUN010000003.1, read as the reverse complement.
GGACACTGGCTGAATGCACAAACAGCGCCGCGAAATACGCGGCGCTGCTTTTAAGTGGGGGAGGGGAAACGCTCCGATTAGAAATCGTAGGAGAGCGTAACACCATATTGACGGGATTCGACAAGCGGGAAGAGGAAACCGCGCTCATAGGGGGTTGTTCCCGCCACATTGTTCTGAGCGGGGTTGGCGTTGATCGGCGCGAAGTTTCCGTTGACCAGATCCGCATACCGCACAATCGTGGACGGCGTTTTGTCATTGAGCACATTATCCACGAAGAATGTTGCACGCCAAGACCCCGCCTTGGAAATACCCGTCTTCAAGTTCAGCAAGTTGCGGTCTCCCGTATGGGCCAAGTTTGCAACTTGCGCGTATTTCTTGCTGATATAAGAGAAGTTTCCACGCACGAACCATTCGAGATCGCTATTTCCAAACTCAAGCGGCTGCACATATTCGGTGGAAAGCGTTAAGTGATGTTTCGGCGAATTCGGGATTTGGTTGCCGGCTGTTTGTCCGCCTTGGACGCCCGAAGAATTCACACAATCAAACCCTGTGAGCTCCGCGCCCTGAATCGGATCGCAAAAATCCTTGATTTCAGCGTTCGTATAGGCGTAGCCAGCTCCAACCCGAAGTGCGTCTGAAATTTGCCAACGCGACTCAAGCTCTACACCCATGACTTCCGACTCGCCGGCATTTGTGACGACGGATCTTGGAACATTGTTGATGAAAACCGAGTTACTTAATTGCTGCTGCTTCCAGTCGATATAGTAAGCGGCCGCATTGAAGACGAACGCCCCATCCAGCCAGCTTGTTTTGGTGCCAATTTCATAGTTCCAGGCGCTTTCCTCATCTGCGAAAAGTAGGTTGGCCGGTAAACTTGGGTCGGCATTTATATATCCGGGCTTGTTGCCTTTTGAGACCACGCCGTAAATCAGCGCATTATCAGTGGCTTGGTAGTCCAAGGTGAAACGCGGCGTCACAGACGTGAAGGTATTCTCAAACGGGGCGCCTGTTCCTGGCTCAAGTCCAATCGTATCTTCAGAGTACCGAAGCTCGGCGCGGGCTGTTAAATTCGCTCCCAAATCCCCTTCGACCGCGCCAAAAACGGCCCAGTTTTCGGTCGTTTGCGTGCCAAAATCAGCGATGATGGCCGTTGAGTTTGGGACGTGGCGATAGGAATCCTTATCGCGCTCATAATAAAAGACACCGACTGTCCCCCGGACAGAACGTGTTGACGGCGTATCGAGACGTAGTTCTGTTGAGAGCTCATTTTGCTCGATTTCTTCGACCCGAACGAGCGTGTTGCCCGCAAAGTTATTCAGGTTCCCCAGGAATGTGTTATCTTGGCCATAGCTGCTATTAGAGGTCGTATATCCAGAATTGGACGTCAGGACATAACCCGATCCCCCAATGTCCCAGTCAATGGACGCTGAAATACGGCTGTTTTCACGCTTTAATCCAGCCTCATCTCCGAGCCTTGCAATATCCAAAGTGGTTTCATCAAGCTCGACAGCTGCGCCGCAATAGTATTGACGGGCCGTATCAAGGAAGCAGTTATTATAGAAACGACTTTGCACAACTTGCGCCGCGACGCCGTCATCATCTTTGTTAAAGCCCGCGCGAACAACGGCGTTCACATTCTCATGCGGGCGGAAATCTATGGCACCGTTGATGCCAATAGAATGCTCATCACCCACATCAAGGCCGTCAATCGAATTCTTATACTCGCCGCCATAATCATAGATCCGGCCATTTAAAAAGTAATATAACTTGTCTTCCACAAGTGGACCGCTGGAGCTTAGATTAATTTCATACTCGTCATGGGTCGCGGCGGTCACGGTGAGATTATTTTCAAACTCGTTTGTACCTTTTTTCGTGATAACATTAATCGCACCCGCGAATGTGGACCGTCCGAACAACGCGGCTTGTGGCCCTTTAACCACTTCCAGTCGATCAATTGCCGCAAACGGGAACGAGAGGAATGATCCGGAAAACGGAATGCCATCGACAAAGACGGCCGCGTTGGTTTCACCTAGAATATTGGCCTGACCACGAATAACGGGACGGGACGTGTCGCCCTCAGCCCCGCGGCGGCCCCCAAAGGCCTCCATCGTAAAGCCGGGCGTGAAGTTACTGACCTCACTAATGTCCGTCGTCCCTAATTTCGCAAGCGCATCGGAGCCAAACGCTGTCACCGAGAGGGGGATTTCTTGTACGGTTTCGGAACGTTTGCGGGCCGTAACCAAAATCTCGTCGACGACAGAAGCTGAGACCTTTGCGGGTTCAGAGGCTGTTTGTCCCCAAGCGGGCGTTGCCAGCGCCATGAATAGCGCGATAGATGAAACCGCGGAAAATCGTAATAAATTAGTTTTATTGCGTCCTGTCATTTTATGCTCCCTTTATAGAATTGTGACGTTAACTTGCTAAAGATAAAGCTCTTACAGATAGAGAGGTTTGAAGATCAGCGCGTCACTTGTATTATGTATGCCATACCTTACTAAAGGGGTATATGCAAGCAACATGTACTTCTGTTAAAACAAGTTAGTTTAAGTCGACGATCGCCGCGTTGACCCTACTGACCTTGAATTAACTTGATCTCGGCTTCCAGGTCTCCGAAAATATCTTTAATCATGGCGGTATGTTGCGCGATCCGTGCTTGCACCACTTCGGGCGTGGGTGAATAGGACTCGAGCGCCGAAGGGGCGACATGGCCCTCGTCAATTAGAACACGCACCAGCGTATCATACCGCTCATTGCTAACGGCCAATTGCTCACTCAGCGCGACAAACATTTCGTAAAGCCGGCCGATATGTGGCGTGTCAAAAAAATCAGGTTTTGTTGCCGCGAGAGCAACCGGATCACTATCATATTTCAGGTCCATATCTGTCTCCTACGTGAAAGGTTTTTCGGCGGCGGCCACATACCATTTCATTGACTCGTCGACCTGATCTATGGGGCCAAAATGTCCTCCCGCGGTTGTGAACCCCGCATTCTCGAACATCGCCCGGCAGTCACATTCCCCATAGTCCGTCCAATAAAGCTCCCCATTGAACCATTTATCGTAGGTGAGTTGTACTTTGCCGAATGCATCAAGCTTCGAATAATCAAGTGGCAAGTCTTGATGCAGGCACAAGCCACCGGGCTTGAGCAATCTATAGGACTCTGTAATCATGGCTTGTTGAGTCGCGCTGGACATTTCGTGCATCGCATTATGAGACACAATTAAATCGAAGCTCTCATTCTCGAATTTTGTTTTCTCGACATTATCTTGATGAAAGTGAACTTTGACACCAATCGACTCTGCGCGGGCGTGCGCATAACGCAACATGGCTGGCGCAATATCAATGGCGTGCATATCAGCATCGGGATAGGCCTCGGCGTAGGGTACGGACGACGCGCCAGCTGAGCAGGCCATGTCCAAAATGCGGCTCGGCTCGAACCCAGGTTTCCAGCGGCGTATAAAACGCAGTAAGCACTCGGCCTTGCTCTCTCGTGTGCCGACACCCTGTCCTTGTGAATAGAGCGCGCCGCCTTCTTCATAATAGGCACCTGCTAATACGTCTTTATCACCATTGTCCGCCAGATATCCGCCGGGCTGCAAATGCACATGCACGGCTTTAAACTCTTGCGGAATGCGCACGCTCGAATCTAGCTCAAGAGAACCGAGGCGGTCGGGTGAGGTGGCAAAACGCTCGAAATCTGCCGATAGCCTCTCTCTATTTTCATTTAAAGACCGGGTGATTGCCCCCCACATCCGTTTTTGTCCAATATATTTCAGAGCAGAAAAAGTCTGATAAATGTCGTCCTTATAGAGGGCAGAAACAATGGCGTCTTTGTCTGTGGCATCACCCGCAATTGTGTCTTTTATCCGGGCCTCATATATACTCCGTGTTTCGCGTCGCAGGCGCTCTGTTTCCTTTTTAAAAGCCAACACAAAGCGCTGCCGCGCGGCCGTCTCTACGGACGGTGGTGTGAGCATTTCGTGCGGCGTATTTCGTGCCATTTCGGTGACCTCTTATAGGTGTTTACTTAAACGTTTTTGTCGGCTTCTCGTTTTTCCCATTGGGCGGTATCCTCGACCATACCCTCATCCAAATGATATTGTGTCAACAGTGCGGCGCTAAAAAACAGAATAACTGCCGGGATAATAGAGACGCACAAATAGATCGCGATGATAGCCGTCTCCGGCTGTTCGGCGGTCCCTGTGGTCGAGGAGACATAGCCCATAAAGCCGAGGAAAACGCCCGCGATCCCGCCGCCAATGGCAAAGGCAAATTTTTCGGCCGTGGTGAATATCCCGGCGAACACACCTTCGCGGCGCAATCCAGATCTTCGCGCATCGTGCGCAATCGCGTCTGGCAGCATGGATTGCCCGAACAGGAGCGAACCTGCCGTTGCGATCCCTTGCGCAAATTTTCGGAGAAGTATGATGAACATAGGTTCTTCCGCCGACGAGAAGAACCATGTCAGCAAGATCATCCCCCCGAGGACCGACGCGGCCATATATAGGCGGCGTTTATCCCGCCACCGCCGCGTCGCCGCCATCCAAATAGGATTGCCAATCAACATTCCAGCCGCGCTCGCCAGGCCCATAAACCCGAGTGATGTATAGCCTCTTTCTAAGACATATAGCACAAAGTAAATGATCGCCGCTTGCGTTACGGCCAGTGACGCCAAGTGAGCCGTTTTCACGCCAACGAGAATAACAAAAGGTTTGTTAGTCCATATCAGTTTGAATTTCTCCGCCCGCGTGAGCGTCGATTTCGTGACGTAGCTTGTCGCCCGCGCCTTTTTTGTGAAGAAGAAGCAGGCGACACTCGCAAGGAAGATGAGTCCGCCATAGACCCAAGAGAGCATCATATGTCCCTCGCGGCCCCCGCCCCAGAATGCCACGAGCATGGGGGCAAAGGACAGCCCTGCGATACTGCCGAATCCGATAGCATAGACGCGGAAGGAAATAAGGCGAGATCGTTCCAGATACTCGGTCGTCATCTCCGCGGGCATGGCTAAATAGGGCACATTGAAAATCGTATAACCGGTCGAATAAAATAGCAGCAAGAAACCAAATATCGCGATGGCATAGGGCGTGTCCTCAATGCTCGGAGCATGGAATAAGGATATGAAAGCAAGCGCCGCGACCAATCCGCCGAGTAGGAGATAGGGCCGCCGCCGCCCGGCCTTTGATTTTGTACGGTCGGAAATAACCCCCATGATCGGGTCTGTGACGGCATCATATATTTTGGATAAGAAATAGATTGCGCCGTACGTCCCAGCCGCAATCCCGAGAAAATCTGTGGCGTAGCGTTGCAGCAGTAAATTCACGGAATTGAACATCACGGAAATCCCGAATGTTCCAATACCCCAGCCTATGCACAGCATAAGTGAGAGTTTGTCTCCATTTAGCGCGCCCGCCCCGCGATCACTTGGCCCCGGGTTCACAGGCGTAGCGCTCATGCTGTGCTCACGCCTAAGCGCCTTAACTCGGGTTTTGATAAAGGCATAACGGTTGTTTTCTCTTCCGTATAAAAGGCTTCGCAAGCGGGGCCGCTTTCGCGCCCTACGCCAGAATCATTAAATCCGCCGAAGGGGGCACGTAGCTCCCGAACAATTGGCGTATTTATCAAGACGGTTCCCGAGCGGATACATTTGTGAGCGGCCAATGCGCGATCAAGGCTCGCCGTCCACGCATAAGTCACCAAACCAAAATTCGTATCGTTGGCAATGTCAAAAGCCTCCTCAACCGTGTCAAATGCCTGCACAGTTGCAAAGGGGCCAAATATTTCGTCTTGGCAAATGTTTAAATTGTTCGACGGCGTCAAGACAACGGTGGGTTTTGCGAAAAAGCCTGTGTCTTTGTCTTCGCATGCCGTCCCGCCGGCAAGAATTTCGCACGTCTCTGCGCGGGCTTTGTCCATGAATGATAAAACACGATCAAAATGCGCCTTTGTGGCCAGCGGCCCTATCTCAGTCTCCGGATCAAAGGATGAGCCGATTTTCAAGTTTTTCGTTCGGGGAATAAATTCCGCTAAAAACTTATCCAAGATGCTACGCTGAACAAGTATGCGAGATCCGGCTAGGCATTGTTGGCCATTATTGCTGAAAATACTTAGCAGAGCCGCATCTACGGCGCGCCCGAGGTCAGCATCATCAAAGATAATATTCGCGCCTTTGCCGCCCAGTTCCAGAGTGACCGGCACCAAATTCTGACCCGCGCTCGACATAATATGCCGTCCTGTTGTCGTCCCACCCGTGAAAGACAGGCGATCAATCCCCGCATGTCCGGAGAGCGCGGCGCCCGTTACGCCGCCCCGGCCATTGACCAGATTCACCACACCATTTGGCAGTCCAGCCGCGTGGATCAGTTCAACAAGACGAAAAGCCGTGAGCGGGGAAACTTCTGATGGTTTAACCACGCAGCTATTTCCAAAGGCAATCGCCGCTGCGATCTTCATAGTTGTCAACGCCATTGGCGCGTTCCAAGGCCCGATCAACGCCGCAACACCGACGGGTTCTCTTGTTACAAAGGTTAAATAGTCTTTCTGCTGGGTATAAACGTCGCTTTTTGATTGTGAGATATATTCTGCGAAAAATCTGAAATTATAGACTGATCTCGGCAGGTGCCGTCCGCGGGATTGGGAGATTGGTACGCCAATATTGAGGGTCTCAAGCCAGGCCAACTCATCCATGTTGCGCTCGATACTATCGGCAATCTTCAAGAGCATATTTTGACGCTCTTCCAAGCTGGCGGATGACCAGACACCATCTTTGAAGGCGTTCTGCGCGGCCGTCACAGCCATGTCCACAGTTTGAGCATCTGCCTCTACGGCATACGAGACGCATGTTTCTGTTTCCGGGCAAATAATGGGTAGGCGTTCCCCCACGTCATAGGCCTTCCCCCCGATAATATTTTTGCACAGGGGCGGAATGGGAAACGTGTTAGGAATGTTGCTTACCTGTTTTGACATAGTTTCCCTTTATGATTTTATCAAACTTAAATCATACTAGATACAAGTTTGATAGGGAATCAACTTAAATCTAATTATTTTGAGGATTAACCTGCAATCTGATGAATCCTTGTGATATAAGCTCAAAAATTAATGTCGGGGCCTAAGTACCAAAATATGAGAATGAATGGGGATCATATGAAATCTAAACAGCTAGCGTCCCAATCGCGCTTTGGCCCTACCCAAGCGAAAACCTCTTTTTCGGACTCAAACGCGTCTCAATCCAGAAATCGCATCCCCATATACTATAAGCTTTACGTTCTCCTCGCCCAGAAAATAAGGGATGGGGAGTGGACGGCTGGCGACGCATTGCCGTCCGAGAGCGATATGACCGCAGAATATAGTGTCTCGCGCGTGACGGTACGAAAGGCTCTTAAAGAGCTTGAGGATGAAGGCCTTATTATCCGTCGCCGCGGCGCAAAGAGCATCGTCGCGCCGCTGCCAACGGTAAATCCCTCCACACTCATTCAAGGCCCCGTAGACAATTTGCTAACGCGCGGGCTGGCGGCAGAGGCGGAAAACCTCGAGGTGGGCTGGGCCGTTCCGCCCGCCTATGCGCTTCGCGCCCTACGCCTTCCCGAAAATACGGAGTGTTACCTCGTCAGACGGCTCCGTCGGCATGCCAATACGCCATTCTCCTATAGCCGAGTCTACGTTACCCCCGAAGCGGCGGCGCCTATTGTCAACATCCCACCCGGTCATGATCCTGTTTTGGTCCATCTGGAACGTAAGGGCTTTCTGGCGTCCGCAGGGGAGCAAACGCTGAGTGCAACGCTTGCGCAAGATCCGGTGGCGTCCGCGCTTCAGGTGCCTGTTGGCTCGGCCCTTATCCAGCTTCGCCGAACGGTTTTTAACGACGATGGCAAACCTTGCCTCTATCAGATCAGTCTGTATCGGCCAGATAAATACGAATATTTTATGCGTCTATCTCGGCAAAATTCGTCCATGCGTCCGCAATGGCGGCATACCTAAGGTAAGGATCACGCCTTGACGGCGTCCTTATATCGTCCCTCCCAGTTTTCCAGGTTGCAACCATCTGCGCTCAGGCCAGCCTTTACGTCTGCGATCTGCAAAACACGCCAAGCCAGGCAATAGTTAGATGACACAAGAGGGACATTTAATTTGGAATGAGCGAGGCAACCCAGCGTGGGCATACCCGTTCCGCTAAGCAACACGGCATCGCAATCGTTTGTGTCAAGAGACGCCAATCCTCGCGCGGCGTCGTCGCTTGTCAGATCATAGATTGATGTGGTGTCAGCCCGCTGGGTGACCAGACGTTTGACATTCACCACTTGGATATTTCGGCTCTCCCAATAGGCGACGGCGGCCTCGATCAGCGGTTCTGGGTAGGGCATCACAATACTAATTTTGCGGTACTTATTCGCGTTCAACCACGCAAGGATTGCAAGCGCAGCTGTTTCAACGGGGTAGGACTTTGACCGGTTCAGCGCGCGAACAAGAGCATCCTCTTGCGCGGCCCCGATAAGATATGAACTCCCAGTACAGGCAAACCCAAACGCGTGAAGCGGCATGGATCCATAGGTTTGGAGGGTCTCTTCAAGAGAGTTAATATAGGCCCTAAGCCGCGTTTCAGGGTCGGGGGACGGGCTTGTCAGCCGCGTCGCCTGAAGCGAGACATTCCGCGGGAATAAAATAGAAAACTCCGCTTCGACGGTCGGGTTTGCTTGCGGCGTTGCGATGCCGATGCGGGCGCCGCGCCCATAATCATATGCCGTACTGATACTCATTTTATGGCCGCAGAGGCGCGCCAACCTTCGATCATGGACGTCCGCAATAAATGTTTATGTAGGGACTCCTTGCTGGAGACAATCTCTTTGAGCTCTCTGAACATTTCCTGACGCCGCGCCGGATCCCGCTCTTGCATTCGCTTCCGGTTATTGTCTGATTGTTTCAAAATTTGCTCATGGGCGACGGGCCGTCGTTGCCGCGTATAGAGGTCCAGCCTCTCGAGCGAGGCGCCTTGAGTAATATCCTGAAGCGCCTCCGTTAAAAACCAGGCATCGTGCAAGCCGCCATTCATCCCCATCCCGCCGCTGGGACTGTTAATGTGGGCGGCATCCCCGGCGAGCACCACGCGGCCCTTTCGATAGTCATCAACGATGCGTTTGTGGATACGGTATGGACGGATGTCCTCAACAATATAATCTTCATCACGGCGCACAATCTGTTGCAACTTTCGCTGAATAGACTCTGGCTTGAGGGCGTCTTCAATAGTTTCATCAAGATCTGGATACAGGCTACAGCGCCAAATATCCGGCAAATGCAATAGGCTGAACGTCCCGTTCTCTTTCCAAATATAATTAATGCCGGACAGATGCGGCAAATGATCTTCAAAAGGAAATTTGGTTGTCGCCAGAATAGTAGTCTCCGGATAGGTCTGTCCATCAAACGCCAAATTAAGAGACGTTCTAACCTGACTTCGAGAGCCGTCCGCTCCGATTAATATCCGCGCTGTTGTCACTAAAGGGCCGTCCGGCGTTTCAAAATTTAGAGTGACCGCGTTTTCTGATTGTGAGAGGTCGGCGAGGCGGTGACCAAACTTGATGTCCACGTTGTCTCGCTGGCTTAGTCGATCAAGAAGGATTTCGCAGAGCACAGATTGTTCGACCTGCAAACGGTAGGGATAGGGCGTTTCGTCTTTGAGAACACCCAGATCGAATTCAACAAATTCGTTATCGGGATGCAGGCGGATTTGCCACGTCGGACAGATGCGGCCTTTCTCATGAAGCGCATCGATTACGCCGACGGTTTCAAGAATTTCCAAAGTTGGTGGATGAAATGTTGATGCCCGAAGGTCCAGTGGCAGCACATCTTCGCCCTCGAACAGCGTGCATGAGATCCCCATATCGGACAGACGCAAGGCCGTGAACAACCCTACAGGGCCGGCGCCGATTATAGCCAAATTGTGATCAATCGTGGTCATTGCTTTCCCCTCGGGACTTTTTGCTGTTCATCGATGCCTCGGACTCTTAGTTTGTCCGACACAACATGTATTATATGAAATACATGTGAAGTAAAGTCAACTCCCCTTTCACAATAAGCAATGAGCGGCCAAAGTTGGCCCGACATCCTTAAAGTCGCCAGTGCAAAAGCGCAAAAGGCCTCAGGTTTATTTGGGGTGGAGTGTCCCGGTTCGGAGATAGCGGCTGCAGACAATAGGGCAGTCTAGGATGCAGATAGCAATTTTGCATTTTCCAATAGAAGTAGTGATGTCATTCCTATGTTATCCCCAACAGGTGAGAGCTCACCTGACAAAATATGGGTTGCCAACAATAGTTTCCAAAATTGGGGGACGAGTGCATCGGTAACATGTTGGCCGAAAGCCAAGATTGGGCGACAAATCCAGAGTGCCTCTTGGCAAGGATAACATCTGTCAGGGTTGCCCGCCGTATATTATTTCCATGCCACTCCTAGAAATGCAGACGTTGGGCTTTTGCGGCGTGCGGCGGAATAGAATGGCTGTGCTTTGGCGGGCTTTGTCATGCCTAGTCAATGAAGCATTTCTCTGTGCCGTCACCCTGATTATAACAGTCACGCCGGTTTGGCCTCGGGGGCGCCGGTGGTTTGTTGTTGGCGTCCGTAATCATTTTTTGATAGGCTGCGTCTGCCGCTTGTTGGCGCGCCTGTTGTGCTGCCGCGGCCCGGTCTCGCTCTGCCGCTGCCGCTGCTGATATTCGCGCGCGATTACGCTGATCTGCCGCCTTGTCCGCATTGGTCATGATGTAGGGTCGGCTATTGCGTTTCTTCTCCTCGGCGACCCGCCGCGCGAAATCGGCCGCTTTCGCGCCGGCAGTGGTATCTTTCATCGCAAAATCATAGGCCATGGCGGGAATATAGCCGCAGCCATTTTTATAATTATGTTCGAGCTGCGCTTTTCCCCAAAGATGAATGCCGCGCGTCGGTTTATTATATTCCTTTACGTCCGGCATCGCCGCAGCAGAATTACAGACATTTGCCGAGAAATTCCCGCGGACCAAGCCGATCTGTTCGAAATCAATGGCCGCGCTGCGGTCTCCAAAGCAATCGCCATAAAGCTGCACGGCCTGAGCCATCGCCTCATAAGAGGGATAGTCCGTGACCCGATCCAGCGGAAGCGGCTTGTACTTCTTGAACGCCTTGACCATTTTTTTGTCATAGGGAATGCCGTATTGGTTCAGCTCTCCGGATTTGACATCTTTGGGGGTTCCGGACCACGGACCAAATGCTTGCGCGGCCCAGCTTTGCCCGATCCGTTCGCCGATGAGGGGGAGCCCCTCTTTCCCATTGAGCGCCCACCAAGCGACAACCGCCATCATCTTGTCCCGGTTGTAAAGCATATGTGGCTGCTTCAGCTCCTCCGGTGTGAGGTTACAAGCCGAAATCGGCTCAGGCGCCGCAGGCACGGGCGTGACAGCTGTGGATTGGCTGACAGACTGTGCTTCAGGCTGAGGCTGTGAGTATGGCTGGGGCGCGGCCGCGACGACGTGTGGCGCAGGCGCGGTGCGCTCGGCCAGCGTTGGCCCAGCCGTGCAGCCAAGCCGCTCTTCGGCCCATCGCAGCATGGCCGGCGGCGGCGCATCGAACCCGGCATAGACCGGCTGCTTGTCGGAATAGCCGTTTTCCAGTCGGAACGTGTCGCTGTAGAACGTCTTCATCGCGGCCACTTCGGGGTAATCCTCATCCCCTGTTGCGCAGAGACCTTTGCGGCACTCGCTCAATGAGGTGTAAATCTTGCCCAGATGATCGACCGCGCTCGCGCCCGTATCCTGCCAGTAAAGAATAGCCCGCGCCCGCGTGTCATTTGAACTTGAATAATCTTTCTCGAATGCAGCGTAGAGCGCCTCGCCCGACGGGCAGGTTTGAGCGTTGGCAGATGTCGTCAACGCAACAATGGCAATGGCTGTGAAGGCAGCCCGTTTGTTGAAATAAATCATAAGTAAAAACCTAGAATAAATCATGCATCACATAAGCGTTTTTAGCGCACAGGTGACAGGACTCAATCAGAAAAATTTCGCCTCTTAAACACTCCCCGCAAAACGCTCACCGTTGCTCCGAGTTTAATCGCATAAAAAATCTTCGCGTAATTTTCTATCCAAGTGTTAGATCGGCCGCGATGATAAAGAGAAAGAATATGGGGCCGGTGGGATTTCCGCCCACAATACATCATATAATTCAATCATTTAATGCAAGCAAAAGGCGCGCTGGGTCAATCTAAGCTCTTTTCAAGCCTGCAACAATGAGACCGCCATATGCCATCAGGGATATCCAAAAAGGCATTGAGAGGCGCGTCTCCCCAAAACGGCGAGCCTTACAGACGCCAACATTCTTTACGAAACAAGTTTGATTTTTTATAGTTGTACTTTGTATGCGCCACTATTTTTTCTAGGTTAATGCTCATGACAGTTCGTAAATTCTTCGCCGCCCAAACTATTTTGATAACGCTTGCGACGTTTTCTACTGCGGCTTTTGGTGCGGCCCAGCTAGCAACTGACGCGCCAAAGAAAGACGACATTGGCATTTCTTCGTCCGAAAAAGTGACAGACTGTATACTCTGCGCGTGTATGGATAATGTCGCTAGTGCACTTACGCAAACCGCAGTTGAGTTCAAAGGCGAAAATTGTCAAAGTGTCCAATTATCTGACAATCGCTCACGATTTCTTCCGAGAAACGTCGAACGTATGCGACAGATTCCTGAACCCGTTTGCGCAGGAGATATTGAAAAAATTATAACTCAGGTCCGCGAAATTGATTATGTTGATCATGTATCTCTTTCAAATTTAAGTCCTCCTGCTCAGGCCTTGGTTCAGCGTGTTGCTGAAGAGCAGTTAATCACAGAGCTTTTCGTTGAAGCCTCGCGCATCGCAGCAGGCCATGAAACGACTTGCTCAAGTGTACCCGCAATTGCTCGCGATCTTGGTGCCGTATCGCGCATTGAGGTTGAAGCTGCGCGCACCTCAGCGGTTCCTGAAACGAATTGTCGAAGTGTAATAACAATTGCTCGCGATCTTGGTGTCGTAGCGCGCATTGAGAATGCGACATTTTTAGAAACGCTTATCGAAACATCCGAGATTGACGCACTTATTTCATCTGAAGATAAAAGAGTATCTGATGCGCTTTACATCGCAACGCAACATTCTGAGATTTTTCCAGCCGTTCAGCGTGAAATCTTAAATCGTCGAAAACAGCTCTTTAAAGAAGGCCTGGGGTCAGGTCATGCGATTGCTGGGGTAATTGATCGATTGTCTATACGTGATTCAAAAACGCAAAAATATGGGACCCATGTTAGATGCGACGGTGGTGTCGCACGACTGGCATACCCACTTTCCGTTCCACGTGACGTCGTGGATGACAGAAGATTGGAGCTGAAATTAAGGCCACTCGATCTTGAGATGGAGAAACAATCAGAGAGATGCCAAAAGAAGATCTAAAAGCCGTCTCTACTCCAAGTTTGTCAGATCGTGCTAAAACTGTTTCAGGTGTTAGCAATCCGGAATATCCGGCCGCACCTGAGAGGCTTTGTGACGTCTAGTGAACTCGTCGCCATTTTCTTCAGACGGCCTTCTCAAGCGCAAACTGGGGCTGTGACGAAATTGCATACGTTTTGTGCTTCCGCCACGCTTTACATGTTGAGCAATAACTCCAATTCATTAAGAACAAAATTAAATCGATTGCAGAAACTCAAGCGGGTAGAAAATTAAGTATGAAGCGTTCAGTATATGTATCGGCCTTGAGTGTAGAGGTCATTTCCGGGTTTTGTATGATCTTGTTCCGCCACAATCCGATATATTTTTTATTCCTTGCAACTTTCTTAATCTCGTTTTTGATATTGTGCTGGGTCTATGTTGAAAGGAAAAAACATCTGTCTGAAGACAGTATGATATCGGAATTGAAGGAGTTAAATAAGACTTTGCCTACTGATATGCTTATAATAATTAGTGCGATGACTATTCTCGGTGTCGTTTTAGGAGTAATGATCACTATCGCAAAAATAGTGTTTCAATTTTAATCGCTCTTTATATTTGCGGGGTGCAAAGTTTCTTTCGTCAAACGAATAGCTCTTTCGTGTTAAAATCACGTCTACCAGATCAACAACTTCATGGGGGATTGCAACATGACACGATGGGTGATTAAAATGTTAAACTTCAAATCGTGGTCGATAATATTTGCTTGGACCTTTTTTGTTTGGTTGCTCCAGCCAAAAATTGGCAGATTTAACATATGATGTATGTTTAGGTTCGGACGGAACCACGACGTCAGTTGTTAGTATTTTTCAGAATACCGCACGTAAATATGGGTATGAATTTCGTGATAACGGCGCAATTCAGCTTGACAACTTAAATCGAATAGACAGTTACAATCGACCACAGCCGGTAGGAATCCCGTTGAATTTTAGTATTGTTGAGCCAAGCGGTCATATTGTCTTAACGGGAGGAAACTTGTTTCATGAAAGAGCGTTACAGGTGAGTTTTTTTTATGAAAGTACAAATGAAAATCCATCCTTCAATGAGGATATAAGGAAGAATATTTACTCGATTGAAAATTCAAAAGTATTCAAGCGCGATTCGGATACACCAAAGGAATTTATCGAATGGAATAATGTTTGCGCGAAATGGAACCAAATTTAAACAGATAAGCGAAGTCGCAACACGCGTGAACTCAATGAAATTAGAGAGAGTCTTGTGACGTTAAATTTTGCAGCTTTTTTAGGACAGCTTTTGCTTTGTTCGTTTATGTTGTATGCGTGTTCTATACCGGATGATTGGATCGACGACACTCGTTATGTTGCTCTTCAGTTTTCACACGATAACGGGAATCTTTTTCCTTTTGAGCAAAGTGAATATGTTGGCCCCGGGGAAGTTCAATTGTCTTTGACCGCCGTATTTAATACTCATCCACAAATCCATACGATATATGATGAAAATTCTTACCTTGTCGGATCAATAGACGTTTCATTGCCTGATTGTAAAATCGTTAAATCGATAGAAATTCCTGAAAACTACTTCATCGCAAACTACCCACCTCAAATCTTTTCGATTAATCCTTGCGGCGTTCTGAAAAAGAAAAAAATCACAGTAAATGTAAGTCATGTTGAATTGAGGCAAAGTGAAAATCTGATACGTAAAAATTATGACGCCTTACGTATTTACCCAAAAATTCCAGATGAGGTAGTCCCAGAACTTGAGATTAGTTTACAGTTTAGACCTAGGCCGGGTCTGTTTTATTAAATTTTTCATACCTTAAACTTTTTGGAACAGCCCAATTGTTTTTGGAGGGGGGAGGCTTTAGGAGGGCAAATAGGCGGCTTAGATGCGTTCAGACAAGCAGCCGCTCGAACAACCCCTCAACTGAATAAAGCGGCCACGTTGCCGCTGTTGGTGGAGCTCCAGAGGTTGCAAAGGGTCATGGTGGTGATGGAACAGGTTCATCATGTTTAAATTGACGAGTAGTAATGTCGCTTTTTTGCTTGATCATTGCTCTTAGCGCGACATTTTCTTGGGGGTTTTCAAAGATTATATGAGTGCGTAGAGGTTCTTGCCTCAATATTTGGACAGCGGCACAGCAATTGTCTTTAAACAGTTCGCACTATTGCACGTCTCTAAAGAGCACCTTAACTCTAACGAAAATTTTAGGCTTGGAAAACGCTATGCGATATTTATTAAAAGCAGATATTTTTATTTGCATCCTTCTGTTAGTCGTTTTTGTCCCGTTGAGTACTTTTTTAAGTTTAGAAAGATTATTCGGGTTGCAACTTTTGGGTTTCAATCAGACTAATCATTATTTGTTTCTCTTGCCGGTGATAATTTTGCTGTCAGCATATTTGGGTTATAGGGCACGCCGCTTTCTGAAGAAAAATAAATGATTTGCACTACACGTCCTGCTCCGAATCCAAGGGTACCTTTTAAAATGTCGAATAAATTATCAACTGTTTCTGGTCCTGCCGGTCCTATTGTAGGTTGGGCGCTGATCTATAAAGATGCTAGGAATATAGGCTACTGTGTTGCTAGTTGTCCGCAACTACCAATCGATTGCAACGATAGGAATAAAAAATGGGAAACGAAGCAATCAAATTTGTCTCTGATTACACCGGCGTGCCCATTGTAAAGCTTTCATTGGACATGGATTTACACAACGATATTGAGTGGGGAGTTTTGGAGCGAAAAGAAGACCCGAAATGGCTGGTCGAAGATCTGCTCGAAATATTTGTCCTTAAGAATAAAATTCCTCACAAAAAGCGATACTCAAGTTGGATTGGTTACATTCCTCGACCATTTTCTTTCTTGTTTGAATCTTTTTCTTACCCCCTGATAAATTTTGAAAACATACGCATACGAGACATGCAGGAAATGTACGAAGGTCAGTACTGGAACATGGGGTCTGCAAAGGCAACCTATCCCGCGCAAAGCTCGGCAGCGGAGTAGGCATTGTTGGTTCTAGCGTTTCCGAAAAAACACCAAGTGCTGGATATCAATTTACGGATGAGGGACACTTAGCCGTTTCGTTTTCTTCTCCAGCGTTAAATGCGGTTAATTATGATGCAAAAAAAACTGGTGGAATTTGAACAATAGAAGGATGCGGGAAGAAATAATGCAAAAGAAATCTCAATCAAGGCTGCTGACTGCTAAAATAACATTATTTGATGTTGATACGATAGGGTTCTCGCCAAACTTCAAAGGCCTAAGAGAAGGCCACGGAGTAAGTGTATTTTTTGAAGAAGTATACTATCCGGCGCGCATTTGCGAACTGGATAAGGTAATTGCGCCAAGTGAAGAAGGAGTCGGCAAAATATTTGTTATTGGTATAGACAACCTGATCTCAGTTGGTGATGAGTGTTTACTCAAAAGTGGTCCAACGAAAATTGCAATCGCGAAAATTACTGAGGTAACAATCCCGACATAACGGAAAAATGCCTAGGGTAATTCCCCCATTTTTAGTGTACTACGCTGGAATAGTGGGAGACGGCGCTCTCCGGAGCGACTGTTGGAGCAGCTTCTCAAACTTTCAAATAGTATTTTGGAAAAATGAGTAAACATGTGAGACGCGTATCTTTATCTTTGGTCTTTTTTATAGTGACCGGGAAGTTTTTGATAGCTCGTCCATTCTTTGATCCAGTTGTAGGAGCATATGACGGCTTTCGTCATGTTCGAGGTTTAGGAGACTTGCCAACCACAATTTCAAATTACGTTCATAACGTTATCATAACGACCACGCACGGAGTATTGGGATTATCCAGCTCTACACGATCAGTTCCAAGCCCTTATTTGAACGCAATTTCGCACGCTGGAGCAGGACATTTAACAAATATCAGATTTCCTGGCAGCCCCGGTGGATATCACTTAACCACTGAGCCTGGCGAAGAAGGTTACTTTGCTCACTATGTTGCAGCAAATCCCTTAAATGGTTTAGGTGGACGATATAATCATGGTGTAGAGGTAGGCTACGGCCCCCTAGGAACGACTATGCCACCATCTACACGGGCAATGGCATCGCAAACCTTTGAAGAGTACTGTAATGCAAATCCGTAAACAGGCTAAGTTTGTTACTTTGATCTCAATTTTTATGGGTATCATAATTCTTGTTTTTAGTACGCCATTTTCTGATCCGGTAGTTGGTATATATGATGATTTCTTCGCATCAAGAGATACGCGAGGGACAGCGTTAAATTATGATATTCCGATAGATGATTTGCATTTGAAGCATGAAACTGCGTTTAAGCTTCCCTTGAGACGGAACTACTCACTCTCCTTAGGCTTAATGGCAGAGAATTCAGTTCATGTTGAAGATGCAAATTCATCTATAATTGGAGTTATAGAAATGGTTTCCGAAGAGGGTGAATTACTGAAAAGGTTTCCTATTCCCGCCAGTTATCATTTAAAAGCTATACCAGAGAAACTCGAAGTTTTTTCCTATCGTGCAGTTGGTCGAAATGGAACAAAGGCGGTGCTTGTTATTAAAGATCTCAAACTCACTCAAAGTCCGAACTTACGAAGCAGGGAAACAAAAGGGCTGATAACTTGGCCAACGTCGAAGAAAACTGAACTGGAAGATTTGCGTATTAGAGTTTCAATCAAACCAGAAGCTGTATTCATGCACTGAGTTATGCTTAAGCGGTCCGTCTATATTTGATACCTTTGACAAAATGGCCGCAGATATAATAGCAATTCGCTTTCCTGGTTGTGAGTAGATTTCGATATGGGACAGACAAATGAAATTATTGAAAAACATACCCCTGTTGATCTTTTTGCTTTTACTAAATTGTACTGCAGATATTTCCAGCAAATATGAAAATGAAACAGCGTATTATTCTGATTTGTCTATCGTAAGTAATGATTTTGAAAATAATGTGGCTTTTTTGGAGGAAACTTTTTCTAAGTTTGAATTAAACTTTATTAAATATGGCCCATCTGTAGATTATCCAGCATCTGGCCTTCAGTCTAGAACTTACCACATTTCAGATGCGTCAAGTCAAACAATACTTCAATTATCCCAAGGAACAAAAACTTTACATATTAAAATTTTGCGCTCTAGGAATTCAGACTACATAGAACAGTTTAGCCAGAGAAAGAAAGCAATTGAAGAACTCTCTTCGTATTTAAAAAAGTCCTCTCTTTTTGACTGAACCGCTCCCTTTCAATAATGCCTTGAAAAGTGATACGGGAATTACATAGCAGGAGCAACTGACCAAGTTTGTGTAGTTATTGATCATTTTTAGAAATTTTCACATTTACTGAGGTACTACTAGGCGGTGGTAACGTTTTAACGATTATGGATTCATTTTATTGGGCCTTTACCACTTGGGTGGTCTTCTATTGAGGTTATCTCAAGCGTAACAAATGTTAGAAGCAATGGTATGTTTCTGAGTCCAAACATAGGGATGATGTGCCCCTAAAACGGTAGACGTCGTGTTTGGTCGAACTGATAGTAAAAAGAGTGTATAGTGATACTGCTAAATGCGCTTGAATCCTATATGCTAAAATAACGCCTCCTTAAATTTCAACCCCATGGGAGATTTAGGCCTGACACAATGGGTAGACTTCAACACGGTCTTTTACTTTTACTTCTATTTCTGACAATAATGTTACCTTGGGTTACTCCATTGATGCATCGGAGGTAGAGGCATATTTAGTTGGAGTTTCGGTACCTGGTTTTTCAGGATTTGAAGTGGGTGGAGGAACTCAATTCTCCAATGTGGAGACTAATGCCGGAATAGGATTACCCACGGCATAGGCGGGTGGACAATATGTATACCAAAGGACGTGTTCTAAATGAGGGAAGTCGAAAAAATAAAGATTTCAGGTTCTGAGTACACTGCGATGGTAAATCTCTTGGGTCTTGGTGGATTTGTTGTTGCAGTACTATCTATTTGTGTATCGATGTATTTTATCCCTGAAGATTGGACGCGCTTACGTACAATTGTGGTCTGTTCGATTGTTTTAATTGCTATATGGTCACTATATGTATTCCACCTTCAATTATTTCGAAGATACGACATCCAACGAACTGATATTGAAACTTTGGAGTTTTTAGCAATTTATATAGCTCCATTTGGTTGGGCTATACTGTCAATTATCCCAGTATTTCTAATTATTACAAATATAGTGGGCCCGTAAAACGAAACTTAACCGAAAATTAAAAGCAATTTCTTTTTATCCAATCAGCCTCCCGAATGCATTAATCGGAGGGAAGGGATCTAGAAAAAACTATCGAACGTCGATGCCTGTGAAGAGCAACTCCTGCTTCTAGTTTGATTGAATGAGGCCGCGATTTGAAAAAATACACTCCCAGAAGAGGGGGGCGGAGGGGCTGAATGTCATGCCTTTAACGGCCTCGACGAGCCTGTAAATGATAAATGGAATAGCTCCCGATTATTCTTCTTCCCGCATAGAAACTGACAGCTAAAAGTGTTCAGTTTTCTCAAATTTCTTGAAGCGTTGCGCCCCTTATACCCTTTCAAATAAGAAAAGAGCCGAAGCTTTAAGCTGCATTTTTTTGAAAATATTGAAGTTTATGACTGAATGAACTTTTCGATTTTTGCCCAAAGCTGTTGATCAAAATCTTCATCCGGCGCATCAGCGCCTGTGCGAACAACGATGAGGTTCAGGCTCGGAACCACATAGAGGCGTCTGTCGAGATAGCCTAAAGCCGCGATCAGATCCGACGGCGCTCCGGGGATGAGCCGGCCTTCTTTGCGCCCCCTTAAAGCGCTGATCGTGTAATCGCTACTATTTAACCACCACAGACGTGCATAGGCGGGATTGGTGGCAGAGGGCTCAAGTAAGTATTGCAGGCTTTTGGCGCTAATAATTTGTTCTCCCGTCCGTGTCATGCCGCCCAAGAGGACTAGCTCTCCAAAACGGGCCGTGTCCCGAGGTGTGGTCACAAGTCCCGTATTATTACCGACATTTCCGAGAGCCGCCGGGCGCTCACGCCATGATGTCTGGGTCATGCCATTGGGGCGCGTCAGCCAAGACGCCGTGAGCTCTGGTAGGGATTTTCCGGTCGCCTTCGTGAGGATTTGTTTTGAAATGGCGTAGACTGGCGTGTTGTACGAAAACTGCGTTCCGGCCGGTGCCGAATAAGAAAATTGGGGGGTCAGACCCGTATTCATCATTAAAACATTGTCGACTTTTATCAGGGCTTCTTTTTCCGGCGCCGCTTTTGACCACCCTGTGCCGATATAGTCGCTGACGGGCCTGTTGACGTCGACTAGTCCCTTGTCGATTGCCACACCCATTAGGATGGCTAAAAAGCTTTTTTGCTGTGAGGCGACATCCTCAAGCAAAGCGCCGTCATTTGCCATGCCGTATTGAAAAAGACTAAATGTTTTATCTTCCGGGGCGGGCCAATTTTTTTCGATGAGCGTTTTTCCGTTTCGTAAAATCAAAAACCCCGTCGTGTTTTGAGCTTTCACATAATCTAGTAAGTCTCTAGCTGGGGCGGACTGAGTGGACGGGTTTGGCGCGACGTCACTTGGTTCAGATGAAACCGTATGGGGTGAGGAGGTGCATCCCGTTGCGAGAATCACGGCGAGAAGAATTATAGCATGGCGCATATTTATGTCCCTTCTAGTTAAACCGAGCGTTTGTGCGGTTCCGATCGTGTCCCCTGAGCCAACATAATTTGCGAAACTTTGCTCTGCATAAAATACAGGATTGACCGCGCCGCGCTGCTTGCACCCTCGGCGTCACGCTTGACTAAAGCGCTGCGGACTTGTCGCCAATGGACATAGGGTCCCGGACTATTAGCTGTCAGGGCAAGCGCGACATATGAAAAATGAAAGCGTGTTTTCCGGCGAATTGATGCAATCATTTTTTGAGCGTCCCGGCTTGAGTACGCTGCCATGTCGCTAAAAATACTCTCACTAAGCTCGATAATATCTTCGGCAGTCCCGCCAGATGACGCAAGATCTAAAAGGCGGTCGATATCGGCGAGCAGATGTTCTATGGCGTCGTCGGATGCGCGCATACAGGCAAAGCGAGTGGCAAGGCCATAAAGCGCCGCCCGAACTTCGTATAGGTCAAAAACTTCTTCTGCCGTGGTTGGAGAGACCCGTGCGCCGCGGTTTTCTTCAATCACGACCAAGCCGTCGTCACTTAGCGCCCGTAATGATCGGCGCGCGATAGAGCGACCTACGCCGAACTCGTTGCATATGCGGGCTTCGCGGAGCCATTCGCCGGTGGCGAGTTCATTGCCTTGAATGCGTTGGCGGAGTTTCGCGGTGAGTTCGTCAGCCGTCATTGAGCTTCGGGTCGCTGTATTGGCTTTCATATCAGTGCCTTCAAAGGGAGTCTGTGGGCGTAGGTTGGATCGTGATCGTTGTAAGGCTAAACTATTGAACGTTGGTTCTCAATAGTTATCGTGCAATATCATCTAAATTGTCGTACAATTTGTTGACATTTGGAAAGAAGTGAATAATCATCGTCCAAAATAACATAACAAGGGGAAGGTTATGTCGACGACATCGACCGAAAAACAGGAGCCGGGCTTAAAGGTTGCTGTTATGGCTTCTGCAGGCGCCGCGGTTGAGTGGTATGATTTCTTTATTTATGGGACAGCTGCAGCTCTCGTCTTTCCTCACCTGTTCTTCCCGGCTGACCTTCCGCCTTATGTGGCCCAAATAGCGTCATTTAGTACCTTTGCCGTCGGCTTTATTGCGCGGCCGGTTGGCGGCATGGTCTTCGGTCATTTTGGCGATATTCACGGGCGTAAGCAGGCGTTGGTTGCGGCCATGTTTATCATGGGCTTGTCGACGACATTGATCGGGTTTCTCCCAACCTATGAAAGAATTGGCGTGTTTGCGCCGCTTCTTTTGGTTGCGCTACGGTTTGCGCAAGGGCTAGCCGTCGGCGGTCAATGGGGGGGTGCGGCCTTGTTGGCTATTGAGAGCGCGCCGGCCCATCGACGGGGATTTTACGGAAGTTTCGTACAGGTCGGTGTTCCGTTGGGAGTCGTCTTGGCGAACTCCGTATTTTTAGTCATTAGTCTTTTGACGACTGATGAGGCGTTTATGGCATGGGGCTGGCGGATTAGCTTCATCGTCAGCGTGGTATTAATCTTTATCGGCATCGCCATACATTTCGGTGTCTCCGAACCGGAAGTGGATACCATTGATAGTGAAGTTGATATTACGGCACCGACGCCGGCCGTTGCAGCGGGTCGTCAGGGCTCGCCTATTATTAAGGTCATACGCTCGCATTGGCGAGAAATATGCCTCGCAGGAGGCGCATTCGTTGCCAATAATACCTGTTTCTACGTCGCCATCACCTACGCAATTGCTTACGGCGCTTCATCATTGGGGCTGGAGCGAGATTTAATTCTTTCAGCAATAATGTTTGGCAGCATTTTGATGATTCCGACTCTGCTTCTCTGCGGGGCCGTTTCTGACAAATACGGTCGTTGGGGTATCTTCCTGACAGGTGCATTCCTCTGTGGGATCTGGGCATTTGCTTTCTTCCCGCTATTGGAAACAGCGTCTACCTTCACTGTTTTTTCGGCGATTTCAGTATTACTCATATTTGTGAGTATGATGTACGGACCGCAAGCGGCTCTTTTCGCGGAACTGTTCCCAAAGGATGTTCGGTACTCAGGGGCTTCACTGGGATATCAAATCGGCGCGGTTGTTGGTGGTGGTTTTGCACCGATCATAGCCACCGCCCTATTTGCTCATTACCATTCCAGCCTTTCAATTTCTGTCTATTTGTCGTCAATGTGTTTGATTTCATTCTTGAGTGTGGTCGCTCTTGGACTTCGCGCGCGCCGTCGGTCAACCAGCCCAAGTAAAGCCTAGCCATGTATTTATCGAGAGTGCAGGGGAGCCAAAAATGTTAAGTAGCAGCCGAAGACTATTCTTGGCAGCGGGTGCTGCGCTTCCATTGGGCGCGGCCAATATTCTCGCGCAGACGCCCCCTCATCAACGGATTGAGCTTGACCTGCTTCGTTATGTGAAATTTGGCAATAAGCGTGCGGGCGGAGTTGGCGATAATGCATGCGGGGAATGGCTAGCGGCTGAACTCGAGCAGTCTGGCTACCAAATAAAACGTCAGTCATATTCGGTGCCCTTTTTCGAGACGGTGCGCGCGGAGTTAATGTGCGGCAAAACAAGGGCGCAAGTCTACCCACAACCCATTGTCAGGCCCACAGGAGCGCAGGGAGTCACGGGTCCACTTGTAAAAGTGGACGCCGAAGGCCGGTATTCAGGCTCGCTTAAAGGCGCCATTGCCTTGGTGGAACTGCCTCATGCAAGGTGGTCATCCATGCTTTCTAAGCAAGCGAGGCACCCTATTGAGCTATCATTTGCGGCTGGCGCAATTGCCGTTGTCGCGATCACAACAGGCCCGACGGGTAAGTTGATTGCTCTGAATACGGATGGGCGCGAGCCGATGTTTTCCGGGCCTGTCGCTCTTCTAGCCCCAGAGGATGCCGGTGAGTTTTTAGCGATTTCCTATGCTCAACAAGAGGCCAATCTTATCCTTGATGGTCACGGGGGCCGACGTTCGGCCTTTAATTTTGTGGGGCAAATAGACCGCGGGAAGGGGCGCTGGTTGGTTGTTTCTACCCCGCGATCGGGTTGGTTCGGGTGCGCCGCCGAGCGGGGATCGGGCGTCTCGGCTTGGCTAAATATTGCGCGCTGGGCAGAAAAGGCGCTGCCAAATCATGACCTGGCATTTATCTGTAATACGGGGCATGAGTATGCATATTTGGGCGCGGCAGAGGCAATTAAAGAGATTGCGCCTCCGCCGTCGATGACGGATTTTTGGTTGCATGTTGGCGCCAATGTTGCGGCCCGGAATTGGCATGATTTGCTGGGCTATTTAGAGCCCCTACCGAGTGTGGATGAGCAACGTTACCTCTCCGTGAGCCCCGCTTTGCTTCCGCTTGTGCGCAAAATATTTGCGGGCCAAGTTGGGTATGAGGCGCCCGTTTCAAGCGATGTCTTGTCGGCAGGGGAGCTAACAGAAGTTATAAAGGCGGGTTACAAACCTGCTGCCGGTGTATTTGGTATTCACCGCTATCACCACGCGAAAGAAGATGATGAGCGATGCCTGAATGTTCCGGCAACGATAGCCGCCACCGAAGGATTCCAGCAGTTACTAAAAGCTGTCACTGATGCCGTACAGTAGAGTGTAACTAAAATATAGGAGAGTGAATGACTAGAAATGAACTTCGAAAATAATATTAACACTCGTGAGAGTGAGTATTGACAAACATCTTTTTTTGACAAATAAAACCACACAAAGCTGACGCAGATCAGCGCGAAAACCAGAGGGAAAATTTTATGACATTCACTGACAAAATTACAGGAACTCGGCCTCGATTGCTTGCCTCCGCTAGCGCCATCATTCTTTTAACGCTTTCATCTACGGCGTTCGGGCAAACGGAGGGCACAGAAGGCGACGCGAAAAGAAGTGCTGAAGAAAGTGCTGATAGCATTGTGGTGACAGCCACGCGGCGCGAGCAATCTATTCAAGATGTTCCCTTAAGTATTACAGCGTTTCAGCAAAAAGAGCTGACCGAAAAGGGGATAGTTGGTTATGAAGGTCTTGCGACTGAAACGCCCGGCGTTATCCTCAATAAGCCGACCGCTAACTTTAATAACTTTACGGCGCGCGGTATTGCAACCAACGGCTACAATGCAAATTTGCAAAGCACGGTCACAATTTATATCGACGAGCTTCCAATTTCCGCGAACGGAAATTCGACAATTCTTGACCCAAATCTATTTGACGTAGAACGGGTTGAGTTTCTACGCGGGCCGCAGGGCACCTTGTTCGGTTCTGGGTCATTAGCCGGGGCCGTTCGAATTTTGAATAAAAACCCTGATCTCGATGAATTTGACTATTCGGCGCTCGTGGACATCGGACTTGCGAAATCAGATTCCCTACGTCAACGGTATAATGCAATGGTAAATATTCCATTGGTCGAAGACAAAGCGGCTCTTCGCGTTGTCGGCTTCTACCGAAATGAAGATGGTTACGTTGACAACTTAAAAACGGGTGTCGAAAACTCTAACAAGCTTGTGGACTTCGGCGGTCGGGCAATTTTTTTGGCTGAGCCAAGTGACCGGCTTTCGGTCAGGCTTTTAGGGTCGTACGAAAAAAGTACCCCCGAAGATTCCAGTCTTATCAACCCTGACCGCGGTGAGTTCATCCGGTTCACGGATCAAGCCGAC
Organism: Maricaulaceae bacterium; assembly: GCA_048268905.1. GTDB lineage: Bacteria > Pseudomonadota > Alphaproteobacteria > Caulobacterales > Maricaulaceae > JACOMS01. Next base: position 93,020 of record JBLWUN010000003.1, on the reverse strand, counting down.
GTATTTGAAGGTGAGCTTATGATGGCAAACCTTACGGTAGACTATGACTTTGATTTCGCGACGCTAACAAGCTCATCGACCTATTCTGATTATGATCAGCTATTTTATGTGGATCTGGGCGGAACTTTCGCGCAAGCGATTGCATTTGGTTTGGACGCTGATGCTTTCGATGAAATTTATGTGGAAGAAATTAGATTGGCATCAAATACGACAGGGCCATTGGATTGGGTCGTGGGTGGTTTTTATAATTGGAAGCGGCGGGATGTGGATTTAAACTATCGATCAACACCTGAATTCCTTGCTGCAAGAGGCATCACAGGGCTCTCTGATCAGTATTATCAGAAGGTCAATAATCACGCTATCGCGGAGGAGGCTGCCGTATTTGGTGAGCTGACATATAACTTCAACGATAAAATTTGGGCGACCGGTGGTTTAAGATATAGCGATGCAAAGGCTCAAGGTTTTACCGAAGGTACAGGTTATTCAAGTAACTATCTCCGCAATGCCTTGTTCGGAATTTCCGGGCCGTTAGCTATTACTCAAAACGCACCGGTAATTGGGGTGCCAGCATCTGAGAGTGGTTTGTCATATAAGGCAAGCTTGTCGTATCAGCCTAAGCCTGAATTAACGACCTATGCAACGTATTCGACGGGCTTCCGGACCCCCATTCGAAATGCGCGCGCTGGTTCTGTCAGTGCTTTGGATCCAAATGATATTGTTATTCCTGATGGGGCTTCTTCAGACGATCTCAAAAGTTTTGAGCTCGGAGCAAAGGGTTATACGGCCGACGGCAAATTCAACTACAATATTGCGGCTTACTATATTGATTGGAGTAATATCCAAGTTCAAGCCAATCGGGTTTCAGATACTGTTCAGTTTGCAACAAATATTGGTCAAGCGATTAGTAAAGGTGTGGAAGTCGAGGCCGGATGGCGTCCTGTATCAGGCTTAAGCATTGGCGCAAATGCGGCGATCAATAGCTCCAAAGTGACGGAATTGACCGCGGCGGAGGCCGCATTTTCCGGGGCGGTCCTGGATGCTCGTTTGTCATCGCCAAAGTTCCAAGGCTCGGTTTACGCGCGGTATAATTTCAAGTTAGGCTCTGGCCAGGATGCGTTTGTTGCAGGGAACCTGTCGCATGTTGGATCATATCCGGGTCTGTTCCCGAATGTGCCGGGGCAGCCAACCGTTCAGCAGGCGACTTATGACTTCACCGAAAGCTATGAGCTTGTAAACTTTTCTGCGGGTATGGATGTGGGTGATGTGCGTGTAACGGCTTATGTTGAAAATGCTTTCGACAATTACGCCTTGGTTTACGTTCATCCTGAGGCCTTTCTGGACGCGCGGTATGCGCCCCTACGGCCTCGAACATTTGGTATCCGGTTGAGCTACGGCATCGAATAGATGACGCCCTCGTCTCCAATCTTGCCCGCTGATGCGGGCAAGACAGCACGGCAAGCCAATTTCGTGCTTGTTATCCTGTGCTTTGTCTATGTTCTCAATTTTCTTGATCGGCAATTGCTATCAATCCTAGCGAAGCCAATCCAAGATGACATTGGTATCTCAGATGGACAACTTGGCCTTATAAGCGGCTTATATTTTGCCTTATTTTATTGCATTTTAGGCGTTCCGGTCGCGTGGCTGGCGGATAGAACCAATCGGGTTCGTGTTTTGTCAATCGCATGTGCGATCTGGAGCGCGGCAACTTTGGCTTGCGGTCTCTCGACCACATATCCGCAACTGGTTATGGCGCGGATGTCTGTTGGTGTTGGAGAAGCTGGCGGCGTGCCGCCCTCCTATGCGATCATTACAGATTATTTCCCGCCAGGACGACGTACCACGGCGTTAGCCCTCTATAATTTCGGCCCCCCATTGGGGCTTGCTCTTGGCGTTGCGTTTGGGGCTGTAATTGCCGAAGCTTTTAGTTGGAGATGGGCCTTTATTATACTGGGCGTTGTGGGGCTTTTGGCGGCGTTGGCTGTTCACTTCCTTGTAAAGGAACCAAAGCAGGGCATCCTAGATGATCCAAATGAAGTGTTATTTGTTGACGCCGAGCAGCAAATGGGACTTTGGGCGACCACGAAAATGTTTTTTAAAAACCCCGTGCTCTTGCTTGTGTCCCTCGCGTGCGGCGCTATTCAGTTTGTCACCTACGCTACGATGAATTTTACAACACTCTTTTTGATGCGGGAAAAGGGTATGACCTTAGGCGAACTCGCCATATGGTATGCCTTGCTTCTGGGTATTGGCATTAGCGCCGGCATGTATGTTTCTGGTAAAGTCGTGGATCGTTATTCGGTTACCTCGAAGCGGGCTTATGCCATTATTCCAGCTATTGGACTTTTGGCGGCTATCCCTTTCTTTTTAGGGTTTGTTTGGGCTCCAACGTGGCCAATGGCGCTTCTGTTTTTAATTGGGCCTACATTTTTTAACTATTTTTACCTGTCGCCAGGTGTGGCCTTAGTTCAAGAATCGGTGCGTCCCAATCAACGGGTCATGGCCGGAGCATTGCTTTTGCTTGTTATGAATATGATCGGATTGGGTTTTGGACCAACTTATCTTGGGGCCATGAGTGATTTCCTGAGTTCGAGCTATCCTGATAATTCGTTGCAAATAGCATTTTACAGCCTGACACCATTTTACTTTGTCGCTGTTGGGCTGTTTCTCATGCTTGCAAAGGCGATCCGTAAACAAGAAGCAGAAATTAGGGCTAGAGTATGATTTTTATGGGTAGATTCATTTTGTTCTTCTTCATCGCGGTCTCAGCCGCCTGTGCCGCTTTACCGGCTTCGGCGTCGGTCATGACCACTGAAGGCCCGGTCGAAGGAACTTCGAAGTCATCCGTTAATGTGTATAAAGGTATTCCCTTTGCGGCGCCTCCTGTTGGCGATCTCCGATGGAAACCTCCGGCGCCCCCCCTTCAGCGAGACGACGTTTTGAATGCCAAGAAAGCCGGACTTCCCTGCGTTCAGTCAACCGCAAGCCGTCCGGGCGTGTATTCCAATCCGCCGAAAGAGGTAAGTGAAGATTGCCTAACCTTAAATATCTGGTCCCCGAAGAATGCCAAGGCCCTCCCCGTGTTTGTGTGGATACATGGCGGCGCTTTGACCAACGGGTCGGGGAGTGAAGAGATGTATGACGGGAGAAAGCTCGCAAAGGAAGGCGTTCTCGTTGTGTCAATTAATTACCGCCTCGGTATTTTGGGGTATCTTGCCCATCCTGAACTCTCTGCAGAATCTGAGGATGGAGTCTCCGGAAATTATGGCCTCTTAGATCAAATCGCAGCGCTCAAATGGATACAAAGCAATATCAGTGCCTTTGGAGGGGATGCGAATAATGTCACGATTGCTGGCGAATCAGCTGGCGCACTCAGTGTCTTATTCCTTATGTCCTCCCCGCAAGCACATGGCCTATTCCATAAGGCCATTGCCCAAAGTGCGTACATGATTTCAATGCCGGAATTGAAAAAGCGTGCCCATGGGTCACCGTCTGCGGAGACAATTGGCGCGATGCTCACGTCCAAGATGGGGGCGCCGACTTTGCAGGAGCTTCGAAACTTAAGCGCGGAAGAACTCACATCTAGGGTGTCGGGACAGGGGTATTTTCCAGTTGGGACTGTGGACGGGAAATACCTGCCGCGCCAAATGGTTGATGTTTTCGATGCCGGAGAGCAGGCACAGGTCCCAGTCTTGACCGGCTTTAATCAAGGCGAAATACGTACGCTTCGCGCGCTGGCTCCAGAGGTGCCAGACAGTGCCGAAATTTATGAGACCGCTATCCGGGAAAATCTCGGTGATTTAGCGGATGACTATCTTGCTGTTTATCCATCAAGCGACCTCAAAGAAAGCATCTTGGCTGGACCACGGGACTCATTATATGGCTGGACGGCCAACCGACTTGTGCGAAAGCAAACCGAGCTTGGGCACCCCAGTTTCCTTTACTTCTTTAATCATGGCTATGCAGCAGCGCAGAAATGGGGCCTTCATGCTTTCCATGCCTCTGAAATTCCATATGTGTTTGATTCAATGGATGATACGCCGCCCATGTGGCCGAAAGCGGAAGACAGCCTTATTGAAAAGAAACTGACAAACGCGATGATGGCGTATTGGGTGAGCTTTGCAAAATCCGGACAGCCTACGGCAAAGGGAGAAGCAGATTGGCCGGCTTTCGATAGCTCTGGTGCCTATATGCATTTTGCAAACGCTCCGCTTCCAGCGAGAAACCTTCTCCCCGGCATGTATGAATTACATGAAGAGATTGTTTGCCGTAGACGTCAAGACGGTACGCAGGCTTGGCATTGGAATACCGGTATTGCCTCGCCAATACTTCCACCACGAAAGGCCGTATGCGAATGATTGATGGGAGAATGCAAACTTATGCACTAACCCTCGATAAGTTTTTAAAACATGCTGCAAAATGGCATGCGGACGCGGATGTTGTGACCGCCAGACCTGGTGAACTTAGTTTCCGAATTGGCTATGCTGGTTTAATGGAACGTAGTCTTGCCGTGTCCTCTAAACTTATCAAGGCTGGAATGCGTTCGGGCCACTGCGTGGCGACTTTAGCATGGAATACTCAAGCACATGTCGAGGCTTGGTATGCGGTAATGGGGAGCGGAGCGGTGTGCCATACGCTAAATCCCCGCATTGACGCAAGTACACTTTCAGCCATGATTCAACAGTCCGGCGCGGAAATATTGATTGCGAGTGAGGACCTTTTACCGCTGGCTCTTGATATTGCATCGCACGATAATCAGCTGCTCAAAATTTTATTGATTGATTGCGAGGGTGAAAACTCGGCCGGAGAGTACCCCAATGTGCAGGTTTCGAAGCTCGAAGATCATGAGCCAGGGTCAGACGTTGTGACCTGGGGTAATTTTGATGAAGCAAAGGCTTCAGGCATATGTTTTACCTCTGGTACGACCGGAGCCCCTAAAGGCGTAACCTATACGCATAGATCAACTTATCTTCATACGCTACGATCACTGCAGTCAAACATGTTGGCTATTGATCACACAGACACAATTCTGCCGGCCGTTCCTATGTTTCATGCAAATGCGTGGGGCGTGCCTTTTGCCGCGCCTGCGGTCGGTGCGAGGCTCGTCCTACCAGGGCGACATACGGACGGTGAAACCCTCGCAAACCTTATTTGCGAAGAAAAGGTAACGGTCGCACTCGCCGTTCCGACGGTTTGGCTTGGATTATTGCAGTACGTCGAGATGTCGGGCAAAAAACTCCCATCCTTACGGCGGATTGTGACGGGCGGAGCGCCAATGCCATCCGCGCTTATGGAGCGCTTGGAGACGAACCTTGGCATTACCGTGCAAACTAGCTGGGGCATGACAGAATTGTCTCCAGCGGGTACTTTTGCAGCGCCAAATGACAAGCATCGATCGGCAGTAAATTCTGGACGCCCGGCTATCGGCGTTGACCTGCTTCTTATGGACGCTGAAGGAACACCTTTGGCGGAACAACGAAATGTTGAGGGACATTTATATGTTAAAGGTCAAGCCGTTGTTGAACGGTATCTTGGGCAAACTGAACCGGTTACAAATCCTGAAGGATGGTTCAAAACCGGAGACATCGCAATAATTACGGAAGATGGACAACTTCAAATCACGGGACGGTCAAAGGACCTCATTAAATCAGGTGGCGAATGGATTAATCCAGCCGTCATGGAATTGGTTGTGAATAAGTTGCCGGATATTTCTCAGTCTGCTGTTATTGCCCGTGCGGATGAGCGTTGGGGTGAAAGACCTGTATTGATCGTCGAAATGGTAGAAGGGGCGCACCTGTCTGACGATGCCATTTTGTCCCATCTTCGTGATCATGTAAGTTCTTGGTGGATTCCTGAAGATGTTATCCGGCTCACCTCTATTCCATTGGCGGCAACAGGTAAGCTTGATAAGCAAAAATTACGTTCTCAGTATGGTATTGGTTGACATTCTTGCAAGCACATAGGTTTATGCGTTAGAATATCTGGGAAGCGAAATTGTGGCAAGACAAACAAAACCTAAGCGTAAATCAACAAAGGCGGAACAACGCGCCGAGACCACAGAGCAAATTTTAGATGAAGCCGAGTATCTTTTTTCACTACACGGTTTTCACGGTGTTGCTCTCAAAGATGTGGCAAACCGCGTCGGTGTCCATCACACGCTCGTGAATTACTATTTTAATGATAAAGAAACGCTCTTTAGCGAAGTCTTCGCTCGGCGCGCGACTGTGACCAGTGAGCTGCGGATTAAAGCCTTGGATGAATATGACAAAAGCACGAACGGCAACCCGACGGTTGAAGGCGCATTGCGGGCGTTTTTAGACACGGATTTGGATCTTTATATTCAAGGGGGCCGAAGCTGGAAAAATTATGGTGCGTTGAGTGCACAAGTCGCCAACACGCCGGAATGGGGGGCAAAGTTTATGGATCAGCATTTTGACGGTGTTGTTTTGCGCCTCATTGCGTTGTTGAAAAAGGCACTACCGCATTGCTCTGATGAAGATATTTTTTGGGGATATCATTTTGTGAGCGGGGCTTTACTCCTTACCTTGGCTCGTACAGGGCGTATCGATAAATTATCTGATGGAAAGTGTGAATCAGATGATTTTGAATCAGTCAAAAAACGTATGGCGACTTTCATGGCGGGTGGTTTTATGGAGCTATGCGGGGCCGGAAAAGAAACAAAACCCTAGATGAATAATACCACGGGGCTTTGTCACGTGAATGGCCTTGTTTCCGTATTCTCGCAAATGGGGATTTTATTGGCACGTTGATTCCGTCCTTAGTTGCCATGGCTTTGACAACTTGCTGTGACGTGGCCTGTTTTTTTGTTTGGCAATATTCTACGCCTCGTGATGACGTCACAATGCGCCATTTGGATTGAGCGACGTTTCGGAATTTTCTGAGCGTGGATCGTGAAATGAGGTGGTGTTGGTGATCAAAGAGGTTGTGGATAGGCCCGTGAATTTAAAGCAGTTTTGAAAGCACTAAAAAGACAAATGGCGCACTGGGGAGGATTCGAACCCCCGACCCCTTGATTCGTAGTCAAGTACTCTATCCAACTGAGCTACCAGTGCGGGTGCAATCAGGTCTTTGTGATTGCGAAGGCGCCTTTAAGCGGAAATAGACTTAAAACGCAAGAGGGTTTTTAAGAAAAAGGCAAAATAAACAGGCAGTGCGAGCGGAGTGACGTGCCGCGTCGAATTGATGGCGCGGGTTTTGCGCTTGATCGCTTTTTGGGGGCCTTGGGAGCGAAAGCCCACGTCTTTGGGGAAACGCGGCCTGCACCTGATTTGCGGATGAGAGGTTCAGGTCTTGGCGCTTTATATCGTGCTGGCGTGGCCCGTATTTTGCGCCATTTTAGCCAAGTGATCAGAGGGAGTTAAGCGCGGACGATGGGCCCCTAAGTCCGAGGAGTCGGGCGGGGGGTGGTTCTTGTAACTCATGCCTCTTTGAGGGCTTGGTAGACTCCAATGCTGAGGGCTCGCGCCGTACAGCGCGCAGCTGCAGCGCCAAGTTCGGCGAGGCTCACAGGGGAAACGGCGTCCACGGTGGAGGTGCTCAGGGAAAATATCGTGTCGCCATCCAGGGGCGTGTGGGCGGGTTGTACGGCCATCGCGATGCCGTCCTGCGCCATGATCGCAAGGCGTTTGAGCTGTTTCTGGGTGAGGCCAGCGTCCGTCGCCACAACGCCGATGACAGTCGATTGACCTGCGGCCTTTAAAAAGGCGAGCTTCGTGTCCCTAGGTTCTGTGAAGGCGAAGTTTTCGGGTGGCCGCCGCCCCCCAAATTCCTTGTCTTTTTCAAACGGCCACGCCCAAAAACAATCTGTGCCAGGCATGAAAGGAGATCCCACCGGATTGGCCGCGATGATGGCCCCGACGGTAAAATTGCCAACCGTCTCTGATGCGCTGCCAAGCCCGCCCGGATACAGGCCCGCGGTTGCGCCAAACCCTGCGCCTATGCGGCCTTGGGTCGTATCTTGCCCCGCCGCTTCGCAAGCGGCCCGGCCCAAAGCATGGAACGGCGGGGTTTCGCCCCAGTCCTTTTGTCCGCCATTGGCATTGTCAAATAAAATGGCCGAGGGCACGATGGGCGAAACGGGCACGGGGGCAGGGCCAGGAGCGTATCCCCGTCTTGCGGCGCCGAGCCAGTTGGTGACAGCGTCCGCCGCTGCGAGGCCGTAAACCGACCCGCCGGATAGGACGACCGCGTGGACCTCGTCAATGAGGCCGCCGTCTCGTAAGGTTTCTGTTTCACGTGAACCGGGCCCGCCGCCGCGAACATCCACAGCGCAGCGCGTAGCTTTTTTAGGGAGAATAACGGTTACGCCGGTTTTGACAGCTTCGTCTTGCGCATGACCAATCTCGAGCCCGCCAACGTCCAAAATTGTATTTGTCGGAAAAGAGGTCATATTTTGGCTCTCTGAGGTGGCCAGAGGCCGAAACATCAAACGTCATTATGAGATTTAAGTGTTTGCCTTGCAAGCCACTGGAAGCGAATTAGACGTCTTTGAATTTCCAGCGCATTCGGGCGCAGGCTTTTTGCATTTCTTGCGACCGACGGCTGATTTTATCCATCGTGTTGACAAAAGCTGCTTTCTCGTCGTCAGTTAAATCTGTGCCGGTTTCTTCTTCAAGTTTTTTGAAAACGGCACTGACGCGGTCACGGAAGTGTCTCGCGAGGACCTCGCCCTCTTCTGTGAGATCGAGGAGGATGCTCCGTGTGTCCCGCATATTCTCTGAGCGCGTAATTTTTCCTTTACCCACCAATTTATGAACGGCGCGGGTTACTGTGGCCGGATCATAGCGTAGAAGCTCTGAAATCTCGGCTGGCGATAAGCGTTTGTCATAGAAAAACAGCGTGGCCAAGACACGGACTTCGCGAAGTTTAAGGTCGCCCAAACCGGGCAAACCAGGAATAACCGCTTTCTTGAGGATGAAATTATAATCATCCGACATTTTCTCAGCAAAGGCCTGAAACGCGGCGTCAGCAAATGCGGCGGTCATGTTTTGTGCCTGTAGCTGAAAAGTCAAAGCGCTTGTTTCCTTTTGAATTGAGTTCAACATTCTTCAATATCGTCCAATGTGTTCGAAGTTCCAACAAAACATGAGCTTTAAAACAAATCATCGAATTTTCATTCTAATAATTCAATCTTGTTTAGTGCAACCTCTTTAACGATTTGTTACCAATAAATGTCTCTGTATTCATTATCCGCCGGAGTTAGCGGCGATATGTGACATTGCGATATCGGTTCGATGGTATAGTAATGCCTTGAGCGTAAAGCAAAAGGCGAGGGTATTGGTCCATGAAAATTATTTTTCCATTCATCTGTGCGGCGGCGCTCGCGTTTTCAGGGTGCGAAACTCAACTGACTGACATGGGCAATGCCTCAAAGGTGAATGTTGACTCCGAGGCGATGGTTGCATCTGCAAATCCGCATGCGACGCGTGCGGGCCTCGAAATTCTTCGGCAGGGCGGATCCGCTGTAGATGCGGCGATCGCCGTGCAGACCGTTTTAGGACTGGTCGAGCCGCAAAGTTCGGGCGTTGGCGGCGGCGCGTTTATGATGGTTTACGACAATAAGACAGGTGATGTTTGGGCCTATGGCGGCCGCGAAACAGCGCCGGCTGGCGTGACGCCTGAGCTGTTTTACGGCGACGATGGGCAGCCATTGCGTTATTTTGAACGCATCGCATCGGGCCGTTCCACGGGTGTGCCAAGCGTTATGGTCATGCTTAAAAAGGCGCATGATGATTATGGGAAATTGCCTTGGGGGCCCCAAATGGAGCCCGCGATCACTTTGGCCGAGGACGGGTTTCCGATCAGTCCGCGCATGGCAAAGTCGATAGCCAGCGCCGGGAAATATGCCTTAACCCGCCAAAAAAATGCGAGGGACTATTTCTTTGAAGCCGATGGGAAAACGCCTCACCCGGCCGGGTTTGTGCGAGACAACCAACCTTACGCCCGAACGCTCAAAGCGCTTCAAGACAATCCACGAGCTTTGCTCGAGGGACCGATTGCGGAGAAGATTATCGAGGCGACGCGGGAGGAACCCCTGCCGGGAACCATGACGCTGAGCGACATGGCCGCGTATCAAGCCCAAAAACGCCCGGCGATTTGTACCGAGTACCGCGCACATAAGGTCTGCGGCGCGCAGCCTCCGTCGTCCGGCGGCATCGCTGTACAGAGTATTCTTGGCGTCCTTGAGAATTTCGACATGGCCGAACTCGGCAACACTGGACAAGGTTGGCATACGTTTGCCGAGGCAAGCTTTCTGGCCTATGCGGATAGAGATAAATATGTAGCGGACGACAATTTTGTTGAGGTGCCCACTGAGGCGCTACTCGATAAGGCATATTTGAAGTCGCGTGCGGCGCTGATAAGGCCCGACACAGCGATAAAAGATGTGACTGCAGGAAATCCTGTGGCGTTTTTACGGGGTCAGGACGCCACGCCGGATAGTCCCGGAACATCACATTTTACAATTGTCGATAAGACCGGTCTGACGGTCTCTATGACAACGACGGTAGAGAGCATTTTTGGCAGCCAAAGAATGGCCGAAGGCTTCATGTTAAACAATCAGCTTACAGATTTTTCAGCGCTGACACATGATGCTGATGGTCTGCCGATCGCAAATGCCCCGGCACCGGGCAAGCGCCCGCGGTCTTCTATGGCCCCCACCATCGTTTTTTCTCCAAACGGCGAGTTTCTGTTTACAACGGGATCTCCAGGCGGAAGCTCCATCATCGCATATACGGCAAAAACAATTGTCGGAATGATAGATTGGGGCCTCACGCCGCAAGAGGCAATAGACCTTCCAAACGTCATTGCTCGCAATGGCTCCATTCGGCTTGAGGAAAACCGGCTTGACGAGGACATCATTAAACGGCTCGAAGCCATGGGGCACACGGTTGTGCGCAGCCAAGGCGAGATCAGTGGTCTTCATATTATTTACCGTCAGCCCGATGGCACGTTAATTGGCGGCGCCGATCCTCGCCGTGAAGGGACCGCAGAGAAGCTGTAATTATGTCAGAAGAAACGCTGATAAATCCTTGGACCGACGCGGCAAAGCTCAAGGCTCAATTTGAGCAAACGGGGCGGATGCAAATCCGGAATTTTTTGAAAAAGGAAATTGCGGAGGGTTTGCGCCGTGACCTGCAGGGATTGGAGTGGCGTCTTGTCTTAAACGAGAACGGCAAGCATTTGGATATTCACCCCGTCCAACTCGAACAGATGGGACTGGAGAACTTAAAGCTTATCAAGAAAGCGGCGCAGGCTAGGGCAGCGACACAATTCCAGTATCTGTATGAAAACTACCCGATTTTTGATCTCATAGAAGCTGAAAAAGACGTGCCACTTTCAATCGCAAACATCTTTGCCGAGCTTAATAGTGAAAGCTTTCGAAAGCGGCTCTCAGATCTGACGGGTCTTCCGATTGATTTTTGTGACCTCCAAGCCACGCGCTTCCGCGCGGGTCATTTCTTGACCACGCATGATGATGGTGTTCCAGGCAAGAACAGGCAAATGGCGTTTGTTGTCAACCTCTCGCAGCGTTGGCGCGCAGGATGGGGCGGATGCTTGGAATTCACAAATACGCACGGGGACATTATTGATAGCTTCCTACCGCTTTTCAACTCGCTATCTATTTTTAAGGTGCCGCAGCCTCACGAAGTGACGCGCGTTCGGCCCGCCGCGAAAAGCTCGCGGATATCTTTGACGGGCTGGTTTCGAACCCGCTAAATCCAGCGTCTCACCTTTTTCATATAGGCGTCGTATTCGTCGCCAAACCGAATAAGCAAAGCGGCTTCTTCTGGTTTGATTTGGAAATAGGTCATGTAGAGCGCGAAGACCAACGGGGCGACAATAGCAACGCCATAACCGCTATAAAGCACTAAGCTCGTGATCAGGAGCAGCATTCCCAAATACATGGGATTGCGAGAAAACCGATTCATGCCGCTCGTCACTAAGGTGGACGCATTTTCCGGACGCAGCGGATTTACGGTTGTCTTGAACTTTATGAATGAAAAAACGCTGAGAAGTTCGATGAGCAATCCTGAAACGGCGCAGACCATCGCGGCGTATATCAATGAAGGATGCGAAAATGACGGCCCGATATCATATCGAGCAATCAGGAAAACAATGGCCGCGCAAACAATGCCAATTATCGGCGGTGGAATGCGCGGGTTAATCATTTAAGGATTTTAGCCGTTATCGACGGTCGCAATGTAAAGTTCCCGAGCACGTGTGAGGATCGCGTTTTCGATCTGACGGCCTGTATCGGCGTCAACGGTCGCATCGATCCAGCTATTGCCTTCGCGAACTTGTTTGAAAATAGATGTCTTTAGCGCATCGGCGCGAAGATTAGCGTCTAGGATGTAGACGTTGGCTTTGAAGCGCTCAGCAGGCGCCTCGGGGTTAGCATACCAATCGGTGATGATAACGCCGCCAAACGGGTCGACTTCTGCCAAAGGCATGAACTCGAGGGTTTCAAGGCTGGCGCGCCACAAATAGGCATTCACACCCATATTCGGAGCGACTTTTGTGTTCTTCGTCCGCTTGGCCGTCGTCTCGGATTTTGACATGCCAGGGACGACTTTTTTAACCGTGCTACAACCAGCAAGTAAACTGACGCTGAAAAGGCCTGCGGCGATAAGGGCGGCGGGACGAATACGGAATGATGTCATGCAGGAGCTCCTGACTCAGGCGGAAATTTCTGGGTCGTTATAACACCGAAAATTATTACTGCCAGTCCTTCGTTCATGAAAAACCGCCCATGATTGCCTTAAATAAGGGCGTTATAAAAGATTTGTTAACTAATTTTTAGGGCTCAAGCCCCGATAGTTGTGCATCTAGGCAAATCACAGCCTGAGTCGGTGGATCAATACTATGTCAGAGACACAGCACACACGTACATTGCTTTTGACAAGCGCGGCCGTGATCTGCGCAGCTGTCGCTATTGCGGCGCAGGCTCAGACGGTGTCGTCGCCGTTCGCCAAGAAAGACAAAAAGCAAGCTTGGGAAACTCAAGCGCAAGAGCCAGCGTCGCCGCCAGCGCAGGTTACATCGCAATCAGCACCTGCTGCTTCGGCCTCCACAGCTGCACCGGCTGGGCCTCCTACGGCCCAGCAAGACCAGTTAGCGGGCGGAACAGCGCCGTCTTACCAAAATCCACCCACTCAAGGCACATATAATGCGCCGCCAGCATATGTGCCGCCCTCTAATTACAGCGTGACAACGGGCCCTGCTGTTACGGTCATGCCAGAATATGCAGCGCCTGAGACGCTGTCCGGCAGACCCGCGCAGCTCCCTTATGTCAACCAAAATGCAGGAGGTGCTGCGTCTGGCGCTGGAACTTACTCACCTGCGCAAAATGGGGCTTACTATCCGGGCCGCCCACAAGCGCAGAGCGGGTGGAAAAGCAAACTCGGATTAGGAAGCCTTCTGACAACTTTATCCGGTTACTTAAAATTAGGCGCAGCGGCCACAGAGCGCGGCGATTGGGATGCGGATTTCATTGCTGACGGCGCGGTTCGCGGCGAGGTTAGTGCGATCAGCCAGAGCGGATTGGAATATGGCGCGGGCCTAGAACTGCGCGGGCAGTACGATAAATATCGCCGCGGTTTCGGGGGGCGCGTAGGAGATTGTCCGCCCGCACTTGCCGGATGTTCCAGCACACTTGTTGGCGGCGTTCCCACATCCGTTCGCGGACATACGACCCAGTTTTACGCGAGCGGTCCAGACAATATTAAAGAAGCCGAAATCGCCCTTGAGGGCGCATATCTTTTCTTGCGCTCCGGTTATGGCGATATCAGCTTGGGACGTGATGACGGGGCGGCATATTTGTTCTCTCTCGGCGCGCCAAGTCTGATGTCTGTGGGTGCGTCCAACTCATCCGTTGACTATACGGGTCTTGATTCCGTTAAAACCATTAATGACGCCTCTGGTTTCTCTGAAAAGATTACATATACAAGTCCGCGCTTGCTCGGTGATACCGTCGGAGTTGGCGTGCAGTTTGGCGCTTCTTATGCGCTGGATAGCAAAGCTTGCGGTGTTGACTACTGCGTGCGCGACAATGGCAAAGATGCGAGCGGCGCTCTGGCGCCTGATCTGCAGGATGTGTTCGAATTCGGCGTCTCGCTTGATCGCAAGTTTGAAAATGGCCTCTCTGTTGAAGCGACCGCAACTTACGCGATGGCGTCCGAGAAAAGCGGTATTGCCGAGTTTGACGATCTTAAAGCTCTCGGTCTGGGCATGGAGCTTGGTTATGAGGACTTCATTTTAGGCGCGTCCTATCTAAACTCGAATAACGGTTTGGATAATGGAGGCTATCTGTCTTGGGACGCGGGCATGACTTGGAAGCCGTCTCAACTCGGATTCACACTGGGATATGGTCAAGCCAAGGACAAAAATATTGGTCTTAAATCTGACCAAGCCTTGTTTGGCGTATCATATGACTGGAACGAACATTACCGACTCGGAACAGGCGTGCAATATACGCGGCGGGATATGCCGGTTAATGTTGGCGGTATTATCACACCAACAAAAGAAGAGGCGACGTCCATCTTTGTGGAAGGCCGCGTAACGTTCTAGCTATTCCGCGCGCTCGGCATTGTGACGGGGGCGCATATAGTCAAATTGTATGGGCATTGATAGAATTTCCCCGTCCTGATTGTACTTTAGTTTTACTATAAAATCGTGACTCGATGATCTCGGCGCGCCAATCCAGAGCATAAATCTATCAAAATCTTGCGGCTTCACAGTCTGTGAGAGGGGGACTGCAATGCTGTAATTGTCGCCAGCGGTTTGAAGCTCGACGTCATACTCTCCTGTGGGCTCAAAGCCGGTGGAGCCAAGTCCTTCGGGCGGCGAGACAAATACCAACGTTTTAAAATTTATAGTTTGTTGTTGCGGCGCTTGGTTGTTTTGCCACCCTATTTCGAGAGTGCCCTTCACCTCAACCGTACACCCATAAGGAAAGGCCGCGAGCTGTTCATCTGTGACATCCGCTGATTTTACCGCAGGGTCTTGTTCACCGAAATAAACGGAGTCGATGATATCTTGCGCAGAGGCAAAGGCGCGCATGCAGGGGACGTGAATTTGCGCCCACGCGGCCTGCTCGGCCTCATAGTCTTCTGATTCTCCCAGCGCCTCGGCCTTGCGAATCATATCTGATGTAATGCCGTACGCTTCTAGGAGAGGGCCAATATCGAACAGGTAGCGCACACTGCCATTAAAACCGTCTGCCACGGTCCGGTAAGCCAATGATACGGTCTTGCCGCTGTCTTCATCGGCCAGAGCTGCGGTCATGATTAGGGATTCTGGCTCGCCCCATCCATCATTTGTAAATTCAATCTCCCCGACGACCCCGTCATGATGGGTGAAGGCGAGTAGAGGACGTAGATCTGCCCGGCTGGTTTTCGCTTCAATGACCGCTTCCGTTAGGAACACGGCGTCTTTGCTATTGTTCACGAGCTTTAAGTCCAAACCGACCTTTGGCAGCGCGAAATACGGGCCTTCTCCCAGAATGCCAACGGCTTTCGCGTCTGGCTCAAAATAGTCCGAAGAGGCTTGAATATGCAGACGATCATCGCTCGGCGTGCTTTTATAAGTTACATTATATTGAGCGAACGCGCTGTTGGGATCGATGGGCGGCGGGGTTTGCGCCGTGCTGACGAGCATTTGTAATGCGCCCGCAGTTTCGCCGCGCCAACTATCGCCCAAACGGCTTGCGTTAAGCAATAGCGACGTTACGGCCCCCAGAAAAGCCACACCGGACACGAAAAAGGCCGTGAACTTTTTGACGTTCGTGTTGAGTAATCCCGCTTTGGGTTGATCCTCGGAAGACATGATTTTACTTAATTCCTTTTTTTCGAGGAATTCAAGTTGGAAATCGTCAGCTGCCTCGGCGAATAAGCCCCTCAATTCCCGCGAGGCCCGCCGCGCCTGTGCCGATTAAGGCTTGTGAGGTTTGCGCGTTGATGCCGCCAAGGGCAATGATTGGGATCTCCAGCGCGCCGCAAATTGTGCTGAGTTTATTGCGTCCAATTGGGAGGCCCGCTGAATGGCTTTGGCTTGGGAAAATACTCGAGACAAATAATGCATCAAGGGCGCGATAGTCTTTCGTGTATATTTCATCGGACTTGGCGGCGGCCATCGTTAAAATCCACTCGGGACATCGTCTTCGCCACAGGTCTAAAGTCGCCTCACTCGCCGAGCGGCGAAAATGAACCCCGTCGGCCCCGATTTTAATGGCCAGTTCAGGGTCGTCACCGATCAAGAGTTGCTGCCGGCGCTCCAAAGTGATTTGCCGAAGTTTTGACGCTTCTGCTTCCCGGTCGTCTTTGCCAAAGTGCCGATAAATAATGGCGCATCCTTCTGGGAGTGTTCGCGCGGCCTCGGCGGTGTCCGCGATGCGATGGGGGTCCGTCATCAGCGTCATCGGGGAAAGACGGCACGCGCTTTTGCGCGCGTGAAATAATTTTGTGGCCACAAGAGCGACAGGGCTGCTTCCCTTATAATGCCAATCCCTGTAATGGGGGGTCATGTCAGATTCTCTTTCTATTTCTCAGCGGCGCTCCGATATCTTAAAGGTGGTCGCGGACGCTGCCAAGTCATCTGGGCGCGCTCCAGAAAGCATTTCTCTCATTGCGGTGTCGAAAGTTCAGCCAGACGAGCGGGTCGCACAGATGCTGGATACAGGGCAAACGATATTTGGTGAGAACCGCGTTCAAGAAGCGCAGGCGCGATGGGAGGACACTTTCAAAGACCAGCGCGCGAATATTGAGCTTCGTCTGATCGGGCCCCTTCAGACAAATAAAGCCGAGGACGCGGTGCGCCTGTTTGACGTCATTGAAACGCTGGACCGGGAAAAGCTCGCGAACGAATTGGTAAAAGCCGCCCAGAAAGTGGGCCGTATGCCGCGCCTGTTTGTGCAAGTGAATACGGGCGCTGAACCGCAAAAAACAGGCGTTCTCCCGGCAGATCTCGCGCCGTTTTTGAAAATTTTACGTGAAAAGTATGACCTGTCCCCCGAAGGTCTGATGTGTATCCCGCCGCAGGGCGAAGCGGCATCGCCCCATTTTTGGCTTCTGTCCAATTTGGCGAAGGAAAACGGCTTAGAGTTGCTCTCAATGGGGATGAGCGGTGATTATGAAACGGCGATTAAGCTCGGCGCGACCCATATTCGGGTTGGCAGTGCTCTATTTGGCGAACGTGATGACGCCGAGACATGATCATGCGGTGATCTCAATGGGCGTGTCTGTGCTTATACGCGCGAGGAGTTTCACCATCACATTGGGGTCCAAAGCGATGCATCCCTGTGTCTGTCGGTCGTCGATTTGGGCGACGTGAATAAAGACCGCGGACCCTAGGCCGTTACCCGCCGCATTTTTTTGTGGAGGGCTGTCATTATGGCTGATGACCAGAATGATGTCATAGACGCCGTCTGTTCTCCAAAGCTTCTCATGGCTTGCGGCGTAAGGCAGCCGAACGAAGCGGTTATAGGCGGGGTCATGCGGTGCGTCGCACCAACCATCATCTTCCCGGAGCGGCCAAAAGGTCAGGCGGCTACGCGGGGCCGGGAGGCGATCCGGTCGGTAGAGGCCAAAACGTATGTGATACGTCCCCAGCGGCGTTTTCGAATCGCCCTCATGGCCCAAATTTTGTTGGACAAAGCCGGCCATTCCAATGCGGCAGGGATATGTCTCGGCGTCAACTGAAAGGGTTTTGCGTGTGCAATTTATCCGAATGCCCATGAACTGTTCTCATTTTTGTGATGCATCGCGAGCAAACTGGCATTAGTCTGGGGGTTAAAACAAGCCTAAAGAGCGCAAGGTTTGCGAGAGGAAGAGATTATGGCTGTTAAAAAACGCCTGCTGTTGGTTGATGATGACGATGATTTGCGTGCCGAGTTGGCCGAACAATTCGCGCTTTACGATGAGTTTGAAACAACGGACGTTGCAACAGCTGGCGAAGGTATTGCCGCCGCCAAAGGCTCGACTTTTGATCTGATTTTACTTGATGTTGATTTGCCGGATATGCTCGGCACTGACGCGTGCGAATTGATGCGCAAAGCCGGTGTGGCCGCGCCGATTGTGATGTTGACCGGCAATGACGGGGAAATGCACGAAATTCTGGGTTTGAATTCCGGGGCGAATGACTATGTCACAAAGCCCTTTCGCTTCGCAGTGCTTTTGGCGCGTTTGCGCGCGCATCTTCGCAGTTTTGAGCAAAGTGAGGAGGCGAGTTTTCAAATCGGCCCTTACGAGTTTAAGCCTGCGTTTAAGCGGTTGACGCCGCCGGAAGACGGCGATGGCAAAACGCCAAGAGATATTCGCTTGACGGAAAAAGAAACGAACATCTTGAAATATCTCTACCGCGCCGGCGGCAAGCCTGTTGGACGGGATGAGCTTTTGCACGAGGTTTGGGGTTACAACTCCGGCGTCACGACCCATACGCTGGAGACTCACGTCTATCGTTTGCGCCAGAAGATTGAACCTGAAAAAGGCACCGCCACATTGTTAGTCACAGAGCCGGGGGGCTATAGATTGGCCATGCCGCTATGACGGCGCTTCTCGGTCTCTATGTCCTTTTAGTGGCCGGTCTTGTGGCCGCCGAATTTCGGGCATCGCGTACACTGCAACTTGTTTTGAAACCTCTGGCGGCGCTCACATTCTGTCTCATAGCGGTCATGTCCGGTGTGTTTGCGAGCACATATGGCGCGCTTATCTTGGCCGCTCTGATATTTTGCGCCGTGGGCGATGTTGCGCTTCTATCTCGCGGTAGCGATGCGCTTTTCAAATTCGGCATGGCCGCCTTCGCAATTGGGCACTTGGTTTATACCTATGCGTTTTTCCATCTTGGCTTTGCACCTTTATGGGCGGCGGGCGCTCTTCTTGTGATGGGGGGTGTTGGTCTCATGACACTGCGCGTTTTAAGTCCTAAGATGGCGCCAGATATGCGGCTGCCTGTGCGGATATATGTGATGATTATCACCGCCATGGTTGTCACCGCATTTGGCACGCAGCATTTGTTGCTCATTGTCGCCGCAGTGATGTTCGCCATTTCCGACATCTTCGTCGCTCGAGATAGGTTTCTGTCTCGAGACCCGCGAAATGCCCTGATTATCAGCCCGCTCTACTTTGGTGCGCAGGCCTTATTTGCTTTAAGCGTATCCAGCGCGTTTTTTGGCTAAATGCTGCCTACTTTTTAAACTCACTTTCGCCGATGGTTTCCGCGAGGAAGATATCAAGGCCCGTAAAGAATTTTTGTCTGTTTGCTTGGCTGGACAGAAAATGGTCTTCATCCTCAAACGTTATAAAGCGCGTTGAGTTGCGGTCGTCATCGCAACTCTTATGGGGCGTATTCGCTCTTGCCGAGATTTTTTGCTAAGAACTTATCAATAGCTTCCATGAGTTTTAGGCGGTTGGGGCCGTCTGTCACGCTGTGGTCTGCATCCATAAGCTCTATCGCTACAACGCCTTTGTTCTTCTTGAGGGCCGACTCCATCGCTTGAAAATGGTCGATATGTACATTCACATCTTTGGTGCCGTGAGCCAAAAAGACTGGGATCGAAATTTCTCCTGCTCGTTTCACGGGTGAATTGATCCGCATTTCCTCTGCGCTGCCAAACCCTTCTTCCAATATGGCATTCGCCATGCGGTCCCCAAAGCGGTATTTTTCCCAATCCTCTCTCAGTGCGCCAATGTCTGTTACCCCGGCAATAGAAATTGCGCAGGCATACATATCTGAATGTTTAACAGCGCCCATCAAAGCGGAGTAACCGCCATAGGACCAACCCATAATGCAAAGGCGGTCCTTATCAGCATACCCTTTTTCTAAAAGCCATTCCGCTCCGTCAGTCACATCCTCTTGCATTGCGACCCAGCTTTTGCGGCCCGCATCTTTGAACTCACGTCCATATCCCTCTGAACCGCGGAAGTTCATCTGGAGGACGCCGTAACCGCGTGACGCTAAAAACTGTGCGAGGTAATCGAAAGACGCGGTATCCCGCGCGGTTGGCCCGCCATGGGGTAAGATGATGAACGGCACGTCTTTAATTTGACCGGATTCGAGAACTTTCTGCGGCAAGGTGACATAACTCGGAATCTTAACGCCGTCTCGCGCGGTGTAGGTCACCGGTTGTACGTGAGCTTGTGTCACGCCTCGAAGGGCAGGGTAGTCTGAACCAAGATTAGTCCATGTTCCGCTCGGGACATCGAACAAGATAAGGCTGGCGGGCACGTCAGGCGCGTAGGCTTTGAGGACCACCTTATTACCATCAGGAGTCTCATCGATGAAGCGCAGCGTATATCCAGCGAAGGCCGCTTCAATTTTCTCCATCCGTGCCTTGGCGGCGGGGTCAAAGAACACTGTCTCCGTCGCATCGGCTATAAATTCGGCGCCAATTACCCGTTTCCCATCCGCTGAAATAATAATGTCCGAGACGTCATATTTGTCATCCTGAAATAATGTGCGTGTGAAGGCCTTTTTGGAGAGATCATAGATAAATAGACCGAGTGTATTCTTGCCATTATATTTCGCGACAATCATTTCATCGGGGTTTTCTGTGAACCCCACCACATTCTCATCGGCGCTAATGCCGGGATAGTCTTTTTCAGATTTCCAGTCTCCGCTTGTAGCGTCTTTAATTGTAAGGGTAAAATCATCGCCCACATCAGCGCGGCCTTGACCGACCCTGACATCGCCCGTCAAATCGCTGATCCAATGCTGAATGTTGGCGCTGCCGCCGCGAAGGGATTTGTAGGTCCCCGTTGCGACATTCACTTTCTGAACATCGGGCGCCCACGCCTTCTTATCAGAAAAGGCCATCAATATATAATTTGGCTCGTCCGGAAGAAAATCTATCACCTCACTATTGAATTGACGCGTTCCCGTCGTGTCGCTTCCTATTCGACTATTACCAGCGCGCTTTTTTTCCGGCTTAATTAGAATATCAACATCGGTCATGTCCGCTGACATGGTATAAAGGAAATCCATATTTACAATTGTATTTTCGATAAATTGGGTCGTGCCTACGCTTAAAAGGAGGCGGTCATTGTTGACCCATTTAATCCATTGCGGCCTGACGCCTTCGCCGATGGCGCTGGCGCGCATTCGGCTATCGGATTTGTCGGCAACATTTATAACGCGCACAATATATGCGCCGTTATTTTCCATAATAACCGCGAGGTCGCGCCCGTTTGGCGACAATGCTGCATCATAAAACGCGGGGAGTTGGGCGTAAGCCGAGACCGGCGGCGGCGCCGAGACGGCAGATTGTACAAAAAAGAAAAACGGGATGATGACCGAAAGTAAGCGCTTCATAATGACTCCAAGTTTAGGAGAGTTTTATGTGTACGTCTTTATAAGTGCAAGATCGTTTTTGAATGTTTAAGGTGTAAAGTGCTTGGAGAGGCGAAGACCTTGCGCTTGGTAATGGGAGCCATTTGTTCCGTAAAGGGCTTTGGGCACGTCGCACATGGGTTCAAAGACGAGCTTGGCCACGGCTTGTCCGTGGCGAAGCAGGAACGGAACATCGCGTCCGCGAACTTCGAGCACGGCGCGAGAGCCTTTCCCGCCCACTTTTTCCATACCGAAACCGGGGTCGAAAAATCCTGCATAGTGAGCTCTAAATTCCCCTATTTCCGGGGCAATCGGTGCCATTTCGGCCGCCCGATCTTCGGGGATGGTGACGGCCTCTTTTGAGGCAAGAATGTAAAACTCATCGGGGTCCAGAACGAGTGTGCCGTCAGGCGTTGAGAGAGGTTCCCAAAAATCTCTGGCCTTGTGTGCGCCGACGCCGCCAATATCCACAAGTCCGGCGTGACGCCGCGCGCGCCAACCGATGACGCCAGAATTATCTGCGCCGACCAGATCGATGCTGACGGTTTGTGTGCCGAGAATTTTGGTGACGCCGCGTCTAAAACGGATTTGAACCAATCTGTCCCCGGGGCGTGCAAGTACCGAAAACGTTCGCGGCGCGATTTCAACATATAACGGGCCTTTATACCCTGGGCGTACCCCATCAAACCGCTCCGCGCCGTCGCAAATGACGCGCGTAAATACATCAAGACGCCCCGTAGAGCTTTTCGGGTTTGCCGCAGCGCTCAGACCGTCGTCCAAATTCAAGCTTTCTTCTAATGGGACAAGGTACACGCATCCGGTTTCAAGCACCGCGCCGTCGCGCAGATCAATTTTATGCATGACAACATCTGCGAGGCACTCCTCAACCGAACGCCCTTTTCCGGGCAGGAAGCTGGCCCGCAGCCTGAAAGCTAATTTGCCAAGCCGAAGATCAAGACTTGCGGGCTGAACTTGGTCGCCGCTCAATTCCGTGCTCGAGATAATCTGACCGCTCTCATAGAGGCCGTGTATATCCTGTTCTGGTAAAATTCCGTTTTGCATAAAGCAGACCTATCACAGCTCTCGCCTGAGGCAAGAATGTCCTGTAAATTTATCTTCCTAACTGGATAAGAGACTTGCGCTTTTTTCTCAAAACATAGATGTTGCGCGGATTAACGGACGCATCTGAATAAAAGATATATTAAGGCATCCCGGCATGTATGAACAAAAAACAAAAGATGTAATCGTCCGCGTGGAGCCTGATTATCTGCATGAGCAGTCCTCGCCTGCCGATCACCGATTTATCTGGGCCTATACGGTCGAGATCGAAAATCAAACGACAACCGATTTGCAAGTTGTCGAACGGTTCTGGAAAATTGCTGATAGCCGGGGGCAAGTTCAAGAAGTTCGCGGTGCTGGCGTCGTTGGCGAGCAGCCTGTTTTAAAGCCAGGTGAAGTGTTCCGATATACCTCGGGCGCGCCTTTGACAGCGCCCTCGGGCATGATGCTTGGCAACTATTTTATGCAAACACCAGAAGGTGACCGCTTTAGTGTGGATATTCCCACGTTCTTGCTCGATAGTCCGCACGAACCTTTGACGATGAATTAGAGGCGGTGAATTAAGCATCTGGCGACTGTTTCAGGCTTTTTTTGCAAGACCGCTTTCCCATTGCCTCTAAATAGATTAGGGGCCGCCTATGACTGATATAGAAACAACTTCCGAAGCAGATGCCCCTTTTGCAGCAACGGCGCGGCTTTGTGCGGCCCGCGCGGTGCAGCATGTGTTGCGCGACCAAGAACAGCTCGAAATTGCTCTGGCGCGGCAATCTGATTATCTCGCGCTTTCTGCGCGTGATCGTGCCTTTGCGAGGCTTATTAGCGCCACAGTCTTTCGCCGTATGGGTCAAATCGATGCGGCGCTGAAACCCTTTCTCAAGCGGATGCCCGCACCTTTCCCTCTTGCGGTCCTTCGGACCGGCGCGGCGCAGCTATTGTTTTTAAAAACGCCGGTTCACGCGGCCGTGGGCGAGTCCGTTGCTGTGCTGAAACGCTCATCTAAAACACGGGCCTATGCAGGATTGGTGAATGCGGTTCTTCGTAAAGTCGCGGACCAGGGACCCGCGCTTGCCGTTGCGGCGGCGCCCAGCGCGAATGTTCCGGGCTGGATTCGCACGTCTTGGGATACGGCGTATGGCAAGCCGGTTATGCGCCGTATGGCCGCGCAGCTGGGCAAAGAACCCCCTTTGGATATTCATGTAAAAGGTCAAGCCAGTGACTGGGCGTCAAAGCTGGGCGGAACAACGATCTCTGAGTGGATGGTTCGCTTGGATTCTGCGTCGCGCGTAACGGAGCTGCCCGGGTTCGCTGAAGGGGACTGGTGGGTGCAGGATATTGCGGCCAGTTTGCCAGTGCGTATGCTGGGCGATGTCGCGGGACTGTCTGTGCTCGATATGTGCGCGGCGCCCGGCGGCAAAACGCTTCAGCTCGCGGCTTTGGGCGCTGACGTGACGGCGATCGATAAATCGGAAGATCGCATGGTCCGCGTGGCCGAGAACCTTGAACGCACCGGCTTGAAGGCTGAATTGATAACCGCTGATGCGTTTGACTGGGCCAAAGCCACAGACCGAACGTTCGATGTGATCTTGCTTGACGCGCCGTGTAGTGCAACAGGGACATTTCGCCGTCATCCTGATGTGCTTTATAACAAGGCGCCCAAGGATGTGGGCTCTCTCGTAAGGATCCAAAAAGGCCTCTTGAAGGCGGCCGTTTCGCGTCTCAAGCCGGGCGGCCAAATTCTGTATTGCACATGTTCTTTGCAGCAAGAAGAAGGGGAACGACAAGCAGAGTGGTTTTTAAGGACTTTTCCTAACTTTTCCGTATCGCCTATATTGAACCTGAAATTCTCGGCGCAAAGCGATTTGTTAACACAAAACGGGTATGTAAGAATATTGCCGCACGTGTTGGGGGAAAATGGTGGTATGGACGGATTTTTTGCTGTTTTGTTTCGATTAGCGGAATAATGGCAGCGTAAATGAAGCGTTCACCATTTTTGGTCTAAAAGTTGCAAGGTACGATATTAGTGTATCAATATGGGAGGCTCAACATGAGCACGAATTTAATAGTCCGAAACAGCGTCATCGCTGCAATGGGAATTTCCGGTCTAATGCTTTCTGCGTGTGCGAACGGCCACGGTAATCGCTATGCCGGCGATATTTATGATTATGAGGGCGGCGCAACTTATTGCGGTGCTTCAGCTGGTTATGGAAACGCTTGCGTTGCTCCGGCACCCGTCGTCACGACTGGGCCCGTTTATGCGCCGGCTCCTGATGTGGTTTATACAGATTGCGGCGCAGTTGCGAACATGGGCTGCGGTAGCTCAACAACCTATACCGGTGGGGCCACGACGTACACAGGTGGATCGACCTACACAGGCGGTTCTACGCACATCACGGACAGCACAATTGAGTGTCCAGCAGGAACAACACTTCAAGCTGACAACACTTGCTTGCAACATAGCGGTTCATCTTATGTCGGCGGGTCTTCTTACTCTAGCGGTTCTTCCTACACAGGCGGATCATATTCCAGCTCTACATCCTCATATTCTGGTGCCGTAGAGTGCCCTGCTGGGACAACGCTACAGCCTGATAATACTTGCATGCAAAATGGCGGCTCGTCTTACTCAAGCTACAGCTCATCTACCACAACATCTTATGATGTTCCGGACGTGACATATACAACACCGAGCTACACAACGCCGTCTTGTGGGTCACCTACTGTGACAACAAGTTGTGGCGGTTCTGCTCAAGTGGGCTACGGCGTGTCTACAGGTTATACAGCGACAGATTACTTGCCGATCCGCAAGTAATCCGGACGTAAATTTTAAGAAGCCCGCCCAGCTTGGCTGCGGCGGGTTTTTTTATGGGATTTCGTTAAATGGTTACGAGACCTTATCCGTTTCGGACAATTTTTTGAGCGCTTCTTGTTCTTCTTGGGTGAGGGGGGCGGGGCCCCGTCCGCCGACGCGCCGGTTTTGACGCCGAAACCAAAGAAGCCCGACGAGCGCTGTTACAAACGGCAAGAACCATAATATGTAGGTGTTGGCCTGTACGGGCGGCTTTAACAAAACAAAGTCACCGTAGCGGTTCTGCATATAGGCGATGACGTCTTCATTGCTATCGCCCGCCTCGACCCTCGCGCGTACCAAGCGCCGCATATCTTCGGCAAGGCTGGCATCTGACTCTTCAATTGACTGGTTCTGACAGACAACGCAGCGAAGGGCATGCCCAATGTCTCTCGCGCGCTGCTCATTAGCGTGTGAGAGCGCCGATTCGGCATTTGGGTTTTGCGGAGTTTGTGTTTGCCCAAGCGCATTGGGTACTTGGGAAAATAAGGTCAACGCCGTAAAGGACAGGGCCAGCAGATATTTGGACGCAGCTATCTTCAAGATCCCTCTCTCATGGGTTCGATGCGAAGCGACTGCGCGAGCGGCTTCAAAGTCTTTTCCCAAACATCAGGGGTGACGACGCCCACATGCTTATACCTTATCGTCCCATTTTTATCGATGAGGAAGGTTTCCGGCGCACCGGTCACGCCAAGGTCAATGGCCAACTGGCTCGTGTCATCGAACAGAACAATGTCGTAAGGGTTGCCGTATTGGCGTAGCCAGTTTTGTCCCTTAACGCGGTCATCGCGCCAGTTAACGCCAATAAGTTTGATCGCATCTTTTCGCGCAAGCGTCATGAGGTTCGGGTGTTCAACAACACAGGCCGTACACCAAGAGCCAAACACATTGATCAGCGCCACTTCGCCCAAAATATCTTTATCTGTTACAATAATGTCCGGACTGTCGAGGGTGGTCAGATTAAAGTCCGGGAACGGACGGTCGATCATCTCGGACGGCAGAGCACTGGGGTCGCGGGTTAGCCCAAACGCTAGAACGATCGCTAGCGCAGCGAATATCCCTAACGGAAGAAGGGCTTTTAACCGGCTCATGCCGCAGTCTCCCGGCTAAACCGCAATCTCCGATCGGTGAGAGAGATGAATCCTGCAAGCGCCATCATAAGCGCCCCGATCCAAATCCAAATGACAAAGGGATGGTGATATCCGCGCACGACCCAGCCCGTCTCGGGGTTGCCTTCCGAGATGGACGCGAAAACCGTGTGTCCCAAACTGAGCCTAAAACCCGCCTCTGTGGTGACCATTTCCCGAATCGGGTAGAAACGGCGTTCGGCAGACAATAATGCCAGATCACGACCGTCTTGACTTACGGCGATACGCCCCGCCAGAAATTCGTAATTGTCACGCCGCCCATCACCAATGGCTTTTAGCGTAAAGGTGTAGTCGGCGACATTGAAGCTCTCGCCGATCTTAAGCCGTCTCGCGTCGTCACTTGACCAAACTGACATGCATGTGACGCCAAACACGAGAATAGCCATCCCCATATGCGCCGTAAAAAAGCCCCACATGGCGGCGGGTTGTGCCCGCAGGAGCGCGGCGCTGTCCTTTGCGCTAACCTCGCCCCAACGGGCCTTTTTGGCCATGGCCCAAACCGTTCCAATAGCCAGATAAGCGGCGAGGCCAAGGGCAAGGCCGCCCAAAACGGACTTCCCGAAAATATATGTCAGGCCTGTGATAATCGCGATGGACAATGCGGCAATCAGGGCGGGTTTGCGGACTGTTCGAAGTTTGTCTTTTCGCCATTTGAAAAGCGGTGCCAAGCCCATGAACAGAATAAGCAGGCACATGATGGGCGCGAACGTGGCGTCGAAATATGGCGCGCCAACGGAGATTTTCTCACGGCTAATTGTATCGATCAGAAGCGGATAAAACGTCCCGAGGAAAACGGTGACAGTGGCTGTCACCAACAAAATATTATTGAGCATCAGACCGCCTTCGCGGGAGACCGGTTCAATCCCCGACGTTGAGCGAAGCTGTGCCGCCCGTACCGCATAAAGCGCAAGCGCCCCGCCCGTGGCGATAATCAACAGCGCCAAAATATAAACGCCCCGCGCCGGGTCGACAGCAAATGCGTGCACACTGACGAGAACGCCCGAGCGCACCACGAATGTCCCGATGAGCGAGAGCGAGAACGTCGCGATACCTAAGAGTACGGTCCAGCTCGCCATTTTGTGGCGTGTTCCCAAAACGAGAATAGAATGCAGTAGCGCGGTTCCGGCAAGCCAGGGCATGAAGGACACGTTTTCAACCGGGTCCCACATCCACCAGCCGCCCCATCCGAGCTCGTAATAGGCCCATACGCTGCCCATGGTGATTCCGATGGTTAGGAAACTCCACGCGAGTAAAACCCACGGCCGGAGCCAGCGCGCCCAAATTGCATCAATGCGCCCTTCTATAAGCGCCGCGACGGAAAACGAAAACGCCATGGAAAAGCCCACATAGCCCAGATAAAGGAAGGGCGGATGAAAGGCGAGGCCCGGATCTTGGAGCAGCGGGTTGAGCCCATTGCCATCCAGCGGGACCGGATTTAGCCGCTCAAACGGGTTGGAGGTAAACAATATAAACGAGAAAAACCCCACGCCGATCATGCCTTGAACGGCCAGCGCGCGCGCTTTGAGCGAAGCGGGCAAGTCACGTCCAAAAATTGGTACAAGGGCCCCGAAGATTGTCAGGATAAAGACCCACAGCAACATGGACCCTTCATGGTTGCCCCAAACCCCGCTGATTTTATACAAAAGCGGTTTGGCGGAATGAGAATGGGCTGCGGCGAGCTTGACGGAAAAATCCGATTGTAAAAATATAAGGGTCAATGCGCCGAAGGAGAGAACCAAAAGCGCGCATTGAACGAGGGCGGCGTGATCGCCAAAACGCATGAGACGGCCATTCCCGTGCGCCGCACCGACCATAGGGATGATGGATTGAGCCACGGCTACGAGCAGCGCTAAAATCAGCATCATATGTCCAAATTCTGCAATCATCAGCCGTTCCGTTCTGGTGAGACATCCTCATAGGCGTTCACGCCCTTTCTGCCAAGCGCTTCTGGCGGCACAAATAGCCACAGGCGGCGGACGGCGGGTCAGGGCCGCACTCAAATCCATATTGACGCCGCCGCGGCGATCACCTAAACGCGTCGCTGCTCACCAGTGCCCTGGTGGCGGAATTGGTAGACGCGCTAGCTTCAGGTGCTAGTTTCTGTATGGAAGTGGAAGTTCGAGTCTTCTCCAGGGCACCAAGTGGCGAAATCATAACATCCGATAACGTACTATAAGCTGTTGAAAAACAATGGCTTTGAAGGTATGGTAATCCTATGGCGTCCGACGCGGTGGGGGTTTATCTGACTGATTTGGGGGTTGATTTTGGGGGCTTGTATATTAAACCCCCAATGCTCTGGGGGTTTATTGGGGGTGGAATGCCGTTAACGGACGCAAAATTGAAAGCGCTAAAGCCAAAAGCCAAGCCTTACAAACTCGCGGATTTTGATGGATTGCTGATATTAGTGAATCCGAATGGCTCGAAACTCTGGAAATTCAAATTTCGGTTTGAAGGCAAAGAGAAAAGCATGTCCTTTGGGAAATATCCCTATGTGACGCTCAAACAAGCCCGCGATAAACGCGATTCCGCCCGTTCATATGTTGCCAGCGGCGTTGATCCGGCGGCCTTAAAGCAGGAGCGCAAAACCAAGAAGGCTGCGATTGCTGAGCATACTTTCGAGAAATTTGCGGAACGGTATCTCACAAAGAGCATGAAAGAAGGTAAGGCTGAAGCGACGCTCAAGAAGACAGAGTGGATTCTAAATCTAGCGATTGCGGATTTTGGCGACATGCCAATAAATGAAATCAAAGCCCAAATCGTTTTAAAGACGCTCAAGAAACGTGAGGCGATGGGACATTACGAAACCGTGCGCCGTATGAAATCGACGATCAGCGCCGTTTTTCGCTATGCCGTAGCGGCGGGCGTTGCCGAGAACGACCCGACCTTCGGACTTAAGGACGCCCTGATACGTCCGACAACTAAGCACCGCGCGGCGATAACGGATAAGGCTAAACTCAAAGAATATTTGCACGCGTTGGAAAACTACGGCGGACGAACGGAAACCAAGATCGGTCTAAAACTTCTTATGTTGTTCGCCAGCCGCCCGGGCGAGATACGCAAAGCCCGCTGGGAAGAATTTGACTTTGAAGATCGTATTTGGAATGTTCCGGCCATGCGCATGAAAATGCGGCGACCTCACACCGTTCCGCTATGCGGCGACGCGGTGGTACTATTAGAACAACTAAATACGCTAACCGGATGGGGCGACCTCCTTTTCCCCGCCCAAACAAGCGCCCATAAGCCCATCAGTGAAAACACGTTCAATCAAGCCTTGCGCCGCATGGGGTTTGAGCCCGATGAAGTCACCTCTCACGGTTTTCGCTCAACTTTTTCCACGCTTGCTAATGAAAGCGGCCTGTGGAACCCTGATGCCATAGAAGCCTATTGCGCCCGCAAAGACCGAAACGCGATTCGAGGCATATATAACCGAAGCCTGTATTGGGAAGAGCGTGTTCAAATCGCTGATTGGTGGGCCAAAACAATAAAATCACTTTAAATGTAAGGCCATGAGCATTAACCCAAAGAACATGCGCAAAAAGATTTTACACCAGCTACTTTTCAATGCGGTTTCAACTTACGATTTAGAGAAGTTCTTTGGATTATCACGTAACGATGTTCCAAAAAAATTCAACTCTGCATCCATACATCGAACAGATGAGAAAGAAACCTTCCCAAGAAGCCAACAGAAATCAGACGATTGGGATTTGTTACTTATTCGTTTCATTTTAAGGATTTTTGAATATCAATCCGATGAGACGCTAAAACTAAAACAAGACATACTATCCAATAAAAATGCAAAATCTGATGGCAACTCAATACCTGACGAAATGCACGAAACGGATTGCCTGAAATGGGCGAGAGAAGTTAGCTGGACTCTGGTAGAAGCCGCATTTCTTTCGATGGGTTTCGTACCAAACACCATAGTAACCTATGATTTTAAAAAAACTGAGAGGGTGTTAGTTTTCATCACATCCCCGTTTATTGCAGAGTTAAACTACCGCCATGATTTGCTGCAAAAACACAGTTTTGAAGCGGGCTTAAATAACGCTAGCCCATTAGACTTCATTCGATGGTTTCAATCTGTAGAGCTTTCAGTTCCCAAAAATTTGGTGTCGACTATCAAGAGGCTTAATTTACCTCGAAATATGTATGGTGAAGTTTCGGAAGATCACGAAAAAAAAGACGCATTGCATTCTTTGGAACGAAAGACTCTTTTGAAACTAATCGCCGCAATGTCTATACAAGGATATAAATTCGACCCAAACGCCAAAAGAAATGATGCCACCGCTGACATCCAAAGCGATTTGGAATTGCTAGGCATTCCCTTGGACCAAAAGACCATTCTAAAATGGCTTCGGGTGGCAACGGCAACAATAGACGAAAGTAATTTGTCTTAACGGAATCCCTAACGGATTATGTGCATTCCGACTCTAACCCAAAAACACACCATAATTTTGCATCCAACCTTAACCGCCTTGGAGCAATCACTATGGACTACCCCCCCTTTCCTCAATCCGGCCTTGTGCGCCTTTCCCAAATCCTCGCCCCGCGCGGCCCTATACCTGTAAGCAAATCAACTTGGTGGCTTGGCGTCAAAGAGGGGCGATTCCCCCAGCCGCAAAAGCTTGGCCCCCGCACAACCGTGTGGAAAGTTGAAGACATACGCGCCTTGTTTGAGACCCGCGCCAATGGCTAGGCGTTATAGCAGCGCGGGCATTAGTAAGAACCTGCCTTACACCATCAGCGAAATTCATGACATTCGCGGTACGGCCCCCCAGACCATCCGCAAATATATTCATGACAAAGAGCTTCCCGCCATGACGTCGCAAAAGCCGTGGCTAATCCTCGGCGCGGATTACATTGACTTGATGGCCCGCAAACGCGCAGGCGGCGGCAAAGGGCCGCTGGAGCCGGGAGAGTTCAAATGCTTTTCATGCGCCCATCGCGGGCCGCCTATGGGCGACATGGCGGATTATGAAGTAAGCCCGCGCAAACGCCTAACAGCGCTCTGCGGGGCCTGTGAGAGACCGCTTAGCATGTATATCTCAGACGCCCGGCTTGCCCAATATCGCGCCGTTTTAGACATCGCGGATGCCTGCCCTCTTTGAGCCTATTGGAACCCTTAGACTTAAACCTAAACCATCACTTACCGATAGGAGCTATTGATGCGTAAAATGAACGAAGACAATGAACGGATTAAGCGCAAATACTTTGGCTATATGCGCGAAGCCAAAGGACGGGACGGAAAAACGATCAGTAAGATCGCGGCGGCCCTGATACACTATGAGCACAGTACGAATTTTAAGACCTTCAAACGCTTCCATATTGAAGATGCAGGCAAATTCAAAACTCATTTGCGCAAAGCCAAAAACGCTCGGACAAAAACGCCGTTAAGTCATGCGACCATCGACTCGACCTTACGAATGGTAAAGACCTTCATTCATTGGCTTGCAGGGCAGTCTGGTTACAAGTCGCGGATAAGTTATGCCGATGCCGAATATTTCAATAATTCTCTGAAAGATGCGCGGATTGCCCATACCCACCGCCCGATGAAATACCCAACGCTCATGCAATGCGAGCGTGCCTTCGACGCCATGCCCGACAAAACCCCTGACCAGATGCGGGACAAAGCCGCCTTCGCGTTCTTCATGCTATCAGGAACGCGGGTGAAAGCGGCGTCCACCTTGCGGCTTAAGCACATCAATCAGGACGAGGGTTATGTGTTTCAAGACGCCCGAGACGTTGAAACCAAGGGGGCGAAGACGATTCGCACCCATTTCTACCCTGTAAAGAAAATATACTATGAGTATTTCTATAAGTGGATGCGTTACCTATACGATACAGAATTATTTGGCCCCGAAGACCCGCTATTCCCGAAACCCAAAATTGGGCACATTAAGGGAAAAGGATGGCAAAACCTTGGGTTATCGCGTGAGCCCTATGCCACCCCTTCAAGACTATACACCGGAATAAAACAGGCCTTTTCGAGCGTTCAAATGCCCGGCTATACACCGCATAATTTTCGACGTACTCATGGAGCTTTGGCGAGCGAGTTTTGCAAAACACCGGAACAGCTCAAGGCGTGGTCAATGAATTTCGGGCACGACTCCATTCAAACGACCATTAGCGCCTATGTTCCGGTAAGCGGGGAACGCAAAGGCGAGATCTTAAAAGCTATGCGAGAGGTGCGGTGAAAGCCCAAGGACGAAGTTTCAGGACATCAATGCCCTTTCAAAAATAACTTGATTGCAGCTTATTTGCGCGCATAGCTGCCAACTATGAAATCTTAGGAGGGGAAACACGCGATGGACGATATTGAAGCGCGAATAAGGCAGGAGTATAAAAATTCAGGCTACACAATGGGCTGGCGGTTTTTGAGTAGCCCCGCTCAAACTCTTAAAGGTGCGAAAGTTGCGTTCATTGGTTTAAATCCGGGCGGTTCAGTTGACGATGAAAGCCATGGAGATTTTGCAATGAAGGCGGGCCAAAGCGCTTACCGAGATGAGAGCTGGGCAGGTTGTCCTAAGGGAGAAAGCAAATTGCAAAAACAGGTCTTGGCTCTTTTCGAGCGGTTGGGTGAAAAGCCAGAGAATGTGCTGTCCGGAAATTTGATCCCATTTCGCTCGCCCAGCTGGGAGAGTTTGAAAAATCCAAAGTTAGCGATAGAGTTTGGAGAAGATCTATGGTCGATGGTTCTTCGTCATGCGAAGCCATCCTTGGTTGTGACGATGGGGCAGCCTACCAAAGAAAGCGTTTGTCGCTTGTTGCATGTTCGTGATCTTCAAAGAATAAGCGTTGGCTGGGGGAATATTGCCGCTAACAAAGGACGTTTCATTGGAGGCACCTTTGTTGGGCTTCCCCACCTCTCTAGGTTTGGAATCATGAACAGGCCGGAAAGCGCCGAGTCTCTTGATAAGCTGTTTTCCAACTAGCTATTTTTGAGCGGTTAAAAACTCGGATGGGAAGGTTATGATCTCTGGGTATCCAGAAAAAACCGTTCAGAGCGATCAGACTTTGGTGTTTCTTTCGCGGCGGTTAAATCGCCAAATCTAAATACTTTTATCTATCTAAACACTGTTACCTTGGAACGCGGAAAACATGCCTCAGCGAAACGTCTGAGCCGACTTAGAGTTTTTGCGAAAAATACACGTAACTGGGGCGCTGGGGCGAGGATTTTGTTTTCCGAGGGACTTATAGGGTTGCGATGCCCATGCGCTACGGGAGCGCAATCTAAGGGCGGCGCTTGACTTCAAGGGTTGGCCAGCTGATTGTAATTCAAAGAAGGGCTCTACGCGTGCGGAATCTATTTTGATGTACGCGCATGAGTATCGCATCTCAAGGATTTACCGATGTTTTCAAACGCTAATAAGACGCGCCAAATTCTAAACTTAGTGCTCGCACCGGCAATGTGGATTTCATCATCTTTACCGCAAATATTTGATATCGGGCGATCAATCTCAGAGCAGTCGGACTATAATGATACTCTACTTGTCCCGTTTGGCTTTGCGTTTTCAATTTGGTTCCCGATTTTCGTGGGCTGTATTGCTTACGGAATAATCCAAGCGCTGCCGAAGAACCGCGAACGCGCCATATTCCAACATATTGGCTGGTTAACGGCGGGTAGCTTCGCGATGATAACGCTCTGGGGCTACATGGCGTCCTTCGTTCCGCTCGCAATTTCCGCATGGGGTACAGCCATTGTCTTTATCCCTGCCGTCTTACTGATTTGCGCTGCTGTTGTGCGTCTTTCTCGCCGCAAAGGTGAACTATCCAAAGGTGAAAACTATGCGATCTATGTTCCGCTCTCTTTGCTTGCGGGGTGGTGCTCTATTGCCGTGTTTTTGAACTGGGCGCAGCTTGGCGTTCACGGCCCTATCGGATTTGGTATGAGCGAGACACTTATTTGTGTCCTAACACTTGCTGCAGCGCTGGGATATATTGCGTTGATGATTCACAAGACCAGAGGTAACCGCGCTTATACATTTGCGCCGGTATGGGGTTTGGCCTTTCTTGTCATTGCGCGCCTTTCGGCGGATGATCACAATCTTACGATTGCTATCGCGGCGGGATTAGGAGCGCTCGTGTTAATTCTAAGCGCGTTTATCGCGGGACGTACAAGAGGGTAGGGGCTATGGCGATCTCTGGCGCTTCAAATGCGTACATCACAGCCCCCAGCACAAAGCGAACCTGAATACAGTTTTCTCGCGCGCATTGAGGGGGGCGTTTTGTCATACCAGCTTTGCATTCATTTGAACGGCGCGGGGATTTGTTGCGCGTTTCCGCATTTCAAAACATGACCCCTTTTCACGGTCGGCGGCCTTTTGTGACTTTACCTTTGCAAGCTGGACGCTAGATTGCACTTATAAGTTTTACCAAGGGGACCGCGTGATCACGTACACTTTAATGGGCAGTGCATCTGTCCAAAATCATCATCTCTTTATTCAAAGCCTATTTGGCGGCGCGGGCTTTAACTCCGTCGGAGGCTACGGAATATGAGCAATTTTGAAAACGCGTTTAACAATATTGACCGCGCCTTGCGCAACGAAGCGGGGTGCGCGTCGGAACTGGATTATGCGGAACAGACGAGCTGGATTTTGTTCTTAAAATATCTGGACGATATGGAAATGGAGCGCGCGGACGCGGCGGAACTCGAAGGGAAGGACTATTCCCCGATCTTGAATGAAACCCACCGCTGGCGGTCATGGGCCGCGCCGAAAGACGCAAGCGGGGTGCTGGACTATAACGCGGCCAAGACAGGCGATGACCTTATCGCGTATGTCAACGGCGAGCTTTTCCCTTACCTGTCCGGCTTTCGCGCGTCGGCGACGTCGGCGGATACGATTGAATATAAAATCGGGGAAGTGTTCTCGGAGATTATCAACCGCTTTCGTTCCGGTTTTACTCTTCGCGACGTCATCAACGAAATTGACGGACTGAAATTTGGTAACGCGCAACAAAAGCACGAGCTGTCTGACCTCTACGAATCGCGGATTAAACGCATGGGCAATGCGGGGCGCAACGGCGGAGAATATTACACGCCGCGCCCGCTTATCCGCGCCATGATCAAGGTCATCGACCCGAAGATAGGTGAAAGCATCTATGACGGGGCGTGCGGCTCTGGGGGCTTCCTATGCGAAGCCTATAGCCATCTATACCGTGACAATATCAGCGCCACAGATTTTGAAACCCTGCAAACGAAGACATTTTACGGGCAAGAAAAAAAGTCCCTCGCCTATATTCTCGGCATTATGAACATGGTGCTGCACGGGATTGAAACGCCGAACATCATTCACACCAATACGCTGAATGAAAATGTCATGGATATACAGGAAAAAGACCGCCATGACGTGATCCTTGCCAACCCGCCCTTTGGCGGCGGCGAGCGCCCCGAAGTGCAGCATAATTTCCCGATCCGCTCCTCCGAAACCGCCTATTTGTTCATGCAGCATTTCATCCGCAAACTGCGCGCAGGCGGACGGGCGGCGGTGGTTATCAAAAATACGTTTCTGTCTAATACGGATAACGCCTCTGTGGCTTTGCGGCGTGAACTGCTGGAAAATTGCGACCTGAATACGGTCCTCGATTGCCCCGGCGGCACGTTCCAAGGGGCGGGCGTGAAAACCGTTGTGTTATTTTTTGAAAAGGGCAAAGCCACCAAAGACATTTGGTATTACGCCCTCGACCCGGGCCGCAATATGGGCAAGACTAATCCGCTTAATAATGAGGACTTGGCCGAATTTATCGCGCTGCAAAAGACCCGCGCCGATAGCGATAAAAGCTGGACGATCAGCGCGGCGGACGTGGACGCAGACACGTTCGATCTCTCCGTTAAGAACCCTTTCGCGCCAGAAGAAGCCCCCCTGCGAGAACCGGAAGAGATCATCAAAAACATGCTCGCACGAGACAAAGAGACGGCGCAGATTTTGGAAGATATACGGGGGCTGCTATGAAACCGGGGTGGGAAATAGTTTGCATGAGTGACCTGTATGATATCGGGTCGGCTAAACGTGTTCACAAGAAAGATTGGAAAACAACAGGGATCCCGTTTTATAGGGCTCGTGAAATTGTCAAATTATCGAAAAATGGTTCGGTGGAAAATGAACTATTTGTTTCAAAAGAGTTGTTCAACAAATATCGAGCAGAGAAAGGTGCGCCAAAAGCGGGCGACTTGATGGTCACGGGTGTTGGGACCGTCGGAATTTGCTATTTGGTTAAAGAAGTCGACGAATTTTACTTTAAAGACGCCAGTGTCTTGTGGTTTCGGCCAAAACGAGATGTTGAACCTGAATTCATTGAATACCTATTTCAAACACCAGATTTAATTGAGCAAACCAATAAGGGAGAAGGAGCGACAGTAAAAACGCTGACAATCACGAGGGCAAAAAACTTACAGTTCATTCTTCCTCCTTTAGAAGAGCAGAGGCGGATTGTGAAAATCTTAAACACTGCCTTTAATCACATCGCGAAAGCAAGAAACTTACTTGAAGAGAATTTAATGGATTTCGAGGATCTCTCACAATCCCTCCTCCAAAAAGCTTTTGCCGGAGATTTAACCTGAGCTATTCCGACGAAACCGAGACGGAAACCCGGACCAACCGGATTACGCCTGTGCTGCATGCGGCAGGATGGGGCAAACTTGCCGAGACGCGGCTTCGCGAGGAGTTGATTTGTCCGGGGCGGATTATTGCGGGCGGGCACCGCATAAACCCCGTGCCCTGTGATTATGTGTTCGAGTATCGCGGACAAAAACTCGCGGCGATGGAGGCCAAGAAAGCCTCAGTGAGCCACCGCGAAGGACAGCGCCAAGCCCTTGATTATGCCCGACGCCTGAACGCCCGTTTCGCCTATTGCTCCAATGGTATAAATTGGCGTGAGATTGATATGAAAACGGGCCTAGAGCGCGATTTCTCCCCGCCCTTCCCGACACCCGATGAGCTTTGGGACCGTGCATTCCCGCGAAATAACGACTGGCGGAACCTCTTTGGTGCGGTGCCCTTTGCCACCGATGGCGGCAAATGGGACCCTCGCTACTATCAGCACAATGCCATCACGGCCATTTTGGAAGCCATCGCCAAGGGCGACAAGCGTATCTTGCTAACCCTCGCCACGGGCACGGGAAAGACGGGCGTGGCCTATCAGATCGCATGGAAGCTATTTCAGACGCGCTGGACCTTGCAAGGGGATAAAGGGCGGCAGCCGCGTATCTTATTCCTCGCGGACCGCAATATCCTCGCGGATCAAGCCTATGGCAGTTTCTCCGGCTTTTCCGAAGATGCCCGCGTGCGCATTACGCCAAAGGAAATTCGCAAGCGGGGCGGCAAGATGCCGAAAAATGCCAATGTATTTTTCTCAATCTTCCAAACTTTGATGACCAGCGGAGCCGATGAAATTGTCGAGAATGATGATTTTGAAGACACCATCGTCACCGACGGGGACCCGAATTATTTAGAGTATCCGCCGGACTTTTTCGACCTCATAATCATTGACGAATGTCACCGCGCTGGGGCGAAGGACAAATCCCCTTGGCGCGGCATTCTCAATTATTTTGAGCCTGCGGTGCAGCTAGGCCTGACCGCAACGCCGCGCCGGGATGATAATGCGGATACCTATGATTATTTCGGCAAGCCCGTTTACGAATACTCTCTCAAAGAAGGAATTGAAGACGGCTTCCTGACCCCGTTTAAAGTCCGGCAAATGGCCAGCACCATTGATGAATATGTTTACCGCCCGGGCGATATGGTTGTCGGCGGCGAAATCGATGTCACAAAGACTTACACTGAGAAAGACTTTAACCGTACCATTGTCATGGATGAGCGCGAACAAAGCCGGGTGCAGGAGTTTATGGGGCAGATGAACCCGCTCCAAAAAACCCTCGTCTTTTGCGCTACGCAAGAGCACGCCGCATTGGTGCGCGATTTCATCAATGAGATTAAGCCCGTCAATGATATGGACTATTGTGTGCGCGTCACCGCCAATGACGGCGCGGCGGGTGAGGCGGATTTGCGCACCTTCCAAGACAATGAAAAAACGATCCCCACAATCCTGACCACATCGCGCAAGCTCTCCACGGGCGTTGATGCGCGTAATATCCGCAATATTGTTTTGATGCGCCCTGTGACCTCAATGATCGAGTTTAAGCAGATTGTCGGGCGCGGGACGCGGATGTTTGACGGTAAAGACCATTTCACCGTCTATGATTTTGTCAAAGCCTATGAACATTTTAACGACCCCGAATGGGACGGCGAACCGCTGGAACCCGTTGCAAAGCCAGATAGACCAGAAACGCCACCGGACGACGATGTCAAAGAACCTGACCCCGATGAAAACCCAACGCCCGACCCTCGCCCAGAAAAGGTTGTGGTTAAGCTCGCCGATGGCTCCACCCGGCATATTCAATATATTGGCGTCACCACATATTGGCTGGACGGGAAACAAGTCACGGGCGAGCAAATGATGAAGCATTTATTTGGCGACCTTAAGCACCTTATCGGCGGGGAAGAAGAACTGCGCGAGAAATGGAGCGATCCGGAACTGCGCAAAGCCTTACTTGGTCAGCTGCGCGAACGGGGCTTTGATTCTGACCGCTTGGACGATATGGCCCGGCTTATTGATGCGCCGAATAGCGACGTGTTTGATATTCTCGCCAATGTGCGCTTCTCGCTTGATCCGCGCACACGGATCGAGCGCGCCGAAGATGCGCGCGCCTTCGGTCTGGGCGGATATGAGCTTCCCATGCGGGATTTTCTAGAATCGGTGCTACGGGCCTATGAACGCGAAGGCGTGGACGAGCTGGGTTATGACAAGCTTGGCGACCTATTGAAAATTCGATATGGTAGCCTTGCGGATGCTAAATCAGCCCTTGGTGACCTCGCCGGGATCAAGACGGCATTTGCAGGCGTGCAGCGCGTGATGTATGCGACGTAAGAGGCAAGGGATGGAAGACACAAGATGACGAATATTAACGCTACCTTTGAACGGAAATCTCCAGCGTCTTTTAACGATAAGGCGCACGTGCCGCTTGGCTGGTTTGTCATGAGCCATCACTTAATCAAAGACAAAGGCGACCGACGCAAATTTCATGGCAAATGGTTTAAAATTTCCAGTAAAGACGGGACCATCTATAGGATTTTGCGATTCTCCGTCAACCTTAAGGGAAAGCCTGAGCTCAGTACGATTGTGGTTGATTGGGCGGGCTGGATAGATCTTCAAGGTAGAGCGGAGGAAGAATCGAAAACATTAACGTTGACGATCAAGCCTGCGAATTGGTTTCAACGTTTATCGTTACCGGTAAGGCACGCTGACTCTGCGGTTCGTCTTTCGGGATGGCTAGCATACCTGTCTATCCTCCTTGGAGTTCTGTCAGTTTTCCTCGCCTTTATGC
The DNA here is from genome assembly GCA_048268905.1 of Maricaulaceae bacterium. Classification (GTDB taxonomy): domain Bacteria; phylum Pseudomonadota; class Alphaproteobacteria; order Caulobacterales; family Maricaulaceae; genus JACOMS01. The sequence continues at coordinate 53,251 of JBLWUN010000003.1, read as the reverse complement.
CGTTAATATCCTCATAAATATTGACCATTGGGGCATAATTGGGGGCGCAGCAATTTTACGCCTTATAATAATTTAATAATTTCAAATACTTATTTAGGAAGTGAGTTGCCTCTCCAGGGCACCATCTTTCTCAATAAATAATGTATTGAAATTAAACGGCCATAGGGGTTTGATGAGCCGTACCCGTTTTTTTAAAGGGTTTTGGTTTGGAAGAGCCGGACTTTTAGGCCGCCATGTGCAATGGGGGCGCTGGACGGAAGCCAAGGCAGTTTCGCGGCTTCGGCGAGTTGGGTATCGGATGTGACCATACCTACGCGCCACCCTTGGAACTGGCTGCGCATGACCTCGCCAAAAGAGCTGTAAAGGCCGTAAAGGTCCTTCTTTTTGCCAATGCGGGCGCCGTAAGGCGGATTGACGATAACAAGGCCGGGCGGTCCGTCAGGGCGCTGAAGCTTATCAAGCGGCGTTGGGGCAAAAGTGCACAGGTGATCAACACCGGCCCGCTTTGCATTGTTCGCCGCGAACCCGACAACATTGACGTTGCGGTCTGAGCCGTAAAACCGCGCAGATGCGGCGTGATCGGTCCAGCTATGGCGTATTTTTTCCACCGCATTTGCATCATATGTTGCTAGTTTCTCAAACGCGAAATGCCGCGCGCGCCCTGCCATCATCCCGGAGGCGATTTCTGCGGCTTCGATAAGAAACGTCCCTGAACCGCACATGGGATCCAGAACGGGTTCGTGGCCCGTATATCCGCAAGCGCGAAGCAAAAGCGCCGCCATGGTTTCGCGAATAGGGGCCTTGCCCATGGCTTGTTTATGGCCGCGTTTGTGAAGTCCGACGCCCGAGCTGTCCACGGATAAAAGGACATTATTGTCATCGATGCGGGTTTTTATGACAATATCCGCATCGTCCATAGACTCGGCGATTTTAGCGTCAAATTCCTCGGATATGGCGCGCTCCAGGCGCTCAACCGCGGCCCCGGCGTGATAGATTTTACTTTTTTTATTGGTTGAGACCTCGACTTTGATCGTAAGGCTGGGCGTTAGGATGTCTCCCCATGGAAATTTCCGCGCGCGTTTATCAAGTTGCGCCAGATGAAAAGCGCGAAACTCGCCAAATCGGACAAGGACTTTCGACGCCCCGCGCAATGTGAGGTTCGCGCGCCACACATCATACCAATTTCCCTGTATCGTCACACCGCCGCCTGTGGCTTTGGGGGATTTAAATCCCGCCTGAACCGCTTCGCTCAAGAGAATGGCTTCGAGCCCCGGAGGCGCCGTGAGAAATATCTCAAACTCTGGCGATGATGACATAATGGGAAAGGAGCCGCTTTAGACTCTTAGCGAGGCGGCTTGAAGCTCACACAGTTCGCCGATGCCTTTTCCGGCAAGGCGCATAAGCTCGGCCATTTCTTGCGCCGTGAAAGGTGTATCCTCGGCGCTGGCTTGTACTTCGATGATGCCGCCGGCCTCGGTGAGAACAAAGTTTGCGTCGGCTTGCGCGGCGCTGTCTTCCACATATTCAAGATCAAGTCGGCATTCACCGTCTACAATGCCGCAAGAGACTGCGGCCATTCTGTCGGTGATCGGGTTTTCAGCGATTTTCCCTTGCGTGACCAGCGCGTCGCAGGCTTGCTGCAAAGCAACCCACGCGCCTGTTATGGACGCCGTGCGCGTGCCGCCATCGGCTTGCATGACGTCGCAATCGATGATGATCTGGCGCTCGCCGAGCTTGCCAAGGTCAATCGCCGCGCGAAGGGAGCGCCCGATGAGGCGCTGAATTTCAACGGTGCGTCCGCCCTGCTTGCCGCGTGCGGCTTCCCGGCCATTGCGCGAATGGGTAGAGCGGGGCAGCATGCCATATTCTGCGGTGACCCAACCTTTGCCTTTACCTTTCATCCAGCGCGGAACGTTCTCGTCAATGGAGGCTGTACACAAAACATGGGTATCGCCAAATTTAGCAAGGCATGACCCTTCTGCATATTTCGAGACGCCAGCAATGAGTTCAATGCTGCGAAGGGAATCAAGGGGACGGTTATTGGGACGCATATGATAGGCTTTCGATGATTTGGCGCAGGCTTATCGTAAGCAGGGCTTCGGAGCCAGTCAAAAAGCAGGAAAAAAAGCTTGAATCCCGCTGCCTCAATGCCCACATGTTCCGGCATGAGTGTTGTGATACCACAATTTAATTTATCCGATCTGGACACCCGGGCGCGAAATGTCTTTCGCGACATTGTGGATGCCTATCTGGAAACGGGTCAGCCCGTTGGGTCGCGGACATTATCTCTGTCCGGAGAGCGTAACCTGTCACCCGCGACGATCCGAAACACGATGGCTGATTTGGCGCGTTTTGGATTGCTTAGTTCCGCCCATGTGAGCGCCGGACGGATCCCGACGCAGCAAGGCTTGCGGCTTTTCGTGGATGGTCTTCTCGAGACCGGGGATTTATCCTCAAGTGAACGCGATCAACTCGAGGCCCGTTTGGCGGCCGAGGGGCGGTCGCCCGATGTGATGTTGGCGCAAGCTTCCAGTATGTTGGCCGGGCTTGCGGGCGGTGCGGGACTTGTCTTGACGCCCACGAAACCAGCAAAAAAGGCCGGGTCCGTCAAGCACGTGGAATTTGTCAATCTGGATACAGATCAGGCTTTAGCGGTGATTGTTTATGCCGACGGGCATGTGGAAAACCGCCTGATGCCGCGCCCCCAGGGGTTGCCGCCCGCTTCGCTTGAGCGCGCAGGGCATTTTTTGTCAGCGCGGCTCAAAGGACGACGTCTCGACGAAGCCCGCGCGGATATACTTGATGAAATTAAAAGCGGTCTGGCGGAGATTGACCGCGCCGCTGCCGGATTGATTGAACGGGGCCTCGCAGAATGGTCTGGTGAACCGACGGGCGCGCGAGAGCGATCCTTGATCGTTCGCGGGCGGGCGCAGCTTTTAGAAAACCTTGAGGCGCAAACGGACATAGAGCGTATTCGGTTATTGTTTGACGATTTGGAGCGCAAAGAAGACCTGATCGCGCTGCTGGATCAAGCGGAGGGCGCGGACGGTGTCAAAATATTTATAGGCACGGAAAATCCTTTGTTTTCCTTGTCTGGATCAAGCGTTGTTGTCGCGCCGTACCGCGACAGCGATAAAAACATTATTGGCGCAGTTGGGGTTATTGGCCCGACGCGGCTCAACTATGCGCGGATTATTCCTATGGTGGATTATACCGCGCAGCTTGTCGGGCGAATGCTCGGCGGGCACTATAAAATTTAACCCAGAACGAGCAGGAGCTGACAATGTCAGGAGAGCCCACAGAAAAAGATATGCACGAAACAGATATTCCGCTTCCGACGGACGCGGAACTCGATGCATTGCAAGCCCAGATTAATGATGCCTTAGAGGGCGTTGAAAAGCGCGAAGGGGATCAAGAGGGACCAACGCCCGAGCAAGCGATTGAAGCGTTGCAAACGGAACTGGCGAATACAAAAGATCAGGCCCTGCGCGCGATGGCGGAAACGGAAAATGTTAAGCGCCGGGCACAGCGCGAAGTGGCGGCAGCAAAGCTTTACGGCATTGAGCGTCTCGCGGGCGATATACTTGCGGTTCATGACAATCTCGCGCGGGCGCTTCTCACACTCGACGGGCAAGCCAAAGAAGATATGGGCGCAAACGCCAAAAACCTCCTCGATGGGATTGAGTTAACAGAGAAAGATCTCATGGCTGTTCTTGCGCGCCACGGGATCAAAGCCGTACCGGGTAAAGGGTCGAAATTTGATCCGAATGTCCATCAGGCTGTCGCCCAAGTGCCATCAGATGAAGAAAAAGGCTATGTGGCAGAAGTCATGCAAACCGGGTTCACAATCGGTGATCGTACCCTGCGCGCGGCCATGGTTGCCGTGTCCACGGGACCTGCGAGAGGCTAGTTTCTCAGAAGCTCGTTGACCCCGGTCTTTGACCGGGTTTTTGCGTCCACGGTTTTCACAATCACAGCGCAAGCCAGGCTATGTGAGCCATCTTTCGACGGCAGACTGCCTGGTACAACGACGGAATAGGCGGGAACCTCACCATAGGTAAACTCGCCGGTTTCGCGGTTATATATTTTGGTAGATTGGGAGAGAAAAACTCCCATCGCCAGCACGGCGCCCTCGCGGACGATGACACCTTCCGCCACTTCTGAGCGCGCGCCGATAAAACAATTATCTTCAATAATGACGGGGGACGCTTGAAGCGGTTCTAAAACGCCGCCAATGCCGACGCCGCCAGAAAGGTGGCAGTTTTTGCCGATTTGCGCGCACGATCCCACAGTTGTCCATGTGTCCACCATCGTGCCGCTATCTACATATGCGCCAATATTGACATAGGATGGCATCAAGACCGCATCAGGGGCGATATAGGCACCGCGCCGCACAGCGGCATTGGGAACAGCGCGAAAACCTGCTTGTTCAAATTCGACCTCGCTCCAACCTTGGAATTTGCTTGGGACTTTATCCCACCAATTGCCGCCATCCGCTCCGCCGGACATGATACGGTTGGCGTTCAGGCGAAAGCCCAACAGAACAGCTTTTTTTAGCCATTCGTGGACAGTCCAGTCGCCATTTTTGGATTTTGACGCCACGCGCAGTGAACCATCATCAAGGCCAAGGATTGCGGCTTCCACGGCGTCCCGTGCTTCGCCTTTTGACGCGGGGGAGAGGGAGGCTTTGTCGTCCCAAGCGGCATTGATGGCGGTTTCAAGGGCGGTGATGTGCATGAGCGGTATCCTCTTAAAATTTTCGCGCGACCATAAGAAACGACCCTCGCGAGTCAATGAGATTATCTGTCTTTTGGCGGGTCAGCGGGGCGTTTTACCTGCGGGCGCGGAACGCTTGAACCATCCCGAATATGCTTATCATCAGCCACGCGAACTCGATAATGAACGAGGAAAGATTGAAGTTGTGATAGAGCGAGACCAGAATAAACACCGCGCCGCACGCATTGATGGTCGAATATGCGGGCGCATCCACAGCAAGCTTTCTCATTTGCAGAGCTAAATAAGTCCCCAAAACAAAGGACACGCCGAGAATACCAACGGCGTCATACCAAGCAAATTTCATGTTGTGTCCGTTCTAGTTCGGCAAGGTCACGCGCCGCAGTGTAAGGTTGATGCGGCCGCCGTTTGGAATAAGCGCGGATTCGCCAATGAAGATTTTCGATACGCTGTGATAGCACCTACGGCTCTCGCCCGCCATAACAACAACGTCTCCTGAGAAAAGTTTTAGTCCCTGCGTAGATCCGCCGCGAGCAAGGCCTCCCATTCGAAAGATGGCAGGATCGCCAAGGGACACGGAGACCACCGGTGCGTCGGTGGCCTGTTCGTCGCTGTCAATGTGTGCGCCCATCTTGGAGCCTTCGCGGTACCAATTGATCAGGCAAGCCTCGGGCGGGGCTGGATAGTCTGTCACATCGTTCCAAAGATTAAACAGCATTTGCGGAATAGGCGCCCACGGGGTCTTAGTTCTGGGGTGTGCGGGTTCGTATCTATAGCCTTTTTCTTTATCCGTGACCCAACCGAGGGGGCCGAAGTTTGACATCACCACGGACAAAGGAGCGCCGGTTCGCGGCATCGCCGGACGCCAAAACGGCGCTTTTGCGACCCCGGCCTTGACCGCGTCCACCAACGCCGCTTGCTGCTGCACATCAAAATATAGTGGATAGTGAGCAAAACCGGGCGGAAAAGGAGGCATGCCGCTTTATCGCTCATGCCTTGGAAATTTCAAGCCTGTTTCAGGAAAGTAAACTGGCGGCATAAAAAAACCAGCCGCGAAGCTGGTTTTCTTGAAGATGTGTGACCGTTTACGCGGCTTTGTGACGTCGAAGATCAATGTTCATTTGCTCGCCAAGATCTGGTTGAGTGTCGGTGAGGTTTGCTTTTGCGATCTCGTAAGTGAAGCTCAGAATATTTTTGTCAGACGCCCAAATTGATGCGTCGTGCGGGACGAGCTTTAACATCATGAGCTTGGAATCGGTTTTCCCATCTGGGTACCACGCGCTGACAACGGGACTCCAGAATTTATCAACGGTGCTTCGGTCTTTGTGCGTAATCAGGTAACCCTTCAGGCAGGCTTGAACGTCATCGTCAATATAGCACATATGAACGTGCCCAGGCTTCTCAAGGACCGCTTGACCCAGATGACTCGTGCTGTCTGCGAAGAAATAGATACATTCTTCATCCATATCAATTTGCGGCGTCATAGGCTGCATGTGCGCATCAGAATGAGGCGTTCCCAGCATAACACAGCGTGCGCCCTTCATTTGGCTCAGCAGTTCCTGTTGTGGGTTTTGTTTGAATTTATCTAAATTCGCCATGATCGTCTCCTCTGTTAATATGTTCACTGGATCAACGGGGGGCGAGACAAAAAGGTTCCGAGATAATTGGAGAACTGCCAAGCGTGACCATTGAAAAGCTTAATTTATCCGATCCGGAAGAAACATATATCTGAGGAAGGCGCGCTGAGTTGACTCACAAAAAAGTGAGGAAAGCCCTTGCACGCCGAATTTATGCCCCCATATCGCAATCAACGGGAAAGCCCGAATTAAACTTAAATGATGCCGTGGGCCTGTAGGGGGATACGCGGCGCACAAACAGGAGCCTTAAGATGACTAAAGTTATCGGAATCGACCTGGGAACGACAAACTCTTGTGTAGCCGTTATGGACGGCGACAAGGCCCGGGTTATTGAAAACTCAGAAGGTCAGCGGACCACACCGTCCGTTGTTGCCTTTACCGAAGACGGCGAACGCCTGATCGGACAAACAGCCCGCCGCCAAGCGGTGACAAACCCTGAGCACACTTATTACGCTGTGAAGCGTTTGATTGGCCGTGCGATGACGGATCCGGCTGTGAAAAAGGATGCCAAATTGGTGCCTTATGCAATTGTCAAAGGCAAGGGCGGCGATGCCTATGTCCAAGGCCGCGATAAAGCCTACTCTCCGGCAGAAATTTCCGCCATGACGTTGACGAAGATGAAAGAAACTGCCGAGGATTTCCTTGGTGAAACTGTCACGCAAGCCGTTATTACTGTTCCGGCTTATTTTAATGATGCGCAGCGTCAGGCAACAAAAGATGCGGGTAAAATCGCAGGACTTGAAGTGCTTCGGATCATCAACGAGCCAACAGCTGCGGCGCTCGCTTACGGCATGGACAAGCAAGATGGTAAAACAATTGCTGTTTATGACTTGGGCGGTGGTACATTTGACGTCTCAATTCTTGAAATCGGCGACGGTGTGTTTGAAGTTAAAGCCACTAACGGGGACACATTCCTTGGCGGTGAAGACTTTGACATGCGTATCGTTGAGTATTTCAACGAAGAGTTCAAGAAAGACACGGGCATCGACCTGAAAGGTGACAAACTCGCCTTGCAGCGCCTTCGCGAAGAAGCCGAGAAAGCGAAAAAAGAGCTTTCAAGTGCAGCGACTTATGAAGTCAACCTTCCATTCATTACAGCCGATGCGACAGGTCCAAAACACTTCAACATGAAGCTGACGCGCGCAAAGCTTGAAAGCCTTGTGGCCGACCTTATCAAGCGCACGATCGCGCCATGTAAGAAAGCCTTGGCTGATGCGGGCCTTAAAGCGGGCGAGATCGATGATGTTGTTCTTGTTGGTGGTATGACACGTATGCCAGCCGTTCAAAAAGCGGTGACAGATTTCTTCGGTAAAGAGCCTCATAAGGGTGTGAACCCGGACGAAGTTGTGGCCATGGGTGCCGCGATTCAAGCGGGCGTTTTGCAGGGCGACGTGAAAGACGTTCTTCTTCTTGACGTGACACCTCTATCCCTTGGTATTGAAACCGAAGGCGGCGTGTTTACACGGATGATCGATCGCAACACAACGATCCCGACAAAGAAGAGCCAAATCTATTCTACGGCGGCTGACAACCAATCTGCGGTGACTATTCGTGTCTCCCAAGGCGAGCGTGAAATGGCGGCGGACAACAAGCTACTCGGTCAATTTGACTTGGTGGGTATTCCCCCGGCGCCGCGCGGTATGCCGCAAATCGAAGTCACATTTGATATTGATGCCAACGGTATCGTCAATGTGTCCGCAAAAGACAACGCTACAGGCAAGGAACAGCAAATTCGTATCCAAGCGTCTGGTGGATTGTCAGATTCGGATATTGAAGACATGATCCGCGATGCTGAAGCGAATGCCGACGAAGATAAAGCGCGCCGTGAACTCGCCGAAGCTAAGAACCAAGCCGAAGCTCTTGCGCACAAAGCTGAAAGTGACTTGAAAGAGCACGGTGATAAAATCGGTGACGACGAGAAGCAAGCGATTGAAGATGGCATTAAAGCTGTTCGCGAAGTTTCTGGCAGTGAAAATGCCGACGAAATTAATGCGAAAGTCGCAGAGCTTACCGCGGCTGTCATGAAAATGGGCGAAGCAATTTACGCCAATGCTGGTGCGGAAGACGATGCGCCAGCGGCTTCGTCATCAGACAATGACGATGATGAAGACATTGTCGATGCTGAGTTTGAAGACGTCGACGACGAAGACAAGCCTGCTTAAGAAATTGAGACTTATGCGGCTTTTGGCCAAAAAGTCTCACACCCCGGGCGCAACCCCCCTTGCGCGCCCGGGGTTTTTTGATGATATGCAATCATGTCCAGTATAAACCCTGATTTTGGTACTTATAGTTTACCGCCGGCCCGCGAGAAATTACGGGTCAAGGCAGCGACATTCTCCGATTCGCGCTGGGGACGCGCCAATATTTCCTTTTACAGAAAGCGCGCTAAAGCGGGCTTATCAGAGCCGTTTGACGTGGAAATCGCGCCAGATGTGAAAGCGCGTTTATACCCTTCGGAAAACCGCTGTGAGAAACGAGCCTTTGCCGGCGTGCAAACGTGGGATTCCCAAGAGCGTATGGCACTTGAAACGTCCGTAAAATCGGGCACAGCGCAGCCATATGTCTTTTTAGACATCGGTGCGAATGTTGGTCTCTATTCCCTTTTCGTCCATTCATATGCCAAAGCCGCAAACCGCGATGTTAAAATTATCGCGGTTGAGCCCGGTCTTGAAACTTGCGGGCGTCTTGAGGCGAATATAGCAGCGAGCAATGCCAAGGTTCAAATTATCCGCGCGGCGATTTCTGATGAACCTGGAACAGGGTTTTTGGGCGGCGGCGATGAAAACCGCGGCGAAGCGCAGCTTGTCTCCGGCGGGCATAATGTCGAAGCGGTTGTGATTGATACGATCGCGCGGATCTGCCGAACACAGGGCCTCACGCATGTTGATGCGATGAAGCTAGATATTGAAGGACATGACCTGAAAGCTCTCACTGGATTTTTTGAAGATGCGCCCGAGCGCCTACACCCCGCTTTACTCATTTTGGAAACAGGTCGGGAGGCGTCTTCGCCGCTCATAGACCTTTGTCAAACACAGGGCTATGTGGTTAGGGTGCGCGCGGGCCTGAATACAATTTTGGAAAAAGAAGCTCATGTCGAAACGTGATTATTACGAAGTTCTTGGAGTCGATAAGTCTGTCGATGAAAAAGCCTTAAAGTCCGCCTTCCGCAAGGCCGCGATGGGATGTCATCCTGATCGTCACCCTGACGACCCTGACGCCGAGGCAAAATTCAAGGAAATAAACGAAGCTTACGGTATCTTGTCTGATGCTCAAAAACGTGCGGCCTATGACCGAATGGGTCACCGTGCGTTTGAGCAAGGCGGCGGCGCGGGGCACGGCGGCTTTCAAGATTTTGGCGATATATTCTCGCAAATTTTTGGCGGCGGCGCAGGTGCTGGCGGGTTTTCGGATATGTTTGGCGGTGGCCGCGGCGGACAGCGCCAAGCGCGAGGGTCTGACCTTCGTTATGAAATGGATATTACGCTGGAAGAAGCGTTTGCTGGTAAAGATACCGAAATTACGGTGCCTATCTCCGAAGACTGTGACCGGTGTGATGGCCTCGGCGCGGAACCGGGCGCGAGCATTGAGACGTGCCAAACGTGCGGGGGCGCCGGCCGGGTTCGTACGCAGCAAGGTTTCTTTACGATGGAGCGGGCATGCCCGACGTGCGGCGGACAAGGGGAATATGTCTCTGACCCTTGCCACAAATGCGACGGCGCGGGACAAACCCGCGTTGACACAACGCTCGATATTAACATTCCTGCAGGCGTTGAAGATGGCACACGTATCCGTCTCACGGGACAGGGCGACGCCGCCCCGCGTCGCGGCGGGCCGGGCCAGCGCGGTGATCTCTATATTTTTGTCGCGGTCAAACCGCATGATTTGTTTGAACGTGACGGACCAAATCTTTACTGCCGCGCCCATGTGCCGATGACGACGGCGGCGCTTGGCGGCGAAGTGGAGATTCCGACCATTGACGGCGGACGTTCCAAGATAAAAATCCCTGAAGGCTCGCAATCCGGTAAACGTATGCGTCTTCGCGGTAAGGGGATGAGCGTTCTTCGCAATACACAGCGCGGGGATATGTATGTGGAACTCAACGTGGAAACACCGTCCAAGCTCAATGCGCGTCAACGAGAACTACTTGAAGAATTTGCCCGTGAAGGTGGCGATAGCGTAAGTCCGCATTCAAAGAACTTCTTCAATAAGGCCAAAGCTTTCTGGGAAGATCTGGTCGACTAATATGGATAAAAGGCGCTTCTTATTTGCGTTTTGCGCCTTTTTCGCCGCGCTTCTCGTGACTAGCGGCGGCAATATCGATTTACCGATGTCCGGAGGGAGTGAAGGTACTGCCATTCTCTGGGGCGTCCCTATTTCCGCCCTGATCTGTGCCTGGTTTTTGGCGCCGAAAGCCTTAACGGGTACACGGTCCGATGTGTTTCGGGGGGCGTTATCAGGTGTCTTGACGGTGCTTTTAACGCCGCTCGTCTTTGGCACTGCGTTGGGTCTTTATGCCTTTTGGTATTCTTTTAGCGAAGTTCGTTCACCCGGTGCAATTGTACTGGTGTTCTATACTCCAGTCCTGATCTTGGCGGGGTCCATAGTTTTTTACGGTCTCATTTCATTTCCGCTGGGGGCCGCATTGGGCGCGCTTATCCACGCCCCTATATTCAACCGAAACCCTAAAGCGCCAAGTAAATAAATTGTCCCGCATCATTTAACCGCCGGGTCACGCGTCCACGGCCTTTGAGGCAGTTGAGGTGGGCAATGGATTCGCCAACGGCCATGATCCGGTTGCTATCATTGATCTGGCGGCGAAATAAAACGCTGTAAATCTCAGTCGCGAGGCGCGGCGTTTTGCAGAAATCTTCAAGACGGTCGAGCGCTTTTTCATGATGCTCGATGAGCTTATCAAGGCGGCGGTGCGCGCCGCGAAACGGAATGCCGTGAGCTGGGCAAATAAGAATGTCTTCTGGTAGCGTTTCCTTGAGTTTATGGCAGCTATCAATCCATTCTTGTAGCGGGTTGGATTCCGGCTCTGTTGGCCATACGGAAACGTTCGAGCTAATATTGGGAAGAAGCTGATCGCCCGTCAGGCAGATGTTAAGCTCCGGGCACCATAGGCAAGCATGTTCGGGCGAGTGTCCTGAACCCGTAACGACGCGCCATTCCCGTCCGCCTATCAGGCCTAGTTCTCCGTCAACCAATCTGTCATAGGAATCTGGCAATGTGCTGATGGCTTTGCCGAACCCGCCAAAGCGCATTTTATATAGCTCGATTTGATCATCCGTATATCCCGCTTTTCGGTAAAACGCGATACCTTCACGGGGCGCAACTTTACCTGTGTCGGCCGCCATGAGGCGGCAGAGAAAATACTCGCCGCGCGTCATCAAAAGCGGCGCACCGAACTTGCGGCAAATCCAGCCAGCAAGGCCTGTATGATCCGGGTGAAGATGGGTGCAAATAACCCGGTCAACAGGTCGCCCGCCCATAAGTTTTTTGAAATGACCTTCCCAGACTTTCTTACTGTCTTTGTTGCCAATTCCGGTGTCGACAACAACCCAGCCGTCGCCATCTTTCAAGGCCCACAAATTGATATGGTCGAGGCCTTTCATGGGCAATGCGAAACGCAGCCAATAAACACCGTCAGCAACTTCTGTAACGCTTCCGTTGGGTGGCGCATCGTCCACAATGAAGTCGAGCATTCGCGCCGACGTGTCTTGAGGTGAGGTGAGTGATTGGTCTGGAGAAGTCTTCGTCATTGGGAATACATATACCGTTTAAGCTGAAATGCCAGAGCGCATTTGAGCTGTAAAATGTGCCGCAAGATCGGATCCGCTGAGCCGTCCTTTGGTGTCATACCAAGCGTTGAGCCAATTGAGGGCCCCCATGAAAAAGAAGACGGAAAGCCGAGCATCGGCTGTGCGGATCGAGCCGTCCTTTATACCGTTTTCGACAATTTGCGTGATGCGGTGCTCAATGCGTCCGCGGCGCTCCAATACGACGGGTTTTAAGGTTTCTGATAGGCTGTCTACGTCTGTGAGGAGTGACAATCCATCCTGTGTCAAAAGGGTGACAAATTGCGCATAAATGGCTGTCAGATAGTCGAGCGCCGTGTCAGTGGCAGCTCGCGGGATTGTGAGAATGTCATCCATCGCATCATAAGCCATGAGGTGACATTCGAGCAGAACCTCTTCTTTGTTTTTGACGTAATAATAAAGCGCAGCTTTTGTAAGGCCGAGGGATTTCGCGATCTCGGTCATTGAGGCATTGTGATAGCCTTTCTTTCGAAAAGCGGCCCCCGCCGACCTTAAAACCGCTTTGCGCTTAGCGGCAAATTGTTTTTCGCGGTTAAAAGGTTCAAATTTAGCGCTGTCCATAGCGCGACTATAACCCCTTATAAATTTGACTCAAGAGTCAAATTTATGTACGAAAGGTCAAACGGAGTTTGTATGCCAAAATTATCGACCTCAGTGCGGCCGGATAGCCCGGCCTTCAAAGCCAATGAAGCGGCTATGTTAGCGCTAGTGGCAGACCTTAAAGCCAAGGTCGCAAAGATTGCGCAAGGCGGGTCTGAACGCGCCAGAGACAAACACGTGTCGCGAGGAAAACTATTACCGAGGGAGCGCGTAGAGCGTCTTTTAGACCCCGGAACGCCGTTTCTCGAATTGTCGCAAATGGCTGCTTTTGAATGTTATGAGGACGAAATTCCCGGAGCGGGGATGATTACAGGTATCGGCCGCGTGGCCGGCCGAGAGGTGATGATCATTTGCAATGACGCGACGGTGAAAGGCGGCACTTACTATCCGATGACATGTAAAAAGCAGGCCCGAGCGCAAGACATTGCTCGCGCGAACCGGCTTCCTTGTATTTATCTGGTTGATAGCGGCGGTGGAAACCTTCCGCACCAAGCTGAAATTTTTCCAGATGAGAATGATTTCGGGCGGTGTTTTTTCAATGAAGCGACGATGAGCGCCGATGGCATCCCGCAAATCGCCGTTGTCATGGGGTCTTGTACAGCGGGCGGTGCATATGTGCCTGCGATGGCAGATGAAAATATTATCGTTGCGGATCAAGGCACGATCTTTCTCGCGGGCCCACCGCTCGTAAAAGCGGCAACCAATGAAGAAATTACAGCGGAAGAGCTGGGCGGTGGCCGTCTTCATGCATCGGTGTCCGGCGTGACAGATCACTTGGCCGTGAATGATGCCCACGCCCTTCAAATTACGCGTGATATTGTGACAACCCTGGGGCAAGCGAGCTATTCCTATAAGCCGGATGAGGTCTATGAGGCACCGGCCTATGATGAGGAAGAGCTCAACGGAATTGTTCCGAGTGACGCGCGCCAGCCTTATGATTGCCGCGAGATTATTGCGCGATTGGTGGATGGGTCGAATTTTCAGGAATTCAAGATACTGTATGGCGAAACACTTGTCACTGGATTTGCAAAAATCCATGGCTATCAGGTCGGTATTCTTGGCAATAACGGCGTTCTTTTCTCAGAATCCGCCTTAAAGGGCGCGCACTTTGTCGAGCTCTGCGCCCAGCGTAAAATCCCGCTCGTCTTCTTGCAAAACATTACAGGCTTTATGGTGGGCTCGAAAGCTGAAGCTGGCGGCATTGCAAAAAACGGCGCGAAAATGGTTCATGCCGTATCGAACGCTCAGGTACCAAAATTCACAGTGGTGGTAGGCGGTTCATTCGGGGCCGGGAATTACGGCATGTGTGGCCGGGCTTACAATCCACGTCTTATGTTTATGTGGCCTAATGCCCGCATTTCCATCATGGGCGGTGAGCAAGCTGCGAGCGTCCTTGCGACTGTCCACCGCGATAGCGTTAAGTGGAGCGACGAAGAGCGCGAAGCGTTTAAGCAGCCCATTCGTGAAAAATATGAGCGAGAGGGTCACCCTTATTTTGCGTCTGCGCGTATTTGGGACGACGGCATTATCGCTCCGACCGATACGCGGCGCGTTCTGGGACTTGGGCTGGCCATGGCGGCGAACGCCCCTGTGGGTGATATGAAAATGGGCGTGTTTCGGATGTAACGAGCGCTGAGAATGTTGTGCGTTGACTTTTATTGATAGGATGAGAGACCAAATCTCATGAGCAAAAAAATAACAAAAATCCTGATTGCGAACCGCGGTGAAATTGCCTGCCGGGTGATGAAAACTGCGCGCAAACTGGGCATTGCGACCGTTGCCGTCTATTCCGACGCGGATAAGAAAGCCTTGCATACGGGCACGGCGGATGAGGGGGTTTATATCGGACCAAGTCCGGCTGCCGAGAGCTATTTGCTGATTGACAATATTATCGAGGCCTGCCGGAAATCGGGCGCAGACGCCGTTCATCCGGGATATGGGTTTCTCTCTGAAAATCCGGAATTCGCGCGCCGCCTAAACTCCGAAGGAATTATTTTTATCGGTCCGGCACCTGAAAGCATGGAGGCGATGGGCCTAAAAGACGCCGCAAAGAAATTAATGGCCGAAGCCGGCGTGCCGATCACGCCGGGCTATCATGGATCTGACCAAACACCGGACCTATTGAAATCCAAGGCGGGGATGATTGGTTATCCCGTTCTCATCAAAGCTGTGGCCGGCGGCGGCGGGAAGGGCATGCGCAAGGTCGAACGCGCGGAAGATTTCCTTTCCGCGCTCGAGAGCTGCCAGCGCGAGGCCAAGTCGAGTTTTGGCGAAGATCGGGTCTTGATCGAGAAATACATCACCTCACCGCGTCATATTGAAGTCCAGGTGTTCGGCGACACGCACGGAAATGTGGTTCATATGTTTGAGCGGGATTGTTCGTTGCAGCGCCGCCATCAGAAAGTCATCGAAGAAGCGCCCGCGCCCGGCATGACGGACGACGTGCGAAAAGCCATGACGGATGCCGCCGTAAAAGCCGCAAAAGCCGTGAACTATGTGGGTGCGGGAACCGTTGAATTTATCGTTGACGGTTCTGGAAAACTTCGCGCTGATGGGTTCTGGTTCATGGAAATGAACACGCGGCTGCAGGTGGAACATCCCGTGACGGAGATGATTACGGGTTTGGACCTCGTTGAGCTACAAATCCGCGTGGCCGAAGGCGAGACATTGCCGCCGCAAAAAGATATTTCGCTGTATGGACACGCGGTCGAAGCGCGCCTTTACGCCGAAGACCCTGCCAATGATTTTCTGCCGAGCATTGGGAAAATCTGGTCGATCGATACGGAACATTGGCGCAGTGAAGACGACGAAGAAGGCGGTTACCGCATAGATACGGGTGTTGACAGCGGGAGCCATATTTCGATCTACTATGATCCGATGATTGCGAAAGTGATTGGCTTCGCGGCCTCTCGGGAAGATGCTATCGCCAATGCAGATTACGGCGTTTGCGAGATCGAAGCGAGCGGCCTGAACTCCAACAGTGCTTTCCTTGTGAATTGTCTTCGGCACGAAGATTTTGAAGACGGAAAGGTGAGTACAGATTTTATTCCCAAGCGCCTCAGCGCATTGGTGGGACAAGATGCCGGGCGTGATGACCGCGCCTTTGCGCTGGCGGCGCTTTGGCTACAGGAACGCGCGTTCGAAGAGGCGCAAAGCTCGGTCTTCGCAAAGCGCGATGGATGGCGTTTGAACTTGCCGGAAAAGACGGTCTATATCTTCCAAAGTGCAGGTGACGAGGTGCGCGCCGAAATATTGGAGTGCAACGAGGCTTTTGCCTTGGTGAAGGTTCGTGAAAAAGATGTGCGCATCGAAACCGGAACGTCTATTGATCCGCAGCGCGGGAGTTTAGCACGAGACCTGAATACGTCTTTGAATTATTATGGCGAGTGGGCCTTTTCCTTACGAGGGGATCATATCAGCCTCTACCGCGAAGGCGTATTTGCAAAGGTCTTTTTCCCAACATTTGATCACGGCACGGCGGCATCTGGTGACACAATTGTAGCGCCTATGCCCGGGAAAATTATTGCCGTTCATGCGAAAGCGGGGCAGGCCGTGACGTCCGGTGAACCGCTTATTATTATGGAAGCGATGAAAATGGAAATGACCTTAGAAGCGCCGCGCGGCGGCATCGTCGCGGCGGTCAATATAGAGAACGGCGCGCTCGTCAGCGACGGCGATGTGCTCGTAGAAATGCAAGAGGAATAACGCAATGACAACCCCATACCCGACGCTGCAATTCGGTCATTCAGAAGAAACCCAAATGATCCGAGATATGGTGCATAAATTTGCGCAAGAACACATTGCGCCGATTGCGGCCGAGATTGACAGCACAAACAAATTTCCGCGCCATCTTTGGCCGATGATGGGGAACCTTGGCCTACACGGCATCACAGTCTCCGAAGCAGATGGCGGCACGGGACTTGGCTATTTGGAACACACACTTGCGGTCGAAGAAATAAGCCGTGCGTCCGCGTCAGTGGGGCTTTCCTACGGCGCGCACTCAAATCTTTGTATCAATCAGCTTCGGCGCTGGGGGAATGATGCGCAGCGTGCGAAATATCTTCCAAAACTTATGTCCGGCGAGCATGTGGGCTCTCTCGCCATGAGCGAACCCAGCGCCGGTTCCGATGTTGTTTCCATGAAGCTTCGCGCGGATGCGGCGCAAGGCGGCTACCTTCTTAACGGCAATAAAATGTGGATCACAAATGCTCCTGAAGCGGACGTTTTGTTTGTGTATGCCAAGACAGATCCCGCAGGTGGTTCCAAAGGCATTTCCGTCTTTTTGATCACCCCGGATATGGTGGGGTTCTCGACGGCGCAAAAACTGGATAAGCTTGGCATGCGCGGCTCTGACACGTGCGAACTGGTCTTTGAAGACTGCCATGTCCCGGAAGAAAATCTTGTGGGCCAAGTGGGCGAGGGCGCGAAAATTCTTATGAGCGGCCTGGATTATGAACGCGTCGTTCTCTCTGGGATTTCCGTGGGGATTATGCAGGCCTGTCTGGATGTCGTTCTGCCTTATATTCACGAGCGCAAACAGTTTGGCAAATCCATTGGCGAGTTTCAGCTCATGCAGGGGAAATTGGCGGATATGTATGTGACGCTATCGACGGCGCGTTCCTATGTTTATGCGGTCGCCGCTGCGTGTGACAGAGGCGAAACGACCCGCAAAGACTCTGCAGGCTGTATTTTATACGCGGCCGAAAAGGCAACCCAAGTGGCGTCCGACGCTATTCAAATGCTCGGCGGCATGGGGTACATGAATGAGAGCCCTACAGGGCGCCTCTGGCGAGACGCTAAGCTTATGGAAATCGGTGCAGGGACGTCCGAGATCCGCCGCTGGCTCATTGGCCGGGAGCTTTTCGGCGAGACAAATTAAAGGCCCGCAACGACGCTGCGAGCCCGAAATTTATTTGTTTTTAGATCTACTTGTTCTTGTTGATCAGTACGCGCTGCGGGAATGGGATCTCGATGCCGGCATTGTCGAGTGTTTGCTTTAATACGGAGCGCATGTGCGACGTGTTGGCCAGCCAGTCTGACGCCGGCAACCAACAACGGACTGACAAGATAATTGCGCTATCTGCAAATTCGGTGACAAGAACAACCGGGGCGTCGGGAAGCTCAAGTGTTAATGGATCCGCTTTCATGGCGTCAATCAAAATTTCTTGAGCGTGCGCGAGATTGGTATCGTATCCGACGCCGATATTGACGATCAATTTGCGTTCCGTATGACGTCCAAAGTTCTGGATACGGTTGCTCCAAATTTGACCATTTGGCACATACACAAAGACGCCTTCTACGTTTTTGATACTGGTGGAAAATAGCCCAACCTCTTGAACGGTTCCCGCAATATCGGGTGTCTCTATATATTCCCCGACATTTAGAGGTCTCAGGATGATGAGCATGAAGCCGGCGGCGATATTGCCTAGCGTATCCTTAAGAGCCAAGCCGATAGCAAGGCCTGCGGCACCGAAGACAGCTAAAAGCGCTGTGGGCTCAACGCCAAGGCGGGTGAAAGTGGCGTAAATGGTGATTGCCATAATGATATAAAAAATGGCGCTAGCGATGACGGGGCGAAGTGTTAGATCGACATGGGTCCCTCCAAATGCGGTGCCGCGTACCTTGGAGCGAACCCATCGCGCGAGAATGAGCCCGAAAATAAATATGGCGAATGCACCCAACACATTAATCGATATTGTGCGGATCAGCGGGAAGCTTTCACGAATGTGTTCCCAATAATCTAATAGTTGTTCCATGCGGGTCTCCGGTTCGTGTGATGCAAAACAGTTTTCGTTCGCTTGAACGGCATGGCCCTATACGTTTTTTAAATCTGTCTCAACCCCTAGAAAAGGGCTTAACTGCGTTTGGCTGCAAACGACGATAAGGCGAGCAACATCCGGCCCACAATGGCCTCTGCGGGTGCTCCGGCGGACTTCACTTGCTCTTCCGCTATGAGGGATTGTGAAAGGGCTTGCTGGAGGGCTTTCGCGGGCCAAATCCGAAGCTGCCCAAGAAAAGCACGCTCTTGCATGCGAAAAATAGGGGGGCGAAGAGATTTAATCGCGCTCTCGGCGCGGTCGCCCGCTTGCATGTGAGCGTTTGCCTCAAGAAGCCGCCCGAGGTGGCGTTGAAGCGCACGTAGAATAACGGCTGGATAGACTTTACTGGCAATGGCCCGATGATAGGCATCATCGCATTTGCCGGTCTCGCCGCTGAGCGCCGCCAGTATGATATCATCTATAGACGCCGCTTGCGCGCCAGACGCCAATATTTTGATATCCTCCGTCGAAACCGTTGCGTCTGGGATTTGTCCAAACCCTTTATACAAAACCATCTTGTCTATTTCGCCGCGTGTTAGCGCACGGTCGCCATCAAGCAAGGGCACCCACAGATCAAGGGCATCCGGCTCGATATTGATATGGTTGTCTGAGAGTGTACTTTTAACGAGGCTGGCAATATCTGCGGCGTTGTCTTTATAGCACGCAATCGCGGCGAAATGGCCCGCCGCCTCAAATGCTTTGCGAATAGCTGATCGCGGCGTCATATCGCCCGCTTCGATGACAAGCTTTGCGGCGGCGCGCGACGGGTCGGTGTCAAGGGACTTGATGATTTTGGAAATTGCCGCGCCAGAGCGCTCATGGTCGAGGCGGATGCGTACCAAGCGGTCATCGCCCAACAGAGACAGCGCCGACATTTCGTCCGCCAGTCGTGCCGGGTCAGAGGTCAGGTCATCTGCCGTTAAAACTGTTGCACCAAATACGTCGTCAGGATTGGCGATAAATTTATGAATGATTTTGTCGGAGCGTTCTTTGGCAAGGCCTCGATCCGGGCCATAAAACAAAACACCGATAATGTCGTCCGGCGGCGCTTCCAGAAAGCGGGTTATGCGGCCACCAGTGATCTTCATCGGGCTTAGTCTTTATCGGCTTTCGCATAATAAGCGGCCAAGCGAACGACCAGGCGGTCAACGGCGTCTTTGGATACATTCTGCATGGCTGTTTGCTCAGAGACAGAACGGCCATAAGGATCGAGAGGCGCGCCAAAGCTGGAAGTCGCGGACAGAGAGCCCGTATCAAGAACATCTCCGGTCGCGGTGTCCAGAAGCCTATAATTTATCGAGACGATCATGTCATATCGGGTGGCGATGTCTTGAGCACTGATTCCGAGGCTGCGGCGGCTAAATGTCGGCTGAACTTCTAAAACATATTTCTCGCCGTTACCGTCCAAGCGGTCTCTCAGGGCTTGCTCAAGCCAGAATGTACCTTCCTGGTTGGCAAGGTCTACCGCTTCCACGACATCGATCTGAATGTTTTTAAAAGCGGCGCCATCTGTACCGAGTTGCGGTGCATGCATGGGCGTGAAGCCGCAAGCGGACAAGGTCAGGGCTGCGGAGAGGACAAGAAGTTTTTTCATCATGACGCTACTATATTGATAATCCGGCCGGGAACAACAATGACTTTGCGCACTGTCAGCCCGTCAAGGCTGCGCGTCACGGCATCATCGGCCAAAGCGAGGGTTTCTATTTCATCTTTTGGAAGATCTTTCGCAATGGTCAACTCTGAGCGGCGCTTGCCATTGACTTGAATGGGTAGGGTGACGTCGTCATCGATCAGCATTTTTGCGTCGACCTCTGGCCAAGCGGCGTGATAGCAAAGCCCTTCGCCGCCGGTAACGCTCCAGCACTCCTCAGCCAGATGCGGCATAAAGGGTGCGATGGCGCGAATGAGGATGCCGAGCGCTTCCATTTTCGCCGCATCGTTGGTTTTGTACTTGGTCAGCGCATTGGTCAGTTCGTAAATTTGCGCGACAGAGGTATTGAACCGAAAGCTCTCGATGCCCGCTGTTATTTTCTCAAGTGCCCTATGGGCTTTTCGGCGCAGCTCAAGAGCCTCACCAGAGGCCTCGCGCGCGGCCGCCAATGGGCCAAGATCGCTGGATGTTTCTGTCACGATCCCCCAGACTTTATTGGCAAAGCGCCAAGCGCCGATAACGCCCGATTCCGTCCACTCGACATCCCGATCTGGCGGACTGTCCGACAGGACAAACCAACGCGCTACATCCGCGCCATACCCCTCGATGATGTCATTGGGGTCAACCACGTTTTTCTTGGATTTGGACATCTTGATGATGTCGCCTTTGGTAATCGGCGCGCGGGTTTCGAGGTGAATAAGTTTGCCGTCTTCCTCAATCACGTCGGCTGGCATAATAAAATTGCCTTTGGGGTCTGTATAAACCGCGTGCGTCACCATCCCTTGAGTGAACAGGCCGGCAAACGGCTCGCCGCTCGGAAGGTCAAGCAATCCGCAATCACGTAGCCCGCGTGTAAAGAAGCGCGCATATAAAAGGTGCAGGACCGCATGTTCGACGCCGCCCACATATTGGTCAACGGGGAGCCAACTGCTCGCGGCCTCTTTATCAAACGGTTTGTCATCAGGTTGGCCGTTTCCGTGGCCGCCTGCAAAGCGTGCGAAATACCAAGAACTATCGGCGAATGTGTCGAGTGTATCGGTTTCGCGCCGCGCAGCTTTCCCGCAAGTTGGGCAATCGACATGCTTGAAAGTTGGATGACGGTCTAGCGGATTGCCGGGGATCGTCAGGTCAATATTGTCATAAGGCAAGGCGACAGGTAGGTCTTTCTCTGGCACGGGGACAACGCCGCAATCACCGCAATGGATAACCGGAATAGGGCAGCCCCAATAACGTTGACGGCTTACGCCCCAATCGCGCAGGCGGTATTGGACCGTGCCTTCGCCGAGGCCCATTTCTTCGATCTTTTCTATCGCGGCGCGGATGCCGTCAGTCTTGGTTAATCCGTTAAGAAAGCCAGAATTAAACAAAGTGCCTTCATCGGTGTAGGCTTCGTTCTCGATGGCATATGTATTCGCATCTTCCCCGTCCGGGAGAACAACCGGCGTGACATCAAGATCATATTTACGGGCAAAATCAAGGTCGCGCTGATCATGGGCGGGGCATCCGAAAATTGCGCCAGTGCCATATCCCATCAAAACAAAATTCGCGATCCAGACGGGCAGCATCTTTCCTTCGATGAAGGGGTGCTTCACCTTTAGTCCGGTGTCAAAACCGAGCTTAGGGGCTGTTGCAATCGCTTCTTCTGTGGTGCCGATCTGGGCACATTTTTCGCGGAAAGACTGGATATTGGTATTTTCGTCCGAAAGGGCTTTGACGGCGGGGTGGTCGGGTGAAAGCGCGATGAAACTTGCGCCGTAAAGTGTGTCGGGACGCGTTGTAAATATTTCAAAACTCGGGCCATCGTTTGCACCGTCAAATCGCATGTTCAGGCCTTCTGATTTCCCAATCCAGTTGGCTTGCATAGTGCGAACTTTTTCAGGCCAACGGTCAAGCGTTTCAAGACCCTCTAGAAGCTCTTCGGCATATTCTGTGATTTTAAAGAACCACTGATCCATGTCGCGCTGTTCGATGACAGCACCGGACCGCCAGCCTTTCCCGTCAATGACTTGTTCATTGGCCAGCACCGTATTTTCAACCGGATCCCAATTGACCTTGGCGGTCTTACGGTAGACGAGACCTTTGTCCCAAAATTTTAGAAAAATGGCTTGTTGCTGCTTGTAATAGGCATCGTCACATGTTGCGAATTCACGCGACCAATCTAGGGCAAAGCCAAGGCGTTTAAGCGGCGCGCGCATGGCGTCAATATTGTCATAGGTCCAGTCTTTGGGGTGGCCGCCATTATCTTTAGCTGCGTTTTCAGCAGGCATACCAAAAGCGTCCCAGCCCATAGGGTGAAGAACATCAAACCCTTGCGCTTTCTTGTACCGCGCGACCACATCGCCCATGGCGTAATTTCGCACATGCCCCATATGGATGCGGCCGGACGGGTAGGGGAACATTTCTAGGGCATAGAACTTCTTTGCGCCGTTATCATTCGCGCGAAAAACATCCTGGTCTGCCCAAATTTTCTGCCAGCGAGGCTCTGTTTCTGCGGCGTTATAACGAGTCATCGGTCCCTCGGGGTCAAGCATTTTGCAATCGGGGTCTATACCATTTCACGGCGAATTGGCTAGGGGGTATAGAGCGCTTATCAGGCTTTGACGGCGCGGAGCCTTGTCGTCCATAAACGCCAGCCGATCCAGATCAGAAAAAACTGAATAAAAACGCGAATAATGGCGGCTATGTGCGGCGTTATGGCGGGGGTCTCACGCACAAGATCCCATAAATGGAGCGGCAGGAAAGCGGCGCAAAGGCAGGTGAACCCCAAACCCGCGGCGGCGCGTGTGCGGGGGAATAAAACAGCGAGGCCGATCAGTAGCTCTGGGACGCCTGAGGCATAAACGACAAATTGTTTGGGAAGAAAGTCGGGTACAATCGGGTAGAAAAACGCGGGCCGGAAAAAATGACCAAGTGCGCCTCCTAGCATCCAGACTGCGATGAGCGCGACCGAGGCATATGTCAGAATTTTCTGTGCCAGCGTCAAATTATCGACCCGTCTTAACGCCCAAGAGATTGACCAAGTGAACGATCAACATAAAGCCTGTGGCAAGGCAAGCGAGGCTGACGATCATCCACGGGACTAGCGGGGCTTTGAGATTGTCGTGTTTCTTGAAGTTTTTCCAGAACCCGTAGGTTCCTAGCAAGGCGCAGGCCAAAAGAGCCATAAGCGTATAGGTCAAATTGTGGTCGGCGGACATCGTGAAACCTAGTCATTTGCTGCGGACGGATGTCCGAGATTTGAAATTGCGGCGTCATTAGCACCGTGCGTGGTTTTGTTCCAGTGGAAAGGGCGGTACTTTAAGTCCCATAAGGCCTGCAATGTCGGGACAAAAAGCGCGAGCCAATAAAATGGCATGGTGAGCGCTGAGAGCATTAGTTTTGGCTGTTTGGCTCTGATCGCGCCGATCATACCGATGAAAATACCTGCGGTGTAACAATACCCTGTTGCGCCGAGGATTAGCGGCGGGGCGTTTTGCGTCGAGGCCGTGGCAATAATAAGAAAAAACAGCCCCGGTACATGAAGCAGCCCGGTCATGAGAGTGACGGCGACCGTGAGTTGCAATGTGAAAAAACGAACAAAGCCTTGCCGTCCCCCCGGGGCCGAAGGATGACGTCCATGGGTGACCCAGGTCTGGGTATATCCTTTCATCCAGCGGTTGCGTTGTGCCGTCCATTGCGCCCACGATGACACGGCTTCTTCGTAGGTCGGCGGCGTGATATAGCCGAGCTTCCAGCCAAAGGCCGCGAGGCGAAAGCTTAGGTCTGCGTCTTCCGTGACGTTGTACGCGTCCCATCCGCCCACGGCTTCGAGCGCACTGCGCCGGATGTGATTACTTGTTCCGCCCAGGGGGAACGGCAGGCCAAAACGCGATAGAAAAGGAAGCCAAACAAAGAACAGCGCGGCATATTCGAGGGTAAATTGGCGCGTTAGCCAGTTTTGGTTCGAATTGTAATAGATCAGCGGCGCTTGAACCACGGCGAGAGTTTGGTCCGTTAATAAGGCCCCTGCGGCCGCGTGGAGCTGGGCAGGGTCAGGCCTGTCTTCTGCGTCGTACACCGTGATAATTTCCCCTCGGCAGATCGGAAGGGCTTGGTTAAGCGCGTTGGGTTTTGTGCGCGGCCCCGAACCATCAGTGACAAAAACTGAGATATCGTCAGATTCTAAGCGCCGCGCCGCATTCACGGTTTCCACGTCGTCCGGTTCGCAAACGATCACAATATCGAGAAATTCAGCCGGGTAATTTGTGCCTAAAATATGCGACGTAAGCGTCTTTAGCATGTGGGCTTCATTATAAACGGGGAGCAGAACGCTGATCACGGGGTGATCCCTTAGCTCGAATGCACGTGACGGTTTTGGCGCAGGGTAAAGCGCGGCGATCGTTCGCAGGACACTATAAAAATAAACAAACGCGCCCATCGCTGCGGAGAGAAAATAGATCGAAGCCAGTGGCGCTTTGATAAAGCTTGCCGTGAACACAAAAATAGCACTGGCCGCGCCGTATATTGTCCACCGAGGGAGACGTTGATTGTCTGCCGCCGAAATCACAGGCTCTTCAGCCAGAGGTGGGGGGCTATCAAAAAGAGAACTGTGCGATCGATGTGTCTGATTGCACTTTTTCACATGACCCCCACATTCGCCGTAATCTGTTGTCGGCGCTTATTACGTGTATAATGGGTGGGTTTCACTTTGTGTAGTAAGAATGTGCTTTTTATGCCACATATTACCAAAAATCCATTTGCGACAATACTGTGACTTGCAAATTGCCTGAGGTCTCATTAAGAGCCTGTAATGTGATTGCTCTAATAATATCTTTCTAAAGAGGGAACCTAATGGAAGACTTAAACTTTAAGAAACTGCTCTTGGGCACTAGCCTATTGACTGGAATGGCCATGTTTGGCGCGGTAACGCCTGCATTTGCTCAAACTGATACGGAAACTACGGCTGTTGAAACGGTTGAAGAGACTGTACAAGAAGAACTCAAAGCAAAAAGCGACGAGGTTGTTGTTACTGGTTCACGCATTAAGCGCGATACATTTAACAGCATTTCGCCGTTGCAGGTTATTGATACTGATTTTGCTGCGGATCAAGGTTTGTTCAACCCTGTGGAAATTCTTCAGTCATCCTCAACAGCGTCAGGTCAGCAAATTGACTCCACGTTCCAAGGTTTCGTTTTGGACAACGGTCCAGGCTCAGAAACAATCGATCTGCGCGGCCTCGGTGCATCACGTACATTGGTTATGATCAACGGCCGCCGTATGGCGCCAGCTGGTGTTGAAGGTGCTCCGTCACAGCCATCTATCAATTTGATCCCACGTACACTTGTTGACCGTTACGACTTGCTAACAGACGGCGCGTCGTCCGTTTACGGTTCTGATGCTGTTGCCGGTGTTATTAACGTTATCCTCAAGAATGACTTCGATGGTTTGGAAGTGGAAGCGTTCGCTGATACTCCTGAGCAGGGCGATGGCCAAGATTACACACTTGGTGCAAACTATGGTATCACGGGCGACCGCGGCTACATTGGTTTTGGCGGTGAATATCGTTTCCAAGAAGCTTGGACCACAGGCGATCGTGATTTCTTGAGAAACTGCGAAACTTATCGTGAGTACACAGAAAATGGTGAAATCCGTACCGTTAACATCAGTGCAGTTGGTGATGCGGCAGCTCAAGGTCTTACAATCCCAACCTCTGAATGTGTGCCTGATAGACTTACGCAGCGTTTCATTGTTAGTGGTGGTAATCCTAACGGCCGTCGTTTCGGTAGTATTTATTACAATCCAGAATACAGCAGCACAAACATTCCAGGCTATAACTTCTTGAGTTTGTACGGCGTATATCCAGATGCGGATGGCGACGGAGTCGTCGACGTTATCTCGTCTGACTTCTCTCCAAACGGTCAGCAGGCTGATCAGCGCCAGCTCGTAAACGAGCAAGAGCAGTTCAGCTTAATGGCGACCGGCGAGTACACAATGGAAGGGTCGATGAACTTCACCCCTTACTTTGAGGCTATGCACGTCAATATCAAAACGGATGCGACGGGCGGTCAGGGACAATTATTCCCATTCGTTCCAGCGAACAACCCGTTCAACCCATGTAACCCAGCGGCAGTTGGTGGGGTTGATTGTGGCCTGGCTTATGATGCCGTCTTAAATGATCCAGCATACATCGCTCGTTTTCAGGCGGTTCAAGGCGTAACGCCTCAGCAGTTACCGTTCCTGTTCTCTGGACCTGTCGGTGCCGTGCGCGTACGCCCCGTTATCGGTGTTCTCAATGACCGGAATAATGTGAAAACTGATCTGGATCAGAACCGGATCGTGCTTGGTGCACGTGGTGATCTTCCTCAAATTAACTTCGGGACACTTAGCGACTGGACATTTGACGCGTCCTTTACGCATTCATCTTCTAGCGGTTCTGCACAGCGTTCAGGTATTCGCGAAGACCGTTTGAACTTTGGTTTGGGAATCGATCCAAATACGGGTGCAGATCTTGCCGGTCCATGTATGGCCGCAGCAGGTAGCCCTGTTGATCCATCCGTTGCCAATGGTTGTGTGCCGCTCAACTTGTTTGCGCCGTCCTTGATGGGGGTTGCGGCTGGCGGAACATTCGCGACTCAAGCTGAGACAGATTATGTCTTTGATATTCGCGATTTTGATACGTCTTATTCACAATCGATCTTCGAAGGTTATGTAACGGGTAACATCGCGTCATTGCCAGGCGGAAACGTTTCTCTCTTGCTGGGTGGTCAAATCCGTCATGATGAGCTCGACTCTCAGCCTGACGATATTGCGCGCGATGGTCTCTTCTTCGGTTTCTTTAACGACGCCGGCGCTGTTGGTGAAAAGTTGACAAAAGAAGCTTACGGCGAACTTGTTATTCCGCTGGGAACGGGCAAGCAATTCTTCCGTCAGTTTGACGTTGAACTTGCTGGACGTCTGACGGATGACGAGTTCTATGGCACGAACGAAACATACAGCATTAAAGCGGGTTACCGCCCTGTTGATTCCCTCTTGCTTCGTGGTACTTTGGGAACATCCTTCCGGGCTCCAACGCTTCGTGAGAACTTCTTCTTGGGTCAAAGTGGATTCTCCACACTAACAGACCCTTGCGCGGTTCCTGCAGCGGCTCTGTCTGGTCAGTTAGGTAACAATTCTTACAACCGCGCTGATGATCCTCGTTCTGATACAACATTGGCGAACTGTTTGGCACAAGGCGTGAACCCTGAGACCTTCCTTGCGAATCAGTTCCAAGCTTATTCTGTGGAAGTGTCTCGCGGTGGGTCATTTGATCTCGCACCGGAAACATCTGACAGTTACACAGTTGGCTTCTCTTTCGATCAGCCGTTCACAGACTTTGTAGATCTGGAATTTGGTGCCACTTATTATGACATCGACATCAGCAACACGATTATTGAGCCAGGCGGAAGCTTCATCATTAATGATTGTTTGGTGAATAATCCTAACCTGCAGTCCGCTTTCTGTTCACGCATTACCC
Source organism: Maricaulaceae bacterium (assembly GCA_048268905.1). GTDB lineage: Bacteria > Pseudomonadota > Alphaproteobacteria > Caulobacterales > Maricaulaceae > JACOMS01. The sequence goes on along the minus strand of JBLWUN010000003.1, from coordinate 25,499 downwards.
GTGACTTCAATGATCCGACGAACCCTGGTGTTATCGATCAGATCGATGCGGGCTTCATTAACCGTAACAAAGAAACAGCACGTGGTATTGATCTGTCGGCTGACCTTCGAAAGCGCGATGTTGCCATCTTTGGTAAGAATGTTGACTTCGCTGTTTCTACACGCGTCAACAGACTTCTCGAGCGGAAAACAATCGATATTCTTGATGGTCAAACCACCCCGGATATCGAAGAGTTCAAAGGCGAATTCGGTTTTGCCAAGTGGCGCGGTTTTATTACCGGTACAGCTAACGTTGATAAATTCAGATTTGCTTGGACGACACGTTTCCAAAGCGCTGTTGAAGCGGATTTTGAGGATCTAGATGTAACTGAGTTCACAAACTTTGATGATGGCAATGTTGTCACTTGTGGCGGTCCTGCGAATAACGACGTAAATTGCCGGACAGTTTATCAGGCCGACGATTACTTCGTCCACAATGCTTCACTTAGCTACCGCGAAGACACATGGAGCGTTATTGTTGGTGTGAATAATGTGTTCAATACTGACCCGGCTCTTGTAGACCCATTCGAAGTGTTCTCTGTGAACAATGTGCCGATCGGAAATGGTTACGACTTGAATGGGCGCGAATATTTCATTCGCGCGACGAAAGCCTTCAGATAGGTCTCGTCTTACTGTAAAATTAACCCGCTGCTTGTTGTCAGCGGGTTTTTTTTTGGCTACTAATAGCCGATAATCAATAATAAATTTATGGATACGAGCATGAAAAAACTCCTCTTAGGACTAGGTACCGCACTCACTATCGTTCTTGCGCCAGGGCTTGCTGCCGCTAAGCCAGCTACGACAGCTGCGAATGGTTACACGGCCGGAACGCCACTCCCCATCGACAATTGGGCCGTTCGCGATATCATCAGTGACGTCGAAATTTCGCCAGACGGGAAGCATATTTTGGTCATGAAGATCGAAAGCAAAGAAGGCGAGAATCTCTTAGAGATTTATGACACCAGCGACATGATGAAACCGCCCATCCGGCTAAATGCCAATCCGATGGAATTCATTTCAGCGAATTGGGTGACTGACAAGCATATTTTCGGAACGGCATGGCAGGTTGTACGCAAACGTGTTGCGGGTCCGGAAGAGGACGTTCGTGAGTACAAATCCTATTCCTACAATTTAGAAACAGGGAAGTTTTCCGAAGACAAGGGACAGTCCTCAATCGTGAATTATTTGCCGAACGAACCGGACTCCGTTTTGATCGCTTCTGGCAACACGAATTCCGGATTTTTAGGTGTTGATCCTTTTGCGGCATTTCGCCCCCGTTCTTACTACCGCTTCAATTTGGAAACTGGCGCGAAAACGCTTGTTCTTAAAGGCACACGTAAATATGGAAATATCGGTTTCGATCTCGACGGCAACCCACGCTACGCGCGCGGCCTAGATGGTGATTATATCGTTGAGTATTATCGCCGTCCAGGCGAGAGCGACTGGAATGAATTCAATCGTATCAACCAAGAAGACCATGACAATCTTTACACTCTGCTTTCAGGCTTTCAGGGGTTTCAAGGCGTCGATCAGAAAGACCCCAATAAAGGATATATGATCGCCGCTCGCAATGGTGCCGATAAGGCAGCTTTATGGGAATTTAATTTTAATACGGGAGAATTTGGGAAGAAACTCTTCGAAGCGCCAGACGCGGATGTCATCGGCGTTCAGACGAGTTCAAATTTTTGGGCCGGTGACAACAAAGTTGTCGCGGCTATTTATCCCGACGAAAAGAGAGAACGTCATTGGTTTGATGCCAAAGAACAGGCTCTTGTTGAGAAAATCACTGCGAGTATTAAGAACGCTCATACGGTTTCTATCTCTAGTCGATCTCGCGACGGGAAGCGCATGATCGTTCGGAACTCCGGTCCGAAGGATCCAGGTTCCTATTACTATATCAATGGCGATCAAATGATGGCCCTTGGAAGTCGTAACCCTCTGGTTAAAGCAGACGATTTATCACCTGTTGAGTTCGTGCACTACAAAGCGCGTGACGGGAAATCTATCCCTGCGTACATCACCAAACCAAAAGGCGATGGGCCATTCCCAACAATCGTCCTTCCGCACGGCGGTCCTCATGTTAACGAGGTTATTGGTTACGATGAATGGGGTCAATTGCTCGCGAATAATGGTTATCTTGTTTTACAACCGCAATACAGAATGTCGACCGGTTGGGGGAAAGATCATTTTGACTCCGCCTATGGCCAACACGGATTGGCAATGCAGGACGACAAAGATGACGGCGCGCAATATTTGATCGACCGGGGGTTATCAGATCCTAACCGCATAGCAATGTTCGGCTGGTCTTATGGCGGCTATGCTGCCCTGGTAGCGGCTTCTCGCGAGCCAAATATGTATCAATGCGTTATTGCCGGCGCAGCCGTCGCTGACCCTGAAAAGGTTTACAGAAAAAGATCCAATCCATGGAGCCCGAAAGCTCTTGATGATTGGTCACAGCGACGCGGTATGATCGGTATTAACCCGATGCATGAAGTCGATAAAGTAAATGTACCGATAATGATGGTACACGGTGACGTTGATGCGCGTGTGCTATACTTCAACTACAAGGACTACCGAGATGAGATCGAAAAGGTATTCAGTTCAAGACAGTCAGGTCAATGCTCAGGTGGCGTTTCTGATACCACTTGTACAGTAGACGCCTACCGCGATGTCAAAGGTAGTAAGGACTCGGTCGTTCCTATGTCTATAACGTCTTCTGAAGTTACCTCTGATGGCGTGAAAACGTCTCGTATTCCGTATAAAGCGAAAAGTCGGTTTGTGACGCTTAAAGGCGCAGACCACTTCTATGTGACGCTTATGTATGAGCACCAGAAAAAGCTCTACACTGAGATGTTAGACTTCTTGAAAAATGATTGCGGTCCGGGTGGGCTGTAGAAATTGAAAAGAAAAAGCGGGCCTTCGGGCCCGCTTTTTTTATGTCTGAATTTTGGCTTTTAAGCTTGGAAGCCCGTCATATTCTGATCATTGAGCTTGGCCCTAATCCCGTCGATCGCATCGTTCGCGTAGGGCTCTAGGCGGTGTTTCCCCCATATTGGGCCGGGCCATGCGGCATCGGCCTTGAAGCGAACGATGTGATGGATATGGAGCTGCGGCGTCATATTTCCGAGGGATGCCACGTTGAGTTTTTCGCCATTAAAAGCGGTCATAATGCCTTGGCTGAAGACCCGGCTTTCGGACCATAGCTGCGCGTAATCAGAAGCGGTAAGATCAATGGTCTCGCGAATGTTGGGGCGCTGCGGGACAAGAACGAACCAAGGGTAGTGCGCGTCATTGATTAAGAGAACTTGGCATAAGTCAAACGAGCCGACGAAAATGCCGTCGCGTTGCAAGTCCGGATGGAGCGTAAAATTCATTCATTGTCCTTTCGCGTCTGTAAAAGGCGAGATTTGGCCCAACGCGCGGCGTCCCTGACCGTAGCATCGCCCGATGACAAATGTGGTTCAATGTCAGGAAGCAGTGCGTCATCGCTGCTATTTCCGATCGCATATAAGACATTGCGTAAGAATTGACGAACGCCGACCCGCTTTATGGGGGAGCCGGCGAACGTCTTGCGAAACGCCGCATCGTCAAGCGCGGCAAGATCCTTTAGGTTGGGCGATTGACGGTCCGGCAGCGCCCGGAGTTTGGCCTCGCGTCCATATTGCGCAAATTTGTTCCAAGGACAAACGGCGAGGCAATCATCACAGCCGTAAATCCGGTTCCCCATTTTCTCCCGTAGAATGACGTCAACAGGGCCCTTATGTTCGATCGTGAGGTATGAAATACAGCGCCGCGCATCCAGCTGATAGGGTGCCGGGAAGGCGTTTGTGGGGCAAATATCAAGACAGGCCCGGCAAGACCCACAATGGTCAATCTCAGGTTCTGTGGCTCGGATTTGGGCGGCGCTCAAGATCGTTCCAAGAAACAGCCAAGACCCATATTCTCGGCTGACCAGATTAGTGTGCTTACCTTGCCAACCCAGACCGGCGGTTGCCGCCAACGGCTTTTCCATAAGCGGGGCCGTATCCACAAAGACTTTCACGTCTTCGCGTGTATCTCTCGCAATCAGCCCCGCAATTTCCTTGAGCCGTCCTTTGATAATGTCGTGATAGTCTTTATTCTGGGCATACACAGATATCGTGCCGCTGCTGGTCTGTTTTAAACTCGCGAGAGGGTCGGTCTCGGGTCCGTAATTCAGACCTAAAATAATGGCACTTTTGGCCTCTGGCCATAGGTGCCTTGGGTGGGCGCGCCGTTCAATGGTCTCTTCAATCCAAGCCATTGTCCCGTGGTGATCTTTGCTGACGAACTCTTTTAACCTTTCGCCATAACTTCCTGAATAGTCCGTGAGGTTGGCGACAAAGGGTTTTGTGAAACCGAGCTTGTCAATGCGAGACAGAACCTTTTTTGAAAGCGCCGCTCCTGGCATTAGAAGTCGAGATTGGAGTAGTGGGGCGAAGCCACCAATCCGGCAATCCGGTCAGATAAAAGGGTTTGAAAACTGGGTCTGGATTTAAGCTTTTGATACCATGTTTTAAGGAGATCGTATTTCCTCCACGGGATTTCCCCCAAGAAATCGAGGCAGGAGATGTTCGCGCCTGCTGCAATGTCGGCAAGGCTGAAGTCGTGACCGGCGAGCCAGACGCGATTCTCAAGTAGCCAGCTTAGATAATCGAGATGGAAGGCAAGATGGTCCCGCCCGGTTCTAAGTGTGGGAGGATGCGGTGCTCCGCCTCCAGTGAGTCCTTTTTCAACGCGCTCATGCATGAGGTAGGCATTGACCTCCTCGGCGAATTTTACGTCAAACCATTGGCACAACCGCCGCGCCTCTGCTCGCTCTGCAATATCCTCGGATAGAAGAGGAAACCGCGGTGAACCTTCATGGGCATATTCGCAAATGGCCCGCGCCCCCGTGATAAGGACTTTGCCGCCTGGTAGAATGTCAATCAAGGCGGGCGGTGTTCCCTCGGTACAGATTTTTAGGAAAGCGGCATCTGGCGCCCACGGATTTACGGAGACGAGTTTGAATTTCAGCTTTTTTTCGGCCAACGCAACCCGGGCTTGCCGAGATTGCGGATCTAGCGGCCAATGATAAAGGGTGCGCATAGTGTATTTCTACGCTGTGAGCGGTAATTAAAGCGTAAACAAAAGTTTAAGTATCTGTCTTAAAGCGCTCATTTCCATGTGTGGCGTGACATCCAGTGGGATGAGGGTGGATCAAAACGTCTGCCGCGCGGTAGGCGTTCATAAGCCGCCCCTCCGCTGCTAAAACAATGTCGTGAGCTTGCGAGAGCGTGAGGTCTTTGTCCACATCAAGACGGAGCTGGATGTGAATATGAGGACCCGACGCGCGTGTTCGTAAATCGTGGACGGCTTTGACAGCTTTATCTTGCAAGGCAAGCTTGATAATTAGGTCACGCTCACTTTCTGGTAATTCCTTGTCCATGAGCTGGGCCCAGGCCAATTTTGCGACTTTGTACGCGGTCATTAAGAGCCAAAGTGCCATGAGCGCCCCGACCAGAGCATCCGCACGAACAAACGTTGTGGTCGTCGAAACAACAATCCCGATTACAACAACAATATTAGCAAGCATATCGGCAACATAGTGCGCGCGGTCCCCGCGCACGGCGATAGATCCTGTTGCCCGAATAGCCCAGCTTTGTGCGATCAAAAGCCAGATGGTGATCGCGATAAATAAAAGCATCGCCCAAATGGCGAAACCGCCGTGCGTGAGGGGTTCTGGCGCGGCATATCGGGTGTAGGCTTCTTCTAGCAGGTGGAACGCGGCAAAGACAATCAGGCAGACCTGAAAAACAGCTGAAAAGCTCTCGGCTTTCCCGCGGCCAAACCGATAGGTTTGATCCGGTGGACGCGCTGCGAAGCGTACGGCAATGAAGCTGGATGACGCCGCGACCAAATCGAGTGCGGAGTGTACGAGCGATGATAAAATGCCAACGGAATGGGTTTCGTACCAAATATAGTATTTTCCAACAGCGAAAAAGATACCAATGCCCACGGCGATAGCCGTAATACGACGCGTAATTTGGGCAGACTGATCCGGTTGCAAACGTCCAGGACGTCCGCGCATATCCGGAGCTTCATAAGCTTCTTCTGACTTTAAAAATTCTTCTGTCATGCCCGTTCGATCATTTTTGCGGTGTTATAGCATAACCTTTAGGAAGCGATACAAAAAAGACTGTTTTCCTGTGGGCAATACGTCTATGTGGTTTCCATGAAACGTGCATTCTTTATTGGCGCAAGCCTTGTCATCATTCTCGGCCTCTTCATCGGAGGTTCGTTTGTCAAAGTTCAGGACAATAAGGCCCGTATCGGGGTCGGATATATGGTCAAGGTTACGTGCTCGGAAGTTTTTGTCGCGGGGCGGGATGCGGACGTGGTCCTCGCGGAAGATTTTTTTGGTATCGATCCTCTTTTGGAGAAGGTGAAGGTTAAAATAGACAGCAAGGCCCAGACCGTCACAGGGTCGATTTTTGGGTTGGGTAAAAGTAAAGCGGTTTACCGGCCACAAGCGGGATGCACGGTCTTTGCCAATCACGGCGTTGATCCTGTCGCCATCCCGGCACCAAACGTCGTCCCGCATACCTATGACGTGAATATCAAACCGGACGTTCAATCGGCGCTCAGTGCTTTGTTTGATGATAGTGCTCTTGCGCATCCGATTGTCACCCGCGGCGCATTGGTCATTCAGGATGGCGTGATCGTTGCCGAGCAATATGCGCCGGGCTTTACCAAGGATACTCCGCAGCAGAGTTGGTCAATGGCCAAAAGCTTCACCTCTGCTCTGACCGGACATTTGGTTGAACAGGGATTGCTGAGTTTGGATGACACACATCTCTCGCCGGAATGGATACATGAGGGGGACGTTCGCGCGCAAATCTCATTGGATGATCTCTTGAAAATGTCGAGCGGGCTGGGGGTGAACGAAGATTATTCAGACCCCAATTCGGACTCCGTTCAGATGTTGTTTAATAGCCGTGATACGGCCCGCGCTGCTTTGAGCGAGCCCTATGAAAGCGCGCCGGGAACCGTTTTTGAGTATTCCAGCGCGACGACAAATTTTATTTCGGGGCTTATTCGCCGCCGGATGGGCGATGATGATGCCTATCATGCGCTGCCGCGCAAAATCCTGTTTGACCCACTGGGTATGAGCTCGGCGATTTTCGAGGTGGACCCTACGGGGAATTTTATTGGGTCATCCTATATTTATGCGACGCCGCGAGATTTCGCGAGGTTCGGACAGCTCTACCTACAGGGCGGCATTTGGGAGGGGAAACGCCTATTGCCAGAAAGCTGGGTGGACTACTCCCATGCGCCGGCTCCGGCCTCTGGCGGAAAATATGGCGCGCAATGGTGGATCAATGAGAGCGGGGACCGGCTTCCTGACCTGCCTAAGGACGTATTCTATATGAGCGGCAATGATGGGCAATTTGTGATTGTTATCCCCGAAAAAAACGCGATCATTGTTCGCATGGGCTTAACCCGCGCCCCGGCTTCTTTCGCAAAAGAGACCTATCCGCTGATCCGAAATATTTATAACCAATTATAGAATGAAGAGACCTCTTTTCATGATCAAACCCCTTCGGGGGCTTGGGATCATGCCTGCACCGGGGCTTTGCGCGGCGCCGCTCAGCGCGCCTGAATGCGGCGACCCAATATCTCCATGAGACGGCAGAACCGCGCTAAAGGGCTGGCGCGCGAAAGCCCAGAGGGGTGCCGAGCTTTGCTGATTGGAAACAGATCGCTTTGAAGAGTTGGCCCATTTGATCCGCGCTCATCAAGCGCTCCATTTGCCGTGAGAGCTTTGCTTTGGCGTCAGGTTTGGCCCGTGCGAGCGCGACCGCGCGAATTTCAAGGCCAAGGCGGGAGAGAAACTCATTTTGTGTGACGGCGCTCACCGCGGCGAGGTCAATGCTTTGTGCAAATTCATATAGCGCCGCGAAATCCACACGTGCCGTAAGGTCGGTGTTGCCGGGGTTTGAAAAAACACCGACTTTCTCATGGCGTTTTAAAGCTTGAAGACTATCCCCAAATTCCGTGACATCTGGGCCATAATCAATAAAAAGCGCCCGCCCTGGCGAGGTTTCAAACCGGGTTTTGAGGTGGTCGAGCAAGAGCTGAGCGGCGGCGCAAACTTCTATAAGCTCGTCCTTTTTGGCGGTGTCCTGCGCCTCGGGAAAGGATAGCTTTGTCACGTCGCTGATCGGTGCGCTAGACACAGCGAAATCGAGCGTTTCCGTCTCTTCATTAAATGTGACGAGCCGCTCGCGCCAACCGCTGAGGCCTGCGAACCTGTCACTTTGAATGAATTGCCTGATCGGTAAGCAATCCAGAAACTCGTTTCCAATAAAAATCGCGGGCCCGGGCGGGACCTCGGAGATGTCTGCCGCCCAGCTAACGGGGACGGGAGCGTTCGCCAGCGTGCGTGCCTGCACGGCTTCGAGCGCGGCGCTGGCTTCAATTAAAATGACTTCTGCAGCGTTCGCAAAGCCGGGGTCAAGGCGGGCGGCGCGAAGCATGTCGCTCATCATGATGCCGCGGCCGGGCCCCAGCTCCACCAATTTCACTGCGGACGGTTTACCAAGGTCATGCCAGCACTGAACGGCCCATAGGCCCAAAACCTCACCGAACATCTGGGATATCTCGGGGGCCGTGATGAAGTCCCCTTCACTGCCAAGTGGATCACGTGTGGGGTAGTAGCCGTCAACGGGATCAAGCAGGCATAGCGCCATATATTCGGCGACACTGATCGGGCCTTCCGTTTTTATACGGGTTATGAGGCGCTCACCGAGGCTCATGGTTTAGCTTTTCTTTCCGCCTGCAGGTGCGTCCTGAATACGCTTTGGCGCAACAGGCGGGCGGCGGACAGCCCAGACAAGAATGCAAAGCCCAATAATGACCATGGGAGTTGAGTAGAGCATACCACGCGTGAAATAGGGGCTGATTTGGGCAATGTTATCGGGTTCGCGAAACAGCTCCACAGTCATTCTAAAACAGCCGTAAAGCAAAAAGAATGTCCCCGCGCAGATACCGGGCTTCGTGAGTGCTTTTTTGCGTCTTGAAATGAACCAAATCACCAAAAAGATAACGATACCTTCAAGGAAGGCCTCGTAAAGCTGGCTCGGGTGGCGAGGTTGAGACGTGGGGTCTGAATTAAATATAAACGCCCAAGGCACATCAGTTGGACGTCCGTAAAGCTCTTGATTGACGAAATTGGCTAAGCGCACGGCAAAAATACCTAGAGGCGCGCCAATCGCAGCCATATCGGCCCACCGCCATAAGCTGACCTTATGCTTCTTGGTGACGTACCAGACCGCAATGCACACGCCGGTAAAGCCGCCGTGAAAGGCCATGCCGCCTTCCCAAACGCGAAAAATAGCCAGCGGGTCGCTTATATAAGTATCAAGATTATAAAGCAGCGCAGAGCCCAATCGTCCGCCAACAATGATTCCGAGCATGCAGTAAAAGGCAAAGTCTTCGAGCATGGTTTTGTTGGGAATGATTTCCGAACCGCGCGTCACGCCGGCAGGTATCCAAAGCTCGTTTTTCCGGGTCGTTCGCAGCGCCCAATAGTAGGCCGCGGCAATACCGACAATATAAGAGAGGCCATACCACTTAATACTGAGAGGCCCTGGCAGAGGAATGGCCGTATCGCTAATCCAGCTTGGGAAGGTGATTGCGTCAATAAGCATCGTGATCATAGCGCGTCAATTCGGTTGCGAGTAGGTCTGGAAATCGTGTTATAAGCCCCTACATATAAAGAAAGCCCAGTTTGGTCTACGGCCAAATTGAGATTTAAGCGAAACCAGAGAGCCTCATCATGCAAAGTAAATCCAAACCCCTCGACGATTTGACGAACCTTATGACCAATGCTGTCGGCGCTGTGAAAGGCGTCGGAGATGAAATGAAGGCGATGGGGCGTGCTCAGGCCGAACGCTTGATCTCTGACATGGACCTTATTGGCCGCGACGAATTTGAAATTCTCAAAGAGATGCTTCTATCGTCAAAAGCGGAGGCCGATGTTCTTAAAAAGAAAGTTGCGGCGCTCGAGCGAGACGTCAAAAAGCTGAAAGCTGGAAACGCCTAAGGTTAATATTCAGTTAAACCAAATGTAGTTATCAACAGGGATTTGGTAACTACATCTTGTGTTTTTTGCTCAATTTCATACGTTTCTTTTATAGGAACGGTGAAGGGGGCGACAATGAACCTCGCAGACGAACAAATTATGCGGCCCGTTAGAGGGCTAAAGAGTATTTTGGCAACGCGGGAAAATCCGCTGAGCGTCTTTGAACGTCTCTTTATTGCCGAGCATTATGAATTTGAACGGGTCACCCCCGCAGAGCTTCACGTGTCATTGCCAGGACTTTGGTGTAATCACGAAGTTTCTCTCACATGGGACGAAGATGCTGAACAAGTGCAGCTCCTTCTTGTGTTTGATGGCCGTACCCCCGGCGGCCGCTCAGACGACATGTGCCGGTTACTGTCTTTGATAAATGAGCGTTTGCTCTCGGGTCATTTTGATTTTTGGTCGAAAACGGGCGCCCTTGTTTATCGTAACGCCCATTCGCTTCGCGGCGGTGCCCGCCTCAAGACAGAGCAAGCGCAGGATTTGATGGCCTTGGCTCTGGATGCAGCGGAGCGTGGCTATCCCGCTTGCCAGTATGTGGTCTGGGCTGGGAAGTCTCCTGAAGATGCTCTCACGTCCGCGCTTGTAGACCTCGCGGCGCATCCCTAAATGACGGCCAAGCAAGCCGTCCGAACCCATTTGGTCGTCGGTGCCGGGCGGATGGGCGGCGCGCTTATGTCGGGGTGGGTTAGCGGCCGAAAGAAAACGGTTCTGCCAGAGAACCTGATTATTCTTGATCCCAATCCTGGTGACAAAGCCCGCGCGATTATTGACGCCGGCGCGCTCCATATTACGCAGGTTGGCCCAGAGCTTAAAACGGTGACCTGTGCGTTGCTGGCCGTTAAACCGCAGCAGTTTGCAGAGCTAGCGCCAAATATTGCGGCGCACTTGCCTGTTGACTGCCTTGTTGTTTCGATTCTGGCGGGTACGACTCTTCAGGCATTGAACGCCGAACTGCCCGGCCGCGCGCTTGTAAGGGCTATGCCCAATACACCTGCGGCTATTGGCGCGGGGATTACGGCGTTTACTTGCGGCCCCACGGTAACGCCTGCGCACAAGAAGCTGACGCAGGGATTATTGTCCGCGGGTGGCAGAGTTTACGAAGTCGAAAATGAGCATTTGATAGATGTGGTTACCGCTGTTTCTGGATCTGGCCCAGCCTATGTCTTTCATATGGTGGAAGCGCTTGAGGCGGCGGCGATCGTCAATGGATTGCCGCACGACCTTGCGCCCGATTTTGCCCGTCAAACGATAATCGGTGCGGGCGCGCTGTTGAAACAAGACCCGTCAACCGCAACCGAATTACGCCAAGCTGTGACCTCGCCAAATGGCACAACGCAGGCCGCACTTGATATCTTGATGAAAGATAATGGGCTAGCGGCGCTCATGCGCGAGACCGTCGCAGCGGCGCTCAAACGTGCTAAAGAGTTAGGGCAAACTTAAGTCCGCCGCGGCGGCGTAAACGAAGCGGGAAATGATTATGAAACACGTCATTAAAGTGATGACAGCCAGTCTATTTGTCTTTGCTGTTGCTGGGTGCGCGCACACGGACACGCGAGCCGATGAGGGAAAACCGGAGGCTAAGGTCATTGATGCGGAGCCGCGGCCCTATGATCCGGCCGCGAATGCGCAAGATGATATTGATGCCGCCCTGTTAGCAGCCAGCGAAGATGGGAAAATGATCATTGTCGCCATGGGCGGTAATTGGTGTCACGATAGCCGAAGCCTTGCGGCACAGTTTGAAAAGCCACGTTTTCAAAAATTGCTGAATGAAAACTTTCATCTTGTATATGTGGACGTTGGACGGAAAGACCGAAATATCGATATCGCGAATACATTTGGGTTGGATGAAATTGTTGGCACGCCGACGGTGTTCGTCCTATCGCCCACAGGGGATGTGTTGAACTTTGAGACGGCCCCCACATGGCGCAATGCGGCGAACCGCTCCGAGGACGAGATCTGGACATACTTCAATAATTTTACGGTGTCCGGCTTTGAGCGCGGGCGTATGCCTACAGTTTCTGGCGAGGCAACGGAGTAAAGACTGGATTGGCTTTTAGGGGACGTCGCATGTCTTGAATTGGGACGAGGGTATCTGAAAAATGACCTATGTCCCATTTTGGCGCAGTATTTTGTCCCGATATGGGAAGGATGCTCTTAATCTTGTCTAAATAAGCGCCGTAAAGTCGCCTTTTTGGCGAATTGCGTGTTTGGCACAGTACTTGCATGGAGAATATCGAACGACACGGACTTTTCCAAAATCGCTCAATTTAATCACCTAACTTTTTTGCTCTCACTTCGGTGGGAGCTTTTTTTTTGGACAATTTTCAATAAAAAAACCCGGGGCGCGATGGCGCTCCGGGCTACGATGCTAGTAGTGGTCAAGCTTAGGCGCGATCTTCGAGAACACCTGCTTTAAAAATGAGCCCCGCGAGAACTGCGCCGACGGCAGGTGCTACGAAGAAAAGCCATAATTGTCCCATTCCCGTGAACAGGGCAGGGCCAAAACTCCGCGCGGGGTTAACGGATACACCGGTCACTTGAATACCGACAAGATGTATGACCCACAGTGTGAGACCAATCGCGAGACCTGCCATCGCTGCGGGTGCCTTCTTTTGGGTCGCGCCAAGAATGACCGTCACAAACAAAAATGTTGCAACCACTTCAAATATAAAGGCTGACTGGAGCGCGTATTCGCCCAGATAGCCTGCGCCCCACCCGTTTTGTCCAAGTCCGTTCAACTGGACATCATATCCCGCCTTCCCGCTTGCTATGACATAAAGGATGGCCGCGCCAGCTGCCGCCCCGGAAAATTGAGCGGCCCAATATTTGACCATGTCGCCCGCGGACATGCGTCCTGAAACAAAGGCACCAAGTGAAACAGCCGGATTAACATGACAGCCTGAAATAGGCCCAATTCCGTAAGCCATGGCAACGATAGCGAGGCCAAATGCGGCCGCAATGCCGGCTTGCCCGATTTCTGCGCCGCCGAGCACAGCCGCCCCGCATCCAAAAAGCACAAGCGTGCCTGTTCCAATAAATTCTGCAATAAACTTTTTCATAGAAGTAGTCCCCTTACAACGCGCCCACGCGCATATTATGCCCCGCTCGGCAAATTAAACGGGCCATTTTGAACGGTAAGTGAATACTAAATTGGGCGCTATTATCTCGCTTTTGAACGCCCTCCGGGGACGGCGTGATTGGATATGAGGCTACCTGCAAGAAAAGCGCGGCTATCCATATACAAAAAAGCCGCCCAATGGGCGGCTTTCTATTTTCAACTTCATGCAGACTTTTATTCCGCAACGACGTCGTCGGTAATTTCGGTCGGGAACTCTTCGATGGGCTTGGCTTCCGCCGCGCGCTCTGCGAGGAGCTTTTGATCCCGCTCGTTCGCGATCTTCTGGTAGAGACGCAGATTGCTGCCTGTCCCTGCGGGAATAAGACGGCCCACAATAACGTTCTCTTTGAGACCTTCGAGCATGTCTTCCTTGCCGCTGACAGAGGCTTCTGTAAGCACCCGCGTGGTTTCTTGGAACGACGCTGCAGAGATGAAAGAACGCGTTTGTAGCGACGCTTTTGTGATACCGAGTAGGACTGGGTCTGCTTCAGCCGGACGCGCATCTTTATTGCGCTCCAGCAGAGCTTCGTTGGCTTTGATGAACTCGATACGGTCAACGGAATCCCCGCGAAGGAATGCAGTTTCGCCCGGATCGGTAATCTCAACCTTCTGAAGCATTTGACGTACGATAACTTCAATGTGTTTGTCGTTAATCGGAACGCCTTGCAGACGGTAAACGCCTTGCACTTCGTCAACAAGATATTCTGCCAACGCTTCGACACCCAAGATCTGAAGGATATCGTGCGGTGCGGGGTTCCCATCGATAAGATAGTCACCTTTTTTCACGCGGTCACCGTCTTGGACAAGCATGTGCTTACCTTTGGCGATGAGGAATGTTGTTGGCTCAAGGCTCTCATCATCAGGAACAATGGAGATTTTACGCTTGTTTTTATAGTCACGCGTGAATTCGATTTTACCATCAATATCTGCGATCACCGCGTCATCTTTCGGACGACGGGCTTCGAACAGTTCAGCCACACGTGGTAGACCACCGGTAATATCGCGCTGCGTTGCGCCCCCTTTAGGGATACGAGCGATAACATCACCTGGTTTGATTTGGTCGCCATCGTTCACGGACAGAATGGCGCCAACCGCCAACATGTAACGGGCAATGTTGCCGCTACCGAGGTTGACCGGCTCACCGTTTTTGTCTTGGATGACCGCAACAGGTTGAATTTCAGCACCTTTGGAGCTTGCGCGCCAATCGATGATGACCTTGGAGGAGATACCTGTCTCTTCATCGGTCTCTTCTTTTGCTGAAACACCTTCAACGATATCAAGGAGGCCAACCGTACCGCCGACTTCAGTGATGATCGGTGTCGCATATGGATCCCATTCAGCGAGGCGTCCGCCGCGCTCAATCTTGGCACCATCTTTGACAGAGACGCGCGTACCATAAGACACTTTGTGAGACTCAAGCTCTTTGCCGTCGCCGTCTACAACAGTAACCTTCATGTTGCGGCCCATCACGATGAAGTTGCCCATCTTGTCTTCAACAAAGTTACCGTCTTCATAGACGACTGTACCTTGGTTAGAGGATTCGATGACAGACTTATCGGAAACAGAAGCTGTACCGCCAATGTGGAAGGTCCGCATGGTGAGCTGAGTCCCCGGTTCACCAATAGACTGCGCCGCGATGACGCCGACAGCTTCGCCCATATTGACTTTCGTACCGCGCGCGAGGTCACGGCCGTAACATGAGCCGCAAATACCATAGCGCGTGTCACATGTTAGGGCAGAGCGCACACGTGCAGACTGTAGACCTGAGGCATCAATTTCAGCCGCCAAGTCTTCGTCAATATATGTGTTCGCAGGGAACAAGAGATCGCCTGTCCGTGGATCATGAAGGTCTTCCGCTGTGTTACGGCCAAGCATACGCTCACCGAGGGACACAACGATATCACCGCCGTCGACAACAGGTTTAAGCTCGATACCGTTGGTTGTGCCGCAATCTTGTTCTGTAACAATACAGTCCTGTGCAACGTCAACGAGGCGGCGTGTGAGGTAACCTGAGTTCGCCGTTTTAAGAGCGGTATCCGCCAGACCCTTACGGGCACCGTGGGTCGAGTTAAAGTAATCCATCACGGTCAAACCTTCTTTAAAGTTTGCTGTAATAGGCGTTTCGATAATCTCGCCGGACGGTTTTGCCATCAAGCCGCGCATACCGGCAAGCTGCTTCATCTGGTTTTTAGACCCCCGAGCACCGGAGTTCGCCATCATGAAGATTGAGTTGATCAGCTTACGGTCTTTCGCTGCTTCGTCCATCATGGCATCCGCAACTTTATCTGTACACTTGGACCAAGCATCCACAACTTTGTTGTATTTCTCGCCTTTGGTAATCAAGCCGTCTGCATATTGCTGTTCGAAATCAGAGACGAGCTGCTGGGTTTCGTTAACCAATGTGTATTTAGCCGCCGGGATGATCATATCATCTTTACCGAAGGAGATGCCTGCTTTCGCCGCTTCGCGGAAACCAAGGCCCATGATCTTATCACAGAAGATGACCGTCGCTTTTTGACCTGCATGGCGGTAAACAATATCAATGAGCTTTCCGATTTCTTTCTTGGTCAGAACGCGGTTGACATTATCGAAGCCAATCATGGCATGTTGAGGCAGATATTCCGCGATTTTCAGACGGCCAGGTGATGTTTCCGCGACTTCATAGGTCACAGAACCGTCCGCATGTTTTACAGCAAAACGGCCTTTAACTTTGGCGTGCAAAGACACAACCTTATTGTCCAGAGCCGCTTCAACTTCCGCCATATTCGCAAACATCATGCCTTCGCCGGTCTCACCGTCGCGCATAAGCGACATGTAATACAGGCCCAGAATGATATCTTGGGACGGAACGATAATTGGTTTGCCGTTCGCAGGTGACAGGATGTTGTTGGTGGACATCATCAAGACACGCGCTTCAAGCTGTGCTTCGATAGACAAAGGCACGTGAACCGCCATTTGGTCACCGTCAAAGTCAGCGTTAAACGCCGCGCAGACGAGCGGGTGAAGACGGATCGCCTTACCTTCGGTCAATTTAGGTTCGAAAGCTTGAATGCCCAAACGGTGAAGCGTTGGTGCCCGGTTCAGAAGAACAGGGTGTTCACGAATGACTTCATCAAGAATGTCCCAAACTTCGGGGCGTTCTTTTTCAACGAGCTTCTTGGATTGCTTAACGGTGCCGGACAGACCTTTGGCGTCAAGACGCGCATAGATGAACGGCTTGAAGAGCTCGAGGGCCATTTTCTTTGGAAGACCGCACTCATGCAGCTTTAGCTCAGGTCCAACCACGATAACGGAACGGCCAGAATAATCGACGCGCTTACCGAGAAGGTTTTGACGGAACCGGCCTTGCTTACCTTTGAGCATGTCAGACATGGATTTCAAAGGACGCTTATTTGCGCCGGTAATGACGCGGCCACGGCGGCCATTGTCAAACAGGGCGTCGACAGATTCTTGCAGCATCCGCTTTTCGTTGCGGATGATGATGTCCGGTGCGCGAAGCTCGATCAAGCGCTTCAAGCGGTTGTTACGGTTGATCACGCGGCGATAAAGATCGTTCAGATCAGATGTCGCGAAACGGCCGCCGTCCAGAGGAACAAGCGGGCGAAGTTCTGGCGGGATCACAGGAACAACGGTTAAAACCATCCATTCCGGACGGTTGCCGGAGGACACAAACGCTTCAAGAAGTTTAAGACGCTTGGAGAGCTTTTTCAGTTTCAGCTCGGAGCCTGTTTCGCCCATATCAAAACGTGTACGCTCAATCTCTGCTTCGAGATCAAGGTTCATCAGCATTTCGCGAACAGCTTCCGCGCCAATGCCGGCCGTGAAGCTATCTTCACCGAACTCTGCTTGAGCATCGAGATATTCTTCTTCAGACAGGATTTGACGCTCTGCCAAAGAGGTGAGACCAGGCTCTGTAACCACATAGCTTTCAAAGTAGAGAACGCGCTCAACTTCTTTTAACGTCATATCCAGCATCGTCGAAATGCGGGATGGAAGAGACTTTAAGAACCAGATGTGCGCAACAGGTGAGGCGAGCTCGATGTGGCCCATGCGCTCACGGCGAACGCGCGTAACGGTAACTTCAACGCCGCATTTTTCGCAGACGACGCCTTTATACTTCATGCGCTTATATTTACCGCAGAGGCATTCGTAATCTTTGACCGGGCCAAAGATACGCGCACAGAAAAGACCGTCTTTCTCGGGCTTAAATGTCCGGTAGTTTATGGTTTCCGGCTTGCGAATCTCGCCAAAAGACCAGCTATGGATTTTCTCCGGGCTGGCAAGCGAGATCTTGATGCGGTCAAAGGTCGGGCCTTCTTGCGCGGGGTTGAAAATGTTCATGACCTCTTGGTTCATGGGTTTTCCTTTCAGTTGACAACGGATGCGTCCATCCGAGTCGTGAAAAATTTTGTTCAGTTTAGCAGGGCTGTCAAGCCCTGCTCAGGAGGATTACCCGTTGGTAAGCTCGACATTGAGACCCAGTGATCTGATCTCTTTGATCAGAACGTTAAAGCTCTCTGGAATACCGGCTTCAAAGGCATCATCACCGCGTACAATCGACTCATAGACTTTCGTCCGGCCCGCCACGTCATCAGACTTGACGGTGAGCATTTCTTGTAGCGTGTAGGCCGCGCCGTACGCTTCCAGCGCCCAGACTTCCATCTCACCGAAGCGCTGACCACCGAACTGTGCTTTACCGCCCAGAGGTTGCTGGGTGACAAGAGAGTAGGGGCCAATAGAGCGGGCGTGAATTTTGTCGTCGACCAAGTGGTGTAGCTTCAGCAGATACTTATATCCAACCGTAACCGGACGGATAAACTGCTCACCTGTACGGCCATCATACAAAGTAACCTGACCAGACGAGGTCAAACCGGCTTTTTCAAGCATCTCAACAATATCGGGCTCGCGCGCGCCATCGAACACAGGCGTTGCAATCGGAACACCATTGACCAAGTTACCGGCAAGTTCGAGAAGCTCGGAATTCTTCCGCGGCATCTCGGCACCTTCGCCATAGGCAATTGTAAGCGCCTCTTTGATGGGCTCCATATTGCCTTCAGCTTTATAGTTTTCCAGAGCCGTATTGATCAATTCGCCAATACCGGCGCAGGCCCAACCCAAATGGGTTTCCAAAATCTGACCCACGTTCATGCGGGACGGAACGCCCAGAGGGTTCAGAACAATATCAACGGCCTTACCATTTGGCAGGAACGGCATGTCTTCAACGGGGTTAATTTTAGAGATAACCCCTTTGTTACCGTGACGACCCGCCATTTTGTCACCAGGCTGCAACTTGCGCTTCACAGCGACGAAGACTTTAACCATCTTCATAACGCCAGGCGGGAGTTCGTCGCCGCGCTGTAGTTTGTCAACTTTGTCTTCAAAGCGGTCATCAAGACGCTTTTTGGAGCTGTCATACTGTTCTTTAAGGGCTTCAAGCTCGCCAATGGCTTGCTCGTCGTCCAGACCAATGCGCCACCAATCAGAACGGGGCACTTCGCCCAGCGTTTCATCGGTGATCGGGCCTTTGCGGAAACCGCGGGGACCAGACACAGCGGTTTTGCCCAAAAGTGTTTTCTTTACAGTGTCGTAAATAGACCGCTCGAGAATTTTGAGCTCGTCATCACGGTCTTTACCGAGGCTTTCGATCTCTTCGCGTTCGATTTGCATCGCGCGCTCGTCTTTCTCAACGCCGTGGCGGTTAAAGACGCGCACCTCGACAACCGTACCTGATGCCCCCGGAGGAAGTTTCAGCGATGTATCACGCACGTCAGACGCTTTTTCACCAAAGATGGCGCGAAGAAGCTTTTCTTCCGGCGTCATTGGAGATTCGCCCTTTGGCGTGACTTTACCGACAAGGATATCACCCGCGTGAACTTCGGCGCCAACGGCCACAATGCCCGCTTCATCAAGATTACGGAGGGTTTCTTCACCAATATTTGGAATATCGCGCGTAATCTCTTCAGGTCCGAGCTTTGTATCACGAGCCATCACGGAGAATTCTTCGAGGTGAACAGACGTGTAAACATCGTCACGCACAATACGTTCTGAGATCAGGATCGAGTCCTCAAAGTTATAGCCGTTCCAAGGCATAAACGCGACGAGCACGTTACGGCCAAGGGCCAGTTCACCTAAATCAGTGGACGGACCATCCGCGATAATATCGCCAGCTTTAACTTCATCGCCGACGCGAACCAATGGACGCTGATTGATACAGGTCGATTGGTTAGAGCGCTGGAATTTAAGCAAGTTATAAATATCGACGCCGGATTTTTTGAGATCTGTTTCTTTGGTCGCGCGGATAACAATACGTCTCGCATCCATTTGCTCGACAATACCGTCACGTTTGGCAGCCACGGTCGCACCTGAGTCAAGTGCCACGACGGATTCCATACCTGTACCCACAAGCGGAGCTTCCGCTTTTAGCAAAGGCACGGCCTGACGCATCATGTTGGAGCCCATCAATGCGCGGTTCGCATCGTCGTTCTCAAGGAACGGAATGAGGGCTGCGGCAACCGAAACAAGCTGTTTTGGTGAAACGTCGATGAAATCAACATCTTCTTTGGCAACCAACGTCACATCGCCGTTGACCCGGCAGGTGATGAAATCGCTCGCAAGCTCGCCGTCCTCTGTAATTTCAGCGTTCGCCTGAGCGATTTTGTAACGGGCTTCTTCCATTGCAGACAGATAAACCACGTCACTTTTCAATTTGCCGTTGAGGATTTTCCGGTATGGGCTTTCGATAAAGCCATACTTGTTCACGCGGGCATGGGTTGCCAACGAGTTGATCAGACCAATGTTTGGACCCTCTGGCGTTTCAATCGGACAGATACGGCCATAGTGAGTCGGGTGAACGTCGCGAACCTCAAAGCCAGCACGCTCACGTGTCAGACCGCCAGGTCCAAGCGCTGAGAGACGACGTTTATGCGTAATCTCTGAAAGCGGGTTGGTTTGGTCCATAAACTGTGAAAGCTGAGACGATCCGAAGAATTCGCGCACAACCGCCGCAGCAGGTTTGGCATTGATCAGGTCGTGCGGCATAACTGTTTCGATATCGACAGAGGACATGCGCTCTTTAATGGCGCGTTCCATCCGTAGAAGACCGATCCGGTATTGGTTTTCCATCAATTCACCTACGGAACGCACACGGCGGTTTCCAAGGTTGTCAATATCGTCAATCTGGCCAATGCCGTCTTTAAGCTTAACCAGCGTATCGACAACAGCGAGCAAGTCTTCTTTGCGAAGCACGCGCATTTCAGGCTCTGCATCCAGATCCATACGCATGTTCATTTTTACGCGGCCCACCTCTGAGAGGTCGTAGCGTTCTTGATCAAAGAAGAGGCTTTGGAAGAGGTCTTCCGCTGCTTCAGGTGTTGGCGGTTCGCCGGGGCGCATAACGCGGTAAATATCAACAAGCGCGCCTTCGCGGCTGTCGTTTTTGTCAGCGGCGAGCGTTGTACGGATGTAGGGTCCAACATTGATGTGGTCAATGTTAAGGACCGGGATCTCATTAATGCCCGCTTCGACGATCTCTTCGAGAATTTCTGCTGTGAGCTCGTCGCCGGCTTCAGCGAAAATTTCGCCTGTGCTGACATTGACGATATCTTCGGCGGCATAACGCTCAGCCAAAGCTTCATCAGAAATCATAACGGATTTCAGTCCATCTTCAGCGAGTTTCTTCGCGCCGCGCTTCGTGAGTTTGCGTCCTTCAGGTGCTACAACTTCGCCGCTATCAGCGTCGATAAGGTCTGACAGCAACTTCGCGCCGCGGTAATCTTCCGGATTGAACGGCAATGTCCAGCCGCCGCTGTTCTTGTCGCGTTTATAGACGATGCTCTGATAGTAATGAGCAAGGATATCTTCTTTATCCATACCCAGCGCATAGAGCACTGTCGTCGCTGGGAGTTTCCGGCGGCGGTCAATACGGGCATAGAGAATGTCTTTGGCGTCAAATTCGAAATCGAGCCATGAACCGCGGTAAGGAATGATACGCGCAGAGAAAAGGAATTTGCCGGATGAGTGGCCTTTGCCTTTATCGTGGTCGAAAAATACGCCCGGAGAACGGTGCATTTGAGACACGATAACGCGCTCTGTACCGTTGACAATGAACGTACCCTTATCCGTCATGAGCGGGATGTCGCCCATGTAAACGTCTTGTTCTTTAATGTCTTTAACAGACCGTGCACCGGTATCTTCGTCGATATCGAAAACAACCAAACGCATTTTGACTTTGAGCGGCGCTGCGAACGTAATATCGCGCTGCTGACACTCTTCTTCGTCAAATTTTGGGGGTTCAAATTCAAATGAGACATACTCAAGAACCGCACGGTCAGAAAAATCCCGAACAGGGAACACGGATTTGAACGTTCCGTTCAATCCGCGATCGCCGCGATCTTCATGCGCGATGTCTTTTTGCAAAAACTGGTTGTAGGAGCTTTTCTGCACCTCGATCAAGTTTGGCATACGCACAACTTCTGGGATACGACCAAAACTTCTACGAATACGTTTTTTACCCGTGAATGAAAGCGACATGAATGGCACCTTTCCGCTTCTCTCAAACTGCCCGGCCCTGCAGTGGCCGTCAGCCCGTCATAAATTCGTTCGAGTTTACCTGTCTCGTTCAGGGGGCTTGTACCACAAGTCCATAAGACCCCAAAAAGGGGAGAAGCCTGGCGGCAGAGCCACCAGGCTAAAAGAGCTTATTTAATCTCGACAGTCGCGCCTGCGGCTTCGAGTTTCTCTTTAATGTCGTCTGCTTCTGCCTGTGAAGCTGCTTCTTTAACAGCTTTAGGAGCGCTTTCTACGAGGTCTTTAGCTTCTTTGAGGCCAAGACCAGTGATCGCGCGCACTTCTTTAATGACAGCAATTTTGTTGCCGCCGAAAGAGGCGAGAATGACGTCAAACTCAGTCTGCTCAGCAGCAGCTGCGCCAGCTTCGGCAGCTGGGCCAGCAACAGCAACAGCTGCCGCGGCTTTAATGCCGTTTGCTTCGAGGATGTCGTTTAGTTCTTTTGCTTCGAGGATGGTAAGACCCATCAGCTCTTCAGCGAGTTTAGCTACATCAGCCATTTTAGTTTCCTTTTATCAGTTCGATAATTTGCGAGAATGATTGTTGTTTAAGCCGCTGCCCGTTCCTCGATGACCTTGATGGCGCCAGACAAAGCTGAGCCAGGGGCCATAAGGCGCTGAGCCACTTGAGAGGCTTGACCGAGCAGACGCTGCGCAGCCATTCCAATAAGTTCCTCACGCGAAGGCAGTTTGGAGAGTGTTTCAATCCCAGCAGGATCAAACACTTCCTCGCCCATGAATCCGCCAATGATAGAGAACGCTTTGCTCTCTTTGGCGAAATCCACTGTTACTTTCGGCGCGCTAATCATGTCGTCGGCGTAGGCAATAGCTACGGGTCCCGTTAACATGCTACCAGCAGCCTCGAAAGGTCTGCCTTTTAGTGCGATTTTAGCAAGGCGGTTTTGAACAACACGGAATCCAGCACCCTTCTCACGAAGTTGCGCTCTTAATTCCGTCATTTCCGCAACAGTCATGCCTGAATATTCAGCCATAACCACGGATCCGGCACCATCAAAAATGCCTTCCAGCATTTTGACCATGTCCGCTTTTTGAGTACGATCCATTTGCGGTCTCCCTGTTATGGCTTCCACCCCATGTGAAAGCCTTCCAAGTGCCCATCAATACCATGCGGTAATGATAGACGGTTTGCTGTCCCCCTTACGGGTCATCAGGGCTCGAACTGTCATCCCTTGCGGGGTTATCAGTTTTCACTCTGTCTGTATTGGCAGAATTAAGCCCTATTCAGGCACCAATAGTCTTGGACAGTCCGCAGATGGCAGAACCATCTGCGATCCGGCCGAGAAAATCCCGGCCAAATTCTTTTTAGCCAGCGATGTCGGCTGAGTCGATGCGTACACCTGGGCCCATCGTTGAACTGAGTGTGACGCGGCGAACAAAAACGCCTTTTGCACCGGAAGGACGGGCCTTCTGGATTGCGGTCAAGAAAGCATTCACGTTTTCAGTCAGTTTAGCTTCTGAGAAGCTCGATTTACCAACGCCAGCGTGGATGATACCTGCTTTTTCAACGCGAAACTCAACAGCGCCGCCTTTGGCATCTGTAACAGCTTTGGCAACGTCCATGGTGACCGTTCCCACTTTAGGGTTTGGCATCATGCCTTTGGGGCCGAGGACTTTACCTAGACGGCCTACGAGTGGCATCATGTCAGGCGTTGCGATAACGCGTTCAAAAGGCATGTCGCCCGCTTGAATTTGTTCCATAAGATCTTCCGCGCCAACAACGTCAGCACCCGCCGCGCGAGCCTCGTCAGCTTTTGCATCTTTTGCGAAAACAGCCACGCGGACCGTGCGGCCTGTTCCATTTGGAAGGTTGCATACGCCGCGAACCATTTGGTCGGCGTGACGCGGGTCAACACCCAAATTGATGGCAAGCTCGACGGTTTCGTCAAACTTAGCTGTTGCATTGTTTTTTACGATCTTAACCGCGTCCAGAATAGAGTAGTCTGCATTGCGATCAAATGTTGCGCGAGCTGCTTGTGCTCTTTTACCTAATTTTGCCATGATCTACTCCGTAACCTCATAACCCATTGAACGCGCGGAGCCTTCAATGATTTTTGTGGCTTGATCCAGATCGTTTGCGCTCAAGTCAGCCATTTTAAGTTCAGCAATCTCGCGGCACTGCGCAAGCGTGACTGTTCCGCCAACTTCGCGGCCCGGATGGGTCGAACCGGATTTCTTACCTGCCATTTTTTTGAGATAGTAAGAGGCCGGGGGAGTTTTCGTTACAAACGTAAAGGATTTGTCTGCATAAACGGTGATCACAGTCGGGATTGGAACGCTGCGTTCCAAATTCTCTGTTTTCGCGTTAAAAGCTTTTGCAAATTCCATAATATTTACACCGCGCTGACCCAATGCAGGTCCGAGAGGTGGTGACGGGTTAGCAGCGCCCGCCGGGATCATGAGCTTGATAAAGCCCTGAATCTTCTTTGCCATTTTCCACTCCTTTTGAGCCTAAGCTCTTGTGGGGTTTCGACAGCGCCCCATGCGCAGCCGATGTGGTGTTCGTGGTTGGGCAAGACGTGGACTTCTCGCCGTGCCTCCCACAAACGTTTATACGCTAAGAGGTTTTTTCGACCTGCGTATATTCAAGTTCAACCGGTGTTCCCCGGCCGAAAATATTGATGAGCACTTTAAGGCGCTCTTGTTCAGCATCGACGCTCTCGACCGTTCCATTAAAGGACTGGAAGTGGCCATCGATGACCTTGATAGTTTCGCCGATCTCAAATGTGATCATTGACCGCGGACTGTCTGCGCCCTCGGCAATCTTGCCGACGATGCGCGCCACTTCCGCTTCCGAAACAGGCATAGGTCTCGTGGCAGAGCCAAGAAACCCGGTAACTTTTGGTGTGTCTTTCACAAGGTGATAAGCCGCGTCTGTCAAATCCATTTTCACAAGGACGTATCCTGGAAAGAATTTGCGTTCGCTTTCGACTTTGCGGCCTTTACGGACTTCGACAACATGTTCTGTTGGGACGAGAATTTCTTCAAACAGGTGCGAGAGGCCTTTTTCAGCAGCTTCGCGCTCGAGGCTCTCTTTGACGCGTTTCTCAAAGTTTGAGTACGCCTGAACGATATACCATTTGGCCGCCATTAATTTTTGCCTCCAAAGCTCAGTGCGAACTGAGTAGCCATCCCGACAATCCAGTCTACGAGGAAAAAGAACGCGCCCGTAACAAGCACCATGATCAAAACGAGGATGGTCGTCGTCACAACTTCACGTGACGTCGGCCAAACAACCTTACGGCCCTCTTGACGAACCTGGCCTAGATACTTGATCAGACCAACTTTGTCTTTTTTTGCGGGCCCGGAAGCCGTTTTGGGATCAGCCATTCTCTTTAAACTCCAAAACGCGGACGAGATTTTCATCTCTCCCGCGTTGATTATTGCTTGAGCCTTACGTGGCAGGGGCGGAGGGACTCGAACCCACGACCCTCGGTTTTGGAGACCGATGCTCTACCAACTGAGCTACACCCCTAAAGCCGTTCAGGCTGCGGGCTGGGTCCATTATATATGGAAACAACCCGCTATGTTGCAATACCTACTCAATAATTTTCGAGACGACGCCGGCTCCGACGGTGCGGCCACCTTCACGGATAGCGAAGCGTAGCTTCTCT